>NZ_JOAI01000010.1 GCF_000717715.1 Streptomyces sp. NRRL B-24484 | reverse complement strand
GCGACCCTGAACGCGGCGACGGACCTCTACGGTGCCGGTTCCACCGAGTACGCCCAGGTCGCCGCTGCCTGGGCCGCGGTGAACGTCAGCTGACGCACCGCGGTTGAAGACGCAGCAGCCGGGCCCTCCGGAGGGGAGGCCCGGCTGCTGCTTCATGTCCGGCCCCGACCGGTGGTGACAGGAATACGCCAACTCTTGTCGTACATCTGTCATTTGACGACTCGTCTTGTCATGCTTCCTTCCAGCCCCGTGCGGCGCCCGATCGGCCACCCCAACCGGTCCGGTGCCGCATGACCGCACGGAGCAGCACGTCAGCGCTCGTTCCGCCCCAGTCGGCGCCGGACCCGGCGCCCCGGAGCGACGCGCGACCGCGCACACGCGGTTGATCCGGAAGGAACCCGTACGTGAAGCGAAAGCTCGCCCTCGGCGCCGTCCTCTCCACCTCGGCCCTGCTCGCCGGCGCGATCCAGGTCGCCGCGGGCGCCCAGGCCGCCACCGCCCCCGCAGCCGCGCAGCAGCGGGCCGCGCTGCTCGCGCAGGCCGGGGCCGAGGCCCCCGCCGCCGCCCGCGCCCTCGGCCTCCCCGGCCAGGAGCAGCTGGTCGTCAAGGACGCCGTGGTGGATGCCGACGGCGCCCGCCACCTGCGTTTCGACCGCACCTACGCCGGCCTACCGGTACTCGGCGGCGACCTGGTCGTGCACCAGGACGCCAAGGGCGCCGTGAAGGCCGTCGACCGCGCCGTCCAGGGCTCGGTCGCCCCCGCCTCGCTCAGCCCGAAGCTCACCGCCGCCCAGGCCGCCGCCGGGGCGCACGGCGCCGTCGCGGCCACCGTCGGGAAGTCCGCGGACGCGGACGAACCCGCGCTGACCTCGGTCGGCGCGGCGGGCGGCGCCGAACTGGTGGTGTGGGCCGCCTCCGGCGCCCCGCGGCTCGCCTACCGGACGACCGTCGAGGGCATGCGCGCCGACGGCACCCCGAGCAGCCGCCTGGTCGTCACCGACGCGGCGACCGGCGCGGTGCTCTCCTCCGAGGAGCAGATCCGCACCTCCAACGCGACCGGCAGCGGCAAGGGCGTCTTCGTCGGCTCGGTCACCCTGACCACCAACTACACCGGCTCGACGTACCAGTTGAAGGACAACACCCGCGGCGGCCAGTACACCGTCGACAAGAACGGGACGCTGTACACCGACGCCGACAACGTCTGGGGCAACGGCAGCGCCTCGAACGGGCAGTCCGCCGCGGTGGACGCGCAGTACGGCGCCGCGGCCACCTGGGACTTCTACAAGTCGACCTTCAACCGCAACGGCATCAAGAACAACGGCGTCGGCGCGTACAGCAAGGTCCACTACGGGACCAACTACGTCAACGCGTTCTGGAGCGACAGCTGCTTCTGCATGACGTACGGCGACGGCTCGGGCAACACCCACCCGCTGACCGCGATCGACGTGGCCGGCCACGAGATGACGCACGGCGTGACCTCCGCCACGGCGGGCCTGAACTACTCGGGCGAGTCCGGCGGCCTGAACGAGGCCACCAGCGACATCTTCGGCACCATGGTCGAGTTCTACGCCAACCTGCCGGTGGACACCCCGGACTACCTGATCGGCGAGCGGCTCAACCTGAACGGCAACGGGACCCCGCTGCGCTACATGGACAAGCCCTCCAAGGACGGCGCCTCGGCGGACTACTGGTCCTCGACGGTCGGCAACAAGGACGTCCACTACTCCTCGGGCGTCGCCAACCACTTCTTCTACCTGCTGGCCGAGGGCAGCGGCGCGAAGACGATCAACGGCGTCAGCTACAACAGCCCGACGTCCAACGGCTCGACCCTGACCGGCATCGGCCGGGCCAAGGCGGCGCAGATCTGGTACCGGGCACTGACCGTCTACATGACCTCCACCACCAACTACAAGGCGGCCCGCACCGCGACGCTGAACGCGGCGAAGGACCTCTACGGCAGCACCTCCACCGAGTACAAGGCGGTGGGCGCGGCCTGGAGCGGGGTCAACGTCAGCTGACGTCCGCTCCCCCGCGCACGGCGACGGCCGGGCCCCCTTGCGGGGGCCCGGCCGTCGGGTGCTCCGGTGGTGTTCCGGGGATGCTCGGGGAGCGGTCAGGCCGCGGCGACGGCCGCCGGCACCTCGCCGCGCTCCTCCTTGGCGAGCATCCGCTCGGCGAAGAAGCCGCCGGTGGGCAGCACCGACAGCACGAACAGCACGATGCCGCGCTTGGCGTCCCAGCGCTGCTGCTGCCAGGCCAGGGCGAGGAAGACCACGTACAGCACGAACAGGCCGCCGTGGACCGCGCCCATCACCGGCACCGCGTTGAAGTCGGTGGTCCGCTTGAGCACCGAGCACACGAGCAGCAGCAGGAAGGACAGGCCCTCCGGGCCGGACACGAGTCGCAGGCGGTGGACGGCGGGGCTGGTCTTCACGGGTCACCTCGGGAGGGGGTCGGCGAGTGAGCTCGTGAACGCGATCACAAGCCTCGTTCATTATCACCGACCGAACAGCCGTGCCGGGGCCGGGGTGGCCGGTCTCACGGCCGGCGGCCCTATCCTGCTGCGGCACGGCCCGACGAACGGGCCGACCGACCACGGGGGTGGACATGTTCCGCATCGACTGGAACCGGCGGACCTGCTCGCGGCGCGGGCACATCACCTACGCGCCCGACGAGACCGACCTGCGCGACCGCCTGCACGCGCGCACCGCGCTCGGCGACGCCTGGCGCTGCCTGCGCTGCGGGGACTTCGCGCTCGGCGCCCCGCACGGCTCCGGCCCGGCCGACGAGGCGCCGCTGGTGCCGCGCGGCAAGGCCCTGCGCGACCTGTTCATCCTGCGCTTCCTCGCCGTCGAGCGGGCGCTGCGCGGCCTGCTGATCCTGATCGCCGCCTGGGGCGTGTGGAAGTTCTCCAACAGCCAGGACGCGGTGCGGCGGATCTTCGACGAGAACCTCTCGGTCTTCCGTCCCGTCACCGACCACTTCCACTGGGACCTGGAGCACTCGCCGATCGTCGACACGATCCGCAAGACCTTCGAGTACCGGCACGGCACGCTGCTGATCGTGGCCGGCGCGCTGGTGCTGTACGCGCTGATCGAGATCGTGGAGGCGGCCGGCCTGTGGGTTGGCGCCCGCTGGGCGGAGTACCTGACGGTGGTGGCGACGGCGGCCTTCCTGCCGCTGGAGGTGTACGAACTCACCGAGCACGTCAGCGCCCTGAAGATCGGCACGCTGGTGCTGAACATCCTCGCGGTGCTGTGGATCATGCTGTCGAAGCGGCTGTTCGGCCTGCGCGGCGGCGTGGTCGCCTTCGAGGCGGAGAAGCACTCGGCCTCGCTGCTGGAGGTGGAGACCGCCGCCGGCGCCGTGCCCGGGACGGAGCCGGCCCCGGCCGTCTGACCCGGTGTGATTTGTCGCAGCTCGGTACCAGAGGCCCGCGCCCCCTCCCGGGTGCGGGCCGGCTGCCGCTACATTCGCCCGGTGGCACAGTTTCGACTCCAGGGTTCCAAGGTGCTCGCCGTCGACATGGCGGGCGACTCGGTCAAGGCCCGCAACGGCACGATGGTGGCCTACACGGGCCAGATGAACTTCAAGAAGATGTCCGGCGGCGGTGACGGCCTGCGCGGCATGGTCACGCGTCGGCTGACGGGTGAGCAGATGGAGGTCATGGAGGTGAAGGGGCAGGGCACCTGCTACTTCGCCGACAAGGCCACCGAGGTGAACCTGGTGCGGTTGAACGGCGAGACGCTCTACGTCGAGTCGGACAACCTGCTCTGCACCGAGGCGACCCTGCACACCGGCACCTCCTTCACCGGCCTCAACGGCATGGCGTCCGGCAACGGCCTGTTCACCACCAAGGTCGAGGGACACGGCTGGGCGGCGCTGACCTCCAAGGGCCCGGCGATCATCCTGCGGGTCTCCCAGGGGATGCCGCTGCGGGTCGACCCGGGTGCGTACGTGGCGCACACCGGCAACCTCAACCGCAGCCTGAAGTCGGGCGCGGGCTGGACGACGATCATCGGCGAGGGCGGCGGCGAGGCCATGCAGGTCGAGTTCGCCGGCGAGGGCCTGGTCTACGTGCAGCCCTCCGAGAAGATGACCTTCGGGGGCGACGTCTGATGCCGTTCACCAAGATCAACAACAAGATGGTCGAGGCGAAGGTCATGCCCGGCCAGCGGGTCTTCAGCCAGCGCGGCTCGATGCTCGCCTACACCGGCGAGGTCTCCTTCACGCCCAACGTGATGGGCGGCCAGGGCGGCGTCATGTCGATGATCGGACGCCGGGTGGCCAACGAGGACACCCCGCTGATGACCGTCGAGGGCCAGGGCAGCGTGATGTTCGGCCACGGCGGCCACAACATCCACGTGATCGAGCTGACCGGCGACACCCTCTACGTGGAGGCCGACCGGCTGCTCGCCTTCGACGGCACGCTCCAGCAGTCGACGATGTTCATGGGCCAGCAGGGCGGCGTGATGGGCATGGTCCGCGGCCAGGTGACCGGCCAGGGCCTGTTCACCACCAAGCTGGACGGCCACGGCTCGGTCGCCGTGATGGCGCACGGCGGCGTGTTCGAGCTGCCGATCGGCCCCGGCCAGCCGGTGCACGTCGACCCGCAGGCGTACGTGGCCCACCGCGGCCAGGTGACCAACAAGCTGTCCACCGCCCTCGGCTGGCGGGACATGGTCGGCCGCGGCTCGGGCGAGGCGTTCCAGCTGGAGCTGTCCGGCCACGGAGTGGCGTACGTGCAGGCGAGCGAGGAGAAGCTCTGATGTCCTACCCGCCGCAGCCCCCGTACGGGCAGCAGCCCTACGGCCAGCCCCAGCCCGGCCAGCCGTACGGCCAGCCCGGCTACCCGCCGCCCGGCCAGCCGTACCCCCCGCAGGGGCAGCCCTACCCGCCGCAGGGCCAGCCGCAGCCCGGCTACCAGCAGGCGTACCAGCCGACCCAGGCCGGCCAGCCGTACCCGCCGCAGGGCCAGCCCTACCCGGCCCCGCCGCAGGGCGCCTTCGGCGCGCCGCTGCCGCAGAACGGCGGCGAGGGCCCGGTGGTGCACGACGCGATGAGCCTGCCGGCCAACGACAACGTCAACCCGTACGCCTTCTCGGTCGACCTCAACGGCGCCTACTACCTGCAGAAGGGCAAGATGATCGCCTACTACGGCGACATGCGCTTCTCGGGCATCGGGCGCGGCGTGATCGACCAGATGCTGGAGCGGAACTTCAACTCCCCGCTGCACGCGTCCGACTGGGTCGTCGCCGAGGGCCGCGGCAAGCTGCTGCTCGCCGACCGGGCCTTCGACCTGAACTCGTACGACCTGGAGGAGGGCAACCTCACCGTCCGGTCGGGGAACCTGCTGGCCTTCGAGCCCACGCTCAAGCTCAAGCAGTCGATCATCCCGGGCTTCCTCACCCTGATCGGCACCG
Organism: Streptomyces sp. NRRL B-24484; assembly: GCF_000717715.1. GTDB lineage: Bacteria > Actinomycetota > Actinomycetes > Streptomycetales > Streptomycetaceae > Kitasatospora. The sequence continues at coordinate 180,667 of NZ_JOAI01000010.1, read as the reverse complement.
GCAAGTTCGTGGCCGCCTCCAACGGGCCCGTCCACTTCGTCGAGCCGCCCATCCGGGTGGACCCGCAGGCGCTGGTCGGCTGGGCCGACTGCCCCGCACCCTGCCACCACTACGATCACGGCTACATGCACGGTCTGATCGGCGGGCTCCGCCACCTGACCGGGCTCGGCGGCGCCTCCGGCGAGGAGCACCAGTTCGAGTTCATCGGGGCCGGCCAGGTGCTGCTGCAGTCGACCGAGACCCTGATGGCCGAGCGCTCGGTCGGCGTGGTGCACGCCGAGGCGGGCGTGCCGGGCAGCGGGGTGCCGCACCAGCCCGGTGCCGGGGCGCACGGCGGCGGGCAGCAGCTGCCCAACGTCAACATCCCGGGCCTGGGCAACCTCGGCGACCTGGGCCGGAGGTTCGGCCTCTGACAGGGCCGAACCGGTGAACCGGGCGCGGCTGGATTCGTAAACTTGTACAACATTTAACAAGCACGGCTATGCTGGGGCCATGGACACGCACGTCACCGACGCCCCCGCCGTCTCCTCCTCGGCCACCGCGGAGGAGACGCCGTGGCTGAGCACCCGCGAGCAGCAGTTCTGGCGCGCCCACCTCGAGGTGAGCAAGCTGCTCGAGTACCAGCTCAGCCGCGAACTCCAGCCGCACAACCTCGCCATCAACGACTACGAGATCCTCGTCGTCCTCTCCGAGGCCCCCGAACGCCGGATGCGGATGACCGACCTGGCGACCGCCACCCTGCAGTCGAAGAGCCGGCTCTCCCACCAGATCACCCGGATGGAGAGCGCCGGGATGGTGCTGCGGCAGGAGTGCCCGGGCGACCGCCGCGGCCTCTACGCCCACCTCACCGAGCTCGGCTGGGACACGCTCCAGAAGGTCGCACCGGACCACGTCCGCAGCGTCCGCAGCCACTTCGTCGACCGCTTCACCCCGGAGCAGATCGACGCGCTGTACGAGGCCCTCGCGCCGGTCGCGGAACACCTCCGCACCCTCCGCGGACGCGCCTGACGGCGCAGGCCCCCCGGACGCACGGGGCAGCCGCCTGCGGCAGTACCTGGGGGGCAGCTGCCCGGGGGCGCGTGGGGGCACCTCCCGGCCGAAGGCTGGGGGGAGAACTGCGCGGGTCGGAAAGCACAGGCCGTGTTCTTCCGCGTCGCGCAGTTCCCCGCGCCCCTGTTTTCGCTTTCCCGGATACACGGGCTCGCCGCTCCCGGATTGCGCAGTTCCCCGCGCCCCTGATGTCGCTCTCGCGGGTGGGCGGGGGCGGTCGTTACCGGGTGTTCTCGGTGAGGCCGGCGACGAGGTGGTCGGCGGCGCCGTAGGGGGCGAGTTCGCCGGCGGCGACCCGTTCGGCGAGGCCGAGCAGGTGGCGGTCGCCGTGCAGGTCGCCGATCCGGGACCGCAGGGCGGCGAGCGCGATCGCCTCGATCTCCTGGGCGGCCCGCCGGGTGCGCCGTACGGCGAGCTCCCCCGTTGCGGACAGCCAGGCGCGGTGCTTCTCCAGGGCCTCGACCACCTCGTCGACGCCCTCGCCCCGGGCGGCGACGGTCTTGACGATCGGCGGCCGCCAGTCGCCGGGGCGGCGGGACCCGCCGAGGCCGAGCATGTGGTTGAGCTCGCGGGCGGTGGCGTCGGCACCGTCCCGGTCGGCCTTGTTCACGACGAAGACGTCGCCGATCTCCAGGATGCCGGCCTTGGCCGCCTGGATGCCGTCGCCCATCCCGGGGGCGAGCAGGACGACGGTGGTGTCGGCCTGGGCGGCGACCTCGACCTCGGACTGGCCGACGCCGACGGTCTCCACCAGGATCACGTCGCAGCCGGCGCCGTCCAGCACCCGCAGGGCCTGCGGGGCGGACCAGGAGAGGCCGCCGAGGTGGCCGCGGGTGGCCATCGACCGGATGAACACCTCGGGGTCGGTCGCGTGGTCCTGCATCCGGACCCGGTCGCCCAGCAGCGCGCCGCCGGAGAACGGCGAGGACGGGTCGACCGCGAGCACACCGACCCGCTTGCCGAGCCGGCGGTACGCGGAGACGAGCGCCGAGGTCGAGGTGGACTTGCCGACGCCCGGCGAACCGGTGAGGCCGACGGTGTAGGCCCTGCCAGTGTGCGGGGCGAGGGCCGCCATGGCCTCGCGCAGCTGCGGGGCGGCGTTCTCGACCAGCGAGATCAGCCGTGCCACGGCCCTGGGGTGCCCCGTCCGGGCCTGCTCGACCAGCGTCGCCACGTCGACCATGAGAGTCCGTCTCCTCGATCGGAAAGCGGGGGCGCACGGCGTGGTCGTCCACGCCGTGCGCCCCCGGGAAACGCCGGCCGGTCAGCCCTGGGCGGGGACCTTGATGATCAGGGCGTCGCCCTGGCCGCCGCCGCCGCAGAGCGCGGCCGCGCCGGTGCCGCCGCCGCGGCGCTGCAGTTCGAGGGCCAGGTGCAGGACGAGGCGGGCACCGGACATGCCGATCGGGTGGCCGAGGGCGATCGCGCCGCCGTTGACGTTGACCTTCTCGTCGGTGACGCCGAGGTCCTTCATCGACTGGTGGGCGACGGCCGCGAAGGCCTCGTTGATCTCGATCAGGTCGAGGTCGGCGACGGTCAGGCCGTCCTTGGCGAGGGCGTGCGCGATCGCGTTGGACGGCTGCGACTGCAGCGAGTTGTCCGGGCCGGCGACGTTGCCGTGGGCGCCGATCTCGGCGATCCAGGTCAGGCCCAGCTCCTCCGCCTTGGCCTTGCTCATCACGACGACGGCGGCGGCGCCGTCGGAGATCTGCGAGGCGGAGCCGGCGGTGATGGTGCCGCCCTTGGTGAAGGCCGGACGCAGCTTGCCGAGGGTCTCGACGGTGGTCTCGCCGCGGATGCCCTCGTCCTGGCTGAAGAGGACCGGCTCGCCCTTGCGCTGCGGGATCTCGACCGGAACGATCTCGGCGTCGAAGAGGCCGTTCTTCTGGGCGGCGGCGGCACGCTGGTGCGAGGCCGCGGCGATCGCGTCCTGGACGTCGCGGGCGATGCCGAGGCGGGTGTTGTGGTTCTCGGTGGACTCGCCCATCGGGATGTTCTCGTACGCGTCGGTGAGGCCGTCGTAGGCCATCGCGTCGAGCATCTCGATCGCGCCGTACTTGAAGCCCTCGCGGGACTTCGGCAGCAGGTGCGGGGCGTTGGTCATGGACTCCTGGCCGCCGGCGACGACGACGTCGAACTCGCCGGCGCGGATCAGCTGGTCGGCCAGGGCGATGGCGTCCAGGCCGGAGAGACAGACCTTGTTGATGGTCAGCGCCGGGACGTTCATCGGGATGCCGGCCTTGACGGCGGCCTGGCGGGCCGGGATCTGGCCGGCGCCGGCCTGCAGCACCTGGCCCATGATCACGTACTGGACCTGGTCGCCGGTGACGCCTGCGCGCTCCAGGGCGGCCTTGATGGCGAAGCCGCCGAGGTCGGCGCCGGAGAAGCCCTTCAGCGAGCCGAGGAGTCGGCCCATCGGAGTGCGTGCACCTGCGACGATCACAGAAGTAGTCATGAGACGAGCCCCTTCGCGCGTCGGCCATGAGGGTGTGGGGATGCGGCTCAATGTACTGACCCGTAACCCGTGCGTCACCGGCGCCGGGGTGTGATCAGTGGCACTGTCACCCTCCAGTCAACACCGTGTCACGGCGGCCCGGGTGACATTCGCGGGCGGGCCCGGGCCGGCCGCGCGGGGCGCGAGACTGTGAGCAGGCTCGCACCGCGGGCGGTGGCCAAGCCTCCGCCGCATGCGCTGCACTGGAGCCCACCCTCGTCGACTCCCACCATGGAGGTCTCCGCCGTGCTGACCCGCATCGACCACATCGGCATCGCCTGCTTCGACCTCGACAGGACGGTCGAGTTCTACCGCGCGACGTACGGCTTCGAGGTGTTCCACAGCGAGGTCAACGAGGAGCAGGGCGTCCGCGAGGCCATGCTCAAGATCAACGACACCGGTGACGGCGGCGCGTCCTACCTGCAGCTGCTGGAGCCGACCCGCGAGGACTCCACGGTCGCCAAGTGGCTGGCCAAGAACGGCGAGGGCGTGCACCACATCGCCTTCGGCACCGCCGACGTGGACAGCGACGCCGCGGACATCCGGGCCAAGGGCGTGCGGGTGCTGTACGACGAGCCGCGGATCGGTTCGATGGGCTCGCGGATCACGTTCCTGCACCCGAAGGACTGCGGCGGCGTGCTGACCGAGCTGGTGACCTCGGCCGGCACGGAGCACTGAGAACGGAGCCGGCCCGGACAGGACCGGACGGGACCCGGCGGAAACGGTCGGGACCGGACGGGTCCTGACCCGTCCGGACGGGACCCGGCGGAAACGGAGGGGGTCGTACCGTAACGGCCCCCTTCCCGACCCGTCGGTAACCTCGGAAAACCTCCACTCGGCCATTCCGCTGCAAGCCGGGCACACTACAATGCCCGGGTGCACCAGTACGCCGGGAGGACCGGCAGGGAGCACGGCCGAGGCGGTCGCGGACGGGGAGACCCGGACGGGCCCGCCGCAGGGGAGTCCATTGAGCGGGCACGGCTGAACAGTCGCAGGTCTGATCTGTCACCATTCTCCACGAGGCAAGAGTTCGCTCAGGAGTCCACCCGGACGGGGGACGCGGCAACGCCGCGCACCACACCTTCGGACTCCGACCGCGGCAGGCGCTGCGGCTGCAAGGACCAGCCGGTCCGGCCCCGGGCAGGAATGGGGCGTCGGAACGGCCGGGTCGAGGACGCGACCAGGAGATGGATGGGACCGCGGAGTGCGGGGCAACGACCGCTACGAGGTTGAGGATCACCTCTCCCAGTTCGAGGCCGAGATGGAACGGACTCGCAAGGAGCGGGACAAGACCGTCCAGCATGCCGAGGACCTCGCCTACCAGGTGGAGGTGCTCCGGGCCAAGCTGCACGAGGCCCGTCGGCAGCTGGCGCAGCCGCGCGCCTTCGACTCCGTCTCCGGCCAGGCCGAGCAGCTGCTCCGCACCGCCGAGATGCAGGCCGAGCAGCTCCGCGCCGACGCCGAGCGCCAGCTGCGCGAGTCCCAGGCGGCCACCCAGCGGCTGATGGCCGAGGCCGCCGAGCGCACCGCCCGGCTGGAGACCGAGTTCGCCACCCGGCGCCACCAGCTGGAGGAGGAGCTCAACGAGTTCCGCCGCTCCGCCGAGCGCCACGTCAAGGAGAACGTCTCCTGGGCGGAGCAGACCCGGGCCGGCACCGAGCAGGAGGCCCAGCGCCTGCTGCAGGAGGCCCGGATCGAGTCCGAGCGGATGATGGCCGCCGCCCGCGCCGAGGCCACCGCCCTCGCCGACCAGGCCCGCGCCCAGACCGCCGCCGACGTCGACGCCGCCCGCGGCGAGGCCCAGGCGGCCGCCGAGGCCGCCCTGCACCGCGCCCAGACCGACGCCGAGCGCCTGCTGCGCGCCGCGTCCGAGCAGGCCCAGCAGGCCAGCGCCCAGGCCGAGGAGCTCCGCGGCAGCGCCGCCAACGAGGCCCAGCAGCAGCTCGCCCAGGCGCACGCCGCCGCCGAGCGCCGGCTCGCCGCCGCCCAGGCCGAGATCGGCGAGCTCAAGCGGCAGGCCCTGGAGGACCAGGAGCGCGCCGAGGCCGCCCTCGGCCGCGCCCAGGCCGAGATAGAACGGCTCCGCGCCGAGGCCCTCGCCGAGGCCGAGCGGGCCCGCCAGGAGGCCGCCGACCAGCTCAACGCCGCCCGGGACGCCGCCGAGCGGCTGCAGGCCGAGGCCGCCGCCGCGGCCGAGCAGCGGGTCGCCGACGGCGAGGCCGCCAGCGAGCAGCGCTCGCTCACCGCCAAGGCCGAGATCGCCAAGATGGTGGCCGCCGCCACCAAGGAGGCCGAGATCATCAAGGCCTCCGCGGCGACCGCGCAGGCCGAGGCCGACGCCGCCAGGGCCGCCGCCGCCGAGGAGAGCGAGCGGCTGCGCGCCACCGCCGAGTCCGTGGTCTCCCAGCTGAAGGCCGAGGCCGAGGCGGAGCTCGCCGACCTGCGGGCCGAGGTCGAGGGCGAGGTCGCCGCGCTGCGGTCCGAGGCCGAGGCCACCGCCCAGGCGCTGCGCGCCGAGGCCGAGGAGCGCGGCCGCGCCGACGGCGCGAAGGACGCCGCCGTCCACCTCGCCAAGGCCGCCCGCCGGGCGGAGGAGGTGCTCGCCCGGGCCACCCGGGACGCCGACACCACCCGCGAGGAGGCCGCGACCGAGGCCGACCGGCTGCGCGCCGAGGCCGCCGCCGAGGCCGACCGCCTCCGCGAGCAGGCGATGGCCGCCGTCGAGGAGGCGCAGAACGCCGCGCTCGACGACGCCGCCTCGATCCGCGAGCAGATGGAGCGGATGCACGAGGAGGCCGCCCGGTTGCGCGCCGAGGCGGAGGAACTGCGCGCGCAGGCCGCCGCCGAGGCCGACCGGGTCCGCGGCGACGCCCGCCGCCAGGCCGTCGTGCAGATCGAGGAGTCCGCCAAGAGCGCCGAGGAGCTGCTCACCCGCGCCAAGAAGGACGCGGACGAGCTGCGCGCCGGCGCCGCCGCCGAGACCGACCGGCTGCGCGCCGAGGCGAAGGACCAGGCGCTCGCCACCCAGGGCCGCGCCGAGCAGACCCTCGCCCGGGCCCGCACCGAGGCCGAGAAGCTCCTCGACGCCGCCGAACGGGAGGCCGAGGAGGCGCTGGCCACCGCCCGTGCCGCGGCTGCCGACGCCCGCACCACCGCCGAGCGGGAGACCGCCGACCTGCGCCGCGGTGCGGCGGAGGACGTGCAGCGGATGCGCGCCGACGCCGAGGAGGCCGCGCAGGCCCGCCGGGCCGAGGCCGAGGAGGCCGCCGAGGCCGTCCGCCGCGAGGCCTCCGACGAGGCCGGACGGCTGCGCGAGGAGGCCGCCGCCGACGCGGAGACCGTCCGGGCCGAGGCTGCGGCCGCCGCCGAGGCGCTGCGCACCGAGACCGACGAGTGGGCCGCCACCGAGCGCGCCGCCGCCGAGGCGGACGCCGCCGCCCTGCGCGAGGAGTCCGGCCGCGAGCGCGAGGCCGCCTCCGAGGGGCTGCGCCGCGAGCAGGAGGAGACCACCGAGCAGCTGGCCGCCGCCCGCGCCGCGCGGGAGGCCGCCGAGCGCGAGGCCGCCGAGCTGACCATCCGCACCGCGGGTGAGACCGCCGCCGTCCGCGACGCCGCCGAGGCCGAGGCCCGGGAGCTGCGCACGGAGGCCGCGGAGGCGCTGGACGCCGCCCGCGAGCAGGCCGGCACGCTGGCCGCCGAGGCCGCCAACGCGCTGGAGAAGGCCCGCACCGAGGCCGAGGAGACGCTCCGCAGGGCGCGGACCGACGCCGAGGTGCTCAGAGCTGCGCGAGGCCGCCGAGCGCGAGAGCAGGGAGCTGCGCGAGGCCGCCGAGCGCGAGAGCAGGGAGCTGCGCGAGGCCGCCGAGCGCGAGACGGCCGAGCTGCGCGAGCGGGTCTCCGCCGAGCTGGCCGCCGACCGGGAGGCCGCCGCCGCCGACATCGAGCAGCAGCGTGCCGAGGCCGTCGCCTTCGACACCGCGGTGCGCGAGGAGGCGCAGAACGAGCGGGCCTCCGCCGCCGAGTTCGCCGAGCAGCGGCGCGCCGAGGCCGAGGCCGAGGCCCGTCGCACGCTGGCCGGCGCCGAGGAGCGGTCCACCGCCGCGGTCGCCGAGGCGGAGGAGTTCTCCGCGGCGCTGCGCGCCGAGGCCGAGGAGTACGCGCACGCCACCCGGCAGCTGGCGGACGACTACGACGCGTCCACCCGCAGCCGGGCCGACGCGTACGACATCGAGCTGCGCGAGGCCGCCGAGCAGTTCGACCGGTCCACCCGGGAGCAGGCCACCTCCGTGCTGGAGAAGGCGTTCTCGGACGCCGAGCAGCTCGGCGAGGAGGCGCAGACCACGGCGCTGGCGACCACCGCGGCCGCGGAGGAGCAGGCGGACGCGATGGTCGCCGCCGCCCGCAAGGAGGCCGAGCGGCTGGTCGCGGCCGGCGAGGCCGCCGGGCAGGCCGAGGTCGAGAAGGCCCGGTCGGACGCGGACGCGCTGCTGTCCGAGGCCCGCCGGGACTCGACCGCGATCCGCGAGCGCGCCGAGGAGCTGCGCGAGCGCACCGACGCCGAGATCGAGGCCCTGCACGAGCGGGCCCGCAAGGAGAACGCGCAGGCCATGAAGTCGGCCGGCGAGCGGGTGGACGCGCTGGTCACCGCCGCGCAGGACCAGCTGACCGAGGCCGAGGACCAGGCCGTCGCGACGGTCGCCGAGGCCGAGGAGCGCGCCGCGAAGCTGGTCGCCGCGGCCGAGGAGCGGGCGTCCGAGCTGACGTCGGAGGCCTCCGGGGAGGCGAGCAAGGTCCGCATCGCGGCCGTCCGCAAGGCCGAGGGCCTGCTGAAGGGCGCCGAGCAGAAGCTCGCCGACTCCACCGACCGCGCCGAGAAGCTGATCGAGAAGGCCGAGGCCAAGCTCGCCGGCGCCGAGGAGGAGGCCACCGGCAAGATCGAGGCCGCCTCCGAGGAGGCCGAGAAGCGGCTGCAGAAGGCGGACGAGTCCGCGTCCGAGCAGCTGCGGCTGGCCGAGGAGGAGGCCGAGCGGGTGCTCGCCGAGGCCCGGGCCGAGGCCAAGCGGATCACCGACGAGGGCAAGCGCGAACTCGACGAGCTGGTCCGGCGCCGCAAGGACATCAACACCGAGATCTCCAGGGTGCAGGACGTGCTGTCCGCCCTGGAGGCGTTCGAGGCGCCGTCGCCGGTGCAGCAGGCCAACGGGGGAAGCAGGAAGGACGGGGTGCCCCGCGCGGGGGCCGGTGTGGGCGCCCAGCGGTCGGGAGGCAATCGCCCCGGAAGCCCGCCACCCGATTGAGCGGACATTGTCCGTGACTCATCGGCATTTCGCCGATGACACTCCGATAACGTGTCAGGATTCCCTCAACCACCTCAGCGGTCTGACGACAGGAAGCCCTAATCCCCATGAGCGACAGTCACTCCCCCCACGGCTTCGACCTGGTGCGCCGTGGGTACGAGCGCGCCCAGGTCGACGAGCGGATCACCAAGCTGGTGGCCGACCGGGACAGCGCGCTGTCCCGCATCGGTGCGCTGGAGAAGCGCATCGAGGAGCTGCACCTGGAGACGCAGACCGCCCAGGCCGCGGTGACCGAGGCGGAGCCGTCCTACGCCGGCCTCGGCGCCCGGGTGGAGAAGATCCTCCGCCTGGCCGAGGAGGAGGCGAAGGACCTGCGCGACGAGGCGCACCGCGCCGCCGAGCAGCACCGCGAGCTGGCCGAGGCCGCCGCGCAGCAGGTCCGCACCGAGGCGGAGAACTACGCCAAGGACCGCAAGGCGAAGGCCGAGGACGAGGGTCTGCGGATCGTCGACAAGGCCAAGAGCGACGCGGCGCAGCTGCGGGCCGAGGCGAACAAGGACGCGCAGAACAAGCGCGAGGAGGCGGACGCCCTCTTCGAGGAGACCCGCACCAAGGCCGCGCAGGCCGCCCTGGAGTTCGAGACCAACCTGGCCAAGCGCCGCGAGCAGTCCGAGCGGGACCTGGCGGCCCGCCAGGCGAAGGCGGAGAAGCGCCTCGCGGAGATCGAGCACCGCGCCGAGCAGCTCCGCCTGGAGGCGGAGAAGCTGCGCACCGACGCCGAGCGCCGCGCCCGTCAGACGGTGGAGACCGCACAGCGCCAGGCCGAGGACATCGTGGCCGACGCCAACGCCAAGGCCGACCGGGTCCGCAGCGAGTCCGAGCGTGAGCTGGCGGCGCTCACCAACCGCCGCGACTCGATCAACGCTCAGCTGACCAACGTCCGCGAGATGCTGGCGACGCTGACCGGTGCGGCGGTGGCCGCGGCCGGTTCGCCGTCGGACGACGGCCTGGGCGTGCCGGCCCAGCAGTCGCGCTGACGCTTCGGGTGTGACAGCGGCCCCCGCCTCCGGGCGGGGGCCGCTTCGTCGTTCACGGCGCCGTTGCGTTGTTGCGGCGGCGGGTCCCGGGCCGGGGCGGGGGCGCGACGCCCGCCCCGGCCCGGGCGCCGGGTTCAGCCGCGCACGCGGAGCAGCAGGGCGCGGGCTGCGGCGTTGAAGGTCTCGGGTGCCTCCAGTGAGCTGAGGTGGCCGACCGAGGGGATGACGGTGAGTTCGGCGTCCGGCAGTGCCTCGGCCATCAGGCGGGCCTCGGCGAGCGGGGTGACGGCGTCGGCCTCGCCGACGATGACCGCGGCGGGGACGCGGACGCCCCGCAGCACGTCCAGGGAGTCGCCGCGGGCTGCCATCGCGCGCTGGGCCCAGGCGACGGCCTGCGGCGGGGCCTCGGCGATCATCGCGCGGACGTGGGCGGTCAGCGCGGGGTCGGTGGCGGGGCCGAGCAGGCCGTCCTCGATCTTCTCGTCGGCGAGGATCTGCACGCTGTCGCGGGCCTCGACGGCACGGGCGATCCGCTCGCGGTTGGTGCGGGCCGCGTCGGAGTCGGAGGTGGCCTTGGTGTCGGCGAGGAGGAGGCCGGCGAGCCGGTCGCCGTGGCGGCGGGCGAAGGCCATGGCGACGTAGCCGCCCATGGAGAGGCCGCCGACGACGGCCCGGTCCAGGCCCTCGGCGTCCAGCAGCCGGGCGATGTCGTCGGCGACGACGTCCAGCGAGGGCTCGTCACGGCCGAGCGGGGCGCTGCCGAAGCCCCGCTGGTCGGGGACGATCACCCGGGCGGTGTCGCCGGCCGGGCCGGGCAGCCGCTCCAGCTGGCAGGCCCACATCCGGGCGGAGAGCGGGAAGGCGTGCAGCAGGACGACCGGGGTCCCGCTGCCGTTCTCGTGCGCGGCCGGCGCGCTGGGGAGGCTCATGCAGCCACCGTATTGCGGCTCGCCGAGGGGACGCAGCCACCGCAACCGTATGTCCCTTTTGTCATAGCCTGACGAGGACTGAGGGAGCGGACATGATCGAGCTGCACGAGCTGACGAAACGCTACGGCGACACGCTGGCCGTGGACGGACTGAGCTTCGCGGTCCCGCGCGGCGTGGTGACCGGCTTCCTGGGCCCGAACGGTGCCGGGAAGTCCACCACGATGCGGATGATCCTCGACCTCGACCGTCCCACCGCGGGCCGGGTCACCCTGGACGGCCGCCGGTACGGGCAGCTCGCGGAGCCGCTCAGCTACATCGGGGCGCTGCTGGAGGCGAAGGCCGTCCACCCGGGCCGCACCGCCCGCGACCACCTGCTGTGGATGGCGCAGAGCAACCGGATCCCCGCCCGCCGGGTCGACGAGGTGCTGGAGCTGGTCGGCCTGAGCGCGGTGGCCCGCAAGCGGGCCCGCGGGTTCTCGCTCGGCATGAGCCAGCGCCTGGGCATCGCCTCCGCGCTGCTCGGCGACCCGGAGATCCTGATGTTCGACGAGCCGGTGAACGGGCTCGACCCGGAGGGCATCGTCTGGATCCGCACCCTGATGAAGGGCCTGGCCTCGGAGGGCCGGACGGTGTTCGTCTCCTCGCACCTGATGAGCGAGATGGCGCTGACCGCCGACCACCTGGTGGTGATCGGCCGCGGCCGACTGCTCGCCGACCTGCCGATGGCCGACTTCATCAAGCAGAACTCCCGGTCCGCGGTGCGGGTCCGGACCCCGCAGCCCGAACTGCTGCTGGACGCCCTGCACCGGGCCGGTCTGCACGCCGCCCCGGGGCCGGACGGCTCCTACGAGGTCCCGGACGGCGACCTGGCCTCCCTCGGCGAGCTCGCCGCGGACCACCGGATCACCCTGCACGAGCTGAGTCCGCAACAGGCCTCCCTGGAGGAGGCCTTCATGCAGATGACCTCGGATTCGGTCGAGTACCAGGCCGGCTCCCCGCGCCCGGCCGGTCCGGCCGGGGCCGTGGTGGACGGCTCCCCCGCCGCGCCGTCCGCGCCGTCCGCGCCGCCCGCACCGAGCTGGGGCTCCGGCTGGCAGGCCCGCGGCAAGCAGAAGGAGAACTGAGATGGCCGCGTTCCCCGCGATCCTGCAGTCCGAGTGGACGAAGGTGCGCACCGTCCGCTCCACGGTGTGGACGCTCGGGCTGGCCTTCGTCGTCACGCTCGGCCTCGGCGCCCTCATCTGCACGCTGGCCAACAACAACTTCGCGGACTTCGCACCCAAGAACGCGCCGTTCGACGCGACCGGCACCGCCTTCGCGGGGATCATCCTGGGCGAGATCGCCATGGTGGTCTTCGGGGTGCTGGCGGTCGGCAACGAGTACAGCAGCGGCATGATCCGGGTGTCGCTGGCGGCCGTGCCGCAGCGCGCCACCCTGCTGGTCGGCAAGGCGGTGGTGATCGCGCTGGCGGCCTTCGCGGTGTCGCTGGCCACGGTCTTCGTCACCTTCTTCACCGGCCAGGCGCTGCTCGGCGGGCACAGCACGACGATCACCGAGCCGCACGTGCTGCGCGCGGTGTTCGGCGCGGCCGGCTACCTGACGATGATCTGCCTCTTCTCGGCCGGGGTCACCGCGATGCTGCACAACCAGACGCTGGCGCTGGGCGTGCTGGTGCCGTTCTTCTTCCTGCTGTCGCCGATCCTCGGCGCGGTGCCGAAGGTGAAGACGGTCGCGCACTACTTCCCCGACTACGCGGGCCAGCGGATGCTGCTGGTCTACCAGGAGCACAACCAGCCGTTCGGCCCCGGCGCCGGCTTCCTCATCTGCCTCACCTGGACCCTCGCGGCCCTCGCCGGCGGCATCCTGGTGCTCCGCACCCGCGACGCCTGATCGGCAACCCCGCAGGGCGCCCTGAACGACCGTCGAGCGCCCTGCGGGCGGCTCCTAGTACCGCGGTGCGCCCCGGCCGCGCTGGAGGCCTGCGCCGCGGCGTTCCCTGGCGCCCCAGCAGGCGCGGTGCCAGTGCCGGCGGTCCTCCACCCCGGGTCCGTGGTCCGGCCAGGCGACGACGTGGCCGACGCCGGGCGGGATCTCCTGGTCGCAGCCCGGGCAGCGGTAGTGGCGGCCCGGGGAGCCGGCGACCGTCTGCACCACCCAGTCCTCGCCGCCGTAGCTCTCGACGCGGCGCAGTGAGCCGCCGAACGGGGCCGCCGGGGCGTCCTCGCGGGGGGCGGAGTTCTTCTCACGATTGCGACGCGGCGACACGCCGAACCACCTCTCGGGCCGGGCACGGGGGACACCTCCAGGGTACGGGCCACCGCACCACCCTCTGTGCCACTATCACGACATCCGTGCGATCTCCGGTGTTTTGGGTGAGATCCACCCGTTCTCCTGGGAAATTGGTGAAACGGCGTGCCTTTGGCACATGACATCGGCTACTCACGAGGTGAGACAGCGGGGTTCGCAGTCCCTGCGCACCCCCGAGGAGGCACCCGATGACCAAGACCAGCCAGCGGCCCGACACCGACCAGCAGCCCGGCGCGGGGGGTGGGACGGCCCCGGCGACGGCGCTGCTGCCCCGCCCCGCGGCCACCGACCGGATCGCCGTCGGGGCGTTCCTGCTCTCCGCGCAGTTCCCCGGGCAGGGCCACGGCGAGGTGCTGGCCCGCACGGTGGACGCGGCCGTCGCCGCGGAACGGGCCGGCCTGGACGCGGTCTGGCTGGCGGAGCACCACTTCGTGCCGTACGGCGTCTGCCCGGACGCCGCGACCCTGGCCGGGCTGCTGCTCGGCCGGACGCGCAGGATCGGCGTCGGCACGGCGGTCAGCGTGCTGTCGACGGCGCACCCGGTGGCGCTCGGCGAGCGGGCGGCGCTGCTGCACCTGGTCTCCGGCGGCCGGTTCACGCTCGGCGTGGGCCGCGGCGGCCCGTGGATCGACCTCGACGTCTTCGGCACCGGCGTGGACGCCTACGAGTCGGGCTTCCCGGAGCGGCTGGACCTGCTGCTGCGCTGGCTGCACGGCACCCGGGTCGGCGCGGACGGGCCGCAGTTCTCCTTCCCGGAGGTGGCGGTGGTCCCGCGGGCCTCCGAGCCGCTCCGCCCGTCCGGGCTCGCGGACTGGCTCGGCCTCGGCGGTCCCGAGGCGGAGGCGGACCCGCTGCGGAACTTCCCCCGGCAGCGCCAGGAGGCGGGCGGGCGGCCGCAGTCGGGGCCGCCGGTGGTGATGGCCTGCACCTCCCCCACCGGGGTGCGCACGGCCGCCGAGCGGGGTCTGCCGATGCTGCTCGGCATGCACTCGGGCGACGAGGACAAGCAGCAGATGCTCGCCGCCTACCGGGAGGCCTGGCGGGCCTGCGGGCGCGGCGAGGAGCAGCTCGCCCGGGTCGAGCGGGAGCACGTCGCGGCGGGCGTGGTGCAGGTGGCCGACCGGACGGCGGTGGCCCGGGCCGACCTGCTGCAGACGATGCCGGGCTGGTTCGAGTACGGGCTCGGCGCGCACCGCACGGTCGACGGGCGGGAGCGCCGGATGCGCGACCCGCGCGCGTACACGGAACTGCTGTGCGACCTGCACGCCGTGGGGACGCCGCGGCAGTGCGCGGACCGGCTGCTGGCGACCGCCGAGCGCACCGGGATCCGCCGTTTCGCGCTGCTCGCCGAGGGCTCCGGCGACCGTGCGGCGACCCTGCACAACATCGAGCGGCTGGGCTCGGAGGTCCTCCCCGAGCTCGGCTGACGGCCGCGGGTGCCGGGACGGCCGACGGGGCCGGCCGGAGTGGTCCCGGCCGGCCCCGTCGGCCGGTGTCAGCAGTCGCGCAGCTCGGGCGACTGGTTGAGCAGCTGGGCCCGGACGGACGTGAAGCGCGCGTAGCGCTCCTCGTTCGACTCGGACGGGGCGAAGACCGCCACCCGGTGGCAGTTCTGGAACGCCAACCGCACGCCGAAGTGCCGCTGGAGGGCGCCCCGGATCGCGTCGCTGGCCATCGCGCGCAGCAGCTGGCCGCGGGCCTGCTCGCTGGGCGGCGGGACGTGGTTGTCGGCGAAGTCGGTGCCGTCGACCTTCGTCTGGGCGACCAGCGAGCTGATCAGCTCCCAGGCGTACGGGAGGGATGTACGGACGCAGTCGACGAACTCCCTCTCGTCGACCTCGCCTCTCTCGGCCTTCTCGAGCAGGGCCGGTGAGACGTCGAGCGACATTGGGTTCTCCTCTCGCGGTCCACCCGGGCGCGGCCCGCCGGGGTGGTCTTGCGGTTGGTGCGGTCGTACACAGTGGTGCGGTCCGGCCGGGCCCGTACGCGCGAACCGGCCCGATTCCCCGCCGACCTGACGGCCGGTCGGGGTGACGGGGGTCGGTCCGCGCCCGGGGAGCCCGGCGCGGGCGCCGCGGGAGCGGTGGTGACGGTGGGCGGGTGGCATCCGGGCGCACCCCTGTCGCGCGGGCGTGCGCCGGCGCGACAGCGTGCGGTCGCGCAGGACGACGGACGCTCACACCAGGGTGACAGGCGATTGCTCAGTGCGACGAGCTAATGCGTCGAATACCACCGGAATCGGTGCCGCAGCGGCCAGATTGGCCGGATCGTGTCGCAGCGTTCATCGCGAGTCTCCATCCCCGTGGGTCGGCCCCGGCCGGGCGGCGCCGGACGGAGGCCGCGTGCACGGCGTGTGACCGTGCGGACACCATGGTTCGCCGGACGCGCGAATTCTTCACCCCGTCGTCGCGGAATCGCATCAACTGGCCCCGGTGGGCTAGCGTGGTCGACCGTGCGTCTCGTAATTGCCCGCTGCTCCGTCGACTATGCCGGACGGCTCTCCGCCCACCTCCCGTCCGCCACCCGCCTCATCCTGGTGAAGGCCGACGGGAGCGTCAGCATCCACGCCGACGACCGCGCCTACAAGCCGCTCAACTGGATGTCGCCGCCCTGCACGCTCAAGGAGGCGGACGGCACCTGGACGGTGGTCAACAAGGCCGGCGAAAAGCTGATCATCACGTTGGAGGAGGTGCTCCACGACTCCTCGCACGACCTGGGCGTCGACCCGGGTCTGGTGAAGGACGGCGTCGAGGCGCACCTGCAGGAACTGCTCGCGGACCGCATGGAGGTCCTCGGCTCCGGCTGGTCGCTGATCCGCCGCGAGTACCCGACCGCGATCGGCCCGGTGGACATCCTCTGTCGCGACGCCGACGGCGCCACGGTCGCCGTGGAGATCAAGCGCCGCGGTGAGATCGACGGCGTCGAGCAGCTCACCCGCTACCTCGAACTCCTCAACCGGGACCCGCTGCTGGCCCCGGTGAAGGGCGTCTTCGCCGCCCAGGAGATCAAGCCGCAGGCCCGCGTCCTCGCCACCGACCGCGGCATCGGCTGCGTGGTGCTGGACTACGACGAGCTGCGCGGCATCGACGACGACAAGCTGAAGCTGTTCTAGGCCGCCCGGCCCCGCCGACGGCCCGGCGCTAGCCCGCCGATGCCGAACCGGTGTCGGTGGGCGTCGGGCTCGTCGTGGGGGTCACGGTCGGCGACGCGCTGCTCGCCGACGGCGAGGCCGAGGT
The DNA here is from genome assembly GCF_000717715.1 of Streptomyces sp. NRRL B-24484. Taxonomy (GTDB): domain Bacteria; phylum Actinomycetota; class Actinomycetes; order Streptomycetales; family Streptomycetaceae; genus Kitasatospora. The sequence continues at coordinate 164,317 of NZ_JOAI01000010.1, read as the reverse complement.
GCTGGTGCCGGTGCTGGGCGTCCTGCTGGTCTGTCCCGGGGCGGGTGCGGTGGTCTTCGTCGCGGTCGGCTTCCGGGTGCCGGTGGCGCTCGCGGAGGCGGAGGCCGACTCGGAGGCCGAGGTCGAGGCCGATGCCGAGGGGCTCTCGGACGGGCTGTCGCTCGGCGAGGGCGTCGGGGAGCCGGAGACGGCGGCGGGCAGGTCGTCCCCGGTGGAGCTGTCGTCCACCGAAGTGCCCGGCGAGGTGCGGTTGGTGCCGGCGGATTCGTCGCCGCCGGTGTTGAGCCCGATCGCGGCGCCCAGCACGCCCAGCGCCATCACGGCCGCTGCGGCGGCGATCGCGGCCCGCTTGGCGTCCGACCCCTTCTTGGCCGTGGCGAGCCGCCAAGGGGCCTTGGCGATGGCCCTGATGACGGGTCGTCGGCCGACGCCGGGCAGTTCCTCACCGGAAGGCAGCTGCCGGGTCTCCGACTTCAGCAGGTCCAGCATCCGCCGCCCGGCGGCCCCGGAGTTCGGGTCGCCGAACGCGGCCCGCAGCGCGACCGCGGACTCCAGTTCGGCGAGCGCCCGCTGGTCCGAGTGCAGGCACAGCGCGAGCACCCCGAGCTCGTGGTGGAACCAGGCCTCCTCGGCGGTGGCCCGCAGCACCCGGGCGGCCTCCAGCCCGAGCTTGAGGACGCGCTCCCAGGCACCCCAGCGCAGGGACAGCGCCAGGGCCGGGGCGGCCGCACGGGCGAGCCGCAGCACGGCCTCCGGGCGGTCGGCGGCCCGGTCGGCGAGCAGCGCGCCGACGAGGACCTCCGCCTCGGCGGAGATCTGCTCGGTGGTGACCGAGGCGTGGCCCACCCACCAGGAGAAGTGCTCGGCGGCGCCGTAGGCGACCGTGCCGGGTTCGAAGCGTCCGGCGAGGAGTTCCTGGACGCCGGTGGTGAGCCGGTGGTGGCCGCCGACGGACACCGCGAGGCCGGCGTCGACGAGTTCGCGCAGGGCGCTCTCGCCGAGCCCGACGTCGATCAGCGCCGGCAGGTGCGGGGCGGTCGGGCACTCGCCGCCGAAGGCCAGCGCCAGGCGCAGGACGTCCTGCGCGGACTCGCTGAGCCCCTCGGCCAGCCGGACGGCCGGCGCGGCGCTCTCCGCGACCGTCGGCAGCGGGACGGTGCGCCGCAACTCGCCTTCCAGGACTGCCGGGTCGTCCGGTTCGGCGATCTCCTTGACCATGCCGAAGACGTTGTTGCGGTCCTCCTGCGCGGCGACCAGGGTGTCCACCGAGAGGTCGCGCTGGCGGAGCAGGGCGGCGGCCTGGACGAAGCGCAGCGGCAGGCCCTCGGACTCGAACCACAGGTCGACCGCCCAGGCCCGCTCGGTCTCGTCGAGCTGACGGCCCGCCAGGCGGCCGGCCAGCGTCAGGCAGGCGGACTTGGAGAGGCCCGCGACGGGGTGGTCCTCCATCCGCAGGCCGGGCGCCAGCAGGGGGCTGCCGGGCGGCGCGGCGACGAGGAAGGCGCAGTCCGGGGCGGCGTCGAGGAGTTCGGCGAGCTCCTCGTCGTCGACGTCCAGGTCGTCGATCACGACGACGGCGCCGACCTGGGAGAGCAGGGACGCCAGGTCGCGGCGGTCGGGCCGGTAGCCGGGGGCGTGGTGGGTCGCGGCGAACAGGTCCTGCAGCAGGTCGGCGCCGGTGCGGCGGTGGCCGCTGAGCCGGACGACACCGTCCGGGGCGATGCCGGCCGCGCCGTCGGCGACGGCGGCGAGCAGGGTGCTGCGGCCCGAGCCGGCCTGGCCGACGAGGCGGACGGAGCGGCCCTCGGAGACGGCCGCGACGAGCCGGGCGATGTCGCCCTCGCGGTCGAGCAGCGGCAGGTCCGCGGCGGCGCTGCCCATCGCCAGCGGGCCGACGGCGGGGCTGGGGCCGAGTTCGGGCCGGTCCTGGCGGCGGTCGCGGACGCGGCGCGGCTCGGGACGCCAGCCGTCGGGGCAGGGGCGTGCCTCGGAGCCGTCCGGGCCGCCGATCGCCAGCAGCAGGTCCCCGGAGACGACCTCTCCGGTGCGGGGGCGAACGCCTTCCTGCCCGAAGTCACCGGTCGGCTGTCCCACGTTCGTGCTCCGCCCCATGGTCGGCCGCCGGGCTGGTGCCGGCGGCGTCGAACCGGCCGCGCACCTGCTCCAGGCCCGCGCGACCGTGCTTGTGAGCGCAGACTTTTCCACACTCGCCGCGCGCAGCACAGACCGGTACCCCGAAGTAACGTTTCGGGTGGTGGTGCAGGGGGCGCCGGGGCGGTCGGGGCCGGGCCGCGGGATCAGGCGGTCGGCAGGATCAGCGGTGCGCCGGGGAGGCTGCCGAGGGCGGGCAGCGAGGTGCCGTAGGCGTCGGGGACGGTGCCCTCCACGGCGAGGATGCGGTGCAGCCGGGTGGCGACGAGCAGGCGCTGCAGCTGGGCGGGGACGTGCCGCAGGACGAGGCGGCGGCCGATCCGGCCGGCCCGCCGGTGGGTGCCCATGATGACGCCGAGGCCGGTGGCGTCCCAGAACTCCAGCCGGCCGAGGTCCAGCACGAGGTCGCCCTGGCCGCCGTCGACGGCGGCGTGCAGGACGGCCCGGGCGTCGGCGGCGCTGCGCACGTCGAGCCGGCCCTCGATGGCCAGGCCGCTGTGGTCGCCGGTGATGCGCACGCTCTCCTCCTCCGCTCGCCGTTCGGGTGTTCCGGGGCCCGGGCCGGTCGGGCGTCGTGACGCCGCGCACCGGGGGCCGCGCCGGTCTCCCCCTCGTCTGAGTCTGACGGTCAACCAACTCCGCAGGTTTCTCCCCTTCGGCGGAGTCCGAGGCAACTTCACCCGTCCGAGGGAATATACGCAGGAACTCCCCAGACCTACGCTCGATTACCGCCCAAATCACCCGTCTGCGGCAGCATCGTGAGCAAACTCACCCGCGCGGGTGCGCCGTTGTGAGGGCCGGGTCACACGGGCGGCGCCGACGGCCCCGCCGCGCGGCCCGGCCGGCGTCCTCAGTCCTCGTAGGGGTAGAAGCCGCGGCCGCTCTTCCGGCCGAGATCGCCCGCGGTGACCATGCGGGCCATCACCTCCGGGGCCGCGAACTTCTCGTCCTGGGTCTCGGCGTAGATGTTCCGCGCCGCGTTCACCAGGATGTCGACGCCGGTCAGGTCGGCCGTCTGCAGTGGGCCCATCGGGTGGCCGAAGCCGAGCCGGCAGGCCGTGTCGATGTCCTCCGCGCTGGCCACTCCGGACTCGTACAGCCGGGCGGCCTCGACGACCAGGGCGGTGATCAGGCGGGTGGTGATGAACCCGGCGACGTCGCGGTTGACCACCACGACCTCCTTGCCGACGCCCTCGGCGTAGGCGCGCGCGGCGGCCAGCGTCGCGTCACCGGTCTTGTAGCCGCGGACGAGCTCGACCAGCCGCATCAGCGGCACCGGCGAGAAGAAGTGGACGCCGACGACGCTCTCCGGGCGGGCGGTGGCGGCGGCGATCCGGGTGATCGGGATGGCCGAGGTGTTGGTGGCGAGGACGGCACCGTCCTTGGCGATCTTGTCGAGTTCGCGGAACACGCCCTCCTTGACGTCCAGCCGCTCGAAGACCGCCTCGACGACGATGTCCGCATCGCCCGCCGCATCGAGGTCCGTGGTGGTGGTGATCCGGCCGAGCGCCGCCTCCGCCTCCTCGGCCGTCATCCGGCCTTTGCCCACGAACTTCTCGTACGAGGCCCGAATGCCGTCGAGGCCCCGCTGCAGCGCGGCCTCGGTGACGTCCCGCAGCACCACCGGGTGCCCGGCCTGCGCCGAGACCTGGGCGATGCCTGCGCCCATCAGGCCGGCGCCGATGACGGCGATCCGCTGGGCGGGTGCGTTGCTCATGGCAGGGTCTCCCGGATGCTGGTGGGCGCCCGTCGCCGGCAGTGGCCGGTGGACGCCGGGCGTGGCGCGGTCAGGGCGGGGTCCCTCCCCCGGAGCCGCGCCGCTCACGGGCCGTGACTCTAATGCCCTCGGGCGCCGAACGGTGAGAATGTGGAGTGTGATCTGTACCCGACGGCTGAAGGGTTTGGCGCGATGACCGCGGTGCCCCCGCTGCTGGCCCTCCTGATCGGCCTGGGGTTGACCGGCGTGCTGGTGCTGCTGCTCCGCTGGACGTACGGACACGGGCGCTCCCTGGTGGCCCGCCGGCCGCACGCCGGCAACCCGGACGAGTACGGGCTGCTGGTCAGCGTCGCCGCGCCGGCCGATCCGGACGAGGCCCTGCGGATGTCGGCGCTGCTCACCGCCGAGGGGGTGCGGCACACCCTGGTGGAGACGAGCGCGGGCCCGCGGCTCATGGTGTGGCCGGACGACTCCGCAAAAGCCCGGCAGGCGCTCGACCGGCGCTGACGGACCGTCACGGAGCCTCGGCGCCGCCCCCGGGGCCGGGGCCCGGCCGGGGCCGCTCCGGCGGCATGATGCCCAGCTCCTGGGCCAGCACGGCGGCCTGCACCCGGCTGCGCAGGGCGAGCTTGGCGAGGATCCGGCTGACGTGCGTCTTGGTGGTGCCCTCGGCCGTGCCGAGGAGTTCGGCGATCTGGGCGTTGGACAGCCCGGCGCCCAGGCAGGCCAGCACCTCGCGCTCGCGGCCGGTCAGCTCGGCGACGGCGGCCCGGGCCTGCGCGGTGTCCTGGCGGCCGGGCCGCGCGAAGGCCGAGAGCAGCCGCCGGGTCACCGAGGGCGCCAGCATGCCGTCGCCGCGGGCGACCGTCCGGATGCCCTCGACGAGGCCGTCGGCGTCGACGTCCTTGAGCAGGAAGCCGGCCGCGCCCGCCCGCAGCGCGCCGTAGACGTAGTCGTCGAGGTCGAAGGTGGTCAGCACCAGCACCTGGGCGGCGTCCGCGGCGACGACCCGACGGGTGGCCTCCACGCCGTCCAGCCGCGGCATCTGAATGTCCATCAGCACCACGTCGGGCCGCAGCTCCACCGCCAGCCGGACGGCCGCCTCGCCGTCCGCGGCCTCGCCGACCACCTCGATGTCCGGCTCCGCGCGCAGGATCATCACCAGTGCGGCCCGCACCGCCGCCTGGTCCTCCGCGACCAGCACCCTGACGGTCATCCGTCGGCCCCCTTCGTCTCGCGCGGCAGCACCGCCCGCACCCGCCAGCGGCCGCCCCGCGGCCCCGCCTCGAAGTCGCCGCCCAGCAGCTCGGCGCGCTCCCCCATCCCGACCAGCCCCGCCCCGGCGCCGAGCAGCGCCCGGCCGGCGGCGTCCTCACGGTACGGACTGTCGACGGCGATCACCACGTCCGCGGCCCGGTAGTCCACCCGCAGCCGGACGGTGCCCGGGGCAGCGTGCTTGACCGCGTTGGTCAGCGACTCCTGGACGATCCGGTACGCGGCGAGCTCCAGCGGCACCGGCAGCTCGCCCGGCTCCCCCGACGCCGCCGCCTCGAAGGCGAGGCCCGCGTCCTGCCCGGCCGCCCGGGCCCGGTCCAGCAGCGCGTCCAGGGCGGCGAGCCGCGGTGCGGCATACGACTCCGCGCCGCTCCCGCCGACCGCCGGCGGCCCCGCCGGGGCGTCCCGCCGCAGCAGGCCGATCATGCGGCGCATCTCGGCCAGCCCCTGGACGCCGTTCTCCCGGATCACGGCCAGCGCGGCGACCACCGGGTCGTCCGCCGGGCGGTCCTGCCGGCGGGCGGCGGACTGCGCGCCCGTGGCGTGGATGGCGATCGCCGACAGGTGGTTGGCCACGACGTCGTGCAGCTCGCGGGCCATCCGGGCGCGCTCGGCCGAGACCGCGGCCCGGCGGTCCAGCTCTGCGAGCAGCGCGGTCTGCTCGGCGCGCAGCCGCTCAGCCTCGGCGCGGTCCTGGTGCCGGCGGACCAGCTCGGCCGTCCAGACCGGGGCGATGAAGACCAGCCCGCAGAAGCCGGCCACCAGCAGGGCGTCCGGCACCTCGGCGTACAGCGCGGTGAGCCCGGACAGCACCAGCGTGGTGGCCCCGCCGGTCAGGTGCAGCACCTTCGCCATCCGCGGCGGGCCGTACAGCACCGCCGCGTACAGCAGGTCGGTGTACATCACCAGGGTGGCGAGCAACGAGCCGGTGGCGAGGCCCGCCGCGAGGACCAGGCCGCCGAGCGAGGCCGTCCAGATCGGCCGGGTGCGCCGGAACAGCTCCAGGACGGCCATCGCGAGCAGCGGCAGCGCCGCCGCCCAGCGCGGCACGGTGGCGCTGTGGTCGTAGGCGCCGAACGCGATCAGCACCAGGCCGCCGAGCAGGCCGGCCAGGGCGATGAGCGCGTCGTGCCGGCGCGGGGAGAGGGTCACGGCACCATCCCACCATCCGCCGCGGGCACCCGTGCCGACCTGCGGGAGGAACCTGCCGTACATCGAAGGTCTCACCGGGGATCACCCGCCGCGACGACGCGCGGGCGCCGCGTGCGCGACAGGCTGGACGGCATGGTTCCCCTGATCGTCGCCGGCGAGATCGGCTTCTGGGTGGTGCTGGCCGTGGCGCTCGCGGTCCGGTACGGGTTGCGGCTGCGCCGCACGGGCGCCGTCCTGCTGGCGCTGCTGCCGGTGGTGGACCTGCTGATCCTCGCGGCCACCGTCGCGGACCTGCGGGGCGGCGCGGTCGCCGACTGGACGCACGGGCTGGCCGCGAGCTACGTCGGCTTCTCGGTCGCCTACGGCCACTACCTGGTGCGGTGGGCCGACGGCCATGCCGCCCACCGGCTCTCCGGCGCACCGCGTCCGGCCGGGCCGCCGAAGTACGGCCCGGCGCGGGCCGCCCACGAGTGGCGGATGTTCCTCCGCACCCTGGTGGCCTCGGCCCTGACGGTCGTCCTGATCGCCGCCGTCCAGTGGTTGGTCGGCGACGCGGCCCGCACGGCGGGCCTGGACTCCTGGTACCCGCGGATGGCACTGGTGGTCGGCATCAACCTGGTGATCGCCGCCAGCTACACCGTCTTCCCCAAGCACGAGCCCGGAACGGCCGCGGACCGCCGGCCGTGAAGCGGGCGACGCCGCGCCCTACCGGTTCTCACCCGGCACCCAGAGCACGTCGCCGATCTCCTTGTTGGCCGTGCGGGCCAGGATGAAGAGCAGGTCCGACAGCCGGTTGAGGTACTTCGCGGTGAGCGGGTTGACGGTGTCGCCGTGCACCTCGATCGCCGTCCAGGTCGACCGCTCGGCCCGCCGCACCACGGTGCAGGCCAGGTGCAGGTGGGCCGCACCCGCGGTGCCGCCGGGCAGGATGAAGCTGCGGAGCTTCTCCAGTGCGCCCAGGTAGTGGTCGCAGTCGCCCTCCAGCCGGTCGATGTACCCCTGCTCGACCCGCAGCGGCGGGTACTCGGGGTTCTCCACGACCGGGGTGGCGAGGTCGGCGCCGACGTCGAAGAGGTCGTTCTGGATCCGCGTCAGCACCGCGGACACGTCGGCCGGCAACCCGCCGACCGCCAGGGCCACACCGATCGCGGCGTTGGCCTCGTTGGTGTCGGCGTACGCGATCAGCCGCGGGTCGGTCTTGGTCGTGCGGCTCATGTCGCCGAGGGCGGTCGTGCCGTCGTCGCCGGTGCGGGTGTAGATGCGCGTCAGGTTCACCATGGCCGCAGCCTAGCGCCGACGCGGAGCCTGTGTTAGGCGGTGTTAACCAGCCCACACGGGCCGGGCGAAGGACCGGACAACATTGGCCCACCCCTTGAGAGGGCCGTCGCTACGCGACGTTGACCCGCTGCCCGGGCGGGGCCGCCTCCAGCCAGGCCAGGAAGCCGGTGAGGGCGTCCTCGCTCATGGCGAGCTCCAGCGGGGCGCCGTCGTGCAGGCAGCGCAGCACCACCGAGCCGGAGAGCAGCGCCATCTCCTCCTGGCCCTCCGGATAGCGCCGGCCGAGGACCTCGATCTCGGTGCGCGGCAGGACGCGCCGCGGCCGCGGGGCGTACGAGAAGACCCGGAACCACTCGATCGAGTCGCCGCTGTACCGCCCGATACCGAAAACCCACCCCTTGCCGTCGGTCGTGTGGACCGGGGCCGAGGTGGGTTGGCCGTTCTCGTCGAGGTCGGGCTGCGTCGAGGCGTCGGCAGGCATTTTGAGCCGGAGACTGCAGTCGAACGTGCCGCCTACTCGCTGGATCACGCGGCGTCGTACCGCGAACACCATCAGTCCGATCACGGCGAAGGCGACGATCGCCGCGCACACCACAAGGGCGAGGACCATGCTCACCGACCTCCTCGCTCCTGCGTTCCCCGTGACGGCCGTGTCACCGGCCGCCCTGTCCTACCAACTGATACGACAGTCCCGGGGTCACGCTTCCGCGTCCCCGGGACCGTCGGTCGACCCCGCTGTCAGGGTCGGATGCTCAGGCGTGGGCCTTGAGACCGCGCGCCGCCACCAGGCGGACCTCGGCGCGACGCTCGGCGTGAGCGTCAAGCTCCGCCTGTGCGCCCTCCAGCGCGCGCTGGGCACGGGCGATGTCGATCTCGTCCGCCAGCTCGGCCACCTCGGCGAGGATGGAGAGCTTGTTGTCGGCGAAGGAGATGAAACCGCCGTGCACCGCGGCGAGGACGGTCCCGCCGTCGGTGGTGCGGATGGTGACCGGACCGCTCTCCAGCACGCTCAGCACCGGGGTGTGACCGGGCATGATGCCGGTGTCACCGGAGGCCGTACGGGCGACGACGATGGTGGCCGCACCGGACCACACCTTGCGGTCGGCTGCGACCAGCTCGACGTGCAGCTCAGCCAACGTGGGCTCCTAGGCTCTTGAAACCGTCGATTACTCGATGGTTTCGGTAAGAATAACGGGCCCGCACCCCTGTCATGAAACCAGGGACACGGAGATGACCGGGATCACAGCCGCTGTGTGCCGTGAGGGGTGGCCCCCGGGAGACGGGGACCACCCCTCACAGTCACTCGGCCATCACGTCGGCCTGATTACTTCTTCGCCAGCTCGGCAGCGTTCTTCTCGAGGTCCTCGATGCCACCGCACATGAAGAAGGCCTGCTCCGGGACGGAGTCGTACTTGCCGTCCGCGATCGCGTTGAAGGCCTCGATGGTCTCCGACAGCGGCACGGTCGAGCCGTCGACGCCGGTGAACTGCTTCGCCACGTAGGTGTTCTGCGAGAGGAAGCGCTCGATGCGGCGGGCGCGGTGGACGGTGATCTTGTCCTCCTCGCTCAGCTCGTCGATGCCGAGGATCGCGATGATGTCCTGGAGGTCCTTGTACTTCTGCAGGATGCCCTTGACGCGGATGGCCGTGTCGTAGTGGTCCTGCGCGATGTAGCGCGGGTCCAGGATGCGGGACGTCGAGTCCAGCGGGTCGACCGCCGGGTAGATGCCCTTCTCCGAGATCGGGCGCGACAGAACGGTGGTCGCGTCCAGGTGGGCGAAGGTGGTCGCCGGCGCCGGGTCGGTCAGGTCGTCCGCGGGGACGTAGATCGCCTGCATCGAGGTGATCGAGTGACCGCGGGTCGAGGTGATGCGCTCCTGCAGGAGGCCCATCTCGTCGGCCAGGTTCGGCTGGTAGCCCACCGCGGAGGGCATGCGGCCGAGCAGGGTCGACACCTCGGAACCGGCCTGGGTGAACCGGAAGATGTTGTCGATGAAGAGGAGCACGTCCTGCTTCTCGACGTCGCGGAAGTACTCCGCCATGGTCAGGGCGGACAGCGCGACGCGCAGGCGGGTGCCCGGCGGCTCGTCCATCTGGCCGAAGACCAGCGCGGTCTTGTCCAGAACGCCCGAGTCCACCATCTCGTGGATCAGGTCGTTGCCCTCACGGGTGCGCTCGCCGACACCGGCGAACACCGACACACCACCGAAGTTCTCGGCGACGCGGTAGATCATCTCCTGGATCAGAACGGTCTTGCCGACACCGGCACCACCGAACAGACCGATCTTGCCACCCGTGACGTACGGGGTGAGCAGGTCGATGACCTTGATGCCGGTCTCGAACATCTCGGTCTTCGACTCGAGGTCGGAGAAGTTCGGGGCCTTGCGGTGGATCGGCCACTTGACCTCGACCTGGGCCTCGAACTCCGCCTTGTCGACGTTCAGCACCTCACCGAGGGCGTTGAACACCTTGCCCTTGGTGATCTGGCCGACGGGGACGGAGATCGCCGCACCGGTGTCGGACACCTGGGCGCCGCGGACGAGACCGTCGGTCGGCTGCATCGAGATGCCGCGGACCAGGCCGTCGCCGAGGTGCTGGGCGACCTCGAGGGTCAGGGTCTTCTTGCCCGTGCCGTCGGGGTTGTCCACCTCGACGTGCAGGGCGTTGAACATGTCCGGAATCGCGTCGACGGGGAACTCCACGTCGACGACCGGGCCGATGACCCGGGCGACGCGGCCCGTGGCCAGTCCGGCGCCCGTCGGCTCAACAGTGGTGGTCATACTCATTCGCTCCCGCGGCTAGCGTCGGCGAGGGCGTTGGCGCCACCGACGATCTCGCTGATTTCCTGGGTGATCTCGGCCTGTCGGGCCGAGTTGGCAAGCCGCGTGAGCGACTTGATGAGCTCTCCCGCGTTGTCGGTCGCGCTCTTCATCGCGCGCCGACGGGCGGCGTGCTCGGAGGCGGCCGACTGCAGCAGCGCGTTGTAGATCCGGCTCTCGACGTACCGCGGCAGCAGCGCGTCGAGGACGCCCTCCGCCGACGGCTCGAAGTCGTACAGCGGGAAGATCTCGTTCTTGGCCTTGGACTCGTCGCTGAGCTCGACCTCGTCCAGCTTCAGCGGCAGCAGCCGGGCGTCGACCGCCGTCTGCGTCAGCATCGACTCGAACTTCGTCGAGACCAGGTGGATCTCGTCCACGCCGCCGGTCTCCGCGGTGAACGCCTCGATGAGGTCGCCCGCCACGGTCTTGGCGTCGCCGTAGGTCGGCTTGTCGGAGAAGCCCGTCCACGATCCCGCGACCTGGAGGTTGCGGAAGTTGTAGTACGAGACGCCCTTGCGACCGACGATGTAGGTCACCACGTCCTTGCCCTCGTCGCGGAGCCTCGCGCTGAGCGCGATCGCCTGCTTGATGGCGTTGGTCGAGTAGCCGCCGGCCAGGCCGCGGTCCGCCGTGATCAGCAGGACGGCAGCCTTGGTGGCCTGCGGGTTCTCGGTGGTGAGCGGGTGCTTGGCGTTGGACCGGGTGGCCACCGCCGTCACCGCCCGGGTGAGCTCATCGGCGTACGGAGTGGAGGCGGCCACCGCGCGCTGCGCCTTGACGATGCGCGACGCGGAGATCATCTCCATCGCCTTGGTGATCTTCTTCGTCGCGGTGACAGAGCGGATCCGGCGCTTGTAGACCCGAAGCTGTGCTCCCATTGGGTCGTTACGTCCTTTCCCTCGTTACCGGACTCAGGCCTGCTCGGACAGGAGCTTGCCGTCAGCCGTGGTGAAACCCTGCTTGAAGCCCTCGATCGCGCTGGTCAGCGCGTCGATGGTGCCGTCCTCGAGCTTCTGGGTCTCGACGATGCCGGCGAGGATGCCCTTGTGCTCCAGGCGCAGGTGGTCCAGGAACTCGCGCTCGAAGCGGCGGATCTCGGCGACCGGGACGTCGTCCAGCTTGCCGGTGGTGCCGGCCCAGATGGAGACGACCTGCTCCTCGACCGGGAACGGCTGGTACTGGCCCTGCTTCAGCAGCTCGACCATGCGCGCACCGCGCTCCAGCTGGGCCTTGGAGGCCGGGTCCAGGTCGGAACCGAAGGCGGCGAACGCCTCCAGCTCGCGGTACTGGGCCAGGTCCAGGCGCAGACGGCCGGCGACCGACTTCATGGCCTTGATCTGGGCGGAGCCACCGACGCGGGAGACCGAGATGCCGACGTTCACGGCCGGGCGGATGCCGGCGTTGAACAGGTCGGACTCCAGGAAGCACTGGCCGTCGGTGATGGAGATGACGTTGGTCGGAATGTACGCCGAGACGTCGTTGGCCTTGGTCTCGATGATCGGCAGACCGGTCATCGAGCCGGCACCCAGCTCGTCGGAGAGCTTCGCGCAGCGCTCCAGCAGGCGGGAGTGCAGGTAGAAGACGTCACCCGGGTAGGCCTCGCGGCCCGGCGGGCGGCGCAGCAGCAGGGAAACGGAGCGGTAGGCCTCGGCCTGCTTCGACAGGTCGTCGAAGATGATCAGGACGTGCTTGCCGTCGTACATCCACTCCTGGCCGATGGCGGAGCCGGTGTACGGGGCGAGGTACTTGAAGCCGGCCGGGTCGGAGGCGGGAGCGGCCACGATCGTGGTGTACTCCAGCGCGCCGGCCTCCTCCAGGGCGCCGCGGACGGACGCGATGGTGGAGCCCTTCTGGCCGACGGCGACGTAGATGCAGCGGACCTGCTTCTTCGGGTCGCCGGAGCGCCAGTTGTCGCGCTGGTTGATGATCGTGTCGATCGCGACCGCGGTCTTGCCGGTCTGGCGGTCGCCGATGATCAGCTGGCGCTGGCCGCGGCCGATCGGGGTCATCGCGTCGATGGCCTTGATGCCGGTCTGCATCGGCTCGTGGACCGACTTGCGGACCATGACGCCGGGGGCCTGCAGCTCCAGGGCGCGGCGGCCGGTGGAGGCGATCTCGCCCAGGCCGTCGATCGGGTTGCCCAGCGGGTCCACGACGCGGCCGAGGTAGCCCTCGCCGACCGGGACGGAGAGGACCTCGCCGGTGCGCTGCACCGTCTGGCCCTCCTCGATGCCCGAGAACTCACCGAGGACGACGACACCGATCTCGCGGGTGTCGAGGTTCAGCGCGAGGCCGAGGGTGCCGTCCTCGAACTTCAGCAGCTCGTTGGCCATGACCGAGGGGAGACCCTCGACCTTGGCGATACCGTCCATCGCCTCGGTGACCGTGCCGACCTCTTCACGCGAGGCGGCGTCCGGCTGGTACGACTGGACAAAGTCGGCCAGCGCGTCCCGGATCTCCTCCGGACGGATCGTAAGCTCCGCCATCAGGCTTCCCTGCTCTCCTAGTTTGCGATCCTCGGCCCGCCATTGAGGGCCGCAAGTGCTCGACTCTCGGCCGGGTCGGGGTGAACCGGCCGTACGTTTTGCCGGTCCACTCGGTGTGAACCGACGCCCGACCGAGGGTCGGATGATGCTCTGTGTTCCGTCAGCCTTCGAGGCCCTGGCGAGCGCCTTCGAGGCGGCTCGCCACCGTGCCGTCGATGACCTCGTCGCCGATCTGCACCTTCACGCCGCCGGCGACCGCGGGGTCGACGTCGATGTTCAGGTGGACCTGCTTGCCGTACAGGCCGGCGAGGGCCGCGGCGAGCCGCTCCTTCTGCCGATCCGACAGCGGCACGGCGCTGGTGACCAGGGCCACCACGCGGCCACGACGGGCGGCAGCGAGCTTGGAGTAGGACTCGAGGCCCTGTTCCAGGCTACGACCACGCGGTGCGGTGACCAGGGAGACGACCAGGCGGACGGTGCCCGCGTTGGCGCGGCCGCCGAGCAGCTTCTTGACCAGGGCCGCCTTGGCGGCGGCACCGGCCTTCGGCTCGGTGAGCGCGGCGCGCAGATCGTGCGAGCCGGCGACGACCCGGCCGAACCGGAACAGCTCGTCCTCGACGTCGTCCAGGGCGCCGGCCTTGTCGGCGGCGACGACCTCGGCGTACGCCGAGAGCTCCTCCACCGCGTCGACCAGGTCACGCGCACCGGACCAGCGGGACCGGACGAGACCGGAGACCAGGTCGACGGTCTCGCCGGAGACCTGGCCCGACAGCAGCGTGCCGACGAACTGGGCCTTGTCCTGGCCCGACCGCGAGGGGTCGGTCAGCACGCGGCGCAGCGAGACCTCGCGGTCCAGCAGGGCCGTGACGGCGGTGAGCTCCTCGGCGAGCCTGGCCGCGTCCACCGAGGTGTTGTCGGTCAGGCTCTCGAGGTTCTCCCGGCCGGCGGCCAGGGCCTCGCGGCTGGCGCCGATCACTTGGCACCCGCCGAGGCGGCGGCCTTGGCCTCGAGCTCGTCGAGGAACCGGTCGATCACACCGCTCTGCCGGGCGTGGTCCTCGAGGGACTCACCCACGATGCGGGAGGCCAGCTGGGAGGCCAGCGAGCCCACGTCCTGGCGCAGGGCGGCAGTCGCCTGCTTCTTGTCGGCCTCGATCTGGGCGTGGCCGGCGGCGACGATGGACTCGCGCTGGCGCTGGCCCTCCTCGCGCATCTCGGCGACCAGGGCAGCGCCCTGCTCACGGGCGTGCTCGGTGATCCGGGCGGCCTCGTGACGCGCCTCGGCGAGCTCGGCACGGTACTGCTCCAGCAGGGCCTGGGCCTCGGCCTGCGCAACCTGCGCGCGCTCCATGCCGCCCTCGATGGCATCCCGGCGCTCCGACAGCACCTTCTCGATGCTGGGGAGGAGCTTCTTGCCGAGGAAGCCGAAGACGATGAAGAAGCAGAGCAGGCCGATGATGATCTCGGGCCACGCGGGGAGGAGAGGGTTCATCTTCTCCTCGGCCGCGATGTGAGCCGCGATGCTCATATCTGGACCTTCCTCGAATGGGTCTGCGGCAGGGGAATTACTTACCGGTGCCGTAGACGAACGGCATGACGATGCCGATGAGCGCCAGCGCCTCGGTCAGCGCGAAGCCGATGAACATGTTGGAACGGATGAGGCCGGCGGCCTCGGGCTGGCGGGCCATGGCCTGGACGCCGTTACCGAAGATCAGACCGACACCGATGCCGGGGCCGATCGCAGCGAGACCGTAACCGACGGAAGCGATGGAACCGACGACCTCAGCGAGCTGTGCCATTTCAGCTTGTCCTTTGCGGGGATGTGAACCGGTGGTGGTTGGCCACCGGACGTTTCTGGGTGAGCAGCCCGGGGGCTGCGTGGCTCAGTGCGCCTCTTCGAGGGCACCGGCGATGTAGCTGCTGGCGAGCATCACGAAGATGTAGGCCTGCAGGAACTGCACCAGCAGCTCGAACGCGGTCAGACCGACGGCCACGATGAACGAGGTGGTGCCGTAGAGCGCGCCGATGCTCGGGCTGAGCAGGTACCAGGAGGCGACCGAGAACACGACGATCAGCAGGTGGCCGGCGAACATGTTCGCGAAGGCTCGAACCGCGAGCGTGAAGGGCCGCACGAAGATGTTCGAGATGAACTCGATCGGGACCAGGATGAACATGACCCAGCCGGGGATGCCCGAGGGCCAGCAGAGGTTCTTCAGACCGCCGACGAAGCCGTGCTTCTTGAAGGTCAGGGTCATGTAGGTGACCCACACGATCGCCGCGAGGCCCACCGGGTAGGCGATCCTCGACATCACCGGGAACTGGGCGAACGGGATGATGGACATGATGTTCATCACCCACACGAAGAAGAACATCGAGACCAGCATCGGGACGTACTTCTCGCCCTTTTTGCCGATCGTCTCCAGCACGATGCTTCGCTTGACGAAGTCGTACCCGATCTCGCCGACCAGCTGGAGCTTCCCGGGGACCAGCTTCGGCTTGGCGAACGAGGCCCAGAAGAACGCCACCACCAGCAGGGCGCAGATGATGGACAGAAGCATGGGCTTGGTGAAGTCCACGCTGCCGATGGAGAAGATCGGCTTGAAGTCGAACTCGTTCAGGCCCGGAGCCGGGAAGCCGCAACCGGAGAACAGGTGGCACCCGGCCTCAGAGGCGAGCTGGACGTCAGCACCCACCACAGACTCCTTCGTCATGACGCATGGTTACGGCAACCTCGGTGTGTCGGCGCGGCCCTCGGCCACGGAGCGGCACTGGAACTTGTTGGATTTCTCGCGGACCCTGCGCGGCGCGTATCCCTGCCGCGGGATCTTCGAAGACTTCATGGAGTCGGGGGGCGATCCGTCCGATCATCGGAGCGATCTGGCCGCATCCCGTACTCCGCCGTCGGGACGGACGATAG
Organism: Streptomyces sp. NRRL B-24484; assembly: GCF_000717715.1. GTDB lineage: Bacteria > Actinomycetota > Actinomycetes > Streptomycetales > Streptomycetaceae > Kitasatospora. The sequence continues at coordinate 148,524 of NZ_JOAI01000010.1, read as the reverse complement.
CAGCCCGTCAGGAGGGCATAAACACCGCCCCCCGCGCGAGGGGGACAGCCCGCCCCCGTCACGGTTGACGCCCGGATTTCGGCTTGTCGTCGCGGGGTTCGGGCTCCACGTAGTAGATCTTGGCCTTCATCGCGCCGCGCACCTGGAAGCCCGTCCAGATCAGGGCACAGCCGAGCAGCGTGAAGCCGAACACCTTGGTGTCGAAGAGGGTGGTGTTCTTGAACACCGCCAGGACGACCGCGACCAGCAGGATCTGCGTCGTGTAGACGAGCAGCGCAGCTGCCATGAGGATCTGCGGGTTGTTCCTGGTGAGCCGGTCGAGCGCGACCTGGCCGAAGCTGAAGAACGCCATCACAAGGAGGACGGCGGCAAGAGCGCCGATCAACCCCTTGGTCCCCACGACTGCGGTGGCGATCACAGCGGCAATCAGGCCGGCGACCGCAGTGGGGATTGCGGCGCCGCGGATGATCCGGGCGTCGTGGGACGGCATGTCGGCAGCTCCGGCGGCATGTCGGCAACGGGGGACTGGCATATGGGTGTGCGCGCGGCGGGGGACGCCGCACCGGGAACCACAGCCGCAGGCCGGCCGCTCGACGGCGAGCCGCTCCAGAAGACCGACCGGGGTGGGAAGTGCTCCACCTGTCAGGTCTTTCGGCGTGTTCTCGGTACTCGTGAACGGTATCACAAACTATTTGATGAGAGCTTTACCATGAACGTGTGGTACCTGTCACACCGATGGCCCAAGGGTGCCGCCGTACGGGTGAGGGCTGTTGACGGCCGGTCAGACGCGGCGGCGGGCGTGTCGCGGACGCCCCGGGAGGGCGCCCCGGACCGCTCCGGGGCGCGCGTTCAGCCCTTCGCGCGGCTGCGCTGTCCGACCGCGGTGGCGCCGCTGCCGATCCGGCTCAGCAGCGCCTTGTCCTTGGCGGAGAGCTCGGCCATCGCGGGCGTCCCGGCGGGTGCCGCGGCGTCGTCCGCCTCGGCGGTGAGGGCCTCCACGGCGGTCGCGGCGTCGGCCGCGGTCTCCTCGGTCCGCGCCTTGCGGTAGCGGGGCGGCACGACGGCCTGCACGGCCCGCGGCGCGTGTGGGCGGAAGCGCGGCATCAGCAGGACGACCAGGCCGACCAGGCAGAGCCCGGCGAAGGCCAGCACCACCGTGCGGCCGGTGTTGGCGACCGAGAAGGCGACCGTGCCGAAGGCGATCAGCGCGGCCCAGAAGTACATGATCAGCACCGCACGGCTGTGCGAGTGGCCGACCTGCAGCAGACGGTGGTGCAGGTGCTGCTTGTCGGCGGCGAACGGCGACTTGCCGGCCCAGGTGCGGCGGACCACGGCGAGCAGCAGGTCGGCCAGCGGCAGCGCGATGACGGTCAGCGGCAGCAGCAGCGGGATGTAGATCGGCACCAGGGTGTGCACGGTGGCGGTCTGCGAACCGGTCTGCGCGGTGATCAGGTCGGGGTCGACGCGGCCGGTGATGGAGATCGCGGCCACGGCCAGCATCAGGCCGAGCATCATCGAGCCGGAGTCGCCCATGAAGATCCGGGCCGGGTGCAGGTTGTGCGGCAGGAAGCCCAGGCACATGCCGATCAGCACGGCGGTGAACAGCACGGCGGGGGCGGCGTCGTTGACCCCGTAGCCGATCCAGAGCCGGTACGAGTACAGGAAGAACGCCATCGCGGCGATGCAGACCATGCCGGCCGCCAGGCCGTCCAGGCCGTCGATGAAGTTCACCGCGTTGACCATGACGACGACCAGCACCACCGAGATGATCATGCCCTGGGTCGGGGTGACGGCGACCGGGCCGACGCCGGGCACCGGGATCGAGATGACCGTCACGCCCTGCCAGACCATGACACCGGCGGCGATCATCTGACCGCCCAGCTTCACCAGCGCGTCCACGCCCCACTTGTCGTCCAGGACACCGAGGACGAACATGATCCCGGCGCCGGAGAGCAGCGCCCGGACGTCCGCGCTCTGGATGAACAGCCGCCCGATGTTGGTCAGTTGGGAGGCCACCAGCAGGCCGGCGCAGAGCCCGCCGAACATCGCGATGCCGCCGAGCCGCGGGGTGGGCTCGCGGTGCACGTCGCGCGCCCGGACGGCCGGCATCGCCCCGGCCGCGATCGCGAACTTCCGCACCGGGCTGACCAGCAGGTACGTCACCGCTGCGGTGACGAAGAGCACCAGGAGATACTCACGCACCACTGGCCTCCTGCATCACGGTCCGACGGATGAGTACGGAGCGTACTCCCGGGATGGTTCGGGGTTCGAGGTGCGTCGCCACGGTCACACCTTATTGAGTCGGACGAGCGGGACGTGCACCGCGGTTCTCCCCGGCCTCCCCCGGGGTGCGCCGGACACCCCGGAACGGCCGCCGGGCGGCCCGGGAACCGCCTGGTCAGGGCCCCGCGGCCGGCTCAGCGGCACCCGGAGAAGGTCCGTGCGATGTCGCGCACCCGCCCGGAGATCCGGGCCTGCGGGCCGCCGCGCAGCAGCTCGCCGATCAGGCCGCCGACCTCGGCGAGCTCGACCGGCCCCATGCCCTGGGCGGCCGCGGCGCCGGTGCCCAGCCGGATCCCGGAGGCCTCCGCGGCCGGCGCCGGGTCGAACGGCAGCGCGCACTTGCCGAGCATCAGCCCGGCCGCGGCGCAGCGGCGCTCCGCCTCGATGCCGGTGAGGCCGAGCGGGCTGACGTCGGCGGTGACCAGGTGGGTGTCGGTGCCCCCGGTCATCGGCCGGACGCCGTGCTCGGCGAGGGCCCCCGCGAGGGCCTGGGCCCCGTCGACGGCCCGGCGGGCGTACCGGGCGAAGTCCTCGCCGGCGGCCTCGGCGAGCGCCACGGCCTTGCCGGCGACCTCGTTCATCGCGGCGCCGCCCTGGGTGAACGGGAAGACCGCCCGGTCGATCCGGTCGGCGAGTTCCACGGTGGACAGCAGCAGGCCGCCGCGCGGGCCGCGGAGCAGCTTGTGGGTGGCGGCGACGGTGACGTCCGCGTACGGCACCGGGGAGGGCGCCAGGCCCGCCGCGACGAGCCCGGTGGTCTGGGCGGCGGAGGCGATCAGGTAGGCGTCGACCTCGTCCGCGACGGCCCGGAAGGCGGCCCAGTCGACGTGCCGGGGGTAGGAGATGCCGCCGGCGACGATCGCCTTGGGGCGGTGCCGGTGCGCGAGTTCGCGGACCTGTTCCAGGTCGATCCGGCCGTCCTCCTCGCGGACGCCGTAGCCGACGAAGTCGAACCACCGGCCGGAGAAGTTGGCGCGCGAGCCGCAGCTGAGGTGGCCGCCGTGCTCCAGGGACATCGCGAGCACCGTGTCGCCCGGCCGCAGCATCGCCGCGTACGCCGCGAGCATCGCCGAAGTCGCCGACCGCGGCTGGACGTTGGCGTGCGGGGCGGCGAACAGCTGGCGGGCCCGGTCGACCGCCAGCAGTTCGGCGGTGTCGGCCAGCGCGCAGCCGGTGTGGTGGCGCCGGCCGGGGTAGCCCTCGGCGTACTTGTCGATCAGCGGGCCGCCGAGCGCGGCCAGCACGGCGGGGCTGGTGATGTTCTCGCCCGCCAGCAGCTGCAGGCTCTCCGCCCGCCGTTCGGCCTCCGCGGTGAGCAGGTCGGCCAGCAGCGGGTCGGCCCGGCGGAGCGCCTCCGCGGGCTCCCAGCGCGCCCCGGTGGCGGGAGCGTCGGTCTCGGTCGGGCCGTGCACGGTGGGGGTGACGGACATGGCGCAGCTCCCGGAAGCGGCGGGTGGGTCCCTCCAGCGTAGGTCGGGGCCGACCCGGTGGCCCGCCCGTACACGGCCGCGTTGCGCCGTCGGGGACGCCCGCGGGCGGCTCGCGGCCGAGGGCCCGCCGGCCGCCGTCGACGGCCCGACACGTCCTGGGCACTCCGCCTGCACGGTTTCTCCACCCGATCCCCCGCAATCCCCCTTGCCGGCGGGTCCGAACGGCGGATCGGGGGGCGCCGGGCGGGGCGCGCCGGGCGGGGCGCGATCCGGCGCGGGCGGCCGGCCCGGGCGGTCAGTCGCGCCCGTGGACCCCCGTCAGGGCGGTGACGACCGGGTCGAGGGCGTCGAATATCTCCTCGCCGCAGTTGCGGAACATGCCGATCGGCGCGCCGTACGGGTCGTCCACCTCGTCCGACTCCGGGGAGGCGGCGAGCAGCCAGCCGCGCAGCGCGGCGGCGGCCCGCACCAGTGCGCGCGCCCGCTCCGGCAGCTGGGCGCCGCCGCGGGGCTCGGGCAGGGTGACCGGGTCGATCCGCCGCACCAGCCGGGTGAACTCCTTCAGGGTGAAGGTGCGCAGCCCGGCCGCGTGGCCCATGGATATCACCTGGGCGCGGTGGTCGAGCGTGGCGGTGAGCACCAGGTCGGCGTCGATGACGTGTTCGTCCAGCAGCTCCCGGCCGGCGAAGCCGGCGCTGTCAACGCCGTACTCGCCGAGCACGGTGGCGGCGTGCGCCTCCATCGGGGCGCCCTCGTGGCCCCACGTCCCGGCGCTCTCGACCACGAAGCGGTGCGAGGCGGCGCCGAGCCGGGCGGCCAGCTCGTGGCGGGTGAGCCGCTCGGCGATCGGCGAGCGGCACACGTTCCCGGTGCAGACGAAGAGGATGCGGAAGGTGTCGACCGGTCGTGGCGCGGCCGTCCGGTACGGGACGGCCGCGAACCGGGCCGGGCCGGGGCCCGCGGCGTACAGGGACGCAGCGGTCAACTGCCGGCCTCCAGGTCCGGGACGACCTCCCTCAGCTGCTCGACGCTGATCGCGCCCGCCCGCAGCACGACGGGGGTCTTGCCGGTGACGTCGACGATGGTGGAGGCCGTCGCGTGGTCCGCGCGGCCGCCGTCCAGGTAGACGGAGATGGCGTCGCCGAGCTGGCCCTGGGCCTCGTCGCAGGTCGCGGGCGAGGGGCCGCCGGTCTTGTTGGCGCTGGAGACGGCGAGCGGGCCGGTGGTGTTGAGCAGCTCCAGGGCGACGGGGTGCAGCGGCATCCGGACGGCGACCGTGCCGCGGGTCTCGCCGAGGTCCCAGCGCAGCGAGGGCTGGTGGCGGGCGACGAGGGTCAGGCCGCCGGGCCAGAACGCGTCGACGAGCTCCCAGGCCTGCTCGGAGAAGTCGGTGACCAGGCCGTGCAGGGTGGTCGGCGAGCCGACGAGCACCGGGGAGGGCATGTTGCGGCCGCGGCCCTTGGCGTCGAGCAGGGCGCCCACCGCCTCCGGGGAGAACGCGTCGGCGCCCACGCCGTACAGGGTGTCCGTCGGCAGGACGACGAGCTCGCCGCGGCGGATCGCCGAAGCTGCCTCGCGCAGCCCGGTGGCGCGGTCCCCGGTATCGGCACAGTCGTAGCGGCGGCTCATCGGTGCGGTCCCCTTCCGAAGTTCACGGCGAAGTCACGAAGTCACAGGGCGGCGCGGCGGGCGGTGGTGAAGCGCGGCCGGCCGTTGAGGTCGCGGTGGTCGGCGGCGTCCGTCCACCCGCCCTCCTCGTTGAAGATCCAGGGCACGTGGCCGCCCTGGGTGTCGGCGTGCTCGACGACCACCGCACCGCCGGGGCGCAGCAGCCGGGCGGCGACCCGCTGGATGCCGCGGATGGTGTCGAGGCCGTCCTCGCCGGAGAACAGCGACATCTGCGGGTCGTGGTCGCGGGCCTCGGGCGCGACGTACTCCCACTCGGTGAGCGGGATGTACGGCGGGTTGCTGATGACCAGGTCGAACCGGCCGTCCCAGGAACGGTCGTCCTCGAAGGCGCGGGTGGCGTCGCCCTCGTGCAGGTGGACCCGGGCCCGGTCGGGGCTGGTCGCGATGTTGCGCCGGGTGTAGGCGAGGGCGCCCTCGTCCAGCTCGAAGGCGTGCACGGTGGAGCGCGGCAGCTCCTGGGCGAGGGCGAGCGCGATGGCGCCCGAGCCGGTGCACAGGTCGACCACGAGGGGCTCGGCGACGTCCATGTCGCGGACGGCGTCTATGGCCCACTCGACGACGGTCTCGGTCTCCGGCCGCGGCACGAAGACGCCCGGGCCGACCTCCAGCTCCAGGTAGCGGAAGAAGGCGCGCCCGGTGATGTGCTGCAGCGGTTCGCGGGCCTCGCGGCGGGAGATCGCCTCCCAGTAGCGGGCGTCGAAGTCGGCGTCGGGCACGGTGTGCAGCTGGCTCCGCTTGACGCCGTGGACGTGCGCGGCGAGCTCCTCGGCGTCGAAGCGCGGCGACGGCACGCCGGCCGCGGCCAACCGCTGGGTGGCCTGCGCCACCTCGGCGAGCAGCAGGTTCATCCGACCACACCTCTGACTTCTCGGGCCCCGGGCCCGGTTCTCAGTTCTCCTGGGCGGCGGCCAGCTTGGCCGCAGCGTCGGCGTCCACGCAGGACTGGATGACCGCGTTCAGGTCGCCGTCCAGCACCTGGTCCAGGTTGTAGGACTTGAAGCCGGTGCGGTGGTCGGAGATGCGGTTCTCCGGGAAGTTGTAGGTCCGGATGCGCTCGGAGCGGTCGACGGTGCGGACCTGGCTGCGGCGGGCGTCGGAGGCCTCCCGCTCCGCCTCCTCCTGGGCCGCCGCCAGCAGGCGCGAGCGCAGGATGCGCATCGCCTGCTCCTTGTTCTGCAGCTGGCTCTTCTCGTTCTGGCAGGAGGCCACGATACCGGTCGGCAGGTGGGTGATCCGGACGGCCGAGTCGGTGGTGTTGACGGACTGGCCGCCGGGGCCGGACGAGCGGTAGACGTCGATCCGCAGGTCGTTGGCGTGGACCTCGACCTCGACCTCCTCGGCCTCCGGGGTGACGAGCACGCCGGCGGCGGAGGTGTGGATGCGGCCCTGCGACTCGGTGGCCGGGACGCGCTGCACGCGGTGCACGCCGCCCTCGTACTTCAGCCGGGCCCAGACGCCCTGGCCGGGCTCGGTGCTGCCACGGGTCTTCACGGCGACGGAGACGTCCTTGTAACCGCCGAGGTCGGACTCGTTGGAGTCGATGATCTCGGTCTTCCAGCCGACCCGCTCCGCGAAGCGCAGGTACATCCGCAGCAGGTCGCCGGCGAAGAGCGCGGACTCCTCGCCGCCCTCGCCCGCCTTGACCTCCAGGATGACGTCCTTGTCGTCATTGGGGTCGCGCGGGACGAGCAGCAGCCGCAGCTCCTCGGTCAGCTCGTCGCGGCGGGCCTCCGCAACCTTCGCCTCGGCGAGGAAGTCGGGGTCCTCGGCGGCGAGCTCGCGGGCGGCCTCGATGTCCTCGCCGGTCTGCCGCCAGGCGCGGTAGGTGCGGGTGATCGGGGTCAGCTCCGCGTAGCGCTTGGCGAGCTTGCGGGCGTTCGCCTGGTCGGCGTGCACCGAGGGATCGGCCAGCCTCTTCTCGAGGTCGGCGTGCTCGACGAGGAGCTCTTCGACTGCCTCGAACATGGCGTGGGCCTACTTCCCGTGGGTGCCGGTGGGACGAGATGGGTGCTCCGGGCGCCGGACGGCGGCGCGGAGCGGGGAGATGCGAACGGCGCCGGCCCGGCGCCCCCGCGGATCCGCGGGGGCGCCGAGACCGGCGCCGTGGAAGCGCTAGGCCTTGCCGCCGCTGAGCTTCTTGCCGAAGCGGGCCTCGAAGCGGGCCACGCGGCCACCGGTGTCCATGATCTTCTGCTTGCCGGTGTAGAACGGGTGGCACGCCGAGCAGACCTCGGCGCGGATCTCGCCGCTGGTCTCGGTCGAGCGGGTGGTGAACTCGTTACCGCAGGTGCAGGTCACCTTGGTCACGACGTACTCGGGGTGAACGTTGGCCTTCAAGGGTCTCTCCTAGGTTTCGGGAGGGCACCGGGTCGGCGGCAGGCAGCCGCGCGTGAACCGGGACCGACGGACCAGTGTGCCAGCACCGGCCGCCTCTTCCCAAACCGAGGCGCGGCCCGGGCTATTCCCGGCCCGCCGCGCCGACCGGGCTGCGGGTCGCGGCGCCCGGGGTGCGGGGAGAGGCGCCCGGGGTGCGGGGAGAGGCGCCCGTGGAGGGGCTGGGCGTGCTGTCGGCGGGGTTGGACGGCTGGATGCTCACCACCGACTGCGGGACGGCGCCGTCGGCCTGCAGGGCGGCCCACAGCTGGGCGGCCTGGGGGCTGCGCGGGACGACCCGGTTCGGGTCGCTCGGGGCGCTCACCACCGGCAGCGTCACCATGGTCATCTCGTCCGGCCCGATGCCCTTGAGGGTGTTGGCGAGGCCGACCAGTGCGCTGACCGAGGCGAGCTCCGAGTCGGTGGTCATCGACTTGGTGAGCTTGTCGGCGATCGACCACAGGTGCGCCGGGTTGGACGTGAGTCCGAGCGCACCGATCTGCTTCATGATCGACTTCACCATCTGCTGCTGGAGTTCGATCCGGCCGAGGTCGCTGCCGTTGCCGACGCCGTGCCGGGTGCGGACGAAGGCCAGCGCCTGGGTGCCGCTGAGGTGGTGGTCGCCGGCCGCCAGGTGCAGCCCACTGTCCTGGTCGGAGATGTCGACGGTGGTGGTGACGTCGACCCCGCCGATGGCGTCGATCAGGCCCGCGAAGCCGGCGAAGTCCACCTCGACGAAGTGGTCCATCCGCATCCCGGTCAGCTGCTCGGTGGTCTTCACCGCGCAGGCCGGTCCGCCGACCTCGTACGCGGAGTTGAACATCGCGCTGCGCAGGGCCGGGGTGGCGGTGCCGTCCGGAGCCGTGCAGGCCGGGCGGGCGACCAGGGTGTCGCGCGGAATGCTGATCACCGAGGCGACGGAGTGCTCGCGGTTGACGTGGACGACCATCGCGGTGTCCGAACGGGCGGTGTCACCGACCGCGCCACCGGCCAGCGAGTGGTTGGCGCCGGCCCGGGAGTCCGAGCCGAGCAGCAGGATGTTGAAGGCACCACCCACCGATGCGGGGGGTCGGCCCGGGCCGAGCTGGGTGTCGATGTCGACGCTGCGGATGTTGCCGTTCAGCTTCCAGTACGCGTAGCCGGCCGCACCCGCACCCACCAGCAGCAGCCCGATCACGGTGAACACCGCGATGCGCAGCACCTTGCGGCGTCTGCTCCGGGGCTCTCGCCGATCGGACATCCCTTCCCCTTTCTGCTCGAACGGGGCTTTTCGAGCATAAGGGAATCCGGCCTCCGCCGATCGGCGGAGGCCGGAGGGCCGTACGGGGCCCGCGGCGCCGGCCGCGGGGAGCGGTGCCCAAAGGGCGAGGCCCCCACCGCGGATGCGGTGCGGGGCCTCGCCCTGCGGAACGGGCCGCGTCAGTCGCCGGAACCGGGGGTGGTCTTGGCGATCTGCATCAGGAACTCGGCGTTGCTCTTGGTCTGCTTCATCTTGTCCAGGAGCAGCTCGATGGCCTGCTGCGAGTCGAGCGCGTGCAGCACCCGGCGGAGCTTCCAGGTGACCGCCAGCTCCTCCTTGCCCAGCAGGATCTCCTCCTTGCGGGTGGAGGACGCGTCGACGTCCACCGCCGGGAAGATCCGCTTGTCGGAGAGCTTGCGGTCGAGCTTGAGCTCCATGTTGCCGGTGCCCTTGAACTCCTCGAAGACCACCTCGTCGGCGCGGGAGCCGGTCTCCACCAGGGCGGTGGCGAGGATGGTCAGCGAGCCGCCGTTCTCGATGTTGCGCGCGGCGCCGAAGAACTTCTTCGGCGGGTAGAGCGCGGTCGAGTCGACACCACCGGACAGGATGCGGCCGGAGGCCGGCGCGGCCAGGTTGTAGGCGCGGCCGAGGCGGGTGATCGAGTCGAGCAGGATCACCACGTCGTGGCCCAGCTCCACCAGGCGCTTGGCACGCTCGATGGCGAGCTCGGCGACGGTGGTGTGGTCCTCGGCCGGGCGGTCGAAGGTCGAGGAGATGACCTCGCCCTTCACCGACCGCTGCATGTCGGTGACCTCTTCCGGACGCTCGTCGACGAGGACGACCATCAGGTGGCACTCGGGGTTGTTGTGGGTGATCGCGTTGGCGATCGCCTGCATGATCATCGTCTTGCCGGTCTTCGGCGGGGCGACGATCAGACCGCGCTGGCCCTTGCCGATCGGCGACACGAGGTCGATGATCCGGGTCGTCAGCACGCCCGGGTCGGTCTCCAGGCGCAGCCGCTCCTGCGGGTACAGCGGGGTCAGCTTGCCGAACTCGGGGCGGCTGCGGGCGCCGTCCGGGTCCGTGCCGTTGACCGAGTCGAGGCGGACCATCGCGTTGAACTTCTCGCGGCGCTCGCCGTCGCGGGGCTGGCGCACCGCACCGGTGATGGCGTCGCCCTTGCGCAGGCCGTGCTTGCGCACCTGGGCGAGCGAGACGTAGACGTCGTTCTGGCCCGGCAGGTAGCCGGAGGTCCGGACGAACGCGTAGTTGTCGAGGATGTCGAGGATGCCCGCGACCGGGATGAGGACGTCGTCCTCGCCGATCTGCGGCTCGGGGGTGCTGCCCTCGAAGCCCTCGCGGCGGCCGCGGCCCCGGCGGTCGCGGTAGCGTCCGCGGCGGCCGCGGCGGCCGTCGCCGAACTCGTCGTCGTCGTAGCCGCCGGCCTGCTGCCCGGCGGGCTGGCCCTGGCGGCCGGCCTGGGTGTCCTGCTGCTGGGTGCCGGTCTGCTGCTGGCCCTGGGCGGGCTGGCGCTCCGCCCGGTCGCGGTCGCGGCGGTTGCGGCGGTCGCGGCGGGACTCGCGGGACTCGCTGTCCTGGCCCTCGGCCGCCTCGGGACGCTCGCCGCCCTCGCGGCGGTCGCGCCGGTCACGGCGGTCGCGGCGCTCGGTACGGGTCTCGCCCTCGGCGGGACGCTGCTCGGCGGTGCGGGTCTCCGCCTTGGCCTCGGCGACCACGGTGCCGGCCGACTCGGCGGCGGCCTCGGCGGTCGGGGCGCCGGCCGCGGAGGTGGCACGGCGGCGGGTGCGCTCGGTGCGGGCCGGCGCGGTCTCGGCGGCGGCCTGGACCGGGATCTCGATCTGGGCCTGCGGCTGCTCCGCGGGGGCGGCGGCAGCGGCGGCGGCAGCACGGGTGCGGCGGGCCGGCTTCTCCTCGGCGGCCGGGGCGGCGGCGGGCGCCTCCTCGGCGGGAGCGGCGGCCTTGGTGGCGGTGCGCTTGGCGGCCGGAGCGGGCGCGGCGGCGCCGGCGAGCAGCGGGTCGCCGCCGCTCTTCTCCTTGATGGCCTCGATGAGCTGGCTCTTGCGCATCCGTCCGGTACCGCTGATACCGAGGCCCGTGGCGAGCTTCTGGAGCTCGGCGAGGACCAGGCCGTCGAGGCCTGCGGCGGCGCTGCGACGGCGCCTGGCCGGGGCCGCGGGGGCGGCGGCTGCGTCCGACGCGTCGGCGTCCGGGCGCGCGCCCATCAGATCGGTGGTGTCGCTCACTAAGGGTCCTTCCCTGGAGCGGACGTCGGCCTGTCTGGCTCGGCGACCGGTTGTGCTGTCCTGACCAACGCCGAATCACGCTGGTCCGAGGCGGTCGTCCCCCCGAAAGGACCAGCCGATCGGGTGGACGCTGCGAAAAGTGCGGTGCACTGTGGTGCGAAGTGGCGCGGTGGGCCGGTCTCGTGCCGGCCTCGCTGCCTGTTTTTGGTTCCCGGGCCCCCGTCGCGCGGCAGCACCTCGGGCTCCGCCCGCCCGTACCTCAGTGCGGAGGCCGCGGGTGGGAGTCAGGTGCCGTCACGGCTTCGGGATGCGCCTCAGTCGCGCAGGCAGGCTGCGTACGCGCTGTGGTGGGCTCCCGGAAAATCGTGGTCCCGTCCTTCCGGACCCTGCAGGTGCGGACGGTGCCAGCCTGAAGGGGCGGGATCGGGACGTGGCGCACCGAACCCCGGAGGGTGTCTGGTGCAGCAATGAGGTTAACACTACCGACCCCCTGACACATTCCCCAGCCCTGTAGTTGTCAATCGTTTCCGTTCCCGCGGGTGTGGCCGCGTTCGGTGTCGGCTCAGACGTCGAGCGGCAGGACGCACGCACCGGCACGGTCCAACTCCAGCCGGTGGGCGGCGAACTCGGGCCCGGCGAGGCCGAGCACCTTCTCCGCGGAGGCTTCGTCGGTGAGCGCCAGCACGGTGGGGCCCGCACCGGAGATCACGGCCGGCACGCCGTGCGCGCGCAGGGCGGCCACCAGGGCGGCGCTGTCGGGCATCGCGGAGGCGCGGTAGTCCTGGTGGAGGCGGTCCTCGGTGGCGGTGAGCAACAGCTCGGGACGGCGGGTGAGCGCCTCGACGAGCAGGGCGGCGCGGCCGGCGTTGACGGCGGCGTCGGCCAGCGGGACGGTCTTGGGCAGCAGGCCGCGGGCGGTCTCGGTGAGCACCTCGGTGGCGGGCACGAAGACCACGGGGACGACCTGGTCGGACGGGTCGAGCACGATGGTGCGGGCGCCGTCCTCGGCCGTCCACGCGACGGTGAAGTTGCCGCGCAGGCAGGCGGCCACGTTGTCCGGGTGGCCCTCCAGCTCGGAGGCGAGGGCGAGCAGGGCGTCGTCGTCGAGCGCGTGCGCCCCGCCGATGGTGACGGCACGGGCGGCGACGATGCCGGCGCAGATGGCGGCGGAGGACGAGCCGAGGCCGCGGCCGTGCGGTATGCGGTTGGCGCAGACCACCTCCAGGCCGCGGGGCTGGCCGCCGAGGCGGTCGAAGGCGGCCCGCATGGAGCGGACGACCAGGTGGCGCTCGTCGCGGGGCAGGCTGTCGCTGCCCTCGCCGGCGATGTCGACCGAGAGGCCGGAGTCGGCGACGCGGACGACGATGTCGTCGTAGAGACCCAGGGCGAGTCCGAAGGCGTCGAAACCGGGGCCGAGGTTGGCGCTGGTCGCGGGGACCCGGACCCGGACGGCGGCGGCACGGAACGCAGGACCGGCCATGCGGTGGACTCTCCTGGGGAGTGAGGGCTGCCCGATGGGGGTGGGGCCAGCGGTGGTACGGCGGCGGGGCCCTGGACACCAGGGACCCGGCAGTGCGGGAATGTGCGCGCCGTGCGCGCCCCGACGGAACCAGCCTATCGAAGACAGGTTCCACAGCGGTACACCCTGCTCGGCACCGATCTTCCGTGTTGCCGTTCGTGGCCGGAAACGATGCGGAATTGAGCGGGGAAATCCGTGCGGAATCAACACGTACGTGTCATTGCCGGACGGCCGCGGGCCGACCCCCGAAAGGGTCGGCCCGGGGCGCGTGCCGGCTGAGCCGCCGTCAGTCGAGCAGTCCGAGGCGGTGCGCGGCGGCCTCGGCGTCGACCGGGACGATCTCCGGGCGCTGCGGGGCGCCGGCCACCGCCCAGTCCGGGTCCTTGAGGCCGTTGCCGGTGACGGTGCAGACGATCCGCTGACCCGGATCGACCAGGCCCGCCTCGGCCTTGGCCAGCAGGCCGGCCACGCCGGAGGCCGAGGAGGGCTCCACGAAGACGCCCTCCTGGGAGGCCAACAGCCGGTAGGCGGAAAGGATCTGACGGTCCGTCACCTTGTCGATGAGGCCGCCGGACTCGTCGCGCGCGGCGATCGCGTGCTCCCACGAGGCCGGGTTGCCGATCCGGATCGCGGTGGCGATGGTCTGCGGCGAGCGGACGGGGGCGCCGTCGACGATCGGGGCCGAACCGGCCGCCTGGAAGCCCCACATGCGCGGGGTGCGGGTGGCCAGGCCGTCCGCGGCGTACTCCCGGTAGCCCTTCCAGTAGGCGGTGATGTTGCCCGCGTTGCCGACCGGCAGGACGTGGACGTCGGGGGCGTCGCCGAGCATGTCGACGATCTCGAAGGCGGCGGTCTTCTGGCCCTCGATGCGCACCGGGTTCACCGAATTCACCAGCGCGACCGGGTACTTCTCGGACAACTCGCGGGCGAGCGTGAGGCAGTCGTCGAAGTTGCCGTCCACCTGCAGGATCTGCGCGCCGTGGATGATGGCCTGGCCCATCTTGCCGAGGGCGATCTTGCCCTGCGGGACGAGCACCGCCGGCACCATGCCGGCCCGCACCGCGTAGGCGGCGGCGGAGGCCGAGGTGTTGCCGGTGGAGGCGCAGATGACGGCCTGGGCGCCGTCCTCCTTGGCCTTGGAGATGGCCATCGTCATGCCGCGGTCCTTGAAGGACCCGGTGGGGTTGGCGCCCTCGACCTTGAGGTACACGTCGCAGCCGGTGCGCTCGGAGAGCACCCGGGCGGGGACGAGCGGCGTGCCGCCCTCCAGCAGGGTCACCACGGGCGTCGCCGCGGTGACCGGAAGCCGGTCGCGGTACTCCTCGATCAGGCCGCGCCACTGGTGGGTGCGGGCGCCGCTCACTCTGCTCTCGGCGATGGCGTTCATGTCGATTACTCCCCTTCGACCCGCATGATGCTGGCCACGTCGCGCACGCTGTCCAGCGCGCGGAGCTTGTCGACCGTCGCCGACAGCGCGGCGTCGGTGGCGCGGTGGGTGACCACGACGAGCGAGGCGTCGCCGTCGCGGCCCTGCTGGCGCACGGTGTCGATGGAGACGCCGTGCTCGGCGAAGACGGACGCCACCTGGGCGAGCACGCCCGCGCGGTCGTCGACGTCCAGGCTCACGTGGTAGCGGGTGACGACCTCGTCCATCGGCTTGGCCGGCAGCCTGGTGTACACCGAGTCGCCCGGGCCTGTGGCGCCGGCCAGCTTGTTGCGGCAGACCGCGACCAGGTCGCCGAGGACGGCGGAGGCGGTGGGCGAACCGCCGGCGCCCGGGCCGTAGAACATCAGCCGGCCGGCCGCCTCGGACTCCACGAACACCGCGTTGTAGGCCTCGCGGACGGAGGCCAGCGGGTGCGACAGCGGGATCATCGCCGGGTGGACGCGGGCGGTCACCGACTCGCCGTCGGCGGAGCGCTCGCAGATCGCCAGCAGCTTGACCACGCAGCCCATCTGCTTCGCCGAGGCGATGTCCGCGGCGGTCACCTCGGTGATGCCCTCGCGGTAGACCTCGGCGGCGGTGACCCGGGTGTGGAAGGCGATGCCGGCCAGGATCGCGGCCTTGGCGGCGGCGTCGAAGCCCTCGACGTCGGCGGTCGGGTCGGCCTCGGCGTAGCCCAGGGCGGTGGCCTCCTCCAGCGCCTCGGAGTACCCGGCGCCGGTGGTGTCCATCTTGTCGAGGATGAAGTTGGTGGTGCCGTTGACGATGCCCAGCACCCGGTTGACCTTGTCGCCGGCCAGCGACTCGCGCAGCGGGCGGATCAGCGGGATCGCACCGGCCACCGCGGCCTCGTAGTACAGGTCGACACCGGCCGCGGCGGCCTTCTCGTGCAGCTCCGCGCCGTCCTGGGCGAGCAGCGCCTTGTTGGCGGAGACCACCGAGGCGCCGTTGGCGAAGGCCGACAGGATGTGCTGTTTGGACGGCTCGATGCCGCCGACCACCTCGACCACCACGTCGATGTCGCCGCGGTTGACCAGGGCCTCCGCGTCGGTGGTGATCAGGTGCTCGGGCACCCCGGGGCGCGGGCGGCCGGCCCGGCGCACGGCGATCCCGGCGAGTTCGACCGGTGCGCCGATCCGCGCGGCGAGGTCGTCGGCCGTCGTCGTCATGATGCGCGCCACCTCGGAGCCCACCACACCACAGCCCAGCAACGCCACCTTCAGCGGGCGCGTACGCATCATCCGACTCCGCTCTGCATTCTCGGTCTCCGCCGGGCAATTCACGGTGCCCGACGATATTCGGTCTCTACCAGTCTCCGGGACTTTCCGCACGGATCTACGGCCGGTCCATGATCTGAGACAAGGATTTCGTCAGCCGATATCCAGACGCAGGAGATCCTCCTCCGTCTCGCGCCTGACGATCACCCGGGCCGCTCCGTCCCGGACGGCGACCACGGGGGGCTTGAGGGCGTGGTTGTAGTTGCTGGCCATCGACCGGCAGTACGCACCGGTGGCCGGCACCGCGATCAGGTCCCCGGCGGCCAGGTCGGCCGGCAGGAAGGCGTCGCGGACCACGATGTCGCCGGACTCGCAGTGCTTGCCCACCACGCGGACCAGCATCGGCTCGGCGTCGCTGGTGCGGGAGACCAGCGCGACGGAGTACTCGGCGTCGTACAGCGCGGTGCGGATGTTGTCCGACATGCCGCCGTCCACGCTGACGTAGGTGCGCAGGCCGTCCAGCGGCTTCACCGTGCCGACCTCGTACAGGGTGAAGGCGGTCGGGCCGACGATCGCGCGGCCCGGCTCCACCGAGAGCCGCGGTGCGGCCAGGTTCGCGGCGGAGCACTCGCGGCGGACGATCTCCGCCAGCGAGGCGGCGATCTCGGCGGGCTCCCGCGGGTCGTCGTCGCTGGTGTAGGCGATGCCGAGGCCGCCGCCGAGGTCGATCTCGGGCAGTTCGAGGCCGTGCTCGTCGCGGATCTCGGCCAGCAGGCCGACCACCCGGCGGGCCGCCACCTCGAAGCCCGCCGTGTCGAAGATCTGCGAGCCGATGTGCGAGTGGATGCCGCGCAGCTCCAGGGCCTGCGGGTGGGCGAGCACCCGGCGGACGGCCTCGGCCGCGGCGCCGCCGTTCAGCGACAGGCCGAACTTCTGGTCCTCGTGCGCGGTGGCGATGAACTCGTGGGTGTGCGCCTCGACGCCGACCGTGATCCGGATCAGCACCTTCTGGCGGACGCCCTGCCGCTCGGCGACCGCCGCCAGCCGCTCGATCTCGTCGTACGAGTCGACGACGACGTGGCCGACCCCGGCCTTCACCGCCTGCTCCAGCTCGTGCACCGACTTGTTGTTGCCGTGCAGCGCGAGGCGCTCCCCCGGCATTCCGGCGGCCAGCGCCACCGCCAGCTCGCCGCCGCTGCAGACGTCGAGGTTCAGGCCCTCCTCGTGCAGCCAGCGGACGACCGCCTTCGAGAGGAAGGCCTTGCCGGCGTAGTAGACGTCCGCGTCCGCGCCGAAGGCGTCCCGCCAGGCGCGGGCCCGGGCCCGGAAGTCCGCCTCGTCCATCAGGTAGGCGGGGGTGCCGAACTCGGCCGCCAGCGCCTTCACGTCGAGGCCGCCGACGGTCACCACGCCGTCGTCGTTGCGGGCGACGGTCCTCGACCACACCTTCGGGTCGAGCGCGTTCGGGTCGCTCGGCGGGGCGAGGTAGTGGCCCTCGGGCAGCACGTCGCCGTGGCGGGGGCCTGCGGGGTGGGCGGAGCGGCTCATCTGTGGCTACTTCCTTGGCTTATGGCGAGGGGCGGCGCACGGTCTCCTTCGACCGTCCGCCGCCCCCGTCGTGCGCATGGGGGTCGTGCTTACATCCGCTCGGGGGCGGAGACGCCGAGCAGCGTCAGGCCGTTGGCGAGCACCGTTCGCGTCGCCTCGACCAGCCAGAGGCGCGCACGGTGCGTGTCCGTGAGCTCCTCGTCGCCCTTCGGCAGGAACATGCAGTTCTCGTACAGGCGGTGGTATTTGCCCGCAAGGTCCTCCAGGTAGCGCGCGACCCGGTGGGGCTCGCGCAGCTCGCCGGCCGTGGCGATGACGCGCGGGAACTCGCCCAGCGCGCCGAGCATGTCGCTCTCCCACTGGGTGGCGAGCAGCTCCGGCTTGAAGTCCTCGGCCGCACCCTTGTCGACGCCGAGCTCGGCGGCCTTGCGCGCGACGCCGCACATCCGGGTGTGCGCGTACTGCACGTAGAAGACCGGGTTCTCGTTCGACTGGCTGGTGACCAGGTCGATGTCGATGGTGATGGTGGAGTCGGTGGAGGAACGCGCCAGCATGTACCGCGCCGCGTCCACGCCGATCCAGTCGACGACGTCGTCGATGGTGATGATGTTGCCGGCGCGCTTGGAGAGGCGGACCTCCTGGCCGTCGCGCAGCATCTTCACGAACTGGCCGATGCGGACCTCGATGTTGCGGTCCATGTCGTCGCCGGCGCAGGCCGCGATGGCCTTGAGCCGGTTGACGTAGCCGTGGTGGTCGGCGCCGAGCATGTAGACCGAGACCTCGGAGCCGCGGTCCCGCTTGCTCAGGTAGTAGGCGGCGTCGGCGGCGAAGTAGGTGGTCTCGCCGTCGGCCTTGATCAGGACGCGGTCCTTGTCGTCGCCGAAGTCCGTGGTGCGCAGCCAGATGGCGCCGTCCCGGTCGAAGACGTGGCCCTGCTCGCGCAGCCGGTCGATGGCCTGCTCGACGGCGCCCGAGTCGTGCAGCGACTTCTCCGAGAACCAGGTGTCGAAGTGCACCCCGAACTCTTCCATCGACCGCGTGATCTCGGCGACCATGAGCTTCAGGCCCTCGGTCCGGAAGACCTGGAGCTGCTCGTCCTCGGACAGGTCGAGCACGCCGGGCACGCCGTCGGTGATCGCCTTGGCGATGTCCGCGATGTACTCGCCGACGTAGCCGTCCTCCGGGACGGGCTTGCCGTTGGCGACCGCCTGCAGCGACCGCGCGAACTTGGTGATCTGCACGCCGGCGTCGTTGAGGTAGTACTCGGTGGTGACGTCGGCACCGGTGGCGCGCAGGACGCGGGCCAGCGAGTCGCCGACGGCCGCCCAGCGGACGCCGCCGATGTGGATCGGGCCGGTCGGGTTGGCCGACACGAACTCCAGGTTGATGGTCAGGCCCTTGAGGGCCTCGTTCCGGCCGTACGCCTGGCCGGCCTCGACCACCGTGCGGGCCAGCA
Source organism: Streptomyces sp. NRRL B-24484 (assembly GCF_000717715.1). Classification (GTDB taxonomy): domain Bacteria; phylum Actinomycetota; class Actinomycetes; order Streptomycetales; family Streptomycetaceae; genus Kitasatospora. The sequence goes on along the minus strand of NZ_JOAI01000010.1, from coordinate 130,061 downwards.
GGCCCTGGGCGGCGGCGTCGAGGGTGATGTTCAGGAAGCCCGGACCGGCGATGTCGACCTTCGCGACGCCGGTGGTCTCTCGCAGGCGGGCGGCCAGCAGTTCCGCAACGGCTCGCGGCGGCATGCCTGCCGGCTTCGCGAGCTGGAGGGCCACGTTGGTGGCGTAGTCACCGTGGTCCCTGTTCTTGGGCCGCTCGACCGTCACGTGCTCGGGCACGGCGACGGCCAGCTCGCCCGCCTCGACGGCGGCGCTCACTGCGGCCTGGACTGCCTGGGAAAGCTCTGCGGGTGTCACGACGCCAAGCGTAGGCGAGACGGGGTGCCCGTCCGCCACTCGGTTTGCCGGTTGAGACGCGTTGCACCAGGGAGCGGGACCGTCAAGGGCGATCTGTTCGCCGAGAGCGGAATGCCGCGGAGTGTTCGGGGCGCTCGCCGCCGAAAGCGTAACCGGACGGGCCGTCGCCGCCGACCGCGCCGCCGGGGCCCTGCTGCAGCAGCCGGCGCACCAGGGCGACCAGGTCCGCCGGGTCGAAGGGCTTGGCCAGATAGCCGTCCACGCCGACGGACTCGCCGCGGTCGAGGTCGGCGGGGGTGCAGGCGCTGACGATCGCGATGGGCAGCGCCCGGGTCTCGGCGGAGGCGCGCAGTCGGGCGGCGGTCTTCAGGCCGTCGAGCCGCGGCATCACCACGTCCAGCGTCACCACGTCGGGGCGCACCCGGCGGACGACCTCCAGGCACTCGGCGCCGTCGGCGGCGGTGACCACCTCGAAGCCCTCCAGCTCGAGGTTCACTCTGATCAGCTGGCGGATCACCTCGCTGTCGTCCACCACGAGGACCCGCCCGGACGTTCCCGGCACATCACCGAGGGTAGCCGCGCGCCCACCCCCGCGTCCGGCCTTTCCCCACTTCCACCCCCTCAGGTACGGCCGCGCCGCCCCGCGAAACCCGTGCACGGATCACCCGTCGGGCCTGGTAGTGTTCTCCACGTCGCAGCAAGCGACGGCCGAGAGGCCCCCGTAGCTCAGGGGATAGAGCACCGCCCTCCGGAGGCGGGTGCGTAGGTTCGAATCCTACCGGGGGCACTTCCCAGCAAGTGCACGTGCAAGGCCCGGGTCCACAGGACCTGGGCCTTCGTCGTGTTCCGGGCCGGACGGGAACCCCGGACTGAGTGCCCGTCAGGCCCTCGGGCAGACTCGGCCGTACACCGTGGTTCGGACGGCGGAGGGGGCGGCATGCGGTACGCGGACGGGCCCGTGGCACGGGGCGAGGTCGAGGTGGGGGCGGCTCCGGCACGGGTCTGGGAGCTGGTGACCGACATCGGGCTGCCGGCCCGGCTCAGCCCCGAGCTGCACCGGGTGGGGTGGCTCGGCGGGGCAGGGGAACCCGCACTGGGGGCGCGCTTCGAGGGCTTCAACCGGCATCCGGTGGCGGGCGACTGGCGGACGGTCTCGCAGATCGTCGAGTTCGACGCCGAGCGGGTCTTCGGCTGGGCCGTCCTGGACGCGGACGGCCGGTACGGCGAGGCCGCGGACGACCCCGCGGACCGGATGGCCACCTGGCGGTTCGAGCTGGCGCCGGAGGGTGACGGCACCCGGCTGCGGCACTCCGTTCGGATCGGGCCCGGCCGCTCCGGGATCAGCCCCTGGATCGACCGGATGCCGGAGCGGGAGGAGCAGTTGGTGGCCGGGCGGCTCGACGAACTGCGCACCGGCATCGAGGCCACCCTGGCCGGGGTCAAGGCCCTCGCCGAGGGCGCCGCCGACCGTCCGTAGCCCGGGCGGGCACCGGCCGGCCGCTGCGACCGGGTCGCACCGCACCCGCGGTCAGGCCGGCCGGGCGCGGTGGACGCGGTGCTTGACCAGCAGGGTGAGGGCGAGGACCTCGGCGGCGCCGCAGAGGACGGCGGCCCAGGCCGGCAGCAGCAGGGCGCCGGGCACCAGCAGGACGGCCGTCAGCACCAGGCAGGGGCCGTACCAGCCGAGGACCGCGCGGGTCGGCTCGCCGTAGCGCAGGGCGATCGCCGCGTTGGTCGTGTAGAAGCCCAGCACGCCTGCGCAGAGCGCCCAGTCGGCGCCGGACGGCAGGGGGTGCGAGGGTTCGGCGACGGCGGTGCCGAGGGCGGCGGCGAGCAGGGTGACCGCGGCGACCAGGAAGTACGGCAGGTACATCACGGTGTCGCGGATGATCCGGTGGGCCTTTCCGGCCTGGGCGCGGCCGAGGCCGCGTGCGGCGACGGTCGTGCCCCAGACGAAGAAGACCGCTGCGAGTTCGGCGACCAGCAGGAAGGCGGCGAGGGCGGCCGCGCCGGAGGCCGCGGTGAGGTGGTCGGCGAAGGTCGCGACGACGGTGAAGACGCTCTCGCCGAGGACGATCACCACGAACAGGGTGATCCGCTCGACCAGGTGCTCGATCGACAGCCGGGCGTAGAGGACGGTGCCGTACTCGCTGCGGATCGCCAGCAGGGCGATCTCCAGGGCGATGGCGATCCCCCAGAGGGCGAACCGCCAGCCGTCCGGGAGGACGGCGGAGACCGCCCACAGCGCGGCCGGGACGAGGCAGTAGGCCACCGGGCGCCAGAGCGGCAGCGCGGTCTCCCGGCGCAGGGCGGGCCGCAGCCACACCAGGAAGCAGACCACCCGCACCCAGGCGGCGCCGAGGGCGTAGAGCCAGGCGTGGCCGCCGAGCCCCTCGGGTGCGGCGGCGGCCATCACGCCGAGACCGGGCATGGCGGCGATCAGCATGGGCTGGCTGAGCGCGCGGTCGATGTCCCGGCCGGAGACGTTGACGGTGGCCATCAGGTTGACCCAGGCCCACCAGGCCGGGAAGAAGAGCACCAGGAACCTGCCGAACTCGGCGCCGCCCGGGTCGCCGTGCAGTCCGCGGGCGAGGATGGCCACGGTCACCACGAAGACCAGGTCGAAGAAGAGCTCGAACCAGTCCGCCCGGCGTTCCTCGGGCGCGGCTTCGGCGGGCGCGCTGTCGGCGGCGGTCACGGTGTGCGGCACCTCCCGTTGTCCCGGTGCCGGGAGTGTACGGGGCAACCGGCGCACGCAAGCGAGAACGCGCCCCCGGCGCGCGCGGGGTGGGGGCGAATGCCCCGGATCAGCGGAGGACGTCACTCTCCGGGGTGATTCCGGCGGGCACGCCGATCTCGTAGACCAGCCGGCTGCGCTCGGCGGCGAGGACGATGTCGGCGGTCTCCACGGGGAGGCCGCCGGCCCAGTGGGTGCGCTCGATGGAGAGCACGGTGGAGCCCAGCGCCACGCCCAGCGGGCCGGACTCGGCCTCCAGCACCGGGCGGGCGGTGACGTCCTCGGTGACCCGGGTGACGGTCAGGCCGATCCCGGCCATCCGTTCGACCACGCCGAGCCCGGCCAGCGGGCCGTACTCGGGCCGGGCGGCGACGGTGCCGCCGGTCAGGGCGAGCGGCTCCCAGCTGGTGGACAGCTGGGCGGGCCGGTCGGCGGCGAGGAAGACGTACTGGGTCTGCATGATCGGGTCGCCCTCGGCGATCCGCAGCCGGAGCGCGAGCGCGCCGGTCGCCCAGGTCTTCTGGGAGTCGTGCGTCCAGTGCGGGACGCCGCCGGGGCCGGGGTCGCGGCCCGCGCCGGCGAAGGGGCTGCCGGCCGCGTCGTAGCGTCCGCGGGGGATCCGGGCGGGCGCCGGGCGGCGGCGGACGTAGGTGCCGGAGCCGGGCCGGCCCTCGGTCAGGCCCTCGGAGTTGAGCACCCGCAGCGCCTGCCGGACGGGCTGCTCGGAGAGTCCGTGCTGGCGGCAGAGGTCGGCGATGCTCGGCATCCGCGCGCCGGGCTGGTGCTCGCCGGAGAGGATCCGCGAGCGCAGCACGTCGGCCAGTCGCAGATAGGCCGGTCGCCCCAACTCGCCCACGTCAACCCCCGTCTCACGGAATGTCGGATCAGCTTGACAACGCCGTACCCGAGCTTTCAAGCTCGCATTCGAGGTTGACGATGCGTGGTCGGCCGACTGCGGAGTGTCCGTCGGAGGGGTGCAGCAGCATGATGTGGATCGCCCGGTTCCCCGGTGTGCCCGAGTCCGTGCGAGCGGCGCGGCGGATGGTCCGCGACGCGCTCGAACCCTCGGCGCGGGCCGAGGACGCGGTGCTGGTCGTCTCCGAGCTGGTGACCAACGCGGTGATGCACAGCCGCTCCGGGGCGGGCGGCGCCCTGTGGGTGGAGGTCCGCCGCCGGCGCGGGGCCGTCCGCGTCTCGGTCACCGACGAGGGAACGGCGGACGACCGCCCGGCGCACCGGCCGCCGGTCGACGCGGGCGACTTCGGGCGGGGCCTGCGGATCGTCGACGCGCTGGCGGAGCACTGGGGGGCGGTCGGCGAGGCCGACGGGCGGCGCACCGTCTGGGCCGAACTGGCACCGGCCCGCCGGGATCCCTCCGGGCCGCAGGGCGCCGGGGCCGCCGACGGGGTCGTGGAGGCCGCCGCGGCACCGGCAGCCGTTCCGGTCGCTGCCGTTCCGGTCGCTGCCGTTCCGGTCGCTGCCGTTCCGGTCGCCGCCGTACCGGTCGCCGCGCTCCCGCCCGGTCCGCCGCCGCGCTGCCGGCTGTGCGGCACGGCGCTGCCGCCGCCTCAGGGCGCCGCGGTCACCGCCTGGCGGTAGAGGGTGGTCATGGTGTGGTCGAAGTACGAGCTGTAGGAGGTGTCGTCGGTGTCGCCGCCCTCCTGGTAGCCGCCGATGACGCCGATGACCTCACCGGTGCGGGTGCTGATCCAGGGCCCGCCGCTGGTGCCGCCGGGGTAGCCGGGGCAGTCGATGCGGCGCTGGGTGGCGGACTGCCGGGTGGTGGTGTCGGTGCACATCAGCGGCGCCTCGGCGCGGGCCGGGTAGCCGTAGAGGCGGACCTGCGAGGTGAAGGCGTCGTCCAGTCCGAGGGCGTTGCCGCCGACGACGTCCTCGATCCGGTGGCCGTCGGAGGCCGGGGCGACCCGGAGGATCGCGTAGTCGGTGTCCTCGTCGCGGTCCTGCGTCCAGCTGTCGGGGGCGTAGATCGCGGTGACCTTCCAGCTGCCGTACGGGGCGCTGCCGTCGCGGTAGGCGGGGACGAAGCTCAGGCCGTCGGTGCTGCCGACGCAGTGGGCGGCGGTGAGGACGAGGTCGCGGGTCGGGCTCTGCAGCACGCTGGCGGAGCAGAAGTGGTGGCCGGGCCCGACGTCTCCGCTGAACAGCGCGCCGACCCGGGCGGCCGAGGGGTCGGCGGGGGCGGTGCCGGTGGTGCCGAGGACGGGGGCGGCGTCGAGGACGGCCGTGACGGCGGGCGAGGCGGTGGCGGGCGAGCTGCCGAGGACGTGGGCGGCTGCGAGCAGTCCCGCCGTGGCGAGGGCCGCCGCCGGGGTGGCGAGCAGCGGCCGGAGCCGGGGGCGGGACGTGCGGGGGCTGCTCATCGGCGAACTCCTCCTGGCCGGGGGTGTCGGCTCCACTCTGGGCCGCCGGGCTGTGAACCGGGTGATCCGAAGGTGGGAAAGCGGTGAGAGATCCGTACACGATCGCGCCCCGGCCCCGGAGGAGTCCAGGGCCGGGGCGGCGTGTCGCCCGGGCCGGGGTGCGCCGTCAGTGCGGTTCGGCGGCGGGGCGGGCCGTGCTCGGGGCCGGTTCGGCCGCGGCGCGGGCCTCGTCGGGCGAGGGCCTGTGGTCGATCATCAGGAAGGCGATGACCGCGGCGACCAGCAGGATGCCCATGGCGACGGTGGTGGCGATCGCGTAGCCGTGCACCTGGCCCTGTTTGAGGATGTTCGGATCGGCCGCGTTGCGGGTGGCCAGCCAGGTCGCGGTGGCGCTGGCGGCGATGGTGTTGAGCAGCGCGACGCCGATCGAGCCGCCGACCTGCTGGGCGCTGTTGATGATGGCCGAGGCCGCGCCGGTCTCGTTCGGCGCGACGCCGAGGGTCGCCAGGCTCAGCGAGGGCATGAAGACCAGGCCCATGCCGAAGCCGAGCAGGATTTCGGCGGGCAGCACCATGGTCGCGTAGGGGCTGTCGACCTTCATCTGGGTCAGCCAGGCCATGCCGCCCGCGCCGAGCAGCAGGCCGGGGACGACGAGCGCCCGCGAGGGCACCCGGGTCATCAGGTTGGCCGCGATGCCGGTCGCGCTGATGATGATGGCCGCGGTCATCGGCAGGAAGGAGACGCCCGCCATGACCGGCGAGAAGCCCTTGACCACCTGCATGTAGTAGGTGAGGAAGAGGAACAGGCCGAACATGCCGATCACGGCCAGGCCGACGGCGATGGCGCCGCCGCCGCGGTTGCGGTCGGAGACGATGTGCAGCGGCAGCAGCGGGTGGTCGGTGCGGCGTTCGAAGAGGACGAAGACGAAGAGCAGCGCGACGCCGATGCACAGCGAGGACAGCACCAGCCAGTCGCCCCAGCCGCGGGAGACGGCCTCGGAGGTGCCGAACACGATCAGCAGCAGGCCGCCGCAGCCCAGGACGGCGCCGGGCAGGTCGAGCTTGACGCGGTGTCCCTTGGCGACGTGGTCGCGCTTGAGCAGCGCGGATGCGGCGAGGGCGGCGCCGATGGCGATCGGGATGTTGACGAACAGGCACCAGCGCCAGTTCAGGTACTCGGTGAGCAGGCCGCCCATGATCAGGCCGATCGCGGCGCCGCCGCCGGCGAGGGCACCGAAGATGCCGAAGGCGGTGGCGCGTTCCTTCGCGTCGGTGAAGGTGGTGGAGAGCAGCGACAGCGCGGAGGGTGCGAGGAGTGCGCCGAAGGCGCCCTGCAGGGCGCGTGCGCCGAAGAGCATCCAGGGTTCGGTGGCGAATCCGCCGATGGCGGAGGCCAGGGCGAAGCCCAGCAGGCCGATCAGGAAGGTGCGTTTGCGGCCGAAGAGGTCGCCGATCCGGCCGCCGAGGAGCAGCAGGCCGCCGAAGGCCAGGGTGTAGGCCGTGATGACCCACTGTCTGTTGCCGTCGGATATGCCCAGGTCCTTCTGGGCGGAGGGCAGGGCGATGTTCACGATCGTCGCGTCGAGGACGATCATCAGCTGGGCGATGGCGATGACTGCCAGGGCCCACCAGCGGCGGGGGTCGACCGCCTGCTCGTCCTGTGCGTGCTGGAGGGACACCGTGGGCCGCCTTCCGGAGGGGATGGTGGGAAGGGCGCACGCAGCGCTCCTCCCAGGGAATCTCTCGGGATGGCGAGGGGCAAGGTTTTTTGTCAGTAAATGTCTGAATTAGGACTAAAGTCCTAAACATCTCACCGCCCTCCGGCCGGTCCCCCGGCCGATCTGCGGTCGGTCTGCGGTCGGTCTGCGGTCGGTCTGCGGTCGGTCTGCGGTCGGTCTGCGGTCGGTCTGCGGCACGGTGACGGGTCGCACCGGCCCGCCGCGGCGGCGGACCGGGCCGGTGCGACCCCGGGCGCGGGGATCCGGCCGGCGGCGGTCAGAGCGCGGACAGCTCCGCGACCAGGTCGTCGAGGCCGAGCGAGCCCTGCGACAGCGCGGCCATGTGCCAGGCCTTGAGGTCGAACTCCTCGCCGCGGGCCTCGGCGGCGGCCCGGGCGGCGGCGCGGCCGGTCAGCCAGGCGCGCTCGCCCAGCTTGTAGCCGATCGCCTGGCCGGGCATGCCGAGGTAGCGGACGAGCTCGCTGTCCAGGAAATCGGCGGACAGGCCGCAGTACCGGCCGAAGAACTCCCGGGCGTCGTCGGGCAGCATCGCCTCGCCCGCCTTGAACGGGGAGTCCGCGGGGAAGTCCAGGCCGGCGTGCATGCCGATGTCGACGATGACCCGCAGCACGCGCATCATCTGCGCGTTGAGGTAGCCGAGCCGGTGGCCGGGGTCGGTGAGGTAGCCGAGCTCGTCCATCAGGCGCTCCGCGTACAGCGCCCAGCCCTCCAGGTTGGCGCTGACGCTGCCGAGGGTGACCTGGTAGGTCGAGAGCCGGTCGGCGAGGTGGGTCCACTGGGCGAGCTGCAGGTGGTGGCCGGGGACGCCCTCGTGGTACCAGGTCGAGACGAGGTCCCAGACCGGGAAGGACTCGCGGCCGAGGGTGGGCAGCCAGGTGCGGCCGGGGCGGGAGAAGTCGAGCGAGGGCTGGGTGTAGTAGGGCGCGGCGGCACTGCCGACCGGGGCGATCCGTGACTCGACCTTGAGCAGCGGCTCCGCGAGGTCGAAGTGGGTGCCCTGGAGGTCGGCGATGGCGCCGTCCATCAGGCCCTGGAGGTAGTCGCGGGCGTTCTCCTCGCCCTTGATCGCCGGGCCGTCGGTCTCCAGCCAGTGCATCGCCTCCATGGGGGTGGCGCCGGGCAGCACCTTCTCGGCCTCGGCGCGCATCTGGGCGTCCAGGTCGTGGAACTGCTCCCAGGCCCAGGCGTAGGCCTCGTCGAGGTCGAGGGCGGCGCCCGTCCAGTAGCGGACCCACCGGGTGTAGCGCTCGCGGCCGACGGTGTCCGGGGTGTCGGCGGCGGCCGGGCCGTAGACGTCGCGCAGCCAGTCGCGCAGCGCGGCGAGCGCGTCGGAGGCGGCGACGGCGGTGGCGGTCAGGCCCTCGCGCAGCGACTCGGGGGCGTCCTGCACGAACGCGCCGAACCAGCCGCCGGGGGCGTCGCCCTCCAGCCACTCGCCGATCTGGCCGACCACGGTGGTGACCTGGTGGGGGCCGGACAGCAGGCCGCGGTCGATCCCCTCGGCGAGGGTGGCGCGGTACTGGTCGAGCGCGGCCGGGACGCGGGCGAGGCGGCGGCCGATCAGCTCCCACTCCTGGTCGGTGCCGGTCGGCATGAGGGTGAAGACCTCGCGCACGTCGTGCACCGGCGAGCCGAGGTTGCGCACCGCGCGGTACTCCTCACCCGCTTCGTGCAGGTCGAGTTCGGCGGTGAGTCGCTCGCGGAGCAGGCGGGCACAGCGCCGCTCCGCCTCGTCGCCGGCCGCACCGGCGGCCTCGGCGGCGTCGAGTTCGGCGAGGGTGGTGCGGGCGAGATCGGCGAGCGCCGCGCGGCCGGCCGGTGAGAGGTCGGTGATGCGGTCGTCGTCCGGGTTGAGGCCGAGGTACACCGCGGTCAGCGGGTCGAGGTCGGCGAGGGCGTGGACGTAGGCGTCGGCGATACGGCGCGGGGTGGGGCCGTCGACAGCGGGGGTGATCGGTTCTTGGACCATTCGGCCATCCTGTCGCAGCATCCGGCGATTTCAAGACCCTTTCGGTGCGGGCTCGCACGATTGACGGAGGGTCTGCCGGGCCCGGTGCGGAGGGGTGTCACCGGGTGTGCGCGGGTCTGCGCCGAGGGTGTCCGGTGCGGGGCCGCGGGCCGGTCCGGCCCCGCACCGCACCGCATCGGCCCGGCCCGGCCCCGGTACGGCATCGGCCGGGCATCGATGCGGCACCGGGGCGGCGAGGTGCGGAAACGGGCGGTGCGGGCGCTCCCCCACGGCGGGTCGAAGCCCTAGGCTGGCGGCCATGGCAGCCAGATCAGCGACTCCGCCCGACGCTCCCGCCGACGAGCCGGCGGAGGAGCGGCCGCGCCGGGCCTCGTACCGCCGGCTGTCGGTCGAGCAGCGCCGGGAGCAGCTGATCGCGGTGGCGCTGGAGCTGTTCAGCTCGCGGCCGCCGGAGGAGGTCGGCCTGGACGACGTGGCGCAGGCGGCGGGCGCCTCGCGCCCGCTGGTCTACCGCTACTTCGCGGGCGGCAAGCAGCAGTTGTACGAGGCGGCGCTGCGCAGCGCCGCCGAGGAGCTGAGCCGCCGGTTCACGGTGAGCGGCCCCGGTTCGCCGACCGAGCAGCTGTCGGGCGTGCTGGACGCCTACTTCGACTTCGTGGCGGAGCACGCGGCGGGCTACGGCGCGCTGCTGCGCGGCGGTTCGGTGGTGGAGACGGCGCGGACCTCGGCGATCGTCGACGAGGTCCGGCGGGTGGCGCTGCGGCGGACGCTGCGGTACCTGGGGGTGCGGACGGCCGGGCCGCGGCTGACCCTGCTGGTGCGGTCCTGGATCTCCGTGGTGGAGGCGTCCGCGCTGAGCTGGCTGGACGAGGGCCGGCAGATCCCGAAGGAGTCGCTGCGGGACTGGCTGGTGGACGAGTTCGTCGCGATGAGCGCCGCCACGGCGGCGCACGACCGGCAGGCGGCCCGGATGCTGGCCGGGGTGCTGGCGCTGGAGCCCCCGGACGGGCCCGCGGCCGCGCTGGTGGCGCGGCTGCGGGCGCTCCTGCCGGAGCAGTCGGACGACCCGGACCGGGGCAGGACCTGAGGCGTACGGATGCCTCCCGGGGGCACCCGGGGGGTGCCTCCGGCGGTGGCCCGCCGAAGGTGGTTCCTAGGCGTTCGCCAGGAGTTGGCGCTGGCGGCCGAGGCTGCCGACTTCGAGTTCGACGACGTCGCCGGGCCGCAGGAACGACGCGCCGGGGTGGCCGAGGGTGACGCCGGCCGGGGTGCCGGTGACGACGACGTCGCCGGGCTCCAGCACCATGAAGCGGCTGAGGTAGCGGAGGGTCTCCAGCACCGGGAAGATCATGTCGGCGGTGCTGCCGTCCTGCCGGAGGGCGCCGTTGACCCAGAGTCTGAGCGGGAGCCGCTGCGGGTCGCCGACCTCGTCGGCGGTGACCAGCCAGGGCCCGAGCGGGGTGAAGGTCTCGGCGGACTTGCCCTTGTCCCACTGGCCGCCGCGTTCGTGCTGGAAGGCGCGTTCGGTGACGTCGTTGGCGGTGGTGTAGCCCGCGACGACGGCCGCCGCCTCGGCGTCGCTCTCCAGGTAGCGGGCGGTGCGGCCGATCACCACGGCGAGTTCGGCCTCGTAGTCGGTCTTCTCGGAGCCGCGCGGGATGAGCACGGTGTCGTTGGGGCCCACGACGGTGTTGCTGGGCTTGAGGAAGACGACCGGTTCGGCGGGGATCGCGGCGCCGGCCTCGGCCGCGTGGTCGCGGTAGTTGAGGCCGATGCCGACCACCTTGCCGGGGCGGGCCACCGGGGCGCCGATCCGCAGGCCGTCGAGGTCGATCCGGGGCAGCGCCCCGGCGGCGGCCTCGGCGGCCAGGGCGGCGGCGGCCGCCCGGTCGAGGCCGGCGAGGAAGGCGCCGTCGATGTCGCGGGTGCGTCCGGAGAGGTCGTACGCGCTGCCGTCGGGGCCGAGGACCGCGGGGCGCTCGGCGCCCGCGGGGCCGACTCGGAGGAGCTTCACTGGCCGTCACCACCTGGTTCGTCGCATGTCGACGGGAGTCCACACACCTCGCCGCCCTATGCATCCGAGGTATATCAACGGCTCTGACCTGCGAACCAGTGGGTGCCCTTCGGCGAATTCCTATCAATTCACACAATCGCGGGAGGGTCGGAATCGGCCGCCCGTACGGTTGACAACCGCCGCCCGACCGGGGACCGCCGGGTCGACGGCCGACCCCGGGCAGCGCCGGTCAGGTCTCCCGTGCCGGCCGGTACTCCTCCTCCGGCACGCCGAAGGTCCAGGCGACCCCGGCGCGGGCGGTGCGGGTCGACGGCGGGACGCGCAGCCAGTAGGTGCGGAAGGTGCCGTCCGGCTCGGCCGTGGAGTTGACCACCTCGACCATCACCACCGGCTCGTCGTCCGGCAGGACGATCCGCCAGAGCACGCCGGTCTCGTCGCGGTGCAGCGGCTCGGCGCCGGACTCGGCGAGGTAGCGGTCGTAGCCGTAGTGCTCCAGCATCACCCGGCGCAGCTCGGCGTTCTCCTCCGCGCGGATCGACTCCGGGGTGAGGCCGCCGAGGCCGTCCAGGAAGTCCGCGGGCACCGGCATGCCGCGCCAGGCGTGCAGGGCGGTGCCGTCCGCCCAGGCGAGGGCCGGGCCGTCGGCCCGGTCGAGCCGGCCGGCCTCGTCCCGGTGCAGTTCGGTGGGCCGCTCGGCGATCAGCACGACCTGCTCGTACGGCCACCACCAGCCGGTCCGCCGGGCGGCGTCGGCGAGCGGGGCGAGCGCGGGCCCGTCGAGTTCGCCGGCGGCGTCGAAGGCGGCCAGCCAGGGTGCGTCGTGCTGGCCGAGGACGGCGTCGAGCAGTGCGACCCGGACGGCCGCGCGGGCGGCGCGGGCCCGGCTGCGGACCTCGGTGTCGTCGTCCGGACCGGCCTCCGGGGCGAGGCCGTCCAGGACGGCGCCGCGGATCCGGCCGGCCAGTGCCTGGTTCTGCGTCCACAGCTCGCCGCCGGTGAGCGCCCACAGCTCGGCCCAGCCGGGAGCGCCGAGCCGGGCGTGCACCCGGGCGCGGGCCTGCTCCCAGGGACGGGTGCGGACCTCCTCGCGGACACCGGCCGCGCCCTCGGCGCGCAGTGCGAGCGCGGCCCGGACGGCGGCGAGCGGGGAGTCGAACCAGCGCACCTCGGCGGGCTCGGGCAGGCCTGCGGCACGGTACGCGGCGCGCACCGCCCGCTCGGTGGCGGCGCGGTCCGCCGCTCCGGTGGCCGCCGCGGCGGCGCGCCAGCGGGCGGTCGCCCCGGCGGGGGCGCTCTGCTCCAGGGTGTCGGTCATCGTGCTCGTCCTTCCTCGTCCCGTCCGTGCTCGCTCCGTGCCGGGGCCGGTGCCCGGCACGCGCTCAGTCCGCCACGACGCGTACCGCGCCGGGCACGTACTCGCGCTGCCGCACCACCCGGTACCAGCCCTTGGGCAGCGGGATCGCGGCGTGCTCCTCGTGCACCACCCGGCCGCCCTCGGGCAGGTGCAGCCAGGCGGTGCCGAACGGGCCGGCCTCCCGCCGCAGCGTGCCCGGTCCGACCACCGCGTGGGCGTGCCCGGTGACCTCGCCGAGCGCCAGCACCAGCCGGCCGCGGGCGTCCCGCGGCAGCGCCGGCAGGTCGGCCACCACGCGCGGCACCGCGTCCTCCTCCACCGGCACGATCAGCACGTCACCCTGGCGGTACATGTGGCACTCCCCGGCTCCGGGCCGACGGGGTGCCGGCCGCAACGGGGGGAAAGCTAGGGCCCGGCTCTGACAGCGCGTCGGCGGGCGGCCCCTCGCGCCGGGGTGTCGGCCGCGCCTGGTAGACAGAACCCGGCCGACCGGACGTTCCCAGGAGCAGCGCATGGCGATCAGCAAGCACATCGAGGAGTTCGGCGGGCTGCCCGTCGTGGACGTCCTGGCCGCCCTGGAGGACGGCCGCGAGCTGCCCGCCGCCGACGCCGCCGCCTGGCGGATCGCCCTGGAGTACGACGACGCGAGGACCTTCGCCGAGGCCTGGCAGCGCTTCCTCGGCGCCGTCGACACCGGGCGGGTCACCACCGTCGTGATCGGCAACTGGTCGCAGGAGGAGCCGGAGCAGCTCGCCGGTCCGCTCGCCGAGATCACCGGTGCCGCCGGCCGGCTGCCCGCGCTGCGCGCCCTGTTCGTCGGTGACATCACCTTCGAGGAGTGCGAGATCTCCTGGCTGCAGATGTGCGACATCACCCCGCTGTTCGAGGCCTTCCCCCGGTTGGAGGAGCTGGTCGTGCGCGGCGCCGGCGAGGACTGGGAGGGCAACGGCGGGCTGGAGCTCACCCCGCTGCGGCACGAGCACCTGCGCCGGCTGCGGTTCGAGGCCGGCGGCCTGCCCGGCAGCGTCGTGCGGTCCGTCGCGGCCTGTGACTTCCCCGTGCTGGAGAGCCTGGAGCTGTGGCTCGGCGTCGACAACTACGGCGGCGACTGGACGCTGGACGACCTCGCGCCCTTCCTCGCCGGCACCCGGCTGCCCGCGCTGCGCCGGCTCGGCCTGCAGAACACCACGCAGCAGGACGAGGTCTGCGCCCGCGTCGCGCAGGCCCCCGTGGTGGCCCGTCTGGAGCACCTCGCGCTCTCCATGGGCGCGCTCACCGACGAGGGGGCCGCCGCCCTGCTGGAGGGCCAGCCGCTCACCCACCTCGCCTCGCTCGACCTGCACCACCACTACCTCACCGAGGAGATGCAGCAGCGGCTGCGCCAGGCGCTGCCGGGCGTGGCGGTCGACCTCTCCGACGCCCAGAAGTGGGACGACAACTGGCGCTACGTCGCCGTCTCCGAGTGACCGGGACAGTCTGGAGCCACCGATGACCGACACCTTCCACGGCCTGCCCGTGCACCAGCTGCTCACCTCCCTCGACCGCGGCGAGGAGCTGCCCGCCGCCGACGCGGCCGCCTGGCGGATCAGCCTCGGCTACCGGTACGGCGGCAAGACGGAGTTCGCGGAGGCCTGGCAGCGCTTCCTGGACGCCGTCGACACCACGCAGGTGCGCGCCCTCGTCGTCGGCGCCTGGTGGGCCGGCGACTACGACGGCCTGGACGGGCCGCTCGCCGAGATCACCGCCGCCGCCGACCGGCTGCCCGCCCTGGAGGCGCTCTTCCTCGGCGACGTCGGCTACGAGGAGTGTGAGATCTCCTGGCTGGAGATGTGCGACATCACGCCGGTGTTCGAGGCCCTCCCCCGACTGGAGGAACTGGTCGTGCGCGGCGGCAACGGCCTGCGGCTGCGCCCCGTCCGCCACGAGCGGCTCAGCTCGGTCCGCTTCGAGTCCGGCGGCCTGCCGGCCCGGGTGGTCCGCGCCCTCGGCGAGTGCGAGTTCCCCGCGCTGGCGGAGCTCGACCTGTGGCTCGGCGTCGACGAGTACGGCGGCGACCACACCCTGGAGGACATGGCGGCGCTGCTCACCGCCACCCGGCTGCCCGCGCTGCGCCGGCTCGGCCTGCAGAACAGCGAGTACCAGGACGACATCGCCGCAGCCGTCGCGCAGGCCCCGGTCGTGGCGCGGCTGGAGCACCTCGCCCTCGGCATGGGCGTGCTGACGGACGAGGGCGCCGCCGCCCTGCTGGAGGGCCAGCCGCTCACCCACCTCGCCTCGCTCGACCTGCACCACCACTACCTCTCCGAGGAGATGCAGCAGCGGGTCGCCGAGGCGCTGGCCGGCGTCGACGTCGACCTGTCCGAGGCGGAGGACGAGGAGGACGAGGAGGACCGCTACGTGGCGGTCTCCGAGTAGCCGATGACCGACCGGCTCACCGTCCTCGGCAACCCGGGCCACCGCCGCGTCCTGCTGTTCGCGGCGGCGGCGCGGGCCGCCGGGCTGCCCGAGCCCGCCGTGCTGCCGTGGCTGGACGTGCTGCGCGGCGGGTACACGTTGCCGCCCGGCACCGTGCTGCGGATCGACTCCCCCGGCGAGGACGCGGCGGTCGACGCGCTGCTGCGCGGGCCGGTGCTCGGCGCCGGGTACGCGCCGACCCGGGTCGAGGGCGGCGCCGCCTGGTACGCCGGGGTGTGCGCGGCGCTGCACGGCCTCGCCGCGCGGCCCGGCGTGCGGCTGCTCGGCGACCCGGCGGAGATCGCGGTGATGTTCGACAAGCGGTCCGCGCACCGGCGGCTCGCGGCGGCCGGCGTGCCGGTGCCGCCCGCGCTCGACGGGCCGCCGCCGCAGGGCTGGGCGGAGCTGACGGAACGGCTGTCGGCGGCCCGGATGCGCCGGGTGTTCCTGAAACCGGTGCACGGCTCCTCGGCCTCCGGCGTGGTGGCCCTGGAGTTCGGGCCGCGCGGCCAGGTGCAGGCCACCACCTCCGCCGAGCTCGCCCCGGACGGCCTGCACAACTCGCTGCGGGTGCGCCGCTACCGCACCCCGGCGGAGGTCGCCGCCCTGGTCGACGCGCTCGCCCCGGACGGCCTGCACGTCGAGCAGTGGGTGCCGAAGGCCTCCCAGGGCGGCCGCTCGGCCGACCTGCGGGTGGTCGTGGTCGCCGGCCGGGCCACCCACGCGGTGGTGCGCACCAGCACCCGCCCGATGACCAACCTGCACCTGGGCGGTGCCCGCGGCGACCTGGCGCTCGCCCGGGAGACCGCCGGCCCGGCCTGGCCCCGGCTGCTGGAGACGGCGGAGCGGGCCGCGGCCTGCTTCCCGAACTCCCCCATGGTCGGCGTGGACGTGCTGCCGACCGCCGGCTGGCGGGGCGCCGTGGTCGGCGAGGTGAACGCCTTCGGCGACCTGCTGCCCGGCCTCACCGGCCTGCCCGGCGGTCCCGCCGAGGGCCTGGACACCTACGGCACCCAGATCGCCGCCCTGCTGCACACCGGCCCCCACCGGGGGCCCGCTCGCACCACCCGGACGGAACCACCCCGATGAACCATCAGATGCCCGACATGAACGAGGTGATCGGCAGCCACGACCTGCTGCTGGTCACCCTGGACACGCTGCGCCTGGACGTCGCGCAGGAGCTGGCCGCGGCCGGCCGCATCCCGCACCTGGCGGCGCGCCTGCCCGGCGGGCGCTGGGAGGAGCGGCACACCCCGGGCAGCTTCACCTACGCGGCGCACCAGGCGATGCTGGCCGGATTCCTGCCGACCCCGGCGAGTCCGGACGGCCCGCACCCCCGGCTGTTCGCGGCCCGCTTCGCCGGCTCGGAGACGACCGAACCGCGCACCTGGGTCTTCGACACCCCCGACCTGCCCTCGGCGCTGGCCGGCGCCGGGTACCGGACGGTCTGCATCGGCGGGGTCGGCTTCTTCAACAAGCAGGGCCCGCTGGGCTCGGTGCTGCCGGGGCTGTTCCAGGAGTCGTACTGGGCACCGGAGATGGGCGTGCCCTCGCCCACCTCCTTCGAGGCGCAGGTCGCCCGCGCCGAGCAGGTCTGCGCCGAACAGCCGGACGGGCAGCCGCTGTTCCTCTTCGTCAACGTCTCCGCGCTGCACCAGCCGAACTGGTTCCACCTGCCCGGCGCGACCCGCGGGCACGGCGACACCCGGGAGAGCCACGCCGCCGCGCTGGAGTACGTGGACGCGCACATCGGCCGGCTGTTCGCGGCGATGGGCCGGCGCCGGCCCTGCTTCGCGATCGTCTGCTCCGACCACGGCACCTGCTACGGCGAGGACGGCTACACCGGCCACCGGCTGGGCCACCCGGTGGTCTGGACGGTCCCGTACGCGCACTTCGTGCTGAACGCCACCGAGGAGACCGTCCGATGAGCACCGCACCGGCCGCGGCCGACTCCCCGTACCGGGCGTACGTCTACGCCTACCCGCACAAGACCGCGTACCGGCCGCTGCCGGGGCGTCCGGCGCTGCGCGACCTCTGGGCGGGCGAGCCGCAGCACGCGCTCTCGCTCTACGTGCACGTGCCGTTCTGCGAGGTGCGCTGCGGCTTCTGCAACCTGTTCACCCGGATCGGCAGCCCCGAGGGGCTGACCACCGCCTACCTGGACGCGCTGGAGCGGCAGGCGTCGGCGGTGCGGGAGGCGCTGGACGCGGACGCCCGGTTCGCGCTCGCGGCCTTCGGCGGCGGCACGCCGACCTACCTGACCGCGGCCGAGCTGGAGCGGCTCTGCGACATCGCCGAGCAGCGGATGGGCGCCGACCTGCGGGCCGTCCCGCTCTCGGTGGAGGCCTCCCCCGACACCGCGACGGCCGACCGGCTCGCCGTCCTCGCCGAGCGCGGCACCACCCGGCTCAGCCTCGGCGTGCAGTCCTTCCTCGACGAGGAGGCCCGCTCGGCCGTCCGCCCGCAGAAGCGCGCGGCGGTGGAGGCGGCGCTCGGCCGCGTCCGGGCGGCGGGCATCCCGGTGCTCAACATCGACCTGATCTACGGCATCGACGGCCAGACCGAGAAGAGCTGGCTCGCCTCCCTGGACGCCGCGCTCGCCTGGCAGCCGGAGGAGCTGTACCTCTACCCGCTGTACGTGCGGCCGCTCACCGGCCTCGGCCGGCGCACCGCCGACGGCCCCGCACCCGAGTGGGACGCCCAGCGGCTCGCGCTCTACCGGGCCGGCCGGGACCACCTGCTGGCGTCCGGCTACGAGCAGGTGTCGATGCGGATGTTCCGCCGGACGGGCGCCGCCACCGCGAGTGCCGGCGAGTACGCCTGCCAGACCGACGGCATGGTCGGCCTCGGCTGCGGCGCCCGGTCGTACACCTCGTCCCTGCACTACTCCTTCGACTACGCGGTGGACGCCCGCGAGGTGCGCGGCATCATCGACGACTACGTCGCCGCCGGGGACTTCGGCCGGGCCGAGGTCGGCCGGGCGATGGACGCCGACGAGTCGCGCCGCCGCCACCTGCTGCAGTCGCTGCTGCAGGCCGACGGGCTCGAACTCGCCTCCTACCGGCGTCGGTTCGGATCCCTCCCGGCCGAGGACTTCGCCGCCG
This sequence comes from Streptomyces sp. NRRL B-24484, assembly GCF_000717715.1. Lineage (GTDB taxonomy): Bacteria > Actinomycetota > Actinomycetes > Streptomycetales > Streptomycetaceae > Kitasatospora. Next base: position 112,015 of record NZ_JOAI01000010.1, on the reverse strand, counting down.
AACTGACCGCCTTCGAGGTCCGCGGCTGGCTCGCCGAGGCCCCCGGGCGGCTGGTGCTCTCCCCCGAGGGCCTGGCGCACTCGGACGCCGTCGGGCCGATGCTGTTCTCGCCCGCGGTGCAGGCCGCGATGGACGCGTACGAGGCGAAGTGACCGTCGACCTGGGGATGCCGGGCCCGTACCCGGCGCAGACCCCGATGGACCTCACCCTGCTCTACCGCGGCCCGCTGGCCTCCTGCGACTACGACTGCCCGTACTGCCCGTTCGCCAAGCGGCGGGACAGCCCGGGGCAGCTGCGGGCGGACCGCGCCGCGCTGGAGCGGTTCACCGACTGGGCCACCGCGCAGACCGGCGACACCCTCTCCCTGCTGTTCACCCCGTGGGGCGAGGGCCTGGTCCGCTCCTGGTACCGGCGGGCGCTCGTCGACCTCTCGCACCTGCCGCACGTGCGGCGGGTGGCGGTCCAGACCAACCTCAGCTGCCGCACCGACTGGCTCGCCGGGGCCGACCTCGACACCCTGGCCCTGTGGATCACCTACCACCCGGGGCAGGTCGACCGCGGACGCTTCCTGGCGAAGCTCCGGGAGCTGGCCGCGCTGGGCGTGCGGCACAGCGTCGGCATCGTCGGCGAGCCGGAACACCTCGATGCCGCACGGGAGTTGCGGGCAGATCTGCCCGCCTCGACCTACCTGTGGGTGAACGCCGCGGACGGCCGGAGCTACACCGACGAGCAGGCCGCCGCCTGGGCGGCCGTCGACCCGCTGTTCGGCTGGAGCCGGGACCCGCACCCGAGCGGCGGCCGCCCCTGCCGCACCGGCGAGTCGGTGGTCTCGGTGGACGGCGACGGCACGGTGCGGCGCTGCCACTTCGTCCGCCCGCCGCTCGGCAACCTCTACGACGGCTCCTACCGGGCCGGGTTGCTGCCCCGGCCGTGCCCGCTGCCGGTCTGCGACTGCCACATCGGCTACGTCCACATGACCGACCTGCCGCTGTACGACGTCTTCGCCGGCGGTGTCCTGGAGCGCGTCCCGCACGGCTGGTGACCCGCGCTGCGCGGCGCGGGTCACCCCCGGTCAGGCCGGGCCGAGCATCAGCTGGGTGGCCTGCTCCGCCGTCATCTCCTCCGGCACGGCGGCCAGCCGGGCCGCCAGGCTGCGGTGGCCGGTGGCCCGCTCCAGCTCGGTGAGGAAGGCGTCCGCCTCCTGGTCGGACGCGAAGTCCCAGACCAGCAGCCGGTGCACCATCGCGACCGCCGCGACCGGCGGCAGCCCGCCGCCGCCCGCCGCCCGCCGCCACTGCGGCACCAGCCGGCCGAGCGAGCAACGGGCCTCGCCGACCAGCGGGTGGGCCGGGCCGAGGTGGTGCTGCACCACCGGGATCAGCTCCAGCAGCATGCCGAAGGCCGACACCAGGTCACCGGTGAGCGCCACGGCGTGCGCCAGCCGGGCCTGCGAGGCCAGCGCCCGGGCGTCGTACGGGCCGAGCGTCTGCACCAGCGCCGGCTGCACCTCGCGCAGCAGGTGCACGGCGCCGAACGGATCCCCGGCCTCGCCCAGCGCCCGGGCCTGCTCCAACCGGACCTCCAGGGTGTCCGGGTCGCCCGGCCCGAGCGCCTGCGCGGCGTCGGCCGCGACCTGGCCGAGCAGGTGGACGGCGCCCCCGGCGTCGCCCGCGGCGCACCGCAGGCCGCCGAGCCGCCGCCAGGCGGCGAGGGAGTCACGGTCGTAGCGGCCGAGCAGCGAGGTCATCTCGCGGGCCACCGACTCCAGCAGGTGGACGGCCGCGTCCGGGGTGGGCGCCTCGTCGGCCCGGTCCCGCAGCCGCACCAGCAACTCCCGCACGGCGGGCGGGGCTTCGGGGCCGGCGGGCGCAGCTCCGTGCGGAGCGGCCGGGGTCGAGGTCGGAGCCGGGATCGGGGTCGCCGCCGGGGCCGGTGCCGGGATCGGGGCCGGGGCCGGGATCGGGGCCGCGGCGACCGGGCCGGCCGGCACCGGAGAGGGCCCGAAGCCCGGCAGACCCGCAGGCTGGGCCGGAACGCCGAGCGGGCCCGCGGGCACGGGCGGCGCGGGCGGCGCGGGCTGTGCAGGAGGTGCCGGCTGCGCGGGCGGGAATCCGGCGGACGGCTGGACCGGCGGGGCACCCGCCGCCGACGGCCCGAAGCCCTGCGGCACGGCCGCCGGAGCCGGGGCGGGCGTCGGCGGAGGTGCGGGGGCCGGCGAGGGAGTCGGGGCGGGGGTCGGCGCTCCCGCGGCACCGGTCTTGGCCAGTCGGATCCCCGTCGGCGCCGCCGGGGCGGGCAGCACGTAGTCCTGCGCGGCCTCCTCGGCGGCCGGGGCGACATCGGCAGCAGCGGCGGCAGGCGCAGCCAGCGCCCAGCCGTCCGCCGGCAGGGCGTCCCCTGGCACGGCGCCCGCAGGAACGGCGCCCGCGGGTGCGGCGCCCGCGGGCTCGGCGTCGGCGGTCCCGGCGGCCTGCGGCGGGACGGCGGGGGCGGTCGGCTCGGGCACCGGGCCGAAGCGGTCGGCGGGCTCCTCGATGGGCGGCATCCTCGGTCCTCGTTCGCTGCGGGTCGTCGACGGTGGACGGGCGCCATCCTCCCATCGACCGGGACCGTCCGGGTCCGCCGGAAGGTCCCGGTGCGAGGATGGAGGCGGGCCGCGGCGACGATGCCGCTGCCCGGGTGGAGGAGGACCCGTCATGGCCAAGCAGGCCCCGCAGAGCGATCCGGTGCAGGACGCGCCGCAGATTTCCGCGCCGAAGCACGCGGCGGCCGGCGTCCCGGCCGTGCTGCACAGCCTGAGGATGGCCGGCGAGCAGATGAGCGCCCGCCGCACGCTGGCCGTGCTGAGCAAGGTGAACCAGCCCGACGGCTTCGACTGCCCGGGCTGCGCCTGGCCCGAGCCGGGCAGGACGCACACCGCGGAGTTCTGCGAGAACGGCGCCAAGGCCGTCGCCGAGGAGGCCACCGAGCGCCGGATCACCGCCGAGTTCTTCGCCGCGCACCCGGTGTCGGAGCTCGCGGGGCGATCCGGGTACTGGCTGGGCCAGCAGGGCCGGCTGACCGGGCCGATGCTGCTCGACGAGGGCTCCGACCGGTACGTGCCGGTCTCCTGGGAGCGGGCCTTCGACATCGTGGCGGAGGAGCTGCGCGCCCTGGACACCCCGGACGGCGCCGCCTTCTACACCTCCGGCCGCACCAGCAACGAGGCGGCGTTCGCGTACCAGCTGTTCGCCCGCCGGCTCGGCACCAACAACCTGCCGGACTGCTCCAACATGTGCCACGAGTCGTCCGGTTCGGCACTGACCGAGACGCTCGGCGTGGGCAAGGGCAGCGTCTCGCTGAAGGACCTGTACCAGGCCGACCTGATCATCGTGGCCGGCCAGAACCCGGGCACCAACCACCCGCGGATGCTGTCCGCGCTGGAGCGGGCGAAGCGGGCCGGGGCGACGGTCGTCTCGGTCAACCCGCTGCCGGAGGCCGGCCTGGAGCGGTTCAAGAACCCGCAGAACGCCCGCGGTCTGGCCGCGAACGGCACCAAGCTGACCGACCTCTTCCTGCAGATCCGGCTCGGCGGCGACCTGGCGCTGTTCCGGGCGCTCAACCAGCTGGTGCTGGCCGCCGAGGGCGGCACGGACGAGGCGTTCATCGCCGAACACTGCCACGGCTTCGAGGAGTTCGCCGCCGAGGCGAAGTCCACCGACCGCGCCGAGGTGCTGGCCGCGACCGGTCTGCCGTGGGAGCAGATCGAGGAGCTGGCCCGTCTGGTGCTGGCCTCGAAGAAGATCATCGTGTGCTGGGCGATGGGCCTGACCCAGCACCGGCACGCCGTGGCGACGATCCGCGAGGTCGTCAACTTCCTGCTGCTGCGCGGCAACGTGGGCCGGCCGGGGGCGGGCGTGTGCCCGGTGCGCGGGCACAGCAACGTGCAGGGCGACCGGACGATGGGCATCTTCGAGCGGCCGAGCGCGGCCTTCCTGGACGCGCTCGGCCGGGAGTTCGACTTCGAGCCGCCGCGCGAGCACGGCCTGGACTCGGTGGACACCATCCGGGCGATGCGCGACGGCCGGGTGAAGGTGTTCTTCGCCATGGGCGGCAACTTCGTCGCCGCGACCCCGGACACCGAGGTCACCGAGGCCGCGATGCGCCGCTGCCGGCTCACCGTGCACGTCTCCACCAAGCTCAACCGCTCGCACGTGGTGACGGGCGCCCGGGCCCTGATCCTGCCGACGCTCGGCCGCACCGACCGCGACTGGACGGAGGCCGGGGCGCAGTTCGTCTCGGTCGAGGACTCGATGGGCATGGTGCACTCCTCGCGCGGCGGGCTGCGGCCGCCGTCCGACGGCCTGCTCTCCGAGGTGGCGATCGTCTGCCGGCTCGCCCGGGCCGCGCTCGGCCCCGGGGACCCGACCCCGTGGGAGGAGTTCGCGGTCTCGTACGACGCCGTGCGCGACCGGATCTCCCGGGTGGTGCCCGGCTTCGAGGACTTCAACGAGAAGGTGCGCCGCCCCGGCGGCTTCGCGCTGCCGCACGGGCCGCGCGACAGCCGGACCTTCCCGACCGCGACGGGGAGGGCCAACTTCACGGTCAACCCGCTCACCGCGCCCGAGGTGCCCGAGGGCCGGCTGCTGCTGCAGACGCTGCGCTCGCACGACCAGTACAACACCACGATCTACGGCCTGGACGACCGCTACCGCGGCATCACCGGCGGCCGCCGCGTGGTGCTGGTGAACCCGGCGGACGCCGAGCAGCTCGGCCTGGCCGACGGCCTGTACGTCGACCTGGTCGGCGAGTGGAAGGACGGCGTGGAGCGGCGGGCCCCGCACTTCCGGGTGGTGCACTACCCGGTGGCCCGGGGCGGCGCGGCCGCGTACTACCCGGAGACCAACGTGCTGGTGCCGCTGGACTCCACGGCGGAGATCAGCAACACCCCGACCTCCAAGGCCGTGGTGATCCGCTTCGAACCGGACACCGGCGCACCCGTCGGCTAGCCCGCGATGCACAGCGGCGCGCGGGGGCTCCCCCGCGCGCCGCTGTGCGTGGTGTCCGTGAACGGTGGGCCGCCGGCCCTGCCTACTGGGCGCTCGGGGTGCCCGAGGCCGGGGCCGAGGCCGTGCGGGAGGCGGACCCGGTGGTGCCGGCCGAGGCCGACGGGGTGCCGCTGCCGGTGGGCGTGCCCGAGCCCGACGGGGTGCCCGAGCCGGACGGGGTGCCACCGCCGCTCGGCGTCCCGCTGCCGCTCGGCGTGCCGGTGCCGGACGGGGTGCCCGTACCGGTGGCGGGCGGCGGGGTGGGCTTGGCCGGGGTCGGCTGGGTGGGCCGCGGCGGCAGGGTCGTCGGCTTCGCCGGGGCGATCCGCGAGGCGCCGACGGTGACCTGCGGCACCTTCCAGTCGCCGCCCTGGTCGTCGGCGACCGAGTCCGGGTCGGGCCGGACGGCGCCGAGGATCGGCATGGCACCGATCTTGGAGACCTTGACCACGTCACCGGTGTGCGGGGCCTGCACGATCAGGCCGCCGCCGATGTACATGCCGATGTGGGTGGCGCCGCCGAAGTAGACCACGAGGTCGCCGGGGCGGATCTGGTTCAGCGGGACGTGCTTGAGCTGCGCCCACTGCTCCTGGCTGGTGCGCGGGATCGGCTTGCCGGCGGCCAGCCAGGCCTGCGAGGTGAGGCCGGAGCAGTCGAAGACGTCCGGGCCGTCGCCGCCCCAGACGTAGTCCTTGCCGAGCTGCTTGAGCGCCCAGGCGACCGCCTTGCGGCCGGCCGTGGAGGGGGTGCGCTCGCCCTTGCCGAGGGCGCCGGAGGCGAGGAAGGCGAGCTGGGCCTCGTCGGCCTGCTGCCGCTCCAGGGCCTCCAGCTCGCTGCGCTGGGCACCCGTCAGCGAGCCGACCATGTCCTCGACGGCGGCGAGCCGCTGGGCCACGGCGGTCTTGGCGGCCTCCTGCTGGGTGGCGAGCGCGGTGGTCCTGATGAGCGCCTGCTCGGCCTGGGCCTGCAGCTCGACGAGGGTGGCCCGGTCCGACTTGAGGCGGTCCAGGAAGGCCTTCTGGGAGCGGCCCGCGGCGTCGAGCAGCTGGGCGATGACGACGGCCTGGTAGGGGTTCTCGGCGAGCATGAAGTCGGCGAGGTCGGAGGCCCGGCCGCTGCGGTACTGGGCGGCGGCGAGCTGGGCGGCGATGTCCACACCGGCGTTCACCGCGGCCTGCTGGGACGCGACCCGGGCGCGGAGGTCGGTGACCTGGGCCTGCTGGGCGGCCTGCTGGGCGACGGCGGCGTTGTACTGCTCGGTGGCGGCCTCGGCCTCCTGGTACAGCTGGTGCAGCCGGTCGAGCATCGGGCCGAGGGTGGTCTTGGCGTCGGCCAGCGGGTCGGCGCCGGCGGCCACGGTGACGGTCGGCGCCGGGGTCGGCGCGGCGTACGCGGCGGTGGCCAGCGGCAGCGACAGCGCGGCCGCGGCGAGCACCGTGCCGCACCGCAGGGCGGCCCGTACCCAGGGTCGGACGCCGTTCTCCGTACGCTGCCCAGCCGACATCGGCCGCCCTCCCCAGTCCAGCCCGGCCCGGGCCCGAGCCCGGTGATCTCTGTGGAGAATCCTGCCATGTGACCGGCAGGTAACGGCAGGGGGCCTGCGGTCCGTCCGGTGAATTCTCAGCGAGTCCTCACCCGGGACCTCACCGGCGCCACCAAGGGGGTGTGAGGCAAGTCTCACCAAACCCCCACGAAGGAGGACCCAAGCGGACACAACGGCCGTACAGAGCCGCGCTTTCCACACTTTCGCAATGTTCGTGCAACCCCCGATCCACCATCAGAACCACGATTCCCAACCCTGTTCACCTTCCGTTCACCCTGGCTCCCTACGGTCACGCCTGACAGCAGCGTCAGTCCGACAACTACGACGATTGTTTGGTTATGGAACACATCACGTTCCTGGTGGCCGTTGTGATCATCACGGCGCTCGCCTTCGACTTCACCAACGGGTTCCACGACACCGCCAACGCGATGGCCACCTCCATCGCGACGGGAGCCCTCAAGCCCAAGGTCGCGGTCACCATCGCCGCAGTCCTCAACTTCGCCGGAGCCTTCCTCTCCGTGAAGGTGGCCACCACCATCTCCGGCGGCATCGTCAACGAGAAGGCCGGCCTCCAGCCGTCGATCATCTTCGCCGCCCTGGTCGGAGCGATCCTCTGGAACCTGCTGACCTGGCTGAAGGGCCTGCCCTCCAGTTCCTCGCACGCGCTCTACGGCGGCCTGATCGGTGCCACCGTCGTCGGCGTCGGCATGAACGGCGTGAACTTCGACGTCGTCGTCACCAAGATCCTGATCCCTGCGGTCGCCTCCCCGCTGGTGGCCGGTCTGGCCGCCTGGGGCGCCACCCGCCTCGCCTACCTGATCACCCGCGGCGGCCGCGAGGAGACCACCGAGAAGGGCTTCCGGCGCGGCCAGATGTTCACCTCCTCGCTGATCTCGCTGGCGCACGGCACCAACGACGCGCAGAAGACCATGGGCATCATCACCCTGACCCTGGTCTCCGTCGGTGCCCTCAAGCCCGGCGCGCTGCCCCCCACCTGGGTCATCGTCAGCGCCGGTGCGGCGATCGCGCTCGGCACCTACATGGGCGGCTGGCGCATCATCCGCTCGATGGGCAACGGCCTGACCGAGATCCGCCCCCGCCAGGGCCTCGCCACCGAGACGGCCGCCGCCACGGTCATCCTCACCTCGACCCACATGGGCTACGGCCTGTCCACCACCCAGGTCTGCTCCGGCGGCATCATGGGCGCCGGCCTCGGCGGCCCGAAGCGCGAGCTGCGCTGGAGCCTGGTGCGCCGCATGGTCTACACCTGGGGCCTGACCCTGCCCGCCGCCGCCGCGGTGTCCGGTCTCGCGGCCTTCGTCGCGGACCAGGGCGCCTGGGGCGTGGCCCTGGTCGGCGCGACGCTGGTCGCCGGCTCGGGCGCGATGTGGATCGCCTCCCGCCGCCAGCCGGTGCACGCCGGCAACGTGAACGACGTCCAGGAGGTCGAGGTGCCCGCGCAGGCCACCCCGACCCCCGCCACCACCACCGTCGCGGCCTGAGCCGCCCGACCAGTCAGAGAGGACGGCAAGCCATGCACATCAAGTGGGACGCCCTCGCGCAGACCGCGGGCCTCAGTTTCGCCATCACCGTCGCGGTGGTCGCGGCCTTCTCCCTCGGCATCCTGGCGCTGTCGCGCCGCGAGGCCGCGCAGGAGGCCGTCCGGTCCGGGATCCCGGGGGCCGGCAGCGGCAACCTGGCCCTGGCCGGGGCCGCGCTCAGCTTCAGCATCTGCGCCTCGGTGGTCTTCTACGGGATCACCCTGATCGCCGGCCGCTGAGCCGCACGCACGACGAAGGGCCCGCGGGGTACGCACCCCGCGGGCCCTTCCGCGTGCCCGGAACGGCCGGCCGGGACTCAGTCCTCGACGAGCTCCAAGGCGCGCTCGGCCGGGGCGTCCATGGTGGTGCGCAGCGGGGTCTCCCGGATGAACAGCACGACCAGGAAGGCCAGCAGCGCGAACGGCGCGGCCAGCAGGAAGACGACGCCGACGCCGTGGCCGAAGGCGTCCGTCACCAGCGGGACGATCGGGGCGGGCAGCCGGTGCAGGTCGGGGATCTCGCCGCCGCCGAGGGCGCTGCCGGTCGGGCGGACGCCCGCCCGGGCGAGGTTCTCGGCGAGGTAGCGCGCCACCCGGTCGGCCATCAGGGCGCCCAGTGCGGAGACGCCGATCGCGCCGCCCATGGTGCGGAAGAAGGTGACGACGGAGCTGGCCGAGCCGAGCTCCTCGCGCGGCACCGTGTTCTGCACGGCGAGGACGAGGTTCTGCATGGTCAGGCCGAGGCCGACGCCGGCCACCGCCATGTAGAGGGCGAGCAGCCCGTACGCGGTGTCGGCGCGGGCGGTGCCGAGCAGGCCGAAGCCGACGGCGAGCAGCAGGGTGCCGGCGACCAGGTAGCCCTTCCAGCGGCCGTAGCGGGTGATCAGCTTGCCGGCGACGGTGGAGGAGACGGCGAGGCCGAGGATCATCGGCAGGGTGAGCAGGCCGGCCATGGTGGGCGACTTCTCCTTGGCCAGCTGGAAGTACTGGCTGAGGAAGGTGGTGGCGCCGTACATGCCGACGCCGACCAGGACGCTGGCGACCGCGGAGAGCGTCACCGTGCGGTGGCGGAAGAGGTGGAGCGGGATGACCGGTTCGGCGGCGCGGCGCTCGGCGGCGACGAAGAGCACGGCGAGCACGGCGGCGCCGGCGAGCATCGCGGCGGACTGCCAGGACACCCAGTCGTAGTTCTTGCCGGCCAGGCTGACCCAGATCATCAGCAGGCTGGCCGCGGCGGTGACGAGCAGGGCGCCGAGGTAGTCGATCCGGGCCTTGCGCCGCGGGGCGACGGGCAGCCGCAGGGTGCGCTGCAGGACGACGATGGCCAGCAGCGAGAACGGGATGCCGACGTAGAAGCACCAGCGCCAGCCCAGCCAGTCGGTGTCCACGATGACGCCGCCGATCAGCGGGCCGCCGATGGTCGCCAGGGCGAAGACCGCGCCGAAGTAGCCGCTGTAGCGGCCGCGCTCGCGGGGCGTGACCATCGCGGCGAGGCAGATCTGGGCGAGTGCCGTGACACCGCCGGCGCCGATGCCCTGCAGCACGCGGCAGGCGATCAGCTCGCCGGTGTTCTGCGAGAGGCCGGCCAGGGCGGAGGACAGGATGTAGATCACCAGGGCGATCTGCACCAGCAGCTTCTTGCTGACCAGGTCGGAGAGCTTGCCCCAGATGGGGGTGGACGCGGTCAGCGACAGCAGGGTGGCGGTGATCACCCAGGTGTAGGCGGACTCGCCGCCGTGCAGGTCGGTGAGGATCGTGGGCAGGGCGTTGGAGACGACGGTCGAGGAGAGCACGGCCACGAAGAGGCCCAGCAGGAGGCCTGACAGCGCTTCCAGGACTTGCCGGTGCGTCATGGGGGTCGTCGGAGTCATGGAGGTCCTTCAGCGTGAATTTTCGTTGCCTAAAGCAACCGTAAGGGCGATGGTTGAGTTAGGCAACTTTCTTCAAGCGCAAGCAAAGCCCGGCCCGGCCGTGGCGACGGCGGGCCGGGCGGCACCCGGAAGGGGGCCGCAAGGGACCGGAAGGAGGCTGGACGGGACCGGGCGAGAGGGGTCAGGCCGGCGCGGACTCCTCGGCCCGCATGGACTCGGCGGCCAGCTCGTTGAAACGGCGCAGCAGATCGGCGAAGCGCTCCACGTCCTCCTCGGCCCAGGCCGACATCAGCTCGCGGAAGCGCTCCATCCGGGCGTCCCGGGCGCGCAGGTAGCGGGCGGCGCCGTCCTCGGTGAGCGAGAGCAGCGAGGAGCGGCGGTCCAGCGGGTCGACCTCGCGGCGCAGCAGCCCGAGCGCCTCCAGGTGCTTGACCTGCCGGCTGATCGAGGCCTTGCCGATCCCGAAGTGCAGGCCGATGTCGGTCAGCCGCACCCGGCCCGACTCCTCCACGTACGCGAGCATCACGTACGCCGCGGCCTCCAGCTCCGGATGCACCCGCCGGGCCATCTCCGCGGCACGCGTCCGCCCGCGACGGAAGAGCAGTGCCACCTCCCGCTCGACCGCGCGGAACGCCTGGTCGGCCGACTCCTGGTCATTCATGGCGTCAGTATCCCGTAGGCCGCGCCTCCACCCCCGAACAACTGCTTCATGTTATGAAGCATCCGTTTCACGCCTTTTGCTCCCTCGCCCCCAAGGAGGCGGTCGATGGCCGGCCCGCGCCCCGGATTCCTCGCCGAGGTCAAGGACGCGGTCACCCCGCGGGCCTTCCTGCTGGTGCTCGGGGTGCTGCTGCTCCAACTCGGCTTCACCGCCAGCTACGTCGGTGCGCTCCACGACCCGACCCCCCATCAGCTCTCCATCGCCGTGGTCGGGCCCGCGCAGGCCGTCCTCCAGGGCACCTCGGCCCTGCACGACGTCCCGGACGAGGCCGTCCGGCCCAGCACGGCGGAGGACCGGGCGAGCGCCGTCCAGCTGATCAAGGACCAGAAGGTGTACGCCGCCTGGCTGATCGACCCCACCACCAGCCGGGACACCCTGCTGGTGGCCACCGCCCGCGGGCCCGCCGCGGCGACCGCCGCCGAACGGATCGTCGGCTCGCTGGAGTCCGCCCAGCAGCGGACCCTCGGCACCGAGGACGTCGTGCCGCTCGCGCCGGGCGACGCCGAGGGCCTCTCCTCCTTCTACCTGGTGGTCGGCTGGTGCGTCGGCGGCTACCTGGTGGCCTCGATCCTCGGCATCAGCGCGGGCTCCCGGCCCGCCAACACCGACCGGGCCCTGCTTCGGCTCGGCACGCTCCTCCTCTACTCCGTCGCGGCCGGCCTCGGCGGCGCACTGACCACCGGGCCTGTCCTGGACGCCCTGCCCGGCCCGATCCTGCCGCTCTGGGGACTCGGCACGCTGGTGGTCTTCGCCGTGGGGGCCTTCACCATGGCGATGCAGTGCCTGTTCGGGGTGGTCGGGATCGGCATCGCCGTGCTGATCTTCGTGGTGCTCGGCAACCCGAGCGCGGGCGGGGTCTATCCGCCGCCGCTGCTGCCGCCCTTCTGGCGGGCGATCGGCTCCTGGATCCCGAACGGCGTGGGCACCGACGCCGCCCGCTCCATCGTCTACCTCGGCGGCTCCGTCCTCACCCCGCCCTTCCTCGTCCTCGCCGCCTGGGCCGTCGCCGGCGTCGCCATCACCCTCCTCACCGCCGACCGCACCACCGAGACCCGGACGCCGGCGGCCCTCTAGCGGTGCGGCGAACCCGAATCAGGGGCGTTGCCGTCAGCCCTCTGCGGCGGCGAAGCGGCCCGGGTCGGCGACGACCGCGCGGACGACCCCGATCCCCGCTCCGAGCAGCGGCCCCCGCCGCCCCAGCCGCGAGGCCGTCAGCCAGTCGTCGGCCCAGGCCCGGACGGTCACCCGGCCGGCGAGCTCGGTCCGCATCGCGGGGAGCAGCCACTCGGCCAGCTCCGCGTAGCCGCCGCCGAGCACGAGCGCTGCAGGGTCGAGCAGGTTGACCGCCCCGGCCGCGGCCACGCCGAGCGCCGAACCGGCGGCCTCCAGTGCGGCACGGACGGCCGGGTCCCCGTCCGCGGCCCTGCGGGCGAGCAGGGCGACCCAGTCGCCCCCGGTGTCGGCGAGCCCTGCGGCGCGGAGCACGGCGGCCTCGCCGGCGTACTGCTCCAGGCAGCCACGGGCGCCGCACGGGCAGGCGGGCCCGTCGGGGTGGACGGGGACGTGGCCGAGTTCGCCGGCGTAGCCGCGGGCACCGCGCAGCAGCCGGCCGTCCACCACGAGGGCGGCGCCGATGCCGGCCTCGGCGGAGAGGTGGAGGAAGTCGTCGGGGCCTTCGCCGAGCCAGAGTTCGGCGAGGCCGCCGAGGTTGGCCTCGTTGTCGACGTCGATGGGCAGGTCGGCGAGGGGGTGGGCGTCGGCCTCGCGCAGGGCGCGGCGCAGTTCGGCGGCGAGCGGCAGGTCGGACCAGCCGAGGTTGGGGGCGCGTTCCACGATGCCTTCGGCGGCGCCGACCAGGCCGGGGACGGCGACGGCGAGGCCGGCCGGGGCGAGGCCGCAGGAGCCGGCGACCTCGCGGAGCAGCACGGCGAGGTCGCGCAGGACGGCGTCGGCGGGGCGGTCGCGGTTGGTGACGTCCTGGCGCAGCCAGCCGCGGACCTCGCCGCGGAGGTCGACGACGCAGGCGGCGAGGTGTTCGACGCCGATCTCGCCGCCGAGGCCGGCGGGGCCCTGCGGGTCGAGGGCGAGGGCGGTGCCGGGCCGGCCGACCTTGCCGCTGGGGACGGCGGGGCCGCATTCGGCGAGGAGGCCGGCGGTGGTGAGTTCGTCGACCAGGGAGGAGACGGCCGCCCGGGTGAGGCCGGTGGTGGCGGCGACCTCGGCGCGGGAGCGTGGTCCGGCCGCGAATTCGCCGAGGACGAGGGCCAGGTTGGCCCGGCGCATGCCCTGCTGACTCGCGGGCCGGGCCCGTCTGGCGTCCGTGTCCCTCATCTCCCCGTCACCTCTCGTTCGACGGCCGAACACCCGGTCGACCGGTTGCAGGGTATCCGCGTGCGCCCGTCCCGTTCGCGCGGCACTCGGGCCGCGCGAACGGTACCGGCCGCCGTCCGCACCGACCTGCACCGGGGCCCGCTCCGGCGGATGGCCGCGGGCCCCGGTGCGGTGTCGCCGTGCGGTGTCGCCGTGCGGTGTCAGACGGCGGGGCCGGCGCCGAGCAGCGGGGCGCCGGCGGCGAGCACGGCGGCGATCCGGGCGGCCGCGGCCTCGTCCTTCTCGACCGGGTCGAGGACGGGTCCGGCGGCGGTGCCCCAGCGGCGGGCGACCTCGGCGGGGTGTTCGCCGGTGAGCAGGCCGGCGGCCTGGGCGGCGGCGCCGAGGGCGACGAGTTCGCCGGCGGCGGGCAGCTGGACGGCCCGGCCGGAGAGCCGGCGGACGGTGTCCTGCCAGGCGCGGCCGCGGGCCCCGCCGCCGATGAGCAGCAGCGGTGCGTCGCCCGCGGCCTCGTCGCCGGCGGCGAGCACCAGGTCGAGGGCGGCGAGCAGGGCGTACGCGGCGCCGTCGTAGGCGGCCTGGAGCAGCTGGCCGGGGGTGGTGTCGTGGCGCAGGCCGTGGACGAGGCCGGCGGCGTGCGGCAGGGCGGGGGTGCGTTCGCCGTCGAGGAAGGGCAGGACGACGGCCTCGCCGCCGGCTTCGACGGCCTGCCGGTCGCGGCCGAGCAGGGTGGCGAAGCGGTCGACGGCGAGGGTGCAGTTGAGGGTGCAGGCGAGCGGCAGCCAGTCGCCGTGGGCGGCGGCGAAGCCGGCCACCGTGCCGGTGGGGTCGGCGGGCCGGCCGCGGGTGACCGCGTAGACGGTGCCGGAGGTACCGAGCGAGAGGGCGGGCTGCCCGTACGCGGCGCCGGTGCCGCCGCCGAGGCCGAGTCCGAGGGCGGCGGCCGCGTTGTCGCCGGCGCCGAGGGCGACGGGGATGCCGGGGCGCAGTCCGCCGAAGGGGCCGACGGTCTCGCCGGCCGCGGTGCCGGGTCCGGCGAGCGGCGGCAGCAGCTCCGGGTCGAGGCCGACGAGGTCGAGGATGCCGGTGTCCCAGCCGTGCTCGCCCCACCAGCCGGTGCCGGAGGCGTCGCTGCGTTCGGCGGCGGGCCGGCCGGTGAGCCGTTCGGTGAGGTACTCGTGCGGCAGCCGGACGGCGGCGACCCGGCCGGTGAGGCCGCGCTCGCGCAGCCAGGCCCACTTGGTGACGGTGAACGAGGCGTTGGGGACGCTGCCGGTGCGCCGGGCCCAGGCGTCCCGGCCGAGTTCCTCGACCAGCGCGGCGGCCCGGTCGGCCGAGCGGGTGTCGTTCCAGAGCAGCGCGGGGTGCACGGGGACGCCGTCGGCGTCGAGGGCGACCAGCCCGTGCTGCTGCCCGCCGATCGCGACGGCCTCGGCGCGGCCGGCGCAGCCGGTGCCGGCGATCGCGTCCTGCAGCGCCTGCCACCACTGCCGCGGGTCGCTCTCCCGGGCGCCGCCGCTGCCGCTGACGGTGTGCGCCGCCCGGCCCTCGCCGAGCACCTCGCCGGTCGCGGTGTCCACCGCGAGCGCCTTGGTGGACTGGGTGGAGCTGTCCACCCCGATGACGATCCCTGCCATGACTTCCTCTCCGTCGGCCGCGCCGGGACTTCCCTTCCGTGCCTGGGGATATTAGTTTGTTTTCTGCCCTGACGAATAGACCCCCTGGAGTTCCGTCATGCCCACCCCCACCCCCGCGGACAAGTTCACCTTCGGCCTGTGGACCGTCGGCTGGCAGGGCCGCGACCCCTTCGGCGACGCCACCCGCCCGGCCCTCGACCCTGTGGAGACGGTGCACCGGCTGGCCGAGCTGGGCGCGCACGGCGTGACCTTCCACGACGACGACCTGATCCCGTTCGGCTCCTCGGACGCGGAGCGCGACGCGATCGTCAAGCGCTTCCGGACGGCCCTGGACGCCACCGGCCTGAAGGTCCCGATGGCCACCACCAACCTGTTCACCCACCCGGTCTTCAAGGACGGCGCCTTCACCGCCAACGACCGGGACGTCCGCCGCTACGCGCTGCGCAAGACGATCCGCAACATCGACCTCGCGGCGGAGCTCGGCGCCACCACCTACGTCGCCTGGGGCGGCCGCGAGGGCGCCGAGCACGGCGCCGCGAAGGACGTCCGGGTCGCGCTGGACCGCCTGAAGGAGGCCTTCGACCTGCTCGGCGAGTACGTCGAGGAGCAGGGCTACGACCTGCGCTTCGCGATCGAGCCCAAGCCGAACGAGCCCCGCGGCGACATCCTGCTGCCGACCGTCGGCCACGCCCTCGCCTTCATCGGGAGCCTGGAGCGCCCCGAGCGGGTCGGCCTCAACCCGGAGGTCGGCCACGAGCAGATGGCCGGGCTGAACTTCGCGCACGGCATCGCCCAGGCGCTGTGGCACGGCAAGCTCTTCCACATCGACCTGAACGGCCAGTCCGGCATCAAGTACGACCAGGACCTGCGCTTCGGCGCCGGCGACCTGCGCAGCGCGTTCTGGCTGGTGGACCTGCTGGAGTCGGCGGGCTACGACGGCCCGCGGCACTTCGACTTCAAGCCGCCGCGCACCGAGGACTTCGAGGGCGTGTGGGCCTCGGCCGCCGCCTGCATGAGCAACTACCTGATGCTCAGGGAGAAGGCGCTGGCGTTCCGGGCCGACCCGGCGGTGCAGGAGGCCCTGCGGGCGTCCCGTCTGGACGAGCTCGCCCGGCCGACCGCCGGGGACGGCCTCGCGGCGCTGCTCGCGGACCGCGGTGCGTTCGAGGAGTTCGACGTGGACGCGGCGGCCGCCCGGGGCATGGCCTTCGAGCAGCTCGACCAGCTCGCGATGGAGCACCTGCTCGGCGTCCGCTGAGCTGCCCGCCCGGCTCCCGGTCCCCGGGTGGGCGGTGTCCGCCACCGCCCGCCCGGGGCCTCAGACCCGTTCGGGTTCGAGGTCCTCCGGGGAGGGGTGCGGCCGGGTGCGGGTGAAGACCCAGCGGTTCATCGCCCAGAAGCGGAAGATCATGGCCAGGAAGGTGCCGACGATCATGCCGCTGAGGAAGTCGGCGACCTCCTGGGTGACCGCGGTGACGTCCGGCTCGCGGAGGTCCAGGACGTACCGGGAGAAGATCAGCGGCAGGTCGTTGACGGCCACCGCGAGTGCACTGACCACGAAGAAGAGGATCGCCTCGCGCTGCCGGCCGTTCGCCCGGAACGACCACTGGCGGTTGAGCACGTAGGACACCAGGGTCGCGATCACCGTCGCGACCGTCAGCGCGACCACCGGCTTGTGCTGCAGCACGGTGAACTTCAGCCCGAGGTCGACGACGGTGGTCAGCACGAAGCAGGTACCGCCCACCAGCAGGAACTTCACCAGCTTGCGGTGCTGCACCAGGAACGGCCGGTACCGCTCCGGGACTCGGGCCAACGCGCGTTGCGTAGGGGACGGCATTCCGGCAGTCTCGCACGCCGCGGTTTCCGCGGTGCACTCGTGGCGTCCGCACGAGGTAACGGCGGGGGCGCGGGGTGCCGGACGGCACCCCGCGCCCCGTTCCCGCCGCGTCTCAGGCCGCGACCAGCACCTCGGCCGGCTCCAGGGCCAGCGCCAGCACCTCGCGGACGTCGGCGACGGCGTGCACGGTGAGCCGCTCCAGCACCTCGGCGGGCACGTCGTCCAGGTCGGCCTCGTTGCGCCGCGGGATGATCACCGTGCCGACCCCGGCCCGGTCGGCGGCCAGCAGCTTCTGCTTGACGCCGCCGATCGGCAGCACCCGGCCGGTGAGCGACACCTCGCCGGTCATCGCCACGTCGGTGCGGACCTTGCGCCCGGAGAGCAGCGAGGCGAGGGCGGTGGTCATGGTGATGCCGGCGCTCGGACCGTCCTTGGGGACGGCGCCGGCCGGGACGTGCAGGTGGATGCCGCGGTCCCGCAGCCCGGTGACGGGCAGTTCGAGCTCGGCGCCGCGCGAGCGGAGGTAGGAGAGCGCGATGTGCGCGGACTCCTTCATCACGTCGCCGAGCTGCCCGGTCAGGGTGAGCCCGGTGGAGCCGGTCTCGGCGTCGGCGAGCGAAGCCTCGATGTAGAGGACGTCGCCGCCCGCACCGGTGACGGCCAGCCCGGTGGCGACTCCGGGGACGGCGGTGCGCCGCTCGGCGGGCTCCTGGGCGGACTCGGGGGTGTGGTGCGGCCGGCCGATCAGCCCGCGCAGGTCCTCGGCGCCGATCGCGGCGGGCAGCTCGCGCTCGCCGAGTTCGCTCTGCGCGGCGACCTTGCGCAGGATGCGCGCGATCGACCGCTCCAGGTTCCGCACGCCCGCCTCGCGGGTGTACTCGCCGGCGAGCCTGCGCAGCGCGCCCTCGTCGACGGCCACCTCCTCGTCCTTCAGCCCGGCCTTCGCGAGCTGGCGGGGCAGCAGGTGGTCGCGGGCGATGACGACCTTCTCGTCCTCGGTGTAGCCGTCGAGCCGGACGAGCTCCATCCGGTCGAGCAGCGGCTCGGGGACGGCCTCCAGCACGTTGGCGGTGGCGAGGAAGACCACGTCGGAGAGGTCGAGCTCGACCTCCAGGTAGTGGTCGCGGAAGGTGTGGTTCTGCGCCGGGTCGAGGACTTCGAGCAGGGCGGCGGCCGGGTCGCCGCGGTAGTCGGAGCCGACCTTGTCGATCTCGTCGAGCAGGACGACCGGGTTCATCGAGCCGGCCTCCTTGATCGCGCGGACGATGCGGCCGGGCAGCGCGCCGACGTAGGTGCGCCGGTGGCCGCGGATCTCGGCCTCGTCGCGGACGCCGCCGAGCGCGACCCGGACGAAGGAGCGGCCCATGGCCCGGGCGACGGACTCGCCCAGCGAGGTCTTGCCGACGCCGGGCGGGCCGACGAGGGCGAGCACCGCGCCGCCGCGGCGGCCGCCGATCTGCCCCAGTCCCTGGTCGGCGCGGCGCTTGCGGACGGCCAGGTACTCGACGATCCGGTCCTTCACGTCGGCGAGGCCGGCGTGGTCGGCGTCGAGCACCGCGCGGGCGCCCGCGATGTCGTAGGAGTCGGTGGACCGCTCGTTCCAGGGCAGTTCGAGGACGGTGTCCAGCCAGGTGCGGATCCAGGAGCCCTCGGGCGACTGGTCGGAGGAGCGCTCCAGCTTGTCGACCTCCTTGAGGGCGGCCTCGCGGACCGTCTCCGGCAGGTCGGCCGCTTCGACGCGGGCCCGGTAGTCGTCCTCCTCGGAGGCGGACTCGCCGTTCAGCTCGGCGAGCTCCTTGCGGACGGCCTCCAGCTGGCGGCGGAGCAGGAACTCCTTCTGCTGCTTGGCGACGCCCTCCTCCACGTCCTTGCGGATGGTGTCGTTGACCTCCTCCTCGGCGAGGTGGTCGCGCAGCAGGGTCAGCGCGTACTCCAGGCGGGCGAGCCGGTCGGCCTCCAGCAGCACCTTGAGCTTCTGCTCGGCGGTGGCGAAGGGCGCGTAGCCGATGTTGTCGGCGAGCTCGCCGACATCGTCGATCGCGGCGACCCGGTCGACGATCTGCCAGGCGCCGCGCTTGCGCAGCCACTGGGTGGAGAGCGCCTTGTACTCCTTGACGAGCTCGGCGGCGCGGCCGGCGACGGCGTTGCCCTCGGAGGACTCCCGGAAGGGCGTGGTCTCGACCCAGAGGGCGGCGCCGGGGCCGGTGGTGCCGGCGCCGATGCGCACCCGGCGCACGGCGCGCACCAGCGCGGCCGGGTCGCCGTCGGCGAGGCGGCCGACCTGCTCGACGGTGGCCAGGGTGCCGACGGCGGCGTACGAGCCGTCGAGCCGTGGCACCAGCAGCACCTGGGGCTTGCCCGGGCCGTCCGCCGCGGCCCGGGCGGCCTCGACGGCGGCGCGGACCTCGGCGTCGGACAGGTCGAGCGGGACGACCATGCCCGGGAGCACCACCTCGTCGTCGAGCGGCAGCACGGGCAGGGTGAGCGGAGCGGACGTCGATGCCATGATCTCTCCCCAGTCAGCGAAGTTGAGCTGACCTGACTAAGGATTGGCGGGGCGCGGTTGTTCCCCCGGCGTCGTTCGCCCTGAGCGATCGCGGACGGGGGCGGGGGCGGGGGCGGGGGCGGGAAGGAACGGGTCAGGCGCGGACGGGCAGCGGGGCCGGGACGGTCCGGCGGCGGAGCGGACGCCGGGGGCCGCGCCGCAGCGGGCGCCAGAGGGCGATGCCGATCAACAGGGCGGCCGGGTGGCCGATGCCGGTGACCAGGTCGGCGCCGTCGAGGAACTGCTCGCCGACGAGGACGGCGGCGATGCCGAGGGCGAGGTTGCGGGCGGCCGGGGGCAGCACGCCGGCGAGGGCGCCGAGGCTGGCGAGGACGCCGTAGCTGACGCCGATGTCGAGGTCGCCGAGGGCGTCGACGGGCAGCGCCCGGACGGCGACGGCGGCCAGCACCACGGCCTGGGAGAGCAGGGTGGCGCCGACGTGCCCGGCGGCGAAGACCCCGGCCGCCCGGCGGCCGCCGACCCGGCGCTCCAGCGGGGCGACGGTCAGCAGGAAGGCCCACAGATAAGGGGTCCACACCGGGCCGGCCACCCAGAGGCCGCTGGCCGCGAGGGCGAGCACGGGGTGGTGCGCGAGGTTGTGAACGTCGGTGGAGGAGAGCGCCTGCAGCCGGTGCACCAGCTGCGGGTCGCCGAACCGGGCGAAGAGGGTGGTGCCGAGCAGCAGGGCGAGGTAGCCGAGCGCGAAGGGGTTGCGGCGCGGAGTGGGCAGCGCACCGCGCAGCGCCCGGAGCGGACCGCGCATCCGGTCGGCGATCCGGTCGCGGCGTGCCGCCGCGCGGCCCGAACCGTTCGCCGTCATGGGCCCTCCGTCCGCCGGACTGCCGTCACCCGCCCCCTGTGCAACGCGTCGAGGGCGCGCGGAGATCCGCACGGACGGTGCCCGCGGAGACACCGGTGGCCCTTGTCGTGACCACGATACGTTCCCAGGCTGGGAGCCCGCTGGGGAAGAGCTGTGAAGAATGCTTGAGCTTCGACGCCAGGGCTGCACGCCTTGGTCCGTACCTGCCCTCCGTTCACGGAGGAGCGGCCCAAAAGTAAGGGTCGCCCTGCAGGTTCGGGGCTATACGGATCGTTACAACTGCGAATTTCGCCCGGTAAGGTATCGCCCCGTGCCCGGTCCCGACGGGGATCGGCATCGATCCGTGGCCCGGATGTGTCCGGGCCACCTGCCGGAACGCCCCCGGTGTCCGTACTCTGCGTGGAGTGCGGGTCGGGTGTGCGGACCACACACGGCGCATCCACGCCGCGCAGGGTGCCGACGGCGGAACGGCACCCAGCCGACGCGGCAGGCCGGGCACAGCCCACATACGGACCGAGACGACTACGACGCGGCGCCGCCACCCCCACAGGTGTCGGCCCGCAGCCCTGGGGGCGGTGGCGTGACCGTGACAGAGATTCAGCAAGAAACCGGCAGCAGCCCGGTCGGTACGCAGCGGCGAGTACTGGTGGTGGAGGACGAACCCACCATCGCCGAGTCCATCGCGGCCCGCCTGGGCGCGGAGGGCTTCAAGGTCGCCGTGGCCCACGACGGCCCCGGCGCGGTGGACGGCTTCCACACCTGGCAGCCCGACCTGGTGGTCCTCGACATCATGCTGCCGGGCTTCGACGGCCTGGAGGTGTGCCGCCGGATCCAGGCGCAGCGCCCGGTGCCGGTGCTCATGCTGACCGCGCGGGACGACGAGACGGACCTGCTGGTCGGCCTCGGCGTCGGCGCGGACGACTACATGACCAAGCCGTTCTCCATGCGCGAGCTGGCGGCCCGCGTCAACGTGCTGCTGCGCCGCGTCGAGCGCGCCCAGCAGGCCGCGCGGACGCCTGCGCTGGGCTCGCTGCGCTTCGGCGAGCTGGAGATCGACCACGTGCAGCGCCGGGTGCGGCTCGGCTCGGGCGACGTCCACCTGACGCCGACCGAGTTCGACCTGCTGGCCTGCCTCGCCGCGCAGCCGCGCGCGGTGCTCACCCGCGAGCAGCTGCTCGCGGAGGTCTGGGACTGGACGGACGCCTCGGGCACCCGCACGGTCGACAGCCACGTCAAGGCGCTGCGCCGGAAGATCGGTGCCAGCTGGATCCGCACGGTGCACGGCGTCGGGTACGCCCTGGAGGCACCCCTTTCCTGAGCCGGTGCACCGAGGGCTGGGCCGCCGGGGGGCCCATGCCTTCAGCCGATGCACCGCTCCGACCGCAGGGGCACGATGACCTTTCCACAGCAACGCAGAGGGGACGCCGCCGAGCGTCCCGGCCCCGGCCTGGCCGGCCGGGCCGCCCGCCGGGTGTGGGACGACATGCGACCGTTCGACCCGGTGCGGTCCATCAAGGGCAAGCTCGCCCTGCTGGTGATCGTCTCCGTCTGCCTGGCCACCGGGATGGTGGTCGTGGCGATCCGGTCCGAGACGCAGATCCGGATCATCATGATCTTCTCGATGATCGCGTCGCTGCTGTTCATGCAGTTCCTCGCGCACGGGCTGACCGCGCCGCTGCGCGTGATGACCGCCGCGGCCCGGGCGATGGCCCGCGGCGACTACAGCACCCGGGTGGACACGTCCTCCCGGGACGAGATCGGCGAGCTCGCCGACTCCTTCAACCGCATGGCGGCCGATCTGGAGGCCGCCGACCGGCACCGCCGCGAGCTGATCGCCAACGTCTCGCACGAGCTGCGCACGCCCATCGCGGCGCTGCGCGCCGTCCTGGAGAACGTGGTGGACGGCGTCGTCCAGCCCGAGCCCAAGACGCTGGGCGCCGCCCTGGAGCAGACCGAGCGGCTCGGCCGGCTGATCACCCACCTGCTGGACCTCTCCAAGCTCGACGACGGCGTGGTGCCGCTGGACACCCGTCCCTTCGAGGTCCGGCCGTTCCTGGACGGCGTGCTGCGCGGGGTGACGGTGGACGGTGCGACCGCGGGCGGCGCCTACGGCCGCCGCGGCGACGTGCGGCTGAGCCTGGACGTCCGGCCGGACGGCCTGACCGCGGTCGCCGACGAGGAGCGGCTGCACCAGGTGGTCGCCAACCTCGTCGACAACGCCTGCAAGCACTCCCCCGCCGGTGGCACGGTGACCGTGCGGGCCCGGCCGGGCGAGCACAGCGGTGCGCTGCTGCTGCAGGTCGAGGACCAGGGGCCGGGCATCCCGATGCAGGACCGTGCGCGGGTGTTCGAGCGCTTCGGCCGCAGCGGCACCGCGACGGCCCAGGGGCCGGGCAGCGACGGCGGCACCGGGCTCGGCCTCGCCATCGCCCGCTGGGCGGTGGACCTGCACGGCGGTGAGATCCGGGTCGCCGAGACGGACCGGGGCTGTCGGATCGAGGTTACGCTGCCCGGCGAGGCCCCCCTCCCCGCGGCCTGACGCGCCGTACCCGAACGTTGTCACACAACTGGGACACAACGGGGCCGGTCCGACATCGGACCGGCCCCTCGCCACCATTAAGTGTCCATATTGTCTGATTTTGTGGGGATAATGGAGCTGACCGAACGTGTCCAGGTACCCGCGCCCGCGGGTTTCTAACGCGCACAACAGGCCAGATTCCGGCCGTTCACTGTGATCTGGGCGACGCCTGGCCAGGGGGGACTGCGCGATCACTGGTCGGAGGCGTAGCCTTAATCCCCGCTGTCCACCATCCCAAAAGGAAGCGGAAGAGGGCGGTTGCCCCGATGTCGCCACACCCTGAAACCCCCAGCTCGGCAAGCTCCACTGGCTTCGGCCCCAATGAGTGGCTCGTCGACGAGATCTACCAGCAGTACCTCCAGGACCCGAACTCGGTCGACCGAGCCTGGTGGGACTTTTTCGCCGACTACAAGCCCGGTACCGAGGTGACTCCAGTGACCCAGGCCGCAACCCAGGTCGGCTCCGCGCCGACCCCCGTTGCTGCTCCTGCCGCTCCTGCTGCTCCCGCCGCCGCGCCCGCTGCACCGGCCGCGCCGGTCCAGCCGGCCGCCGCGCCGCTCGCAGCAGCCCCTGCCGCGCCGCCCGCGCCGAAGGCCGCCGCTCCGGCTGCGCCCGCGCCGGCCGCGCAGGGAACCGAGCTCGTCCAGCTGCGCGGCCCCGCGAAGGCCGTCGCCTCGAACATGGACGCCTCGCTGGAGGTGCCGACCGCGACGTCGGTGCGTGCCGTCCCGGCCAAGCTGCTGATCGACAACCGCATCGTCATCAACAACCACCTGCAGCGCGCCCGCGGTGGCAAGGTCTCCTTCACGCACCTGATCGGTTACGCCCTCGTCCAGGCCGTCAAGGCCTCGCCGGGCATGAACCACAGCTACAAGGTCGAGGACGGCAAGGCCTACCTGGTCAAGCCGGAGCACGTGAACCTCGGCCTGGCGATCGACCTGGTCAAGCCGAACGGCGACCGCCAGCTCGTGGTGGCGGCGATCAAGAAGGCCGAGACCCTCGACTTCTTCGGCTTCTGGCAGGCCTACGAGGACATCGTCCGCCGCGCCCGCGCCAACAAGCTGACCATGGACGACTTCACCGGGGTCACCGTCTCGCTGACCAACCCCGGCGGCATCGGCACCGTGCACTCCGTGCCCCGCCTGATGCAGAACCAGGGCACCATCGTCGGCGTCGGCGCCATGGAGTACCCGGCCGAGTTCCAGGGCTCCTCCCCCGACACCCTCGCGCGCCTCGGCGTCTCCAAGATCATGACGCTGACCTCGACCTACGACCACCGCGTCATCCAGGGCGCCGCGTCGGGCGAGTTCCTGCGCACGATCCACCAGCTCCTGCTGGGCGAGCACGGCTTCTACGACGAGGTCTTCGAGTCGCTGCGCATCCCGTACGAGCCGGTGCGCTGGGCGACCGACGTCGCCGCCACCCACGACGACGAGGTCAACAAGACCGCCCGCGTCATGGAGCTCATCCACGCGTACCGCGTGCGCGGCCACCTCATGGCCGACACCGACCCGCTGGAGTACAAGCAGCGCAAGCACCCCGACCTGGACGTCGTCCAGCACGGCCTCACCCTGTGGGACCTGGAGCGCGAGTTCGCGGTCGGCGGCTTCGGCGGCCAGAAGATGATGAAGCTCCGCGACATCCTCGGCCTGCTGCGCAACACCTACTGCCGCACCGTCGGCATCGAGTACATGCACATCCAGGACCCGAAGCAGCGCAAGTGGCTGCAGGAGCGCCTGGAGAAGCCGTACACCAAGCCCGAGCGCGAGGAGCAGCTGCGCATCCTGCGCCGCCTCAACTCCGCCGAGGCCTTCGAAACGTTCCTGCAGACCAAGTACGTCGGGCAGAAGCGCTTCTCGCTGGAGGGCGGCGAGTCCCTGATCCCGCTGCTCGACGCGACGATCGACGCCGCCGCCGAGCACCGCCTGGACGAGGCCGTCATCGGCATGGCCCACCGCGGCCGCCTGAACGTGCTGGCGAACATCGTCGGCAAGCCGTACGCCCGGATCTTCGGCGAGTTCGAGGGCAACCTCGACCCCAAGTCGATGCACGGCTCCGGCGACGTGAAGTACCACCTGGGCGCCGAGGGCACCTTCACCGGCCTGGACGGCGAGACCATCAAGGTCTCGCTCGCGGCGAACCCCTCGCACCTGGAGACGGTCGACCCGGTCGTCGAGGGCATCGTCCGCGCCAAGCAGGACGTCCTGGACCAGGGCGGCACCACCTTCCCGGTGCTCCCCATCCAGGTCCACGGCGACGCGGCCTTCGCCGGCCAGGGCGTCGTCGCGGAGACCCTGAACATGTCGCAGCTGCGGGGCTACCGCACCGGCGGCACGATCCACCTCGTGGTCAACAACCAGGTCGGCTTCACCGCCGCCCCGGCGTCCTCGCGCTCGTCGATGTACTGCACCGACGTGGCCCGCATGATCGAGGCGCCGATCTTCCACGTGAACGGCGACGACCCCGAGGCCGTCGTCCGCGTCGCGCGGCTCGCCTTCGAATTCCGCCAGGAGTTCCACAAGGACGTCGTCATCGACCTCATCTGCTACCGCCGCCGCGGTCACAACGAAGCCGACAACCCGTCCTTCACCCAGCCGCTGATGTACGACCTGATCGACAAGAAGCGCTCGGTCCGCAAGCTGTACACCGAGGGCCTGATCGGCCGCGGCGACATCACCATGGAAGAGGCGGAGCAGGCGCTCCAGGACTTCCAGGGCCAGCTGGAGAAGGTCTTCGCCGAAGTGCGCGAGGCGGCCACCGCGCCGGCCCCGGCCACCAACGGCAAGCCGGTCGCCGACTTCCCGGTCTCCATCCGGACCGGCATCTCCGAGGAGATGGTGAAGCGGATCGCCGCCTCGCAGGTCAACCTGCCGGAGTGGCTGACCGTCCACCCGCGCCTGCTGCCGCAGCTGCAGCGCCGCGCCGCCTCGGTCGAGGACAACACCATCGACTGGGCGATGGGCGAGACCCTGGCCATCGGCTCGCTGCTGATGGAGGGCCACCCCGTCCGCCTCGCCGGCCAGGACAGCCGCCGCGGCACCTTCGGCCAGCGCCACGCCGTCCTCATCGACCGCAACAGCGGCGAGGACTACACCCCGCTGCTGTACCTGACCGAGGACCAGGCCCGCTTCACCGTCTACGACAGCCTGCTGTCGGAGTACGCGGCGATGGGCTTCGAGTACGGCTACTCGCTGACCCGCCCCAACGCGCTGGTCATGTGGGAGGCGCAGTTCGGCGACTTCGTCAACGGCGCCCAGACCATGGTCGACGAGTACATCGCCTCCGCCGAGCAGAAGTGGGGCCAGCACTCCGGCGTCGTCCTGCTGCTGCCGCACGGCTACGAGGGCCAGGGCCCGGACCACTCGTCCGCCCGCCCGGAGCGCTTCCTCCAGCTCTGCGCGCAGAACAACATGACGGTCGCCATGCCGACCTCGCCGTCGAACTACTTCCACCTGCTCCGGTGGCAGGCCCACAACCCGCACCACAAGCCGCTCGTCGTCTTCACCCCGAAGTCGATGCTGCGTCTGAAGGCCGCGGCCTCGGCCCAGACCGAGTTCCTGTCCGGCTCGTTCCGGCCGGTCATCGGGGACAGCACGGTGGACCCGTCGCAGGTGCGCAAGGTCGTCATCACCTCCGGCAAGTTCTACTACGACCTGGAGGCGGCCCGCACCGAGCGCGGCGTCACCGACACCGCCCTCGTCCGGGTCGAGCGGCTCTACCCGCTGCCGGTGGCCGAGCTCCAGGAGGAGCTGGCCCGCTACGGCGACGACGTCCAGTTCGTCTGGGCGCAGGAGGAGCCGGCCAACCAGGGTGCCTGGCCGTTCATCGCGATGAACCTGGTCGACCACCTGCAGGTGGTCGTCGGCCGCAACGCCAACGGCGCCCGTCTGCGCCGCGTCGCCCGGACGGCCTCCTCGGCCCCCGCGGTCGGCTCGGCCAAGCGCCACGCGGCCGAGCAGCAGGCCCTCGTCGACGAGGTGTTCGCTCTCTGACGCGCTGTCGCTGACACCGTCACCGGGCCCGGTCCCGCCGTCCAGGCGGGGCCGGGCCCCGGCGTTTCCCCGGACGGGCCCGCGCCCCGGCTCACGTGCCGGGCCGTCAGGTCGCTACGGTAGGGCGCGTCGTACCGCACCGTCGGGGGAGCCGCATGTCCAACGATCTGCCGTCCGTGTTCCAGCCGCTGCAGCCCGAGGACCCGAGGGAGGTCGGCGGCTACCGGGTCTTCGCCCGGCTCGGCGCCGGCGGCATGGGCCGGGTGTACCTCTCGTACACCCCGGGAGGCCGGCCGGTCGCGCTGAAGGTGGTGCGCGCGGAGTTCGCCGAGGACGGGGAGTTCCGGCGGCGCTTCGCCCAGGAGGTCGCCAACGCCCAGCGCATCCACGGCCTCTACACCGCCCAGGTGATCGACGCCGGCCCGGACGCCGGTGCGCCCTGGCTGGTCACCGCCTACGTGCCCGGCCCCTCGCTGCAGCAGGTGATCCGCGAGCACGGCGCACTGCCGCCGCGCACCGTGCTGCTGCTGGTCGGCGGCATCGCCGAGGCGCTGCAGGCGATCCACAGCGTCCAGGTGGTGCACCGGGACCTCAAGCCGGCCAACGTGCTGGTCGCCTCGGACGGCCCGCGGGTGATCGACTTCGGCATCGCCCGGGCCGCGGACGCCACCGCGCTCACCGGGACGGGGTACCGGATCGGCTCCCCCGCGTTCATGTCGCCCGAGCAGGCGCAGGGCGGACCGGTCACCGCCGCCACCGACGTCTTCGCGCTCGGCGCGCTGGCGGCGTACGCGGCGGGCGGCGCGCCGCCGTTCGGCGAGGGCCCGGACACCGCGGTGCTCTACCGGGTGGTGCACGAGGAGCCCGACCTGTCGGCCGTCCCGGCCGGCCTGCGCGAGCTGCTGGCGCGATGCCTGGCGAAGGACCCGGCGCAGCGGCCCACGCCGGCCGAGGTCATCGAGGCGGCCCGCAGCCACCCGGCGGTCGGCGGCCAGCTGCGGTTCGCCGACGACTGGCTGCCCGACCGGGTGAACACCGAGATCACCCGCCGTTCCGACCTGCCGCGCACCCCGCCGACGCCGCTGCCGGTGCCGCCCGCCGCGCCGCCGATGCCGACCGTTCCGGCCACCGCGCCGTCGATCGGCGCCCCGCCGGCCGCCGCCCCGCAGCCCCCGGCGGCGCAGTACCCGGTGCCGCAGGCGCACCGGCCGATGCCGCAGTACCCGACCGCGCCGGACGGTGCGGTGCCGCCGCCCTCGGGGGCGTTCGGTCCACCGCAGCCGGCCGGCGCCCCGGCCGTGCCGGTGGCGCCCGGCCCGCAGCCGGGCCGGCCCGGTCCGGACGGGCCCGTCCGCCGGGGGGTCTCCTGGAAGACCCTGCTGGTCGTGGCCGCGGCCACGGCGGTGGTGGGCACGGCCGTCGGCGTGGCCCTGACCTCCGGCAGCGGCGGCGACGGCGGTCGGGGCGGCGGCACGCCGACGGGGCAGGCGGGCGGTGCCCGCACGGCCGGGCAGGCGACGGCCGGCGGTTCGCAGGACCAGGCCTCGCCGGGCTCCGGGCAGAGCACCGCGCAGGGCGGCAAGGGCGGGTCCACCGGGAAGCCGGCCGGCGGGTACACCGCGGTCTACACCGACCAGGTGCTCTCCAGCCCGGACCTCACCTACGTCTTCGACCTGACGACCGGCAAGGTGGTGTCCGGCTCGACCAGCCCGGCCTGGGCGCTGGAGCCGGGTTACGGCCACTACAACTGGTCGAGCGGCTCGGACGCCTTCCTGACCACCGAGAACCACCTCACCCCGGCCGAGTGCGCGGCGGGCGTCGAGCAGCAGCCGGTCGCCGACGTGAAGTACGACGCGCTGCCGGTCGGCGGGCTGTTCTGCCTGCGCAACCGGGAGAACGGCGGCATCGTCGTGGTGAAGACCGTCGAGCAGGGCAGCACCAGCAACGCCCGGGCGAAGGTCTCGATCAGCTACTTCCGTCGCAACGGCTGATCGGCGGCGCACTATCCTGACCGGGTCACACCCCACCGGACCGGAGCACAGCGTGTACTTCACCGACCGAGGCATCGAGGAGCTGGAGAGCCGTCGCGGCGACGAGGAGGTCACCTTCGAGTGGCTGGCCGAGCGGCTGCGGGAGTTCGTCGACCTCAACCCGGACTTCGAGATCCCGGTCGAGCGGCTGGCCACCTGGCTGGCCCGGCTCGACGACGAGGACGAGGACTGATCCGCAGCACCGCGAACCGCTGCGATCGCCCGCACGACGAGGGCCCGGAAGGCATCCGCCTTCCGGGCCCTCAGGCGTCTCGGGGTCCCGGTGTCCGGGTCGGGTCAGGGTTGACTTCGACACCTCGCGATATATCGTGTCTATCAGTCGACGCGATATACATCGCGAAACGGGAGGACGGGGAACCATGAGCGAGTGGACGGTCGAACAGCCCGACAGGATCACCATCGACGAGCCCGTCGAGGCCCTGCACGTACGGATCATGAGCGGTGCGGTCAACGTGGTGGCCGCCGAGGGCCCGGCCCGCCTGGAGGTCACCGAGCTGGAGGGCGAGCCCCTCAACGTCGACCTCACCGACGGCGTGCTCACCGTGGCCTACAAGGACTTCGACTGGAACGAGCTGAGCGAGACGGTGAAGTCCGTCCAGTCGGTGAAGGCCTTCCTCTCCTCGCTGCGCCGCAAGCGCCGCGCCGTCGTCTCGCTGGCCGTGCCGGCCGGCACCGAGGTCCGGATCGGCTCCGCCTCCGCGGACACCACGGTCTCCGGCATCACCGGGCCGGTCGCGGTGCACGGCGCGAGCGGCGCCGCCACCCTGGTCGGGCTCTCCGGCCGGATCCAGGCCAACACCGTCTCCGGTGACGTGGACGCCCAGTCGGTCTCCGGCGAGCTGCGGGTCAAGACGGTGTCCGGCCAGCTGACCGTGGTCGCCGGCACCGCCGACAAGGTGCAGGCCAAGACCGTCAGCGGCGCGGTCACCCTCGACCTGGACGTCCAGACGCCCACCGACATCACCGTCACCACGGTGAGCGGCCCGGTCGGCGTCCGGCTGCCCTCGGTGGCCGACGCCAAGGTCGAGGCGGGCACCACCACCGGCGACGTCACCTCCACCTTCGCCGAGCTCACCGTGGCCGGCAGCTGGGGCGCCAAGCGGCTCTCCGGCCAGCTCGGCAGCGGCACCGGCCGCCTCCAGGTGACCACGGTCTCCGGCGCGATCACCGTGCTGCACCGGCCGGAGGACGAGGACGCACCGCCCGCCAAGGAGCTCACCGCCGGCCCGGGCGGCCCCGACCTGACCAAGGAGGTCTGAGCGATGTCCCCCGTCTTCGGCCACGGCCGGCTCCGGCTCTACCTGCTCAAGCTGCTGGACGAGTCCCCGCGGCACGGCTACGAGGTGATCCGCCTGCTGGAGGAGCGCTTCCAGGGCCTGTACGCGCCCTCCGCGGGCACCGTCTACCCCCGGCTCGCCAAGCTGGAGAAGGAGGGCCTGGTCACCCACAGCACCGAGGGTGGCCGCAAGGTCTACCGGCTCACCGACGCGGGCCGCGCCGAGCTGGCGGCCCGTCAGGACGAGCTCGCCGAGCTGGAGGTGGAGATCCGGGACTCGGTGGCGCACCTCGCCGGCGCGATCCGCGAGGACGTCCGGGACACCGCCAAGGACCTCCGCGAGGAGCTCTGGGGCGCCGCCCGCAAGGCCCCCCGGCCGGAGAGCGCCGGCGGCGGCGACCCGTGGTCCGGGCCCTGGGGCGACAAGGAGGCCTGGCAGCGCGCCAAGGAGGAGTACGAGCGGTTCAAGTCCCAGGCCAAGGAGCAGGCCAAGCGCGCCAAGGAGCAGGAGCGCGCCGCCAAGGCCAAGGCGAAGGCCGCCGAGGAGGAGGCCCGCCGGCTGCGCGAGCAGTCCCGGGCCGCCCGCACCGCCGCCCAGCAGGAGGCGCTGCGGATCAAGAAGCGGGTGGAGGAGCAGGTCCGCGAGCACACCGCCCGCGGCGAGTGGTCCACCGGCCTCGCCGAAGGCCTGGCCGAGCTCACCCGCAGCCTCGGCGGTCTGGCCGACGCCGCCCGCTGGGGCCACCCGTCCCCGGCCGAGGAGGTCCGGGTCACCCGGATCGACCTCGACGAGGACGCGGCGGAGAGCGACGCCACCGAGGAGCTGCCCGGCTGGGCGCGGACGGACCCGGACGCCGATCCGGCCCGCGAACTGGAGCGGCTGCTCGACCGCTTCCGCGACCACGTCCGGGACGCCGCCCGCGACGGCGGGGTGACCGGCGATCAGCTGACCCGCGCACAGGCGACGCTCACGGCGGCGGCCCGGCGGATGTTCGGCTGACCGGTCGGCCCGGCACGTGCCGGAGGCCCCGGCGGACCGCGGTCCGCCGGGGCCTCCGCCGTGTCGGGGCAAACGAGTCGGGGCGTCAGGGCGTCAGGGCGTCAGGGCGTCAGGGCGTCAGGGCGTCAGCACGATCTTGCCGAAGACGTCGCCCTTGGCGAGCCGGGCGAAGCCCTCGCGGGCCTCGGCGAGCGGCAGCACCGAGTCGATGACCGGCCGCACCCCGGCGTTGGCGCAGAGCGCGAGCAGGCCGGCCAGCTCCTCCTTGGTGCCCATGGTGGAGCCGACCACCTTGAGCTCCAGGAAGAAGATCCGGTTCAGCTCGGCGGCCTTCGGGTTCGGGCCCGAGGTGGCACCCGAGATCACGATCGTGCCGCCCGGGCGCAGCGACTTCACCGAGTGCGACCAGGTGGCGGCGCCGACCGTCTCCATCACGGCGTCCACCCGCTCGGGCAGCCGGGCGCCGCTCTCGAAGGCGGCGTCGGCGCCGAGCTCCACGGCGCGGGCGCGCTTGGCCTCGTCCCGTCCGGTGACCCAGACCCGCAGGCCGGCGGCCTTGGCGAGGACGACCAGCGCGGTGGAGACCCCGCCGCCGGCCCCCTGCACGAGGACGGTGTCACCGGGCTTGACGCCGGCGTTGGTGAAGAGCATCCGGTAGGCCGTCAGCCAGGCGGTGGGCAGGCAGGCGGCCTGCTCGAAGGTGAGCTCGGCGGGCTTGGGCAGCAGGTTCCAGGTGGGTACGGCGACCTTGGTCGCGAAGGTGCCCTGGTAGCGCTCGGTGAGGATGGAGCGCGGCTCGGCCGGGCCGACCCCGTGGCCGCTCTGGCCGACGACGGAGTGGATGACGACCTCGTTGCCGTGCTCGTCGACGCCCGCGGCGTCGCAGCCGAGGATCATCGGCAGGCGCTCGGCGGGCAGGCCGACCCCGCGCAGCGACCAGAGGTCGTGGTGGTTGAGGGTGGCGGCCCTGACGGTGACGACGCTCCAGCCCTCGCGGGGCTCGGGCTCCGGGAGTTCGCCCAACTCCAGTGCGCTCAGCGGGTCGTCCGGATCGATGCGGGCGGCGTAGGCAGCGAACATGGTCCGGACGATATCGGCGCGGGGTGGGCGGCGGTACCGTGCAACCGTGTGACCTGCGCTACCGGAGGAACGCACCGGGGGCGCGTGGAGGCACTGCCTCCGCGCGCCCCCTGGGTGGTACGCCCGGGCGACGGGCCGTCAGGCGCGGGCGACGCCCTCGGCGCGGGCGGCCTCGGCGACGGCCTTGGACACCGCCGGCGCGACCCGCTCGTCGAACGGCGACGGGATGACCTTCTGCGGGGTCAGCTCGTCGGCGACCACGGCGGCGAGCGCCTGGGCGGCGGCGAGCTTCATGCCCTCGGTGATCCGGGTGGCGCGGACCTGCAGGGCGCCGGCGAAGATGCCGGGGAAGGCCAGCACGTTGTTGATCTGGTTCGGGAAGTCGCTGCGACCGGTGGCGACGACCGCCGCGTACTTGTGCGCGACCTCGGGGTGGATCTCCGGGTTCGGGTTGGCCATCGCGAAGACGAAGCAGCCCTCGGCCATGGTGGCGACGACGTCCTCCGGGACGGTGCCGCCGGAGACGCCGATGAAGACGTCGGCGCCGGCGAGCGCGTCGGCCAGCGTGCCCTTGAGGCCGGTCCGGTTGGTCAGGGCGGCGATCTCGGCCTTGACGTCGGTGAGGTCCTCGCGGCCCTGGTGGACCACGCCGCGGCGGTCGCAGACGGCGACGTCGCCGATGCCGGCGGCGAGCAGCATCTTGGCGATGGCGATGCCGGCGGCGCCGGCGCCGGAGATGACGGCGCGCAGGCCGCCGACCTCGCGGCCGGTCACCTTGGCGGCGTTCCAGAGCGCGGCGGTGGTGACGATCGCGGTGCCGTGCTGGTCGTCGTGGAAGACCGGGACGTCCAGGGCGTCCTGCAGCCGGCGCTCGATCTCGAAGCAGCGCGGGGCGGAGATGTCCTCCAGGTTGACGCCGCCGAAGGACGGGGCCAGCCGGACGACCGTCTCGACGATCTCGTCCACGCCGGTGCAGGCCAGCGCGATCGGGACGGCGTCGACGCCGCCGAACTGCTTGAAGAGGATCGCCTTGCCCTCCATCACGGGCAGCGACGCCTCGGGGCCGATGTCGCCGAGGCCCAGCACGGCGGTGCCGTCGGTGACCACGGCGACGGTGTTGGACTTCCAGGTGTAGTCGTTGACCAGTTCGGGCTGCTCGGCGATGGCGGTGCAGACCCGGGCGACACCGGGGGTGTAGGCGAGGGACAGGTCGTCCGCGTCGCGCACCGGAACCGTGGCCCGGACCTCCATCTTGCCGCCGCGGTGGAGCGCGAAGACGGCGTCGACCGGATCGTCGGTGTCCTGGGTGTTGGGGTGGATGATCTCCGCTGCCACGTTGACCTCTTCGTCAATGATCAGCGAGGACGCTCGGACCGACGGTCGATCGACACCGCGGACGCCGTCCCGGGGGACGGCGACGCCGGGTACGCGGGGCGTACCCGGAATCCGGGGTCGGGGCGCGGCCGTCGGGCGGCGCCCTCGAATGAGGGTTTTGGGTTCTGCGTGCTGTCCGGTCGTGCCCAGGCACATCCGCATCGGGACGGACGGTGACACACCGGCGAGCCTAGGTGGGACAAAGGCACCGCACCTGTGCCTTTTCGTCCTCGCCGTGTTCCGTTCACCGCACGGCGGCCCTTGACAGCGCCCGGATCCCGATGGAATCCGATCACCCGGACCTGCCGGCGGAAGGACGGTACACGCACCCGCAGGAGTGAACGCAGACACGGAGGGGGGCTGGTGCCTCGGCTACGGAGTCGGCGTCGTCGACTTCCGGTCCTGCGCACCCCGGATCCGCGTCGCTCGATTGGGAGCAGCGGGTCCGGCGGTCTGCCTTCGTTCGTCGGGGGTTACCCGATACCAGATTCTGACATACCCGCGACCTCGGACAGCAGGGCGGGATGGCAGGATCACATTTCCCACACCGACATCCGGACGCTTCCGTTCCGCTCGCGGACGGTACCTTCCGAGCCAGCAGCGCCACCCTCGCCTGCTCCACCGCTCCACCGCTCCCCCAGGAGGACCACCGCATGCACGCCTTCGCGCCCCGCCCCGCCCGCACCATCGCCGCGGGGGCTGCGCTCGTCGCGGGAACCCTGCTGCTGACCGCGTGCGGCAGCTCCGGCTCGGGCAAGCCCAGTGAGGACGACCTGCACGCCCGGCTGCCGGAGAGCATCCGCACCAAGGGCGTCCTGAAGATCGCCTCCGACCTGAACTACGCGCCGGTGGAGTTCAAGGCCTCGGACGGCTCCGCGGTCGGCATCGACCCGGACATCGCGGCCGAGCTCGGCAAGCAGCTGGGCGTGAAGGTGGAGATCGCCGACACCGCGTTCGACAAGCTGATACCGGGCCTGCAGGCCGGCGACTTCGACCTGGCGATGTCCGCGATGACCGACAACCGGCAGCGCCGCGAGGGCACCGACGACAACGGCAAGGTGGTGAACCCGGGCGTCGACTTCGTCGACTACTTCATCGCCGGCACCCAGATGCTCGTCCCCAAGGGCAACCCGGAGAAGATCGCCAAGCTGGACGACCTGTGCGGCCACACCGTGGCGCTGCAGCGCGGCACCACCCAGGACGCGATCGTCGAGCGGCAGGTCGGCGCCTGCGCCCGGGCACACAAGCCGCTGACCGTGAAGCTGTTCGACAACGACACCGAGGCGCTCGCCGAACTCGCCGCGGGCCGCGCCGACGCCGACCTGAACGACTACCCGGTGGCCGCGTACGTCGCCGCGAAGGGCGGCCCGAACGGCGCCAAGTTCGACATCGCCGGCGCGCAGCTCCAGCCGTCACCCTACGGAATCGCCGTGAACAAGAAGAACACCGAACTGCGCGACGTCCTGGTGAAGGCGCTGAACCAGATGATCCGGGACGGCTCCTACGAGAACATCCTGCAGAAGTGGGGCGTGGCCGCCGGTGCGGCACAGAACGCCGTGGTCAACGGCGGGTTCTAGGCCGGGACGCTCCGGCCGGGTTCCCCGGCCGGACGCCACCAAGTCTGCATACTTATACGCAGGGTGACAGGAGGTCGGAATTCGTCCGGATAGCGGACAAGAAGGCCCCTCGTTATCCGATTTTGATCTGAATCGGGGCCCGTTCACCGTCCGTGAGTGGCAGGATTCCACCCAACTCGGATCGAACACTGCCTCCCCCCGGAGGCGCCCCTCTCTGCGAGGCGGTCCGACGTGCGCTCACCTCGGCGGAGGGTGGCGACATGCACGACTTGAATTTTCGAACAAGTGAACGGCCGGCCGGGTGCCGCACGACGGAGTGCGACCGACGGCCGGGCGACCGCCACCCCCCGGCGTAGCGCTCCGCTCGTCTCTCCCCCAGGAGGAGATCCCCCTCATGACCGCTCGCACCCTGCGCCCCCGCCTCGTCGCGGCCGGCGCCGCCCTCGCGGCCGGCACCCTGTTCCTCACCGCCTGCAGCTCGTCGTCGAGCGGCTCCGGCTCGGGTGCCGCGACCCCGACGAGCTCCGTCAAGGCCGCGTCGGCCGACCCGTCGCTCGCCGCCCTCGTCCCGGCGGACGTGAAGTCCGGCGGCAAGCTGGTCGTCGCCACCGACGCCTCCTACGCCCCCAACGAGTTCAAGGACGACAAGGGCGCCATCGTCGGCATGGACGTCGACCTGGCGAAGGCGATCGCCGCGAAGCTGGGGCTGCAGGCGGACGTCCAGAACGCCGACTTCACCTCGATCATCCCGGGCATCGCCGCGAAGAAGTACCAGCTCGGCATGAGCTCCTTCACGGACACCAAGGAGCGCGAGCAGACGGTCGACATGATCACCTACTTCACGGCCGGCTCCGCCATCGCCGTGAAGAAGGGCAACCCGGACAAGATCGACCCCAAGGACCTCTGCGGCAAGAAGGTCGCCGTCCAGACCGGCACCACCCAGGCCGACGAGATCAAGGACGTCCGCAACCCCGACTGCGCCAAGGCCGGCAAGCAGCCGATCCCGGGCGACGGCGACAAGTTCTCGCTGCAGACGGACGTCACCCAGGCCCTGGTGGCCGGCCGCGACCAGGTCATGATGGCCGACTCCCCGGTCATCGACTACGCGCTGAAGCAGACCAACGGCCAGCTGGAGAAGATCGGCGACACCTACGACAGCGCCCCCTACGGCATCGTCGTCGCCAAGAACTCCGAGCTGACCAAGGCCGTCCAGGGCGCCGTCCAGTCCCTGATCGCCGACGGCACGTACAAGCAGATCCTCGACAAGTGGGGTGTCTCGGCGGGCGCGATCGCCACGTCCGAGGTCAACGCCGCCAAGAGCTGACGTTCTCCAACCAACCCCCCGAGGCTATTCATCGTGAACCCTATCGATCAGGGGTCGGTGAAGACGGGACGGCCTGAGACCATCAAGGCCGTCCCGGTCCGCCACCCCGGACGCTGGGCCGGAGCTGTCGTCGTCGCCATCCTCGCGGCGATGCTGATCCACGCCCTGGTGACCAACCCGGCCTTCCAGTGGTCGGTCGTCGGCGACACCCTCTTCAACGACCAGATCCTGCACGGCCTGCTCGTCACCCTCGAACTGACCGCCCTGGCGATGGTCATGGGCGTGGTCGGCGGCATCATCCTCGCGGTGATGCGGCTGTCGCCCAACCCGCTGCTCTCCGGAGTGGCCTGGGTGTACATCTGGATCTTCCGCGGCACCCCCGTGCTGGTCCAGCTGGTCTTCTGGAACTTCCTCGCCGCGATCTGGCCGAAGCTCTCGATCGGCATCCCGTTCGGCCCCGAGTTCGTCTCGGGCTCGACCAACGCGCTGATCCCGGTCTTCGTCGCCGCGCTGCTGGGCCTCGGCCTGAACGAGGCGGCCTACATGGCCGAGATCGTCCGCGGCGGCCTGCAGTCCGTCAGCGAGGGCCAGACCGAGGCGGCGCACGCCCTCGGCATGAGCCAGTTCCAGACCATGAAGCGGATCGTCCTCCCGCAGGCGATGCGGGTGATCATCCCGCCGACCGGCAACGAGACCATCTCGATGCTGAAGACCTCCTCGCTGGCGAGCGTCATCGCCCTTGAGGAGCTCTACCAGGCCGGCCACAACATCTTCTCCCGCACCTTCCAGACCATCCCGGTCCTGATCGCGGTCAGCATCTGGTACCTGGTCCTGACCTCGATCCTCACGGTCGGCCAGTACTACATCGAGCGGCACTACGCCCGCGGCGCCAACCGCACCCTGCCGCCGACCCCGCTGCAGCGCATCCGCAACATGTTCACCGGCCGCCGCAAGCCGGCGACCACGCACGACGTCGTCCCGGGTCTGGAAGGAGGCGGTCACCTGTGAGCGACCTTGAGAAGACCCCCGCCGACGCCACCCGCGCGATGGTCCGGGCGGAGCGCGTCCACAAGTCCTACGGCCTCGTCGAGGTGCTCAAGGGCATCGACCTGGAGGTCAAGCAGGGCGAGGTGTTCGTGCTGGTCGGCCCGTCCGGGTCCGGCAAGTCCACCTTCCTCCGCTGCATCAACCACCTGGAGAAGATCAACGCCGGCCGGCTCTACGTCGACGGCGACCTGGTGGGCTACCGGCAGAAGGGCGAGAAGCTCTACGAGCTGAAGGACAGCGAGGTCGCGCTCCAGCGCCGCGACATCGGCATGGTCTTCCAGCACTTCAACCTCTTCCCGCACATGACGGCGCTCGAGAACGTCATCGAGGCCCCGGTGCAGGTCAAGGGCGAGACCAAGGCCGCCGCCAAGGAGCGCGGCATGGCCCTGCTGGAGCGGGTCGGCCTGGCCGTCAAGGCCGGCAGCTACCCGTCCCAGCTCTCCGGCGGCCAGCAGCAGCGCGTCGCGATCGCCCGTGCGCTCGCCATGCAGCCCAAGCTGATGCTGTTCGACGAGCCCACCTCGGCGCTCGACCCCGAGCTGGTCGGCGAGGTCCTCGACGTCATGCGCGGCCTCGCCGAGGAGGGCATGACCATGGTCGTGGTCACCCACGAGATGGGCTTCGCCCGCGAGGTCGGCGACGCGCTGGTCTTCATGGACGGCGGCGTGGTCGTCGAGTCCGGCGACCCGCGCGAGGTGCTCTCCAACCCGCAGCACGAGCGGACCAAGCTGTTCCTGTCCAAGGTGCTCTGACACCCGCTCCGCAGGACGCCCGCCGCCCCGAGGGTGGCGGGCGTCTTCGCGCCCCGGCCCGCAGGTAATACCCTTGAGGCAGCTTGCCCGTTACCGGCCCTGGAAGGACCATCCGTGGAGCTCGCCTCGTACGCCGACTACGCAGTCCGGCTGGTGAACACCGAGGAGCCCGAGCGCGGCCGGGACGCGCTCACCTCGGTGGACGCCGTCCGCGGCCTCTTCGGCACGTCCGGCCGGGCCGCCGCCCTCGCCGACGAGGCCGACCTGCCCCGGCTGCGGGCCGTCCGCACCCGGCTGCGCGGCGTCTTCGAGGCCGCCGCCGAGGGCGACGAGATCCGCGCCGTCGACCTGCTCAACAGCCTGATGGTCGAGTACCCCGTCAGCCCGCTGGTCTCCGGCCACGACTACCTGGACGAGGCCGGCCGGCCGCGCTGGCACCTGCACCTGGCCGACAACGCGGCCACAGCCACCGCCAACTACACCGCCGTGGCCTGCATGGGCCTGGCCATCCACCTCACCGAGCTCGGCGCCGACCGGCTCGGCATCTGCCAGGCCGCGCCCTGCCGCAACGCCTACCTCGACACCTCGACCAACCGCTCGCGGCGCTACTGCTCCGACCGCTGCGCGACCCGCGCCAACGTCGCCGCCTACCGCGCCCGCAAGCGCGAGGAGGCCGCCCGCGCGGCCCTCGCCGCCCGCGACTGAGGCCCCGCGGTCCGGGGCCGCTCCGCTACGGCTCGACGTCCACCGGCCGGTGCACGCCGAACCGGGCGGCCACGGCCGGGAGGCGGCCCAGGACGGCGCCGTTCAGCACCCGCTCCACGCTCCGCGGCGGCGCCAGCCAGGCCGGGCGGGGCCGCAGCCGCAGCAGCACCCGGCCGAGCACCAGCTCGGCCGGCACCGCCCCGTACTCCCGG
Organism: Streptomyces sp. NRRL B-24484; assembly: GCF_000717715.1. Classification (GTDB taxonomy): domain Bacteria; phylum Actinomycetota; class Actinomycetes; order Streptomycetales; family Streptomycetaceae; genus Kitasatospora. The sequence continues at coordinate 73,175 of NZ_JOAI01000010.1, read as the reverse complement.
CTGTCCGAGGTCACCAGCGGGTTGTCCGACAGCAGCCACCAGCCGCCGGGGCGCCGGCCGACCGCCCGCTTCACCACCAGCAGGTCCTGCCGCAGCGGATGGCGGACCACCACCACCGCCCCCGGCCTGATCCGGGCGCCGTACCGGACGAGCACCCGGTCCCCGTCCTGCAGGACGGGCCGCATCGAGGGGCCCGCCACGTCGATCACCCCGAGCGGCAGCAGCCCGCCGCCGTCCGGCTCCTGCTCCTCGGCCATCGCCTCTCCCCTGCCCGTGTCGCCGTCCAGTCTCCAGCATGGCGGCACGCCCGGCGCCCGCCCGATATCGACCGGTTGCGGCTCCTTCTTTTGCCCTAGGCCACCGGGCCAACCGCGAAACGGCCGCGGCGGCGGGGTAATCTCGCTCGCGGGAAGACGATCTAAGGAAGGACTCCCATGTTCTCTCGTCTGTTTGCTCCGCGAGCCACCGCGCACGCCCACTGCGACCTGCCCTGCGGCGTGTACGACCCGGCCCAGGCCCGCATCGAGGCCGAGTCCGTGAAGGCCACTCAGGAGAAGTACCAGGCCAACGAGGACCCGCACTTCCGTGCGCGCGCCATCGTCATCAAGGAGGAGCGCGCCGAGCTGGTCAAGCACCACCTCTCCGTGCTGCACACCGACTACTTCAAGGCCCCGCACTTCGAGGCCTACCCGCAGCTGCACGACCTGTTCAACAAGGCCGGCAAGGCCGCCTCGGCCGCCAAGGCCTCGACGGACCCGGCCACCGGCCAGGCCCTGCTCGACCTGATCGCCGAGATCGACCGCATCTTCTGGGAGACCAAGAAGGCCGCCTAAGCACCTCGGCAATTGGGGGTTTCCCCTGGTGAGAGGCCAGGGGAGACGTTCCAAGCGATGCAGGGCGATGCAATGCGATGCAGGGCGATGAACAAGATCATCGCCCACTCATCGCCCAGAGGATCATGAAACGCAGCATCCCCCGCCCGGACCCCGGGCGGGGGATGCTGCCGTTCCTGCCGAGGGGTGCGGGGAGGGTGGCACCAGGTCGTACCCCTCGGTGGGCTGGGGGATGGCGGCTGGTCAGTTCCAGCCGGTGTCCATCAGGGTGAAGTCGCCGTCGCCGATCTCATCGGCCACGGGCGCGTTCCAGCCGGTGTCCGCCAGTGCGGGCTCGGCAGCCGGGACGGACAGGACCAGGCCGGCCACGGCCATGAAGGCAGCCAGGACGAGCGCGCGCAGGCGCATAGGTTCCTCCAGGTGTGGGCGCCACCGGAACCGGGTATTCCGGGGTGGCACGAACAGTCTGGCCCTCGCGTGTGCGAGGATCAAGGGAAAACGACTGCGGATTCCCGCAGCGGGAACCCGCAATGAGGCGACCTTGACCAGCCAGACTCGATCATGGGAACTCAGCCCTACGGCCAGGACGCTCTACCTGTCTATCCTGTACGGCGCCAAGGCTCAGCCCGGAGACCAGGCCCTCCAGGAACTCCTCGACTTCGGGCTGATCGTGCCCCACCCGCACGGCCCGGAGGGCGCCTACATCCCGCTCCCTCCGAGCGAGGCGGCTGGCCGCCGCAGGGACGCCCTGCTCCATCAGATCGCCGAGGCGATGACGGGGACCGCCCGCCTGCCCGAGCACGTGCAGGACCTCGCAATCGCCTACCAGGCGCACCGGGCGCAGGCCGAGCCGGAGCATGGCGGCATCGAACACCTCGCCGGCGTAGAGCTGATCAATGCCAGGATCAGTGAGCTGGTCGCCCAGACCACCCGGGAGATCATCGCGGCGCAGCCCGGCGGCGCACGTCCGGCGGCCACGCTGAAGATCGCGCTGTCGCGCGACCTGGACGCCCTCCGGCGCGGCGTCACCTTGCACACGCTGTACGAGGACTCGGCCCGCACCGACCAGGCGACTGCCGCCTGGTGCACCGAAGTGACCGAGGCCGGCGCGCATGTTCGGACGACCAGCGTGCCGTTCATGAGGGCCGTTATCCTCGACCGCCGGGTGGCGGTCCTCCCAGACACGACCCCCTGGGTCGGCGTTGGTGAGGAGCCGATCCGCGCGCTGATAGTCCACGACCCCGGCCTGGTGGCCTACGTCGCTGCGATGCACGACAGGGATTGGGACCGCGCCAGCGTCTGGCGCGGTCGCGTTGGTGCGGTCCAGCGCCTGGAGCCGGAGCCAGCCGCCCTGACCCAGCGTCAGCGAGAGATCGCGCGCCACTTGGTAGCAGGGGCCTCGCAATCGGCCGTCGCTACCGCGGTCGGCCTCAGCGAGCGAGCAGTCCAGGGCGAGATCGCCGCCATGCGACGGGCTCTCGGAGCGGACTCCGCGGTGGCCCTCGGGTACGCCCTGGCTCGGGAAGCCAAGGTTCGAACCGGGCGGCCGTAGGGGCGTCACGCCTCGGGGTGACGTGCGAGGCGTGCCGAGAGGCGCCCCACGATCAGGTGGACCTCGCGGCGTCGGCGGGCGTTCTCCTCTGATCCGTCGTCGCTGCGGTGGAGATCAGCGAGGACCTGGGCGGCCGCGCCGAGGTCGTCGAGTGCCGCCACGCGGTCAAAGGCGCTGGCGAGGGACCAGCCTGGTTCGTTGCGGTCTTCCATGATTGCTCCGGTTCATCGGCCCCCCGATGTCACGCCCAAGGTGTCGAACGCGCGTTCACCTTAGTGGCGTCGATTGTATGCAGACTGTCGGCATCGCCTGCGGTTGGGTCTTCTGGGTGTCTACCCGCCAGCCGACTACTCGCCAACTCGAACAGCGAACATTGGTTGGAGAGCGGATCAGGTTCCTGCGGCACCAACGCGGCTACAGCCAGGAGCGCCTGGCCGAACTCGCGGGGATGGACCGGCAGAGCGTAGGCCACTACGAACGGGCCCAGCGCGCCGCCACGGTCGACGATCTCACAGCGATCGCCGATGCCCTCGGCGTGGCACCCTGGCGGTTCTTCTACGGCTGAACGGCGGCCGATTGCGGCTTCCGCTCCGGCCCGTTCGCCTCGTACCAGGCTCGACAGGAACAACCCTCGTGCGAGCAGGTGCAGCGGATGCGCTGCCCCGGTCCGTTGTCGGGCCGTATCGAGATGCCCCCGGGGCACCCCCAGCACGCCAGGTTCTGGCACTCCGCGGACACGTAGCGGCCGGCCCTCAGGTCCAGCCGGATCTCGATCGCGCGCGGAAGGTCCACCCGCTCGCGGACTTCTCCGCTCACCGTGCAGCCCCCGAGCTGCTGGCGATCACGATCACCTGGCCGACCGGCTCGCACGGCCGGCAGCGCATCACCGGCAGGATTTGCACCGGTTCTCCGCCGCCGCCCCGCCGAATCGTGCCCGCGTCGAACAACGGCACATCAGCCGCGGCGCAGTCGACGCAAGCGATGCCTGCCAGCTGCTCCTCGGTGAGGTCAGGGGGTGACGACATGGAGCCTCCTCGGGACGGATCATCCGTACGGGTAGAGGATCGACCCCGAAGTGCCCGGATGCGATACGCAGCCATATACGCCTGACGTATCGTCAACTCATGCGCACTGATGCACCATGGCTTGACCCGCGTCTGCGGGCAGCCTGGGCGAGCGAGGACTGGGCCGGGGTCTTCCGGCACTACCGGCGCGCCGCCGGAGGGATCCCGCAGACCGAGCTCGGCCTGCTCATCGGAATGCCGCAGTCACACGTCTCCCTGATCGAGTGCGGGCGGCGGCGAATCACGGAGCAGGCGGTCATCCGACGCATCACAGAGGGACTCCGCGTGCCGCCCGAACTCCTCGGCCTTCCCACCACCTCCACAGAGATTGCCTGGTCACCCGACCCAGAACTGACCGAGCGGGTAGCTCGCGCGCACGCCCGAGGCCGGCCCGACACCCGCGATGCTGAGTGGATCGCCCGAGTGCTGGCCGAACACCGACGGGCGGAGGACTCCGGGTCTGGGGTCGGCATGTGGCCCGTCGTCCGGCAGCAGCTGGACGTCGTCACACGCCTGCTTCCGGGCTGCTCGGGCGAGACGGCCGACCGGCTCCTACTGCTGGCAGCCGAGCACGCGCACTGGCTCTCCTGGGTCGCCCACGGAGAGGGCCGCCTCGGCCCCGCACTCGCCTGGCTCAACTGCGCACAAGGCTGGGCCATGGACGCACACTCGCGCGACATGGCCTCCTGGTGTACCCGGGTCCGCAGCTACTACCAGCTGCAGACCGGGGACCCAGTACGGGCGCTGAGGACGGCGGCCGACGCCTCGTGGTACGCGCACGAGCTCTCGCCCGCCGCGGCCTCGATCGCCCGCCACACAGAGGCCATGGCGGCCGCCTGCGTCGGCGAGCGCGACCGGGCCCGCATACTGGCAGAGCAGGCCTACACGGACGCACTACGCGCGCCGGAGGAGGGCGAGCGACCCGGCTGGCTCTACTGGCTCAGCCCGACCCGGGCACGTGCGCTGATGGGCGAGGCCGCGCACGCCGCGCGGGACTGGGCGACCGCAGCCGACGCCCTCGCCCAGGTCGTGGACGAGCTCGCCGAGGAGTACCCCCGGGACGCAGCCTTCTACCGGGTCCGCCTGGAGGACGCGCGCCGGCGGCTCTAGGCCTCGACCACCTGCCGCACGGACAGGATCGCGAGCTGGGCTGGGTCGGTCATGTCACCGAACTCGACTGGGTCGGACCTGCGGAGCGCCTGGTGAAGATGGCCCAGTGCCGGACCGTAGCCCGGCTGAGGGTCGGGGTCCGCGAGGGTCAGCCGGCGGGTCCGGACCTCGGCGCTCGGGTCGAGCCGGTACCGGATGTCGTAGGTGAACTCGGTCTCCACGGTGCTCCCTCCGTCGAGTGGTGAGCCGAGTCTACGACCGTCGAGTGACGAGACGTCAGGGTGCAAAACGCCAAAGCCGCCCCCCGCCGCCGGCCGGAGCCGGGGCGGGGGGCGTGGTCTCAGGGGTCGCGGGGGGTGGCGCCGACGGTCCGGCCGATGCTATCGACCGCGTCCCGAAGGCTCGACCCGCTGTTGGGGTGCAGCTCGTGCTCGATGCGGTCGAGGTGTTCGCCCTGTTGGCGCTGCAGTCCTTCGATGCGGCCGACGCGCTCGACCATGCCGGGCCGGGCCGGGACGCCCGGCCTGCCGGGTGTTCCGTTCCAGTCGTCGAGGAACTGTTCCAGCTTGGCCAGTGACCTCCGCACGGCCCGCCAGATGACTAGGAGCAGGCCGAGGATCGCGGCGAGGGCCGCGGCCCAGGCTGCGGCTTGGTCGACCGCGACGACCCCGGTGGTGGGCTCAGCTATCACTGGCGGCTCGCCGGGTCTGCGGCCGCGGGCAGTGCGGCTGCCGTGTCCTTCCGGCCGATGAACGAGGCCAGGCCCGCCTTACCGGCGGCCAGGGCTGGCAGCAGCAGGGCGATCCACCAGTACGGCAGGTCGCCGAGTTCCACGATGGCGGCGCCCAGGCCGGCCTCGGCCGCGGTGGCGCCGATGCGCTCGGCCGCGTCAACAACGAACTTACTGGGCATGGTGAGCTCCGATCAGGTGACGTTGTCGGTTCGGAAGGTGGTGGCCCAGGTCGCGGGACCAACCACGCCGTCGGCGCCGAGGTGCTTTTCCTGCTGGAAGGTGCGGCAGATCGCGGCCGAGCGCGGGCCGTAGACGCCGTCGACGGTGATGGGCCAGCCGCGTTCCCGCATGCGCTGCTGCCACATCCGGGCGTCGGAGCCGCGGGTGGGGTCGCGCAGGTAGCGGCCAGGCCAGGCCGGGCCGGTCGACCGGGCCGGCGGCGCCGGGGCCGGGACGGGCGCCGCGGTGCCGAAGAGGCTGGGCATCGGACCCGGGTCGTTGTGGTCGTTCTCCGGGACCTGGGAGTGGCCGTAGTGGCCGCTGGCCCGGTCCCAGACCGCGGCGTCCCGGCGGGGCGTCCAGGTCGGCTCGCCCATCGGCCAGACGTCCGGCACGCCCCAGGACCGCAGCCAGGCCATGATCCGGTCCAGACCGATGCAGGGAGTGTCGGCGAGCGTCGGGTAGACCTTGCCGTTGACCTGGCAGTACGGGAAGAAGAGGCTCTCGATCTGGATGCAGACGTTGCCCTTGCGGTTCGTCTCAACGCCGCCCGGAGCGTTGATCACGGACTTGCTGCGGGACGTCGCCGAGAAGAACTGCATCACCCGGCCGGTGAACGGGTCCCAGAGCAGGTGCGGCGCGGAGCCGGAGCCGGAGCCGTAGAAGTAGCTGGCGAGGGACTCGAAGGAGACGAGGTCCGCGGGCCGCTCCGCAGTGGCGTTCTTGTCCCAGGTGATGTGCCAGATGGTGCGGGTGCCGCCGTCGCCGGTCATCGGCGCGTCGTCGAGCTGGCGCCGCTCGGCGCCGGGAAGGAACTGGTCGGGCACGGGCTTCCTCCGGGCATGCAGGAGCCCCGGGCCGGGCGGCCGCGGGGCTGGGGTGTGGGGGTGGGTCAGGTGCCGGTCGGGACGACCCAGCCGGTCGGGAGGGCGGTGGTCGGCTCGGCGCCGGGGACCGGGGTCGGCGGCGGGGCCGGCTCCGGGCTGCACCCGCACTCGGGCAGTACGGCCGGGTCGGGGGCCGGGCAGTCGGCCTGGTGGACGAGGGCTGCGGCGTCCAGGGTGATGGCGTGCGGGCCGCAGGCGTACACGGCGTCAGTGGCGTTCGGGTCCTCGACGTTGCGACGCCGCCACTGGACGGCGGCGGGCTCGCCGCAGGCCGCGCACCGGGGCGTGGACAGCGGCAGGGGGGCGATGGGCGTTCTCACGAGAGCGCTCCTGTCAGGCGTGGTAGAAGAGGACGACCATCCCGCTGTCACCCGGGACGGTGTTGAGCGCGCCGCCGCTGGTCTGGAAGCCGCATGTCTCGACGTAGTCGCCGACGGCGAGCTGGACCAGGGCGATGGCCATGCCGGCGAGGGTGACCGCGGCGCCGGGCGTGGGCAGGTCGGACTGCGACAGGGGAAGGGTCGCGCCGTTCTTGTTGATCCGGGTGAGCCGGACGCCGGTGCCGTTGGCCGCGCACCCGAAGTAGCCGATCACGAGGTACCAGCCGGCGCCGCCGGCCGGGCAGGTCCAGCGGCTATTGTTGGTGACCGTCGAGTGGCCGGTGTATGAGTCGACGGCCTCGGTGTCCAGGGCGAGCGGCACGAAGCTGGAGTTGCCGATCGACTGCACGGCCGTCTGGTAGCCCTGGAACACCGGCGGGTTCGTCAGGAAAGTGACCGGGTCGGTGATGTCGGCCTGCCAGATGCCGCTCGTCACCCTGCTGCCGGCCGCCCGGGTGACCGGCGCGGGAACTGCGATAACCACGTGGGCCTCCTACAGGGCGAGGATCATGGGGGTGGCGAGGCGGACGTCGGCTCCGGCGGACTGGGCCTTGATGATGCCGTTGGCGGCCCGGGCGACGGTGAACGCCTGAGGGTTGGGCACCCGGAAGTCGTCGTAGTCGATGGTCACCGGCAGCGTGTTCGTGTTGCCGGTGGTGAGGATCGAGCGGCAGCCGACCTGACCGGCCGCGGTGAACGAGGCGTCCGTCGCGGTGACGTGCCAGTCGGTCGGCTCGACACCGGAGGCGAGCCAGGCGCGGGCGCGCAGGGTGGTGCCGTAGACCTGCCAGCGGATCGCGTACCGGGTGCCCGCCGCGTGGACGAGGCCGGGCACGGTGAGACTGGTCAGCAGGGTGTCCACGCCCGCCACCAGCTTGCGCAGGGCGAGAATCACGGTCTGCGTGGTCGTCATCTCGAACCGGCAGTAGTAGTAGTTCGAGGCGTCGACCAGGCGGGCCATCAGGGAAGCGTTCTGGCTGGCGCCGGTGGCGAGCGCGCTGCTGGAGACCGTGGCGTACAGCTCCAGGTCGGCGGTCGGCGCGGCGGCGGTGGTGCGCCGGGTGGCGTTGACGGTGCTGCAGGCGTGCCGGCCGGTGCCGCCGGACACGGAGTAGTCGGACGCGGAGCCGCCGCCGGTCGTCCAGGCCTGCCCGGAGTCTGCCGAGCCCCAGCTGCTGCTCGCGGTCCGGCCGAAGCTGTCCCGCACGCTGTGGTTGATCGCGGTGGCGGTGACGACCTCGCCGGCGATCAGCAGGTCGAGCGGCACCTCCGCCGGGTCGGTGGTCCACCGCTGTGAGTCCATGCTGGTGGTCTGGACGGTGAGCGCGGTGGCACCGCTGGTGGCAGCGACCGCGAGGGTGGAGCCGTCGGAGTCGAGCCGGCCGAGGGTGCCGTCGTCGAGCACGGCGACCTTCCACGGGCTGTAGGGCACGCAGTTGAACTCGATGTCCCAGTCCCACAGGCCGATGGTCTCGCTGGAGCCGAGGGCCATCTGGTCGATGGTGCCGGGCGGCAGCCAGGCCGGCGGGTGGGCGATGGTGACCCGGTCGCCGAGGCGGGCGGCCAGGATCGCGGGGATCAGGTGCGGGGCGGCCGCGAGGTCCACCCGGATCTTCGGGTACCGGTCCTCGTCGACGGTGCCCAGGTGCAGCCTCCACCCGGCGATGTGCACACACTGGGAGTCCTGGTACAGGCCGAGGGTGGTGCTGTCCTCGTACCGGCCGACGCCCGCGGGCGGGTCGAGGGTGGACAGCGTCCCGATGTCGAGGTCGACGCGCGCCGAGGATCCGCCGTCGCGCTTGATCTCGACGTCGTTGGAGACGTGCTGGTCGTCGTCGACGGGCTCCAGGTTCGGCGCGACCTCGCCGTTCGACGCGTAGTCCAGGGCCAGGGCTACGGGCTCGTTGTAGAGGCTGGTGCGGGTGGCGTAGGTCAGGCCGAGGTCGCCGAGCTGCTCGCCGAGGATCCCGCCGTCGGCGGCGGCCGCGGCGTCCAGGACGGACAGCAGGGTCGCCCTGGGCTGGATGCCGAGCCGCATCGTGTCGGAGGCCTGGCCGGTGTAGGTGAACCCGATCTGGTTCTCGGCGCAGAGCCGCACCAGCCGGTCGAGGGAGGTCTCCCCCGCCCAGCCGCCCATGGCCTGGGCGGTGTTGGTGTAGGCGGTGAGGTCGTCGGCGACGGCGATGTGGCCGACGACGGTGTCCCCCAGGGCCTGATCCTCGGCGACGGCCAGCGCGGTGATCTGGCCGACGGTCGCGGCCGCGAGCGTGCCGGTGGTCTGGCCCTCATCGATGCCGCCGTACAGGGTGAACGTCTGCCGCTGGACGCGCCAGTTGACGCTGCCAGCGGACTCGGTGAGCTCCAGCACGATGCTGGAGTCGACGCCGTTGACGGCGAAGCCGACCACGCCGGTGTCGAGCAGCGCCACACCGAGAGTGTTGAACGCCCGCAGCCGCAGGCCGGTGGGGGCGAGGGACAGCGTCCAGCGGGCGGCGGTGCCGGTGCCGGCCAGGGTGATGAGCCGCTGCTCGGTCGCGACTCCGGCCGCGGGCGGGCGGAGCCAGAAGCGCAGGGCGGTCTGGCCGGTGGCGGTGTAGGTGGGGAGCGTGCCGGAGGCGGTGGCGGTGCCCAGGGTCGGCATCGGCGCCGAGGGCAGCCAGTCCGCATAGGAGGCGGGCTTGGCGGTGCCGCTGATCGCCAGCGGGGCCGCACCCGCGATGGCCGAGGCGAACGCGGTGGAGAACTCGCCGTCCTCCATGGGCCAGTAGGCGACGATGTGGGTGCGGGCCGGACTCGAGAATTCCCGGAACATGGGGCTGCGGAGCGGGGTCTTGCCCTGGCCGAGGCGGCGCAGGATGCCGGCGGCCTCGATCGGCGTCCAGACGTCCTTGCCCGAGACGTCCCAGCGGGTCGGCCAGGTGGAGACCTCGCCGCAGAACCGGTGCCACAGGTCGGTGATGGTGGCGGGGACGTTGACGGTCCAGGTCCGGCCCGCCGAGTCGACCCAGGTGGTGGCGCCGACTGCCTGGGCGGTGAAGTCCGGTGCGGCCACCACGGTCCCGCCGATGCCGCTGCGGACCTCGGCGGCATGCACGCGCATGGTGGGCCGGCCGACACCGCCGTTTCCGGTCGCCCCGACCTGCAGTGGCGCGCTGGAGTTGAAGATGCTGGTGGTGCCGGCCGAGACGACCTGGGCGCCGACTTGGGTCCACGGGCCCGCGATGGACGGCGCGGTGTAGAACGTCACGGTCTTGCCGGTCGCGCCGTTGTCGACGTCGAGGGTGACCCGGGCGGCGAGGCGGCCGGAGCGCGGCGCGGCCACGGGCGCGGTGGCGATGACGTTGGTGAAGCCGGCGCCGGTGCCGTCGGTGGACCAGCCGAGCTGCAGGTAGCCGCTGGCGACGGTCAGGCGCCAGGCCCTCTGGTTGCCCACGACGTTCTCGTACTTGCCGAGGATCTCCGTCGGGGTGGGCTGCCACCACAGGGTGTCCGAGGTGGCCTCGACCCGGGCGTCCAGGTCGCCGGTGATGTCGAGCGCGGCGGTGTCCGGGGTCGAGGCGTTGCCGGCCCCCGGGACGTCGAGGTAGTGCGCCGCCCGGACCGACACCCGCAGCGGCGTGTTGCGGCCGATCAGGCCGTACAGCGGGCTGAGCGGGTTGCGCCGGGTGTACGTGCCGTCGGTGTTGTCCAGGCTCAGGCGGCACTTACCCGGGTCCGCGCGTGAGCCCTCGTCCGCGCGGCCGCGGTCGATGCTGATGCCGTCCCGGGCGAGGACGTCGCCGCTGATATCCGACCAGGTGGTGCCGGTCTTCAGGGCGACGACCACGCTCATCGGGTCCTGGGGGAACGCCACAGTGTCCTCCTGTCAGCCGGTGTTGAACGCAGTGCCGGCGTCGCCGCGGCCGTCGGAGCGGACGACAAGTCGGATCAGCCGGCGCATCTCCTCGGGCCCGGCGATCTCCACCCGCAGGACACCGCCCCCGCCGCCCGTGGCGCGGGATAGCGGGGTGACGGTCGCGCCGCTCGGCAGGGAGAGCCGCTCGGGGCCGTTCTCGCCGACGATGACGTCGCCGGAGCCGGTGATGTGGCCGCCCTTGGCGAGCATCGGCACGTGCGGGATGTGGAAGCTGCGGCCGCCAACGCCGGGCACCCAGTCCGGGACGGTGAACCCGAGCCCGCCGACGCTGTGGTTCCAGCCCCAGGCGACCATGTTGAATGCCCACTTGAACGGGGCCCAGATCATCTGGCCGACGAACGAGAAGGCATTTCCGATTCCCCGCGCCGCGGTCTTGATCCAGTCCCAGACCGACGATGCCCCAGCCTTGATCTGGTCCCAGTAGTGAGTGATCGCGAAAACAGCGAGACCGATGGGCCCGGTCAGGATGCCGAGCAGTAGCTTCCAGTTGTTGCTGATCCAGTCCCAGACGAATTTGATCAGGGCCCATACCCCGCTGAATGCCGCGGTGCAGATCGCCCGGAACGTCTCGCTGTTCTGGTAGAGCAGGACGAACCCGGCGATCAGCGCGGCCACACCGATGATGATCAGCCCGATCGGGTTGGCGGACATGGCCGCGTTCCACAGCCACTGGGCTGCGGTGGAGGCCATCTGAATGCCCTTCCACACCTGCTGGGCTGCGGACCAGGCCATCGTGGCGCCCTGCACCAGGAGGATCGCGCCGGCGATCGCGCCGAGCGTGATCGCCATCGGCTGCATGAACGACTGGTGGTCCATCGCGAACTGGACGAACTTCCCGCCGATGTCGGCCAGCTTGACCTGCACGTCTCGCTTGAACTGCTCCAGCGCGGCGGCGGGTGTGTCGTGGACGGTCTTGGCCATCTGGTCGGCCGCGCCGCCGACCTGCCCGAGTGCGGACACCGCCGAGCTCGGGTCGAGGGCGAAGAGCGCCTTGCCCAGGTCCTCGGACTGGGTTCCGAACAGCGCGGTCGCGGCGGCGGCCTGTGCCACCGGGTCCTTCATGGCCCGCAGCCGGTCGAGGGTGAGGTCGAGCGCGGCCGCGGCCGACGGCCCGCCCTTCCCGATCTCGGAGGCCATGGTCTTCGCGTTCAAGCCCACGGCCTTGAATCCGTCGGCGGTGCTCTGGCTGCCGTCGATCGCCCTGATCGAGAATTCCTTGACGGCGTCCGCGACCAGGTCCGCGTCGCGCGCGCCCGCCTTCAGGCCCTGGCTGATAAGGCCCGTTGCGGTCGCCCCGTCGAGGCCGACCTTCCTGAATTGCGTTCCATATTCATTCATCGTGTCCAACAGGTCACCGGCCTTGTCGGCGCCGGTCTGGAATCCACGAGTCAGAATGTCGAATGCCTCGTCCGCATTCTTGGCGAGTCCGGTCTTCAGCATCTGGCCGACGGCGGTGGTTACCCCGCCGACGTCCTGGTCCATGGTCTCCGCTAGGGCCATGGCCTTCGTGGTGACGCCCTGCAGGCCTCCCTGGGCGGTGGAGGTGTCGCCGATCTGCTGGTACACGCCGCGGATCGCTTCGTTGACGTCGGCGGTGCTCTCGCCCCAGGCGTCGCGGTAGACCGCCGCGGAGACCTTCGACGCCTCGGCGGCCTGGGCCGGGCCGAGGCCGAGCTGGGCGGTGAGCTTGGCCGCGCTCGACGACATGTCGAGGTTATCCGCGATGCCCTTGCCGAGGGCGCCCGCGACGGCCGCGGAGATGCCGGCCGCGGCGGTGGCCAGCTTGTCCTTCATCTTGCCGAGCGCGGCCGTGGCCCTGTCCCTGGCCACGAGGTTGAACACGAGGCTGGTGTCGGACACGGTCTCACCTCCTCGTTCTGGCGGCGGCCTTGGTGGTCTGCTCCTCGTACGAGTCGAGCCAGGCGAGGAGGTACTCCTCCTCCTCGACCGTCAGGCGCTGCCACTCCCACGGGCGGACGCCGAGGAGGTGCGACGCGTCGCCGAGGCGCCGGAAGCGGCGCTCGGCTGCGGGGCTTTTCCCTCGTCCTCCTCGAACGCCTCGGCGATCTCCTTGTCGAGCTGGGCGAGGATCGCGTCCCGCTGGCCGCTCGGGGCCTGCTCGGAGGCGTCGCGGCGGAACTCCTGCAGCTCGGCCTTCGAGTACTCGAAATCCAGCTCGTCCCACGCGAAGTCCACGTCGTCGAAGCGGAGCGCGGGGTGCTCGCGCTTGAGCATCACCCAGAGCAGCGCGCGGCGGCAGATGCTGGAGCCCTGCTGGACGTCGCCGACGAACTGGGCGTAGTTCCGGTCGGTGCGCTTCTCGATCGCTTCGCGCTCCGCGCTCATGAGCTTCTTCGGCTCGTACTTCCAGCGGCGGGGCTCCTCGGAGCCCTCCGGCTTGTACGTCAGGTACACGCACGTCTCCTTAACCGGCCCGCGAGCGGATGCGGCGGGCCATCGATTCCATGGCGTCCAGGACGGCCCGGCGGGCCTGCGGGGCAACGGGCTGCATCGCGCGGTCGAACCAGTCGACCTTGCCGTGCTGCACCCGCCAGCCGCGTCCCCAGGACTGGGTCCGCCAGCCCGCGGCTTGCTGGAGCCTCTTGGCCGCGTTCGCGAAGCCGCGGATGTTGGGGGTCTTCTTCGCCTTGACCCGGGCGCCGGACCACTTCCCGCCCAGCTTCACCTCGGGCCTGATCTTGCGGGCGACGCCGGCCCGCAGCGCGGGGGACGCGGTGGAGTTCGCCGTGACGGCCATGACGGCCGCCTTGGCGTCAGCCACCGCGGGCTTCAGCGCGTCCCTCATGTTGCGGGCGAGTTCCTTGCGGAGCTCCTTGCCGTCCTCCTCGGCGCGAAGGGCGCGCACCAGGGCGTCCAGGCCCTCGGTGTCGACGCTGACTTCCACCGGCGGGTCGGTCGCCATCAGCTGGTCGCGCGGGTGACGGCGCCGGAGGTGGGGAAGGTGACGCCCTGGGTGGCCTCGTCGCCGATGCTGCCGCTGATCGGGGCGAGCTCCTTCACCAGGCAGCTCCCCGTCCACTTCGGGTTCGAGGTGCCGACGACCGCCTGGGTCGGCCTCACCTCGAACGGCACGACGGTGCCGAACAGGGGCCACATGATCGCGTCGAGCTGGCCGGCGGCGAAGTCGGTGATCCACTCGATCGCGAGCGACCCGCTCTTCAGGCCGCCGATCACGACCTTCCAGCCAAGGCTGCTGTAGGTGGTGACGTCCTTCTCTTCCACCTCCACCGCCACCTCGCACTTGCGTGTGAAGGCGGAGAGGTCGTTGCCGCTGATCGACAGGTATTCGCTGGTGAGAACCATGGTGGGCACGGTGATGCCTCCTCAGATGATGCCGAGCGCGGCGGCGAACGTGAACGATGGGCCGGTGCCGGTGATGCTCCAGGCGATCCGCCACCAGTCGTCCGTGATGGCAGAGCCGTCGGTGCGCAGAGCCTGGCCGCCCTGGGCGGTCGCGGCGTTGAAGGTGAGCCGGGTCGTGGCGCTGGTGAAGCCGGCGTTGTCGTCGCTCTCCACGCGGGCGGTGATGGTGGGGGCGGCGGTGCCGGCCACCGAGAGCACGTGGAGGTTGGCGTACAGGCGGCGGCCGGCGGTGAGGGCGCCGAGCTGCTGCGCGGTGCCGGTGCCGGACGAGGACCGGGCGGTTCCCGGGGGGTGGGCGATCTGGCCGCGGGCGAGCGGCCAGGCGCCGGATCCCTTGGACGACCACGGGGCGAGCTCGCCGACCTCGCCGAGGAGGCTGTAGTCGCAGCGGAGCATCTGTGTGAAGTAGGCGAGGGAGCCGAGGGCCGCGGTGTCCGGGCAGACGGTCCACGGGCCGACGCCGCCGAGCGTCGCCCACGCGACGTCATCGATGAGGCCGGGGTCGCCGGCCTCCCACAGGCCCTCTCCCTGGATCGAGCTGGACGCCAGCCCGCCCTTCGGGGCCTTCCAGCCGCCGGAGCCGAACGTGGTGCCGTCCTTCTCTTCGACCTCGGACTGCAGCTCGACCTTGTTGGAGGAGCCGGTGAGGTCGGCGCCGGCGGTGAACAGCCTCACGTTGGTGAGGATGATGGCGGTCATCAGGAGTCCCCCCGTCCGATCACGCGGATGACGATCTCGGCGCCGACGTACTCGGTGCCCTGGTGCTCGTACCAGCGGTAGGCCTGGACGCGCTCGATGTGGAGGTCGTGCGCGAGACCGCCCAGCGCGGCCTCGCCGGGGGCGCCGCGGGCGGCCTCGATCGCGGCCTTCAGCGAGGCGGGCCCGGCGCCGGAGAGCATGGCGTCGAGGACGGCCTGGGCACGCTGGTCGTCCTGACGTCCGACCAGGACGCGACAGGTCAGCTGCAGGGCGTCCAGGCCGCGCCCCATCGTCTTGTCGTACTCGACCTCGACGTCCGCGATGAAGAACGCGGGCTCGGTGACCGAGTCGGGGACGTAGCCCGTGGCCACGAGCCGGCCTGCCTTCGGGGGCAGGGCGACGGTGGCGGCGGCCGCCGCGATGGCGGCGCGGACGTCGGCGATCTGCAACGGTGCCTCCTTATCCGAAGCCGGGCAGGATGAAGTGTTCGAGCAGCGCCCACACGTCCGGGTCGCGCCGGCTGAGCCGGACGACGCCCCACTCCGCGCTGCCGGTGACCCCCTCCGGGCTGTCCTTGCGGCGGTAGAGCCGCATGGCCTGGGTGAGGGCGGCCTGGGCGATGTCGTCCGGGACGGCGGGCCAGCCCCACCGGGCGGTGACCCGCACGCGGGCGGTGCCGCACCCCCACGACCCGGCGGGCAGGAGCAGGGCCTCGACGGGCCGGCCGCGGACGAGGGCGTTGTCCGGGGCGGTCTCCCAGCCGGTGACGGTGGACCAGGAGCCGCCGGAGCCGGTCTCCACGAGCAGGCCGGCGGTGTCGCCGATGTCGTCGATGATCAGCTTCTCGCCGGAGTCGGTCATGACGGTGCGGCCGTCGGGGCGGTAGGTGCGCGCGGTGGCCGTGTCGTCGAGGTAGAACCGGCGGCCGGTCGCGCGGTCGATGCTGCGGCAGGCCGACCGGAGCGCCTTGCCCAGCAGGTTGTCCCGCTCGGTGTCGTCGTCCGGGACCTTCAGGGCGTCCCGGAGGTCGGCGAGGGTGACGTACTCCGTGTCGGCCACCGGTCAGCCCTCGCGGACGATGTTGCCCTCGCCGTCGCGGGGCAGGCGCGGGCGGCCGCGGCCGCGCTTCGGCTCCTCCTCGGCGGCTTCCGCCGGGGGCCCCTCGGCGGTGTCGGCCTCGGGGGCGCCATCACCGTCGCCCTGGTCCTCGTCGTTCTTTTCGGTGCCGCCGTCCGGGCCGGAGCCGACGGAGCCCTCGGGCTCCTGGTCCTGGCCGTCCTCGTCGTCGGCCGGTTCGGCGGTGCGCTGGGCGATGTGCTGGGCGGCCTCGTCGTCGGGCAGGTCGATGGTGTGGCCGCGGGGCGGCCAGGGCTGGCCGTCGCGGGTGCCGGAGATGCTGGCGAGCATGCGGACGCGCACGGGTCCTCCTGGTGTGCGTGGTGGCGGGGGAAGGGGGCGGCGCCCCGGGACGGCCCGGGGCGCCGCAGGGCGGGTCAGGTCGCCGCGCCGGCGAAGTACTTGATGGAGCCGGTGGTGTCGACCTGGTCGCCGTCGCCGCGCAGGATCGCGCGGTAGGTGATCAGGTCGGTGTTGAACGCGTAGTCGTCCGAGCGCTCGAACCGGATGGACTCGACCTGCCGGACGAAGTACGTGGAGAAGTCGCCGAAGAGAATGCTCTTGGCGGTGGTCGCCACGGCGGGCATGTTCGGGTCGGTCCGCAGCGGCTTGTCGAGGATGGTGTCGGGCGAGCCGGCCAGGCCGGGGACCCACAGGTACTGGCCGGTGGTGTCCTTCAGCTTGCGCACCGCGGCCACGGTGGCGTCCCGCATCAGCCAGCTGCAGGACGAGCTGTTCCGGTACGGGCCGATGACCGAGTAGAAGAGGTCGATCAGGTCGTCGCCGCCGGGGGCGCCGACCACGCCGGTGGATCCGGTCTTGCCGAGGCTCGCGGCGGTCAGCACGCCGTTCGGCTTGCTGGAGCCGTCGCCGGTGACCAGGTGGACACCGAACCCGTTGCCGAGTGCGCGGCCGGCCTGCCGGGCGAGGTAGCCGAGCAGGTCCACCGCGGTGTCGTTCGCCAGCTCGTGGCTGACCTGCAGCAGGAACCCGTACTTGTAGGAGTCGAGGGCGACCTGGCCGAACGTCGGCTCGTTGGCGTTGAGAGTGCCGGCCTCCGCGACGATGCTCGCCGAGGCGGAGTGCGCGGTGGTCTTGGGGACCTGGATCTGCTCGCCGGTGCTGGTGGTGAGCACGGTCGGGCCCGCGGCGAGGACGCCGGAGACCTCGATCATGTGCTCCACGAGCTGGCGGTAGAAGGAGATCGGGACGGTGTTGGCGCCGGCGCCCGCGGAGAGCTTGGACAGGGTGCGCTGGTCGAGCGGCATCGGGCCGTCGGGGCGGATCTCGAAGGACCGGCCGGACTGGCCGGTGAGCCACTTGCGGACGGCCTCCGCCTCGCCGCCCGGGGCGTCGCCGCCGGCCGGGTTGCGGCGCTCGGCGGGCTTGGCGAGGAGCTCGGCGAAGGCGGCCTCGGCGTCCGCGGCGCGCTGCTCGGCGGCGCGCATGTCCTGCACGCGGCCGTCGATGGCGTCGAGGTCCGCGTTCATCCGCTGGTAGGACTGCTCCTCCTCGGCGGTGAGGTCGCGGCTCTCGGCCTCGGCCGCGTCGAGCAGGGCCTTGGCCTGCTCCCAGATGTTGGCTCGGCGCTCCTGCAGCCGGGCGATGAAGTCGGGCACGGTGCCTCCTGGGCATGACGGTGGCGCCCTCGGCGTCGGGCCGGGGCACGCTGTGGGCTGGGTGTGTCGAGGTGGGGGTCGCCCTGCCTCAGGGGGTGCGGCGCTTGAGGAGCTCGGCGCGCCGCTGCCGGATGGCCACGAGCGGGTGGGTTTCGCCCTGCCCGCTGCGGCCGGTGTCGATGACGGTCGGTGGCTTGGGGCCGAGGAACCGGCGGAGCTCGCCGGCCTCGGCGGCCGCCCGGACCTCGGCAAGTTCGGCGCCGGCCCGCTCCGCGAGGGAGCGCAGGCCGGTGTCGGTGTCGAGGTACGCGGGGGAGTTGACGGGGGCGACGTCGACCAGCTGGCCGGACAGCAGGGTCCGCAGCGGGAAGTCCTGGTCGGTCATCGACCAGTCGTCCTCGAAGGTGAAGAACGCGAACGAGGAGCGGGTGACGTCGCCGCGCTGGACGAGCTCGTACACGTCGGCGCGGGACGATGGCAGGGCGGCCTCGTAGTCCAGGCCGGTGCCGTCCACGGTGAGCCGCAGCGTTCCGCCGGCGACCGTGCCGAGGAGGAAGTCGTCGTCGTGGTTGTAGCGGGCCATCGCCTCGGGCCAGCCGTCGCCCTCCGACTTGGCGAAGAACCCCGGGTCGACCCGCTCAACGAACCCTCCCAGGTTGCGGGACAGGCGGTTGAACTTGGCGGCGTACCCGCCGATGGTCATCGTCTGGCCGCCGTCCGCGCGGACCTCGACCAGGCCGCGCGCCGTGCGGCGCTCTGCCGTACTCATCAGGCCCTCCTAGGCCGCGTTGGAGACGGCCGCGGGCAGCGGGCCGTAGTGGTTGCCGAGCGCACTGTCCGGCAGCGGAGAGAGGTTCTCGATCGCGCGGACCTCGTCGCGGTTCCGCCAGCCCTGGTCCAGGGCCATGCCGTGCGCGTTGTACCGGTCGAGGATCGAGGTGCGGATCATCGCGTCGACGTTGAACCGGACGGACTCGGCGCCGGGCATCAGCGCGGACAGGGCGCCCTCCAGCCGGACCAGCCACGGGCGGAGCGTGAGCGTGATCAGGTTGTTGGCCTCCTGCTCGATGTTGGCGTACGTCATCGAGCCGCCCGAGTCGCCGCCGGCCATGGTCGGCGGGACACCCCAGATCGCGGCGATCTGGCTGGCGTTGAGCCGCATCGTCTCGATGAACTGGCTCTCTTCCGGGCTGACGGACAGCGCGGTGAAGTCCCAGTCGGAGCCGATCACGAGCGGCTTGCGGGAGCGGATCCGCGCCGAGACGCGATCGCTGATCGCCTCGCTCTCCTCCGGAGTGATGGTCTTCGAGGCGTTCTTCAGGACGGACGGCGGCGTGCCGCCGTTGGTGAACCAGGACAGGCCGTAGTCGGTGGTCTGCAGGCCGACGCCGATGGTGCGGGCGAACACCTGCACCGGGGACAGGCCGACGACCCGGCCGGGCAGCACCACCCACGGAATGTGGACGATGTCGCGCGTGCGCACCTCGCGGCCGCGCCAGTAGTAGACGGGCCGGGTCGGCACGGTCTCGTCGACGTACACCTCGTCGGGGCTGAGCCACTCGATCGCGGTAGGGAAGCCGAACGTGTCCCGCTGGGTGATCAGCCCGTAGGCGTTGCCGCGCAGGGCCATCGACAGGATGCACTTCTGCAGCCAGACGTAGAGGCTGTCGACGGCGGCCGGCGCCCACAGCAGCTGCGGGACGTAGGAGACGGGCTCACGGCTGTCGCCGTTGCGGCGGTACAGCTGCAGCGGCAGCGAGGCGATCTGCTCGGAGATCAGCCGCACGCACGCGAACACGGGGATCAGGGAGATCGCGCGCTCGGTGGACACCTGGCCGGCGGCCGGCCCGCCGGACGCCCAGGGCAGCGAGGTGATCGCCCGGGTGGCGAGCTGGCCGACCCAGCGGAACGGGGCACCGAGCGCCCGGCCCCAGCGGGCCATGCGGGTGTCCTTCACGGTCTCCTCCTCACAGGACGGAGCTCAGTACGTCGTAGTCGTCGGCGACCAGGTGCGCGCGCACCTCGTACGCCCAGCGGGCATGGGTCAGGGCGACCAGCGGGGAGATGTCGACCGTGCTGATCCGCCGGCCCCAGGCCCAGGAGTCGCCGAGCGTGCGGGTCTTGGCACCGCGGATGGCGGTGGTCACCTCGGGCTGGTCGATGTGGCGGACCGTCTGCTGCGCGATGGCGTCGACCAGCTGGCCGCACGCGGCGGCGACGTCCTGCGCGGTCGGGATCGCGAGGTCTCCTCGACGCGGCGCCTCGGGATCCTCTGGTGTGCGGATGCCCACCTTGTCCAGGGGGACGACCAGGGAACCGGCCGGGCCCTTGATGTCCAGGCCGATGGCCACCGGGTCCCAGCGATCGGCGAGCTGCACCAAGCGGTCCACCACCCAGTCCGTGCCGGGCCTGCGGTCGACGACCTCCAGGTGCCCGAGGCCGTCCGCGCGCAGCCCGTAGACCGCGATGCTCGCCCAGTCCCTGCTCGGGGTGACGTCGACGGCGAACGCGACGTCACCGGTGCGGGTCGACTCGACGTCGGCCAGCTGGTCCCACAGGTCCAGGTCGATGACACCGTTGCCCTCCGTCAGTCGGGGCAGCCACGCGCCGAGCCGCTCGATCATGAACTTATCGCCCAAGCCGGACGGCAGGGACTCGCCGCGGACGAACTCCTCGGTGATCCGGCCGCCCAGCGCGGGGTTGCAGGCGTACCAGAGGTCGACGTCGGCGGCCGCCTGCTTGCGGTGCTCCGGGTCGGTGGGGTCGAGGTCCGTGCCCCAGTCGAGGTGCATCATTCGCGGGTCGGCGCCGGCCTCACCGTCCGCCTTCAGGTCGTACGCCCAGGCGTCCGCGGTCTCCGGCGGGGTGCCGAAGAACCAGATCTGCGGGTCGGGGCGCGCGCTCATGGTGGGCAGCAGGGCGGCCATCTGGGCGGCGGTGATCTCCTGCGCCTCGTCCAACACGTTCTTGTCGCCGGAGAAGCCGCGGCCGGACCCCCTGCTGCGGGCGATGAACTTCAGACGGCCGCCGCCGGCGGACTTGCGGAGCTCGATGCCCTGCTCGCCGTTGGCCTGCCAGTACTTGTGGACGCGCCGGTCGAGGTCCGGGGTGTTCTCCACCAGCTCGCGGATCCGGCGGTACGCCTCCTCGGCAGTCTTGTACTCGTGGGCGGAGTGCATGATCAGCCGCTCGCGGGTGAGGAACAGCCAGCCGAGCTCCAGCGCCTCGACCACGCCGCCCTTCCCGTTCTGCCGCGGGATCCAGACGGAGTTCTTGAAGGACGCCCACCGGCCGTCCGCCCGCTCGCCCAGACCGTGCATCAGGATGTACCGCTGGAAGGGGTCGAGGAACAAGCCGGCCGAGGCGGCGAGGTCGGCGAACTCCTCGCCCGCGCTACTGACCACTCCGTCCGGCAGCGTCGCCACCCTGGGCTTCTGCGCGCCGCGCCGCTCGCCGTGCGTCGAGCTCGTCAAGGACAGACACCTCCCGTCCGCCTGGCAGCGATTCGAGCTCGGCGAGGGTCGCTCTCAGCTCCTTGGACAGCACAGCGGCGGCCGGGCCGACGGTCTCGGCGAGCTCGCGGGCGAGCTGGTCGCGGATCGCCTCCAGCGTCGCCCGGCGGTCGCCGGAGGCCGCGGCGTGCTCCACCTTGCTCATGATCCACACCGCCTCGATTTCACGGGGAGAGAGACGGAAGACTTGGGCGCGGGGCCGACCGGGCCCCCACCCAAAAAATCGGACCCGGCAAACCCGCAGGTCAGAGTGTTGACAAACATGCAGGTCAGAGGCCTGTTGATTTTCACCAGGCCTGAGAGGTCCGCACCGCGTAGGTGACCGGCCGGTTGCCTCGCTCGGTGTTGCAGGCCCGGCCGCACACCGGGCACCGGGCGTTCGCGCCGTGCGCCGGCCGCATCGCGTGCGGGTCGATCGGCTGCTCGCAGTCGAGGGACACGGGGACGAGGTGGTCGGCCTCGCCCGCGCCGTGGTGCCCGCAGATGTGGCAGGTGTCGCCGTAGATCGCGAACATCTGGGCACGGGCCCGGCGGTACGGGCGGCCGGCCCGGTGCTTCCCGCGGCGTGCCATCATCCCCTCCCCGCCCGATAGGCGCGGCACCGTGTGTCGCCGCAGTCGATCAGGTTGGGGTCCGAGTACGTCTCGACCAGGGGCAGCCCTGCGGCGAGGAGCTCGGCGACAGCGCCGGGGCGGATGCCGGTCTCCTCTTCCAGCCGGGCGATCCTCATAGGCGAGGCCTTGCTGTGGGTGAGGCACGGCCGGGGCCGTCGGCTAAGCCAGGGCACCGGTCCTCCTGGGTGTGCTGACGGGGCGGGGCTGCCGGAGTCTCAACGCCGCGCGACGGTCTGGGCTCTGTGGCCGACGTGCCGCCAGGCGCAGCGCCAGAGCAGCTGCACAGCGCCGCCCCGTCAGGTCTATGGGTTCTCCAGGTCAGCCGCGCGGGCGGCCTTCTCGGCGCGGGGCAGGGACGCGAGGAAGTCATCGAGCAGCTCGGCCGCATCGTCCAGTTCGTCGGGCATCGGTGGGCGGCTGCAGGAGTAGTGACCTCCGCACCCGGTGCCCTCGGCGATCAGACGGATCAGCTCGTCCCGGGTTGGCGGTTCGGTGGTGGCCATGGTCTCCTCCTCGGTCAGAGCTCGATGCGGTGCTGCTCGGCGATCGCCATGATCTCGGCGAGCGGCAGCCAGCCGGTGATCGTGCCGCAGTTGCAGGCGAGGCAGGCCCGGCCGGTCCTGGTGTCGTGGCCCCAGCCCAGGTGGCCGTTCGGACTGGCCTGGTACTGCTGGATGATCGATGCGTTGTGCGGTGGGCGGGGCCCGGACGCTCGCGGTTCGGTGTGCTCCTGGGCGAGGCGGACGATCTCCTCGACCGGCTGCCAGCCGGTGACTGTGCCGCAGTTGCAGACCAGGCAGGCCCGGCGGGTGTCCTCCCAGGTGGCCCAGCCGTCCTCCGGTGTGCCGGCCTTCAGTTGGCGCGTGATGGTCGCGCGGTGCGGGAAGGCGGTGGCGCTCATGAGCGGGCCGGCCAGGCCCAGGTGCCCCACTCGGCGCCCTCAGTCCGGCTGGTCGCCCAGTAGGCGTCCGCGCCGTCGAGGCTCACCTGGAGGTTGACAGAGGTGGGCCAGACGGCGACGACCTGGGCCGGGTAGGTCTGGCCGGGCAGCGCGTAGTTGCCGAGGGTGGAGACGTCGACCCGGTCCCGGTTGGCGCGGCCAGCGCGGCGGCGGTTGATGATCGCGGCGTCCTGCTCGCTGAGGGTGTAGTGGACGACTCGGCCGAGGGTGGGCAGGGGCACTGGTGGCCTCCGGGGCGCAGCGGTGGGGGAACGCCGAAGGCCCCGCGGCTACTGCTCGGCCGCGGGGCCTTCGGTGGAGTCTGGGTTGCGTCCGGGCACGCCGGACTTGGGCGCCACTATGGATCATCAGCGGGTGCCGCGTCAAGCTGCCGCGGAGGCGGGCTGTTGATCAGCGGCGGTCGGCGGGGTGGCAGGCGTGTCCGGGCTGGGCCCACCAGCCGCACAGGGGGCAGGTGGTCCAGGTGGCGAGGGTGGCGATCAGGCGGATCATCTGGGGACTCCTCAGGCGGTCTGGCGGGCGTGCTCGACGGCGAACTCGGTGGGCTCGCCGCCGGGCTTCTGGACGATCCAGGCGATGGCGTTGCTGTTGCTGTTGCTGGGCTGACCTGCAGCAACAACGCCTGCAGCGGGGTCGGGCGCAGCGGTGGGGAGCGGGGGGAGGTCCTTGGCGCGGATGCCGGTGGACACCCCGCGGCCCTTGACGCGGACGCCGCGGTTGATCGGGACGGCGGCGAGGGTGCAGAGCTCGCGGACGGCCGCGGTCTGCTCGGGGTCGCCGGTGAGGTGCTCGGCCACCTCGGCGAGGTGAATGCCGGTCCGGTCGGCGAGCAGCTGGTGGAGGATCCGGAGGAACTCGCCGGGGTCGGCCTGCTCGGTGGCCGGGGCCGGGGCGGGCTGGGCGTACCAGGAGGCGATGAGCCAGCCGAGGGCGAGCGGCCACCAGAGCGCGGGGGCGCCGAGGAGGAGGCCGCCGCCGGCGAGGACGGCGAACAGGGTGCCGATGACCCGGGCGGCGCCGGACATGACCCCGTCGGCGGTCCACCAGGCGCCGACCCGGCGGAGGAGCACTCCCCCGCCGGTCAGCAGGCGGCCGGCCATCAGTGGCCCGCCGAGGTGAAGATCGACCCGATGAGGTTCGCGGCGGAGGCGAGGGGGACGGCGGCGGGCCCGGCGATGACGCTGGTGAGAGCGAGGCACACGCCGGAGACCATGCCGCCGGCGGTCTTGAGCCAGGGGATGCTGCGGCGGGCGATGGTGAGCAGGCAGACCATGACCACGGTGAGCAGGGCGACAACGATGCCGCCTCCCTTGGTGAGCGCGACGCTGGAGGACGCGGTGACGTCGCCGGTACCCGTGCCGACGCCGAAGACCAGGGCCAAGTCGCCCAGGCCACCACTCCCCCACAACGCGGTGCCCGCGAGGACCTGGAGGAGGCTGCCGGCGGTGAGGGTCGCGAGGATGCCGTACGCCATGGCCAGGAACCACGGGAGGAGGGCGGCAGCGCGGTGGCCCTCGCGGTACCACCAGACGAAACCGTAGACGATCAGGAGGGCGAGGCCGGTGAACACGGCGCCGAGGGTGGTTGCGGGCATGGTCAGCTCCTGGTGAGCAGCAGGGGAAGGAAGACGAGGGCGGCGGTGATCCCGACGGCGGCGACCGTGGCCAGGGCTGCGCGGGCGGCGTCGCGGTCGACGCGGCGCAGCAGGGCCCAGGCGAGGGCGGCGGCCGGGGGGATCGCCCAGTGGAGGGCGCTCACCGGGTCAGCTGGCGACGCGGGAAGGCAGGTCGCGGAGGCGGGGCTCGCGGGCCTCGATGCGGGCGCGGGACGCGCGGGCCGTCGACGGGGCGTCACCCAGGCCGGCCTCGGACATAGCGGCCGTCATCTGGCCTGTCGTCGGGCGGCCCTGGTGGATGTCGTACAGGCAGCGGATCAGCTCGTCGATCGGCAGCTCGTACGTCGGGCGCTCGGCGGGCTGCTCGTCATCCTCGGCGGGCTCGGTGGCGGGCTCGTCGGCCTGCGGCTGCTCGTCAGCGGGCGACGACAGGTAGACAGGGTCCTCGTCGTCGGGCGCCGACGGGGCGGTGGCGGGCGCGGTGGCAAGGGCGGCGATGCGGTCGTGGACCTGGCGCATGAGGGCGCCGAACGCCAGCAGGGCGGCGATGGGCGGGACCGCGGCGACGACGTAGTCGAGCGGGCGGGCGCCGGTGCCGACGCCGGCGACGTTGAGCGCGATCGAGCCGAGGGAGCCGGCCGCGGTGAGGGCGATCGCCCAGGGGTCGACACGGCGGAGCAGGGAGGCGCGGAGGATCAGCACCTCACCGGCCACGATGAACAGGTCGACCGTGGCGGGCCAGGCCCAGGCGCGGGCCTCGGCGGCCTGGAGGCCGTAGCGGGCGGCGACGTCGTGGAGGTGCTCGTACGACAGCCAGAACGCGGTGGCGGTGAGGGCGATGGTGACGAAGGCGGCGAGGGCCGCGAGGGCGGCGACGGCGGGCGCTTCGTCGGGCGTCGATGACGCGGCGGTGACGGCGTCGGGGCGCGTCACGCTAGGGTGTGCGGTAGCCATTGCGAGATCTCTCAGTCTCTCGATGGTCAGGCCCTCGGGTGGTGTTAGCGCACCGATCCGGGGGCCGTTCTTTTTTGTTGTTGTACGGGGAGTTTGTCAGCGTTTGTGAGTGTTCGTCAACCCTGCTGGTTGGCGCCCGCCAACGGCTGGTTGGCGGGCGCCAGCGCGGGGTCAGTCGCAGTCGTCGTCGTGGTCGATCTCGATGACGTACGTGCGGTGGACGGTCGTGGTCGCGGTCGGCTTGGTGGCGGCCGTCGCTCGCGGTTTGGCGGGCGCTGTCGTCGGGCGCAGCGTCTTGGCGGGCCGGGGTGTCGCGGCGGGCGCGGCGCACGCGGTGCCGCCTGGGGTACAGGCGGCGAGGAACGCAGCGACCATGAGCAGCACAGCGGAGGCGGCGACGGTGGCGGCCAGGAGCTGGTGGCGGGTCACGACTGGTCTCCTGCCTCTGCGGTGGGCATGCCCGCAATGAGCCTGCAGTCAATGGCGTCCGCGTGGGAGCGTATGGCCGAGGCGAGGGCGCGGAGGCTGGTGGGGTCGAGCGGGACCAGCTCGCCCTGCTCGTCGCGCCAGCTGCACCCGGTCTCGGCGTAGCCCTCCCAGCGGGCGGCGATGGTGCGGAACAGTGCCGTGATCTCGTGGCCGGGGAGCAGTGCGTGGTGGCCGGGGATGCGGTAGACGTGGACGGCGGCGAGGGGCTCGCTCGGGTGCTGCGGGGGCTGTGTCATGGCTGCTGGTCTCCGTCGGATCGGGTGCCGACCGTGGCTGCGGCGAGGATGAGGGCGAGGGCGGCGGTGCTGACGGCCAGGACGGCGAGTGCCAGCGCGGTGAAGTAGGCGAGGGCGCGCACGGCGGGTCAGCTTCCGGTGGCGAGACCGAGGGCGGCGGCGGTGGGGCAGGGCCAGGGCAGCGGGTCGGGGGCGTTGTCGCGGTCGATGCAGGTGCCGCAGACGGAGCGGCCTACGGGGCTGTCGAGGCAGATCCGGTCGCCGGTGTAGCCGGTCTCGCTGAGCCCGAGGGGGTGACGCTCGTCCCAGTGTTCGGCCGTCGGGTCGCCCTCGTCGGGCTCGGCGTGCGGGCAGTCCTCGGCGTACAGGTACAGCGGGATCTCTGCGTGCAGCTTGGCGGCCGCGGTGTTGGGCTCGGCCAAGACGATCGGGTCCCAGATGGCGGTGATGGTGCGGGCCCGGTCGGCCAGCCACTCGCGGACGGCGGGCTCGTCGGCCTCGGTGACGATGCACTCGGTGGACCGCAGGATCGCCTTGCGCTGGAGGACCCAGAACACCTGGAGGGTGTCGAGCGGCATCTCCTCGCCGTCGCTGTAGTTGGCCGGGTCGGCGCGCTGCCAGTCCCAGCGGAAGACGAGGTTCATGTCGGGGTCGGTGCTGCCCCAGTCGTCGATGAAGAGGGCCCAGGAGTCGTAGCGGGTGTGGAGGCCCTCGCTGGGGCGGGCGTAGTAGTTGCCCTCGGCGCAGTAGTACGGGTGATCGGTCTCCCAGAGGCGGGGGGCCGGGGTGCTGGGCATGGGTGCTCCTGTTAGGTCGTACAGGCGAGGTCAGAGGCCGATGGCTCGGAACGCCTTACGGTCTCGGGCGTCTTCGAGGTGCTCGCCGGCGAGGCACCAGGGCACTCCGCAGCCGGGCCGTACGGGGCCGACCGGCTCCCGTCCCCACCGCACGCGGAAGGCGAGGTCGAGGATCCGCCACTGCCGCCCGCTGTGGCGCAGCCGCGGGGCGGGGCCGTTGCGGGGGCCGGTCCAGCGGGCGTGTCCGCCGCTCGTGTGCTCGGTGAAGCGAGCCAGTTTGGCCTCGGGGGTGGGGTGCGGGTCGATGCTCATGGTGCGCTCCGGATGGTGCTGGAGATGGGGCCCGGCCGCCGGGGTGGGCGGCCGGGCGAGGGGGTGTCAGGCGGCGAGGAGCGCGGCGACGATGGCCTCTCCGGACCAGCGGGTGCCGCAGGATCCGCACGTCACCTCGAAGTCGTCGTCGTCGCGGTTGTTGGTGATGGCGAGCTCGCCGCCGCAGGCGCACGGGATGCCGGTGGGCTGCTGCTCGGCCTGCTCCAGGTCGCCGAGGATGCGGTCGATGCGGCGGCGGATGCCGGCGGCGGCGGTCCGGATGCGGGTGATCTCGGTGGGGAGGATCCGGCGGAACGGGCCGTCGCCCAGGGGGTTGTCGAGGCGGGCGAGGAGCCACAGTGCGGCGAGGCCGCCGTCCCGGTGGGTGCCGCCGTCGGCGCGGAGGCGGCCGCGGATCTGCCAGCGGCGGGGGTCGGTGCGGTCGCGTTCGGCCATGGCGGCGGTGGCGAGGGCGATCTCCCGGGCGGCGTAGTCGCGGGCGGAGGCGGAGGAGACGACGAACGGCGGGCGCTGGATCGCGGAGGCCAGGCCGTCGGCGAGGGTGCACAGCTCCTCGCTGATCTCGCTCAGGGCGTCAAGCACTCCGACCCGGAGCGGGGCCGGGCGCTCTCCCGGGGCGAGGGGCGTGCGCTCGGCGAGCTCGCTGCCGGTCTCCTCGGCCTGGTCGTCGTCGCAGTCCATACGGTCGATGCCCATCACGGGCGGCCAGGTGCGCGGCGTGCCGACCTGGAGCGCGGCCCGCAGGGTGGGCCAGTGGTGGGCGATGTACCGGAGGTCGTCGCCGGCGGGGGCGGTGGGCTGCTGGGTCACGTGCGTGCTCCTGTCCTGGTGGCCTGGGTCAGTTCGTGGGGGTGTCGAGGGCCTGGTCGAGGCGGTCGGCGTACAGGTCGGCGATGCCGTGGGGGCTGCACCAGGTGCGCATCTCGGCGGCGAGGGCCCGGCCGCGGGCGACGGCGGCCTCGGCGGCCTCGGCCCGGATCCGGTACTCGCGGACCCAGGCGCGCAGCTTGGCCAGCTCGTCCTCGGCGGCGTTGCGCTGCTGCTCGACCTGGGCGAGGTAGTAGCCGCTCACGCGCCGGCCTTCGGGGTGATGTGCCAGCCGGAGGCGGCCGGGGTGATCTCGGCGTCCTCGGCGAGGGTGGGGCAGGGCCAGGGGATCCAGTGGCCGGTGGCCTCGGTGCAGTCGTGGCAGATCGGGGGGTTCCAGGAGGTCTCGGCGCGGGCGGGGCTGTGGTCGGCGATGGCGGGGAGGGTCATCGGGTGCTCCGGGGTGTGGGTCGGGTGATGCGGCGCCAGGCGTGGTTGTCGGCGGTCGGGTCGGGGGTGATGTGCCAGCCGTCCTCGTGCAGCTCCTGGAGGGCCGCCAGGGCGGCCTCGTGGGAGTCGTCGGCCAGGAAGGGCTCCAGGGCGCCGGCCAGGGCAGCCAGGGCGGCGTCGGGGCTCACGCGGGCCTCCGGAGGTCGGACCTGTCCGAGGCGGGGCTGGGGACTCCCCAGAGCCGACGTTCCTCGTCGGGGACCGCCAGCCACAGGCCGGAGGCTGCGAGGAGAAGCGCGCGGCCCTCGGGGCAGAGGTTCCGACCGGTCTGGCACCGGCCGCAGCCCTGCATGTGATGACGCTTCGCCTGCTCCGGATCTCCGACGTGCTCGACGCCGGCCGATTCACCGTCAGCCCCTGGGGGGGTTGCTGTTCCCACTACAGGTGGGAAGCCTTCCGAAGGCAGGTGGTCAAGATCGGTTTCCGATAGCAACCGTCCTGAGCGAAGCGAAGGATGGGCGGTAGCGCTTTGACGGTCAGGTGCGCACCCTCCTGTACCTACAGGGGACGGGTGCGGGTCGGGCCGGGTCGGGGCAGCGTCTCGCGACGTGTCTGTAGACGCGTCTACATAGGCGTCTACGTCAGCCCCGTCAGGCTCCTCGTCGTCGCCACGGGACTTGTCGCGCCACCGCTGCTGACGTGCGGTTTTGGCCTTCCGGTCGGCTCTGACCTTCTCGGCCGATGGGTTGTATTCGAGGTAGTCGTGGATACGCCAACCCACTCCGTCGATCACGTCCCAAAGTCCATGATCCACTAGTTCTTGGGCTCGCTTTGGCGCACTTCTCACGTCGGACACGAGTCGCAGTTCCTTCGTCCCGATGACCCCGTCGGTGAGGTTCTCCGCGGACCAGCACACCGCCGAGACGTACAGGCGGAAGGCCGGGTCGGACAGGAGCCGCACCTTTCGGTGGGAGGGGAACCGGTCGTCGAGACGGACCCAGGGCATCGGGCGGGGCTCCTACGGTGGTTGGTCGCCCGTGGCGGGCCGAGTCGGTGTCGGCCCGCCACGGGCCGTACGGGTGGGTCTGGTCAGAACGGGGCGACGGTGCTGGTGCACGGCTGGTGGTGGAGCCAGCGGCGGGCGATCCAGCGAGGAATGCGGACCGTCAGGACGGGCTCGGCCCACGGGTTCCAGCAGCCGCAGGGGATGTAGTCCTCGCCGTCGTACTCGCCGGTCTCCGGGTGGCCGACCGCCTCGGTCCAGCCGCCCTCCCCCCGGCAGGTAGTGCAGCCGGGTCGCGGGGTGTCGACCAGGACGAGGGCGGGGATCGGCCAGTCGCGGTACTGCGGCCGGAGCCGGGTGGCGGGCAGCGGGGCGAGGAACCAGTCCCGGCCGTCCGCGTGGGCGAGGACGAGAGCGGGCCTCGGGTCGTCGACCCGGGCGAGGCGCAGCGGGAGGCTCACTGGTTGACCGCCAGGACCTCGATGGTGAAGGTGCCGCCGCTGCGGAGGCCGGCGAGGATGTAGCCGGTGCCGTCCTCCAGGTCGACGTCGACCTCGATCTCGGTGGACAGCAGGTAGGGGTGGACGTCCTTGTGGATGAGTCGGGCGAGGTGGCCGGGGTCGGTGGCCCAGACGGTGAGCGGGGCGGGTGCCGGGGAGCCGTCCCGGCCGCCCCGGCGGCCGACGCGCTGGTAGGTGATGCGGTACAGGGCCTGCGCGCCACCCGGGTTGACGGCCATGTCGTCGAGGGTCGGGGTGATCAGGGCGTCCTCGGCGGAGCGCTCGGGCAGCGGGGTGCGCTGGACGCGGTCGACGGCGGCGCGGAACTCGGCTTCGGCCTGCTCCAGCGTGGTGACGGGTCCGGTGATCATCGGGCATCTCCGTTCGAGGTGAGCTCGCGGCCGCAAGAGCAGCGGATGCCGTCCGGGCCGGGCGTCAGGTACTTCCAGCGGTGGAAGGGGCACGGGGCGACCAGGCGGGCGCCCGGGGCGTGCTGGACGATCGCGGCGCGCGGGTTGTAGGGGCCGCCCATGGCGCGGACGGGGTGGAGGTCGCTGCAGGCGAGGCAGCGGCCGACGGTGCCGGCGGCGTCGACCGCGGTGAGCGCGGCGTCCCTGGAGCCGGGGCACACCCTGGGCGGGGCGAGGTCGCGCGGGGTGAAGACGAGGCGGCGGCCGGCGGGGCCGACGGGCTCCTGACCGGAGCCGACCGCCCGGCCGTCGCACGGACCGCACACCAGGTCGTCGTCGCGCAGCTGCTCGCGGGACAGGAAGTCGTCGTCGCGGACGAACGAGCCGCACCACAGGGTGTAGACCGTCCGGCCGTCGCCGCGGTGGACGCCGGAGCGGATCCGGTGCCAGCGCGCCATGCGGTCGGTGCGGACGAACCGCGGGCCCTCGGCGAGAGGCTCATCGGCGGGCCCGTAGAGGCCGAGGCTGCTCACGGGTGGGACGAGACGGACGGTCATCCTGTGCTCCTGGTGCTGGGGTGCGGGGCCCGGCCGGTGGCGGCCTGGGCGAGGCGGTACTCCCGGGGACTGCTGCGCCTCTTACCGCTGGCGATCGCCTGGGCGTCGATGACGGCGCTGGCGGAGGCCGGGGTGGCGAGGCGCTGCGGGGTGTATCCGGGGCCGGACTCGGGTTCGTCCCGGCCGGCCTGTCGGGCTGGGGTGTGGTCGGGGCAACAGAGGCCGGTGCGGTACTCCCGGGCCGATCGGCCGCAGTAGCGGCCCTCGGCCGGGAGCCACTGGGCGCAGCCGTGGCGGGGACGGTCGGCCGCCGGGGCGGGGCGCTCCGGCCGGTCGGCCGTCCCCACCGGTCAGGCCTTCCGGGCCGCGCGGCGGGCCCGCCGGTACGACCGGCGGATCCGGCGGCGGCGCAGCTGCTCACGGGTTGGCCAGAAACTGATCGCCACCGCGGCGGCGACCGGGGCCCCGAGGACGAGGGCGCTGGCGACCGGGCCGAGGCTGTTCGTCATGACTCGGCGTCCGGGTCGTACGTGTCGGCCACCTGCGCCCCGACTACGCAGTAACCGGTGGGGGCCTCGTCGAGGCCGGGGAAGGCCACGCACAGCTCGCGCGGCTCCTCCGGGTCGTCCTCGTCGCCGATCCAGTCGAACGTCGCCGACTCGGCGCCGGCGGCGTCCTCGCACCGGATCAGGTCCTCGCACGCCGCGCGGGCAGCCGCCTCGGTACGGAACAGGCCGACGGTGATGGTGTCGTAGTAGGCCTTCCAGACCGGGGTGGCGAGCTGCTCGCGCAGCTCGGTGATCTCCTGGGCCATCGCGGCGTTGCGCTCCCACGCTTGCTCCGCAACGCGGGCCGAGGTGGTGAGCTCGGCGATCCGGTCCGCCAGCTCGGCAGCGAGCCAGCCCACCTCGGCGATGAGGTCGGCGACGTCCTGCCGGGCGTGGGCGATGAACGCGGCGTCGGGGTTGTCGATGCCTACGACGTTCTTGCGGTAGTCGTAGGTGGCCATCTCGTCGGCCGGGTACATGAGCCCGCCGCGGGCGAAGCGCGGCCGGGCGCCGTTCATCCCCCAGCGAATGAAGTCCATGATGGTCAGGCCGCCGCGGTGAGGCGTCTGGAGCCGGAGGTGACGTGCCGCGGTGTCGCCCCGCCAGCGCCAGGGGCCGGGGGTGGCGGCCTCCTCGCGGGCCTGGATCTCAGCGAAGCGCTCGGGGGTCATCGGTTCGGTGCTCATCGGGTTGCCTCCGCATCCGCCGTGCGCACGAAGGCGTCGCCGATGACGGAGACTCCGCCGGTCGACCCGCTGAGGTGGTAGGCGATCGTGGGGTTGCCGCTGTCGGTCGAGACGAACTCGTTCTTCGTGACGGCCCCTCGGAGGGCCTTCCCGACCGCGTGGAGGAGCTCGCCGCCGTTCGGCGCGTAGTGCTCGGCCTCCACCCAGAGGTCGTAGCCGTTCTCGTCACGCCGGACGTCCCAGCTGAGGGGCAGCTCGGCGACGTCCGGGTGCTTCGCCAGGAACACGAGCAGCGCGGTGACTGCGGGCAGCGCGGTGACTGCCTTACGCCTCGGGTTCATGCGTTCACCAGCTCGCGGTCGGAGGTGCGCAGCGGGACGGAGGCGCTGATGTGCACGGAGATCTCGTCGACCGTGGTGGCGATGGTCCAGACGCGGCGGCCGCCGGCCGGGGTGACGACGTCGCGCCAGGAGACGCGGTGGTCGAGGCCGAGGAGGTTGCACCAGGCGCTCAGGACCACGAGGGCGTCGGGGTTCTCGGGGAAGACGCCGGTGGCGAGGCCGCCGGTGTAGTCCCACGCGGGGGTGATGGTCTGGGGGACGCCGGCGGCGGCCATGCGCTGGGTGAGCGCGGCGACGGCCAGCATCGCGGGGTACTGCAGTTCGAGTTCGGTAGGCTGCTGCATTGCGGCCGTACCTCCGTTCCTTGGGTAGGTGGTGCGAGCTGCACCTGGCCGTCCGTCTGCAGCGGGCGGCCGTTTTCGTGTCTGGGTCAGACGGCGGGCGCGAGGACCCGGCGGCCGATGGCGGCGGGGACGACCTCGCCTGCGGCCGACAGCAACCTGATGTGCGCCGCGGTGAACTTGTTCTGGCCCGCGATGACGGTGAAGGCGACCTCGCGGGCGGCGCACTTGCCGGCCAGCCAGCGGGGCGAAATGCCGAGCAGCGCGGCGGTCTCCTTGACGGAGTAGTGCCGCAGCTCCTCGACCGGGATGTCCTCGACCGACGCGGTCTTGCGGCGGCGGGGCCTGGTGGCGGTGGCCGTGGTCACGACTGTTCCTCCCTGTTGATGGCTGCTACCGGCACGCCGAGCGCTCCGGCGATTCGTCGGAGCGCCTCCTCGGATGCCCCGGCCTTCCCCCGCTCGATGCGCGAGATGTGAGACGGGTCACGCGTGGAGAGCACGCCCAACCTGCGGATGCTCAGTTTCTGGACCTCTCGGAAGGCCCTGATTGCAGTGCCGTTCGGTGTCACGCCATGAAACGTAGCGCAGAGCGATGCAGGACACAACACTCAATGCACAGTTTCTGTGCATTGAGCTTGTCGGAAACCTGTTCGATACCGGGCCCGGAGTGCACCAGTGGTCCCATCCGATGCAACGGATGTGCACAGAAACCGGGCCTTAAGCCCAGCTCAAGAGGCCGGATCCGCACTGTCCCGTTGCATCGGCGTGCGGCATGATGGGGCCCATGACGAGAGACTGGGCCCGGCTGGGCAGCCTGTTGAAGGCCGGCCGCCAGGCGGGGGGCCGGACGCAGGACGAGCTGGGGAGCGCCATCGGCGTAACCCGCAACTCCCTTGCGACGATCGAGGCCGGCCGCGCCACCCGCGTGACGGCGACGATCCGCAGCTACGCGCGCGAGGTGGGCTGGGACGACGGATCGGTGGAGGCTGTCCTGGCCGGTGGCGAACCGACTCTTCGTGAGTCGGAGCCGGCGGCCGCCGCGCAGCCGAGCGACCTGGAACTGGCCCTCGCACGGGCGCTCATGAAGCGCCTGCCCGCTCGGCTCCTCCAGGAGCTGTCCGACGGGCATGTGATCGACACGGACATCGTCGACCTGCGGGAGGACGGGTCCGCAGCGGTCATGGCTCTGGTGATCGAGCGCGGCGAGGAGCCGCCGGCGCCGGACCAGGTGCGCGAGGACCTGCGCGAGTGGGGTGCCGTCCAGCGGGACCTGCGGCGCGCGGTGACCGGTCGACAGTCCAAGGTTGAACGTACTGACGAGTAGCTGTTCACAGTGTCGGTCGGCTTCGATACTGTGCGTCTACCTGCGAGGGAGGGTGGCACCGTACTCGGTCAGGTAAGGGGGGAGCCGCGTGCTGCCGCGGATCCACGTCAAGCGCGTCCCAGAGCTGCCGCGTAGAGGGCTCATGTTCTTCGAGACCATCCGGACCGACACGGAGCACATCCTCCAGGTGTCGGTGCTGGAGTCGAGGGTCACGGAAGAGGACGTTCCGCGCCTGGAGAGGGCGCTGCAGGCCGAGGTCGACCAGGTCGGCGCCGAGCTGGTCGCAGCTGCCATGTAGGCAGCGAGTCGAGTAGAGATCACGGGCGGCCGGCCCCGACGGGGCCGGGCTCCGCCGCCACCCATGGAGCAGTGCATGGCCTATGCCGAGAAGCGCGGAAAGTACTGGCGCGTCAAGTACAAGCTACCGAACGGGAAGTACGCCTCGGCGAGCGAGGACGACTTCGGCAACAAGTTCCCCACCGAGCGCCTGGCCGAGCAGTACGGCCAGGCGCTCGAATCCGATATTCGCCGCGGGAAGAAGTTCATCGACCCCCGCAGCGGAAAGATGACGTTCGGCCAGTACGCCGAGCTGTGGCTGGAGTCCATCGACGTTGCCGAGCTGAGCGACGGGACCTACCGGTCCAGGCTGCGGGCGCAGCTGATCCCGGAATGGGGCAGCGTCGACCTACGCGATATCAGCACGCTGGGCTTCCGGGCCTGGAAGAAGCGGCTCAGCCGGTCGAACAAACCCAACTACGTCACGAGCATCGAGTCGCTGTTCCGGCTGATGCTCCAGGACGCGGTGGACGAGGGGCTCATCACTGCCAACCCGGTTCCCACTGGGAAGGCCGCCCGCCGCGGCCGGTACGTCCCGCCCCCGCGGGCCGGCGAGGACGACTACATCTACCCGGACCCTCTCCAGGCGTTCCGCATCGCAGCGAACGCCCGGACGGCTCGGGATCTGCAGGGGTGGGCCATGGTGCTCACGATGGCCTACACGGGGATGCGGATCGGAGAGATCGCCGGACTTCGTAAGGATCGGCTCTGGCTCTCCGACGATCCGTACGGCAGTGCGGTCCGGGTCGACTACCAGGGCCAGTGGCTGCGCGAGAAGGGGTGGACGCTCCTGCCGCCCAAGTACGGGTCGTATCGGACGCTCCGGGTGCCGCCGTTCCTCGCCGAGATCCTGCGCGAGGTCCGGGGCCAGGGCGGCAGCGAGCTCGTGTTCACCTCGATCACGGGCAAGCCGCTCCGGGTCGATGATGAGTTCTACGGGCGGTACTGGCACCCAATCGTCAAGGGTCGGCCGGCCGAGCCGCGGCGGCGCGGCACGCGCGGGCGGCCGGCGCTCGATCCGGTCGAGGGCATGTCGGGCCTGGTGCCGCATGGGATGCGGCACGGACACAAGACGTGGCTGGACGAGGACGGCCACCCGCGGGTCGTGGTCGAGACGCGGATGGGGCACAAGTCCGCGACGGTCGAGGGTCTCTACTCGCACGTCACCCCGGAGATGGAGCTGCGGGTCGCGCGCAGCCTCCAGGCCAGGTGGGAGAGGTCCCAGGGGGTCGCCCAGACGGTGTGGGAGCTGGGCTCCCAGTGATCTCCCAAAAATCGCCCAGCGGGCCTCTGGGGGCCTTCCAGGGCCCAGCATGGGGGTTTGGCCGGGCGCCTCTTCGAATGGGCGATGAGCTGCACAGATGTGCCTACCCCAGGTAGGCTGGAGCACCGGCGGTAGGGACGCCATGATCAGCGTTCACCACTGATCGACCGCATCTTCTGGGAGACCAAGAAGGCCGCCTGATCACGCATCAGTAACCGGGGCCCGGCCGCGCACGCAGCGGCCGGGCCTCCGGCGTGCCCGGGGCGTCCGGCAGGTCGCCCGGCGGCCGTCGGCGTAGGCTCGTGGCACGGGTCGGGCCGCCCCGGACCGGCCCGCCGCCCCGAGCGAGGGAGGCCGCGATGCGCACCGCTGCGGCACCCGGGCACCACCAGTCCCGGCGGTCCGCCCGCCGGAGGCCCGGCTCGCCGACCGGGCCCAGGTCGGGACCACCCGTGCAGGTCGGGGCGCCGGGAGGACGGCGGGTCCGGGCAGGTCGGCGCGATTAACCTTTCCGCCCGGCGGGTCCGTCCGAGTACCCTCGCCGTATGATCCGCACCGCCCAGGCCGCCGACGTCCCCGTCATCCACGCCATGATCCGCGAGCTCGCCGAGTACGAGCGCGCCGTGGACGAGGCGCGGGCGACCCCGGAACAGCTGCACGACGCGCTGTTCGGCGAGCACCCGGCGGTGTTCGGGCTGATCGCCGAGGACGCGGCCGGCGAGCCGGTCGGCTTCGCCCTGTGGTTCCGCAACTTCTCCACCTGGCGCGGCACCCACGGGATCTACCTGGAGGACCTGTACGTCAGGCCCTCGGCGCGCGGCGGCGGCCACGGCAGGGCGCTGCTGGCCGAGCTGGCCCGGATCTGCGTCGACCGCGGCTACGCCCGCCTGGAGTGGTCCGTCCTGGACTGGAACGAGCCGTCGATCGGCTTCTACAAGTCGCTCGGCGCGGTGCCGATGGACGAGTGGACGGTCTTCCGGCTGACCGACGGCGCGTTGGCCGAGCTCGGCGGGTCGGCGGCCCGTTGACCGGCCTCCCGTCGCCCGTTCCCGTGATCGTGGCCGGAGATCGCGACATCGGCCCTCCGATAGCGGTAACGTCTCGGGCGGATGCGCGGCGTTCCGACTCCCCCGGGTGGGTATGAACCGGTACGTACCGCACCACCCCTCGGACGAGTTGGGGCGAAGCAGTTGAGCGAAGCAAGAGGAAGTGCCGCGGCCGTCCGGCCGCAAGCACCGCGCGTCACCCAGGAGGTGAGGGTGTCCCAGATCGACGGTGAGCCCGACGTGAAGGACTTCGTCGAGGTCCGGCTGCCCGCAGCGGGTGCCTACCTCTCGGTGCTGCGAACAGCGACGGCGGGCCTCGCGGCCCGCTTGGACTTCACCCTGGACGAGATCGAGGACCTCCGCATCGCGGTGGACGAGGCCTGCGCCATCCTGCTCCAGCAGGCGGTGCCGGGCTCCGTCCTGAGCTGCGAGTTCCGGCTGGTCGGCGACTCGCTCAAGGTGACCGTGTCGGCGCCCACGACCGACGGCCGTGCCCCCGAGCGGGACACCTTCGCCTGGACGGTGCTCTCCGCACTGGCCGGTGAGGTGGACTCGTCCGTGGGCGAGGACAACACCGTCGTCATCAGCCTGCACAAGAAGCGCGGCGGGTCTCCTGCCCAGCCGTAGCGCCGTGCGCATCGGGCCGTACGCGCAGGTGCCGCCCGGCGGGGCCGGCGCCCGGCGCGTGCGGCTCCCCCGTACCGCAGTCCGCTGCGGTACAGCCAGTGAGAAGTGCTCCCGGAACGGAACGGGTGATCGCCGTGAGTGATCTGGACCGCACAGGGGCCGCCGCGATGCCGGCGGCCACCGCAGACGTGGCCGTACCGCCCCAGGCGAGCGCTGCCCGCATCGCCGACGCCGACCCGACCGACGACGCGTACCCGAAGGACGCCCAGCGGATGACCCAGCCCACCGATCCGACACCGGAGCAGCCCGCCGCGGCGGCCGCGCCCGCGGACGAGGAGCTGTCGTCCGCCGCGACCGCGGTGCGCGGAGCGGTGCCCGCCCAGGGCCACCGCTCGGCGGCGCCGGACCGCGAGGCCGCCCGGGCGCTGTTCGTGCGGCTCTCCCAGCTGCCGGACGGCTCGCCGGAGCGGGTGGAGATCCGCAACCAGCTGGTGCGGATGCACATCCCGCTGGTCGAGCACCTGGCGCGGCGCTTCCGCAACCGGGGCGAGCCGCTGGACGACCTGACCCAGGTCGCCACCATCGGCCTGATCAAGTCGGTGGACCGCTTCGACCACGAGCGCGGGGTGGAGTTCTCCACCTACGCGACGCCGACCATCGTGGGCGAGATCAAGCGGCACTTCCGCGACAAGGGCTGGGCGGTCCGGGTGCCGCGCCGGCTGCAGGAGCTGCGGCTGTCGCTGACCACGGCGACCAGCGAGCTCTCGCAGCGGCACGGACGCTCCCCCACCGTGCACGAGCTGGCCGAGCACCTCGGGATCTCCGAGGAGGACGTGCTGGAGGGTCTGGAGTCCGCCAACGCGTACTCCACGCTCTCGCTGGACGTGCCGGACAGCGACGACGAGTCGCCCGCCGTGGCGGACACCCTCGGCGCGACCGACGAGGCGCTGGAGGGCGTCGAGTACCGGGAGTCGCTGAAGCCGCTGCTCGCGCAGCTGCCGCCGCGCGAGCAGAAGATCCTGGTGCTGCGGTTCTTCCGCAACATGACGCAGTCGCAGATCGCCGCCGAGGTGGGCATCTCGCAGATGCACGTCTCGCGGCTGCTCGCCCGCACCCTGGCCCAGCTGCGGGAGAAGCTCCTCGTCGAGGAGTGAGGGCGGCCTGGCCCGACCCGGTGCAGTGACGCAGAAGGCGAAGGGGCGCGGTCCGGACCGCGCCCCTTCGCCTTCGCCGTGCCCGGCCGGTGTTCGGCCGGCTGTCGTCAGTCGCGCTCGCCGTAGAGGGCGGTGGTGACCTTCGGGTTCAGCAGCGAGACGATGCCGGCCAGGCCGAGCAGCCCGACGGCGACCGCGGCGGCCCGGACGGCGCCGCCGCCCTGCCACATGTAGTAGGCCACCGGCAGGCAGATCGAGTTGGTCAGCAGCGCGGGGCTGCGGCCCCAGCGGCGCAGTCGCAGCAGCGCCCGGCCGGCCAGCAGCGGGAAGAGGCCCATCAGCAGCAGGACGGCGGCGCCGGCGGCGCTGCGGCCGGCCGCGGCCTCGTCGCCCGCGAGGGAGGAGACGACGTCGTAGAGGCCCCATCCGGCGAGCGCGGCGCCCTCCAGCAGGGTGATGGCGGCACCCGCCGTCAGCGGGGCCGGGCGGGCCCCGGCGGGGCCGGCAGCGCCCTCCTGGCCAGGGGCAGGGGCGGTGGGGGTGCGGGCGGTCTCGGCGGTCACTCCAGCAGGGTAACCGCCGCACCCCGCGTACCGACCCGTAGGCTGGCGTTCATGCGCGCTCTCCTGGTCGTGAACCCGATGGCGACCTCCACCAGTGCCCGCACCCGCGACGTACTGATCCACGCCCTGCGCAGCGACCTCAAGCTGGAGGTCGTGCAGACCGCGTACCGCGGTCACGCGGGGGACCTGGCGCGCGCCGCGGCCGAGGACGGCGGGGTGGACCTGGTGGTCGCCCTGGGCGGCGACGGGACGGTCAACGAGGTGGTGAACGGGCTGCTCGCGCACGGCCCGTCCGAGCGGGTGCCGCGGCTGGCGGTGGTGCCGGGCGGTTCGACCAACGTCTTCGCCCGCGCGCTGGGGCTGCCGAACGACCCGGTGGAGGCGACCGGTGCGCTGCTGGACGCGCTGGCCGTCCGGCGGGAGCGCTCCATCGGCCTGGGCAAGGCCTTCTCCGAGGGGCAGCCGGACCGCTGGTTCACCTTCACCGCCGGGCTGGGCTTCGACGCCGGCGTGGTGGGCCGGGTCGAGGAGCAGCGCAGGGCGGGACGGCGGTCGACGCACGCCCTCTACGTCAACCAGGCGCTCCGGCACTACGTCACCGAGCGTGAGCACCGCCGGAACGGCCCCGTCACCCTGCAGATCAACGGGCAGGAGCCGGTGCCGGGCCTGGTGCTGTCGATAGTCAGCAACACCTCGCCGTGGACCTTCCTCGGGAACCGTCCGGTCTACCCCTCGCCCTCCGCGTCCTTCGAGACGCACCTTGACATCTTCGGCATCACTCGAATGACGGCGTTCGGCACGGCTCGAACGGTCCGTCAGATTCTGCGGTCGCACACCCCTGCGGACGGTGCCGCGACGGCCTCCGGGCCGGCCGGGAAGCACGTCGTCTCCTATCACGACGTCAGGCACTTCACCTTGGTTTCAGAGGAACCTGCCCCGTTTCAGGTCGACGGGGACCACCTTGGAGACAGGAGTCGCGTCAGTTTCACAGGCGTTCGGCGGGCACTGCGTGTGATTGTGTGACCAGAAGGGGGTCCCGCCCTTCTTCTCGAACGCGCTAGCCCCCTTCACCCCATAGAAGTACGGGCTGTGAGCTATGCGACACCGAAGAATCAAAAATTCCTTGCCGAAGGGGGTTGTATCCGGGCCGCAGGTTTGCGAACCTCTACATGGCGATCGGGACGGGCCGCAGCGGGACACGCGGAACTCCCTCGAATCGCCCGAACCCCACCTCAGCGCAGACCACCCGGGCCCGATGGGCCTTTGGTCGCTTTTGCTGTTGCGGGATTCGTGAAAGCGTTCACATTCACAAGCCGTCGATTGTGTCGGCCGGGCCACCGCCCACCGACCGGAGGAGTTGGACGACCATGGACTGGCGCCACCGCGCTGTCTGCCGCGAAGAGGACCCGGAGCTGTTCTTCCCGATCGGGAACACCGGTCCTGCTCTGCTGCAGATCGAGGAAGCCAAGGCCGTGTGCCGCCGCTGTCCCGTCATGGACCAGTGCCTGCAGTGGGCGCTCGAGACCGGCCAGGACGCCGGCGTCTGGGGCGGAATGAGCGAGGACGAGCGTCGTGCGATGAAGCGTCGTGCCGCCCGCAACCGCGCGCGCACCGCCTGACACGCCGCCAGCACCACCTGATCAACCCATGATCAAAGGCCCTGTCTCCCAGTGTTCCCAGGGCCTTCCGCACGAAGGGTCGCGCACTACGGCGCGACCCGGACGACGCCGAGCCGCCAGGGGCCTTGATACTGCTCACTGAGAGCAATATTGTGGACCTGGGCCGTTCACCGTGTGCAACGCACGAGTGGAACGCGTCGCACCCACAGAGCCCCCGCTCCGGCCGACTCCCCCCGACGGCCGGAACGGGTTGAGAGGCCCTGCCGACCCACCCCCCCGGTCGGCAGGGCCTCGTGGCGTTTCCGGGGCCTCCGGTCCGGAACCCGCCCCGGGCCCGTCGCCGGGTCCGGGGCGGCGCCCGCTACTTCACCGGGATCTCCAGGACGACCTTGGTGCCGCCGTCCGGCGCCGCGACCATGTCGAAGGTGCCGCCGAGCTCACCGGTGACCAGGGTCCGGACGATCTGCAGGCCGAGGTTGCCGGCCTTCTGCGGGTCGAAGTCCTCGGGCATCCCGCGGCCGTCGTCCTGCACGGTGATCAGCAGGTACTCCTCCGGCTTGACCCCGCCGTTCCAGCTCTCGGACCAGCCCATGCCGGTGGCCGGGGCCCGTCCGCGCAGGGCGCTGACCTCCAGGTTGCCGGCGGCCTTCGGGCCGAACGCGTGTTCCAGGGCGTTCTGCAGCAGTTCGGTGAGGATCATCGCGAGCGGGGTGGCGACCTCGGCGGTGAGGATGCCGAAGCTGCCGGTGCGCTTGGTGCCGACCAGCCCGTCCTGGGAGAGCTCCATCACCATGGCGAGCACCCGGTCGGCGATCTCGTCGAAGGCGACCTGCTCGTCCAGGGTCTGCGAGAGGGTCTCGTGCACGATGGCGATCGAACCGACCCGCCGCACCGCCTCGTCCAGCGCGGCCCGGCCGGCGTCGGAGTCCATCCGGCGGGACTGCAGCCGCAGCAGCGCGGCGACGGTCTGCAGGTTGTTCTTCACCCGGTGGTGGATCTCCCGGATGGTGGCGTCCTTGGTCATCAGCTCGCGGTCGCGCCGGCGCAGCTCGGTGACGTCGCGGCAGAGCACCAGGGACCCGGTGGGGGTGCCCTTGGGCTTGAGCGGGATGGAGCGGATGATGACCACCCCGCCCTGCGCCTCGACCTCGGTCTGCCGGGGTGCCCAGCCGCTGGCCATCTTCACCAGGGACTCGTGCACCGCGGAACGCGACGGCGGGGCCAACTCGGCGGTGGCACGGCCGAGATGACTGCCGACCAGGTCGGTGTTGAGGCCGATCCGGTGGTAGGCGGAGAGCGCGTTGGGGCTGGCGTAGGTGACGATGCCGTCCGCGTCGAGCCGGATCAGTCCGTCGCCGACGCGGGGGGCCGCGTCCATGTCGGTCTGCTCGGCCGGGTAGGGGAACGTTCCGGCGGCGATCATCTGGGCCAGGTCGGAGGCGCTCTGCAGGTAAGTGAGCTCCAGCCGGCTGGGGGTGCGGACGGTCAGCAGGTTGGTGTTGCGCGCGATCACGCCCAGCACCCGGCCCTCGCGCCGGACGGGGATGGACTCGACCCGGACGGGCACCTCCTCGCGCCACTCCGGGTCGCCCTCGCGCACGATCCGGCCCTCGTCGTAGGCGGCGTCCAGCAGCGGGCGGCGGCCGCGCGGCACCAGGTGGCCGACCATGTCGTCCTGGTAGGAGGTCGGCCCGGTGTTCGGGCGCATCTGGGCGACCGAGACGTACCGGATGCCGTC
The DNA here is from genome assembly GCF_000717715.1 of Streptomyces sp. NRRL B-24484. Taxonomy (GTDB): domain Bacteria; phylum Actinomycetota; class Actinomycetes; order Streptomycetales; family Streptomycetaceae; genus Kitasatospora. Next base: position 30,836 of record NZ_JOAI01000010.1, on the reverse strand, counting down.
CCAGGTGGGGATCCAGAGCACCAGGTCGGCGAAGGACAGGTCGGAGAGCAGCTGCCACTCCGAGACCAGCAGGTGCAGCCACTCCACGTCGGCACCGGTGAGGGTGGTGTGGCGGCGGACGAGTTCGTTCAGCGAGGGCACAGGGCGAGCCTAACGAAAACGGCCCCGCAGGACCTTCCCCGGCGTTGTCCAGACCAATGTCGGCGGACCCCTGGACAACCACAATTGGTCTAGTCCACAATGGGAAACGCACCAAGGAGAGGCCCCCGCGCACACTGCCCTGACCGCGCGAGGCCGCTCCTCGGTCGGCGCACCGGTGGCCGGGAGTCCCGCACAACTCCCGGCCGCACCGGCCGCCGACGACAGCTCCGGGCTGCGGTGCCGCACGGGTTGAGGGTCCCGTGTCGGCGCCGTGGCCCGTAGTGCTTTCCGGATCGCGGCGGCTCCGCCGCCCGCCGGACACCGGCCCCGGGGCCTGCGGGACCGGACGTGCAGGGCCGGACGTACGAGAGGGGCGCTGCGGGGTTCTCACCCCGCAGCGCCCCTCTCGCGTGTGCCCCTGCGCCTGGCGTCAGTGGGTCTCGGTGACCTTGGCGAGGGCGCGCGGCGCGTCCGGGTCCTGGCCGCGGGCGATCGTCACCTCGTAGGCGAGCAGCTGCAGGGGCAGGATCTCCAGGATCGGCTGCACCTCCTCGGGCACGCCGGCCGGCAGCGCGAAGCCCGCCGAGGCCGCCTCGACCTGGGCCTCCTGGCCGATCACGACGAGGTCGGCCCCGCGGCCGCGGAGCCGGTCGAGCACCGGCTGCAGCGCCTCGCCGCCCTTGCCGTCCGGGACGATGGCGATCACCGGGGAGACGTTGTCCACCATGGCCAGCGGGCCGTGCAGCAGGTCCGCGCCGGAGAACGGCGAGGCCGGGATGTAGGTGGTCTCCATCAGCTTCAGCGCCGCCTCGCGGGCGGTCGGGTAGCCGTAGCCGCGCGAGGTGATGACCAGGCGCTGCGCGAAGCGGTACCGCTCGGCGAGCGACTTGACCTCGGCCTGGCGCTCCAGGATGCCGGCGGCGAGGCCGGGCAGGGCCTTGGCGGCCGAGCCGTCGCCGCCGCGCAGGCCCTCGACGAAGAGGTACAGCGCGAGGAGCTCGGCGGTGTACGTCTTGGTGGCGGGCAGGGCCTTCTCCGGGCCGGCCAGCACGTCGATGTGGAACTCGGAGACCTCGGCCAGCGGGGAGCCGGCGTTGTTGGTCACCGCGAGGGTGATGGCGCCGGCCTCGCGGGCCGCCTTGGTGGAGGCCACCAGGTCGGGCGAGCCGCCGGACTGGCTGACCGTGACGACCAGGCAGTCCCGCAGGTCCGGCTTGGCGCCGTAGGCGGTGGTGGTGGACATCGAGGTGAGGCCGGCCGGCTTGCCGAGCAGCACCTCGATCAGGTACTTCGCGTACAGGGCCGCGTTGTCGGAGGTGCCGCGGGCGGTCAGCAGCACGAAGCGGGGGTTGCGGGCGGCGATCTCGGCGGCGATCTCGCGGATCTTGGGGGCGCCCTCGTCGAGGATGCGCTGCAGGACGGCCGGCTGCTCGGCCATCTCCGCCGCCATGATCCTGCCGGGGACGGTCTGCGGGTCGGACATCGGTGTGCCTCCGTTGAGATGGTTCTGCCCGCTGCGGGCTCCTGGCCCGGCGGGTCCTCACGGCGGCGAGTCCGCACACTCGCTGCAAAGGTGTTGCCGCTCGATCCTACGGTGTCCGGGCCCCGGAACGAACTCCGGAGCCCGGCCGGGCGACTCAGGACGGGTTGTTGATCAGCGCGTCGATCTTGGCGTCGGCGGTCTTGGCCGCGGTCTCCACCGAGGTGCCGGCGAAGATGTCGTTCAGCATGTCGACGAGGACGTTCTGCTTCTCGATCGCGGCCCAGCCCGGCGCGACCGGGGTGAACCAGGCGTCCGGGACGGCGTTGGCGGCGGCCGCGGTGGCCGGCTTGTTCTTCAGCGGGGCGAGCTGGGTGAGGTTGTTCGGCAGGGTGTCCTTGTCCGCCAGCACCTGCTGCGACTTGGCGCTGGTGAACATCCGGATCCAGTCCTTGGCCAGCGCCTGGACCTGCGACTTGGCGGTGACCGCGAGGTCCGAGCCGCCGATGAAGGAGGGCAGCGGCTTGCCGTTCGGGCCGGGCATGCCGGCCACCTTCACGACGTCCTTGAGCTTGGGGTCGCCGGAGAGCGGCTCCAGCGCGGCGGCGGCCTCCCAGCCGTTGCCGTAGAGCATCGCGGTGCGGTGCTTGCCGAGCACCGCGGCCTGGTCGAGCTCGTTCACCGTCAGATCGCCGTGGTTGTACCGCTTCACCAGGTCGACGAAGTGCTGGATGCCCTGCCGCGACTTCTCGTCGCTGAGGGTGCCGTGCCAGCGGCCGCCGTCGTCGAAGCGGGCGATGGCGCCGCCGTACGCGGCGACGTAGGACATCGCGGCGTACCAGTAGGGGCCCGGCAGGTAGAGCGGCGAGAAGGCCTTCCCGCTGCGGTTCTTCGCCTGGATCTTGTCGAGGGCGGCCGTCAGCTCGTCCTCGGTGGCCGGGACGGAGGAGCTGCCGGTGGCCTCCTGGAACATCGCCGAGTTGTAGATGGCGACCCGGGCGCCCGCGTAGTAGGGCACGCAGAACAGCTTGTCCTGGTAGGTGCAGGTGTTCACCAGGCCGCGGATCCAGGTCTGGTTGTTGTCGAAGGCCGTGCGGTCCACCGGCGCGAGCGAGCCGTTGAGGATGTACTTCATCGTCTCGGTGTTGCCGAGCTCGACGACGTCGGGCACCCGCTCGCCCTTGAGCGCCTCGTCCAGGTTGGCGATCTTGTCCTTCCAGGTCTGGTACCGGAGCCGGAGCTCGACCTTCGGGTACTTGGCCGCGAACTCGTCGTTCACCTGCTGGACCAGCTCGGGCCAGCTGGTCTGGGCCTCGCCCATCAGCCAGACCGTCATCGTCCCCGTGGTGGCGGCGGCGGAGGCCGCCTGTTCCTGGCCGGGGGAGCTGCCGCTGCCGCACCCCACCGCGGTGGCCAGCAGGGCCGCCGTGCCGATCGCCGCCGTCAACTGCCGCTTCACGCTTCCTCCGGAGGGTCGGGGAAGGTCTGCGCATTGGTACAGACCAGTTCGCCGAGACTGGACCAGACCACTGGTCGCGTCAACGGCGCGCGGGGGCGTACGCGCCAGTCGTTGCAGAGCCGTTGTCATGCGGATACGCACGGTGAGCGCACACTCACCGCACGCTCCATTAGGACTCCCTTAAGGTCCACTTGAGGGAGGGTTAGGCCCGTCGAAGGATCGTTCGCCATCTATGGCTGTTCACGGGGCATTCGCCCGATTCGTCGGGCGGGATGGTCCAGTCCAAGCCCCGCCGACCACCAGATGCGCACGGCAGTGTCAAGCGTTGATAACGGTGTGCCCCGAGGTCTCGCGAACCCTTGACGGTCTTCTTTGGTACGTGCCAATCTCCAGGGCAGTTGGTCTACACCAATGGTCTACTCCACCAGGCCGGTTGCCGCTCCACCCTGCTGTTCCCCCATCGCAATCACCGGTGACATTCCCCCCCGGCACGACGCTTCAGGGCCACGCCCCCACAGCCCGGTGCCACACCTTGCTCATCCCTCTGGAGGATGGTTTGAACCGCAAGCTCGCCGCCGTGGCCGCCATTGCCACCGTTCTCGTCGCGTCCGCCTGCTCCTCGTCCGGCTCCTCCGGCGACGCCAAGCAGGCCACCCTGAGCAAGGACGGCAAGGGCAAGAAGATCACGGTCTGGCTGATGGACGACGCCCAGAAGGGCTGGCCGTCGGTCGTCGAGGCTGCCAAGAAGCAGTTCAAGGAGGAGACCGGCGCCGACGTCGACATCCAGTGGCAGACCTGGACCAACTACACCACCAAGCTCGACACCGCCCTCCTCTCCGGCAACGCCCCCGAGGTCATCGAGCTCGGCAACACCCAGACCGCCAAGTACATCGAGGCCGGCTCCTTCGTCGACCTGACCGGCGTCAAGTCGCAGTTCGAGAACTCGGACAAGTACCTGGACTCGCTGGCCGCCTCGGGCCAGACCCCGGACGGCTCCAAGACCTACGCCGTCCCGTACTACGCCGGTGCCCGCGTCCTCATCTACCGCAAGGACCTGTTCACCGCGGCCGGCGTCACCAACCCGCCGACCACCCTGGCCGAGCTGAAGGACGCCCTCACCAAGGTGAAGGCCGCCAACGCCTCCGTGCCGAACTTCTCCGCCCTGTACCTGCCGGGCCAGAACTGGTACACCGCCGCCTCCTTCGGCGCCGGCACCTTCGGTGTGAAGAACATCGTCGCCAAGAGCGACAACGACAAGTGGACCGGCACCCTGACCGACCCCAAGTTCATCGAGGGCGTCAAGGTCTGGAACGACCTGCAGAAGCAGTTCTCGGTCGGCGGCACCACCACCGACGAGGCCACCCAGGACGCCCTGATGGCCAAGGGCAACATCGCCGCCATCGTCGGCAACGGCTGGGAGCTCGGCTCCGTCGCGGACCCGAAGACCGGCGACCCGTCGCTCAAGGACAAGCTCGCCAGCATCGCCCTCCCGGGCAACGCGGCCGGCCAGCCCACCCCCGCCTTCCTCGGCGGCTCCGACCTGGCCGTCCCGGCCAAGTCCGCCAACCCGGGCCTGGGCGCGACCTTCCTGCAGATCTTCACCAACACCAAGCAGCAGACCGAGCTGGCGAAGTTCGCGATCCCGAACGCCAAGAACCTGGTCGCCGCCTACAAGGCCGCCGCGCCGGCCAACAAGGCGACCGGTGACGCCGCCGAGGGCCAGACCTGGTTCATCCCGAACTCGCCGATGTGGTCCGGCGCCGACGAGACCGCGCTGAAGAACGCCTTCGGTGCGATCGCGGCCGGCGGCGACCCGGCGGCCGAGCTCAAGAAGGTCGAGGAGACCGTCCTCAAGGACCTGAACGGCTGACGAAGCGTGCAGGGGGTGGGCAGTCCGTGCGTGAGCGCGGACTGCCCACCCGCGCAGGTACCGATCAGTTCCGCGGGCCGGGAAGGACCCTGATGAGCGTGACAACCAACGAAACGCCGGTGGCGGTCGAGGAGACCGCGGCCGTTGCCCCGCCGCCGCGCAGGCGCGGCTTCCTGGCGGGCGGCCACTACATCCCGTACGCCATGATCCTGCCGGCCGTCGCGGCCCTGGTGGGCGTTCTGGCGTATCCGCTGTACCAGCTGTTCGACCTGTCGTTCCAGAACATCAACCGGTACTCGTACCTGGTCAACCCGGCGCTGGCGAAGCACATCGGGTTCGAGGGCTACGGCAAGGTCCTCGGCGACGACCAGTTCTGGGAGGTCGTGCTCCGGTCGATCTGGTTCACCCTGGAGCTGGTCGTCCTCTCGATGGTGCTGGGCATGCTGTTCGCCCTGCTCCTCAACCGGGTCTCCGGCTGGGTCAAGGTCATCTGCATCACCGTGATGATGTTCGTCTGGGCCATCCCCGCGCTCGTCACCGGCACCATCTTCCGCTGGCTCTTCGCCTCCAACGGCGGCGTGGTCGACTACATCGGCTACCTGTTCACCGGCGACGAGAAGACCAAGCACTACGACTGGTTCGCCGACCCCACCGTCGGCCTCTACGTGGTCGGCGCCGCGGTCATCGTCTGGGGCGCGCTGCCCTTCCTGGTGCTCGGCCTCAACGCCGCGCTCACCCAGGTGCCCAAGGAGCTGATGGAGGCCGCCAAGCTGGACGGCGCCAGCGGCCTGCAGGCCTTCCGCCACGTGGTGATCCCGGTCATCAAGCCGTTCCTGATGATCAGCGCCGCGCTGAGCTTCATCTGGGACTTCCAGGTCTTCGCGCAGATCTTCTCGCTGCGCAACACCTCGCCCGAGCCCGGCTACTGGACGATCGGCACCTACCTCTTCCAGAAGGGCATCGTCGCCTCGAAGTACAGCGACTCCTCGGTGATCTCGATCGCCATGATCCTCCTCATGCTGGCGGTGCTCGTCTTCTACATCCGCCAGATGCTCAAGATCGGAGCCCAGGACCGATGACCACCGTCGACACCCCGGCGACCGCGACCGCCGCGCCGCAGGTCCGGGCCAAGGTCCGGGTCACCGGCCGCAACCCGGTGATGACCTGGGTCTGGAACACCCTCGGCCTCGGCTTCGCGGTGGTGATGGGCTTCCCGATCTACTGGATGATCATCACCACCTTCAAGACCAACAAGGACCTGATCGCCAAGGACCCGACCTTCTGGCCGCAGGCGTTCTCCTTCGACAGCTACCGGACGATCTTCGACGACAAGGAGTTCCTGCCCGGGCTCCAGAACACGGTCGTCATCACGCTCGGCGCGGTGGTGCTCGGCCTGGTCGTCGGCTTCCTCGCCGCCGTCGCCGTCGCCCGCTTCGGCTTCCGCGGCCGCAACTTCTTCATCGTCACCATGCTGGTCGTCCAGATGGTGCCGCTGCTGGCGATCATCGTCCCGCTGTTCGTGGTGATGAACAAGGCCGGCATGACCGGCACGCTCTTCGGCGTCATGCTGGCCTACCTGGTCTTCACCGTGCCCTACGTGGTGTGGACGCTGCGCTCGTTCATCGTCAACATCCCGGCCGAGCTCGACGAGGCCGCCATGGTCGACGGCTGCACCCAGTGGGGCGCGTTCTTCCGCGTCATCCTGCCGCTGACCCTGCCGGGCCTGATCACCACCGGTGTGTACAGCTGGATCCAGGCGTGGAACGAGTTCATCGTCGCCAACGTGCTGCTCTCCACCGGCGGACAGAAGACCTCGATGATCTGGCTGACCTTCTACGCCACCACCCCCACCCGCGGCGCCGACTACGGCTCGCAGATGGCCGGCGCGCTGATGGTCTCGCTGCCCGTGATCGTGCTCTTCGTGATCTTCCAGAAGAAGGTGTCGGCGGGCCTGACCGCCGGTGCGGTCAAGGGCTGACAGTCACAGGCGCGACCCGCCCCCCGCACCACCCTCACCTCCCGCACCCCACCCAGGGAAGGAACCATGGCGATTCCCGGTACGGAAAGCGTCGAACTGCTCACGGACGCCGGCGCGGTGCTCCAGCCGGGCTTCGCCGGGCTCACCGCCCCCGAGTGGCTGCGCCGCAGACTGGGCTCGGGCGAGCTGGGCGGCGTCGCGCTGTTCGGCCGCAACATCCGTACCCCGCAGCAGGTCGCCGCGCTGACCGCCGAGATGTACGCGCTCAACCCCGAGCTGCTGATCGCCACGGACGAGGAGGGCGGCGACGTCACCCGGCTGGAGGTCTCCAGCGGTTCCTCCTACCCCGGCAACCTGGCGCTCGGGGAGGTCGACGACACCGACCTCACCGAGCGGGTCGCCCGCGCGATCGGCCTGGACCTCTCCTCGGTCGGCATCAACCTCGACTACGCGCCCGACGCGGACGTCAACTCCAACCCGGACAACCCGGTGATCGGCGTCCGCTCCTTCGGCGCCGACGGCGACCTCGCCGCCCGGCACACCGCCGCCTGGGTCCGCGGCCTGCAGTCCGCCGGGGTGGCGGCCTGCGCCAAGCACTTCCCCGGCCACGGCGACACCTCCGGCGACTCCCACCTCGGACTGCCGCGGATCGACCTCAACCCGGAGCAGGTGCAGGAGCACCTCAAGCCGTTCCGCGCCGCCATCGCGGCCGGCGTGAAGTCGATCATGACGGCGCACATCCTCTTCCCGGCCTACGACGCCGACCTGCCCGCCACCATGTCGCGGGAGATCCTCACCGGCCTGCTCCGCGGCGAACTCGGCTACACCGGGCTGATCGTCACCGACGGCATCGAGATGGGCGCCATCTCCGGTACCCACGGCGTGGCCGCCGGCGCGGTCAAGGCCGTCGCGGCCGGCGCCGACACCATCTGCGTCGGCGGCGGCCTGCAGGACGAGGCCGCCTTCCTCTACCTGCGCGACGCCCTGGTCTGGGCCGTCCGCGAGGGCCGGCTCTCCGCCGAGCGCCTGCACGAGGCCGCCGAGCGGAACCGGGCCGTCGCCCGCTGGTCCGCCGCCGAGCGGGCCGCCCGGGCCGGCACGCACGGCGAGGTCGGCATCGGGCTGACCGCCGCCCGCCGGGCCCTGCGCATCCACGGCGACCTGCGCCCGCTGGAGGGTGTGCCGCACGTGGTGGAGTTCTCCCCCGGGGCCAACATCGCCGTCGGCGACCAGACCCCGTGGGGCGTCTCCGGCCCGCTCACCGAGCTCGTCCCCGGCACCACCCACACCCGGGTCGGCGCTCCCGCCACCCGGATCGAGGGCTCCGGCCTGCTGCACGTGGCGGTCGCCGCCGAGGGCTCGGACGTCGACGTCCGGCCGCTGCTCGGCGCCGCGGTCAACCGCCCGTTGGTGATTGTCGTCCGTGACGTGCACCGGCACCCGTGGATGCTCCGGGCCGCGCTCGCCATGACCGCCGTCCGCCCCGACGCGGTCGTGGTGGAGATCGGCACGGCGCACGCGCTGGCCGACACCTTCGGCAGCAGCGGCACGACCGTGCTCGCCACCCACGGCGGTGCCCGGGTCTGCGGCGTCGCCGCGGCCGAGGCGCTGGCCGGGCTGGTGCTGGGCGCGGCGTCCGCCTGACGGGGGCCGGGCGTCCGTTCCGGAGAGGGGCGGGACGTCCGTTCCGGAGAGGGGCGGGACCGAGGGGGACAGGGGCGGGGCCGGAGTCGTGTCCGGCTCCGACCGGCCGGGGACCGTCCGGCCGAACCCGGGACCGCGGGAGCTCACATTCGGCGGCCCCCGCGTGCGACCATGTGCTGATACAACGACGGAGGAGCCGGTGACGGCTGCAGGGCGAGGAGTGAGAGCGGCCATGAGCGGCGACAGAGGCACGGCGGCCCTCCCGGAGGGCACCACGGTGCCGGCGCAGTCCACGGCGGCCACCGGCACGGCCGCGCGGGTCCCCAAGTACTACGGGCTCAAGCGCCACCTGCTGCAGCTGACCGAGACCCAGCCGGCCGGTACCCCGGTGCCGCCGGAGCGGGCGCTGGCGGCCCAGTTCGACACCTCGCGCACCACCGTCCGGCAGGCGCTCCAGGAGCTGGTCGTCGAGGGCCGGCTGGAGCGTATCCAGGGCAAGGGCACCTTCGTCGCCAAGCCCAAGGTCGCCCAGGCGCTGCAGCTGACCTCCTACACCGAGGACATGCGCGCCCAGGGCCTGGAGCCGACCTCCCGGCTGATCGAGGTCGGCTACATCAGCGCCGACGAGCGGCTCGCCCCGCTGCTGGACATCAAGCCCGGCAGCCGGGTGCTGCGGATCGAGCGCCTCCGGCTGGCCAACGGCGACCCGATGGCGATCGAGGTCGCGCACCTGTCGGCCAAGCGCTTCCCGGCGCTGCGCCGCAACCTGGTCAAGCACAACTCGCTCTACACCGCGCTGCGCGAGGTGTACGGGGTGACGGTGGCCGAGGCCGAGGAGACCATCGAGACCACGCTCGCCAATCCGCGCGAGGCCGGCCTGCTCGGCTCCGACCTGGGCCTGCCGATGCTCCAGCTCTCCCGGCACTCCTTCGACGCGGAGGGCGCCCCGGTGGAGTGGGTGCGCTCGATCTACCGCGGCGACCGGTACAAGTTCATCACCCGCCTGCAGCGGCCCGAGCAGCAGCCGCAGGACTGATCCCGGCGCACGCCCCACGGCCCGGCGCACGCCCCACGGCCCGGTCCACGCCCCACGGCCCGGTCCTTGCCCCACGGCCCGGTCCTTGCCCGTGCCCCACGCCCCGGTCCGGTCGGCTCCCGCCGACCGGATCAGGCCGTTTCCTCGCGAACTGGTGACACAGGTCACGTCCGTGCCCTACATTTCGCTCCCGTACTGACTGCCGATCACCAAAGGGTGCTGCTCGGCGGGCGTGCGGGGTCCGACTCCGCGCGCTGCGGCGCCGACGAGGTGAGCCCTCTTCAGCCGGAGCCGCGACATGTCGTCAGAAGTGCAATTCTCCAAGGAGGACGGGGCCGCCGGCCCCCTCCCCGCCGTCACCCCGGCCCGCGTCCTGGCCGGGATCTGCCTCGCCGTACCGGTCGTGGCGACCCTGTGGGTGTCCTCGTACACCAAGGCCGACCCCGAACTCGGCGGGGTGCCGTTCTTCTACTGGTACCAGCTGATGTGGGTGCCGGTCTCGGCACTCTTCACGGTCGGCGCCTACCTGCTGATCAAGCGCGACGAGAAGGCCCGCAAGGCCGCCCGGGGCGGTGACGCGTGATGCACACCGGCATCAACGTCACCGCGCTGACGGTCTTCCTGCTGTTCTTCGCCCTGGTCACCGTGATGGGCTTCCTGGCCTCCCGGTGGCGGCGCGCGGACGACGCCCTGCACCTGCACGAGTGGGGCCTCGGCGGCCGCAGCTTCGGCACCTGGGTGACCTGGTTCCTGCTGGGCGGCGACCTCTACACCGCGTACACCTTCGTCGCTGTCCCGGCGGCGATCTACGGCACCGGTGCGGCGGGCTTCTTCGCCGTGCCGTACACGATCATCGCCTACCCGCTGGTGTTCCTGTTCCTGCCCCGGCTCTGGTCGGTCTCCCGGGTGCACGGGTACGTCACCCCGGCCGACTTCGTGCGCGGCCGGTACGGTTCCAGGGCGCTCTCCCTGGTGGTGGCGCTCACCGGCATCCTCGCGACCATGCCGTACATCGCGCTGCAGCTGGTCGGCATCCAGGCGGTGCTGGACGTGCTCGGCGTCGGCGGCTCCGGCAACTGGTTCATGAAGGACCTGCCGCTGTTCCTGGCCTTCGCGGTGCTCGCCGCCTACACCTACTCGTCCGGCCTGCGGGCCCCGGCGCTGATCGCCTTCGTCAAGGACACCCTGGTGTACGTCGTGATCATCGTCGCGGTGATCTACATCCCGATGCGGCTCGGCGGGTACGGGCACATCTTCGACGCGGCCGCCCAGAAGTTCTCCACCGTCAACCCGGCCACCGGCAAGCCCAGCGGCTCGCTGGTGCTCGGCCCGAGCTCGCACTGGACGTACGCCACCCTGGCCCTCGGCTCGGCGCTGGCGCTCTTCATGTACCCGCACTCGGTGACCGGCGTGCTGGCCTCCAAGTCCCGGAACACCGTGCGCAGGAACATGGCGATCATGCCCGCGTACTCGCTGATGCTGGGCCTGCTGGCGCTGCTCGGCTTCATGGCGATCGCGGCGGGCATCGGCAAGGGCGTGCAGGGCTTCAACGCCCAGCTCTCGGTGCCGCAGCTGTTCGAGAACATGTTCCCGGACTGGTTCACCGGCGTGGCCTTCGCCGCCATCGGCATCGGTGCGCTGGTGCCGGCGGCCATCATGTCGATCGCCGCGGCCAACCTGTTCACCCGCAACATCTACAAGGAGTTCCTGAAGCCGGACGCCACCCCGGCGGAAGAGACCCGGATCGCCAAGATCGCCTCGCTGCTGGTGAAGGTGGGCGCCCTGATCTTCGTGCTGGCGATGGACAAGCAGTTCGCGATCAACCTGCAGCTGCTCGGCGGTCTGTGGATCCTGCAGACCTTCGTCACCATCGTCGGCGGCCTGTTCACCCGGTGGTTCCACCGCTGGGCGCTGCTGGCCGGCTGGGCCGCCGGTATGGCCTACGGCACCTGGACGGCCTACGGGATCTCCTCCAAGGCCACCAAGCACTTCGGCGGCAACACCGCGGAGATCCCGGTGATCGGTGAGATCGGCTTCATCGGCCTCACCGCCTTCGTGCTGAACCTGCTGGTCGCGGTGGTGCTCACGCTCGTGCTCAAGGCCGCGAAGGCCCCCGAGGGCGAGGACGAGACCAGCACCGGCGACTACACGGCCGAGGCCGGGGACGAGGCCGTGGCGAACGCGCCGCAGCCCGCAGCCGCGCACTGAGACCGGGCCGGAGCCCCGGGGTCGGCACACCGCGCCGGCTCCGGGGCTCCGGCCTTGCTCGGGGCCATCGGCACGGGCCCGGGACGCCTCGCGGTGCTTTGGGGGGCCGGCAGCGTTGGTCCGGGGCCGCGCCAGGGCGTTCCGGAGACCCGAGCGCCATCGCTCAGGGGGTGGGGGCCGGGGGTGAACCCGGTCGGGTGGCGGAGCCGGGAGCCCGGTGGCGGAGCCGGGTCGGTCGGCCAGCGCGCGGGGCCAAGGGGCGCACAGTGCCGCGCGCCGTGCGCCCTGTGCTCGCGCCGCCACCACCGTCAACACTGGTGAGGGCGGCGCGATCATCGTGTCCGGGCGCGACTCCCCACGGGCGCGCCCTCCCCCCACCACCAGGGGCGCCGCCGCGCTGGGCGCAGCGCGACACGACCGAGACGGGGAGACGGGCGATGGCAGAGGCCGGCACCATCCTGAACGGGCACCGCACCGAACGCGAGGACAGCCGCCCGCTGCCCTCCGTCCTGATCGCCACCCGGCACGGCGAGTCCGTCGCCAACGTCGAGTTCCGGTTGGCCGAGGAGACGGGTGCCCTGACCGTCCCGATCAACAGCCGCGACGCCGACATCCCGCTCTCGCTGCACGGGCAGGCCCAGGCACAGGCGCTCGGCCGCTGGTGGGCCGAGCTGCCCGCGACGGACCGGCCGCGGGCGGTCTGGTGCTCGCCCTACGTCCGCACCACGGAGACCGCGCGGATCGCGGTGGCGCAGGCCTCCGGGCTGGGGGCCGTCCCGGTGGGCGTGCCCGTGCGGTACGACGAGCGGCTGAGGGACAGAGAGCTCGGCGTGCTGGAGATGCTCACCCGGGCCGCCATCGAGAAGGAGCACCCTGCGGAGGCCGCACGGCGGCGGCGGATGGGCGAGCTGTACTACCGGCCGCCGGGCGGGGAGTCGTGGCTGGACGTGGCGCTGCGGGTGCGGGGGGTGCTGCGGGACCTCTGCGAGGAGGAGGCGGGGCGGCCCGTCCTGGTGGTCGCCCACGACTGCACGGTGCTGATGCTCCGGCACATCCTGGACCGCCTGACCGAGCCGCAGTTGCTCGCGCTCGACCCCGTCCGCAACTGCTCCACCAGCCTGTGGCGTGCCGCCGACGGTCGGCTGCGCCCCGACTTCTGGAACACCACCGACCACCTGCCGGGCGGCCAGGTCGGGTAGCCGCGTCCGACAGCCGGCGGGGAACGGATCGCGGTGGCCGGATCGCGGTGGGCTGGATCGCGGTGGGCCGGATCGCGGTGGCCGGATCGGGGTGGGCCGGCCGTCGTCCGTCATCTCAGCAGGCGGCGCTCCTTCGCGGTGGCGACGGCACCGGCGCGGGTGTCGACGCCGAGCTTGTCGTAGATGCGGCCGAGGTGGGTCTTCACGGTCGCCTCGCTGATGAACAGGGCACGGGCGATCTCCCGGTTGCCCAGCCCCTCGGAGAGCCGGGCGAGGATCTCCTGTTCGCGGTCGGTGAGCCGGGGTGCGGGGGCCCTCATCTGCGCCATCACCCGGCTCGCCACCGGCGGCGAGAGCACCGTCCGGCCGGCGGCTGCCGCGTGGACGGCGGCGAACAGTTCCTCCGGTCGCTCGGCCTTGAGCAGGTACCCGGTGGCCCCCGCGTCGATGGCACGGGTGATGTCGGCGTCGGTGTCGAAGGTGGTGAGGACGAGGACGTACGGCCCGTCGGGGTCGGCGGTGATCCGTTTGGTGGCCTCGACGCCGTCGATGCCGCTGCCCAGTTGGAGGTCCATGAGGACCACCTGCGGCCGGAGGCGGGCGGCGAGGGTGACTGCTTCCTCTCCGCTGCCGGCCTCGCCGACCACGTCGATGTCGCCGGCGCTGGCGAGCAGCGCGAGCAGGCCCGCCCGGACGACCGCGTGGTCGTCGCAGACGAGGAGCCGAACGGGCGGGTTCATCCGGGCCTCCCGGTGTGCAGGGGAACGGCGGCGGAGAGCACGGTGCCCTCGCCCGGGGTGCTCTCGACGGTGAGGGTGCCGCCGAGCTGTCGCAGTCTGGCCTGCATCGCGGGCAGTCCGTGGCCGCGGGAGGCGCCGGCTCCGGAGGTGTCCGGGGGCAGGCCGCGGCCGTTGTCGGCTATGTCGAGGACGGCCTGGTCGCCGAGGTAGGAGAGGGTGAGGGCGGCGGCGGAGGCGTCGGCGTGCTCGCGGACGTTGGCGAGGGCGCCCTGCGCTATCCGCAGCAGGGCTGTCTGGGCGGCGGTCGGCAGCGGGACGGGCGTGCCGTCGAGGTGGAAGCGGACGGGCAGACCGGTCTCGGCGCTCTCGCGGTCGGCGAGGGCCCGCAGGGCGTGGTCGAGCCCGCCGCCGTCGGCCAGTTCGGCCGGTGCGAGGTCGTGGACGAAGCGGCGGGCCTCGGCGAGGTTGCGGCCGGTGACGGCAGCGGCCGTGCGGACGTGGCGGCGGGCCGTGTCCGGGTCGGTGTCCCAGGTGCGGTCGGCGGCCTGGAGCAGCATCTGCTGGCTGGAGAGGCCCTGGGCGAGGGTGTCGTGGATCTCCATGGCGAGGCGTTCCCGTTCGGCGAGGGTGCCCTCGCGGCGCTCGGTCGAGGCGAGGTCGCGGCGGGTGCGGACGAGGTCGTCGACGAGCGCCCGCTGCCTGGCGGTCTGCCTCCGCATGGTGAGGAAGACGGCGGTGGCGAGGGCCGCGACGGTGGGCGGCAGGATCAGCAGGGTGGCGTCGGCCTGGCCGGGCAGCCGGGCCTGGCCGACGGTGACCAGTGCGGTGAGCGCGGTGACCAGCGGAAGGGCCGCCTTGGTGGGCAGGGTGCGCAACGCGGTGTAGACGAGCGGGACGGCGCACCAGGCGAAGCTGGGCGCCAGGACGACGAGGACCACCCAGAGGGCGACCACCAGGGCGAGGGCTCCCGCTGCGGTACGGCTGCGGCGGGTGGCGTACCTGGCGCCGCCGTTCTCGCCCGCGTGGCCGTTCTCGCCCGCGTGGCCGTTCTCGCCCGCATGATGGTCCCCGTCCGCGTGGTTGTCCTCGCCCGCACGGCCGGGATCGACCGTGCCCGGGGTGCCCGTGCGGGGCGGGGCGAGCAGCCGGGAACCGGTGAGCTGGGCGGCGGCGAGGGCCACGGAGAGACCGATCACCCAGGGCGTGGCCGGACTGTCGGGGTGGCGGGTGAGGAAGCGGCTGAGCGACCCGGCAAGGAGTAGCAGGAAGGCCGCGTCGAGGACGAGCGCGAGGCGGCGCTCGTCGGTGTCTGCGTCGTTGCGCTGCGGCGGTCGCACGAGTGCCTCCTGTTCTGTCGCGCCGTGCTGCCGGGCTCCGCTGTGCTGCGGGGCGGGGTGGATCGATCGGTACGGACGTGGTGGTGCCGGGGTGCGGACGGTCCGGAACGGCGTGCTGCGCGCTGCAACGGCCGAGGTGCCCGGACCGGGAGACCGGGACCGACTGCTGCTGCCAGCGCGGAACATCCTGAACCGCCGTGGACGACCCGGACCGTCCGTCGCCCGTCCCACTCCCCGACCGACGGCCGACCACTGGCCGGCCATTGTTCGGACCACTGACCGGCCGAAGCGATCCCGAGGACCGGTCACGAACCGACCGCGTCCTGGTTCGGATTCTGGCCGGTCCACCACTGCCGCACATCGGCCGATCGGTTGACCCCGGTGTCCTCCATCATGCCTTCGGAGGCCAGCCGGAACGCCGACGCGGTGGAGGGGGTGCGGCCCTGAGGATCGAAGTGAGTCCGAGCCGCAGGGGCCGGACCGGTGATTCGCCGAGGAGTCGGAATGAAGAAGACGTCGATGCGGGCCCGGGTGCTGGTCGGTGCCGTGGCGGTGGCCGCCCTGGGCGCGGGCACCTTCGGTGCGGTGGCCGCGAGCGCGGAGACCCCCGGCTCCGCCGGTGCTCCCGCGGTGGCCCGTGCCGAGGTCGGCGGCAAGGACGTGGTGTCCTCCTCGCACCTGTCCGTGGACGCCGCGGCCAAGGCGGCGCTGGCAGCGATGGACGCGGCCGGCAAGGGCGGTTACAAGGTCTCGGTCGCGGTGGTGGACCGCAACGGCAACACGATCGTGGCGCTGCGCGGTGACGGTGCCGGTCCGCAGTCGCCCGAATCGGCGGAGCGCAAGGCCTTCACCGCGGTCTCCTGGAACGCCCCGACCTCCGAGCTGGCGAAGCGACTGGCCCAGACGCCGAACCTGAAGGACATACCGGGCACCCTGTTCCTGGGCGGCGGCGCCCCGGTGCAGGCCAAGGGTGCGCCGGTGGCGGCCGTCGGTGTCGCCGGTGCCCCGAGCGGCGACCTCGACGAGCAGTTCGCCCAGGCGGGCGTCGCCGCCCTCGGCAAGTAGCGCGCCGACCCGCCGCCACCAGGCACTGCTTCGGTCACCCCGCCGCCGTTCCCGCCCGGCGCCCGGGCAGGCGGCCGCCGCCCGCCACCTCCCCCATCCGGTGGGGCCGCGGCGGCCGCCCCGGCCCCACCACCACGCCTGCCCTCCGCGGACCCGCGACCACCCCCGCCCTCCCCGCATCCGCCCCCCCGAGGGCGTCCCGCCGCCCGGCCGCCAGTCCTCGCGGCTACACCCCGGCCGCGATCTCGGGGCTGGCGAAGGCACGGCGGTAGGCCTGCGGGGTGGTACCGAGGCGCCGGGCGAAGTGGTGGCGGAGGGTGGCGGCGTTGCCGAAGCCGCAGCGGGCGGCGACGGTGTCGATCGGCTCCGCAGTGCCTTCCAGGAGCCGCTGGGCGAGCAGCAGGCGCTGGCCGGTCAGCCAGCGGTGCGGGGTGGTGCCGGTCTCCTGCTGGAATCGGCGGGCGAAGGTCCGCGGGGACATGTGTGCGAGGGCGGCGAGCCGCTCGACGGTGGCTTCCTGGTCGAGGTGGTGGCGCATCCAGTCGAGGACGGATGCCAGCGACTCGACGCCGGGTTCGGGCAGCGGGCGGTTGACGAACTGGGCCTGGCCGCCCTCGCGGTGCGGGGCGACGACCATGCGCCGGGCGATGCCGCGGGCGACTTCGGCGCCCTGGACCTTGCGGACCAGGTGCAGACAGGCGTCGATCCCCGCGGCCGTGCCGGCGGAGGTGATGACCGGGTCCTCGTCGACGTAGAGCACGTCCGGTTCGACGGTGGTGAGCGGGAAGCGCCGGGCCATCTCGGCGGCGTGCTTCCAGTGGGTGGTGGAGCGTCGGCCGTCCAGCAGTCCGGCGGCGCCGAGCAGGAAGCTGCCGCTGCAGATGGAGAGGGCCCGGGCGCCGCCCTCGACGGCGGAGCGGAGGGCCGCGATGAGGGCGGGCGGGTACTCGTCGCGCAGGCCGGTGGCGGTGAGGACCACCAGGTCGGCCTCAGCGAGGCGCTCGGGCCCGTGCGGGACGTCGATGCTGAAACCGGCATGGGTGCGCTTGGGTCCCGGCCGGTCCGAGGCGAGGGCGAACTCGTAGACGGGCAGACCCTCCTCGCCACGGTCGAGGCCGAACACCTCGCAGGCGACACCGAGTTCGAAGGGATGGACCTCCTCCAGCACGACGACGACCACGTTCTTGAGCACGGCTTCGGGCTTCGGCATGACCCCAGGATGGGCCTTGGCAGTAATTCGATGCAAGAGGTCATTCCTGCCACTCGTCGCGTTCCCGGCCGGCCGGGAGAGTGGTGGCATGACTTCCACCGTGTTCGAGAACGCCATCGTCCTGTCCGTCTTCGTCGGCGCTTTCGCCCTGATCGGGGCCGCCGTCGGCCGGGATCTCGACCGCACCGGCCGGCACGGCCGCGACAACTGGCACCGCCCCGGCGGCTATCCGGCCGATCCGTCCGTCCCCGATCGACTGCACCGACCCCCGTCCGTCCGGGCCCGCACCACGGACGGCAGACTGGACGGATGGACGTCGTCATCCGCCACGCCCGCGAACAGGACCTCGAACCGGCCGGTGAGCTCTCGGTCGAGGTCTACGTCGGTGACGGCTACAGCCTCGCCGGCGGGCCCTACTCCGGACTCCTCCGCGACACCCGCCGCCGCAGCGAGGAGGCCGAACTCCTCGTCGCTGTCGACGCCCGGGACGAGCATGTGCTCGGCTGCGTGACCTTCGCCGTCGGCGGTACGGCCTGGGCCGACATCTCGCAGCCGGACGAGG
Organism: Streptomyces sp. NRRL B-24484; assembly: GCF_000717715.1. GTDB lineage: Bacteria > Actinomycetota > Actinomycetes > Streptomycetales > Streptomycetaceae > Kitasatospora. The sequence goes on along the minus strand of NZ_JOAI01000010.1, from coordinate 12,907 downwards.
GGGAGATCCGGATGCTGGCGGTCTCCCGGGACGCCCGGGGCCGTGGCGTCGGCTCCGCCCTCGTCCGGGCCGCAATGGACCGCAGCCGCGAACTCGGCCTGGCCGGGATGGCCTTCTCCACCCGCCCCGACATGACGGACGCCCACCGGATCTACGAGCGTCTCGGCTTCCGCCGCGCCCCCGAGCGGGACTGGGCCCCGCTCCCCGGCATCGACCTCATGGTCTACACGCTGACGTTCTGACCGGCCCCGTACGCGCCCGGCACGGGCCGCACGGGCCGCACTGCCGGGGCTCGCGAGGCCACCTCACCAAGCTTGCGCCAAGTCCCGAGCAAGCCAACCGGCCACCCACCGCACGCCACCAGCCGCCGGCCACCAGCCACCGAACCCGCCCGCATCACCGCGAAGGCACCGACCGCAGCGCCCGGCAACCCCGCTCCACGGACGCGGACATCGCCGCCCCCTGACCCTCGGCCGATCCGCCCGGCCGGCCCCCCGACCAACCGGTCCCCCCGTCCCGTCGCTCATGGCTGGAGATCGTAGGCCATCGACCGCGGCCGCTCCCGAGTGGTGGCCGTTCCGTGAGGGCGACGCGGGGGCGAGGGGTGGGCCCGATGCGCGCGAGGTGTGCACGGCCCGTCCCGCCCGGTCGCGCCAGCCACGGACACGACACGCTACGTGCACAAGATATGGGGGCACATCAGAGAGACACCACAACATGTATGCTCACTCTCGCTGTCGACGCAGGGGAACCCGGTGCGAGTCCGGGACTGCCCCGCAACGGTGAGCAGGCCCGTGAACGCCCGGGCCCGCGCAGTCCGAGGGCCTGCCGACGGTGTGCCACCGGCTTCCCCGCAGATGCCATGAAGCACAGCTGTACGTCCGGGCCTCGCGGGTGGGCCGGGTGGCGACGCGCGCTCCGACACGGTCGGGTGTGCCGGTGCCCCCTGCCACGCGTATGCCCGGACGCGCCCCCGGCCCACGGCCCGGGGGTGTCCGAAGCGTCCGCTGCCGCCACAGGAGAGAGTGCGCCTTGACCGTCGCCGCCTCAGTCACCCTGCCCTCCCAGGGATCCGCCGCCAACGACCGGCCCGACCCCGGTGCCGCGCTGCTTCGGCTGCTCACCGACCGCAGCACCGACCTCCCCCAGGTGGACCCCGGCCACGTCGCCGCCGCCGCGCTGCGCGGCCGCCACGCCGGTTCGGACTTCGCCGAGCTCCGCGGGCTGGCCGTGGAGGCCGCCGCGTCGATGATCGCCGAGGACCCGCAGTACTCGAAGCTCGCGGCCCGCCTTCTAGCCCTGGAGATCCTCGACGAGGCGGTCTCCCAGGGTGCGGTCTCCTTCGCCGCCTCGATCGCCGTCGGCCACGCCGAGGGCCTGATCGGCGACACCACGGCCGCCTTCGTGGCCAAGCACGCGGCCGCCTTCGACGCGCTGGTCGACCTGCAGGGCGACGACCGCTTCGAGTACTTCGGCCTGCGCACCGTGCAGTCCCGCTACCTGCTGCGCCACCCGATCACCCGCAAGGTGGTCGAGACCCCGCAGTACTTCCTGCTGCGCGTGGCGGCCGGCCTCGCCGTCGGCGACACCGAGCAGTCGGTGGCCGAGGTGGCCGAGCTGTACCGGCTGATGAGCCGTCTGGAGTACCTGACGTCCTCTCCGACGCTGTTCAACTCCGGCACCAAGCACCCGCAGATGTCGTCCTGCTACCTGCTGGACTCGCCGCTGGACAACCTGGACTCGATCTACAACCGCTACGCGCAGATCGCCCGGCTGTCCAAGCACGCCGGCGGCATCGGCCTGTCCTACTCGCGCATCCGTTCCCGCGGCAGCCTGATCCGCGGCACCAACGGCCAGTCCAACGGCATCGTGCCGTTCCTGCGCACCCTGGACTCCTCGGTCGCCGCGGTCAACCAGGGCGGCCGCCGCAAGGGTGCCGCCTGCGTGTACCTGGAGACCTGGCACGCCGACATCGAGGAGTTCCTGGAGCTCCGCGACAACACCGGCGAGGAGGCCCGGCGCACCCACAACCTCAACCTGGCGCACTGGATCCCGGACGAGTTCATGCGCCGGGTCAACGCCAACGAGGACTGGTCGCTGTTCTCCCCCGCCGACGTGCCCGAGCTGGTCGACCTGTGGGGCGCCGACTTCGACGAGGCGTACCGCAAGGCCGAGCAGGCCGGCAAGGCCGTCCGCACCATCCCCGCGCAGACCCTGTACGCCCGGATGATGCGCACCCTGGCGCAGACCGGCAACGGCTGGATGACCTTCAAGGACGCCTCCAACCGGGCCGCCAACCAGACCGCGCTGCCCGGCCGCACCGTGCACTCCTCCAACCTGTGCACGGAGATCCTTGAGGTCACCGACGACTCCGAGACGGCCGTCTGCAACCTCGGCTCGGTGAACCTGGGCGCCCACGTGGCCGCCGGCGCCACCGCCGCCGACCTGCTGAACGCCATGGACTGGGAGCGCCTGGACGCCACCGTCCGCACCGCGGTGACCTTCCTGGACCGGGTCATCGACATCAACTTCTACCCGACCACCGAGGCCGGCACCTCCAACTCCCGCTGGCGGCCGGTCGGCCTCGGCGTGATGGGCCTGCAGGACGTCTTCTTCCAGCTGCGGATCGGCTTCGACTCCGCCGAGGCGCAGACCCTCTCCACCCTGATCTCCGAGCGCATCATGCTCACCGCCTACGAGCGCTCCGCGGACCTGGCCGAGCAGTTCGGCCGCCACGAGGCGTACGGCGAGACCCGCGCGGCCCGCGGCGAGCTGCACATCGACCACTTCGCGACCGCCGCCCCGCAGTGGACGGAGCGCTGGGACGCGCTGCGCGCCCGCATCGTGGAGACCGGCCTGCGCAACTCGCTGCTGCTGGCGATCGCGCCGACCGCGACCATCGCCTCCATCGCGGGCGTCTACGAGTGCATCGAGCCGCAGGTGTCCAACCTGTTCAAGCGCGAGACGCTCTCCGGCGAGTTCCTCCAGGTCAACCCGTACCTGGTGCGCGAGCTGAAGGAGCTCGGCGTCTGGGACCAGCAGACCCGGGACGCGCTGCGCGAGACCAACGGCTCGGTGCAGGACCTCAACTGGCTGCCCGCCGAGGTCCGTTCGCTGTACCGCACGGCCTGGGAGCTGCCCCAGCGCGCGCTGATCGACCTGGCTGCCGCGCGCATGCCGTACATCGACCAGAGCCAGTCGCTGAACCTCTTCATGGCGGCGCCGACCATCGGCAAGCTCAGCTCGATGTACGCGTACGCCTGGAAGGTCGGTCTGAAGACCACCTACTACCTGCGGTCGCGCCCGGCCACCCGGATCGCGCAGGCCGCCACGGGCGCCCGCGCCGCCGTCCCGGTGCCCGCGCCGACCATGAGCCAGGCCGAGCAGGACGCCATCGCCTGCTCCCTGGAGAACCCCGAGTCCTGCGAGGCCTGCCAGTGAGCACCGACGACCGCCAGAAGATGCTGCTCGACCCGGGCTTCGAGCTGACGCTGCGCCCGATGCGCTACCCGTCGTTCTACGACCGGTACCGCGACGCCATCAAGAACACCTGGACGGTGGAGGAGGTGGACCTGCACTCCGACGTCGCCGACCTCGCCAAGCTGAGCGAGGGCGAGCGGCACATGATCGGCCGGCTGGTCGCCTTCTTCGCCACCGGTGACTCGATCGTCGCCAACAACGTGGTGCTGAGCCTCTACAAGCACATCAACTCCCCCGAGGCCCGGCTCTACCTGTCCCGGCAGCTGTTCGAGGAGGCCGTGCACGTCCAGTTCTACCTGACGCTGCTCGACACCTACCTGCCCGACCCGGACGACCGCGCAGCGGCCTTCGCGGCGGTGGAGAACATCCCCTCCATCCACCAGAAGGCGCAGTTCTGCTTCAAGTACATGAACGCGGTCGACCACATCGACTCGCTGCAGACCAAGGAGGACCGCCGCGCGTTCCTCCTGAACCTGATCTGCTTCGCGGCCTGCGTCGAGGGCCTGTTCTTCTACGGCGCCTTCGCGTACGTGTACTGGTTCCGCAGCCGCGGCCTGCTGCACGGCCTGGCCACCGGCACCAACTGGGTGTTCCGCGACGAGTCCATGCACATGGACTTCGCGTTCTCCGTCGTGGACACCGTCCGCGAGGAGGAGCCGGACCTCTTCGACGACGAGATGGCCAAGCAGGTCACCGAGATGCTGGAGGAGGCCGTCGAGGCCGAGCTCCAGTTCGCCCAGGACCTCTGCGGCGACGGCCTGCCCGGCATGAACACCGAGTCGATGCGCCAGTACCTGGAGGCCGTCGCCGACCAGCGCCTGGCCCGCCTCGGCCTGCCGATCCGCTACGGCTCCACCAACCCGTTCGGTTTCATGGAGCTGCAGAACGTCCAGGAGCTGACCAACTTCTTCGAGCGCCGGGTCTCCGCCTACCAGGTCGCCGTCGAGGGCTCGGTCGCCTTCGACGACGACTTCTAGGCCGCACCACGCCGAACGTGCCGAAGGGCCGCACCCGGGATCCGGGTGCGGCCCTTCGTCGCGTGTTCCGCCGTACCGTCAGTCGTTGGGCACGGTGGCGTACTTGGGGGTGCCCTCGGACATCTGCCGCAGGGCGTCCTTGCGGTCGCGCTTGGAGAGGCGGTCGATGTACAGGTAGCCGTACAGGTGGTCGGTCTCGTGCTGCAGGCAGCGGGCGAAGAAGCCGGTGCCCTCGACCCGGATCGGGTTGCCGTCCTTGTCCTGGCCGGTCACCGCGGCGAAGTCGGGACGGGCCAGCTCCATGTACGCGGTCGGCACGGAGAGGCAGCCCTCCGCCGAGTCGTCCAGCGCGCGGCGGCCGGCCGGCAGCTCCTCCAGCACCGGGTTGACGACGTGACCGACGTGCCGCACGCCCTCGTCGTCCGGGCAGTCGTAGACGAAGACCTTCAGGTCGACGCCGATCTGGTTCGCGGCCAGGCCGACGCCGTCGGCGGCGTACATCGAGACGAACATGTCGTCGACGAGCGCGGCGAGTTCACCGTCGAACGCGGTCACCGTGGCGACCTCGCGGTGCAGCACCGGGTTGCCGAACACGGTGATCGGGCGGGCGGTGCCCTTCGAGACGTCGGGCAGCTCGCCGACGACCCGCTGCTCCGCCGTCTCGTCCTGCTCGGGGTGGTCGTGCTCGTGCTCGTCGGCCATCGCTGGTTTCCGCTCCGTGGTTCCGTCCGGGTGTACCGCTCAAGGGTACGGCGCCGGGCCCGGCCGGACGCCCTCGCCGGACGGGCGGGGGCACGGCCTCAGCAGACCTCTTCGAGGTCCCGGTACGCCCGGGTGGCGGGGGAGGCGGCCACCCAGCGGTCCAGCAGGGTGCGTACCAGCGACGCCGGCGCGGCGATCCCGCACTCGCGCTCGGCGAGCCAGGACGTGCCCGCGCTGCCCTGGCTGAGGTGGCTCAGGTGGCCGGGGTGGGTCGGGTCGCCGTCGTCGTGCGGGTCGTGGTGCGCGGTGTGGCCGTCGTCGATCGCCATCCGGCTCTCCGAGCAGGCCCGGCACAGCAGCCGCACCGAGCTCGTCCAGTCCTCGGCGGCGTACCCGGCGTCGGCGACCAGCCGCTCCAGGGCGTCCCGGTCGCCCGCGGTGGCGGCCTGCAGCAGCACCACGAAGGTCGGCACCGGCGAGGGCGCCCACAGCTCGATCTCGTCGAAGACGGGGTAGGCGACGCCGTCCGCGACCCGCTCGCCGTGCGGCGCACCGTCGTGCAGCACGACCTCGCCCCAGCGGCGACCGGAGGACGGCAGCGGGATGGACAGCACCTCGATCCGGGCCGGGTCCAGCCGGCGGCCCCACACCACCTCGGACTCGCCGTCCGGCGAGAGCCGCACCGGGGTGGTGCCGAGGTCCAGGTCGACGGGCCCGTCCGCCGCGGTGCCGGGCCCGCCGGGGAGTCTCAGCCCGTACGCCTGCCAGGCCCGGCGGGCGAGCGGCCAGTCCTGCAGGGCGGTGGCGGTGATGCCGAGGTTCCACCAGTCGGGGGCGCCGGTCTCCCGGTCGAGCAGGGCGACGGCGCGCAGCCCCGCGGTGCGGGCCTGCTCCCAGTCGCGGCGGAACTTGTGCAGCAGGGCGAGGTTGAACCAGGAGTCCGACAGCCACGGCTCCAGGTCGGCGGCCATGACGAGCAGCGCGCCGGCGTCCTCGTAGCGGCCGTCGCCGATGAGCGTGAAGGCACGGTCGGTCGTCTGCCGCCAGGTGGCCGACGGCCGGTGCCGTGCGCGGTGGAAGATCCTCACGTTCCGTCCCTGCCGTTGTCGTCCGCCAGTTCTCAGCACCTGCTCCGAGGCCGGCTGCTGCAACGGGAACGATCCGGTGTGCCGGGTGGCCCCGCATCCGGTGTTCCACGCTACGACCGCATCCAACCACGCCTGCGGCGGCCCGCGCTCCCTGCGCGGCGCTTCAGACCGGTTCGCGGCCCGCGGCGCCCACTCTGGCCAATGCGTCGACCACCGCGGGGTCGTACGCGCCGCCCCGCTCCAGCCGCAGCCGCTCCAGGGCGGCCAGGCCCGCGGTGGTCGCGGAGAGCCCCCGGGCACGGGCCTCCGACCGCAGGTCGTCGTGGGCGTTGGCGACCCGGATGATGCGTGCGGCCAGCGGCAGGCTGCGGTCGGCGGCGCCGTCCGGCAGCCGGCACGGGTCGGCGAGCCGGGCGACCTGTTCACCGACCCTCCGCGGGACGCCGGTGCGCCGGATGACCTCGCTGCCGAGGCGGGCGATCCGCTGCTGCTCGGGTGCCGGCAGCAGGGCGGTGGCGCCGCCGGGAACGGGTTCGACGAGGGAGAGCTGGCCGATGTCGTGCATCAGCGCGGCGTACTCCAGTAGGGCGAGGTCCCGGGTCCCGAGCCCGAGTTCGCGCCCCAGCGCGCACGCCGTGTCGGCCACCCGGCGCGCATGCCCCGGCGGGGTGTAGCCGGCGGTCTCGGTGGCCCGGGCGAGCGCCTCGATGGTCTGCCCGGTGGTGGCCCGGATCTCGGCGGCCCGCCGGAAGGACGCCTGGGCGAGCAGCAGCGGGGTGCAGAACAGCGGCAGCGCCCACAGGCCGACCTCGCCGGCCAGCAGGCTGACCAGCATGCCGGTGGCGACGATCGCCGAGCCGATGCCGAGCAGCGAGCGGAGCTCGTCCTCCAGTGCGGCGCCGAACCGCAGGCCGGCCCGGGACCGGTGCAGGACGGCGGCGACGACCGTGTCGCAGAGCGCGGTCAGCGCCGCCACGCCGGTCAGCAGGGCCCCGTAGACCGGCCCGGAGAGCGGGTCCCGGTCCAGCAGGCCGCTGCCGTAGACCGGCTGGAAGAGCAGGGCGGCGAAGGCCGTGGTGAGCAGCCGCCGGGCGGCGGTGTCGGCCCGCACGGTGTCGGCGGCGCGGAGCGCGCCGGGGCCCGCGCCACCGGGGCCGCCGTGACGGCCCGCGCCGTCGGAGCGGCCCGGCTCGGTGCGGGCGCGGACGCGGGCCCGGACGGCCGGCAGGGCCAGCGGCAGCAGCCCGGCGAGGGTGCCGAGCCCGGTGACCGCGACGACCTGCAGCGTGCCGTGGCCGGTGGGGGTCGAGTGGAGCGGGCCGAGCAGGGCGTAGGCGAGCGCGGCGGCGCTGCCGAGCGGCGCCTGCTCGCGGTCGCCGGGCAGGGTGATCCGCGCCCATTCGCCGACCGCGACGACGGCGCCGAAGGCGAGCGCGACCCGGGGCTGGGCGAAGCCGTGCAGGGCGACGTGCAGCAGGGCGGCGGCGAGCAGCAGCCCCGCGGCGGCGTGGACGGCGGACGGCCGGAGCAGGAGGCCGCGCCGGCCGGGTCTCACGGGGCGCCGCCCGCGGTGATCCGGCCGCCGGGCCCGGGCACCCGGCGCGCGGGCTCGGGGACGCCGAGCGGGATGTCGGGCACCTCGCCGTCCCAGCCGCCGGGCGGGGGCGGCTCGGGCTGCCAGCCGTGCCGGTCGACGGCGGCGACCAGGGCGGTGACCATCGCCGGGTCGAACTGGCTGCCGGTGCAGCGCTGGAGTTCGACGACGGCCTCGGCGACCGGGCGGCCGCGCCGGTAGGAGCGGGTGGAGGTCATCGAGTCGAAGGCGTCGGCGACGGAGATGATCCGGGCGAACTCGGGGATGCGGTCGCCGGCCAGCCCGGAGGGGTAGCCGCGGCCGTCGAGCCGCTCGTGGTGGTGCAGGATGCCTTCGCGGGCCTCGCCGAGGAAGGCGAGTTCGCGGACGAGTTCGTGGCCGAAGACGGGGTGCACCTCGACGGCGCGGCGCTCGGCCTCGGTGAGCGGGCCGTTGCGGCGGAGCAGTTCGGTGGCGACGCCGAGCTTGCCGACGTCGTGCAGGGTGCCGGCGAAGTGCAGGGTGCGGATGCGGTCCTCGGCCATGCCGAGCTGGCGCGCCATCAGGACGGCGGCGCGGCCGACCCGCTCGCTGTGGCCGCGGGTGTAGGCGTCCTTGATCTCCACGGCCTGGACGAGGGCGCGGACGGTGGCCTGGTGGGCGTTGGTCTCGCGGTGGCCCTGGGCGAACATCCAGGCGGAGATGGAGAGCGGCAGCAGCGCGAGGACGGCGGCGAACGCGCCGTACGGGCCCTGCCACAGGACGGCGACCATCAGTCCGCCGGCGCCCTGGACGAGCGCGGGCAGCACGACGGCGCCGGTGGCCCGGGCGAGGTCCGCGGGGTGGGTGCCGCGGGCCGGGCGGGCGGCGCCGAGGTGCCGCATCACCCCGACCAGGGCGGCGTTGACCAGGCAGAACACGGCGACGGCGGCCAGTGCGCCGAGGGCGGCGGTCGGGAAGTGCGCGCCGAGCAGCAGGTGGGGTCCGCCGAGCAGCCGGTAGACGGCGGCGGCGGTGAAGGCTGCGACGGCCAGTTGGGCGGCGTTCCAGAGCCGGCGCAGCCGACGCGGCGCCGGGACGTGGGCGGTGAGCGCGCCGGGCAGGGCGACCAGGGCCGCGGCGGCGGGCGGCAGCAGCAGCACGCCGGCGAAGAGGACGGGGAAGAAGCCGCGGCCGGGCAGCGTCCGGGTCGCCTCGCGGGCCTCGCGGGGCGGACGGCGGAGCAGTCGGCGGCCGAGTCGGGCGCACGGGGTGGGCAGGCCGAGGGCGAGCGACTCGGCGCAGGTGTGGAGGAAGGCGAGCAGGCCGAGGCGGGGCCAGTCGACCGGACCACCGAGCGGGCCGCGGACGGTGACGGCGAGCGGGATCAGGCAGCAGAGCGCGCCGGCCAGGACGGCGGCGGCGTACCGGGCCGCGGCGCCGGTGAGGGCGTCCTGCTCGCATTCGCTGGCGATGTCAGCCTCCCCCGCCGTGCCCGGCCCGTCCCGTTCCGCGGGCCAGTGAGGAGAATAGGCCCCGGTTCGCGGGCCGGGCCGCACGATCGCGCAATGACGCCGCCGACACCGGGTCAGCTCACCCGAACGAGTGAAACGATCCAATGGTCGGGACGACTTGAGCCCGCATCACCCGGGGAGCGGCCCTGAGAGCGCTTCCCGAAGGCTTCCTTAAGAGAGGCCCAAGCCTCGCCCAGGACTCTTGACCCGGCCAGTGGTCCAGTCCATTTTGGGGATTGACCCCGTCCGGAAGGGGGCGGCCGCCACCGCGGCCGCAGTTGCTCCACGGCATCGTGCGCGGATGCCGACCGTCCTGTTCCCGGCGCCGCCCGAACCTCCCGGGCGGCGGTCCCCCCATGCCCCGGAGAGGTCCCCGATGGAACGTGCCCTGCTCAACTCCCCCGCACCCGGCCGGCACCGCCGCCGGCGCGGTGCCGCCGCCGCGGCGGCGGTCGCCGCGCTCGGCCTGGTCGCCGCCGGTGCCGCCGCCGCACTGAGCGGTGGCGACGCCCTGGCCTCCACTACCGCGGCCGCGCCGCTCGGCAACAACTGGTACGCCTCGGCCCCGTACCTGATGCCGGAGGACAACTCTCCGCCGGACGCCGCCGCGGTGATGGACGCGACCGGCCAGAAGGCCTTCCAGCTGGCCTTCATCCTCGACTCCGGCGGCTGCACCCCGGCCTGGGGCGGCACCTCCTCGATCGACACCGACACCGCGATGCCTGCGGTGATCCAGAAGATCCGGTCGAAGGGCGGCGACGTCTCGATCTCGGTCGGCGGCTACGGCGGCAACAAGCTCGGCCAGGGCTGCGGCACCCCGGAGGCGACCGCGGCCGGCTACCAGAAGGTGATCACCAAGTACCAGCTGAAGGCCATCGACTTCGACCTGGAGGAGCCGGAGTACGAGAACACCGCGGCGATCCACAACGAGATCGGCGCGGCGAAGATCCTCCAGCAGAACAACCCCGGCCTCTACGTCTCGATCACCACCGCAGGCACCAACGCGGGCACCGGCTGGTTCGGGACACAGATGCTGAACGAGGCCAAGTCGCAGGGCTTCACGCCGAACAACTTCTCGATCATGCCGTTCGACGGCGGCTTCAACGGCGCCGCGGCCCAGACCGACGCGCTGGTGAAGTTCAACAAGATCCTGCAGACCACCTTCGGCTGGGACGAGGCCACCGCCTACGCCCACGAGGGCGTCTCGCTGATGAACGGCCGCACCGACGCCGCCGAGTACTTCAAGCAGGCCGACTTCCAGACGGTGCTGGACTTCGCGACCGCGCACAAGCTGGCCCGCTACACCTACTGGTCCGTCAACCGCGACCGCCAGTGCGCCGGCACGGTGGACCCGGGTCTGTCCGGCTCCTGCTCCAGCGTGGCCCAGAACGACTGGGACTTCACCAAGTTCACCGTGAAGTTCGCCGGGGCGACCCCGCCCACCAGCACCCCGACGGCCTCGCCCACCTCCTCGGCCTCGCCGACGGGCAAGCCGGGCACCTGCACGCTGCCCGCGTGGAACGCGTCGACCGTGTACACCAACGGCAACAAGGTCTCGTACCAGGGGCACAACTACCACGCCAAGTGGTGGACCCAGAACGAGATCCCGACCAACAGCGGTCAGTGGGGCGTCTGGGCCGACGACGGCGCCTGCTGATGCGAGCGGCGCGGGCCGGCGACCGGGCAGCACCGGTCGCCGGCCCGCGCCGGTGCGTGCGGGGATGCTGCGTGTCGGGATTCTGCGTGCCGGGGTGGTGCGGCCGCCGAACGGGCGGACGCTACTCGGTCGCGGCAGCGGTGGCCGTGGTGGCGCCGTGCCCGGCGCCCTCCTCGGCCGGCACCTGGGCGGCGCGCTGGCCGGCCCGGATGGAGTCGATCCGGGCGAGCACCTTGGTGCGCAGGTCCGCCGGGGTGTCGTCACAGCCGCAGGAACGCTTGATCAGCGCCTTGATGGCCTGTTCGAGACCGTACTTCTCCAGGCAGGGCGAGCACTCCTCGAAGTGCACGCGCAGTTTGACGCAGTCGCCCTCGGCCATCTCGTTGTCGAGGAATTCGTAGAGGTGGTCGAGCACCTCGCCGCACTCGGTGTCGTGCGGATCGCCGCAGCTCATGAGCCCGCGCCCTTCGCTTCCTGCCCTGCACCGCTGCCCGCCGGGACGAGTCCGCGCTCACGGGCGTAGTCCTCCAGCATGCCGCGCAACTGGCGGCGGCCACGGTGCAGCCGGGACATCACCGTACCGATGGGTGTACCCATGATGTCCGCGATCTCCTTGTAGGCAAAGCCCTCGACGTCCGCCAGATACACGGCGATCCGGAATTCCTCCGGGATCGCCTGCAGGGCGTCCTTGACGTCGCTGTCCGGCAGGTGGTCCAGCGCCTGGGCCTCCGCCGACCGCAGGCCGGTCGACATGTGCGACTCGGCCCGGGCGAGCTGCCAGTCCTCGATCTCCTCGGCCGCGGTGCGCTGGGGTTCGCGCTGCTTCTTGCGGTACGAGTTGATGAACGTGTTGGTGAGGATGCGGTAGAGCCACGCCTTGAGGTTCGTGCCCTCGCGGAACTGGTGGAAGGACGCGTACGCCTTCGCGAACGCCTCCTGCAGGAGGTCCTCCGCGTCCGCCGGATTGCGGGTCATCCGCAGGGCGGCCGAGTACATCGGGTCGAGGAAGGCCAGGGCGTCGCGCTCGAACCGCTCGCGGCGCGCGTCCTCGCTCTCGTCCGCGGACACCCGGAAGGTGTCCTCACCGATCGCCTCGGCAAGCTCGTCACCGGTGAGCGTCCCGCCCTCCGGCACGCCCTCGCCCGGCACGGCCTCGTCCTCGGTCCCGACGACCGGACCCACCTCCTCGGAGCTGCGAGGCCCACCCACCGCGGGCCGACCCGAAATGGAGGATATCCGGCCCACAGGCTTCTCGCCCGCGACAATCCATTCCGACCAGTCGGGCACGAAGGCGCCTTGCGCCGCGCGCTCCTCCGGCCGTTCGGGGCACGCGATCGAACCCATGGACGCTGCCTTTCACCCGGGACTCTGCTGACGGTCCTCACAACCGTGCGGCGCCGCCGTGCATTCCCGCCCCCGCTCACCCGATCGATGGAACCGATCCGAGCCAGTCGCCGACCGCCGTGACCAGCCCTTCCAGGGCCTCCTCCTGACCGACCGGCGCCCGCTTGGGCACCGCGAAGCCGTGGCTGCCGTACGGCACCTCGACCAGCCGGTGGCCCTCCGGCAGCACCGGGAACTCCCCCGGGGTGCCGAAGGTGTCCGCGCCGCCCTGCACGACGAGGGTGGGCAGACCGGTGTTCAGCAGTTCCTCGGCCCGGCTCTTCTCCGGCTTGCCCGGCGGGTGCAGCGGGAAGGCCAGCGCGAGCACCGCGACCGCCCCGGAGGCGAGGCCCGTCCGGCAGGCCACCCGGGCGCCGGCGCTGCGACCGCCCACCACCAGCGGCAGGCCCTCGTCGGCCAGTCCGGCCGCGACCGGCAGCCAGGCCTCGTCCAGGGTCTTCGGCGCCGGGCCGAGCCGCTTGCCGGCCACCCGCCAGGGCTGTTCCACCAGCGCCACCGACACGCCGCGGGCCGGGAGGGCCTCGGCCAGCGCC
>NZ_JOAI01000009.1 GCF_000717715.1 Streptomyces sp. NRRL B-24484 | reverse complement strand
CCCCGCCGAAACCCGCCAGGTGCTCGCCGCCTCGCTCGCCATGCTCCGCACCAAGCACGCCGACCTGCCCAGCCGCAAGCACGGCAACCCACCGATGTAACCGGTTCTTACGCCGATCGGAACCCGTCAGACTTCACCATGGGGGAGAAACAAGGACCATGAGCGCTTCCGCCGAACCCCTCGTCCGCATCGTCCGCGGCTCGCTGAACGCCGAGGAGCTGGCCGCCCTGACCGCGGTGCTGCTCGTCCGGGCCGCCACCGCCCAGCAGGCCGCCGCCCCGGCGGTCGAGCCGATCGCCAGCTGGCAGCGCCTGGAGCGCCGCCCGGCGTACTACTCGCCGGTCAGCTGGCAGCAGGCCGCCTGACACGCACCCGGGCCCCGCACGGTGACCGTGCGGGGCCCGGGGCGTTCGGAGGCCGCGCTACGCGGCCGCGAGGGCGGCCGGACGGCCCTCGTGCATGGTGGACAGGTGCTCGGCGAGCAGCTGCGGGTCCTGGCCCAGCCAGAGCCGCACGGCGGCGCCGAGCGTGACGCAGGACGAGCCGAGGCGCACCCCGGTGGTCTGGGCGATCCGGCCGGCCGCCGGGCCGAGCAGGTCGGCGAGGTCGGTCGGCAGCCAGACGGTCTGCGCGCACGGCGCGGGCGCCCGCAAGGCGGCCACCAGGCGGTAGGCGTCCTGGGCGCAGTGCAGGGTCGGCAGGATGTCCAGCAGCCCGTCCGCGACGACCTCGGAGACGTCGCTGCGATGGCCCTGGGCCAGCCGGCGGAGCAGCGCTCTCTCCGCAGCGGTGATCCGGACGGTCAGCATGACCTCTTCGCTCTCCATGGCGGCCCCTCCTCGCGGCTGACTGGACGTCCTGGTCAACGACCGGACGGGCGATCCCTCACGGTTCCTTCGGTGGAACGGTCCGCGCCGGGCGGCGGCCGGGTGGGCCGGCCGCCGCCCGCGGACGTGCGGGCGGCGTCTCAGACGCCGGCGTACGAGTGCTTGCCGGTGACGAAGATGTTGACGCCGTAGTAGTTGAACAGCCAGCAGGCGAACGCCAACAGGGCCAGATAGGCCGCCTTTCGGCCCCTCCACCCGGCGGTCGCCCGGGCGTGCAGGTACGCGGCGTAGGCGACCCAGGTGATGAAGGACCAGGTCTCCTTCGGGTCCCACTCCCAGTACTTGCCCCAGGCCGCCTCGGCCCAGATCGCGCCCGCGATGATGGTGAACGTCCAGAGCGGGAAGACCAGGGCGTTGATCCGGTACGAGAGCTTGTCGAGGGTCGACGCGGCGGGCAGCCGCTCCCAGACCGAGACCGGGATGCGCAGCGGGCCGCCGGGCAGGCCGGCCTCGACCCTGCGCTCGTAGGAGTCCTTGCCGAGGTACAGCACGGTGGCCACGAAGGCCGCGTACAGCGCGCCGCCGCAGATGATCGCGGTGGAGACGTGGATGCCCAGCCAGTACGAGTGCAGGGCCGGGACGAGCTGCTCGGAGTCGGTGTAGAGCACCGAGACGGCCACGCCCAGGGTCAGCAGGACGGCCAGCACCACCGGCAGGCCGAGCCAGCGGACCTTCTTGCCGGCCACCAGCAGGCCCAGGTAGGCGAGCATCATGGTGAGGCCGAAGGCGCAGGAGAACTCGTACATGTTGCCCCACGGCCAGCGCATCACCGACAGGCCGCGGGTGAGCACGCCGCCGGCGTGCAGCAGGACGCCGAGGACGGTCAGCGAGACGGCGATCCGGCCCGCGAGGTCGCCGCGCTCGCTGGTGCCCGCCGCGCCGGGGCCGTCGGCCGCCGAGCCGTCGCCGCGGCCGCTGGTGACCACGGTGGCGCCGGCGTCGGCCAGGGCGGTGCGGGTGAGCGTGGTGGTGCCCCCGTCCGCGGCGGCCACCGTGACGGTGACCTTGCGGGCGGCCTTGGACTCCCCCGCGGCGGCCAGGGTCTCGGCCAGCCCGCCGGACTGCTCGGCGGAGCGGACGGCGATCGCGCCCTTGCTGCCGAACGTCCACTCGAAGAGGTGGGCGAGCATCGCCAGGGTGTACACGGCCATCGCCGAGTAGATCAGCTTGTTGGAGAGGTCGGCCAGGTGAGGGTCGACCGAGGCGAGATTCACCGTCTACTCCTTGGAGTCCGGGTCTGCGGGGGTTGCCGGTGCGGGGACGGCGGCGGGCCCGGGCCCGTCCGTCGCGGGGTCCTGCTCCGACACGGGGTCGGACGCGGGGTCGGGCTCGTCGAGGGCCGGGGCGTCGTCCTGGAGGTCGACGGCGAACTCGGCCAGCTCCTCGGCCGTGCGGGCCGACTCGCTGCGGGCGAGGCCGGCCAGCTCGACCAGCGTGGTGCCGTCCGGGGAGGTGGTGGCGCGGACCCAGATCCGGCGGCGCTGCACGAACAGCGAGCCGATCAGGCCGAGGATCGCGCAGACCGCGCCGGCCAGCGCGACCGCGTTGCCCGGCCGGTGGGAGACGCTGAAGCTGGCCCACTGCTTGTAGCCGTCGAAGGTGACGGTGCCGTAGCCGTCCGGCAGCTCCCAGCCCTGGCCGGGCTTGAGCTTGACCCGGGCGATGTCGCCGTCCTGCTTCAGCTGGGTCATGTGGCGGGTGTCGAGCTGGTAGACGTTCTGCGGCAGGCCGGCGTCGGTGCCGAGGTCGCCGGCGAAGGCGGTGAGCACCAGCATCGGCTCGGCGGCGTCCGGGAAGAGCGAGATCGGACCGGTCTTCTCGAAGTTCACCGGGGCGGTCGGCAGGAAGTAGCCGTTGAAGCCCAGGTCGACGTCCTTGCCGTCCTTCTTCCCGTAGTCGCTGACCTTGATGACGCCGGTGGAGGTGAGGTTGCTGTCCTGCGGCAGGAAGGGCGTCGGGCCCGTGTAGACGACCTCGCCCTTGGCGTTCTTCACGGTGACGACCGGCGCGTAGCCGTGGCCGATCAGGAAGACCTTGGAGCTGCCGATCTCCAGCGGGTGGTTGACCTCGATGTCGCCCTTGGTCAGCCGCTTGTCGTCGGTGCCCGTCCAGTACCGGATGTGCCCGGTGAACTGGCGCGCGCTGCCGATCTGCTCGCCGGAGGTCTGGTAGCGGGCGGTGAAGCCGTCCAGCTTGAAGCCGAAGGCGTCCAGGTCGTCGACGGTGTAGAAGGCGGAGCCGGTGAAGTCGTCGTACTGGGTGGTGGTGTTGGCGAAGCCCTGGCCCTCGATCATCAGCTTGCCGCCCTGGCCGCTGGCGAGGCTCGCCCAGGCGAAGCCGGCCAGCAGGGCGAAGAGCGAGAAGTGGAAGAGCAGGTTGCCGACCTCGCGGAGGTAGCCCTTCTCCGCGGCGACCGCGCCGCCGGCCGGGTTCGCCCGGAAACGGCGTTTGCGCAGCAGCCGGTGCGCCGCGGCGGTGACCGCCTCGGGGTCTGCGTCGGTGCGCCAGGCCGCGTAGACCGGCATCCGGGTCAGGTTGCGCGGGGCGGCCGGCGGCTGGGCCCGCAGCACGCCGACGAACTGCCAGGTGCGCGGGACGATGCAGCCGGCCAGCGAGACGAACAGCAGGATGTAGATCGCCGAGAACCAGACCGAGCTGTAGACGTCGAACAGCTGCAGCTTCTCGTAGAGCGGGGTGATGCCCTGGTGGGCGGCCTTCCAGGTCTGCACCTTGAAGGCGTTCTGGCTGTTCTGCGGGATCAGCGAGCCGGGGATCGCCGCCAGCGAGAGCATGAAGAGCAGGATCAGCGCGACCCGCATCGAGGTGAGCTGGCGCCACGTCCAGCGGGCCCAGCCGAGCACGCCGATGCCGACCGGGGCCTCGATCTCCTCGGGGGCGGTGCTGAGGCGCTCGACGTCGGCCTCGCCGCCGTCGGTGGTCACGGTCCTGGTGTCGCTCACGGTCAGATTCCGATCGTGGTGTCGCCGCTGAGTTGCCGCATGTGGTCGATCAGGACGTCCCACACGCCGGTGACCAGGAGCAGGCCGACCACGACGAGCATGCCGCCGCCGATCCGCATCACCCACTGGTAGTGCTGCTTGACCCAGCCGAACGCCCCGAGCGCCTTGCGGAAGGCGAGCGCGGCAAGGATGAACGGTACGCCGAGTCCGGCGCAGTACACCGTCATCAGCAGCGCGCCGCGCCCGGCGCTGGCCTGGGCGGCCGAGAGGTTGAGGATCGACGAGAGCGTCGGGCCGATGCACGGCGTCCAGCCCACGCCGAAGACCAGGCCCAGCAGCGGGGCGCCGGCCAGCCCGATCGCGGGACGGCGGTGGGTGCGCACCTCACGGTTGCTGAAGCCGGGCAGCAGGCCCGTGAAGGCGAGGCCCATCAGGACGGTCAGCGCGCCCAGCACGATGTTGATGGTGCGCTGGTACTCCTGCAGGGTGTTGCCGAAGAAGCCGAAGAGCGCGCCGGTGGAGACGAACACGGCGGTGAAGCCGAGCACGAACAGCAGTGCGCCGAGCAGCATGCGCCCGCGGCGCGCCCCCCTGGCGTCGGCGAGGTCGACGGCGGAGAAGCCGGTGACGTAGCTGAGGTAGCCGGGGACGAGCGGCAGCACGCAGGGCGAGAAGAAGGAGAGCAGCCCGGCGGCGAGGGCGATCGGCAGGGCGAGGACGAGGGCCCCGCTGAAGACCGTCTCGTTGGTGCCGAAGGCCGCGAGCGCGCTCACTTCTGCTCCGCGAGGACCGGAGTGATCATCTTCTCCAGGTCCTCGGTGGAGAGGGCGCGCATCGCGCGGGCGGCCAGCCGGCCCTCGCGGTCGACCACGATGGTGGTCGGGATGGACTGCGGGTTGAGGCTGCCCTTGGGGAAGCGCAGGATCTGGGTGCCGTCCGGGTCGTACAGGCTCGGGTAGGTGATGCCGGTCTGCTGCTCGAAGCGGACGGCGTTGGCCGGGTCGACGTCCCGGGTGTTGATGCCGAGGAACTGGACGCCCTTGTCCTGGTACTTCTGGGCGACCTCCTGGAGGTTCTTGCCCTCGGCCCGGCACGGGCCGCACCAGGATCCCCAGACGTTGAGGACGACGACCTTGCCCTTGTAGTCGGCGAGCGCGACCGGCTTGCCCTCCAGGGTCTTGCCGTCGATCGCCGGCGCGGCCGTCCGCGCACCGGGGGCGGCGGTGGCGATGCCGGCCTTGCCGGTGATGAAGCCGGCCTGCCCCCCGCCGTCGGAGGTACCGGAACTGCAGGCGGTCAGCGCGAGCGCGGCGGCGGCACCGAGCGTGGCGGCCAGGCGGGTGCGGCGGCGGGTCGTCCCAGACATGTGAAAAGTTTCGCATGGGACTTTGGGCAGGTTTGAGGGGGTCCGACGTTACGTGTCGAACCCCCTCTGACCTGCAGTTTCTGCACTTATGATCCGCTTATCCCAGGCATTTCACCGCTGTGTCGGCGGTCACTCGGGAATGCCCGCACGCCCCTGCGGGAAGGCCTCCGCGCGAGGGCCCGTGCGTCAGGCGCCGAAGCTCTTGCCGACCGGCCTGGACTTGCCGCCCTTGCCCACCAGGTGGGCCGGCAGCAGGTCCCGGGCCGGCTCGCGGTAGCCGATCGAGACGATCCGGTCGCCCTCGTAGGTGAAGCTGGTCAGCGAGGCCAGCGAGCACTGCCGGTTGCGCGGGTCGTGCCACAGCCGCCGGCGCTCGGCGAACGAGCGGACGATCCAGATCGGCAGCTGGTGGCTGACGCAGACCGCCTCGTGCCCGCGCGCGGCGTCCCGGGCGGCGGCGAGCGCGCCCATCATCCGCACGACCTGCTCGATGTACGGCTCGCCCCAGGACGGCTTGAACGGGTTGGTCAGGTACTTCCAGTGGCCCGGGTTCTTCAGCGAGCCGTCGCCGACGCCGAAGGTCTTGCCCTGGAAGATGTTGTCCGCCTCGATCAGCCGCTCGTCGACGGCCACCTCCAGGCCGTGCGCCTTGCCGATCGGCTCGGCCGTCTCCTGGGCCCGCTCCAGCGGCGAGGCCACCACGTGGGTGATGTCCCGGTCCGCGAGGTGCTCGGCGACCCGGTCGGCCATCTGCCGGCCGAGCTCGGAGAGGTGGTAGCCGGGGAGGCGCCCGTAGAGGATGCCCTCCGGGTTGTGCACCTCGCCGTGGCGCATCAGGTGGACGACGGTGGTCTCGCTCACGCGGCCTCCTCGGTGGCCTCGGCGGCGGCCCGGGCGGCCGCGGGCAGGGCGGCGGCGATCCGCTCGATCGCCCGCTCGTCGTGGGCCGACGAGACGAACCAGGACTCGAAGGCCGAGGGCGGCAGGTAGACGCCCTGGGACAGCATCGAGTGGAAGAAGGAGTTGAAGCGGAACGCCTGCTGGCGGCGGGCCGCGTCGTAGTCGGTGACCTGCTCCTCGGTGAAGAACACCGAGAACATGTTCCCGGCCTTCTGCAGCCGGTGGGCCACGCCCTCCTTGGCGAGCGCCTCGGTCACCAGGCCGGAGACCTGCTCGGCGACCCGGTCGACGGCGGCGTAGACCTCGTCGGTGCAGTTGCGCAGCTGGGCGAGGCCCGCGGCGGTGGCGATCGGGTTCCCGGAGAGCGTGCCGGCCTGGTAGACCGGGCCGGCCGGGGCCAGGTACGCCATGACGTCGGCGCGGCCGCCGAAGGCCGCGGCCGGGAAGCCGCCGCCCATGACCTTGCCGAAGGTGAGCAGGTCCGGCGCCCAGCCCTCGTGCGCGGCCTCCAGGCCGTACCAGCCGGCCTTGGAGACGCGGAAGCCGGTCATCACCTCGTCGGAGATGAACAGCGCGCCGTCGGCCCGGCAGAGCTCGGACAGGCCCCGGTTGAAGCCGGGCAGCGGCGGGACGACGCCCATGTTGCCGGGCGAGGCCTCGGTGATCACGCAGGCGATCTCGCCGGGGTGGGCCGCGAAGGCCTGCCGGACGGCCTCCAGGTCGTTGTAGGGGAGCACGATGGTGTCGCCCGCCTGGGCACCGGTGACACCGGGGGTGTCCGGCAGGGCGAAGGTGGCGACCCCGGAGCCCGCGGCGGCGAGCAGCGCGTCCACGTGGCCGTGGTAGCAGCCGGCGAACTTCACGATCTTCGCGCGGCCGGTGAAGCCGCGGGCGAGCCGGATCGCGGACATGGTCGCCTCGGTGCCGCTGGAGACCAGGCGGACCTGCTCGACCGGCGCCACCCGGGCGGTGATCTCCTCGGCCAGCTCGACCTCGCCCTCGCCAGGGGTGCCGAAGGAGGTGCCGCGGACGACCGCCTGCTGCACCGCCCCGATCACGGCCGGGTGCGCGTGGCCCAGGATCATCGGGCCCCAGGAGCAGACCAGGTCGACGTACTCACGGCCGTCGGCGTCGGTCAGGTACGGGCCGCTGCCGGACACCATGAAGCGGGGGGTGCCGCCGACCGCGCGGAAGGCCCGGACTGGCGAGTTCACGCCACCGGGGGTGACGACGGAGGCGCGCTCGAACAGCGACCGGGACTGCGGGGCCTCGTACGGATAGCTCGGGGGACTGGTCCGCGGGTCGCTGTCGGACCCGCTCTCGGGGTTGCTCACGGGGTTGCTCACCTGAACATGCTCTCAAATCGTGTCCTTGCACTCTGCATGCCCGACCCGATCATCTGGAACGATGATCCGTGTGCTGCTGCCTCGGCAGGGGGTTCGGACTGTACGGTTGTCCGTGCGACCGTCGCGAAGGAGTCCGGCCGGCGGGCCGGAGGTCCTGGGCACTGCGGGACGCACGTCCCGGATCGGGCCGACGGACGCCGGGGGCGACCGTTCGAACCGGCCCGAAGGCCGCGGCGACGCGGTCGCGGGGCGTTGCGGTCAGCGGTGTGTACGGCGGCACGAGACGGGTAAGTGGCACGTTCGGAGGGACACCGGGCGTGTGGGGGTCTGTCGATTCCGGCGAATTCCGGTGAGGATGGTCCGAGTGTCCGAGGCGCAGGACGGTTTCGAGGAGGCCACGGGTGGCACCCGTCCCTCCGCGGAGGCCGCGCACGGCGGGGGTACGGGTACAGGCAGGGGAAGGCGGGGCGAGGGACGCGTGGGAGTCACCTACAAGTACTTCGGCGCGCCCGACCGGGCCACCGCGGCGAGAGTCCCCACCGCGCTGGGTCCCGGCGGCCTGGGCCTCGACGCCGGGGAGCTCGGCGCGCTGGGCCGGCTCGGCGACCTGATGGAGACGAGCGGCTCGCTCAACGGCCACCTCTCCACCAAGATCAAGCCCGAGACGATGAGCGCGATGGTGCTCACCGGCATCCAGGGCGTTCCGCTGCACCAGGTCCCTCCGCTGGAACTGGTCGTGCTGCACCCCGACTACGCGGTCGTGCAGCTGCCGCACAACGTGGTCGAGCCGCTGCGCAAGGCGGACGAGACCCAGCTCGGCGCCGCCGCCTTCATCTGGTCGACCGTTCCGGACCGGCGCGGCCCGCGCGACGCCTTCGTGATCTACCAGATGCTGCACGAGTGGCAGGACTTCGCCAACCGCCTGCACGACGCCGGCCACCAGCTGTACTGCCTGGTCTGGCCGTAGGCCCCCTCCGCCGGCTCCTGGCCGGGGCCGGCCCCGGCCGGTGGGCCCGGCCGCCCCTCGGCATGCCTCCCCGCGAGCACCCGCAGTCCGTCGGCATGCGACAGGGGGCGCGCGGAGACACCCGGAAGCCGGGTGATGCCTCTGCGCGCCCCCTGCGGGCGGCCGTGCTGCTCCTCGCCGCCGCTCGTTACTCCTCGGCCGGTGACGGAGCGGCGGCGGCGAAGGCTGCGAGCGCCTCGGCGATCAGCGACTCCGCGGCCGCCCGGTCGACGCCGAGCCCGGAGAGCGGGCCCGCGCCGTCCTCCAGCTCCAGCAGGGCGAAGAGGATGTGCTCGGTGCCGATGTAGTTGTGACCCAGCCGCAGGGCCTGACGGAAGGTCAACTCCAGCGCCTTGCGGGCCCGGGCGTCGTACGGGACGAGCTCGGGCCGCTCGTCCGCGGCCGGCGGGAGGGCCGCCGCGGCCGCCTCGCGGACGGCCTCCGCGGTGACCCCCTGGGCGGCGAGCGCCCGGACGGCGAGGCCGTCGGGCTCGGCGAGCAGGCCGAGCACCAGGTGCTCGGGGGTGACCTCGGCGTTGCCCGCGGCGCGGGCCTCGTCGTGGGCGGCCGCCACCGTGTTGCGGGCCCGCGGGGTGAAGCGGCCGAAGCCCTGGCTCGGGTCGAGGTCCGAGGGGGCGCCCGGGTCCTTGGGCACGAAGCGCTTCTGCGCGGCCTGCCGGGTGACCCCCATGCTCTTGCCGATGTCGGTCCAGGAGGCGCCGGAACGCCGGGCCTGGTCCACGAAGTGGCCGATGAGGTGGTCCGCGATCTCGCCGAGGTGCTCGGCGGCGAGGACGGCGTCGGCGAGCTGGTCGAGCGCGCCGGGGTGGACCTTCTTGATGGCCTCGATGAGGTCGTCGAGGCGGACGGGATGCGTCAACTGCACCGGATTCACCATGCGTCAACCCTAGGTTGACAGTCCAGGGGTGTCAACCGTCGGTTGACACCCCTGGCGCCTGTCCGGCCCTAGCGGGACACCGGAATGCCGAGCTCCCGGCGACGGGACTCGATCAGGTCCACGGCCGCGTGGAGCCCGGGGCGCTCCCGGCCCGGACTGTTGTCGAAGTCGTCGCGGACGGCCTTGATCGCATGGATGACCTGCCCGCGGGCCAGCCGGCCGTCCACCTCGGCCCGCGCCCCCGCGCCGAGCTCCTCCCACGTCACCACCCGGTTCACTCCTCCTCGTCCCACTCCTCCGGCTCCCGCTCGTACGGGTCCGGCCGGTCCACCCAGCCCGCCGCCAGCACCAGCCGGGAGGTCCGGTGCACGGCGAGGAAGCCGAAGGGGCGGTCCGTGGTGAACGACACCCGGCGGACCCGGTACGGCGGTGGCGTCGGAGCAGAGCCCACGGCAATCCCGAAGGCGGTGACCGCAGCGGCTCGGAAGCCCAGCGCGCCGAAGGTCGCCGTCGCCGACTGCGCGGCCGCCCGGACTTCGAGTGGCGGATCCGCACAGATCCCCGGAAGGTGGCCAGTGCCGTCGGGCTCGCGCCGGGACACCGTGCCGAGCCCGAAGCGGTCCGCGTCCGCCAGCAGATCGTGCTCGGCCGCCACCGTGAACTGCACTACCTCCGCCAGCAGTTCGTGCTGCGGAACCTCGCTGCGGATGGCGCGGACCCGGACCCCGGGCCCGGCCTCGCCGTACGGCAGTTGCCCGCCCGTCACCCGGCGGTGCCGGCCGGTCAGGATGCCGAGCCCACCGGCGAGGACCTCGCCCGGGCGGGCGCCCTCCTCCCCGACGAGCAGGTGGACGTCGATCCCGCCGCCGCCCAGCACCCGCAGTTCGGAGACCGGCCCGGCGGGCGTCTCGACCACGGCGACCCTGTCGAGCAACGAGGTGAGGCGGTAGAGGCCGGCGAACTCCCGGCCTGCCCACGGGCCCGTCTCGGCGGAGAAGAACGTCGGCTCGAACGGGCGGATCCAGTCGGTGCGGACGGCGAGTGCCGAGGCCAGCAGCAGGAGCGTGTCCGGCTGGACCCGGAGCGGGAACTCCTCGATCTGCCCGTTCGTGTGGCGGGCCGCCCAGGCGTCCAGCTGGGGCTGGATCTCCGGGCCGGTGATCGGTTGGTGGAGGTGCGCCGGCAGGCCGGCCGTCCACTCCGGCGAGACCTGCAGAGCGGGCACCGTCCACAGCCCGACCGCCGCGGCCACCCCGGGCAACCGGCCCAGCACGCCCAGCAGTTCGCGGGCCCGCTCGGCGGCCTGCCCGGCCGGCACCCCGAGCGCGTCGGCCAGCTCCTTGCCCGCAGCCCCGTCCGCCCCGGAGGCGAGCGCCGCAAGCAGCGGCCACAGTCCGGCCGCGGTGAACACCGTGCCCCCGGCCGTCGGAACACCGCGCGCCCAGCGCTCGGTCAGCGAATTGACGGCCCGTACCGTCGTGGTCGAAAGCATGCTCCCCGCCCTGCCGTACCGGTGGTGCGCCGCAGCCTAGGCACGTCCCTCGGCCCAGGCCACCGGATTTCCGGATGCGCCCGCGCCTCCGCCGTACCTGCGGTGCCGGTCATGGGCAGGCTCCACCGGTACGCCGGACCGGCCGACATCGCGCAGCGGGCCAGGACGGCGCCGCCCGGGGTCCCCGCCCGGACGGCGGCGGACCTCGCCGCCCGGCTCGGTGGCCGCGAACCGGGCGAACTCCGTGAGCCCGTCACCTTCGTGGTGGACGAGTGGAACGTGGACGGGCACTGAGCCGGGCGGCGGCGGACGGGACGCGGCAGCGCCCCGCCCGCCGGGGTGGTCAGTTCGGCAGGTAGGAGATGCCGAGCTCGTCGAGCTGCCAGAGCTGGTCGGGGGTGCCGGTGTCCGGGGCGAGGGCGAGGGTGCGGTTGCCCTGCGGGTCGAGCGCGGTGGTGGCGGTGGCCAGCCTCGTCAGGTCCTGGGAGTCGGCGATCCGGTAGCGGCCGTCGCCGGCGGGCAGCAGCAGCCAGTGCTGGTTGCCGCCGCCGTGGCAGTGCCACTGGACGAGCCGGGTGCCGGGCGCGGTGGAACCGCCGGTGGCGTCCAGGCACATGGACGTGTTGGCGGTGGAGGCGAGTTCGAAGCTGCCGCCGGCCGCCGCCCGCAGCAGGAAGGACTGGTTGAGGCCGCCGGTCGGCCGGTAGGTGATGGCGGCCCGGCCGTCGGTGGCGTCCCCGTAGGTGCCGCCGCCCGCGATGTCGAGGGCCTGGCCGGTCGCCGCGTTGGTGAGCCGGTACCAGGAGCCGTCCTCGGGGGTGTCCGGGAAGGGCTGCCCGGCGGTCAGCGGGGCGATCGAGGTGGTGTTCGTCCGGTCCAGCGAGCAGAAGGCCTGGTCGAGCCCGGGCCGGCGGTAGAACTGGGCGAGGCAGGCGGCCTCGCCGCGGTAGCCGGCCACCCGCAGGTGGTACGACTGCCGGACCATGTTCATGCACACCCCGGGGATCCCGATCTCCTGGTCGCAGCCGTTGCGGGTGCGCTCGGAGACGTCGATGACGTCGCCGTTGGTGTACTCGTACGGCGAGCTCGTCCAGCGGGCGCAGACCTCGTGGCCGTAGCTGACCCGCCGCTGGTCGAGGTAGCGCACGCCGGGCACCCGGCCGGCCGCCTCGCGCAGCGCGTCGCTGAGCGCCGGGACGACCAGGTTGTGGCCCCAGGCGAGGTCCTCGGGGAAGGCCGGGCAGCCGTCCGCGATCTTGCCGAGGTAGTCGTTGCGCCGGATGTCGGGCGTGATCGGCGTGAAGTAGGACTGGTAGACCAGCTGGTAGGAGGAGTCGGCGTAGCCGGCCCGGCGCATGGTGGCCCGGACGTTCGTCAGCGCGGCGGCGACCTTCGGCTTGACCCGCTCGGCGCGGGCGGCGATCTCCGCGGTGCCGATGGTGTCCCGGCAGCCCTGCGACTTGGGCACCGGGAAGTACTGGCCGAGGCAGGCGAGCATGATGCCGCTGAAGTCGAAGTCGTCGTTGGCGCCGATCGTGACGACCACCATCTTCACGTCGTACTTCGCCGCGGCGTCGGCGAGTCGGACGTCCTGCTTGGGCTCGCCGAAGTCGCCGCTGCCCGGGCCGGTGATCCTCGCCAGCTCGGGGTCGCTGACCAGGTCGCCGGTCTGCGCCCCGGAGCAGGCGAGGTCGAGCGGGACGAGGTCGGGGAGCCCGGTGAGAAAGATCTCCGACCTGGTGGAGCGGTGGCAGTAGTTGCCGGGGGTGTCGGTGCCGGGCACGTAGTCGTCGCCGGTGTCGGTGCCGGCGCCCTCGCCGGAGATGGCGCTGTCGCCGAGGGCGACGATCGCGGCGGGGCGGGCCCCGGCACCGTCGGCGGCCCGGGCGGGGGCGGCGGCCAGCAGTCCGGCGACGCCGAGGACGGCGGCGAGCAGGGCGGCGGCCGGCAGTCCGACGGCGCGGCGGCCGCGCAGGCCGGACAGGGGTGGGCTGATCACGCGTGACTCCTGTGGGGGTGGGGGCCGCCCGGCGGGGAGCCGGGCGGTGGAGCGGTGCGTGGTGCGGGCGGTGCGCGCGGTGCTGGTGGCGTCGTCCCGCGGCGCGGCTGTGGGGGCGGCGGCGCGGGACTCCGGTGCGGGGCGGAAAATATGAGCCTGGCTCACATGCTAGGAACTGACACCCCGTCCAACAAGGCCCGGCGCACGACGGAACGGGCCGCCGCCCGGCCCCAGGAGGAAGGGGCGCGGGCGGCGGCCCGGTGCGTGCGGACTCGGCCGGCGGACCGGCCGTCGGGCGTGGGACCCGGTCAGCCGACGTTCGCGCAGGAGTTGCCGAACGCGGGGTTCAGCAGGCCGATCACGTCGATCGAGTTGCCGCACAGGTTGACCGGCACGTGCACCGGGACCTGGACGTTGTTGCCCGAGGCGACACCCGGGGAACCGGCCGCGACGCCCTCGGCGCCGGCGCTCGCCATGGCGGTGCCGGCACCGGCAGCGACGATGCCCACAACGGCGACGCCGACAGCGGCGGCCTTCTTGACGCTCATATGAGTCTCCTCGTAGTTCAGGTCTTCCATGGGCCGCTCGGGTGGACCGCTCGGGCTCCGCACGGAAGGGCACGGGGCGTGCACCGGGCCCAACGAGACCTGCTCGGTGCGGTACCGAACAGACCGGCACATTCACCCGGACGCAGTACTGAAGGCATTCGGGTGATCGTGGGATCAGCCCGTTTCCCCCGGCGGCCGCGGTCGTTCTCCTCTGCGTACCGGCTCGACCGGTCCGGCCCGGGGACCCCGGGCCGGCCGGCCCCTCCCGCCCGGGCGGGACCGCGGCGCCCCACGGCCCGCGGCACGACCGGCGCGGGGAACGCGAACAGAAAGAGACTGCACCATGCGCAAGATCGCCTTCGGCGCCCTCGGCACCGCGGCCGCGGCCGCCATGCTGTTCGGCGGCGCGGCCACCGCGTCCGCCTCGGGCGCGACGGCCGAGGGCGTCGCCGCCGGCTCCCCCGGCGTGCTGTCCGGCAACCTGATCCAGGTCCCGGTGCACGTCCCGGTCAACGTCTGCGGCAACACCGTCAACGTGATCGGCCTGCTGAACCCCGCGTTCGGCAACGCCTGCGCCAACATCTGATCCCCGGGCCGCCCTCCGGCGGCCCCCGCCGGCCCGCGGGCCGGCCCCACGACTCCCAGGAGGAGCCGCGAGGCGCCCTCCTGGCGGCGCCGCGGTGCGACCGAATTCCCGGCCGTGCGGGAACCGGTGGCGGCGCGCACGACCGCATGCGGCCGACGGCTCGCCCGAGCCACGGGCGACAGGCGCCATTCGGGCCGCGGGGAGTGACCATCACGGAGCACCCAGGAAATTCCGGGCGATGATTCCCATCCGCCCGGCGCCCGGCCCTTCCCAGGGAGATCCGGGCACGAACCTAAGGACAATTCCCATGCGCACGTTCAAGAAGGCCACCGTCCTCACCATCGCCGCCGCCGGCCTGGTCGCCTCCGGCGCCGGTGTCGCCGCCGCCAGCTCCGGCGCCGAGGGCGTCGCCGCCGGCTCCCCCGGCGTGCTGTCCGGCAACCTCGTCCAGGTCCCGGTGCACGTCCCGGTCAACCTGTGCGGCAACACCGTCAACGTGATCGGCGCCCTGAACCCGGCGTTCGGCAACTCCTGCGCCAACGTCGGCTGACCAGCCGTCGGCTGACGCCGTGTCCGCGCCGCGCCCGGCCCCGCCGGGTGCGGCGCACCCTCCCCGTGTGTGATTAGGAGATCGACTCCCATGCAGAACGTGAAGAAGGCCGCCGTTCTCACCGCCGCGGCCGGCATCGTGCTCGGCGGCGCGGGCGCCGCCGCCGCCAGCTCCGGCGCGCAGGGCGTCGCGGCGGGCTCGCCCGGCGTGCTGTCCGGCAACCTCGTCCAGGTCCCGGTGCACGTCCCGGTCAACGTCTGCGGCAACTCGGTCAACGTGGTCGGCCTGCTGAACCCGGCGTTCGGCAACACCTGCGCCAACGTGGATGCGCCGCCGCAGGTCCAGGAGGAGGACTGCTGATCACCACGATCGGCACGACTCGTGCGTCTGCCCCCCGGCCGCCGGCCGGGGGGCAGTTCGCGTAGCCGCGGCGGACCGGCCGGCGGCCACCCACCCCACCGACAGAAGGAATCCTCCATGGTGCTGAAGACGGCCCGAACCGGCCTGCTGGCCGCACTCGGCGCGGCCGCCGCGGTGGGCGCGGCGGCCGGCCCGGCCGCCGCCGCCGAGCAGGCAGCCCCGGCCGGACTGCCCCGGCCCACCGCCCAGTTGCAGACCCCCGACACCGGGCAGGTGGTCGGCGGAACGACCGGCGCGCTCGGGTACGCGGTGGCCCCGGTGAAGAACCTGCGGCTCGACCCGTGGGCGCAGTCCTCCGCGGACGTGCTGAACAACGGCGTCGCCGTCCAGCCGGACAACGGGGTGCCGACGGTCGGCACCTCGCCGCTGACCTCGCCGCTGAGCGCGGGCGGCGGACCGCAGAGCCTGCCGGTGGTCGGCCCGGCGCTGGGCCTGCTGCCCGGCTGAGCCGCGACCGGCCCGCGGACGCGGCGGAACGACGGGAGCCCGGCACCCTCGGGGGGGGTGTCGGGCTCCCGTCGTTCCGCCGCACGGGTCAGAACGCGGGCTGCGCCAGCACGTCGGAGGAGAGCGCCCCGGTGGCGGCCGCCGTCAGGTTGCCGACCGTGTCGGTGACCGAGACCCGCTGGTCGTCGCCGCCGAGCGAGGCCTTCGCGCCGGGCACCGCCTGCACCGGCGCGGTGACCAGCTGCGGGTCGAGCTCGCCGAAGGAGAGCGCGCCGTCCGCGAACTCGCCGCTGTGGTCGGTGGCGTAGCGCAGCGGCTGGCCGAGCTCCAGGGCCGGGCCGGCCGTCCGGATCGGGGCGGCCGGGACGCTGAGGACGGCCTGGCCGAGCTCGGTGCTCTCGTCGGCGGCGGGCAGCGGCACCACCGCGTCGACGGCCGGGCCGACCCGGCCGGTGTTGACCGCGGGGACGATGCGCTCCGGGACGAGCTGGGCGCCCGGGTGCTCCTCGGGCACCGGGGGCTGCAGCGGCGAGGCGGGCAGTCCGCCGGAGAGCGTGCCGGTCTGCGTGAGCAGCGGCAGCGGCACGTCGAACGGCACCTCCTTGCCCGCGAGGCCGTTCTCGACGGCCGCCACCTCGCCGGGCGTCATCGGGCGGGCCTCGGCCGCGCCCTGCGCGGAGACGACGCCGGCACCGACCGCGAGCAGCAGGGCGCCGGTGGCCCGCTTGGAGAGCTTCATTCAATTCACCGTTCTGTCCGAGTGCGTTCTACCGGGGCGGTTCCGCGGGAAGAGCCCTGCGGAAAAGCAATCTGCGCAACGACCGACCACCGGCGGGATTGCGTCGGTTAACCAGTACGGGCTAATAGTCGGACTGGAATACCGCCGACCTGATGATCAATAAGACGCCTGCGAAGAATCTGCGTAACTTTCCCGCCGGTCATTCTTTGAATGGGATGTCGCAGCTCGACGGCGACGCGACCGGATTCCACCGACACCGGGCACGGCCGCCGAGCCGCCGCACCCGAGCGTTTCAGAGAGGTATCTCCCATGCTGAAGAAGACCTTCGCGGGCCTCGGCCTGGCGGCCGCCGCCCTCGCCACCGCCGCGGCTCCGGCCGGCGCGATCGGCAACGCGGACGGCTCCGCCGGCTCGATCCAGGGCAACGGCGGCACCAACGCCACCGGCACCTGGGGCAACCACAGCCCCAACTTCCACTTCGCCGACAACCCGAACGTCTGCCTCCCCGAGATCCACAACATCGGCGTGGCCGTGCTCGGCGTGGCGGTTCCGGTCGAGGTCGACGCCCTCAACAACCAGCCCAAGCAGACCTGCGTGGTCGGCCAGGGCACCCTCGGCAGCGGCGACGGCGGCGTCTCCCACCTCGTCGGCTGACGCCCGCCCGCTGCACCCCGGGGCCGTGCGCCCCGCCCCGTACCCCCCGGTTCGGCCGCTCCCCCGGCCGCACCGGCGCAGAAAGCCCGGCGTGAGCCACCCGCCGGGCCGAGGCTCCACTCCCTACCGAAGATCCCACGAAGGAACGCAGAAATGATCAAGAAGGCTCTCGCCGCCGCCGGCGTCGCCGCCGCCGGTGTCGCCATGGCCGCCGCCCCCGCGATGGCGATCGGCGACGCCGACGGTGCTGCCACCTCCATCCAGGGCAACGGCGGCACCAACGCCACCGGCACCACCGGTGACCACAGCCCGAACTACCACACGCTGGACAACCCGAACCTCTGCCTGCCCGAGGTCCACAACATCGCGGTCGGCGCGGTCGTCGGCCTCGCCGTGCCGATCGAGGTCCCGGTCCTCAACAACCAGCCGCAGCAGACCTGCGTGGTGGGCCAGAACACCGTGGGCAGCGGCGACGGCGGCGTGTCCCACCTGATCGGCTGATCCTGCCGGTCCGATCTGCCGCCGGGCCCGGGGGAGCCGCTCCTCCGGGCCCGGCGGTCGCCGTTCCCCGGCCGGCCGTCGCCGGCCGGGCCGCGCCACCCCTCCCCCTCCGTCCGCCGGGTCCGCTCCGCACAGCGGTCCCGGCGGGGGCGTACGGGTGACGGTGTGTCGTACCGGGCGCGTGGTTGCCGTGCCGGGGCGGCTTGTTGTGATCAGTTGAGTCCGCATCACCGTCGTAGAGAGGACCTCTCCATCATGAAGAGCATGCTCGGCAAGGCCCTGCTGACCGCCGTCGGCGCGCTGGCCGTGGCCGGCGTCGCGGCGCCCGCCCAGGCGCACGTGGACGCGGGCGGCGGCGCCCACCTGGTGGCCACCGCCGACGACCCGTTCGTCGCGGGCGAGGGCCACGGCTGGGCCGAGACCAGCAACATCTCCGTGATCGGCCAGGAGTGGGGCTGGGCCACCAGCACGGCCGTCGGCGGCGGTGCCGACGGCGAGGCCCACATCGGCTGACCCGTCGCAGACGCACCGGAGGCCGGGCCGCGGACATCCGCGGCCCGGCCTCTTCGCGTGCACCGCACGGGGCGCCCGCCCGAGCGCCCCGGAGGGAGCTCCTAGCGCAGCATCCCCGCGGCCTCGACCGCCCAGTAGGTGAGGATCTGCTCGGCGCCGGCCCGGCGGATCGAGGTGAGCGTCTCCAGGATGATCCGCTCGCGGTCCACCCAGCCGTTGGCGGCGGCGGCCTCGACCATCGCGTACTCGCCGGAGACCTGGTAGGCGGAGACCGGCACCGGGGAGGCGTCGGCGATCTGCCGCAGCACGTCCAGGTAGGCCATGGCGGGCTTCACCATCACCATGTCGGCACCCTCGGCGAGGTCCTGCTCCAGCTCGCGCAGCGACTCGCGGGCGTTGGCCGGGTCCTGCTGGTAGCTCTTGCGGTCGCCCTTGAGGGAGGAGCCGACCGCCTCGCGGAACGGCCCGAAGAAGGCCGAGGCGTACTTGGCGGTGTAGGCGAGGATGCCGGTGTCCTGGTGGCCGGCCTCGTCCAGCGCCCGCCGGACGACACCGATCTGACCGTCCATCATCCCGGACGGGCCGACCAGGTGGACGCCGGCGTCGGCCTGCACCACGGCCATCTCGGCGTAGCGCTCCAGGGTGGCGTCGTTGTCGACCGAGCCGTCCTCGGCGAGGACGCCGCAGTGGCCGTGGTCGGTGTACTCGTCCAGGCAGAGGTCGGACATCACGACCAGCTGGTCGCCGACCTCGGAGACCACGTCGCGGATGGCCTGCTGCAGGATCCCGTCCGGGTTGGTGCCCTCGCTGCCGACGGCGTCCTGCACCTCGGGGACGCCGAACAGCATGATGCCGCCGAGGCCGGCCTCGGCGGCCTCCACGGCGGCGCGGCGCAGGGTGTCCCGGGTGTGCTGGACGACGCCCGGCATCGAGGTGATCGGCTTCGGCTCGGCGATGCCCTCGCGGACGAAGGCGGGCAGGATCAGCTCGGCCGGGTGCAGGCGGGTCTCGGCGACCAGCCGGCGCATCGCCGGGGTCGAGCGGAGGCGGCGCGGGCGTACGGTCGGGAATTCGGCGGACAACTGCTGCTTCTCTCTCCGGTACGACACGGGACCGCCGGGGAGGCTCGGAGCCTCCCCGGCGGCGGGGTTCAGCGGGCGGCCTTGCGGCGCGACCCGGGGCGGCGCTCGCTCGGCCGGTAGACCGGTTCGCCGGCGGCGACCGCGGTGTCCCGGCGGCGGGCGCCGAACTCGGCCAGGGCCTGGGCCAGTGCGGCGGCGGACGGCGCGGGCGCCATCACGTCGACCCGCAGGCCGTGCTCCTCGGCGGTCTTGGCGGTGGCCGGGCCGATGCAGGCGATCACGGTCACGTTGTGCGGCTTGCCGGCGATGCCGACCAGGTTCCGCACGGTGGACGACGAGGTGAAGAGCACCGCGTCGAAGCCGCCGCCCTTGATCGCCTCGCGGGTCTCGGCCGGCGGCGGCGAGGCGCGGACGGTGCGGTACGCCGTCACGTCGTCCACCTCCCAGCCGAGTTCGACCAGGCCGGCGACGAGCGTCTCGGTGGCGATGTCCGCGCGCGGCAGCAGCACCCGGTCGATCGGGTCGAAGACCGGGTCGTACGGCGGCCAGTCCTCCAGCAGGCCGGCGGCGGACTGCTCGCCGGAGGGCACCAGGTCGGGCTTCACGCCGAAGTCGACCAGGGCCTGGGCGGTGGTCTCGCCGACCGCGGCGACCTTGATGCCGGCGAAGGCACGGGCGTCCAGCCCGTACTCCTCGAACTTCTCCCGGACGGCCTTCACGGCGTTGACCGAGGTGAACGCGATCCACTCGTAGCGGCCGGTCACCAGGCCCTTGATCGCCCGCTCCATCTGCTGCGGGGTGCGCGGGGGCTCCACCGCGATGGTCGGCACCTCCTGCGGGACGGCGCCGTAGCCGCGCAGCTGGTCGGAGAGGCCGTGCGCCTGCTCCTTCGTCCGCGGGACGAGGACGTTCCAGCCGAACAGCGGCTTGGTCTCGAACCACGAGTGCGAGGAGCGGTGGGCGACCTGCTCGCCCACCACGGCTATCACCGGCGTCGCCGGGTCGACCGGGGCCGACACCGGGGAGGGCAGCACCCGGGCCGCCTTCAGGTCGGCGGCGATGCCAGCCAGCGTGGAGGTGAAGGTGCGCTGGCGGGTGGTGGTGCCCGACAGCGTCGCGGAGAGCGCGGCCTCCGGCTTGCGGCCGTTGGCGACCAGCGCGTTGGCGGTGGCCGGCAGCTGGCCGAGGGTGGTGCGGACGACCAGGGTGGTCTCCAGCGCGCCCAGGTCGACACCGGCGCCGCCGAGCAGCGCCGCCGCGTCGACGAAGCGCACGTCCGCGCCCTGGCTGCTGCGCAGCGGGACGCCGGCGTAGGCCGGGACGCCGACCGACTGGGCGACGCCCGGGATCACCTCGAAGGCGATCGCCGCGCCCGCGCAGCCGAGCATCTCCTCGGCGGCGCAGCCGTCCAGGCCGGGGTCGCCGTCGACGGTGCGCACCACGTGCTTGCCGGCGCGGACGGCGTCCGCGACGAGCCTGGCGACGTCGAGGCCCGCCTCCTCGGCGGGGTTGTGCACCTGGACGCCGGCCGGGCAGTGCGCGCGGACGGCGGCCGCGGTGAGCGGGTCGGCGATCAGCACGTCGGCGGAGGCCAGCACGTCGACCGCACGGAGGGTGAGCAGACCGGGGTCGCCCGGGCCGGCTCCCAGGAAGGTGCAGCGGCCGGTCGGCTGGACCGGGCCGTTGGAGGGGCTGGTGGCGGCGGTGGGGCTCATCGGTTTCGCTCCCCCATCAGGCCGGCCGCCCCCTGGTCGAGCAGCCGGGCAGCCAGCGCGCGGCCGAGGGCCGCCGCCTGCTCCTCGGCCGTCCCGTCCAGGACGAGCGGGCCGGTGGCGGTCATTCTCAGCAGGGTGGCGCCGTCGGTGGTGCCGACCACGCCCTCCAGCCGCAGTTCGGTGCCGGCCCAGGTGGCCAGCGCGGCGACGGGCGCCGAACAGCCGGCCTCCAGGGCGGCCAGCAGGGCGCGCTCGGCGACGACGGCGGCCCGGGTGGGCCGGTGGTCGAGCGCGGCGAGTTGCGCGGCGAGCGCGGCGTCCGTGCACTCGACGGCGAGGGCGCCCTGGCCGGGGGCCGGGACCATCAGCTCGGCGTCGAGGTGCTCGGTGATCTCGGCGCCGCGGCCGAGCCGGTTGAGCCCGGCGGTGGCGAGGACCACCGCGTCCAGCTCGCCGGAGGCGACGTAGCCGATCCGGGTGTCGACGTTGCCGCGTATCGCGACCGTCTCCAGGGCGGTGCCGCGGGTGGCGGCCCAGGCGTTGAGCTGGGCCGTCCGGCGCGGGGAGCCGGTGCCGACGCGGGCGGTGCGACCGCTGCCGGCGAGCTTCTCGACGAGTTCCCCGAGGGTGAGGCCGTCCCGCGCCACCAGGGCGTCGCGGGAGTCCTCGCGCTCCGGGACGGCTGCGAGCAGCAGCCCGGCCGGGGCGGCGGTGGGGAGGTCCTTCAGGGAGTGCACGGCGAGGTCGATGCGGCCCTCCAGGAGGGCGTCGCGCAGCGCCGAGACGAAGACGCCGGTGCCGCCGATCTGCGCCAGCGCTTCGCGGGAGGTGTCGCCGTAGGTGGTGATCTCGACCAGTTCCACCGGGCGGCCGGTGACCCGGCTCACCTCGCGCGCGACCATGCCGGACTGCGCCATGGCGAGGGCGCTGCGTCGGGTGCCGAGGCGCAGCGGCTGCTCGGGGGCGCCCGGGGGGCTGCTCAGTTGACCATTCATGGGGTGCTCGTCCAGGTCGTGCCGGTGGGGGTTGAGGGGGTTCATCCGGCCGCTCCGCCGCGGGGGGCGTGGCCGGTGCCCGGCGTGGCCGCCGGGGTGCCGGAGACCGCGTGCACGGCCGCCGGGTCCAGGTCGAAGAGCTCGCGCAGCGCGTCCGCGTAGGACGCGCCGCCGGGCTCGGCGGCGAGCTGCTTGACCCGCACGGTGGGGGCGTGCAGCAGCTTGTCGACGACGCGGCGGACGGCCTGGCCGATCTCGGCGCGGGAGCGCTCGTCGAGGTCGGGCAGCCGGGACTCCAGCCGGGCGAGTTCGCCGCTGACGACGTCGGAGGCCATCGACCGGAGCGCCACCACGGTGGGGGCGATCCGGGCGGCGCGCTGGGCGGCGCCGAAGGCGGCGACCTCGTCGGAGACGATGCCGGTGA
The DNA here is from genome assembly GCF_000717715.1 of Streptomyces sp. NRRL B-24484. Classification (GTDB taxonomy): domain Bacteria; phylum Actinomycetota; class Actinomycetes; order Streptomycetales; family Streptomycetaceae; genus Kitasatospora. Next base: position 153,391 of record NZ_JOAI01000009.1, on the reverse strand, counting down.
CGGCGTCGACGTCGGCGGCGCCCGGTCCGGCGGCGGAGTGCGCGTGGGAGAGGCTCTCGATGTCGACCAGCAGGGCGCCGGGCAGCTCGTGGACGTCGTGGTGGACGTCGCGCGGCATCGCCAGGTCGAGGAAGGCGAGCGGGCCGTCGCCGGTGCGGGCGGCGACCGCGGAGGCGACCTGCTCGGCGGTGACGACCACGCCGGCCGCGCCGGTGCAGGAGACGACCAGGTCGACGTCGGCGAGCGTCTCGGGGACCTTGGCGAAGTCCACGGTGCGGCCGGTGCCGAGGATGGTGACCAGGCGCTCGGCGCGCTCGGCGGTGCGGTTGGCGATCAGCAGGTCGGTGACGCCGGCGCGGACGAGGGTCGCGGCGGCGAGCGAGCTCATCGAGCCGGCGCCGACGACCAGGACGCGCTTGCCGGCGATGTCGCCGGCGCCGGCGGCGACCTGCTCCAGGCCGAAGGTGACCAGGGACTGTCCGGCCTTGTCGATGCCGGTCTCGCTGTGGGCCCGCTTGCCGACCCGCAGTGCCTGCTGGAACAGCTCGTTGAGGCCGCGGCCGGCGGTGTGCTCGTCCTGGGCGCGGGCCAGGGCGTCGCGCAGCTGGCCGAGGATCTGGCCCTCGCCGACGACCATCGAGTCCAGGCCGCAGGCCACCGAGAAGAGGTGGTGGACGGCGCGGTCCTCGTAGTGGACGTAGAGGTGGGCGGTGAGCTCCTCCAGGTCGACGCCGCTGTGGTGGGCGAGCAGCAGGGAGAGCTCGGCGACGCCGGCGTGGAACTTGTCCACGTCCGCGTAGAGCTCGATCCGGTTGCAGGTGTTGACCAGGGCGGCCTCGGCGACGGTGGCCGAGGCGGCGGCGTCGTGCAGCAGGCGGGTGGGGACCTCACCGGTGAGGGCGGCGCGCTCCAGCACGCCGACCGGGGCGGTGCGGTGGCTCAGTCCGACGACGAGCAGGCTCATGCCGGCATCACCGCCGAGAGGTCGCCCTCGCCCGCGGCGGCGGGGTTGGCGCCGGCCGCGGTCTTGGCGGCCCGGCCCTGGACGGACCGGTCGGCGCCCTTGGCGGGCTCGGACTTGGTGGCGCCGCCGGCGGCGCGGCGCAGCTTGGCGGCCGCGGCGCGGACCGGGCCGGGGGCCCGGTCGAGGACGGAGTCGCCGCCGCCGGGCTCCTCGCCGGCCTTGCGCTGCTCGTGGAAGGCGAGGATCTGGAGCTCTATGGAGAGGTCGACCTTGCGCACGTCCACGCCGTCCGGGACGGTCAGCACGGTGGGGGCGAAGTTGAGGATGCTGGTGACGCCGGCCTCGACCAGCCGGTCGCAGACCTGCTGAGCGGCGCCGGGCGGGGTGGTGATCACGCCGATGGAGACCTGCTGGCTCTCGACGATGGACTCCAGCTCGTCCATGTGCCGCACGGGCAGGCCGGCGGCGGTGGTGCCGACGACGCCGGCGTCGGCGTCGAGCAGGGCGGCGACCCGGAATCCGCGGGACGCGAAGCCGCCGTAGTTGGCGAGGGCGTGGCCGAGGTTTCCGATGCCGACGATGACGACCGGCCAGTCCTGGGTGAGACCCAGCTCACGGGAGATCTGGTAGACCAGGTACTCGACGTCGTAGCCGACGCCGCGGGTGCCGTAGCTGCCGAGGTAGGAGAAGTCCTTGCGGAGCTTGGCGGAGTTCACGCCGGCGGCGGCGGCCAGCTCCTCGGAGGAGACGGTGGGGACGGACCGCTCGGAGAGCGCGGTCAGGGCCCGCAGGTAGAGGGGGAGGCGGGCGACGGTCGCCTCCGGGATGCCCCGGGCACGCGAGGGTCGGCGCGCGGCGCCGGTGTCGGGCGCCTGCGAACTGCTCTGGGTGGGTCGGCCGATTGCCACGGTGCTCCCGAGGGTGAAGCTGGGCTTTGGCAGCCAGGCTATGCGTTTGTGAACGTGTGCACAAAGATGGTGTCCGATTTGTCCCTCCACAGTGATGCGCATCACTCGCCTCCCTGCGGGGCCGTCGCCGTTCCGGGGCCCACCGGAACACCTGCCCCGAATCCGGCCGCACCCTGCGGCCACGGGCCGGGCGGGGTCTCGCGGCGCGGCAGCGGCACGAGTTCGCCGCCCGCCAGCGAGCGCGCCCGGGCCAGCCGGGGCCAGGGAGCGGGGACGGCGTCCGGCGGCGGCTCCCGGCGGTCGGCGGGCGGCAGCGCCCCGGCCAGGGCGTAGTGGCGGAGCAGGTCGGCGGAGGCCCGGGCGTCGCCCATCGCGGTGTGCGCCGGGTACCGGCCGAGGCCGGCCGCCTCGACGCAGGCGGTGAGGCCCCAGCCGGCGGCGGCGGGCAGCCGGGTGCGGGCCATGCGCATGGTGCACAGCAGCGGGACGGGCGGCAGCGGCACCCCGATCCGGGCGTACTCGCGCTCCAGGAAGGCGTGGTCGCAGGTGACGTGGTGGCCGACCATGACCCGGTCGGCGAGCAGGTCGAGCAGGTACGGGGCGACCTCGCGGAAGCGCGGGGCGCCGACCACGTCGTCCTGGGTGATCCGGTGCACGTGGGTGGGCCCGACCGGCCCTCCGGGGTCGATCAGGGTGGAGAAGGCCTCCTCGGTGCGGAGCCCCTCGTCCAGCAGGACGACGGCGACCTCGACGACCCGGTGCCGCCAGGGGCTGCGACCGGTGGCCTCGACGTCGACGACGGCATAGCCGCCCATCGCGCTCTCTCCTTCGCCTGCGGCCCCCGGCGGACACGAAACAGGCTCGATCGTAAGCCGACGAATTCGCCGATTCGGCGGGTGATCTCTATCGGGTCGGCAACGATTCAGCCCGCCCCCCCCGCCGATCGGCGGGGGTCACGGTGGGCTCAGCGGCGGGGCGGCGGGGCGGAGGGCCGCCGGATCAGGCGCCGAGGGCGGTGCGCAGCCGGCGCTCGTCCACCCGCCAGAAGTCGTGCTGGCGGCCGTCGATCAGGGTGACCGGGATCTGCTCGGCGTACTGGTGGTACAGCGTCTCGTCCTGGGTGATGTCCTTCTCCTCGAAGGCGGCGCCGAGCTCGCCGGTCACCCGGACGAGGATCGTGCGCGCGTCGTCGCAGAGGTGGCAGCCGGGCTTGCCGATCAGGGTGACCACCCGGTCGGCGGGCTTCTTGTTCTTGTCGCGTCGCAGCAGGCTCACCCCGCCATTGTGCGCCCGTGGCAAGGGTCACGGCTCCGATGCGCACCGTTAACGGGTCCTGCACGCGGGCGTCACGGGAACCCCGTCCCGGCTGGCTATGCTCGGTCCATGGCCGCGCTACGAAGGCTCCACCTCGCAAGGCGTTCCCCCGACGAGCGGACCGCGCTGGCGGGCGAGGCCGCCGCCGACGCGGCCGAGGCCGACCTGCTCGCCGTCGCGGCGCAGCGCGCGGAGCGGAACGGCGCCGCCGCCACCGCGGGGCGCACGGACGGGACCGGGGCGGACGGGTCGGACGGGGCGGACGGGTCGGACGGGGCGGACGGGTCGGAGAAGGCCGAGAAGACGGAGAAGGCCGAGAAGGCGGGTCGGGGCCGGAAGGCTCCCGCCGAGGACCACACCCCGACGCCCGGCGACCCGCAGGCGGCCGCGTTCTTCGACTGCGACAACACGATCCTGCGCGGCGCCGCGATGTTCTACCTCGGCGTCGGCCTGTACCGGCGGCGGTTCTTCACCCGCCGCGACGTCGCCCGCTTCGTCTGGCAGCAGACCTGGTTCCGGCTGCACGGCTCGGAGGACCCGGCGCACATCGCGGACGCCCAGGACACCGCGCTCGGCCTGGTCGCCGGCAAGCGGACGGCCGAGCTGGAGCAGATCTGCGAGGAGATCTTCGAGGAGGTCATCGCGGACAAGGTCTGGCCCGGCACCCGGGCGCTCGTCCAGATGCACCTGGACGCCGGGCAGCGGGTCTGGCTGGTCACCGCCGCGCCGCAGGAGATCGCCCGGATCATCGCCCGCAGGCTGGGCATGACGGGGGCCCTGGCCACCGTCGCCGAGACCTCGGACGGCGAGTACACCGGCCGGCTGGTGGGCGGGCTGCTGCACGGGCCGGCCAAGGCGGCCGCGGTGCAGGCGCTGGCCCGCCGCGAGCAGCTGGACCTCTCCCGCTGCGCGGCGTTCAGCGATTCCGCCAACGACATCCCGATGCTCAGCCTGGTCGGCCACCCCTACGTGGTGAACCCGGACGCCTCGCTGCGCCGGCACGCGCGGACGCACGGCTGGCGGGTCCGCGACTTCCGGACGGGCCGCAAGGCCGCCCGGGTGGGGCTGCCGGCCGCCGCCGGTCTCGGCGTCGCGGCGGGTGCCACGGCCGCGGCACTGGCCGCGCACCGGCGCCGCCGCACCGCCTGAGCCGCCGGACGCACCCGCACGGGAGCCGGGACCGCACCGTCCGGAGCCCGCCGCCGCGCCCGCCGGCACCCGACCCGCCGTCACATGTGCCCTGGTCCGGGGCGGTTGCCGGGACGTCCACCCGCGGCCCGTCAACTCCTCACACCTACGGGCGACATCGTACGGACGACAGTCTGTCGCCACCGCTTCACCGTTGACCGGATCCGATCGTTCGACACCTCGGGAAAGTTGTGGGTTACCGGGCCGCGAGGCAGGGAAAGCGCCCGCCCCTCACTGGAATCGGTCACACTGCGTCGACATTCGATCACCCAGAGCGCGATCCCGGCGGCCACCGACGATCAGTACCGGCTGAATATACGCGTCATCCGGATCCCAAACGACCAGTTCCGCCACAGGGTGTAGCCGTCATTGCACAAAGCGTTATCCTCTCCTGGATGCACGGCACCTGCGTGTCCCCCGGCGGGGGCAGGAGGCGTGCTCTCCGCGCAGGCGGAGGTGAACCCGTCCACAGTTCTGCCTCTGGGAGTCCCGTGTACCCACCCGTCCGGAACGACGCGCCCACCACCTCCAGCCCGTCGACCGCCACCCTGCGCACCGGCGCCCGGCTGGACCGGCTGTGGGCCGCCGTCCGCGAGTTCCAGGTGCTCGTCCCCCAGCCCGTCCTCGCCGGTGCCGGCGTCCCCGTCGCGCCCGGCCCGCGCACCGCCCTCGCCGCCCGCCCGACCGCCCCCGGCACCCTGCTCCGCTCCACCGCCACCAGCGGCACCGCCGCGGGCGGCACCACGACCGGCACCCGCCGCGGCGTCGGGGCCCCGGCCCGCAGCCGCCCGCGCACCGACCGCGGCACCGAGACCGAGCACAACCCGGTGATGGAGCTGGTCGAGCGCGCCCAGGCCGGCGAGAGCGAGGCCTTCGGACGGCTCTACGACCAGTACTCGGACACCGTCTACCGGTACATCTACTACCGGGTCGGCAGCCGGGCCACCGCCGAGGACCTCACCAGCGAGACCTTCCTGCGGGCGCTGCGCCGGATCGGCACCTTCACCTGGCAGGGGCGGGACTTCGGCGCCTGGCTGGTGACCATCGCCCGGAACCTGGTGGCCGACCACTTCAAGTCCAGCCGGTTCCGGCTGGAGGTCACCACCGGCGAGATGCTGGACTCCAACGAGTGCGAGCGCAGCCCGGAGGAGTCCGTCCTGGAGTCCCTGGCCAACGCGGCCCTCCGGGACGCCGTCCGGCGGCTCAACCCTCAGCAGCAGGAGTGCGTGAACCTCCGCTTCCTGCAGGGCCTCTCGGTCGCCGAGACGGCGCGGATCATGGGCAAGAACGAGGGCGCCATCAAGACCCTGCAGTACCGCGCGGTACGGACGCTGGCCCGCCTGCTGCCCCCGGACGCGCGGTGAGCCTGCTGCCGTGACGCCCATAGCCGACGGACCGTCACCCGGGCCCGTGCTCCGACACGGGCGGGTGAATGCGCGGTCACATGATCAGTCGTGCGTAACCGACTCCCGGCACCGCTCGTTGGCCAGCCTGGAAACCATCAACGGGCGTGCGGTCAAGCAGGTTCGGACTGCATCACCCGATGGTGTGGTTTCGGCCCGCCGAGACAACCCCCCGGCTGGCCACGGTGTCGACAACGACGAAGGGAGGTGCGGCCCGTGACGGCAAACGTGCTGGAGCACCGGCGGGCGAAGGCCTTCGCCGAGGCATTGGAGGCCCACCGGACGGACAACTCACCCGGCGGGGGCGGCTCCGACGGAGACGCACCGGGCGGTGCCCACCGCGCCGGATCCACCGCGATGGCCGAGCTGCTGGCCGTGGCGGACATCCTCGGGGAACTGCCGGTGCCGGAGTTCTCCGCGGAGGCCAAGGCGGTCCAACGGGCCCAGCTGATGGCCGCGTTCGAGCAGGCCCTCGCCGAGGGCGGCGGCGGCGCGGCGGTACCGCGGCAGCGCGGGCACCGGGCCGCCCGGGCGGCCCGCGGCCGCTGGGGCCGCCGCCTCGCGATCGGCGGCCTGGTGGCGGGCGTCGCGGTCGGCGGTTTCGCCGGCGCCGCGGCCGCCAGCGGCGGGGCCCTGCCGGGTGACGCCCTCTACGGCATGAAGCGCGGCCTGGAGGGCCTCCGGCTGGACTGGGCGGGGTCGGACTCCGAGCGCGGCGCGCTGCTGCTGGAGCAGGCGACCACCCGGCTGGACGAGGCGCAGACCCTGCTCCAGCGGTCCGGTTCGCCGGACACGCTGAGCCCGGACACGGTCGAGCAGGTCCGGCAGGCACTGGACGACATGCACGCCGAGGCCCTCCGCGGCCGCGACCTGCTGCGTTCGGTGTACCGGAGCAACGGCTCGCTGGCCCCGATGCGCCAGCTCGCCACGTTCGCCTCGGGCCAGGACGACCGGTGGACGCGCCTGCACGGCCGGCTGCCCGGCCAGCTCGGCCCGCAGGCCGACAAGGTCGACGAGCTGTTCGACGACATAAGCGAGGACGTCGCGCCCCTGCACCTGGAGCAGCCCGGTCAGGGCGGCCAGCACGGCACGGGGTCGGACGACGGCCAGGTCTCCGGCAAGGCCTCGGGGGGCACCGTCCAGGGCGCCACCCAGGGCGGTTCGGGTGCGCCGACGGCGCACGGCACCGGTACCGCGCCGAACGGCGCCGTGCCGAGCACGGCCCCGCAGGGCGTCGGTGGTCTGGTCGACGGCCTCACCAGCGGCCTGGGCGGCGGGCAGTCCGGCGCACCGGCCACCGGCGGCACGACCGGATCGGGTGCTTCCCCCGCGCCGAGCGGCTCGGCCTCCGGGGCTCCGGAGGGTCAGGGACTCACGATCCCGCCGCTGATCCCCGGGTTGCTGCCGGGTCTCACCCTGGGCTGAGGCCGGCTCCGCCCGAGCGGCCGTGGGATTCCCGAGCTCCCACGGCCGCTCAGGCGTTCCCGGTTCCGGCGTCGGCGCCGGGATGCCGGGGTGGGCGCCGGGACGACGGGGTCAGAAGAACACCGACCGCCGCTGGACGAGCAGCTTGTACAGGGTGTGCTGGATGGTCTCGCGGACCTGGTCGGCGAGGTTGAAGACCAGCATCGGGTCGTCCGCGGCCTCCCGCGGGTACCCGTCGGTCGGGATCGGTTCGCCGAACTGGATCGTCCACTTGGTCGGCAGCGGGATCGCGCCGAGCGGCCCCAGCCAGGGGAAGGTCGGCGTGATCGGCACGTACGGCAGGCCGAGCAGCCGGGCGAGCGAGCGGAAGTTGCCGATCATCGGGTAGGTCTCCTCGGCGCCGACGATCGAGCAGGGCACGATCGGCACGCCGGCGCGCAGGGCGGAGGAGACGAAGCCGCCGCGGCCGAAGCGCTGGAGCTTGTACCGCTCGGAGAACGGCTTGCCGATCCCCTTGAAGCCCTCCGGCCAGACGCCGACCACCTCGCCGCGCTCCAGCAGGGCCTGGGCGTCCTCGTTGCAGGCGAGGGTGTGGCCGGCCTTGCGGGCCAGCTCGCCGGCGACCGGCAGGACGAAGACCAGGTCGGCGGCGAGCATCCGCAGGTGCCGCCGGTGCGGGTGGTGGTCGTGGATCGCGACCTGGGTCATCAGCGCGTCGAGCGGGATGGTGCCGGAGTGGTTGGCGACGATCAGCGCGCCGCCCTCGGCGGGGATGTTCTCGACGCCGAGGACCTCCACCCGGAAGTACTTCTCGGCGACCGGTCGCAGCAGCGAGAGCAGCACCTCCTCGGTGAGCTCCCGGTCGAAGCCGAACTCGTCGACCTCGTAGTCGCCGGTGATCCGGCGCCGCAGGAAGGCCAGGCCGCTCGCGGCGCGGTCCTCCCAGCCCTTGCCGAGGACCTTGGTGGCGGTGGCGCCGAGTTGTCCGGCGAGCGCCCCGCCGACGGCCCCGGCCAGCCGGTCGGCGAAGCCGCCGCCGTCCGGGCTCCCGGGGTGCCAGCTGGGCGCGGACTCGATCGGGATGACCTTGGCGTCGGCCGGCTCGGTCCTGCGGGCTGCGGTCATCGCGGCATCGGCTCCTGGGTGGGGCGGTCGTCCTGGCCGAGCAGGGCGGCCAGCCGGTCGGTGACGGCGGCGAGCCGTTCGGGGGGCAGCAGGCCGGCCCGCTGGGCGGCGGCGAAGTCGGCGAACGCCTCGGCGGTGGTGAAGCGGGGGGTGTGGCCGAAGGTCTCGCGGAGCTGGGTGGTGTCCACCACCCGGCCGTGGGTGAGCAGTTGGATCAGCTCGGGCGAGATGTCGGCCAGCCTGGTCTGCCGGACGAGCCCGGCGACCGCGCCGAGGGCGGGCCTGAGCAGCGGCACGGTGGGCCGGCCGAGGCGGCGGGCGCACTGCGAGAGCAGCAGGACGCCGTCGCCGGCCACGTTGAAGGTGCCGGTGTTGGTGGTGCCGGGGCGCGGGTCCAGGGCGGCGAGCCGGAGCACCTCGACGGCGTCGTCCTCGTGGACGAACTGCAGGCGGGGGTCGCGGCCGAGCACGGTGGGCAGCACCGGCAGGGAGAACCAGGCACAGAGCGGGGTGTCCCCGACCGGGCCGACGATGTTGGCGAAGCGCAGCACGGTGACGGCGACGTCGGGCCGGCGGCGGGCGAAGCCGCGGACGTAGCCCTCGACCTCGGCGGCGTCCCGGGCGAAGCCGCCGGCCGGCAGCTCCTTGGGCTGCATCCGCTCGTGGAAGACGGCCGGGTCGCGGGGGGCGGAGCCGTACACGCCGGTGGTGGACTTCACCACCAGGCGGCGCACCCCCGGGGCCTTCTGGCAGGCACCGAGCAGCTGCATGGTGCCGATGACGTTGGTCTCCTTGACCGTGGAACGGCCGCCGGGGCCCATCGCGGAGACGTTGAGGTGAACGACGGTGTCGACGTCGTGCTCGGCGATCACCCGGGCGACGGCCGGGCGGCGCAGGTCGAGCCGGGCGAAGTCGATCCCGGGCGGCAGGTCCCCGGCGGGCGGCTGGACGTCGACGCCGACGACCTTGTCCACCCCGCGGGCGCGGGCGAGGTCGGCGGCGAACCGGGCGCCGAGGTGCCGGGCCACACCGGTGACGAGTACGGTCCTGCCCACGCTGCTGCGGCCTCCTCGTGTCGCCCTGACTGCACCGTACCGTGCGGATGTTTCCGGGCCGTACCGGCGCCACGCCCGCGGCGCCGCCCCCGGGTGCGCAGACACCACTGCCCGCCCGGGCTGGGCCCGGGCGGGCAGTTCGGACACCTGGTGCGCGCGAGGCGGCCGTCGGTGCAGCGGCTGGCCCCCCGCGTGAGCGGGAAGTAGTCCGGCCGCGGGTTACTTCTTGTTGCGACGCTGCACGCGAGTGCGCTTCAGAAGCTTGCGGTGCTTCTTCTTGGCCATACGCTTGCGACGCTTCTTGATGACAGAGCCCACGGAACAAACCTCGCTCACTCGGACCCCGTCCATGGGAGACGGGTGTCCATACGACTGACGGAGGGCCCAGCCTACCGTCCGCCCGGGGTAAGCAGTAATCCTGCCCTGCCGTGTCAGGCCTACGCGCTCTCGAGCCGCACGTAGGACTCCTTCAGGTACGCGTGGACCGCCTGCTCCGGGACGCGGAAGGAGCGCCCGACCCGGATCGCCGGCAGTTCACCGCTGTGCACCAGGCGGTACACCGTCATCTTGGACACCCTCATGACCGAGGCCACCTCGGCCACGGTCAGGAAGACGACTTCCTGCAGGGGGCGTTCGCCTGAACTCATGACCATCACCCGACCCTTACCCGTGTGCAAGGCACCGGCTTCCCCTCCGGTGACTCAACCGGCACACGTGTATGCCCAGAGTAGTTATGGGTGGTACCAGTGGGAAGAGGGGGATGCCGAGTCCTTGTACGGTGCGGCATCCCCCGATTGCAGTACGTAGCCGAAAGGCGTATGGCGCAGGCGGACCGGCCGGTCCGGGACGACGGGGCGCTCGGGAGCACCGGCCCGGCGCGCGGGGCGCGGCACCGGGCGCCGGGCCCGGCCGCAGGTCAGGGCAGCAGGCCGTGGTGCGGGTAGACGGCCCGGCGGGCGGCGATGATCGCCTGGTCGAGGCGGGACGCGGGGTCGTAGCCGTCGTGGAAGTCCCGCCAGTCGGGGTCGGCGCCGTCGGTCATCCGCAGCGGCGCCTGCTGCCGGGTGCGGCGGTAGACCTCGGCGCGCCACTCCTCGGGGGTCTCGGCGGTCGGGTCGAGCGGCCGGTTCGCCGCGGTGGCGACCAGGTGCGTCCAGGTTCTGGGCACCACGTCGACCACGGCGTAGCCGCCCCCGCCGAGGGCGATCCAGCGGCCGTCGGCGTGCTGGTGGGCGAGGCCGTGCAGCGCCTCGGCGACCAGGCGCTGGGCGTCGAGGCTGACCGCGAGGTGCGCGAGCGGGTCCTCGACGTGGGTGTCGGCGCCGTGCTGGGTGACCAGCACCTGGGGGCGGAAGGCGGCGAGCAGCTCGGGCACCAGGGCGTGGAAGGCGCGCAGCCAGCCGGCGTCGCCGGTGCCGGCCGGCAGCGGCAGGTTGGCGGCGCTGCCGGGGGCGTCCGGCCCGCCCGACTCGGTGGACCAGCCGGTCTCCGGGAAGAGCGTCGCGGGGTGCTCGTGCAGCGAGACGGTGAGCACCCGCGGGTCGTTCCAGAAGGCCTGCTGGACGCCGTCGCCGTGGTGCACGTCGACGTCGACGTAGGCGACCCGCTCGGCGCCGAGCTCCAGCAGCCGGGCGACGGCCAGCGCGGGGTCGTTGTAGACGCAGAAGCCGGAGGCCCGGTCGGGCATGGCGTGGTGCAGCCCGCCGGCGAAGTTGACGGCGTGCCGGGCCTCGCCGCGCCAGACCGACTCGGCGGCGGCGACGGACTGGCCGGCGATCAGCGCGGAGGCGGTGTGCAGGCCGGGGAAGGCCCAGTTGTCGTCGGTGCCGAGGCCGTGCCGCAGGTCGGCGAGGTCCGGGTCGGCGGCGACCTTGCGGACGGCGGCGATGTACTCGGCGGTGTGCACCAGCCGCAGGGTGGAGTCCCCGGCGGCGGGGGCCGAGCGGACGGTGACGCCGGGGCCGCGGTCGAGCCCGAAGGCGTCGACCAGGTGTTTGGTGAGGGCGAGCCTGGTCGGGTCCATCGGATGGCCGGCGCCGAAGTCGTACGCGGTCACCGCGTCGTCCCAGAAGAGGTGCAGGCCGCAGGGGGCGTCGTCGCGCTCGGCGTCGGGCATGCCTCCACCGTAGTGGGTGGGCGGGGGCGGGACGCAGGGGGTTCAGTGCGCCTGGACGGGCTCCTTGGCCTCCCGGGCCGGTGCGGGGGCGAAGTGGCGGGCGAGCGGCAGCACGACGAGCACCAGCAGCATCGGGGCGAGCAGTGCGGCCCGGTAGGAACCGGCGTCGCCGATCGCCCCGACCAGCGGGGAGCCGACCAGGAAGCCGACGTAGTTGAAGAGGTTGAGCCGGGCGACGGCGGCGTCCGAGTCGGCGGGCATCAGGCGCCCGCCCGCCGCGAAGACCTGCGGGATGATCGCGCAGATGCCGAGCCCGAGCAGGGTGAAGGCGGCGATCCCGGCCCACGGCGCGGGGGCGGCCGCGGCGGCGGCAAAGCCGAGGGCGGCGGTCGCCGCACCGACCCGGACGACCGCGACCGCGCCGAAGCGCTGCACCCCGCGGTCGCCGAGGGCCCGGCCGACCAGCATCGCCAGCATGTAGCCGAGGTAGGAGAGCTTGGCGACGTCGTCGGGGCTGTGCAGGGTGTCGGTGAGGTACTTGACGCTGTAGTTGGAGACCGAGGCGTCCGCGATGTAGGCGACCGCCATGGCGAGGCAGAGCGGCAGCAGGGGCCGCCAGGGGACGGCGCGGCCGGCCGCGCGGGCGGCCTGCTCGACGGCGTCGCCGAGTTCCGCCGGGCCGGCGAACCGGGTGCCGACCAGCAGGGCGGCCGGGATCAGGACGGCCGCGGAGCCGGCGAACAGCACGCTCAGCGGTGTCCCGTGGTGGGCGCCGAGGCCGGCGACGGCGGCACCGGCGATCCCGCCGAGGCTGAACGCGGCGTGGAAGCCGAGCATGATGCTGCGGCCGTAGCGGTGCTGGAGGCCGACGCCGAGCATGTTCATCGACGCGTCCAGCGCGCCGACCAGCAGGCCGAAGGCGGCCAGCGCGAGGGCGAGCTGCCACAGCGCGGTGCCGACGCCGACGGCGGCGAGGGCGAGGCAGACGGCGGGCTGCACGACCCGCAGGACGGCGCGCGGGCTGCTGCGCCGCACCAGCGCCTCGGAGGCGATCGAGCCCGCACCGGCGAGGATCGGCACCGCGGCGAGGAAGACCGGCAGCAGCGAGTCGTCGAGGCCGTACCGCCGCTGGATCTCCGGGATGCAGCTGACCAGCAGGGCGAAGGTGGCGCCCTGCAGCAGGAAGCTCGCTGCCAGCGCGGCGCGCGCCTGCCGCAGCCGCTGGGTGGTCTCGGCCATGGGCCCCCGCTACTGGTGGGTACCGACGTGTGGTGGCCGAGCGTAGGCCCTGGCGGCCCGTTCCGGGAGGGGGTGGGACCGATCGGAACGGGACCGGTCAGCGGCCCAGGAGGGCGGGGACCTCGGTGAGGCTCGTGAAGAGGCCGGTGGCGCCGGCGGCGGTGAGCTTGGCGGGGTCGGTGAGCGCGGCGTACCCGTGCACGTCCATGCCGGCGGCGCGGGCGGCGAGCACGCCGTTGGGGCTGTCCTCCAGGACGAGGCAGCGCTCGGGCGGCACGCCCATGGTGCGGGCGGCGTGCAGGAACAGGTCGGGGGCGGGCTTGCCGACGCCGACGTCCTGGGCGCTGAAGATCAGCTCCTCCGCGAGGTGCCCGCGCAGGCCGGTGAGGTCGAGCGCGGTGCGGATCCAGGAGTGGTGCGCGGAGGAGGCGAGGCAGTACCGGACGCCGGACTGCTGCAGGGTCTTGAGCAGGGTCTCGGCCCCGGCGACCGGGCCGAGTTCGGCCTCGAAGGCGGCGAACACCCGGCCGTGGAAGAGGTCGTCGAAGCCCTCGGGCAGCTGGTCGCCGTGCCGTTCCAGGATCACGTCGTGGACCCGGTGGGCGGCGGTGCCCATGTAGTCCCGGTAGGAGTCCTCGACGGTGGTCGGGTAGCCGAGTTCGGTGAGGTACTCGGCGAGCACCCGGTTGGAGATGGGCTCGCTGTCGACGAGCACCCCGTCGTTGTCGAAGATCACCAGGTCGTAGCTCACCCGGTCGAGCCTACCGGCCCGGCACCGGCCCTCCGGTGCCGGGCCGCGGCGGCTACTTGCCGCCGCCGGCGAGCTCGCGGGAGCGGTCGCGGGCGGCCTCCAGGGCACCGAGCAGCGCGGCACGGACGCCGTGGTTCTCCAGCTCGCGGATGGCCGCGATGGTGGTGCCGGCCGGAGAGGTGACCGCCTCGCGGAGCTTGACGGGGTGTTCGCCGGAGTCGCGCAGCATGATCGAGGCGCCGATCGCGGACTGCACGATGAGGTCGTGGGCCACCTGCCGGGGCAGGCCGAGCAGGATGCCGGCGTCGGTCATCGCCTCGACCAGGAAGTAGAAGTAGGCGGGGCCGGAGCCGGAGAGGGCGGTGGCCGCGTCCTGCTGGGCCTCGGGCAGGCGGATCGCCTTGCCGACCGAGCGGAAGATCGCCTCGGTGCGCTCCAGGTGGGCCTCGGAGGCGTGCGAGCCGCCGGAGATGACGCTCATGCCCTCGTCCACCAGGACGGGGGTGTTGGGCATGACGCGGACGACCGGGGTGCCGGCGGCGAGCCGCTCCTCGAACCAGGCGGTCGGGATGCCTGCGGCGGCCGAGACGACCAGCCGGTCGGGGGCGACGTGCGGTGCGAGCTCCTCCAGCAGGGTGCCCATGTCCTGCGGCTTCACCGCGAGGATCAGGGTGTCGGCGAGCTTCGCGGCCTCGGCGTTGGTGACGGCGGTGACGCCGTGGCGGGCGGCGAGTTCGGCGGCGCGTTCCGGTCGGCGGGCGGTGACCAGGACGTCGGCCGGGTCCGTGCCGGCCCGCAGCAGGCCGGAGAGCAGGGCCTCGCCGATCTTGCCGGTGCCGAGGAAGGCGATCTTCTGTCCGGATGCGCTGCTGGGCATGGAGCCGCTCCTTCGTATGGTGCTGCCGCCCATCCTCGCACCGGCGGCACGGGCCGGGCGGGGCCGTCCGAACGGTGGGCAGCGGGCCGGACGGCCCCGGCCCGCCGCCGGGCGGGCGGCGGGCCGTGGCCGGTCCGGTCGGCTCTGGGCGATGCCCTGGGTGTCGGTGCCGTTGCCGTCCCAGTCGCCGACGACCGGGATCGAGGTGGAGTTGCCGTAGGCGACGGAGGGCACGGCGCCGTCGGCGTCGCGGAAGTAGAAGGTGTAATTGCCCGGTCGGAAGACGCCGATCGGTGCTGCCGTCGCCGTCCCAGTCACCGACCACGGGCAGGTCGCCGCTGGCGACCCAGTTCTGGGCCCGGGCGATGATCTCGGGGCGGGTGATGCTGCCGTCGACCGAGGAGGTGCCGACCGCGTGGGCGGCCCCGGTGCCCAGCATTCCGGCGACTCCGGAGGCGGCGAGAACGGCGGCGGCCAGACGGGCGAAGGAGGTGCGGTTCGCGGGCACGGCGGCATTCCTGACTGTCGAAGGCATGAGGGGTCGTCAGAGCACTGACGGAGGTTCGTCGGCGCACCGGAGCGGACGGCTGCCCTGCAGGAGCAGCGGTCGGCGGTGCGGACGGGCGCGGCGGCGTCGGCCGCCGGGCGGGACACCGGGCCCGGCGCCCCGCGGTGGCGCGTCCTCCCGGTGGTGCCGGCCGGTCCCCCTTCCGGCGAACACAAGCTTCGTCGCAGCCCGGGGCCGGCGGAAGGGCTCCGGGGTGGACGGAAGGGGCCCTGGACCGTTGCGTCCAGCCGGACCGGACGAGCCCTTGGGAGCGGCCGGGCGGGGGCGGCCGCGGGCCGGGACCGTGGCGGGCCGGCGCGCTCGCGCGGCGGGGCCTGCAATGGCGCGTGCCGCCACCCGGCAGCTTCCGTGGTGTCCGTCCGCACCGTGCCCGGCGGCGGCGCCCCGCCCGTACGGTCGCCTCTCCCCCACCCCAGAGGAGCTCCCCCATGACGTACGACACGCCCTTGAGACGGTGGTGGGCTGCGCTCGCGCTGCTCGCCGTCGCCGCGGCGGCGGTGCTCGGGCTCGGCCACGGCGAGGCCCGGGCCGCCGGCACCGTCCAGGTCACCGGGTTCGGCTCGAACCCGGGCAATCTGCTGATGTACCGCTACGCGCCCGCCGGGCTGGCCGCCGGGCGGCCGGTGGTGGTGGCGCTGCACGGCTGCACCCAGACGGCGTCGTACGGCGAGGCGGCCGGCTGGACGCACTGGGCGGACGCCTGGGGCTTCGCCGTGGTGATGCCGCAGCAGCAGTCCGCCAACAACTCCTCGCAGTGCTTCAACTGGTTCCAGCCGGGCGACTTCGGGCGGGACGCGGGCGAGGCGCTGTCGATCCGCCAGATGGTCGCGAAGACCGTCGCCGACCTCGGCAGCGACCCGGCCCGGGTGTACGTGACCGGCCTGTCGGCGGGCGGTGCGATGACGGCCGCGCTGCTGGCGGACTACCCGGACGTCTTCGCGGGCGGCGGTGTGGTCGCCGGCCTGCCGTACCACTGCGCCACCACGGCCGTGGAGGCCTCGGTGAACTGCATGACCACGGGCACCTCGAAGACCCCGCAGCAGTGGGGCGACCTCGTCCGGCAGGCGTACCCGTCGTGGACCGGGGCGCGGCCGAAGGTCTCGCTCTGGCAGGGGTCCTCGGACTCGGTGGTGAAGCCGGTGAACCTCACCGAGCTGATGAAGCAGTGGACGGACGTGGCCGGCACCGGCCAGACGCCCGCGGTGAACGACACCGTCGCGGGCTACCCGCACCAGGTGTACCGGGACGCCTCCGGCGCCGACCGGGTCGAGGTCTACTCGATCACCGGCATGGACCACGGCCAGCCGGTGGACCCGGGCAGCGGCGCCGAGCAGTGCGGCACCGCCGGCGCGTACGTGCTGGACGTGAACCTCTGCGCCTCCTACCGGATCGGCCGGTTCTGGGGCCTGGACGGCTCGGCTCCCTCGCCCTCCCCCAGCCCGTCCCCGTCCCCGTCGCCGTCGCCGTCCCCGTCCCCGTCGCCGTCCGGAAGTTCCGGCAGCTCGGGCAGTACGCAGCTCACCGACGACACCGCACGGGACGGCTACGTGAAGGCCGCGGCGGACGGCGGCTCGCCCGCGGTCGGCACCCTCGCCGGCAGCCTGGGCCTCGCGGTGGGCCGCGGCACCGACGGCAGGCAGAACCGGGCGCTGCTCTCCTTCGACACCTCGGCCGTCCCGGCCGGCGCCACGATCACCGGGGCGCGGCTGACCCTGGGCTACGGCAGCGGCAGCGGGGACCCGTGGGCGGCGGCGCAGCTGACGGTCGACGTCCGCGACGGCTGCTTCGGCGCGGCCTGCACCACCGGGGCCGACGACTGGGCGGCGCCGGCGAGCGCGGGTGCGGGTGCGGCGGCGACGGTGGCCCGGTTCACCTCGGGCAGCGGGACGTCCGGCGGGTTCTCCGCGGCGGGTCTGGCCGCGATCCGGCCCGGGTCGACGGTGCAGCTGCGGCTGCAGTTCGACCAGGCGCTCGCCTCCACCGCGTACGTCTTCCTGCAGCGCGGGTCGGGTGCGGTGCTCACCGTCGACTGGACGCTCTGAGCCGGGCCGGGTGCCCGGGGGCGGCGGCCCCCGGGCACCCGGGCGTCAGCGCTTGGTGCCGTCGACGATGACCGGCGAGCCGCCGGTCCCGCAGGGGCTGGCGTAGACCGGGTTCTTCTCGGCGGCGGCCTTGAAGGCCTCGATGCACTGGCTCATCAGGATCTTGTCGGTGAGCGAGTTGGCGATGGCGGTGTTGGCCGCGGCGGTGCTCTCCGACTCGATCTTCCGCTTCTCGGCCTCGGCCTTGGCGGTGCGGACGGCGGCCTCGGCCTGGGCGGTGGCCTGGTCCTGCTGGATCTTCTGGTCGATCGCGTGCTGGAGGCTGTCGCTGGGCTTCACGTTGCGCAGGTTGACGCCGTTGACCAGGATGCCGCGCGGCGCCAGCCGGGCGGTCACGAGCCGCTCGATCTCGGCGCTGATCGCCTCCCGCTCGGAGCTGTAGCCCTCGACGCCGGTGTGCTTGGCGAAGACGTTGCGGACGATCTCGCGGCTGTCCGGGTAGACCAGGCGCTTCTGGACGGCGTCGGTGTCGCCAGCCAGCTTGAACAGGCTCTGGGTGTGCTTCGGGTCGACCGACCACTTCACGGTGATGTCGGCGTAGAGCACGCCGCCCTCGGAGGAGCGGACCTCGACGGTGTCCTTGCCGGTGAGGTCGAGGTCGACCGGCCGGGTCGAGAAGGTCGAGACGTCGGTCAGCGGCGACTTCAGGTGCAGGCCCGGCTGCCAGGTGCCGCCGACCTTGCCCAGGGTGGTGGGCACGCCCACCTCGTAGGGCGCGACCACGTGGACGACGGTGGCGAGGCCCGCCAGCAGGCCGAGGCCCACGGACACCAGGCCGGCGGCCGTGGCCGCGCCGGAGTCGGTGGCCTTGCGCCACCGCAGGACGAGCAGGACGGCGCCGACGAGGAGGAGCAGGACGGCGGTGATCAGCATCTGGGGTCTCTCGGTGGACGGACGGGACGGCCGCAGCATAGGGAGCCGGACCCCTCCGGGAGACCGTATTCAAATGATGTTCATATGGTTGCCGGAGACCGCCGACGGTGCGTCAGCACCCGCTCACGGACGGCGCCCCTCCCGCACGTCCGGCGCGGGCCGGGCGGGCCCGTCCTCGGGGGAAACTCGGGGATCACCCCTATGGATTTCCAGGGACCCCCGGGAGCACGGTGGAGGTATGGGAAACGGAGATTTGTCGCGAAGTGAGAGCCGTCAGGTCGCCGTCGCCGCGGCGACTCTCGGCCCGTGGCGGACGGCCGCGGCCGTCGGCACGGTGGTCGGCGGCGCCGCCCTCGGGGTGGACATCGTCACCGGGAACTGGTCCATGGACATCCTGGCCGGCCCGGTCGGCCTCGGTCTGTTCTTCTTCTTCCTCGTCGGCACGGTCGGCGGGCGGCTGCGCCGGGACACCGGCGACCGGCGGCTCCAGCGCTGGGCCGACGAGCACCCCTGGCAGTCGGCGCTGCCGGCGGCCGGCGCGCTGTGGGTGCTGAACACCCTCGCGATGACCCTGCTCGGCAGTTCGGGGCTGTTCGCCGCCCTGTTCACCTCGCTGCTGCCGGCCGGGCTGCTGCTGGCGGTCGCGGGCGTGGTCGGCTCGGTCAAGCAGGCCCGCCGGCGCGGCTGACGGCGTGCACCCGCCGGGACCGCCGGCGCGGCCCGGGCCGGGTTCACTCCCAGGCCGTGGTCTCCGCGGAGACCGACCTGATGGCCTTCGCCCCCGGTGGCGGCCACCGGGGGCGAGACGCTGGAGGCGTCCGAGGCGAACGACCGGCGCCTGCTGGACCGCGGGGTGCGGATGCGGTCGCTGTTCCTGGACAGCGTGCGCAACAGCCGGCCCACGGTGGCCTGCGCGACCTGGCCGACCGAGCTCGGCGGCGAGGTGCGCACCACGCCGGAGCTGCCCGTCCGACTGATGATCTTCGACCGGGCGACCGCCGTCGTCCCGGTCAGCAGCACGGACGCGGCCGCCGCCGCGGTGCTGACCACCGGCGCCGGCACGCTGACGGCGCTCTGCGCGCTGTTCGAGAACACCTGGACCTCCGCACAGGCGCCGGGCGAGGCACCCCGCCGCGGGGACACCTCCGGCCTGACCCCCCGGGAGGCGACCGTCGTCCGGCTGCCGGCCCAGGGCCTCACCGACGAGGCGATCGCCGAGCGGATCGGCGTCTCCCCGCGGACGGCCCGCCGGTCGGCCACCGACCTGATGGAACGCCTGGGCGCGCGCAGCCGCTTCGAGTTCGGCGTCCGGGCGGTTCAGCGCGGCCGGCTCCCCGGCGCGGAGTGGGGGCGCCCCGCCGTCGGGCGTGTCGGCGGCCGTCTGCATACTGTCCGGCGTGCCGATAGCCGACGACCCCGCACCGCGCCCCGACGACCCGTTCGAGGGCGTCGTCCTCGACGAGGACTTCGTGCGCTCCGCCGCGGTGAAGGAGCAGTCCGGGCGTGCCCGGATGCTCGCCGCGAAGTGGAAGCAGCAGCCGCCGCAGCCCGAACCGTGGCGGGCCTCCGCCGATCCCGCTCCCGCGCCGGCCCGCCGGCGCTTCGGGCGGCGGCCGAAGCCGGTCGACCCGTGGGGCCGGCGCCGCAGGCGCAACTGGCAGACCCCGCTGTTCGTGGTGCTCGCCGCCGCCGTCACCCTGGCCGCGCTCAACGTGGACCGGCTGAACGGCTGGTACCACCGCGGCCAGGAGTCCTCGGCGCTGCCCGCGACGGGACCGGCGACCGCCCCGGCGCCCGCCCCGGCGACGACCGCGCCGCCGACCGCCGAGCCGGGCACCCCGACCGTCGAGCACCCCTGGGCCGGTTCGCCCGCCGACGCCTGGAAGGCCGGGGCGGACGCGCTGGTCCTGCCGGAGGCGAAGGGCCAGGGCGTGTTCGACAAGGAGGAGGTGGCCGACATGCTCGACAGCGTCCGGCAGTACCTCGTCCTCACCAACCTCGACCCGAAGACCCTGCACGGCGAGACCCCGGCCGCGGCCCTCGCCATGATGGACCGCACCTCGCGCGCCGACCTGGAGAAGGCGCTCGCCCACCCCACCGCGGACGCGGACGCCACCACCTGGCTGAGCCGCTTCGACCCGCGCCGGGCGGTGCCGGTCACCGACGTGGTGAAGGCCCGGGGCACCATGACCTTCGAGGGCGACGGCGACCGCGGCCTGCTGGTGCACACCGACTACATCTTCGTGTACGCCCTGCGGCCCGGCCCGGACGCCGGCGTGCCGCGGCCCGGGCAGAGCACCGGTGGCGGCGGCAACGGCGGCGGCACGGCCAAACCGGTGGCCCTGACGGCCGACGCCGCCCCGCGGGTGGAGCGCGAGATCGTCCGGCGCCAGCAGGACTTCCGGTTCTACGACCCCGCCCGGTACAAGGTGCAGCGCGGCAAGCTGTTCCTGGACAAGTGGTACGCCTACCTGGGCAACAACGTCTGCACCACGGGCAGCGGCTACCTGGAGACGGACTTCAGCGTCGACTTCGGCCTCGGCACCGACGAGCCGCGCACCGGAAAGACCGTCGACCCCTACGACCCGAACCAGAAGCTGGACGACCGCGAGGGCTGCGACACCCTGTCACGGAGCTGACGGACCGTCCGGGGTCAGTCGCCGGCCACCCCGGCGGCCCCCCGGACGTGCCCGAAGATCAGGCTGGTCTCGGTGTGCTGCACCGCCGGGTGCGCCGTCAGGTGCTCCAGCACGAAGTCGCGCAGCGCGTCGGTGTCCGCGACCGCGACGTGCAGCAGGTAGTCGTCGGCGCCGGACAGGTGGTACGCGGCCACCACTCCCGGCAGCCGGGGTATGCCGCCGGCGAAGCTGCCGATCTGCTCCTTGGTGTGCGCGTGCAGCCGCACGGCGATCATCGCCTGGATGCCGAGGCCGACGGCGGCCGGCTCCACCTCGGCGTGGAAGCCGCGGATCACCCCGCGCTCCCGCAGCGCCCGGATCCGGCCCAGGCAGGTCGACGGGGCGATGCCCACCGCCTCCGCGATCGCGCTGTTGGGCATCCGGGCGTCGGCGACCAGCAGCCGCAGGATGGCCCGGTCGACGGGGGCGAGGTCGCGCTGCGGATTCTTCGGCACGGGGCCCACGATCGTCCGGCGGCTCGAACATCCGCAAGACCTACCGGCGGGTATTCGAATCTTCTGCCGAACTGTGGCCGTGGACCCGTGGACTCTTCACCATGGGGCCACCCCCCCACCCCGCCGAGGAGGCCACCCATGCCCCACGCCGACACCCGGGCCGTCCACGCCGGCAGAACCGACCTGCGCGGCCTCGGGACCCACGTCCCGCCGATCGACCTCTCCACCACCAACCCCCTCCCCGACGTGGAGACCGGCGGCGACAGCTACGAGGCGCTGGCCACCGGCGGGCTGCTCCCCGAGGGCGGCAGCGCCGTCTACCAGCGGCTGTGGAACCCGACCACCGCCCGCTTCGAGCAGGCCCTCGCCGAACTCGAGGACTGCGAGCAGGCGGTCGCCTTCGCCTCCGGCATGGCCGCGCTCGCCGCCTGCCTGCTGGCCGCCCGCGCCGAGGGCAAGGGGCACGTCGTCGCCGTCCGCCCGCTGTACGGCGGCACCGACCACGTACTGGCCACCGGGCTGCTCGGCACCGAGGTGACCTGGGCGACCGTCGGCGAGGTCGCCGCGGCGATCCGCCCGGACACCGGCCTGGTGATCGTCGAGACCCCCGCCAACCCCACCCTGGACCTGGTCGACCTGTCCGCCGTCGCCGCGCAGTGCGGGGACGTGCCGCTGCTGGTCGACAACACCTTCGCCACGCCCGTCCTGCAGCAGCCGGTGCACCACGGCGCCACCCTCGTCCTGCACAGCGCCACCAAGTACCTCGGCGGCCACGGGGACGTCCTGGCCGGTGCGGTCGCCACCGACGCCGAGTGGGCGGCCCGGCTGCGCCGGGTCCGCGCGGTGACCGGCGGCATCCTGCACCCGCTCGCCGCCTACCTGCTCCACCGGGGCCTGCAGACGCTGCCGCTGCGGGTGCGGCACCAGGCGGCGAACGCCGCCAAGGTGGCGGCCTGGCTGGCCGCCCGCCCCGAGGTCGAGCAGGTCTACTACCCGGGCCTGCCGGAGTGCGACCCGCAGGGCCTGATCGGCCGTCAGATGGCCGGCGCCGGCTCGGTGCTCGCCTTCTCGCTGCGCGGCGGGTACGAGGCGGCGGCCCGCGCCGCGGCCGGCTGCGACCTGATCACCCACGCGGTCTCGCTCGGCGGCGTCGACACCCTGATCCAGCACCCCGCCTCGCTGACCCACCGCCCGGTCGCCCCCGAGGCCCGTCCGCACCCCTCCCTGCTCCGCCTCTCGGTCGGCCTGGAAGAGCCCGAGGACCTCTTCGACGACCTCGCCCGCGCCTTCGGCAAGTAGGGACACCCGTAGGGGCGCGGGGAACTGCGCAGTCCGGGAACGGGCGTCGTAGCGGCATCGGCCAGGCCGTGATCCGTACGACGACCCGCATCCGAACCCCACCTTCCCACGCGCCCCTGCCAATGCCGCGCTTCAGCGGCGCCCGCGGCGGGCCTTCTCGTAGGCGGCGCGGTGGACCGCCTCCCCCGGGGCCTCGACCAGGCT
This sequence comes from Streptomyces sp. NRRL B-24484, assembly GCF_000717715.1. Taxonomy (GTDB): domain Bacteria; phylum Actinomycetota; class Actinomycetes; order Streptomycetales; family Streptomycetaceae; genus Kitasatospora. Next base: position 130,847 of record NZ_JOAI01000009.1, on the reverse strand, counting down.
GCGGAAGAAGTAGGCGGCGAGGGCGCCGGCTCCGCCGATGAGCCAGACGGCGCCCAGCGAGCGGTCCTCGGCCATCCAGCCGTCGAGGCTGTGGCGGCCCTCGGTGAGGGTCTTCCAGGTGCGGATCGCCGCGAGGCAGGAGCAGATCGCGACGGCCCCGACCAGCAGCACGTCGACGAAGCGGCCGGCGTCCGAGAGCGCCACCCCCGCCACGGCGAACCGCAGCACCAGGGCGGCGGCGGCCGTGCAGATCAGGGCGCCGAGCGAGACCGCCACCCGGCGGAGCCAGTAGCCGCGGCCGTGGTCGACCCAGGTGGTGCCGAAGAACCGGATCGGCTCGGGTTCGGGGCCTGCGGCGGGCTTCCTGCCCGGGGTGCGCTGGTTCACGGCACCCATTGTCGCCCGGCCGGGGGCGCCGGACGGCGGAAGGGCGCCGCACCCCGCGGGGTACGACGCCCTTCCGGTCCGTCGGTGCGGCCTCAGCCCAGCTTGCTGATGTCGCGGACGGCGCCCTTGTCGGCGGAGGTGGCCATCGCCGCGTACGCCTTCAGGGCCTGGCTGACCTGGCGCTGACGGTTCTTCGGCCGGTAGCCGCCCTCGGCCTCCAGCGTGAGCCGGCGCTCGTGGAGCTCCTCGAAGGAGACCTCCAGGTTGATCTTCCGGCCGGGGATGTCGATGGCGATGATGTCGCCGTCCTCGACCAGGGCGATGGTGCCGCCGGACGCGGCCTCCGGGGAGGCGTGGCCGATCGACAGGCCGGAGGTGCCGCCGGAGAAGCGGCCGTCGGTGATCAGTGCGCAGGCCTTGCCGAGGCCGCGGCCCTTGAGGAAGGAGGTCGGGTAGAGCATCTCCTGCATGCCGGGGCCGCCCTTGGGGCCCTCGTAGCGGATGACGACGACGTCGCCCTCCTTGATCCGCTTGGCGAGGATCGCCTCGACGGCGTCCTCCTGCGACTCGACGACGACGGCCGGGCCGCTGAAGGTCCAGATCGACTCGTCGACGCCGGCCGTCTTCACGATGCAGCCGTCCTCGGCGAGGTTGCCGTACAGCACGGCGAGGCCGCCCTCGACGGAGTAGGCGTGCTCGACGCTGCGGATGCAGCCCCCGGCGGCGTCGGTGTCCAGGGACTCCCAGCGCTCGGACTGCGCGAAGGCCTCGGAGGTGCGCTTGCAGCCGGGGGCGGCGTGCCACAGCTCGACGGCCTCGGCGGAGGGCGAGCCGCCGCGGACGTCCCAGGTCTTCAGCCACTCGGCGAGCGAGTCGGAGTGCACGGTGTGCACGTCCTCGTTGAGCAGGCCGCCGCGGTACAGCTCGCCCAGGATGGCGGGGATGCCGCCGGCCCGGTGCACGTCCTCCATGTAGTACGAGCCGTTCGGCGCGACCTTGGAGAGGCAGGGCACCTTGCGGGAGATCGCGTCGATGGCCCGCATGTCGAAGTCGAGCTCGGCCTCCTGGGCGGCGGCCAGCAGGTGCAGGATCGTGTTGGTGGAGCCGCCCATCGCGATGTCCAGGGCCATGGCGTTCTCGAACGCGGCCCGGGTGGCGATGTTGCGCGGCAGCACGGACTCGTCGTCCTGGTGGTAGTGCCGCTTCGTGATCTCGACGACCGTCCGGCCGGCCCGCTCGTAGAGGTCGCGGCGGGCGGTGTGGGTGGCCAGCACGGAGCCGTTGCCGGGAAGCGAGAGGCCGATCGCCTCGGTGAGGCAGTTCATCGAGTTGGCGGTGAACATGCCCGAGCACGACCCGCAGGTCGGACAGGCGTTCTCCTCGATGATCGCGATGTCCTCGTCGGAGACGTTCTCGTTGACCGCCTGGGAGATCGCGTCGACCAGGTCCAGCTTGCGGACGGTGCCGTCGACCAGGGTGGCCTTGCCGGCCTCCATCGGGCCGCCGGAGACGAAGACCGTCGGGATGTCGAGGCGCAGCGCGGCCATCAGCATGCCGGGGGTGATCTTGTCGCAGTTGGAGATGCAGATCAGGGCGTCCGCGCAGTGCGCGTTGACCATGTACTCGACCGAGTCGGCGATCAGGTCGCGCGAGGGCAGCGAGTAGAGCATGCCGCCGTGGCCCATCGCGATGCCGTCGTCGACGGCGATGGTGTTGAACTCGCGCGGGATGCCGCCGGCCTCCTTGATCGCCTCGGAGACGATCCGGCCGACCGGCTGCAGGTGGGTGTGGCCCGGCACGAACTCGGTGAAGGAGTTGGCGACCGCGATGATCGGCTTGCCGAAGTCCTCCCGGGCTACGCCGGCGGCCCGGAGAAGGGCGCGGGCGCCCGCCATGTTGCGGCCGTGGGTGACGGTACGGGACCTCAGCTCGGGCATGCGCTCCACTCCTTCGGGGCCTGCGGGCGGCCGCTGCGCTGGTGGAAGAGGGTGCAGGACCGCTGTCCTACCGAGGTTACGCCCCCCGGTCCGGGCGGTGGACGCGCTGTCCGCGATGCGGTCAGCGCGTCCACGGGTCAGGCCGCCGTCCGGGCCACGAAGAGGTCGAGCACGTACGGCTCGTTCAGCACGCCGTCGGGGTGGGCGGCCAGCAGGGTGTCCCGTTCGGCGGCCAGCACCGGCGCCCGCTGCTCGGCCGGCAGCACCGCGACGTAGGAGCGCGACTCCAGGTCGGCCAGGTGGCTCTCCACCGTCACCCGCCGGGCCCAGTGCAGCCGGGCGGTCTCCACCCGCAGGCCGTGGGCGGCCAGCGGTCCGGCGAGGTCCTGCGGCGTGGAGCGGTAGGCGTGGTACGAGGACAGCGCCCGGCCGAGCCGCTGCTGCTGGTCGGCGATCCAGCCCTCGGTCTCGTCCTTGACGTTCCACCAGAGCGCGAGCGCGCCGCCGGGGCGCAGCACCCGCACGGCCTCGGGCACCGAGCGCTCCGGGTCCGTCCAGTGGAAGGCCTGGGCGTAGGTGACCAGGTCGGCGGAGTCGTCGTGGCAGGGCAGGTCGTCGCCGACGCCCTTCGCCACCGGGATCTCCGGCGACACCGCCCGCAGCCGGGCCGCCATGCCGCCGCTGGGCTCCACGGCGAGCACCCGGGCGCCGCGGGCGGCGAGCAGCCGGGTGGCGATGCCCGTCCCGGCGCCGACGTCGACCACGTCGGCCCCGGCGAGCGGGCGCCCGGTGAGGCGCTCCAGCTCGTCGAAGAGCTCGGCCGGGTAGGTGGGCCGCGCCGCGTCGTACTGCGCCGCGACCGGCCCGAACGAGAGTGCGTGGGCCTGCTGCTGAAGGTCTGTCATGTCCTGCCTCCCTCGGTACCGGGACAGGCTAACCCCGGCGCGCCCGGGCGGGGGTGGCGAGGTGCAGCCGGGTGAAGGCGAGCGCCTCGGCGAGGTCGGCCTCCCGCTCTGCGGCGGAGGCGGAGCGCCGGGTGTTGACCTCCAGCACCACGTGCCCGTCGAAGCCGCTGCGGGCCAGCCGCTCCAGCAGCGCCGCGCAGGGCTGCTTGCCGCGGCCCGGGATGAGGTGCTCGTCCTTGCCGGAGCCCGAGCCGTCGGCGAGGTGGATGTGGGCGAGCCGGTCCCCCATCCGGTCGGCCATCTCCAGGGCGTCGATCCGGGAGGTCGCCGCGTGCGAGAGGTCGACGGTGAAGTGCCGGTAGTCCTCCTCGGTGACGTCCCAGCCCGGCGCGTAGGCCAGCATCTCGCGGTCCTTGTACCGCCACGGGTACATGTTCTCCACCGCGAAGCGGACGTCCGTCTCGCCGGCCATCCGGCCGATCCCGGCGACGAACTCCCGGGCGTACTGCCGCTGCCAGCGGAACGGCGGGTGGACAACGACGGTGTCCGCGCCGAGCCGCTCGGCGGCGGCGCGGGCGCGGACCAGCTTGGTCCACGGGTCGGTGGTCCACACCCGCTGGGTGATCAGCAGGCAGGGGGCGTGCACGGCGAGGATCGGCATCGCGTGGGCGTCGGAGAGCCGGCGCAGCGCCTCGACGTCCTGGCTGACCGGGTCGTTCCAGACCATGACCTCGACGCCGTCGTAGCCGAGCCGGGCGGCGAGTTCGAAGGCGGTCTCGGTGGTCGACGGGTACACCGAGGCGGTGGAGAGCGCGACCTTGGTGTCCGGGACGTGCACCGCGGGGTGCGGCGGCAGCACCAGCCGGTCGGTGGTGCGCAGCAGGGGCGCGCGCTGCGGCTCCTTGCGGCGGGCCTCCTTGACCGCGCGGGCCACCTTGGCGACGGCGGCGGTGCGGGCCGCGGTGGCGGTCTGCACGGACTTCGCGGAGCGGGCGGTGCGGGTCGCGGCGCCCTTGGCCGTCCGCGAGGCGGCGCCCTTGGCGGTGCGGGAGGCTGCGGCGGCCCGCTCGCCGAGCGTGCCCGCCCGGTCGTCGCTGGGGCGCCGCGGCGGGGTGCCGGCCGCGGCCCGGCGCGGCCCGGAGGCCCGCCGCGCGCCGTCCTCGGCCGCGCGGCCGGCCGGCGATGCGTCGTCGTCCGGTGCTTCCGCCACGGGACACAGGGTATGCGGCGGCGAGGACGAATGGGGCAGAGCTGGAGGAAGCGTGGGCCACGTCTCACCCGGCGGGCGGCCCGCGGCGGGCCGTCAGGGGGTGAGTGCGGGCCTCCGGTCGGCCGGGGTGTCGAGGGCATCGAGGCGGCGCAGGATGATGCCCTCGCGCAGCGCCCAGGGGCAGATGTCCAGTTCGTCGAGGCCGAAGAGGTCCATCGCCGCGTCGGCGACGAGCGCCCCGGCGAGCAGCTGCCGGGCGCGGCCCTCGGAGACGCCGGGGATGCGGGCCCGCTCGGCGACGGTCATGGTGGCGAGCCGCGGCAGCCAGGCGGAGAGGCCGCTGCGGGTGAGCCGCCGGGGCACCCGCGGACCGGCGTCGGTGGGGGCGGCACCGGCCATCCGGGCCAGTTGCTTGAAGGTCTTGGAGGTCGCGACGGCGTGGTCGGGGGCGTTCTGTCTGGTGAACTCGCCGACCACGTTCGCGATCTCGGCGCGGATGTGGCGGCGCAGCTCGCGGACGTCCGCCGGGTCGGCGACGTCGCCGGGCAGCCGGGCGGTGAGCCGGCCGGCGCCGAGCGGCAGCGAGGCCGCGATGTCGGGCTGCTCGTCGAGGCCGCAGGCGATCTCCAGGGAGCCGCCGCCGATGTCGAGGTTGAGCAGCCGGCCGGAGGACCAGCCGAACCAGCGGCGGACGGCCAGGAAGGTCAGCCGGGCCTCGTCCTGGCCGGAGAGCACCCGCAGCTCGATGCCGGTCTCGTCGGTGACGCGCCGCAGCACGGCCTCGCCGTTGGCGGCCTCGCGGACGGCCGAGGTGGCGAACGGCAGTATCTCGACGACGCCCTTGTCCTCGGCGACGGCGATCGAGGACGCCACCATCGAGACCAGTCGGTCGACGCCGATCGGGGTGATCGCGCCGTCCTCGTCGAGCAGCTCGGCCAACCGGAGTTCGGCCTTGTGCGAGTAAGCCGGGAGGGGGGCAGCACCGGGGTGCGCGTCCACCACGAGGAAGTGGACGGTGTTGGAACCCACGTCGAGAACACCGAGTCGCATAGCGGAACACGCTACGCGATGCCGGCCGCCCACCTGCCGGGATCCCCCGTGCCGGTCTCCGAGGCCGCCGGCGGAGGCCTCCGTCACCGGCCGGGTGCGGTCACAGCAGCCCGTGCCAGAGCTGCTCGACGATCACCGCCCACCAGTTCTCCGGGTCGGTGAACACCGTGCGGTCGACGGCGGCCAGGGCCCACTGCAGCTCGGCGACGGCGGGGCCGGCGGCGTAGGGGTGCAGGCCGCGCAGCGCCGGGAGGCGTTCGGCGAGCAGCGCCAGGCAGCGGGCGAAGGCGGTCACGTCGGCGTTGCACCAGCGGGCGGCGGCGGTGTGCGGGTCGACCGCCCGGACGCGGCCCTGCAGGGTGTCGACGGTGATCAGCGCCCAGCCGTCGGTGCCCAGCACCACCTGCCCGAGCAGTGCCTGCCGGGCGTCGGCGGTGGCCCGGGTGCCTCCGCCGAGGGCGGCGAGGCGGGCGGCGAGGCGGGCGGCGGCGTCGGGCAGCACCGCGTCGGTGGCGCTGCCGTCGTGGACGCCGTCCTGCTCCGGGTGGTGCAGGGCGAAGAAGCCCTCGACCGCGACGGGCAGGCCGACCTCCAGCAGCGGCCGGGCGACCGCCTCCGGCAGGTCGGCGTGCTCGACCGCCCCGGCGTCGAACCGGCGGACGCCCTGCGGTCCGAACCGGGCCGCGAGGCGCTCCGCCAGCGCCCGGCCGCCCTCCGGCTGGGCCGGCGGCACGGAACGCGGGAACGGCACCCGGTTGGGCCGCACGCCCTCCTGCGGCGGCACCGCCCGGACGGCCTCTGCTCGCCCGTCGAACCAGGGCCCGTACGCCAGGTCGTGGGTGGGCCGGACGTGCGGCAGGGCGGCGGCCAGGGCGTGCCCGGCGTAGCCGCCGGGCAGCGCGGCGAGCCGCAGGTCGGTGTGCAGGCCGAGGACGTCCTCGGCGGGGACGCCCTGCTCGCGGAGGCGTTCGGCGGCGCGCAGCGCCGGGTGCGGCAGGCCGGTGGCGGAGTGCACCACGAGGGTCTGCACCTCGCCGAGGGCGTCCCGGTAGCGGAGCGCGGCCCGGGCGCCGGGACCGGTGGCGGGCGGCAGCGCCGGGTCGTAGTCGCCGGCGCCGAGGAAGTCCCGGTACATCCGGACGACGTCCGGCACCGGCACGGAGGGCCAGACGGTGAGCGCGCCGGTGAGCCGGTCGACGACCGCGCAGGCGGCGCCGATCTCCTCCGGGGCGCGCCGGACGGCCGTGAACGGGTTGACGTGGACGGGCGCCGGTTCGGGCCACACCACCCAGCCGTGCTCGAACTCGTGGCTGTGCACCGGGCGGGCGCCCTCCGCGGGGAGCGCGCCGTTGATCCAGCGGTGGGCGGCCTCCAGGGCCTGCTCGCGGGTGGTCATCGGCGGGCGCTCCCGGCGGCGGTGCGGTGGATATGGAGCCGGGACCGCGGCGGGGCGGGCTCGGCGGGGCGGGCGGGTTCGGCGGCCGGTTCCGGGGCGGGCTCCGCGGGGGCCGCGGCGACGGGCGCCGCCCCGGGCCCGGCGGGGTCCTCTGCCGTCGCGGCTCCGGCGTCCGCCTTCACGGCGGCCGGCGGCACGATGTCCAGCGGCCGGCACTCGGCGTCCAGGGCGATCGCCCAGAGGCCGTGCTCGGCGTCGTACAGCGGCTCGCGGCCGCTGCGGCCGGTCTGGTGGTCCAGCCAGGTGAGCCGCTCGCCGTGGTTGACCACGTTCCAGACGTGCGGACGCCGGAACCCGTCCAGGGTGAGCAGCACCGCCTGCGCGCCGGGGCCCGAGCGCAGCAGCGTCTCGGCGACCCGGGCGAGGGCGCCCTCGCCGGCGCCGGTGTCGTGGAACTCCCGGCCGAGTTCGCGCTCCGCGCGGTCGCGGCCGCCGTACTCGCCGGCCGGGCCGTCGGGCAGCCGGGGGGCGGAGCAGACCGGCAGGCCGGAGAAGGTGTCGACCGAGGAGAGCGCGACGTCGACGGTGTTGTTGGCGCGGCCGGGCTCGCGCGGGCCGCCGCCGTTGAGCGCCTCCGTCCAGCCGCCGGCCGGGTCGGGGTGCAGCTCGGGCGTGCCGTCGGGGCGGCGCGGCACCAGCCGCTCGACCTCGGCCTGGTGCGCCGGGTCGACCGGGCCGAGCCCGCCGGGCAGGCCGTAGGGGCGGCCGTCGGCGATGCCGCGGACGGGAACGGGGACGGCGGGCGCCTCCTGCCCGGACCGCCCGGCGCGGGCGGCCAGGTAGGCGGCGGCGACCTGCCCGGGGTGCAGCACCGGGACGACGGTCGGACCGGTGTGCTGCTCCAGGCCGAGGAGCTCGGGACGGCGGCGGAGGTCGCCGCTCTCGCCGGGCCGGAACGGCAGCGGGGCCGTGCCGCCCGCACCGGGAGTCCCGGTGCCCGGGGCGCCGGCGGCGGGCCCGCCGGCCGGGGTGCGCGGCACCGCGCCGGGCGTGCCGACGACCGCGCCGACCACACCGGACGAGCCGCCCTGCGCGCCGGGCTGCCCCGCCGCACCGGGTCCTGCGGCACCGGGGGCCGCCGTGCCGGGGGCACCGGGTGCGCCCGCACCGGGGGCGCCGGCGGCCGGAGTGCCGGCGGCGCCGGGGGCTGCGGCCGCACCGCCCGCCGCACCGCCCACCGGGCCGGCGACCGGCGGCGCCGGCGTGCTCGCGACCGGACCCGCCCCGGCGGCGGGGCCGCCGCCGACCGGGCCGAGCGGGAAACCGGAGCCGGCCGCGGGGCTGGCCGGCGCGGCGGGGACGGCGAAGTCGCCGCCGTGCCGGCCGCCGGTCGGCACCTCGGCGGGCGGCCCGTAGGTCTGCGGGGACGGCGGGGCGACCGCCACCGAGTCGGTGTGCACCGAGATCGGGCCGGGCCGCGGCCCGGCGGGCGGCAGGTCGTAGCCGTCCGGCTCGTAGGCCGGCGCCGCCGGTGCCTGGTGGCCTCCGGAGGGGCCGGCCCATCCGCCGGACGGGCCGCCGCCGCCGGACGCGGCACGGTGGCCGCCGCCGTCGGCGAGCGGGGTCTGGACGGCCTGCTGCGGGGCGGCGGTCACCTGGACGCCCGCGGCGGGGGCGGCCTGCAGGTCCACGTCCAGGACCGGTGCGGTCCGGCCGGGGCCGCTCCTCGTCGTTCCCGCCGGGCCGTCGGCCGACCGGTCGCCGAGGCCGCCGAGGCCGCCGAGGCCGTCGGGGTCACCGGTGGTGCCGGGGGCGCCGTGCCGGCCCGGTCCGGTGCCGAGGTCGGCGGCGGCCACCGGGAGGCCGTCCGCGCCGAGCCTGACGCCGTCGGGGCCGACGGCCGCGTCCACCAGCGGGCGGCCGTCCCGGCCCACCCCGGCGACCAGCGGCCTGCCGTCCGGGTCGGTGAGCAGCTTGCCGTCCTTGCCGACCGCGAGGCCGGCGGCCGGGTTGCCCTCCGCGTCCACCATGACCGGGCGGCCGTGCTCGTCGAGGACGGGCCTGCCGTCCTTGCCGACGGCCAGCGAGAGGCCAGTGTCGCCGACCGCGCCGTCGGCGCCGACCGTCAGCGGCTTGCCCTGGGCGTCGGTGAGCGGCTTGCCGTCGGCGCCGAGCGCGAGGCCGGCCACCGGGGCGCCCGCGGCGTCCAGCAGTACGGGCCTGCCGTCGTCGCCGAGCACCGGCTTGCCGTCCGCACCGACCTGCACGCTGACGCCGTCCACGGCGGGCACCCGCTTGCCGTCCGCACCGACCAGCACCGGGCGGCCCTGCGCGTCGGTGGCGACCGTGCCGTCCGGGTTGAGCGCGGCGGAGACCCCGCGGACACCGGCGACCGCGGTGGCCCCGCCGACGGCGGTGCCGAGCAGTTCGCCGGTGATCCCCCCGCCGGAGCGGGCGGCGCTGAGGGTGCGGAACTGTCCGTGCTTCCCGGCGCCGTCGGCCTGCGCCATCCGCTCCAGGGCGGTGACGGCGGGCTCCTTGAGGGCCGCCTGCAGGCGGTCCTTCATCTCCCGGCCGAGCTCCGCGAGCAGCGCACCGACCTTGATCTTCGCGGTCTCGACCGCGATCGCCTCGCCGGCCTCGGCGGCGACGCCCTTCACCGTGCCGACGACCTGCCCGACCAGACCGGAGACCCCCTCCGCCTGCGCGGCCTTCACCTGCGCGGCGGCCGCGGCCTCCGCCTTGTCGGCCTGCGCGATCTCCTCGGCGAGGTCGGTGAGGACGGCGACCAGCTGCGCCTTGCAGTCGTCGACGGCCGCGGCGGCCTTGTCGAAGGCCCCGGCCAGCGACTCGGCGGCGCCGTGCGCGTCGTCGAGGTGGCCGCGGCCGCCGCCGCTGAAGCCGCGCCAGTGGTCGGCGAACGCCTCGACGGCCGGGCCGGAGTTCTCGCCGGTGACGCGCTCGGCGGCCGAGCCGCCGCGCCGGCCGAGCCGTTCGGCCTCGGCACCGAACTCGCGCCACAGGCCGGCCGCGCGGCGCAGCGCGTCCTCGTCGGCCTCCGGCCAGTGGCGGCCGAGCCGGGCCATGACCGGGGCCAGCTCCTCGGGCAGGTTCCTGGGCATGTGGTCCCCCTTCGGTGGTGCGGCTTGACGGTCCGTCGACTCAGAGCGCGGTGGGCGCCGCGCCGGTTCCCGGGTCGATCGCCCGGAAGGCGTCGCGGTTGCCCTGCTCGTTCTGCTCCGCGTTGTCGGCCATGGTGTGCAGGCCCGTCCCGATGCCGCCGAGCCGGTCGGCCAGGCCCTGCAGCCCGGCCAGCACGCCCTCCCGGGCGCCCTCGTACGCCTCGCCGAACCCCTGGCCCGGCTCGTCCCGTCCCCAGGGGGTGCCGAGTGCGGCCAGTCCGTTCTCCAGGTCGAGCGCCGCCCGCGCGAAGTCGTTCGAAACCGTCTCGAACTCCCGCCCCTCGCCGTGCAGTTCCCAAGGCTTCAACAGAACCCTGTCGGCCATCCCCGTCCCCCGTCGTCGCGTCGCGTCCCCGTACGCAGCGGTCTGCAGCCCGCCATCCTAGGCCCCGCGGGCGGGACGGCCCGTGCCGCGGTGAGCCTCTTCACCCTGCCTTCACGACCCGGCGGACGGGTGCGCACGGCCGGTGCCCGGCCCGTGCGGGACGGGTGCGGGGCGGGTGCGCCGCCGGTGTGCGGCACCGGCGCCGCCGGGAAACGGCACCCGAGGCCATACCCTTGCAGCGTGGCAGCAGCAGACACCGCACAGCACAAGAAGCCGAAGAAGAACGGCACGAAGCCGGCCTCGACGGTGGTCGACCTCGCGATGCCGACCGTGCGTCCCGAGGTCCCGCTGGACTTCGCCCGCGCCTGGGCCGAGTTCACCGACCCGGCCGACGAGGAGCAGGTGTTCCGCTGCGACCTCACCTGGCTCACCTCCAGCTGGGGCTGCATCTTCGGCCGGGGCTGCCACGGCATCGAGGAGGGTCGCGGCGCCTCCGACGGCTGCTGCACCCTCGGCGCCCACTACTCGGACGAGGACGACGAGCAGCGGGTCGCCGGCCACGCCGCCCGGCTCACGCCCGAGATGTGGGAGAACCACCCGCACGGCACCGACGCCAAGGGCCGGATCCGCCTCGACGGCGGCATCACCATGCTCGACGAGGACGGCGACCGGCAGACCCGGCGGATCGACGGCGCCTGCCTCTTCCGCAACAGCCCGGACTTCCCCGGCGGGGCGGGCTGCGCGCTGCACATCCTGGCGCTGGAGGAGGGCCGCGAGCCCCTGGAGACCAAGCCGGACGTCTGCTGGCAGCTGCCCGTCCGCCGCACCTACGACTGGATCGACCGGCCCGACGACACCCGCTACCTGCAGGTGAGCATCGGCGAGTACGACCGCCGCGGGTGGGGGCCGGGCGGCCACGACCTGCACTGGTGGTGCACCGGCAGCCCGGAGGCGCACAACGCCCCGGACCCGGTGTACGTCAGCTACCGCGCCGAGCTCACCGAACTGATGGGGCCCGAGGCGTACGCCGTCCTGGCCTCCCTCTGCGAGCAGCGGATCGCCACCGAGGGCCACAAGAAGCTCGCCCCGCACCCCGCGGACAGCTAGCCCTGCGACCGGGCACACTGCTACTTGTCGATGTCGCCGACGACGAAGAACATCGAGCCGAGGATGGCCACCATGTCGGCGACCAGGGTGCCCGGCAGCAGTTCGGTGAGGGCCTGGATGTTGTTGTACGAGGCGGAGCGGAGCTTGAGCCGCCACGGCGTCTTGTCGCCGCGGGACACCAGGTAGTAGCCGTTGATGCCGAGCGGGTTCTCGGTCCAGGCGTAGGTGGTGCCCTCCGGGGCCTTGAGGACCTTGGGCAGCCGCAGGTTGACCGGGCCCGGGGCGAGCCCGGCGAGCCGGTCGAGGCAGGCCTCGGCGAGGTCGAGCGAGTTGGCGGTCTGCTCCAGCAGGCACTCGAAGCGGGCCAGGCAGTCGCCCTCCTCCCGCACGACGACCGTCAGCAGGTCGGCGAGCTCCCCGTACGCGAGGTAGGGCTCGTCGCGGCGGAGGTCGAAGTCGACCCCGCTGGCCCGGGCGATCGGCCCGCTCACGCCGTAGGCGTGGACCTGCTCGCGGGTGAGGACGCCGACCCCGGCCGTCCGGCCGCGGAAGATCTCGTTGCCGAGGACGAGGTCCTCGTACACCGGGAGCTGCTTGCGCACGGCGGCGACGGCCTGCCGGACGCGGCCGAGCCAGCCGGCCGGGAGGTCCTCCTTGAGACCGCCGACCCGGTTGAACATGTAGTGCATGCGCCCGCCGGAGGCCTCCTCCAGGACGTGCTGGAGCTCCTCGCGGCCGTGGAAGGCGTGGAAGATCGGGGTGATGCCGCCCAGCTCCAGCGGGTAGGAGCCGAGGAACATCAGGTGGTTGAGCACCCGGTTGAGCTCGGCGAGCAGGGTGCGGATCCACACCGCCCGCTCGGGCACCTCCATGCCGAGCATCCGCTCGACGGCGAGGACGACGCCGAGTTCGTTGGAGAAGGCGGAGAGCCAGTCGTGCCGGTTCGCCAGCATGATGATCTGCCGGTAGTCACGGGCCTCGAAGAGCTTCTCGGCGCCGCGGTGCATGTAGCCGATGACCGGCTCCGCGGTGACGATCCGCTCGCCGTCCAGCACCAGCTTCAGCCGCAGCACGCCGTGCGTGGACGGGTGCTGCGGGCCGATGTTGAGCACCATGTCGCTGGTGCCCAGCTCGCCCGTGAGCTGCTGCGCACCCGCGCCGATGCCGACCGTGGTCTCCCTCATGGCTACAGAGTCTGCCACCCCGCGGGTGCGGGGAGTCCCTCCAGGCTCCGCGGTACCGGCATGCGGACGGCCTGGGCCAGCCAGCCGAAGCCGCCCAGCCCGGCGGGGTCGGTCAGCTCGGCGGCCTCGCCGGCCCCGCCGAGGGCCCGCAGGTAGCCGGCCGGGTCGGTGGAGGCGAGGGCGAGCGGGGGCCGTCCGCCGTGCACGCCGAGGGCGTGCAGCGCGGCCCGCTGCGTCGTCCACAGGCTGTGGACGACGGGGGCGGCCGCCGAGGCGACCGAGTCCAGGGCGACGTGCGCGGTGACGTCGCAGCCGCCGTCGGGGACGGGCCGGACCTCGCGGCCGCCGCGGAAGCCGGCGAGGGTGCCGAAGGGCGGCCGGTCGGCGGCGGTGTGGGCGTAGTCGACGGCGACGGCGAGGCCGCGGTCCAGGGCGGCGACGGCCGCGGCCCAGGCCTCGTCGCGGGTGCGGCCGAGTTCGATCCGCTCGCCGTCCGGCCACCAGCGGGCGGCCCAGGCGGCGTCGGCCGCCGCGAGCGGGCCGCCGGGCCGTTCCTCGCCGTCGGGGCCGACCTCGACGTAGTGCAGCGCGCCGTCCTCGTCGGGTCCGGCGATGTCGAGCGGCACGTTGTCGAGCCACTCGTTGGCGAAGAGCAGTCCGGTCAGCCCGGTCGGCAGGGTGTCCGTCCACAGCACGGACGGGGGCAGGCCGGCCGGGCGGGCGGCGAGCTCGACGGCGTACGGGCGGACCCGGGCGGCGAGCTCCGGGTCGAGGGCGGCGAGCACGCCGGTCAGGAGCTCGCCGCGGCCGGCGCCCACGTCGACCAGGTCGAGCCGCTCGGGGCGGCCGAGCGCCTCGTCGGTCTCGGCGAGCAGCCGGGCGACCGCTCCGGCGAACAGCGGCGAGGCGTGCACGGAGGTGCGGAAGTGCCCGGCCGGCCCCTCCGGTCCCCGGTAGAAGCCGTCCGCGCCGTACAGCGCCTCTTCCATGGCGGGCCGCCACCGCTTCCAGGTCACGTGGGTCGACGCTACCGGTCGGCGGGGGTGTCCCGGCGGGGTCCGTCTCCACCCTGCGGCGGATGGCGGATCGCTCTCGCGGCGGACCTGGGGGTGCCGTGCGACTGCCTAGGCTTGGAGCGTGCATCGACTCAACGCCTGGCTCCGCCGTCACCCGATGGTGGTCGACTCCGCCTGGGCGCTGGTGGTCCTCCTGCTCGGCGCGCTCTCCGACTTCTCGGAGTCGGACCTGCAGCTCTACGGCGGTCTGTTCTTCTCGCTGGCGATCGCCGCGCTGATGGTGGTCCGGCGCCGGTACCCGGACCTGGCCGTGGCCGGGGGCACCGCGCTCGGGCTGGGCCAGCTCGTGCTGGACGTCACCCCGGGCGCCTCGTCCATCGGCTACCTGGTGTTCGCGTACACCGGGGCGGCCTTCGGCTCGCGGTGGGCGTCCCGGCTGGTGCTCGCGGTGGGTCTGGTGGCCGGTCCGCTGACGCTGTGGCGGTTCGACAACAGCGGCGACCCGCTGCCGGACGACCCGTCCCCGCCGCCGGGGCCGAGCACCTGGCAGCTGGTGTTCGTGGCGGTGCTGATGTCGACGCCGTTCGTGCTCTGCTGGGCGTGGGGCCGGCTGACCCGGGTCCGCGGGGCCTACCTGGTCGAGCTGGAGGACCGGGCGGCCCGGCTGGAGCGCGAGCGGGACGCCCAGGCGAAGGTGGCGGTGGCCGCCGAGCGCGCCCGGATCGCGCGGGAGCTGCACGACGTGGTCGCGCACAACGTCTCCGTGATGATCGTTCAGGCCGACGGGGCCGCCTACGTGCTGGACAACTCACCGCAACAGGCGAAGGAGGCCCTCGGCACGATCGCCGCGACCGGCCGCCAGGCGCTGGTCGAGATGCGCCGGCTGCTCGGCGTGCTGCGGACCTCGGAGACGGCCGAGGAGTACGTCCCGCAGCCCGGCGTGGAGGAGCTGCCGGAGCTGCTGGAGCAGGTGCGCACGGCCGGCCTGCCGGTGGACTTCGCCACCTCGGGCGAGCCGCGGGAGCTGCCGCGCGGCCTGGAGCTGACGGTGTACCGGATCGTCCAGGAGGCGCTGACCAACGTGCGCAAGCACGGCGGTCCGGGCGCCCGGGCCCGGGTGGCGGTGGACTTCGGCGACCGCGACCTGGAGGTGCTGGTCGAGGACGACGGCCGCGGCAGCACCGCGGAGCAGATCGACGGTGGTGGCGACGGGCCCGGCCATGGTCTGATCGGCATGCGCGAGCGGGTCGGCATGGTGAGCGGCAGCCTCGACGTCGGCCCGCGGCCGGGCGGCGGCTTCCGGATCCGGGCCGTCCTCCCCCTCAAGACCGCCGGCTGAGGCCGGGGCACGACCGCTCAGGTGAAGGAGAACCGACCGTGACCATCCGCGTGATGCTCGTGGACGACCAGGAGCTGCTGCGTACGGGCTTCCGGATGGTCCTGCAGTCGCAGGGCGACATCGAGATCGCCGCCGAGGCGGGCGACGGCGCGCAGGCGCTGGAGCTGCTCGCCGGGACGCAGGTCGACGTGGTGCTGATGGACGTCCGCATGCCCCGGCTGGACGGCGTCCAGGCCACCCGGCGGATCTGCCTGGACGACTCCGGCACGCCGCTGCCGGGGGCGCCCCACGTGCTCATCCTGACCACCTTCGACCTGGACGAGTACGCCTTCGCCGCGCTGAAGGCCGGCGCGAGCGGCTTCCTGCTCAAGGACGTGCCGCCGACCGAGCTGGTCGCGGCGATCCGCGCGGTGCACGGCGGCGACGCGGTGGTCGCGCCGACCACCACCCGGCGCATGATCGACCGCTTCGCCCAGGTGCTGCCGACGCCGTCGACGGCGCCCGGATCGCCGGTGCTGGAGCCGCTCACCGACCGCGAGCGGGAGGTGTTCCTGCTGGTGGCCCAGGGCCTGTCGAACAGCGAGATCGCCGCCCGGCTGACCCTGTCGGAGGCCACCGTGAAGACCCACGTCGGCCGGATCCTGGCCAAACTGGGCCTGCGCGACCGCGTCCAGGCCGTGGTGCTGGCCTACGAGAACGGCCTGGTCCGAGCGGGGGCCGCGGACTGACCGGGGGCCACCCGCCCCCGGACGGACGCCCCCGGACGGACGTCCCCGGTCAGAGCCGCCGCAGGCCCCGGATGACCTCGCGGAGCAGGCGGACGTCCGGCCGGCCGGCCTCGGCGGCGCTCTGGCCGACCCGAACGAGCCCGGCCTGGACGAGGTCGCCGAGCAGCACCCGCAGGGCGCCGATCGGCAGGTCGGCGTCGGCGGCGAGTTCGGCCAGCGGGCAGGCCCGGGCCCTGATCCGGTCCAGCAGGGCGCTGCGGGCGTGGTCCAGGTGGGCGGCGGGCTCGGCGTCCGGCACCGCCGAGACCGCGGCCAGCAGGTCGTAGCGCTCGCCCTCGGCGGAGCGGGTGCGCCCGCCCGTCAGGGTGAACGGCCGGACCATCGGGCCGGCCTCGTCGTCGTACCAGTGCCCGCTCATGTGGCCGCCCGTCCGGCGGCCGCCGGGTCTGAGTCGGCCCGGATCGGGGTGGAGAGGTGGCGGCCGACCCGGCGGACGAGCATCTGCATCTCGTAGGCGATCTGGCCGACGTCGGCCTGCGGCCCGCAGAGCACGGCCAGGCAACTGCCCTCGCCGGCCGGCGAGACGAAGAGGAAGGCGTCCTCCAGCATCACCATGGTCTGCCGGACGCCGCCCGCCTCGAAGCGGCTGCCGACGCCGCGGGCGAGGCTGTGGAAGCCGGAGCAGACGGCGGCGAGGTGGTCGGCGTCCTCGGTGCTCAGCCCGGTGGAGGCGGCGGTGGGCAGGCCGTCGGAGGAGAGCAGCACGGCCTGGCGGACGTGCTCGGTGCTGTCGACCAGGTCCTCCAGCAGCCAGTCCAGGCCGCCGCCGGCCTGTTCGGTGGTGTCGGTCGCGCTCATCGTTCGTCCTCCGGATGGTGCGGGGTGCGGGTGCCGCGGCCGCGGTCCAGCCCGCGCTGGAACGCGCCGAAGACGGCGCCCATCTGCTCGGCCGAGATCTCGGGCGACCCGGCGGGGGTGTCGGTGGGGGTGTCGGTGGGCGTGTCGGCCGCGGGCGGCGGTGTCTGCGGCCCCGGCGCCGGGAGCGCCCGGCGGGTCCGGGTCGGCAGGGCGCGCCGCATCGGCAGCACCGCGGCGGCGGGCGCGTCGGCGACCGGGTCGGGCTCGGACTCGGCCGGCGCCTCGGGCACCGGTACCGGTCGCGGCTCCGGCGCGGGCGCCTCGGCGAGGACGGCCTTCGGCAGCAGTACCACGGCGGTGGTGCCGCCGTACGGCGAGCGGCGCAGGGCCACCTCGATGCCGTGGCGCCGGGCGAGCCGGCCGGTGACGAAGAGGCCGAGCCGCTCGGTGCGGGTGGGGTCGAACTCCTGCTGTTCGGCGAGGGTGCGGTTGGCGGCGGCGAGTTCGTCCTCGTCCATGCCGAGGCCGCGGTCGTCGATCTCCAGCACGCAGCCGTGGGCGGCCTCGCCGGCCCGCATGGTGACCTGGGTGTGCGGGGGCGAGAAGGCGGTGGCGTTCTCGATGAGTTCGGCGACCAGGTGGGCGAGGTCGGCGACGGCCGCGCCGGAGACGAAGACCTGCGGCATCGGCGGGACGACCACCCGCTCGTACTCCTCGACGGCGCCGACCGCCGAGCCGACCACCTCGACCAGCGGGACGGGCTTGCGCCAGCGCCGGCCGGGGGCGGCGCCGGAGAGGATGATCAGGCCCTCGGCGTGGCGGCGCATCCGGGTGGCGAGGTGGTCGACCCGGAAGAGGTCGGCGAGCTCGTCGGGGTCGGTGGCGCGGCGTTCCATGGCGTCCAGCTGCTTGAGCTGGCGGTGGATCAGGGCCTGGCTGCGGCGGGCGATGTTGACGAAGACGCCGGAGATGCCGGCCCGCAGGCGGGCCTGTTCGACGGCGGCCTCGACGGCGGCCCGGCGGGCGTGGTTGAGGGCGCGGCCGAGGTCGCCGATCTCGTCGTCGTTCTCGCCCGGGGCGAAGGCGAGCCGCGGGGCTGCCCGCTCCACGTCGACGGTCTCGCCGGCGGCCAGGCGGCGGACGACGTCCGGCAGCTGGCGGTTGGCCAGCCGGTCGGCGGCGACCCGCAGCCGGGTCAGGCGGCGGGTGATCCGGCGGCCGGTGCGCACCGAGTACCAGACGGAGAACACCACGGCGAGCAGGCCGGCGCCGCCGGCCAGGCCGGCCTTCAGCAGCTGGTCGCCGGCGTAGGCGCGGCCGCGGGCGGCGGAGTTGAGGGCGGCCTCCTTGCACAGCTCCATGTAGCGGTGGACGACCGGGTCCATGGTGGTGCGCCAGCCGTTGCGGTCGACGGCGCGGCCGGCGGCGTCGGCGCCGGCGTCCAGGACGCCGTCCTCGGCGGCGGTCAGCGCGGTGTAGCGCGGGTCGGCGGCGAAGGTGTCGAAGCCGGCCCGGGAGTCCGCGGGCAGCGCGGCGACGTAGGTGCGCTGGAAGACCCGCCGGTCCTCGACGACGGCGGCGAAGGCGCGGAACTGGGCGGGGGTGAAGGACCCGGCGGCCCGGGCGCCGGAGCCGAGGGCGTCCTCGCGGGAGACGAACTCGCGCACCCGGACGAGTTCCACGACCACCTGGGCCTCGCGGGCGAGCCGGCCGGCCTGCAGGGCGGTGAGCGCGGACTCGACGGCGAACGAGGGCTCGATGGCGGCGGTGTACCGCTCGACCGCGGCGTCCCAGCCGAGGGAGCGGGTGATGACCGCCTGGCGGAGCGGGGCGAGGCCGTCGGAGGCGGTGGTCATCGCGGTGAGGGTGTCCCGCTGCTCGGCGGTGAGCTCGTCCTGCCGGTCGGGGTCCTCGGCGGCCGCCCGCATCGCGCGGATCTTCTCGTCGGTGGCCCGCTCCTGCGCGGTGTAGGCGGCGAGCGCGGCCGCGTCGCCGCCGGAGCCCAGGTACTCGGCGGCCAGCCGGCGCTCGATCTGGATCTGGCCGACGGCGGTGTCCACCGGGCTGCCGAAGTACTGGTAGGCGTCCTTGAGGCGGACGAGGGCGCGCAGGTCGCCGGTCATCGAGACCATGGCGAAGGTCCACAGACCGACCAGGGCGACGACGGGGATCAGCACCAGCGCGATGATGCGGGTGCGGATGGTGCGGGGTCTGTGCGGACGGGCAAGGCCGAGGCGTCTGGGCATGGTCTCCCTCGTGTCCCGGGGCTCGGACTGCGCCAAGTTACCCGGCCGTAGCGTTCGGGTCGCCGGGAGCGTTGTGAAGCTTCCGTGGAGATCCGGCGGCCCGGCCCCGCGCGGAGGGGGCGCACCGGCGGCCCCGTACGATGGAGCGGTACGTCTGGTACCTGCACAGGACTGGAACGGGAAGCAATGACGAGGGCCGAGCGGTGAGCGCGTCCGACAATGCCCCGGCCCTCGGGCCGGTCGACCCCTACGGCGATCCGCTGGACCCGGAGAACCGGCCCGCCCGGCTCGCCGTCGGCGTGGTCGGCACCGGCCGGGTCGGCCCGGCGCTCGGCGCCGCCCTGCAGCTGGCCGGCCACAGGGTGGTCGCCGCCTCCGGAGTGTCCGCGGCCTCCCGGCGCCGCGCCGAGAACCTGCTGCCCGGCGTCCGGCTGGTGACCCCGCCGCAGGTGCTGGCCGCCGCCGACCTGGTGCTGCTGACGGTGCCCGACGACGCCCTCGCCGACCTCGCCGCCGGACTCGCCGCGACCGGGGCGATCCGCCCGGGCCAGATCGTGGTGCACACCTCCGGCGCGCACGGCGTGGCGGTGCTGGAGCCCGCCGCCCGGGCGGGCGCGCTGCCGCTGGCGCTGCACCCGGCGATGACCTTCACCGGCACCTCGGTGGACCTGGCCCGGCTGGCCGGCTGCCCGTTCGGGGTCACCGCCCCCGACGAGCTGCGGCCGGTCGCCGAGGCCCTGGTCGTGGAGATGGGCGGCGAGCCCGAGTGGGTGCCCGAGGAGGTCCGCCCGCTCTACCACACGGCCCTCGCGCACGGCGCGAACCACCTGGTCACCCTGGTCGCGCAGGCGATGGAGCTGCTGCGCGGCGCCGGGGTGGCCGAGCCCGGGCAGCTGCTCGGCCCGCTGCTCGGCGCGGCCCTGGACAACGCGCTGCGCTCCGGCGACGCCGCGCTGACCGGCCCGGTCGCCCGCGGCGACGCCGGGACGCTCCGCCGGCACCTGCAGCAGCTGCGGACGGTGTCCCCGGACATCGGGCAGGCGTACCGTGCGATGGCCCGGGCCACCGCACAGCGGGCGGTCCGCGGCGGATCGCTCAAGGAAGAGGCGGCGGCTGCGCTGCTGGACGTACTCGACGAGGAGACCCCCTGATGGCACGCGGCAAGCAGCCGGCGAAGGCGAAGGCCCCCCGCACCACCGCGCTCACCCGCACGGTGGAGGAGTTCGAGGCCGCGTTCTGGCCCGACGACCAGCCGGTGGACAACGCCGTGGTGATGACCATGGGAGCGCTGCACGCCGGCCACGCCGCGCTGATCCGTGCGGCCCGCCGCCAGGTCGGCCGGGACGGCCGGGTGGCCGTGACGGTCTTCGTCAACCCGCTGCAGTTCGGCGCCGGCGAGGACCTGGACCGCTACCCGCGCACCCTGGACGACGACCTGGAGGTCGCCCGCGAGGCCGGCGCCGACGTGGTCTTCGCCCCGACCGTCGAGGAGATGTACCCCAACGGCGAGCCGCTCGTCCGGCTGTCCGCCGGGCCGATGGGCGAGGGCTTCGAGGGCGCGTCCCGCCCCGGCCACTTCGACGGCATGCTGACCGTCGTCGCGAAGCTGCTGCACATCACCGACCCGGACTTCGCCCTCTTCGGCGAGAAGGACGCGCAGCAGCTGGCGATCGTCCGCCGGATGGTCGCGGACCTGGACTTCGACGTGGAGATCGTCGGCGTCCCGACCGTCCGCGAGGAGGACGGGCTGGCGCTCTCCTCCCGCAACCGCTTCCTCTCCGACACCGAGCGCTCCCGGGCGCTCGCGCTGTCCCGGGCGCTGTTCGCCGGCCGCGACGCGGGCGCGCAGGGCGCCAAGGCGGTCCGCGAGGCCGCCGCGGCCGTCCTCGACGGCGCGGACGGCGTCACCCCCGACTACCTCGCCCTGATCGACCCGAACTCCTTCACCGAGGTGCCGGACGACTTCACCGGCGAGGCCCTGCTGGCCGTGGCCGCCACGGTGGGCCCCGCCCGCCTGATCGACAACGTCGGCGTCATCGTCCGGTAGCGCACCATCCCGTTCCAGCCCGTTCCAGCCCGTTCCACCCCCGTACGACCCCCCGTAGGCATGCACTCTCCCCCGGCCCGGCCGGGGGTCCCACCAGGAGGCGTGACCAGATGCTCCGCACCATGCTCAAGTCCAAGATCCACCGGGCCACGGTGACCCAGGCCGACCTGCACTACGTCGGCTCCGTCACCGTCGACGAGGACCTGCTCGACGCCGCGGACCTGCTCCCCGGCGAGCTCGTCCACATCGTCGACATCAACAACGGCGCCCGCCTGGAGACGTACACCATCGCGGGCCCGCGCGGCTCCGGCGTCATAGGCATCAACGGCGCCGCCGCGCGCCTGGTGCACCCCGGCGACCTGGTGATCCTCATCGCGTACGGCCAGATGGACACCGCCGAGGCCAAGGCGTACCTGCCCAGGGTGGTGTTCGTGGACGGCGACAACCGGATCACCGGCACGGGCGGCGACGCGGCCGAGGCACCCGAGGGCAGCGGCCTCGTCCGCGGCGACCTGGCGGCTTCCCCCTCCGCGGGCGGGGGAGCGTACCGTGATGCGGGCGACGCGACTCCCGACGCCGCGCGCTGAAGGAGCACGTGAAGCCATGCCGTACCGTCTGACCGCCCCGGCCCCGGGCTGGACCGCGACCACCGACGTCGTCGTGGTCGGCTCCGGCGTGGCCGGCCTGACCGTCGCGCTGAACGCCCGCAAGGCCGGCCTGCGGGCCACCGTGGTCACCAAGGCGATGCTCGACGACGGCTCCACCCGCTGGGCCCAGGGCGGCATCGCCGCCGCCCTGGGCGAGGGGGACACCCCCGAGCAGCACCTCGACGACACCCTGGTCGCCGGCGCCGGCCTGTGCGACGAGGCGGCCGTGCGCACCCTCGTCACCGAGGGCCCGGACGCCGTGCGGCGGCTCATCGAGGTCGGCGCCGCCTTCGACCGGGACGCCGACGGGGCGATCCTGCTGACCCGCGAGGGCGGCCACCACCGCCGCCGGATCGCGCACGCGGGCGGCGACGCCACCGGTGCCGAGATATCCCGTGCGCTGGTCTCCGCCGTCCGCAGCGACCCGGGCATCGAGCTGATCGAGCACGCCCTCGTCCTCGACCTGCTCACCGACGCCGACGGCCACGCGGCCGGCCTGACCCTGCACGTCATGGGCGAGGGCCAGCGCGACGGCGTCGGCGCACTGCGCGCCCGCGCCGTGGTGCTCGCCACCGGCGGCATGGGCCAGGTCTTCTCCGCGACCACCAACCCGGCGGTCTCCACCGGCGACGGCGTCGCGCTCGCGCTGCGGGCCGGCGCGGACGTCGCCGACCTGGAGTTCGTCCAGTTCCACCCGACCGTGCTCTGGCTCGGCGCCGAGGCCGAGGGCCAGCAGCCGCTGGTCTCCGAGGCCGTCCGCGGCGAGGGCGCCCACCTGGTCGACGCCACCGGCGAGCGGTTCATGCTCGGGCAGCACGAACTCGCCGAGCTCGCCCCGCGCGACATCGTCGCCAAGGCGATCACCCGGCAGATGCACCTGCGGGGCACCGAGCACATGTACCTCGACGGCCGGCACTTCGGCGCCGAGATGTGGGAGCACCGCTTCCCGACCATCCTCGCCTCGTGCCGGGCGCACGGCATCGACCCGGTCACCGAGCCGATCCCGGTCGCGCCCGCCGCCCACTACGCCTCCGGCGGCGTCCGCACCGACCTCGCCGGCCGCACCTCCGTACCCGGTCTGTACGCCTGCGGCGAGGTCGCCTGCACCGGCGTGCACGGCGCCAACCGGCTGGCCTCCAACTCGCTGCTGGAGGGCCTGGTCTTCGCCGAGGCGATCGCCGCCGACCTGGCCGCCCGGTGGGCCGCCGGCGACCTGCCCGAGCGCACCGTGGACGCCGCGGCGGCCCGCGGCGCCCGCGCCGTGCCGCTGCTCGCCCCGGAGGCCCGCGCCGAGATCCAGCGGCTGATGTCGCGCGGCGCGGCCGTGCTGCGCTCCGCCGCGTCGATGGCGGCCACCGCCGAGGGGCTGGACCGGCTGGCCGCCGACGCCCGCGAGCACGCGGCCGGCGAGAAGCCGGCCGACCCGCGGGTGGAGACCTGGGAGGCCACCAACCTCCACCTGGTGGCGACCGCGCTGGTCGCCGCCGCGGCGCTCCGCGAGGAGACCCGCGGCTGCCACTGGCGCGAGGACTTCCCCGACCGCGACGACGCCCACTGGCGGCGTCACCTGGTCACCACCCTCGACGCCGACGGACGCCCGTGCGTCCGGGCGTGACCCCCCTTCCCCCGGCGTGACCCTGCCGATCGACTAGGAGCACCACGATGACCCACGACGAACTCCCGCTCGCCTCCGCCGGCTGCGGCGACGGCTGCGCCTGCGGCGAGGGCGAGGCGTACGAGACCGGGCTGGACCCGGCGCTGGCGGCGCTGCTGGAGGAGGCCGGGCTGGACCCGGTCGAGGTCGAGGACATCGCGATGCTCGCGCTCGGCGAGGACCTGGCCGGCGGCGAGGACGTCACCTCGGTGGCGACCGTCCCCGCGGACGCCGTCGCCACCGCCGACTTCACCGCCCGCTCGGCCGGTGTGGTGGCGGGCCTTCGGGTGGCCGAGGCCGTCGTCTCGCTGGTCTGCGAGGAGGAGTTCGAGGTCGAGCGGCACGTCGAGGACGGCGCCCGGGTCGAGGCCGGCCAGGTGCTGCTCTCCGTCCGCGGCCGCACCCGCGACCTGCTGACCGCCGAGCGCAGCGCGCTGAACCTGCTCTGCCACCTGTCCGGCGTCGCCACCGCGACCCGGGCCTGGGCCGACGCCCTGGAGGGCACCGGCGCGGTCGTCCGGGACACCCGCAAGACCACCCCGGGCCTGCGCGCGCTGGAGAAGTTCGCCGTGCGCTGCGGCGGCGGCGCCAACCACCGGATGGCGCTGTCCGACGCCGCGCTGGTGAAGGACAACCACGTGGTGGCGGCCGGCGGCGTCGCGGAGGCCTTCCGCGCGGTGCGGGCGGCCTACCCGGACCTCCCCGTCGAGGTCGAGGTGGACACCCTGGAGCAGATCGCGCCGGTGCTGGAGGCCGGGGCGGACCTGATCCTGCTCGACAACTTCACCGTGCCGCAGCTGAAGGAGGCCGTCGCCCTGGTGGCCGGCCGGGCGAAGCTGGAGGCGTCCGGCGGACTGACCCTGGCCACCGCGCGCGAGGTCGCCGAGACTGGTGTCGACTACCTGGCCGTCGGGGCCCTGACGCACTCCTCGCCGGTCCTCGACATCGGCCTGGACCTCCGCGCCTGACCGCGCCTCAACAGAAAGCCATCCCGTGCTCCTCACCATCGACGTCGGCAACACCCAGACCACGCTCGGCCTGTTCGACGGCGAGGACATCGTCGAACACTGGCGGATCTCCACCGACCCGCGGCGCACCGCGGACGAGCTGGCGGTGCTGATGCAGGGCCTGATGGGTGCCCACCCCATCGTGTCCGCCGAGGACAAGGTGGCGGGGCTGTCGATCTGCTCGTCCGTGCCCGCCGTGCTCCACGAGCTCCGCGAGGTGACGCGCCGTTACTACGGCGACGTGCCCGCGGTGATCGTGGAGCCGGGCGTGAAGACCGGGGTGCACGTCCTGATGGACAACCCCAAGGAGGTCGGCGCCGACCGGATCGTGAACGCGCTGGCCGCCAACCACCTCTACGGCGGGCCGTGCATCGTGGTGGACTTCGGCACCGCCACCACCTTCGACGCGGTGAACGCCCGCGGCGACTACGTGGGCGGCGCGATCGCGCCCGGCATCGAGATCTCGGTCGAGGCGCTCGGTCTGCGCGGCGCGCAGCTGCGCAAGATCGAGTTGGCCCGGCCCCGCAACGTCATCGGCAAGAACACCGTTGAAGGGATGCAGTCCGGCATCCTGTACGGCTTCGCCGGCCAGGTCGACGGCCTGGTCAACCGGATGGCCCGGGAACTCGCCAAGGACCCGGACGACGTCCAGGTGATCGCCACCGGCGGCCTGGCCCCGCTCGTCCTCGGCGAGGCCGAGACCATCGACGTGCACGAGCCCTGGCTCACCCTGATCGGCCTGCGGCTGGTCTGGGAGCGCAACAAGTCCTGAACGGGCTTCCGCGCCAAGCATGCTGACGGGCGGTCGGCCCGGTCGGGCCGACCGTCCGCACGTCGGATCAGCGGCAGATACGCCAATCGGGACAACCGGGGCGCCAATCGCCCGAAATCGGACGTACGCCACGTACTGTCACCTCATGCCTACGCCACACGGATCGCGCGGCGGCATGGCTTTCAGCGCCGACGAAGTCCGCGTGCTGCGCCGCGCCCTCGCCCAAGCCCTCTACCCGGCTCTCCCCGACGACCGGCTCCAGCCGCCCGGACCGTCCGCCGCGCTGTGGGCGGAGGACGTCCAGGACGCGCTGCGGCTCACCGAGTCCATCGACGAGGCCGTCCGGGAGGGCGGCCGGCTGCGCAGCTTCATGCTGGCCGACCTGGCCCGCTACCGGTACGCGCTGCCCGGCAGTGCCCCCGGCTACCTGGAACGGCTGGAGGACGCCGTCACGGACGGCTACCTCCCCACCCCGGAGGACCTGTCCGCGCTGCGCTCGCTCTCCCGGCAGCCCTGCGGCCACACCGAGCGCGCCCGGCGCTCCCGGCTGGCCGGCCGCTGCCACGCGCTGGCGGAGGCCGAGGTCCGCGAGCGGCTCTCGCTCGCCTCCGGCCAGCGCCACCTGACGGCCGTTCCGAGTCCGGCGACCGAACCCCTGCCCGCCTTCACCCTTGGAGGACGCGTCCCGATGAGCAGCAGCCCCAGGCCCCCGGCCCCCGGCGAGCAGCCGCAGCCCCGCAGGATGCCCACCCCCGCCGAACTCTTCGGCCGCCGCCCCAAGGCCAGACCCCAACCCCAGCCCCCCGCACCGGAGGACGAGGAGACCGAACTCGCCACCGGCACCGGCTGAGCCACCCCGTTCGGCGGCGGCCCCGGAGCGTCCCGCACGCTCCGGGGCCGCCGCACGTCGACGTGTCGACAATGCCGGAACGCGGGACGGCCTCGCGCGTAACGCCTCGGCAAAATTTGAGAGCGGTACGAACAGTCCCGTCCCGATGTGCCCGATTGATCTCGCCCCGGCGGAGGGACGCGGCGTCTAGGGTCTGCGATCGCACAGCTCCGATCACGACCCATGGGGGGACCATGCGCGCCAAGCGCATCAGGGCGTTCGGCCTGTCGACGGCCGTCGCCGCGGCCGCCGTCACCGCCGCTGCCGTACCGGCCCAAGCGGCGGGCACCAGGCTCACGTTCGACGTCGCCGACTCCGTCCAGATCTCGGCCAAGCCCACGACGCCCGGCCAGTTCGACGAGAACCTCAACCTGCGCATCGGCCGGACGGGCACCGTCGCGGCCAAGGACGTCAAGGTCGCCTTCGACACGGCCGGCCTGGCCGGCGTGGCGCAGCTGACCGTCCCGGAGTGCACCACGGCCGGCACGGTCGTCACCTGCGACGCCCACACCGTCGACTTCGACTCGATCAACATCACCCAGCACCCGTGGCTGAGCGCCGTCGCCGGTGCCAAGCCGGGCAGCAGCGGCAAGCTGCACATCACGCTGACCTCCTCGAACGCCGAGCGCGCCGAGAAGGACGTCAGGGTCGACGTCGGCGGGCCCGACTTCAAGACCAAGGACCTCGCCCCGCAGAAGGGCGTGAAGCCCGGCGCCGTCGTCGCGCCGGCGGTCGAGTTCGCCAACGTCGGCGACGCCGCCGCCACCAGGCTCGTCGTCACGATCGACGCCGTCTCCGGCCTCGACTTCAAGAAGCGACCTTCCAACTGCGAGTTCGCCACCGTGGGCGAGGGCGCCTGGAACCAGAAGTCCTGGCCCGGCGAGACCATGGCCGTCTGCACCCTCGACGTCTCGCTGGCCCCCGGCGCGGTCCACACCCTGGACCCGCTGCAGTTCGGGGTCACCGACAGCGCCTGGTACACCTTCACCGACATCAGCCTGTACGCCACCGAGGACGCGCAGTACTCCAGCGTCCCGCGCTGGCGTGCCGACCACCGCTTCCAGCGCGGCACCGACGCCCCGCTCACCGTCAAGGCGGCCCAGGACCCGGCGCTGCTCGCCGCACCGCGCCACAGCTACGACAACCGCGTGGAGCTGGAGGTCTCGGCCGCCAACACCGCCGACTTCTCCGCGCTGGGCGCCTGGAGCCCGGCCGACGGCGGCAAGCGCGGCACGCTCACGGTCGGGTACCGCAACGCCGGCCCGGCGTCGATCTTCTACCGCTCCGGCGACGACGTGGTGAAGGTGCAGGCGCAGTTCCCCAAGGGCGTCACCGTGACCAGGGTCCCGACCGGCTGCGCGCCGAGGACCTGGGACAACGGCCACCAGGTCGAGCACCCCGACAAGTACCTCTGCGACACCGGCATGTGGATCAGCAGCGGCACCCGGCGGACCTTCGACTTCGGCGTCTCGCTGGACGCCGGCACCACCCGGGCCACCGTGCCGGTGACGCTCCAGGACGAGACCAGCCTCTACGGCGGCGGGGCGACCGCGGGCAACCTCACCTTCGACCCGAACCACGCCAACGAGGCGGTGTCCGTCGTCCTCGGCTCCGAGCCGAGCGGCTCGATCCCGACCGGCGTGCCCACCCCGCCCTCCGGCGGCGGCGCGGCGAGCACCCCGCCGGTCGTCGTCCGGCCCACCGGCTCGGCCTCGGCCAACCCCTCGGCCACCACGGCCTCGCCGAGCCCCTCGGCGACCACCGCCGGCGGCCTCGCCTTCACCGGCGCGTCCGGGCTCGGCACCATCGCCGCGGCCGGTGCCGGTGCGGTGCTGATCGGCGGTGCGGTCTTCCTGGGCGCACGGCGCCGCAAGGGCTCGCACCAGTAGTCCCCGCCGTACCCGCAGGCCCCGGGGCGCCGCAGCGGCGTCCCGGGGCCTCCGGGCGGAAACCCGTGCGGGAGCGCGGCCCGGTGGTGGCTACCCTTGTGGGGTGAGCGATCAGACCACCGTGCCCCAGGCCGACGACCTCCCCGAGCAGATGCGCGTCCGGCGCGAGAAGCTGGACCGGCTCCGGGCGGCCGGAATCGACCCCTACCCGGTCGGGTTCCCCCGCACCACCACCATCGCCGACCTCCGCGCCAAGCACCCGGACCTGGCCGCGGACACCGCGACCGGCGAGCGGGTCGGCGTCACCGGCCGCGTCGTCCTGGCCCGCACCGGCGGCAAGCTCTGCTTCGCCACCCTGCGCGACGGCTCCGGCGACCTGCAGGTGATGCTGTCGCTGGACAAGCTCGGCGAGGAGCGGCTGTCGGCGTGGAAGTCCGACATCGACCTCGGCGACCAGGTCGGCGTGGAGGGCGAGGTCATCACCTCCCGCCGCGGCGAGCTGAGCGTCATGGTCGACCGGTGGGAACTCACCGCGAAGTGCCTGCGCCCGCTGCCGGACAAGCACAAGGGCCTGACCGACCCGGAGGCCCGGGTCCGCCAGCGCTACGTCGACCTCATCGTGAACCCCGAGGCGCGCGAGATGCTCCAGCTGCGCACCCGGGTGATCCGCTCGATCCGCCGCACCTACGAGGACCGCGGCTACCTCGAGGTCGAGACCCCGATGCTGCAGCCGATCCACGGCGGCGCCAACGCGCGTCCGTTCAAGACGCACATCAACGCCTACGACATCGAGCTCTACCTGCGCATCGCGACCGAGCTCTACCTGAAGCGCCTGGTGGTCGGCGGCGCCGAGAAGGTCTTCGAGATCAACCGGAACTTCCGCAACGAGGGCGCAGACGCGACCCACAACCCGGAGTTCACCGCCCTGGAGTCGTACGAGGCGTACGGCGACTACGACACCCAGGCCGAGCTGATCCGCGCGATCATCGTCAACGCCGCCCGGGACGCCCTCGGCACCACCGTCGTCCGCGGCCTCGGCCCGGACGGGCAGGAGCACGAGATCGACCTGGCCGAGCCCTGGGAGGAGGTCTCGGTCTATCCGGGCATCTCCGCCCGCCTCGGCACCGAGATCACCCCGGAGAGCTCCGTGGAGGAGCTCCGGGCGCTCGCCGACGGCGCCGGCGTGCCGTGGGAGAAGGAGTGGGGCCACGGCCAGATCGTGCTGGAGATGATCGAGCGGCTGCTGGAGCACCACGCGATCCGGCCGACCTTCATCCGGGACTACCCGACCGAGGTCTCCCCGCTGACCCGGCAGCACCGCTCGGTCGCCGGCGTCGCGGAGAAGTGGGACCTGGTGATCTTCGGCACCGAGATCGGCACCGCCTACTCGGAGCTGATCGACCCCGTCGAGCAGCGCGCCCGCCTCACCGCCCAGTCGCTGCTGGCGGCCGGCGGCGACGTCGAGGCGATGCAGCTGGACGAGGACTTCCTGCGCGCCCTGGAGTACGCGATGCCGCCCACCGGCGGCCTCGGCCTCGGCGTGGACCGCCTGATCATGCTGCTGACCGGCAAGAACATCCGCGAGACGGTGCTCTTCCCGCTGGTGAAGCCGGAGGCGAAGGGCAGCAGCGGCGCCGCCGCTGCGGACGACGCAGAAGAGGAGTGACCTGATGGACTACGTCAGCGCGATCGTGCCGCCGCTGGTCATGGCGATCGGTTTCGGCTTCCTGGTGCGGGCGATCATCCGCAGCCAGGGCGGCGCCCAGAAGGCCAAGGAGGACGCCGCCGCCGACGCGATGGCCGCCGCGGCCCCGCGCGCCGCGGAATAGCCGCAGCGGGCCCCGGACACGCACCACCGGCGCGCCGTCGCCCCCGCCGAGGGGGTGGCGGCGCGCCGGTGCGCTTGGGGAATCGCCGATTTTGTCCGAATCAGTTCCTATCCTGGCCGGACTATGGTGCGGCAACTCGGAGAACTCGAGAACGACATCATGACCAGGGTCTGGCAGTGGAACCGCCCGGTCACGGTTCGCGAGGTTCTGCAGGATCTACGGACGGAACGCGATATCGCGTACACCACCGTGATGACGGTGCTCGACAAGCTGTACAGAAAGGGCTGGCTCCGGCGGGAACAGGTCGGCCGGGCGTATCGATATGAGCCGGTCTCCTCGCGGGAGGCGTACACCGCGGCGCTGATGAACGACGCCTGGGCGACGAGCGACAATCCGGCGGCGGCGCTGGTGCACTTCTTCGGGCTGATGTCGCCCGAGCAGCGCGAGGCGCTGCGGGACGCACTGCGGGTCGCCGCCGTCCTTCCCGCCGAACCGCCGCGGCCCGGGACGGAACGGGGCACCGGGGAGACCGGCGGCGGCGCGGCACGATAACGTCCCGGCATGGAGGTCACCATCCGCCGGGCGCGGACCACCGATGTGCGGGCCGTACGGACACTCATCGACGCCTACTCCCGCGACGGCATTCTGCTCGACAAGCCGACGGTCACCCTGTTCGAATCCGTTCAGGAGTTCTGGGTGGCCGAGCGCGACGACACCGGGACGGTGGTCGCCTGCGGTGCGCTGCACGTCATGTGGGAGGACCTGGCCGAGGTCCGCACGCTGGCGGTGCACCCCTCCTGCACCGGCCTGGGCATCGGACACCTCCTGCTGGAGAAGCTGCTGCAGACCGCGCGCTGGCTCGGCGTCCGTCGGATTTTCTGCTTGACGTTCGAGGTGTCGTTCTTCGCGAAACACGGTTTCGTCGAGATCGGGGAAACCGACGATCGTACGTCAGACCCGGCGGCCGTGGCCACGGAAGTCTATGAAGAACTCCTGCGCTCGTACGACGAAGGAGTCGCGGAGTTCCTCGACCTGGAGCGGGTGAAGCCCAACACCCTGGGCAACTCGCGCATGCTCCTGCGCCTCTGAGCGCGCCCTTGTGAGCCTTGCGGGACGCATCCCGATCGGGTAGGGGTTTGAGTTTTCCGGGAAAAGGCGGTTTCCTTTGCCTAGGCATTGGCTCGTTTACTCGGAAAGGGAAGCCCGTGGCACAGAGGGTGCAGGTCATTCTTGAAGACGATCTCGACGGCGGCTCCGCGGACGAGACGGTGATGTTCGCGCTGGACGGCGTTGCCTACGAGATCGACCTGAAGAGCGCCAACGCGGACAAGCTCCGCGATCTGCTGGCTCCGTACGTCGACAAGGGCCGCAAGCAGAGCGGCCGCATCGCGGGTGCGCGCCGCAGCAGCGGTGCCGGCCGCAGCGCGGGCCGTTCGTCCGCCGCCGGCCCGGACACCGCCAAGATCCGCAGCTGGGCCAAGGAGCAGGGCCTGGAGATCAACGACCGCGGTCGCGTGCCCAGCGACATCAAGGCGAAGTACGACAAGGCGCACGCGTCCTGACCGGTGGCCGTGCGGCCGGGCCCGGGGCGAGGTGCCCCGGCGCCGGCCGGTCGCGGCCGGCGGTCGGCCGGGGCGGCCGGAGCCGTCCGTCCGCCGGTGCCGTCCGCCCGTTGTCATGGCAGGTGCATGATCGGCCGGTCCGATGACGGGCAGCGGGACCGGACCGGGCTGTGCAACGCTGTAGGGAGCGGAACGGCCCTGCGGGAGGCGTCCGACCGGCGGTACCCGCGGGCCCGATCGGCCTGTGCCGGACCGTGGAGCCGTGGCCGGGCCGTTGATGCGCCGTCATTCCCGCCGCGCCGAACGGCGCTCCGGGGGCCGGACTTCTCGCCAGGCGAACAGCGCCACCGGGGAAACAGCGCGAATCTCTCTCCGAGACCGGGTATGAATGCAGGTGGGCGGGGTCGCAGGGCCCCGACCGGGCAGTTCGCGCGGCCGGCCGCCACCGCAGCCGGAGCCTCTGTTCGCCGATGGCGTAGCGGCCATCGGGTGCATCGGGGCCCCCTGTGGGAACACCGTCTCCCAGCATCAGGTTGGGAATGGTGTCGGCTGGTCGCGCAGCATGATGTCCCCACGCGAGTGGGGGTTGTCCGTGGGCCGCGCCGCTGAGCGGGACTAGCATGCGGAAGGACAGGGCGGGGACGGACCCCGAACTGGCCGACCGCTCTGAGGAGCGAAAACGATGTTCGAAAGGTTCACCGACCGCGCGCGGCGGGTTGTCGTCCTGGCTCAGGAAGAAGCCCGGATGCTCAACCACAACTACATCGGCACCGAGCACATCCTCCTGGGTCTGATCCACGAGGGTGAGGGTGTCGCCGCCAAGGCCCTGGAGAGCCTCGGGATCTCGCTCGAGGCGGTCCGGCAGCAGGTCGAGGAGATCATCGGCCAGGGGCAGCAGGCCCCGTCCGGCCACATCCCCTTCACCCCCCGGGCGAAGAAGGTCCTGGAGCTGTCGCTCCGCGAGGCCCTCCAGCTCGGCCACAACTACATCGGCACCGAGCACATCCTGCTCGGCCTGATCCGCGAGGGCGAGGGCGTCGCCGCCCAGGTCCTGGTGAAGCTGGGCGCCGATCTCAACCGGGTCCGGCAGCAGGTCATCCAGCTGCTCTCCGGCTACTCCGGCGGCGGCAAGGAGTCGGCGACCGCCGGCGGCCCCGCCGAGGGCACCCCCTCCACCTCGCTGGTCCTCGACCAGTTCGGCCGCAACCTCACGCAGGCCGCCCGCGAGGCCAAGCTCGACCCGGTGATCGGGCGCGAGAAGGAGATCGAGCGGGTCATGCAGGTGCTGTCCCGCCGCACCAAGAACAACCCCGTGCTGATCGGCGAGCCCGGCGTCGGCAAGACCGCCGTCGTCGAGGGCCTGGCCCAGGCGATCGTCAAGGGCGAGGTCCCGGAGACGCTCAAGGACAAGCAGCTCTACACCCTGGACCTCGGCGCCCTGGTCGCCGGCTCCCGGTACCGCGGTGACTTCGAGGAGCGCCTGAAGAAGGTCCTCAAGGAGATCCGCACCCGCGGCGACATCATCCTGTTCATCGACGAGCTGCACACCCTGGTCGGTGCGGGCGCCGCCGAGGGCGCGATCGACGCCGCCAGCATCCTCAAGCCGATGCTGGCCCGCGGCGAGCTGCAGACGATCGGTGCCACCACGCTCGACGAGTACCGCAAGCACCTGGAGAAGGACGCCGCGCTGGAGCGCCGCTTCCAGCCGATCCAGGTCGCCGAGCCGTCGCTGCCGCACACCATCGAGATCCTCAAGGGCCTGCGCGACCGGTACGAGGCGCACCACCGCGTCTCGATCACCGACGCCGCCCTGGTCGCCGCCGCCACCCTGGCCGACCGGTACATCTCGGACCGCTTCCTGCCGGACAAGGCGATCGACCTGATCGACGAGGCCGGTTCCCGGATGCGCATCCGCCGGATGACCGCGCCGCCGGACCTGCGCGAGTTCGACGAGAAGATCGCCGAGGTCCGCCGCGAGAAGGAGAGCGCGATCGACGCGCAGGACTTCGAGAAGGCCGCCTCGCTGCGCGACGACGAGAAGCAGCTCCTCACCGCGAAGGCCAAGCGGGAGAAGGAGTGGAAGGCCGGCGACATGGACGTCGTCGCCGAGGTGGACGAGGAGCTCATCGCCGAGGTCCTGGCCACCGCCACCGGCATCCCGGTCTTCAAGCTGACCGAGGAGGAGTCCTCCCGCCTGCTGCGCATGGAGGACGAGCTGCACAAGCGCGTCATCGGCCAGAAGGACGCCATCAAGGCGCTCTCCCAGGCCATCCGGCGCACCCGTGCGGGCCTCAAGGACCCGAAGCGCCCCGGCGGTTCGTTCATCTTCGCCGGTCCGTCCGGTGTCGGTAAGACGGAACTGTCGAAGACGCTGGCGGAGTTCCTGTTCGGCGACGAGGACGCGCTGATCGCGCTCGACATGTCCGAGTTCTCGGAGAAGCACACGGTCTCCCGACTGTTCGGCTCCCCGCCCGGGTACGTGGGCTACGAGGAGGGCGGCCAGCTGACCGAGAAGGTGCGCCGCAAGCCGTTCTCCGTCGTCCTCTTCGACGAGGTGGAGAAGGCCCACCCGGACATCTTCAACTCGCTGCTGCAGATCCTGGAGGACGGCCGCCTGACCGACTCCCAGGGCCGCGTGGTCGACTTCAAGAACACGGTCATCATCATGACCACCAACCTCGGCACCCGGGACATCTCGAAGGGCTTCAACCTGGGCTTCGCGGCCACGGGTGACGCGCAGAGCGGGTACGAGCGGATGAAGGCCAAGGTCAGCGAGGAGCTCAAGCAGCACTTCCGGCCGGAGTTCCTGAACCGCGTCGACGACATCGTGGTCTTCCACCAGCTGTCCGAGGACGACATCATCCAGATCGTCGACCTCATGATCGCCAAGGTGGACCAGCGCCTGAAGGACCGCGACATGGGTCTCGAACTCAGCGTCGAGGCGAAGAAGCTGCTGGCGAAGAAGGGCTACGACCCCATCCTGGGTGCCCGCCCGCTGCGCCGGACGATCCAGCGCGAGATCGAGGACCACCTGTCCGAGAAGATCCTCTTCGGCGAGCTGCGCGCCGGCCACATCGTGGTCGTCGGCACCGAGGGCGAGGGCAAGGACGCGAAGTTCACGTTCCGCGGCGAGGAGAAGTCCCCGGTGGCCGACACCCCGGCGGCCGCGGTCTCGACCTCCGGGCCGGACCTGACCAAGTAAGCAGTAGTACGCACAAGGACTCGGCCCCGGCGGATCGCCGGGGCCGAGTCCTTTTCAGTTTGAAAACTGTTTAGACATCCATAACCTGTGATTTTGCCCCGCCGGAGGCCCCGGCGGGGCGCTTCGCTGCTCGTGCGCGTGCGATGGATGCCCCAACTGCGGCCCCTGCTTTACTCTTGACTGCTCGTCAGTTGATCACAGCCGCCGGAGGATAGCGTCGTGATCATGCATGGTCAAGGTCTTTCTTTTTGACCGGGGCTTGGATCAAATGTCGTCCACCTGTCTTTCATTGGTTCGCCGGCGGGCCAAGAGCCGTGCCGGCAAGGGGAGGACGTCACCACGTTGAAGATATCCAAGAGGGCCGCTGCGGCCACTGCTGCCATCGCGGTCACGGCCGCGCTCGGCACGGGCCTGCTGCCCGGGACGGCCACCGCCGCCACGCCGGCCCCTGTCTCGCACGACCCTGCCGACGCGCAGGCGCTCAAGGTCGACCACGACCTGCCGGGCCCGCTGACCGCCAAGGTCGAGGCCGAGCAGAAGGCCGCCACCGAGCAGCTCCTGGCGGGAACCGCCAAGATCGAGAAGCACGGCAGCAGCACGTCCGTGAAGCTGGGCCGCGACAAGTACGTCGAGCTGGCCCGTGAGCGCACGGACAAGATCTTCACCATCCTCGTCGACTTCGGCGACCAGGTGGACAGCACCACCACCACCCCGGACGGTAAGGTCAAGTACGGCGGCCAGCCCGGCCCGGCGCACAACATGATCGCCCAGCCGGACCGCACCAAGGACAACTCCACTGCCTGGCAGGCCGATTACAACCAGGCCCACTACCAGGACATGTACTTCTCCAAGACCGGCGACTCGCTGAAGACCTTCTACGAGAAGCAGTCCTCGGGCCGCTACTCGGTCGACGGCCAGGTCACCGACTGGGTGAAGGTTCCGTGGAACGAGGCCCGTTACGGCTCGGACTACTGCGGTGCACACGTCTGCAACAACGCGCAGGACCTGATCCGCGACGGCATCAACGCCTGGGTCGCCGACCAGAAGGCCAAGGGCCAGACGGACGAGCAGATCAAGGCCACCATCGCGCAGTACGACCAGTGGGACCGGTACGACTACGACCACGACGGCAACTTCAACGAGCCCGACGGTTACATCGACCACTTCCAGATCGTGCACGCCGGTGAGGACCAGTCCGCCGGCGGCGGCGTCCAGGGCACCGACGCGCTCTGGGCCCACCGCAGCTACGTCTACGGTGCCCAGGCCGGCAAGACCGGCCCGGACAACAACAAGCTCGGTGGCACCCCGGTCGGCACCAGCGGCCTGTGGGTCGGCGACTACACCATGCAGCCCGAGAACGGCGGCCTCGGTGTCTTCGCGCACGAGTACGGCCACGACCTCGGTCTGCCGGACCTGTACGACACCACGGGCAAGGACGACAACTCGGTCGGCTTCTGGTCGCTGATGTCCTCCGGTTCCTGGCTGGGCGACGGCAAGTCGTCGATCGGCGACAAGCCGGGCGACCTCGACGCCTGGAGCAAGCTGCAGCTCGGCTGGCTGAACTACGACAAGGCCAGCGCCAACAAGCTGTCCTTCCACTGGACCGGTCCGGCGGAGTACAACAGCAAGCGCCCGCAGGCCGTGGTGGTCGACCTTCCGAACAAGACGGTCACCACCGAGATCAACACTCCGTTCGCGGGTGCGAACGAGTGGTGGAGCGGCAGCGCGGACGACCTGAACGTCTCGCTGGCGCGTGATGTCGACCTGACCGGCAAGACCGCGGCGACCCTGTCCGCCAAGGCCTGGTACGACATCGAGCAGGACTACGACTACGGCTACGCCGAGGTCTCCACCGACGGCGGCGCCCACTGGACCGCCCTCGACGGCACCTTCAACGGCACCCCGCTGCAGAAGGACGGCGCCGACGCGCCGGGCCTCACCGGCAACTCGGGCGGCAAGTGGGGCGACCTGTCCTACTCGCTGAACGCCTACGCCGGCAAGGCCGTCAAGGTCCGCTTCCACTACACCACCGACGGCGGCCTGCACATGAAGGGCCTCGCGCTGGACAACATCGCGATCAACGCCGACGGTGCCGCGCTGTTCAGCGACGACGCGGAGCAGGGTGACAACGGCTGGACCGCCACCGGCTTCTCGCGGATCACGGGCAAGTTCTCCAAGGACTACGCCCAGCACTACATCGTCGAGAACCGTCAGTACGTGTCCTACGACACCACGCTGAAGACCGGTCCGTACGTGTTCGGTTCCGCGGCCCGCCCGGACTGGGTGGACCACTACCAGAACCAGAACGGCATCCTGGTGTGGCTGTGGGACACCTCGCAGTCGGACAACAACGTCACCGACCACCCGGGCTCCGGCCTGATCCTGCCGGTCGACTCGCACCCGACCCCGATCACCTGGGCCGACGGCACCGTGATGCGTTCGCGCATCCAGGGCTACGACTCCCCGTTCGGGTTCGAGCGCACCGACGGTCTGCAGCTGCACAAGGCCGACGTGCTCACCAAGATCCCGAGCGCGGCCGGCGTCACCACCTTCAACGACCACACCAAGAAGTACTGGGACGAGAAGACCCCGTACTCCAGCGTGAAGGTGCCGGACACCCACACCGCGATCGACGTGCTGTGGAACAGCTCCAACAAGCTGGAGACCATCCTGATGGTCCGTCCGACCCTCTGATCGGCACCCACGGGTACTGACAGTTGACACTGCGTCGGCCCGGTTCCTCCGGCGGGAGGAACCGGGCCGACGTGCGTTCCGGGCCGTGGCGTCAGAGCAGTGCCAGCAGGGCCGCCATCGCCTTGCCGACGTCCTCGGCCGTCCACTCCAGGGCGGCGGCGCCCACCGTCACCTCGGTCATCGCGAGACCGGGCGCACCGGGCTCGTCCCAGTAGTGGAACAGGGCGAGGCCCTGCTCCTCGGCCAGCCGCAGGGTGGCCTCGGTGAGGGCGTCCGCGGTGTGCGGCAGCCAGAGCCGGAACTGGTGGGTGTGCGGCGGCGCCGGGTGGACCCGGGCACCGGGCACCTCGGCCAGCGCCGCGGCGACCGTCCGGGCGTGCGCCACGTACCGCGGCAGCCGGGGCAGTTCGCGCTCCAGTCCGGCGAGCGCGGAGAGCACCGCCGGCCACTGCTGGAAGAGCTTCCCGCCGTACCGGTGCTGCCACACCCGGGCCTCCCGGACGAAGGCCTCGTCGCCGGCCAGCAGGGCGCCGCTGAGGCCGCCCAGCGACTTGTAGCAGGAGACGTACACCGAGTCCGCCAGCGCCGCGATCTCCGGCAGCGGGCGGCCCAGGTGGACGGTCGACTCCCACAGCCGGGCGCCGTCCAGGTGCACCCGGGCTCCGAGTCCGCGGGCGGCGGAGACCGTCTCCACCAGCTCCTCCCAGGCGGGCAGCACGAAACCTGCGTCCCGCAGCGGCAGTTCCAGCATCAGGGTGCCGAACGGCTCCTCGCAGGTGCGGAGTTCCGCCGGGGTGGGCAGCCGCGGCGCCGTGGTCGGCCAGACGGTGTGCAGACCGGTGAGCCGGGTGACCGCCCGCCGCTCGTGCAGCTCGGGGTGGGCGAGCGGGTGCATCGCCACCATCGGGCTGCCGGTCCGCTCCGCCCAGCACCGCAGCGCCACCTGCTGGGCCATCGTGCCGGTCGGGAAGTACACCGCGGCCTCCCGGCCGAGCAGGGCCGCCACCTTCTGCTCCAGGACGCGGACCACCCCGTCCCCGTACACGTCGGGCCGCTCGTCGAGGTCGTGGGCCAGGTCGGCGTCGGCGGCGAGCGACGCCATCCGCTCGCGCAGGCTGACCGGCCGGCTGCCCGAGAGCAGCCGACTGCAGGACCGGAATGCGGCGTACCGCCGCTGCTGGAGTTCCTCGTTCACGCTCAGATCTTCGCCCGGATCGGCGCCGGGCGCCCCGGATGGCGCGAGGAGGACGGGAAGTTGCCGGTCGGCTTCTCCCGCGACCCCTCGGGACCGGACGTGACCGGGCGGACGCACCGCCCGGCGGCGGCCGTGAGGCGGGTCACGATTGGCGCCCGCGTGGCGGGGTACCGCGGTGGCAGTGGTCACAGGCCCCCGGGCCGGTACGACGGCGGGTAGTAGCGACCGGCCGCGGTGCGGCCCGCGGGGGCGGGGCGGGCGTCGCCGGGCGGGTGTCCACGACGACGGACCGTCGTAGGTCACACCGTTTGGGTCCGTCCGGCCGAGCGACTACACCGGAGTGGTCCCCGCCAGGGAGCCGTGCGGCTCCGCTGCGCACCGCCCCCTTCCGCGAGGTCCAGCCACCATGCCTTCGTTCTCCGACGCCACCCGTCGCATCGTCCGCACGGCCTCCGCCGGCACCGCCGCGGCCCTGCTCAACGCCCGTTCGCTGTCCTCCCGTGCACTGAACGGCGGCCTGCCGGGCACCACGGCGGGCTCGTTCTCGGGCGTCCGGGCGGCAGCCTCCCCGCTGCTGCGGAACCGGGCGAAGGTGGCCTCGGGCGGCGTCGCCGCGCTGGCGCTGGGCGCCCTGCTGCTGCCGGGCCACGCGGCCGCGCAGACGACCGTCCACCCGACGGTGCCGGGCAGCTCGGTGTTCTCCGCCTCCGCCGCCCCGCAGCAGGAGGGCCGGGTGGTCCAGGTGTCCGCGCCGACCACCTACAAGCAGCCGCGCTCGGCCTCCGCGCAGGACTCCGTGGCGGTGGCGCACAACCTCGCCCAGCCCCCGGCCGAGCAGCCCCAGCCCGCCGCCCAGCCGCAGCCCGAGCAGGCCCAGCCCGCGCAGCCCGCCCAGCAGGCGCAGCCGCAGCAGCAGGCCCAGCCCGCCCCGGCGCCGGCCCCGGCGCAGCCCGGCTGGTCCTCCCCCGCCCCGGGCGCGCCGACCAGCAACCCCTACCACAAGACCAACCACAGCTACGCGGCCGGCTTCCACACCGGTGTGGACTTCGCCGTCCGCCCGGGCACCCCGCTGGTCTCGGTGGGCGACGCCACCGTGGTGTCGGCCGGCTGGGCCGGCGCGTACGGCAACCAGGTCGTGCTGAAGCTGTCGGACGGTCACTTCGCCCAGTACGCGCACATGTCGAAGCTGGGTGTCCACGCGGGCCAGAAGGTGCACGCCGGGGACCGGGTCGGCCTGTCCGGCAACACCGGCAACTCGACCGGCCCGCACCTGCACTTCGAGATCCGCACCGCGAACCGGTACGGCGCCGTGATCGACCCGATCAAGTACCTCTCGGCGCACGGCGCGAGCAACTTCTGATCGCACCCCTCGCGGGAGGACCTGCCGCCGGGGCGGCCGTCAGGAGGCGGCCGCCCCGGCGGCTGCCGCATCGGCGGCGGAGATGCCGGACGCTATCTCCAGCGCGAGCTCGACGGCGGCCTCCATGGCCTCCGGCAGGGTGGCCGGCGGGGCCTCTGCGCAGGCGGCTGCGTGCTCGCCGGGCTCGCCGTGGTCCTGCTTGAGCAGGAAGAACGCCGAGTTGATCGAGAAGAGCGCCACGGTGGCGCGCAGCCGCTCCCGGAAGGTGGCGCCCGGGCCCTGGATGAGCCCGATCATCGCCAGCATCCGGTCCTTGAACTCGGAGCCGGCCGCGGACTCCCGCAGGGCGGGCTGGTTCTCGTGGAAGAAGCGGAGCAGCGGCGCACGGTCGGCCATGCCGGCGGCGAAGCGCCGGACGAGCTCGTCGCGGACCTCGGGGGACCAGGGCCGGTCGCGGCCCCAGGCGATCGCCTCGTCTATCGGCGCGGCCATCGACTCGACGATGCCGTGGACGATGTCGTCCTTGGTCTTGAAGTGGTAGTACAGCGCCGCCTTGGTCACGCCGAGGCGGTCGGCGATCTCGCGCAGCGAGGTCTTCTCGTACCCCTGTGAGGCGAAGAGTTCCAGGGCCACCTCGATGATGCGCGCTCGGGTGTCGCTGCGGGGGCTCTGGGTCGTACTCATCGGTGGATGGCCTGCCTCGTGGCTGCGGTGGGTGGCGGTGGCGCTCCGGTTCCGGCGCACCTCCAGGGTCCATTCTCCCTGCCCGGGGGCGGTCCGCCGAAACCGGCTTGACGTCCGGCTGGGGGACAACTTACCGTGCGACCCGACCGATAACTAGCCGGTCGACAAGTAAGTAAGCCGCGGACCACGCGGCCGAGCCGCTCCCGGGGAGATTCTCGATGTCACACCAGCAGGTAGAAAAAGCCGCGGACGGTCCCGCGGCCGACGCCGCGGGGGCGGTCGACGCCGTCCCCCGCTCGCCGCGCGAGATCCGGCTGGTGATGATCGGCCTCGTCGTCGCGATGCTGCTCGCCATGCTCGACAACCTGATCGTCGGCACCGCGATGCCGACCATCGTCGGTGAGCTCGGCGGCGCCGAGCACCTGTCGTGGGTGGTCACCGCCTACACGCTGGCGACCGCGGCCTCGACCCCCGTCTGGGGCAAGCTCGGCGACATGTTCGGCCGCAAGGGCACCTTCGTCCTGTCGATCGCGATCTTCCTGGCCGGTTCGGCGCTCTCCGGCCTGTCCGGCTCGATGGGCCAGCTGATCGCCTTCCGCGCCGTGCAGGGCCTCGGCGCCGGCGGCCTGATGGTCGGCGTGATGTCGATCATGGGTGCGCTCGTCCCGCCGCGCGACCGCGGCAAGTACCAGGGCATGTTCGCCGCGGTGATGGCGCTCGCCACCATCGGCGGCCCGCTGATCGGCGGCTTCATCACCGACCACCTGAGCTGGCGCTGGACGTTCTACATCAACCTGCCGCTCGGCGTGCTCGCGCTGGCCTTCATCGTGATCACCCTGAAGCTGCCCACCGTCCGCTCCACCGCCCGGATCGACTACCTGGGCGCGCTGCTGCTGACCGTCGGCATCACCTCGCTCGTCCTGGTCACCACCTGGGGCGGCTCGGAGTACGCCTGGGGCTCCAAGCAGATCCTGGGCCTCGGCGCACTGGCCGTCGCCACCCTGATCGGCTTCTGCTACGTCGAGCAGCGCGTCGAGGAGCCGATGCTGCCGCTGACGCTCTTCAAGAACCGCAACTTCACCCTGGTCTCGGTGATCGGCTTCATCGTCGGTTTCGCGATGTTCGGCGCGGTGACCTTCCTGCCGCTCTACCAGCAGACCGTGCAGGGCGCCTCGGCGACCAACTCCGGCCTGCTGCTGATGCCGATGATGTTCGGCATGCTGGTGATCTCGCTGGTGGTCGGCCAGGCCATCACCAAGACCGGCAAGTACCGGATCTACCCGATCATCGGCACCGCGGTGATGGCCGGCGGCTCGCTGCTGCTCTCCACCCTCGGCACCGAGACCAGCCGGTTCACCTCGGCCTGCTGGATGGTCGTGCTGGGCGCCGGCATGGGCTTCCTGATGCAGGTGACCATGCTGGTCGCGCAGAACAGCGTCGAGCTCAAGGACATGGGCGTGGCCTCCTCCACCGCCACGCTGTTCCGCACCATCGGCGGTTCGATCGGTGTCGCGCTGTTCGGCGCGCTCTTCAACCACCAGGTCACCGCGACCATGAAGGAGCGGCTCGGGAGCGCCGCCGGCGCGAAGAGCGCCAACCTCGGCCAGATGGGCCCGGGCGCGCTGCGCAAGATGGACGCCCCCATCCAGGACGCCTACCACCACGCCGTCGCCAACGGCATGCACACCGTGTTCCTGTGGGGCGCCGTGATCAGCCTGGTCGCGGTCGCCGCGGCGGTCTTCCTGCGCGAGGTGCCGCTGCGCAGCGGCGCGGCGCAGAAGCCGGAGACGCAGCTCGAAGCGGTCTGATCCCGTACGACGACAGGGCCCGCCCGGCACGTGCCGGGCGGGCCCTGTCCGTTGCTCCGGGCCGGTCAGCCCGGCAGCCGGTAGACACCCTGGGCGACGGGTTCGACCAGGCCGTCGGCGACCAGCCCGTCCAGCGCCCTGGCCCGTTGCACCGAGTCCGGCCAGACGGCGTCCAGCCGGGCCTGCGGCACCTCGCCGTGCGCCTCGCGCAGCACGGCGAGCAGCTTGCCGCGGACCTGGCGGTCGGTGCCCTCGTAGGTCTGCCCGCGGCGGGCCGGGCCCTCGTACGGCGGGCGGCCGGCCTTCTGCCAGGCGCACGCGGCGAACAGCGGGCAGTCGGCGCACTCGGGGCCGCGCGCGGTGCAGACCAGCGCGCCGAGCTCCATGACGGCGACCGCCCAGGTCGCCGCCCGGTCGTCGGCCTCGGGCAGGTACGCGGCGGCGGTGCGGCGCTCGGCGGCGGTGGTCGCCTGCGCCGGGTACTCGACGCCCGTCACCGCCCGGGCGAACACCCGGCGGACGTTGGTGTCCAGCACCACGTGGCGCTGCCGGAAGGCGAAGGAGGCCACGGCGGCCGCGGTGTACTCGCCGACGCCGGGCAGGGCCAGCAGCGCCGCGTGGTCCTCCGGCACCCGCCCGCCGTGCTGCTCGGTGATCGCCACCGCGGCGCCGTGCAGCCGCAGGGCGCGCCGCGGGTAGCCGAGCCGGCCCCACATCCGGACGGCCTCGCCGGGCGCGTCGGCGGCCAGGTCGGCGGGGGTGGGCCAGCGCTCCATCCAGGCCGCGTACGCGGGCAGCACCCGCTTCACCGGGGTCTGCTGGAGCATGAACTCGCTGACCATCACCGCCCACGGCGTGGCGGTCGGGTCCCGCCAGGGCAGATCACGGGCGTTGGCCTCGTACCAGCCGATGACGGCGGAGTGCAGTCGGGAGGGAGTGGCATTGATGGCAACCATGGCACTCCCGATCCTCCCACGCCGCCGGCGACGGCCGGA
This sequence comes from Streptomyces sp. NRRL B-24484, assembly GCF_000717715.1. Lineage (GTDB taxonomy): Bacteria > Actinomycetota > Actinomycetes > Streptomycetales > Streptomycetaceae > Kitasatospora. Next base: position 87,743 of record NZ_JOAI01000009.1, on the reverse strand, counting down.
CCGCGTCACCGGGCCGGGCTCGTGATCGTGGTCGTCGCGGTGCCTCAGAGGCCGAGGTCGTCCAACTCCTTGAGCAGTGCGGCCCGGGGGCTCCCGGGCAGGGCGCCGGCGGTGGCCGGGCCCGGGGCGGGCACCGTGCCGGCGGACACCGGCCCGCCGCCGGCGAGGGCGGCACGGGCGCCGCGGTCCCGCAGCAGCCAGGCGCCGAGCAGGCCGCCGACCAGCCCGCCGAGGTGTCCGAGCCAGCTCACGCCCGGGGTGCCGGGCACGGCGGTGGTGAGGATGTAGGCGAACGAGGCAGCCATCACCAGGCCGATCAGGCTGTCGATGAGGTTCCGGTCGATCAGGCCGCGCAGCACCACGTAGCCGAAGTAGCCGTAGATCAGCCCGCTGGCGCCGACCGTCACCACCTGCTCGCGTTCGAAGAACCAGACCGCGGCCCCGCTGGTCAGCGCCACCAGCAGGGTCAGACCGAGGAACTTCCGCACCCCGCGGTACGCGGCGAGGAAGCCGAAGACGAAGAGCGGGCCCGAATTGCTCTCCACGTGCTGCCAGTTCACGTGCAGCAGCGGGGCCGCGAGCACGTCGGGGAGCCGTTCGAGCCGGTGCGAACGGATGCCGAAGTCGAGGGTGAGCGCGTAGTCGCCGAGCCAGTTGGCCAGTTGCAGGGCCCACACCGTGCAGAGGAAGGCGAACATCACGAAGAACGCCCGCCGCGCCTCGGCGACGGTCCGGGCCGGGTCGGGTTCGGTGCGCTGCTCGGTCGGCATGACGCGACTATAGGGGGCCGCGGAGGGCCGGGACAGGCCCTCGGACCGGCCTGAACCGCCCTCGCCCGTCCGGAGCAAATGGCGGATCATGTGAAGGAAGTGATCCCCGTACAGTGTTGATGCATCAACGGGTGCACACAGTCTCGTAGAGTTTGCGCGTGCCCTCTCTGCGTCAACCCGTGGGACCGTTGCCCGCCTCGATCTACTGGCGACGGCGTCTTGTCGTGCTCGCCGCGCTGGCCGTGGTCGCCGCGCTGGTGCTCTGGCTCCTCGCCGGATCGGGCGACGGCGGGCAGGGGCAGAAGAAGAGCGCACAGGCGGCCCCGGCCCAGTCGATCACACCCGGCGCCAGCCCGTCCGGCTCCGCGATCACCTCGCGCCCCGGCGGCACCGGCGGCTCGACCGGCGGCGCGGCGACCGGCGGCAGCAACTCCTCCGGGGACGTCAGCCTGTCCACCGGCGGTACCGGCAGCGGCAGTTCGGACGGCACCGGCAGCACCGCGGGCGGCACGGACGGCTCCGCGGCCGGCGGCACCGGCAGCGGCGGAACGGGCGGCGGCCAGCCGCCGACCAACACCTCCGAGGTGATGGCCCTGCCCGCCTGCGCGGCCTCCCAGGTCTCGCTGGAGCTGGCGAGCGGCCTCAACTCGTACACCACCAAGGTCAAGCCGCGGTTCTCGCTGACCGTCCGCAACACCTCGGGCACCGGCTGCCGGGTGGACCTCGGCCGCACCGCCTCGACGCTGACCGTCACCGCCAGCAGCGGCGAGCGGGTCTGGTCGTCCGGCGACTGCCCGGCGAGCCGGCAGGCGACCTGGGTGCAGCTGGCGGCCGGCGCCGGGCTCACCGAGAACTTCACCTGGAGCCGCAACCGCAGCAAGCCGCAGTGCGCCTCCGCCGACGGCACGCAGGCCGGCTCCGGCAACTACCTCGTCCAGGCCGACCTGACCGGCCCGTCCGGCGGCCCGGTCTCGGCCCGGACGTCCATCCGCCTGGAGGACTGACCCCCGGCACCCGGACGGCCCGCCCCCGACACCTCGGAGGCGGGCCGTTCCGTACGGTCGCGGGACCCTGCACGGCGGTTTTCGGCCGTGCCGGCGCCGCGCGGCGTGACGGGCGTGTGTCGGCCGTCCGACGCGGCGTCACGCCCGGATGTCGTCGGCGGCGGTGTGCACCGGTACGTCCGGGTTCGCGGGCCCGAATGCTGCACGCCTGTGTGAAGCCTGTGCGGTGTCGGGAAAGCCTCTTTGTCGCGGACCTGCCGGACGGCAGAGTGGTGGCAGCAGCCGGCCCGTCCGCCCCACCGGACGGGCCGGTGGTGCTCCGGGCCGCGGCGGGCCCGCCGGGCGTCAGACGTAGCGCTCCAGGATCGACGACTCGGCGAGGCGGGACAGCCCCTCGCGCACCGAGCGGGCCCGGGTCTCGCCGACGCCCTCGACCGTCTGCAGGTCGTCGATGCTGGCCGCCAGCAGCTTCTGCAAGCCGCCGAAGTGCTCCACCAGGCGCTCGATCACGGTGTTCGGCAACCGGGGGACCTTGGCCAGCAGCCGGTAGCCGCGCGGCGAGACCGCCGAGTCCAGCGACTCCAGCGAGCCCGAGTAGCCGAGCGCCTTGACCACCGTCTGCAGGTCGAGCAGTTCGGCGTGGGTGAGCGCCTCCAGGTCGGCGAGCACCTCGGTGACGGTGCGGCCCTTCTTGGCGGCCCGCTCCGGGAAGTAGTCCCGGGCGACGAGCTCGCGCTCCGGCTCGACGCCGGCGATCAGCTCGTCCAACTGCAGCGAGAGCAGCCGGCCGTCGGTGCCGAGCTCCAGCACGTAGCCGGCGATCTCGGCGGCGATCAGGCGGACCATCTCCAGCCGCTGGACGACGGCGGCCACGTCGCGGACGGTCACCAGGTCCTCGATCTCCAGCGCGGAGAGCGTGCCGGCGACCTCGTCCAGCCGGAGCTTGTACCGCTCCAGGGTGGCGAGCGCCTGGTTGGCCCGGGAGAGGACGGTGGTGGAGTCCTCCAGCACCCGGCGGGAGCCGTTGACGTACATCGCGATCAGCCGCATCGAGTGCGAGACGGCGACCACCGGGAACCCGGTCTGCCGGTTCACCCGCTCGGCGGTGCGGTGGCGGGTGCCGGTCTCGTCGGTCGGGATCGCGGAGTCCGGCATCAGGTGCACCCCGGCGCGGACGATCTTGGTGATGTCCTTGTCCAGGATCACCGCGCCGTCGAGCTTGCACAGCTCGCGCAGCCGGGTGGCGGTGAACTCGACGTCGAGCACGAAACCGCCGGTGCAGAGCGACTCCACGCTCTTGTCGAAGCCCAGCACGATGAGCCCGCCGGTGTTGGCCCGCAGCACGCGCTCCAGGCCGTCCCGCAGCGCCGTGCCGGGCGCGATCGCAGTGAGGGAAGCCCGCAGCAGGGCCTCCTCGCGGGGGGACCTGTCCGCCCGGTCGCTGGCTGCCACGTGACTCCTCCGGTCGAGCCGGACCGCGTGGCGCGGCGCCCGACGGTCTCTCGCTTATTACTGCACCGATTACCGATTGCCCATTAGACAGGGCAAAGTCTAACTGCGTGCGGCAATAGCGGGGCCGGAGTCAGCCGAGTTCGTCCGCTCCGACCGGCTCCCAGCCGTCCATCAGCTCGTCCGGGTGGGCCGGGACGTAGGCCTGCAGGGCCGCCCGCGCCGGGTCGCCGGCACCGCCCCGGGGAGCGGCGGCGGGCGGTGCGGACGGCTCCTGTCGGGGCCGGGCGGAGCGGCGGCGGCCCGGGATCGCCCGCAGCGCCTCGCCGATGTCCGAGACCTCCACGACCTTCATCCCCGACGGCACCTTGCCCGGGTCCGGCGGGACGAGCGCGTGGGTGAAGCCCAGCCGGTGCGCCTCGGCCAGCCGTCGCTGGACACCCGTCACCCGGCGCACCTCGCCCGCCAGCCCGACCTCGCCGATGGCGACCAGGTTGCTCGGCAGCGGGGTGTCGGAGGAGGAGCTGGCCACCGCCAGGGCGATGGCGAGGTCCGCGGAGGGCTCGGTGAGCTTCACGCCGCCGACCGTCGCGGTGTAGATGTCCTGCTTGCCCAGCTTCACCCCGCCGTGGCGCTCGACCACCGCCAGGATCATCGCGATGCGCGGCGACTCCAGGCCGGAGGTCGTCCGGCGCGGCGAGGGGATCTGCGAATCCACCATCAGCGCCTGCACCTCGGCGACCAGCGGGCGGCGGCCCTCCAGGGTGACGGTCAGGCAGGTGCCCGGCACCGGCTTGTCACGCCTGGTCAGGAAGAGCCCGGACGGATCGGCCAGCCCGGCGATCCCCTCGTCGTGCAGCTCGAAGCAGCCGACCTCGTCGGTGGCCCCGTAACGGTTCTTGACCCCGCGGATGATCCGCAGCCGGGCGTGCCGGTCGCCCTCGAAGCTCAGCACCACGTCGACCAGGTGCTCCAGCAGGCGCGGGCCGGCGATCTGACCGTCCTTGGTGACGTGGCCGACCAGCAGAGTCGCCATGCCGCGCTCCTTGGAGGCCCTGATCAGCGCGTTCGCCACCTCGCGGACCTGGGCCGGGCCGCCGGGCGCGCCGTCCAGCTCGGCGGAGGCGATGGTCTGCACCGAGTCGAGGATCAGCAGCCCCGGGTTCACCGCGTCGATGTGCCCGAGCACCGCCCCGAGGTCCGACTCGGCGGCCAGGTAGAGGTGCTCGGAGAGCGCGTTGATCCGGTCGGCGCGCAGCCGGACCTGCCCCGCCGACTCCTCGCCGGTGACGTACAGGGTGCGGTGCCGGTCGCTCGCCGCCTTGGCGGCCACGTCCAGCAGCAGGGTGGACTTGCCGACGCCGGGCTCGCCGGCGAGCAGGACGACGGCGCCGGGCACCAGCCCGCCGCCGAGCACCCGGTCCAGCTCCGGCACGCCGGTGGTGCGGGCGGTCGCGACCTGGCCGTCGACCTGGCCGATCGGCTTCGCCGGGGAGCTGACCGGGCCGGCCGCGGTCGTCCGCAGCGGGACGGCGCCGTACTCCTCGACCGTGCCCCAGGAGTTGCACTCCGGGCAGCGGCCCACCCACTTGGGGAGCTGGTTGCCGCACTCGGTGCAGCGGTACGCCGGGCGCGGCTTGGCGGTGGTCTTGGTGCGGGCTGCCATGCGGCCAACCGTAGCCGGTGGGTCCGACAACGCGGGCCGCTCCGCCCGCGGCGGTCCGGCCGCGGTCCGGCCGCGGTCCGGCCGGAGCCGCTCCGCGGGGCCGCGGAGGCCCTCCCGGAGCCAGGGGGGGCGTGGAGCATCCGGGCGGCGCGCGGGCCCGGTGCACGCGGGGTCACGGGTCGGCCGGTGCTGTTACCCGAAAGAAGTACAAGCGCCGGGAAACCACCGGACCGGGCGAATCCCGTCCCTACCGTCGAAGCCGTGACGAGCTTGCTTGAGAGCCCGGTGGCCGCCACCGGGGCACCACCGGTACTGCGCGCCTATGGGCAGCACGTGGACGGCCTGTTCACCTACTGCCTCTCCGTCCTGTGCGAGCACGACGCCGCCGTGGCCGCCGTCGCCGAGGTCCGCGACCTGGCGCTGCGGCACGGCGCCCGGCTCGCCGACCCGGCGCTCCGCCGGGCCTGGCTGTACGCCCTGGCCCGGCACTGCTGCCTGCGACGCCTGGAGTCCGGGGCCGACGCCGCCTTCGCCGGCGTCCCCGTGCGGGAGCCCGCGCCGACGTCCGGCCAGCGCCCGGCCGGGGCGTCCGCGCCCGTCGGGAAGCTGCGCGCCGGGCGGGCCGCGACGGGTGCCCGCGCCGCGGGCGGGCGGTCCTCCGGGGCACGGTCCGCGGGCGCGGTGAACACCCCGCGCACCACGGGCGCGCCCGGGACCACCGGCACCACGGGTACGGCGGCGGCCCCGGGCGGGATCGCCCCGGCCCGCGCGGCCGGGCCCGCGGTGCTCGCCCAGCGCCGCGAGGAGCTCGCCCGGCTGGCCTGGCCGGAGGCGGCCGGCACCGGCCCCGAGCAGCGCGAGGCGCTGGAGCTGGCGGTCCGTCACGGGCTGGCCGCGGAGGAGGTCGCGGCGGTCCTGGCCGTGCCGCTGCCGGCCGCCGAGGAACTGCTGGAGACGGCCGCGGCCGAGGTCGGGCGCACCCGAGCGGCCCTGCTGGTGCTCGCGGCGGGCGGCTGCCCGGAGCTCGCCCAGCTCGGCGGGACGGGCGCGGAGGGCCGCAGCGGCTGGGTGCTCGGCCCGGCGCTCCGCCGCGAACTGGTGCAGCACGTGGTGGACTGTCCGACCTGCCGGGGCACCACGGAGCGGGTGGCGGCCGGGCCACAGCCCGGTCCGGCCGACCTGGCGGGGACGGCGGGCCTGCCGCTGCTGCCGGCGCCGGTGACCGTACGGGTGGCGACCACCGCGGCCCAGGTCCCGGGCGGTGCGGCGGGTGCGGCCTTCCTGGCGGGTGCCGCAGCCGGCCGGCGGCTGGCCGCGGCACCCGTGCAGGGTCCGGCGGCGATCCGCTTCGACCAGCGCGGCTTCCCGCGGCACCGGGCCCCCTCCGCGGGGCTGGCCCTGGTGCGGCAGCGGGTGGTGACCACGGGCGTCCTGGCGGCCGTCCTGACGGCGCCGGTGGTGGCTCTGTGGGCGGCGTACCGCGGCGGCGGCGAGAACGTCGGCTCGGCCTCCCCGGTGTCCTCCGTCCGGGTGGACTCGCCGGGGCTCTCCCCGGACGCGGCCACGACCGAGCAGCCGAACGGCGGGGATGCCGGCACCAACGGCAGCAGTGAGCGGAACGGCGGCGCGCAGGAGAGCCTGCAGCTGGCCGGGGCGCAGGCTGCAGAAACGTTGCTGCCGGTGGTCGAGGGCGCGGCCGTCCCGGTGCCCTCGCACGGCTCCCACGCGCTGGCGGCCGCCGAGGTCGTCCCGGTGCCGCCGGTGCAGCCCGCGCGGCCGGGGCAGCTCACGGTGGAGGCCAGCGAGTGGGGCAACCGCACGGTGGTCACCCTCACCAACTCCGGCGGCACCGCCCTCCACTGGCACGCCGTGGTCGAGGTGGACTGGCTGCGCCTGAGCCGGGACGAGGGCACCCTGGAGCCCGGCCAGCGGGTCACCGTGACGGTGACGGTGGACGAGGATCGCGCCCCGGCCGGGCACTGGACGGCGAAGATCGCGCTGCCGCCGTCCCGGGCCGTGGTCACCCTGGAGGGCGGGCCCGTCCAACGCGGCGGAGGTCCGGACGGCCCCTCGGACAGCGGCTCACCCGCCCCCGGAACGCCTACCGGCACGTCCGGCGGCACCCCCACCGGTACGTCCACCGGTACGTCCGGCGCGGGCTCGGGCGGTACCGGATCCGGCGGCGGCCCGTCCGGGCCCGGCGGCAGCCGGGGCCCGGAGCCGAGCAGTACGGGCAGTGCAAGCAGTGCAGGCAGCACGGGCGGCACCGGTGGCGGTGGGTCGGGCGGTGCGTCCGCTCCTGCCGGTGACGGCTCGGCGCCGTCCGCCGGAGGTTCCGGGCCGGCCCACGGCAGCGATCCCGCCCCGGGTCGGGACAGCGCTCCTCCGCCGCACTCCGGCGGCGCCACCACCCCGTAGGCCGCGGCCCGGCACGGGGCCGTCCCCGCCGCGCCGGGCGGTCGGTGGCGTGCGGTCAGCGTTTCGGGGTGTCAGTGTCGTCCACCGCGCGGTCCCAGACCGGGTCGGCGGCGATCACCCGGAGCTGGTCGACCGTGAGCGGCGGGTCGGTGCGGCTGGTGGTCTCGCCGGCCTCGGAGGAGTTCCACTCGGTGACCGACACCCGCTTGCCGGACGGGGTCGCGAGCAGGCACCACCAGGACTTGGCCCCGGTGTCGGCGTAGCCGGACTTCCAGGTCATCAGGGCGGAGCCGTCGGGCAGCGCGGCCCGGTCGCAGGTGACCTCGGAGTGCCGGGGCTCGGGGCAGGCGGTGGACTGCAGCACCGTCCGTACGGTGTCGTGCCAGACCACCGTCCGGACGCCGGCCCGACCGTGGCCGTCGTCCACGGTGATCTCCACCAGGGGCGCCGTTCCGGCTTCGGTGGAACCGGCCGTCCCGGTGCCGCGGACGTCGACGATCCGCCAGCCGTCCAGGTGCGGTCTGAGTGCCGCCACCATCTCCTGGTCGGTCATGCCCGAGGCGGCGGAGTCCGCGGCCGTCGGGTTCGACCGGCCGGCGCCGCCGGGGACGGGCACCAGCAGGGCCCCGCCGCCCGCGATGACGGCCAGCGCCGCCGTCCCTCCGACGATGGCCGCGGTCCGACGGCGGCGCAGGGCCCGGCCGCGTTCCACCGCGGCGAGCACGATCTGCGGGCGGTCGGCCAGGAAGCCGTCACCGGCCTCCCGGAAGAGCTGGACGAGCTCCTCCTCGGGGAGTGGCTCGGGTGAGTCGGACATGGCTGGTTCACCGTCTCTGCAGTCGGATCGGGTGGTTCTCGATGGTCGGGCGGAGTGGTCGTGCGGTGTGGTCGTAGGGGGTGTTCGGGCAGCGCGGTGCTCGGGCCGGGGCCGGGCACCGTCAGCGCAGGGCGAGGTCGGGGAGGGCGTCGCCGATCAGGGCCCGCAGCCGGGTGAGCGCCCGTGAGGTCTGTGTCCGGACCGCACCCGGACTCGACTCCAACAGATCCGCGGTCTCCTCGACGCTGACGTCCTCCCAGTAGCGGAGCACCAGCACGGCGCGGTCCCGCGGCGAGAGCCGGGCGAGCGCCTCGATCAGGGTGACCCGCAGCGAGGAGTCCCCGGTCGGAGCGGCCCGGTCCGGCAGGTCCCCGACCGGGCGCTCGGAGCTGCTGCGGCGCCGGATGTGCGAGAGGAACAGGCGGTAGAGCACGCCCTGGGCGTAGGCGGCGGGGTTGTCGATCCGCCGGGTGCCCGGACGCCAGCCGCCGGTGCGCCAGACCGCGTACATCCGGCCGAGGGTCTCCTGGACGAGGTCCTCGGCGAGGTGGGTGTCACCGCCCGTCAGCAGGCAGGCGGAACGGTAGAGATGGTTCGATCGGGTCGCCGCGAACTCCAGGAACTCGTCGTCCCTGCCGCCGCGCCCCGGCCCTTCCCCGGCCATGCCCGTCCCCTCCTCCCCTGTCGCCGCCGTGCGCCTCCTCCTGTAGGACGCGGCGGGCACGGCACGGCGTTACAGCCTGCACGCCATTCTCCGGACGGCCGTGCGCAGGGGGCGGACCGGGCGCGACGACGGGCGGCAGTCGGTGGTCAGCGGTCGGCGATCAGCGGGGGTCGCTGCCAGCGGCCGTCGAGGACGGTGGGCTCGGGGCCGTACGCCCGGAGCACCACCATGAACGGTCCGGCCGGTACGGGCAGCCAGTTGGCCGACGCGCCCGGCTCCTCGGGGCGTTCGTGGCGCAGGCGGAGGGTCAGGCCGCCGTCCTCGTCGGCGAGGAGGCCGGGGGTGCGGTCGCCGATCGCGTACCGGCCGATCGGGTTGGCGACCAGCCACCGGTCGGGCAGCCCGTAGACGGTGACGGACCAGAAGTACCGGGCGGGCGGGCGGCTGCCGGGCGGGAAGCGGAGGGTGTAGGAGCGGGCGGAACCGTCCAGCGGGCGGCCGTACTCGCCGAACTCCCCGAACTCGGCGTCCACGTCGAATCCGGCGTCCTCCGCGACGTCGACGTCCCCGGTGTCCCCGGTGTGCCCGGTGTCCTCGGCGTGCCCGGCATCGTGGCCGTCTCCGGTGGCGCCCTCCTCCGCGGAGCCGTCGTCGGTGGTCCAGCCGGTGTACCAGACCTCCTCGACCGGCAGTCCGTACAGGCCGCGCTGCACGCCGATCGCCCGCCCGAGGTGGTCGGTGCCGAGCTGGGCCCGCGTCCCGAAGAGGGCGGTGGAGCCGTGGCTCCCGGCGACCGCCGCGCCCAGCCGGGTCCGGGCGTCGGCGATGCCCGCCGCCATCGCCGCACGGATCTCCAGGGGCAGCGCGGCCGGTTCGAAGTCACCGGTTCCGACACCGAGTTCGGCGAGGCGGCGGCGCAGGTCGGCATCGGCCGGCAGCACCGGGAAGAAGCCGAGCAGGAAGTCCAGGAAGGAGAAGAACTCCAGGCTGTCGAGGACCTCCTCGCGCCAGACCGGCCAGACCGGGTCGGGCGCGGGCGGCGGCGGTTCGGTGCCCAGGTGGGCGCTCAGCGGGCGCAGCCGGTAGCCGGCCTGGACCTGCTCCAGCGCGGGGACGTCCTCGGGGCCGGCCAGGTGGGTCCGTCCGACGATGCCGACCAGCCGGGTGTCGGCCTGCAGGACGCCGTCGAAGCCCTCCGCGGACGTGCCGCGGTGGTCCGGGCCGAGGACGAGGTGGCGGCCGGCGCCGTTGCCGGTGGTGCGGGTGCCCACGAAGCCGACGTAGCAGGTATCGAGGTCGTGCAGGGGCAGTACGTGGTAGCGGTCCGCGGCCGGGACCTCCAGCACCCACGGCTCGGTCCGCAGGTCGAGCCAGGCCAGCGAGTACGGGGTGTCGCCGTCGGGGGTGACCAGGTCGGTGTCGGCCGGGGTGCCGGAGTGCGGGTAGTGGCGGAAGACGCCGAAGCCGCCGACATGGCGGGGGTCCGCGTCGTCGACGGCCCGGGCGTAGAGCGTCCGGTAGTTCTCCAGCATCGGCAGCCCCCAGATCCAGGCCTCCGCCGCCGTGCCCCGCACCGTGGCCTCGTCCACCAGGACCGGATTACCCATGCCGCCACACTCCCGTCGGACAAATCGGTACGGAGTGAGACTAATGACCCGTCGGACCCGCCGGCAGCCGACGATGCCGCCCGCTCCGCCAGGAGTGAACGCCCGTGTACGGACGGAGCGGGCCGGAGAGGGTCAGCGGTATGAACATCCTCATGCTCGGCGGCTCGTCCTTCCTCGGACGGGCCTACGTCTCGGACGCCCTGGCCCGCGGTCACCGGGTCACCACCTTCAACCGCGGCATCACCGGGCCGGACCGCCCCGGGGTCGAGGCCGTGCACGGCGACCGGACCAGACCGGAGGACCTCGCCCGGCTCGTGGACGGCCGCAGCTGGGACGCCGTCGTCGACACCTCCGGCCAGCAGCCGCACGCCGTCGCCGCGGCCGCCCGGGCGCTGCGCGGCCGGGCCGGCCACTACAGCTTCGTCTCCTCCGTCCACGCCTTCTCCGACTGGCCGGGCAAGCCGGTCGACGAGACCTCCGCCACCTTCGACTGCCCGGCCGACACCCCGCCGGACCAGCCGCCCGCCAACGCGCTGAAGGCGGGCTGCGAGCGCGCCGTGACGGAAAACTTCGGCGACGACTCCACCCTGCTCAACTGCGGCTTGCTGATCGGCCCGCACGAGAACGTCGGCCGGCTGCTCTGGTGGCTGGAGCGGATCGCCCGCGGCGGGCAGGTGATCCTCCCCGGCGACCCCGACCGCGCCATGCAGCTGATCGACGCCCGCGACTTCGCCGCCTTCGGACTCGGCCTGCTGGAACAGGGCCGGACCGGCCGGTACATCACCACCGGGCCGGCCGGCGGGACCACCATGGGCGGCTTCCTGCGCGCCTGCGCCGAAGCCACCGGATCCGACGCCGAGTTCGTCCCGGTCGACGACGAGGTGCTGCTCGCCGCCGAGGTCGCGCCGTGGACGGAACTGCCGCTGTGGACGCCCGGCCAGCCCGACTGGGCGGGCATCTGGCAGGCCGACACCACCCGCGGCCGGGAGGCCGGTCTGCGCAACCGCCCGGTCGAGGAGACCGTCCGCGACACCTGGGCCTGGCTCGGACGGCGCGGCCCCCGCGACACCCCGTACACCCAGGGTGGTACACCCCTGGGCATCCCCGAGGAGAAGGAGCGGATGCTCCTCGCCCACGCGGCCGGGGCACCGGGTACGGACGGGAGCGCCTGAGGGCCGCACCGCCGCCCTACCTCTGTTGCCCCTGCCCCCGCTGCCCCGCTCCTCGCCGAGGGCGTCGGCCCGTCAGTGGGAGCGGCGGGTGACGAGCTCGGCCAGGGCGAGCAGGTCGTCCGCCTCGGAGGGGTCGGGGATGGCCTCGGCGAGGTGGGCGATGGCCGAGGCCATCCGCTCGCAGGACTCGCCCTGGGCCCAGCTGCGGCCCCCGGCCTGCTCCACCGCGGCTGCGGCCCGCTGCAGTTCGACGGCGTCGAGCGGGCGGTCCAGTGCGTAGAGCGCGGCGAGCTCGGCCGCCGCCTCGGTGCCGGAGCAGAGCGCGTACACCACCGGCAGGGACTTCTTCCGGGCGGCGAGGTCGGCGCCGACCGGCTTGCCGGTGACCGCCGGATCGCCCCAGATGCCGATCAGGTCGTCGATCAACTGGAAGGCCAGGCCGATCTCCCGCCCGAAGGCGTCCATCACGTCCGCGGCCGCCTCGCCGGCCCCGGCGTACAGGGCGCCCACGGCGCAGGCGCAGCCGAGCAGCGCGCCCGTCTTGCCCTCGGCCATGGCGAGGCACTCCGCCAGGGTGACGTCGGTGCGCTGCTCGAAGGCGCAGTCGGCCTGCTGGCCGGCGCAGAGTTCGACCACGCAGTCGGCTAGCCTGCGGACCGCCGACGGGGCGGCGGGGTGGGTGTCCTCGGCGAGGACCCGGAGGGCCAGGGAGTGCATGGCGTCGCCGGCCAGGATGGCCTCGGTGGTGCCGAACACCCGCCAGGCGGTGGGGCGGTGGCGGCGGGTGCGGTCGCGGTCGATGACGTCGTCGTGGAGCAGCGTGAAGTTGTGCACCAGCTCGACCGCGGCTGCGGCCCGGACGGCCGCGGCGGGGAGGCCGCCGGCCGCCTGGGTGGCGGCGAGCACCAGCGCCGGCCTGATCGCCTTGCCGGAGTCGGCGGCGCCGGGCGTGCCGTCCGCCTCCCACCAGCCGAAGTGGTAGCCGGCGACGCGGCGCATCGAGCCCGGCAGGGTGTCGACGGCGGCGCGCAGGCCGGGGTCGACGGCGCTGCGGGCGCGGGCGAGCACGTCGGCGGCCTCGTTCCCGTCGGTCTGGTCGCGTTCCGGCGCGAAGATCCCCATGGTGGTCCTCCCCCTCGGTGTGACGGCACGGGCGGCGGTGCGGCGCCGCCCGTGCCGTGGTGCTGTGTCCTGCCTCGTGCCGTCGTGCTCTCGTGCTCTCGTGCTCTCGTGCCGGTCCGCGTGCCGATGCGGGTGCGGGAGTGCGGATCAGCCGCGCGGGCCGTCCAGGGCGACGTTCTCCAGCACGCCCACCGCGTCGGGCACGAGGATCGCGGCGGAGTAGTAGGCGGTGACCAGGTAGGAGATGACGGCCTTCTCGTCGATGCCGGCGAAGCGCACCGACAGGCTCGGCTCGAACTCGTCCGGGATGCCGGTCTGGTGCAGGCCGATCGCGCCCTGCTTGTCCTCGCCGGTGCGCATGGCCAGGATCGAGCTGGTGCCGTCGGCGATCGGGATCTTGTCGCAGCTGAGGACCGGCACGCCGCGCCAGGCCGGCACCCGGCGGCCGTGCACCTCCACCGTGCCGGGGTACAGGCCGCGCCGGTTGCACTCGCGGCCGAACGCGGCGATCGCCCTGGGGTGGGCCAGGTAGAACCGGGTGCCGCGGCGGCGGCTGAGCAGGTCGTCCATGTCGTCGGGCGTGGGCGGGCCGGAGCGGGTCTGGATCCGCTGGCCGTGGTCCGCGTTGGTGAGCAGCCCGAACTCGGGGTTGTTGACCAGCTCGTGCTCCTGGCGCTCGCGCAGCGCCTCGACGGTGAGCCGGAGCTGGTGCTCGGTCTGGTCCATCGGCTTGTTGTAGAGGTCGGCGACCCGGGTGTGCACCCGAAGCACCGTCTGCGCGACGCTCAGCTCGTACTCGCGCGGGGCGAGTTCGTAGTCGACGAAGGTCGCCGGCAGCTCGTGCTCGCCGGTGTGGCCCGCGGACATCCCGATCGCGGCCTCGCCGTGCTTGTTCTGCGGGCGCCGACCGCCCTCGGCGAGGGCCCGGACGCGCTCGCGCAGCTCCGGTGCGGCGGCCGCGACCTGCTCGAAGGCGGCGCGGGGCAGGGCGAGCAGGGTGCCGGCCGTGGTGGCGCGCAGGCCGGCCGGCCAGCGGGCGTCCGCGTCGAGCAGCGCCTCGTCGCCCAGGTGGTCGCCGTCGGCGTGCGAGCCGAGCACGGTGGCGTCGCCGTAGCGTCCGGTGCCGTGCCGCTCGACCTTGCCGTACGCGATCAGCAGCAGTTCGCCGACCGGGTCGCCCGCGGCGGCCAGCTGCTCACCGGCCCGGAACTCCCGCTGGCCGAAGCCGGCGGCCAGGGCGGCGAGCAGGGCGTCGTCCCGGACGTCCCGCAGCAGTGGCAGCTCGCGCAGCGAGGGTGGCACGACCTCGACCCGCGAGCCGGTGCGGGCGAAGGCGACCCGGCCGCGGCCGGCCGCGTAGCTGAGCCTGCGGTTCACCCGGTACGTACCGCCGGAGACCTGCACCCAGGGGAGCATCCGCAGCAGCCAGCGCGAGCTGATCTCCTGCATCTGGGGTGCCGACTTGCTGGTGCTGGCCAGATTCCGCGCACCGGCCGTGCTCAGGCTGGACTGCTGCCGCGACTGCGACCCGCCCCCCTGCGCAGGAACACCGGTGCTGGTTTCGGTCGACATCGAGGAACCCTTCGCGCTGAGCGTGCGCACACCGGACGTGTCGCTTTGTCGAAATATGCTGACGCCCGTTCGGCCCCGTCCGCAATCACTCGTACGAGTGGTCAATTGAAACCTGCAAATAGTACGAATAGAGCACGCACTCGAAAATGCGCACCGTCGGCCGAACACCGCACCGGCGCCGCCGCGGCCCGCGGCCGTCATGAGCACGCCCATCGCCGCCGGGCCACCCGCCGCACCGCCCGGCCCGGCCGGCGCCGAATTCATCTGACCGCAACATGCCGGAACCCGACGTCACGGTCCCGTCATCGATCATCAACTAGGCTGGTGCGCGGGAATGTTGACCGATCGCCACCACAACACCCCACCCCCCGTTCGCCCGGCCCGGCCCGGGCGCTAAGGTGCCACCTCAAGAGCGCGGCAAGACGCCGGCAGGCAGGCCGCCCGACCGCGCCCTCCCACCGTTGCGCCCTTTTCCAGGGAGACCCCCGTGAGCGCCCCCGTTCGCGTCTGGCTGAACCGTACCTACGCCGAGAACGTCTTCTTCATCGACCTGTTGCGCGCCGCTCCGCGCCCGGTCGAGATCCATGCCACACACGTCGACCCGGACTCTCCGGTGCTCGCCGCCGCGGACTTCGGATCGCTCGAACCCGAAGGCCTCTCCCCCGAGGCCTATGTGGAATTCGCGTTGGAATTCTGTGCCCGGCACAGCATAGACGTCTTCCTCCCCCGGCTGGGCCAACTCGCGATATCCCTGCGCAGGCGCGACTTCGAGGCGATCGGCACCGCGCTGGTGTGCCCGTCCGCCGCGGCGATCGCCGTATTCGAGAGCAAGGCCGACGGCTACGCGGCGATGGCCGCGGCCGGCCTGCCGGTGCCGCTGTGGCGGCACGTCCGCACCGCCGACGAGCTGCTCGCCGCGGTCGAGGAGATCGAGGCGGAGGGCTCGACCGCCTGCCTCAAGCCGGCCTCGGGCGCCGGCGGCGAGGGCTTCCGGGTGCTCACCAGGGAGCCGTTCAGCCTGCGCCGGCTCGCCGGCTTCCCCGACGCGAGCGTCCAGCTCGACCAGGTGCTGAACGCCCTGGAGCAGAGCCCCGAGCCGGCCGACCTGCTGGTGATGCCGCTGCTGGAGGGCCCGGAGGTCTCGGTCGACTGCCTCACCTCCCCGGACGGCCGGCTGCTCGCCGCGGTCGGCCGGACGAAGACCCGGCGCCGCCGGACCTTCACCACCGAACCGCGGTACCTGGAGCCCACCCGCCGGCTCGTCGAGACCTTCGGGGTCTCCTACCTCTCCAACGTGCAGTACCGGCACCACCACGGCCGCCCGGTCGTGCTCGACGTCAACACCCGCCCCTCCGGCGGGCTGCACCAGCTCCGGCTCTGCGGGCTCAACCTGCCCTGGACGGCGGTGCAGCTGGCGCTCGGCGAGACCCCGTCCACCGCCTTCGCAGCCGACCTGCTCGACACCGAGTACACCCTGGTCTCCGGCATCCAGCCGGTGCTGCCGCGGCAGCGCACCCACGACTGGCAGCTCGGGGCGGCGGCCGCCGCCGTCTGACCCCCGGCCGCGGCGACGTGCGGGGACCGGCCGGTCAGCCGACCGGCCCGTCCCAGTCCAGCGTGGGCGGCAGCACGCCCTCCAGGGTGAGCAGCCAGCGCTTGGTCTCCAGCCCCTGCGGTCCGCCGCCGAACCCGCCCAGGCCGTCGGAGGCGACCACGCGGTGGCACGGCACCAGCAGGGCGAGCGGGTTGGCGCCCATCATCTGCCCGACCGTGCGGGCGGCCAGGCCGGGTTCGGCGACGTCCTCGAAGACCCCGCTGCGGGCGGCTAGTTCGCCGTAGGTGATGGTCCGCCCGTAGCCGACGTCCGCCACCAGCCGCTCCAGCACCACGCGGTGCGGCCCGGTGGCGAGGCGCCAGTCGATCGGCAGCTCCAGCACCCGCCGGCCGCCGCCGAAGTACTCGGCCAGCTGCCCGGTCACCGCCTCGACCACCCGGCGGTCGGTGCACTCCGGCGCCCCCGTGGCGGCCGCCGGGACGCCCGCGTACGAGACCGCCGCGACGCCCGTCGGGGTGACCGCCAGCCGCATCGGGCCGGTCGGCAGCGGGGTCGGCACGTCGATCCAGGACAGCGGCTCCATACCGGCGAACCTACCCCGCGGCCGGGGCCCGCAGGGGCGCCGTGTCGAAGACGACCACGGACCGCACGACCAGGCCGTCCCGCAGTTCCATCCGGTCCACGCCCTGCCAGTGCACCGCGCGGCCGTCCACGGAGGCCGCGGCCCGCCAGGCGACGAACGAGGTGTCGCCGTCGGCGGCGTCCGCGACGACCTCCAGCACGAGGCCGGGGAAGCGCGCGAGCGCTCCGGCGACCTGCTGCCGCCACGCGTCGAGCCCGCGGATCGGCTCCTCGCGTCCCGGCCACTCCAGCACGATGTCCGGCGCGCTCAGCCCGTCCAGCCCGGCCGGATCCGGTGCGGCCCAGAAGGCCGCCCAGCGCTCCACGAAGTCCCGGTGCCCATCGGCCACGGTCCACCCCCTCAGTTGCATACTCGAAGTACGTACCTTGGGTAGGTAACTTACGTACCGCTAGTATGCGTGTCAACACCGAGGCGGGAGACGGCGGATCCATGAGACGCACCCAGGCGGACCGGTCCGGGGCGACCACCCGGCAGATCGTCGACGCGGCCACCGAGCACTTCGGCACGGCCGGCTACGCCGCCACCTCGATCGACGGCATCGCCCGTACCGCGGGCCTGACCAAGGGCGCCGTCTACCACCACTTCGACGGCAAGCCCGCGCTGCTGCGCGCCGTCTTCGCCCGCGCCGAGGAGGAGCGCGCCCGCGGCCTCGCAGGGGCCGCCGCCGGCCTCGCGCCCTGGGCCGCCGTCCGGGCCGGCTGCCACGCCTTCCTCCGCGGCTGCCTCGACCCGGCAGCCCGGCGGATCCTGCTGCTCGACGGGCCCGCCGTGCTCGGCTGGGACGAGGTCCGCGCGATCGAGGCCGAGCACTCCACCGCGCTGCTCCGCCGCGGCCTCGCCGCGGCATCGCCAGGCAGCGACCCGGAGATCCGCACGCACCTGCTGCTGGGCGCGCTCTGCGAAGCGGGCATGCTGCTGGCCAGGGCGGCGGATCCGACCGCCGCCCTGGCCGCCGTCGGCGCCGAGGTCGACGCCGTGCTGGACGCGCTCGCCGCGCGCGCGGGCGCAGGCTGATCGCCGCCCCGGGCGGCGGGACCGGCACCGGTCCCGCGTCAGTCCGGCCCGGGGCGTCGGATCACAGGTGTTCGGCCAGGAACTGCGAGAGGTTCCGGCACCAGCCGGTGAGCTCCTCCCGGGACGCCTCCCGGGACGCCTCCCGGCCGCGGCAGAGCTCGTCGACCTGGGCGTCGCCGAGCCGGCTCGCGCCGGAGGACTCCAGCATGTGCGCCATCTCCCCGAGCATCGTCGACAGCCGTTGGGCGTCGTCGTGGCTCAGCATCACCAGCGCGTCGGTGTGGCCGATCGTGACAGAACCGGGCATCGCGACCTCCCGTGGGTCTCACGCCTGCCGCCAGGCGTCTACGGCCCCTCGTCCACCGTACGACCGCCGGGCGGCCCCCGGCGCGCCCAACCCGGCGCCGCCCGTCCCCGGTGATCGAACAAACCCTTTGAGGCGTCCTCGAACCATCTGGCAGGCTCTCGGCCGGTCACCCCGGGCCACCGGGACACCGCGCCGGGTGGCGCGGGTGGCGGCGCCGCCGTCCCCGGCGGGCCGGGCGGGACCGCCCGGCGGCCTTCCGCTCCCCTGCACCACGAGGTTCCTCCATGACGCACGCCCTGCAGCAGACCACGCCTCCGTTCCGGGTGCCCGGGCGGCCGGTCCCGCACCGCGGAGGCGGCGTGCGGCTGCTGTGCGCCGCGCTGGCCGCCGCCGCGGTGATCGCCGGCGGCACCGCCTGCTCCGGCTCCGGCCGGGACGCGGGCAAGGGCTACGCCGCCGCCCGGGACGAGGTCTTCGGGCCGAAGGGCTACCGGGGTCTCGGACCGGGCACCACCAAGGACGCGGCCCTGGCCGGCGGGGCCCTGCGGACGGAACCGATGTCCGCCCCGACCGGGTGCGGCCTCTTCGGGTACGCGGACGGTTCGGCTCCCGACCCGGCCGTGATCGCGGCCGAGAAGGCCGTCACGGCGAAGACCGGGAAGACCGAGGGGACCGGCGACACGGCGGGCGGGTCCGGAGCGGCCACGGATGCCCGCAAGTCGGCCGAACTCGCCCGGCAGCTCGCCGAGTCGGCCGCCGCCGTCGCCGAGGAGACGAAGCTGATCGCCGAGAGCCAGAAGGCCTTCGAGGCGGCCGGCGGAGCCAAGTTCGGCACCACCGGACAGCTCAAGCAGCTCGTCGCCCCGCCGAAGGCCCGGACCGCCGAAGGCATCGGCGCCGGCACCTCCGAGGCGGACCTGAAGAAGGCCTACCCGGACGCCGAACCCGTCGAGGGCGGGTACAGCCGCCACCTCGCCGACGCCCCGGGCTGGGAGATGGTCTTCGCCACCGCCGCCGGCAAGGTCACCGCGGTCTCCCTGTTCACCACGACGGTGAAGTGCACCTGACCGCTGCAACAAGCCCGATCAAGCATTCAGCCACACTGGGTCGGATGTCCCCGTCACGGCATCGTCTATCGCCGCCTGCGCCAGACGGTCGCTCAGCATCCCCTCGCGTTGGTGTCAGCAACTGATGTCGTTCCCCCTCGCGGCAGCGAGTGTGACCGTTCGAATTTTCAGACCGAGGGCCAGCCCCGCTGACGCGCAGCGATCAACCGGATGCCGCGAGGTCTAGCCAGCGCCGTAAATGTGCATGACTGTTTGTGTGCGGGAGGTGCGCGTTATAGAAGCCAGCTTTAAGGAGAAAGGGAAAGCCGACTCGGTCGGCCCGCAAGCGAGCCCGGGGATCCCCCTGCTCTCGCTTGCTGCACGGCAGCATGCCGAAGTGGATCCTGCTCCATCTGGTCCGCGCACTATGCGTACCCGTACGGCTCAGACCGACGTGCAGTGAACCTGCATGGATGGTCGACTGAACGGGCTCGGCAGGCTTCCGCGAAGGAGCGCATTATGGCAGTCCTTGCAATTTTTGAAGTCCCCGGCATGACCCAAGCAACCTACGAACAGGGATCGGACAGATTGACCGGCGGCCGCGGCCCCGTCAAGAGTCCGGCGGACTGGCCCGTTCCTGGTCTCATCTCGCACACTGCTGCGCCTACGCCTAACGGCTGGATCGCCATCGACATCTGGGAGTCCGAGGAAGCGTTTCAGCAGTTCGGCCAGATCATCATGCCGATTCTCGAAGAGATCGGCGCCCCGGACGTGCAACCCAAGATTTACCCGGTATTCAACCACGTGGGCGCCTGATCCCGTCCCGCACTCCTCTGCCATCGGCGGCCACGGCCAAGAGGTATAGATTAAACCGGAGGCCGGCAATGACCTCTCGACGGCGAAGGCGGATTCTGCTACAGAATTCTCGGACCGGACTTCGAGGACAGACAACGGCAAGTCATGTCCGCTGCCAGGACCAGATGCGGCGTGCCAGCCAAATGCCGGTGAGCCGGTGGAGTCCAGACCATGACAACGCCACCATCTCTGACGCGGTCCTCATCTTCGTGGGCCCGTTGTGGGCACAGCCCAGAGGCCGCGAATGATCCGAGCGGCTGCCCGGGCGCGCAACTCCCCGGCCAGACCGCATGCCTGGCCCATGTGTCCGAGAGCGACCGACACGCCTACCTAGCTGCCCTGGCTCCCGGGGATGACATCGACCACCGCGGTACCCGTTTTACCGAACCACTCCTCCGAGCCCTCCTCCACGCTCTCCTCGATCCCGTCACCGGGCAGCCAAGCATGGGTATCGCGGCGTTCGACGAGGCCACCTTCGCTGGAACTGCCAGGTTCGACAATGTGACGTTCGGCCAAGCCAGGTTCCGGCTCGCAACGTTCACCGGGCATGCCGGGTTCAGCAGGGCGGCGTCGGCCGGCATCGTGGGCTTCGGTGAGGCGACGTTCAGCAGCACTGCCTTCTTCGGCGGGGCCACGTTCGGCGGTGACGCCTGGTTCGGTGGCGCGGCTTTCGGCGGGCATGCCTGGTTCGGTGGAGTGACGTTCACAGGCAACGCCGGGTTCGGCGAGGCGATGTTCAGAGGTACCGCCGGGTTCGGCAGGACCATGTTCACTGGTGCCGCCGGATTCACCAGGACGACGTTCACCGGGCATGCCGGGTTCGGCGAAGCCACGTTCACGGGCCCCGCCGAGTTCGGCGACGCGAGGTTTGCCGGCGACGCCGGGTTCGCCAGGACGACGTTCACTGGCCCTACCTGCTTCGGCGGTGCGGCAGTCGCCGGCACCGCCACGTTCAGCGGGGCGATCTTCTTGGCAAACGTTCCGCTGCTCGGTCCGCTCGTGTGCGGGGAGACGGTTGATGTCTCCGGCGCGCTGTTCGAGGCGCCAGTGACGATGGAAGTCGCGGCACAGCATTTGAGCTGCGCGCGGACACGTTGGAAGTCGACAGCCACCCTGCGGCTGCGCTACGCCACCGTCGACCTCACTGACGCTGTGCTGTCGTCCCCGGTTGCCGTCACGGCCATGCCGGCCCCGTTCTCCACCACAGCAGGTAAAGCATCAGACGAGGGCATGCTGTGCGGCCACGACCCCGACGTGCGGGTGGTATCCATCCGAGGAGTGGACGCTGCGCATCTGGTCCTGGCTGGGACCGACCTGTCGGCTTGCCTCTTCGTCGGTACCTTCCATCTCGATCAGCTCCGCCTGGAAGGCCGTTGCACCTTCGCTCGCACTCCGAGCGGTATCCACTGGCGTCACAAGATCTGGCCGTGCCGGTGGGCCCGCCGACGCACCGTGGCCGAAGAGCACCACTGGCGCGCGCTGATGGCTGGCAACCCGGCCCCGCCGCGTGGATGGCAGAGCAGTCCGCATCATCCCGATCCCGGTCTCGCCCCTGGGCTGGACGATGTGGCCGCGATCTATCGGCAGCTGCGCAAGACATTCGAGGATGGCAAGAACGAGCCCGGCGCAGCGGACTTCTACTACGGCGAGATGGAGATGCGCCGCCATAATCGGGCCGGGACACCCGCCGGTGAACGAGGACTGCTGTGGGCCTACTGGCTGATCTCCGGCTACGGACTGCGCGCTTCCCGTGCCCTAGCCTGTCTGGGGGTGGCCATGGCCGTCACTGTACTGACGCTTGTCCTGTGGGGATTGCCCACGAATGCCCCCATGCCTCACAGCGTCGGCAGCCTCACCGGGGGCACCATCGCCCTGACCACCGAAAGCCCCGACCCCGTGCTCACCGGCCCCATGTACCAGCGCCTGACTGCCCAGCGGGCGGAGAGCGCTGCCCGCGTCGTCGTGAACTCGGTGGTCTTTCGTTCCTCGGGCCAGTACCTCACCACCACAGGCACCTTCATCGAGATGGCGTCCCGGATCCTCGAACCAGTCCTTCTTGCCCTCGCCGTCCTCGCCGTCCGGAGTCGCGTCAAGCGGTAGCGCAGCTCCGACTTCCCGCGGCTCCCACCTGGCCGTGTCCCGCGTCAAGCAGTTGGCGGGTTTTCGGGTTCGGGAAAGTTGGGGACGAGCGGGTCCGCGAGGCCGGTGTGCACGTCGTGGGGTCGGTTCCGGGTGAGGGCCTCGTGGGGCCGGACGGTGTTGTACTCGCGCCGGTAGTCCTCGGCGTGGCGGACCAGGTCGAGGGCGTCGGGGATCTCTTCCAGGAACAGCGCCTCGTATTTCAGCGAGCCGAAGCCGCGCTCGCGTGAGCCGTTCTGGCCCGGGGTGCGGACCCGGGTGCGGACGTGCCGCAGTTCGGGGCGGGTGGCGATGAACGCCTCGAATCGGAACGAACGGAACGGTCCGCCGTTGTCGGTGACGATGGTGACCAGCGGCAGCACGGTGCCGTCCGCGTCGCGCGGGGCGAGCTCGGCCAGCGGCTTTCCCGACAGCAACTCCGCTTCCCTCAAGACGAGTTCGATCGCAGCGATCGCGTCGTGCTGGTTCGCGGTGGGCGAGACGTGCCGGCCGAGCTCGTACTTCGACCAGTAGTCCCGGCAGCCCGCGAGCCGCCGGGTCCGCCCGGGGCGGTCTCGAACTCGGAGAATTCCAGCTGCCGGACCTGGTTCGGGCCGGTCGGCTCGGTCGCGAAGGCGGCCTTGCGGCGAGCGGCGAGCTGCCGCCGTTCCCGCTGGTAGTTCGCCTCCAGCAGCCGGCCCTCGTCCCGCAGCAGTCGCAGCACGGTGACCTGCGATGCGCGAGCGCGTGCCGGCGTGCGGCTTGCCGGACGCCCTCGCGGGCCGGGCGCGGCCACGGACCTCTGGTCTGCGCTCCATGGCGGGCGCGGTACTGGTGGCGGCGCCAGGTCCGCTCGGGCACGCCGATCAGGCGGCAGAACCTCGCGGTCGGCATGCCCGCCTCGGTGCGGATCACCTCGAGGTCCTCGAAGGGCCCAGCCGGCCCTCCGCGGACTTCTTCCACACCCGCAACTCGACTGCGGCCTCACCCAGTGCCTGGGTCAAGTCCGCCACCTGGGCCTCGAGTTGCTGTTCCCGGGTGCTGGGGCCGGACTTGCCGGCGAGGCCAGCCCGGCCGGACTCCAGGAACTGGCGCTTCCAGGTCCCGATCGGCTGCTCGGACACCTTCGCCCGTCGCACGGCCTCGGCGACGGTCATCACCGGCCAGGATCGACAGCACGATCCGGACCTTCTCCTCCGGCGGGAGCGCCGGTGGTCTCACCATGATCGGTCAGACTCCTTCAAGCAACAGGACCTGCAAGAAACGAGTCCTGCCACAAAGTCTGACGCGCGACATGATCGCCACCGCGACCAAGAAGGTGTCCGCGGCCACCGCCAAGGAGTCTCACCTGGTGCTGCGAACCGCGCTGTCGGCGGCAGTGCGGGACGAGCTGATCACGCGCAACGTGGCCAAGCTGGTGCAGGCACCGCGCGTTCAGTACCGCGAGACCCGGCCGTGGAGCCTCGGCGACACCCTGCTGTTCCTGGAGGGGGCCCGCACCGACCCGCTGTACCCGGCGTTCGTCCTGGCCGTGGCGCTCGGCCTGCGGCGCGGCGAGATCCTGGGACTGCACTGGCGCGACATCGACCTGGAGAAGCGAACCCTGACAGTCCGCCAGCAACTCCAGCGGATCGGCGGCGAGCTGTACGCGGACAGCCCGAAGTCCCGGCGGATGCGGGTGATCCCGCTGCCCCTGATGTGCGTGGCGCCGCTGCGGTGGCAGCGGATGCGGCAGGCCGAGCAGCGGCGCCGACGCCTGGCCGACGGGCAAGGCTGGCAGGTGTCGGGCTTCGTGTTCACCACTTCAAGCGGGCGGCCGGTGGAGCCGCGGAACCTCAGTCGGTCGTTCACCCGGATCTCGGCGGCCGAGGCACTGCCGCCGGTCCGGTTGCACGACACCCGGCACGGCTGCGCGCCCCTGCTCGCCGCGGCTGGCGTGCAGCCGCGGGACCTGATGGCGATCCTCGGGCACAGCCAGATCGCGGTCACGATGGAGATCTACGCGCATGTGGTGCAGGCGAACCAGCGGGAGGCCATGAGCCACATGGACCGGCTGTTGAAGCGCCGGCGCCCCCGCCCGCTGATGTCACTTTGAGATGTCGAAAGGCCCCGGACCGTCGCCGGTCCGGGGCCTTTCGCGTTCGGCAGGCCGTTGACCTGCCGATATGGGCGAGCCCCCTGTCGGGTTCGAACCGACGACCCCCGCTTTACAAGAGCGGTGCTCTGGCCAGCTGAGCTAAGGAGGCACGGTGACCGTCAGCGGCAAACCACTGCGGTACCACGGGCAGTGTAGCGGGCCGGTGCCGGGCGGCGCCGTCGGTTTTGGCCGGTGGGGCGGTGTGCCGGGCGGGCGATTTGCGCGATGTGTCCTGGTTGTGATCGGACCGATGCCGAATTCGGCCACCGGCGGGGGCTGACAAGCCGATGAACGTCCGGGTACGGTCGCGGAGGGACCGGCCCCCGTTCGACTCCTGAACGCGGCGACCCGGTACCGACAATCCAGCCTTTACTCGGATCGTCCGGCACGTTCCTGCCGGTGAAGGAGAGCACAGCCATGGCTTCTGTCACGTTCGACAAGGCGACCCGCCTGTACCCCGGCGGCAACAAGCCCGCCGTCGACGCCCTGGACCTGCACGTCGAGGACGGCGAGTTCCTCGTCCTGGTCGGCCCGTCCGGCTGCGGCAAGTCGACCAGCCTCCGCATGCTGGCCGGTCTGGAGGACGTCAACGGCGGCGCCATCCGCATCGGCGACCGCGACGTCACCCACCTGCCGCCGAAGGACCGGGACATCGCGATGGTGTTCCAGAACTACGCGCTGTACCCGCACATGACCGTCGCCGACAACATGGGCTTCGCCCTGAAGATCGCGGGCGTGTCGAAGGCCGAGATCCGCCAGAAGGTGGAGGAGGCCGCGAAGATCCTCGACCTCACCCAGTACCTGGACCGCAAGCCGAAGGCGCTCTCCGGCGGTCAGCGCCAGCGCGTCGCCATGGGCCGCGCGATCGTCCGCGAGCCGCAGGTCTTCCTCATGGACGAGCCGCTGTCCAACCTGGACGCCAAGCTCCGCGTCTCCACCCGTACCCAGATCGCCGGCCTGCAGCGCCGCCTGGGCATCACCACGGTCTACGTCACCCACGACCAGACCGAGGCCATGACCATGGGCGACCGCGTCGCGGTGCTCAAGGACGGTCTGCTGCAGCAGGTCGACTCCCCCCGCCACATGTACGACAAGCCCGCCAACGTCTTCGTGGCCGGCTTCATCGGCTCGCCGGCGATGAACCTCGTCGAGGTCCCGCTGGTCGACGGCGGCGTGAAGTTCGGCGGCTCGGTCATCAACATCTCCCGCGAGGACCTGGCCGGCGCCGGCACCGACAAGACCGTCACGGTCGGCATCCGCCCGGAGCACTTCGAGATCGTCTCCGGCGGCGGCATCGAGGGCGTCGCGGTCACCGTCAACGTGGTCGAGGAGCTCGGCGCGGACGGCTACGTCTACGGCACCACCAAGATCGGCGGCGACGACACCGACATCGTCGTGCGCGTCCACGGCCGTCAGGTCCCGCAGAAGGGCGAGACGATCCACGTGGTCCCGACCGGCGGCGAGACCCACGTCTTCTCGACCAGCACGGGCCTGCGCCTGAGCAAGTGAGCCGACGGCCCGGGTGACCGGGCCGCACGCCCACCGCAGCACGACCGGAGCCCCGGCGGACACCGTTCCGCCGGGGCTCCGGCGCGTCCGGCGGCCTCCGGGGAGGTCCCGGCGGCGGGCGCGCGGCCCCGACCACCCGTCCGGCCGCCCGCCCGTCAACCACGCGACGGAACAAATCAGGACACCGGTCACTCATTGGTGTAACGGAGCGCGACCTTTCGGCGACTCGTCGCTACGCTCCTGTGGCGTGAAGCAGCTCCTACGCCGTATCGGCCAGACCGTGGCCCTCACCCTGCCGGTGATCCTGGTGACCACCGGCACTCTCGCCGTGACCCGGGTTCCGTGGGCTCCTCCGACGGGCCTCGACCAGCAGGTGGTCGCGGCGTCCAGCAGCGACGGCAGCATCGGCCGCACCTCCGCCGGTTCCGCCGACAGCCCGCGCGACGCCCTCCGCACCGACCTGCTCAACGAGCTCGACGCGCACAACCCGGGCACCGCGCTGGACCTGCTGGAGCGCACCATGCGCGAGAAGCCCTCGCTGACGCCGTACTGCACCGAGCTCGCCTCGGAGCTCGGCCGGGCCGCCGTCCGCAAGTACCAGGGCGACGTGCAGCGGGCCCGTTCCTTCGCCCGCCCGGTCTGCGACGGCTCCTTCGCCGCCGGCGTCACCGCCTGACCGTCACCCGACCCGCACCACCGGCACCACCGGCACCACCGGCACCACCGGAACCGGCACCGCCGGGGAGCGCCCCCGGCCCTGCACCCCGGCCCCGTCCGACCCCCCGCGAGCGCCGCGCCCTCCCGTACCGACGGGCGCGGCGCTCGCGGCGTCTCCCTGCATCTCCCCGCGTCTCCCTGCGCGGCAGTGAGACGCCGCCGGCGCGTCGGAACGCCCGGGCCCGGCGGCACGTTCGGGTGCAGTGGCGCCGAACCCGTGGGGCGCGCTCCGCGCGGACCCTATTGTTCTGGCTATGACCGCTGACCAGACGCCCGCCGACCGGGCCGCGGAGCTCGCGGCCGCCGCCGACCCCGTCACCCTCGCCGCCGCACCCGCCGTGACCCAGGCGGTGATCCTGGCCGGCGGGCAGGGCTCCCGGCTCCGCCCGTACACCGACGACCGTCCGAAGCCGCTGGTGGAGATCCCGGGCACGGGCATCCCGATCGTCGGCCATCAACTGTCCTGGCTGGCCTCCGAGGGCGTCACCGACGTGGTGATCTCCTGCGGCCACCTCGCCGAGGTCCTGCAGGAGTGGCTGGACGGCACCGACCTGCCGGTGCGGGTCCGCACGGTCGTCGAGCACGAGCCGCTGGGCCGCGGCGGCGGCCTCAAGTACGCCTCCGCCGCTCTGCCGCGGCCGGACGAGCCCTGGTTCGCCACCAACGGCGACATCTGGACGCGGTTCAGCCTGCGCGAGATGGCCGCCTTCCACCACGAGCGGGCCGCGGTGGCCACCCTGGCGCTGGCGCGGCCGCGGATCCCGTGGGGGGCGGTGGAGACCGACCGGTTCGGCAACGTGCTGGACTTCGTCGAGGCGCCGCCCTCGCCCTTCCTCATCAACGCCGGCCTGTACGTCTTCGGGCCGTCGTTCCGGGCGCTGCTGCCCGACGTGGGCGACCACGAGCGGACGACCTTCCCGCAGCTGGCGCGGGCCAAGCAGCTGGCGGGCTACCAGCTGCCGCAGGGCTGCTACTGGCGGGCGATCGACACCGTGAAGGACCTCACGGAGGCCGCCAAGGAACTCGCCGCGGCGGGCCGCCCCACCGACGACTGACCGCCCACCGCCCGCAGCAGCACGGCGGAGGGGCCTCCCACCCCGGGTGGGAGGCCCCTCCGCCGTGCTCCGTGCTGCCCGGGCCTCAGGCCGTGGCCGCCGGCCCGGACGGACGGTCCATGCCGAGCGGGGTGAGGCCGCCCAGCGGGGCGCTGCCGAGCACGCCGCCGATCAGGCCGGCGCTGCTGCCGGGCCGCGGGGTGGAACCGCCGCCCGTACCCCCCGAGGAGGTGCCGCGGGTGCTGCCGGACCGCCCCGGTCCGCCACTGCTGCCGGCGGTGCTGCCCGACCTGCTCGACTTGGCCTTGCCGCCCTTGGTCGAGGAGGAGGACGGCGAGGACTTCCCGGAGGGCGACGGCGAGGTCGACCGGCTGGGCGACGGCGAGGGGCTCGGCGAAGGGGACGGCGAGCTGCCGGTGCCGTTGCCCGGCCAGAGCGGGGAGCCGAAGTCGGTCGGCGGCTTGACCGGCGCCGGGCCCGTGGCGCCGCCGGTGCGGACGGCCGCACCGAGCATCGACCCGATCAGCAGGGTCAGTCCGACGACCACCGCGGCCACCACGGAGCTGCGCCGCAGCACCCGCCGGCGGACGGCCTGCGGCGCGTCGGGGCCGTACCGGCGCCAGGCGTCGAGGGCGATCCGGCCGTCCAGCGAACCGAACGGCGCCCCGGCGATCAGCAGCGGGCTCCATGCCGCCAGGAAGATCAGGTCGGGGGCGTCGTACACCGGCACCGACCGCCAGCTGACGGTGAACAGCAGTGCCGCGGAGAGGGTCATCGCCGCGGCCGCCGCCGCCCGCTGCCAGAGGCCCAGGACGGTCAGGACGCCCACCACGATCTCGGTGAACGCCACGCCCAGCCCGGCACCGACCGGGTGGTTCATGGCGAACGCGAGCAGCGGCTCGGCGACCTTCCAGGGGTGCAGCGAGGAGAGCCAGCGCATCATCGAGCCGCGCTCGCCGCCGTCGAAGTACACCGGGTCGCAGAGCTTGCTGAAGCCGGCGTAGACGGAGAGCGAGCCGAGCACGACGCGCAGCGGCAGCAGCACCAGGCCGAGGTCGACCCGGCGGCCCGGGTACCAGGCGTGCCGGGCGTCGGCCGGGCCCGCGGTGGCGGAGACCTCTGGCAGCTCGCCGCTGGGCGTCCAGCCCCGGGTGACCGGCTCGTACGGCAGCGGGGGCGGGCCCGCCTGGCGCGGCACGGCGTGCAGCGGCTGGGTCTCGTCGCCCGGGGCCGTGGCGCCGAGGCCGCCCGCGGAGCCGCTGCCGGGGGCGCCCGCCGGGGCGGGGACGGTGGTGAGCCGGACGGCCTCCAGCAGCCGGGTGGCCGCCATGTCGCCCGGTGCCGCCTGGCCGCTCCAGGTGACGGTGGTGACCCGGCCCTTGCGCCGGGGCGCGCCGCCGCCGGCCCCCGCGAGGGCGGGGATCTGCGCGCTCGGCACCACGACCTGCGGCGTGACGAGGGGGCGGGCACCGAAGCCGGCCGCGCCCGCCTGGATGCCGTACGGGTCCCCGAAGGCCGCGCCGACCGGCACGTCGATCATGGGGGCCACCGGCGCGGCGAGCCGGATGCGGAAGCTGGCCTGGGTGCTGCTGAGCTTCGCGGGATCGGACGGCACCCTGACCGTGCTGAGGCCCGGTCCGGGGTCTATCCCCGCCGTGCCGCCCTGTCCCGGGCGCCGAGGTGTTCTGGTGTCCACACCCCTCTAACCGGGTGACCGGCCCGGAGGACACTCTCCCGGGTGGATTCCGGGCGTGGATTTGAAGTGATCATGAGAAAACCGATCGGGCCCGGCCGGACCCGATCGGTTCCTCCCACGAAGCTGTCCGTTCCGGACGGAACGGTCACGGGTTGCGCCGCCGGTCAGCGGCGGGCGCGCAGCCGGGCGGCCTCGTACAGCACGATGCCGGCGGCGACACCGGCGTTCAGCGACTCCGTCTGACCGGGCATCGGGATGCGGACCCGGATGTCGCAGGTCTCGGAGACCAGCCGCGAGAGGCCCTTGCCCTCGGAGCCGGCGACGACGACCACCGGGCCGGTGAGCGCGTCCAGGTCGCCGATCTCGGCCTCGCCGTCGGCGGCCAGGCCGACCACCATCAGGCCGGCCTTCTGGTAGGCCTCCAGGGCGCGGGTCAGGTTGGTCGCACGGGCGACGGGCAGCCGGGCTGCGGCGCCGGACGAGGTCTTCCAGGCGCCCGCGGTCATGCCGGCGGCGCGGCGCTCGGGGATGACCACGCCGTGCGCGCCGAAGGCGGCGGCGGAGCGGACGACGGCACCGAGGTTGCGCGAGTCGGTGACCCCGTCCAGCGCGATGATCAGCGCGTCCTCGCCGGCCTCGGCGGCATCGGCGACCAGGTCGTCCGGGTGCGCGTACTCGTACGGCGGGACCTGCAGGACCAGGCCCTGGTGGTTGAGGCCGCCGGTCATCTGGTCGAGCTGGGCGCGCGGGGCCTCCATGAGCGGGACGCCGCGCTCGTTGGCGGCCTGGTACGCGTCGCGGACCCGGTCGTCGGTGTCGATGAACTGCATCACGTACAGCGCGTTGGCCGGCACGCCGCCCTGCAGGGCCTCGACCACCGAGTTGCGGCCGACCACCAGCTCGGCGGCACCCGCGCCGCCGCGCCCGCCGCGGCCGGCCCCGCCGGCCCGGCGCATGCCGGCGCGGGACTTGGCGTCCCGCTCGCGCTTGATCGCGGCGTTGGCGGCGCGCTGCTTGGGGTGTCCCTTGCGCGCCTCGCCGGGCGGGGTCGGGCCCTTGCCCTGCAGTGCCTTCCGGCTGTGGCCGCCGGTACCGACACTCGCGCCCTTCTTCGACCCGGGGTTGCGGCGGTTCCTGCGCTGGCTGTTGCCGGCCATGGCTGTACTTCCTGTCTCTTCTACGTCTTGAGGTTCGTCATGAGGATGGGCCGTAGCCGGTGGTGCACCGGCTGCGGCCCACGCTCGCCCCGTGGCCGGGGCTACTGGTTCGCCGGTCCCGCCCGTGGGCGGGGCCTACTGGTCGACCGTCCAGCGGGGGCCGGACGGGGTGTCCTCGATCGCCAGCCCGGCCAGGCCGAGCCGGTCGCGGATGGCGTCCGCGGTGGCGTAGTCCTTGCGGTCCCGGGCCGCCTGGCGCTGGTCCAGGACCAGCCGGACGAGCGAGTCGACCACACCGTGCAGGTCGTCGCCGCGGCTGCCGCCGGCCCAGAAGTCGTCGAGCGGGTCGAGGCCCAGCACTCCGAGCATCGCACGGACCTCGGCCAGTCGCGCCACCGCGCTGTCCTTGTCGTCCGCGGTCAGCGCGCTGTTGCCCTGGCGGACGGCGGTGTGCAGCACGGCCAGGGCCTGCGGCACGCCGAGGTCGTCGTCCATCGCCTCGGCGAAGGCGAGCGGCACCTCGGGGGCGGGGTCGACGGCGCCGCAGCGCTCGACGGCCCGCTCGATGAAGCCCTCGATGCGGGTGAAGGCCGTCTCGGCCTCGCGCAGCGACTCCTCGCTGTACTCGATCATCGAGCGGTAGTGCGGGGAGGCCAGGTAGTAGCGGAGCACGATCGGGCGCCAGCGCTGCACCATGTCGGAGACCAGCACCGAGTTGCCGAGCGACTTGCTCATCTTCTCGCCGCTCAGGGTGACCCAGGCGTTGTGCATCCAGAACGCCGCGAAGTCGTCGCCGAAGGCCTTGGACTGCGCGATCTCGTTCTCGTGGT
The DNA here is from genome assembly GCF_000717715.1 of Streptomyces sp. NRRL B-24484. Lineage (GTDB taxonomy): Bacteria > Actinomycetota > Actinomycetes > Streptomycetales > Streptomycetaceae > Kitasatospora. The sequence goes on along the minus strand of NZ_JOAI01000009.1, from coordinate 56,843 downwards.
GCGGGAAGATCAGGTCGATCCCGCCGCCGTGGACGTCGAAGGCCCGGCCGAGGTACTTGTGCGCCATGGCCGAGCACTCCAGGTGCCAGCCGGGGCGGCCGCGGCCCCAGGGGGTCTCCCAGCTGGGCTCGCCCTCCTTGGCCCGCTTCCACATGGCGAAGTCGCGCGCGTCGCGTTTGCCGGTCTCGCCCTCGCCCTCCGGCTGCAGCAGGTTGTCCAGCTGCTGGTTGGAGAGCTCCAGGTAGTCCGGGTAGGACTTCACGTCGAAGTAGACGTTGCCCTCGGAGGCGTAGGCGTGGCCGCGCTCGATCAGACCGCGCATCATCTCGATCATCTCGGGCACGTGGCCGGTGGCCCTCGGCTCCACGGTGGGCGGCAGGCAGCCGAGCGCCGTGTAGCCGTCGTTGAAGGCGCGCTCGTTGGCGTACGCGATCTGCCACCACGGGACGCCGGACTCGCGGCTCTTGGCGATTACCTTGTCGTCGATGTCGGTGACGTTGCGGACGAAGGTGACGTCGTAACCACGGTGGGCGAGCCACCGGCGCATCACGTCGAAGTTGAGGCCGGAGCGGATGTGTCCGATGTGGGGCGGTGCCTGCACGGTGGCGCCGCACAGGTAGATCGAGACACAGCCCGGTACAAGCGGGACGAAGTCGCGTACCTGGCGGGTGTTGGTGTCGTACAGGCGAAGGGTCACAGCGTCAAGCGTAGTGGGCACACGGGGGTGCCCCGCCACCTTTACCGGCGCGGAACTCCCTCCGCAGCACCGGCCCGCCGGCCCGCCCCCAGGGGCGCGGACGGGCCGGCGCGGCGGACGGGCCGTCAGGGCGGCGGGCCGGGCCGGACCGGCGCGGTGTCAGGAGGTCCGGTACACCAGGGCGGTGGCGATCGCCGCCAGACCCTCGGCGCGGCCGGTCAGGCCGAGGCCGTCGGTGGTGGTGCCGGAGACCGCGACCGGGGCGCCGACCGCGGCCGAGAGCGCGGCCTGCGCCTCGGCCCGGCGCTTGCCGATCTTCGGGCGGACGCCGATCACCTGGATCGCGACGTTGCCGATCTCGAAGCCGGCGGCGCGGACGATCCTGGCGGCCTCCGCGAGCAGGGCGGTGCCGGCGGCGCCGGACCACTCGGGGCGGTCGGTGCCGAAGTGCGCGCCGAGGTCGCCGAGGCCGGCGGCGGAGAACAGCGCGTCGCAGGCGGCGTGCGCGGCGACGTCGGCGTCCGAGTGTCCGGCCAGGCCGTCGCCGGCGTCCGGCCAGTCGAGCCCGGCGACCCGGAGCGGGCGGCCGGCCTCGAAGGCGTGCACGTCGGTGCCGATGCCGACCAGCGGCAGGACGGGCACGGCGGGGCCGGCGGGACTGGCGGGGCTGGTGGGATCAGTAGCCATCGGAGGCCCTCCTGCGGGCGAGCACGGCCTCGGCGAGCACGAGGTCCAGCGGACGGGTGACCTTGAACGCCTCCTCGTGGCCGGGCACCACGACGACCCGGCCGCCGAAGCGCTCGACCAGCCCGGCGTCGTCGGTCACCGGCGGCAGGCCGCCGGACGACTCCTCGGCGACCGCCTTCTCGTGCACCTCGTGGAGCACCGAGCGGCGGAAGCCCTGCGGGGTCTGCACCGCGCGCAGCGCGGCCCGGTCCGGGGTCTCCAGCACCGGCTCGGGCACGCCCGGCTGCTGCGGCTCGACCCGCTTGACGGTGTCGGCGAGCGGCACGGCGGGCACCACCGCGTCGGCCCCGGACCGGACGGCGGCGACGACCGCGTCGACCACCTCGACCGGGACGAGCGGCCGGGCCGCGTCGTGCACCAGCACCGCCCCGACCTCCTCGGGGACGGCGGCGAGACCGAGCCGGACGGACTCCTGCCGGGTGGCGCCGCCGGCGACCACCCGGACGTCCTTGCCGTCGAGGCCGTGGCTGTCGAGCAGGGCCACCACCTCGGCGACCCCGTCCGGCGGGGCGGCGACCACGACCAGGCCGATCGCCCGGCTGCGGGCGAGCGCCCGGACGGCGTGGACCAGCAGGGGCACCCCGCCGAGTTCGCGGAGCGCCTTCGGGGCGCCGGGCCCCAACCGCTCCCCGCGCCCGGCGGCGGGCACCACCGCCGCTGCAACTGCTGCTGACCCGTTCAGGTTTCGCTCCTTCGGCGAAGTGGGTATGGCCATGGCGTGCGCCGCACGGCGTACGCGACGGACCCCTTCCGACTGCACGTTAGCCAAACCGCTCCGACGAGTCCGACACCCTCGCGCAGGACCGGCCTGCGACCGGGGTCGACCGGCCCGTGCGGAGCGTGCGCACGCCGGGCACGCAGCGCCGCCGGACACGTCGTACGACGGCCGGGTGCGGGCCCGGATCCACCGGCGGCGGACACGCCGAAGCGCCCGAGGTGCCGGAGACCGACCCGGTCAGCCGTGTGACCGGGATCGCGCACCGGCATCGGGCGCTGGGCGTTGCGAAGCCGCTTAGGAGGCGAGGACCTCGTCGAGCAGCGTCTCCGCCTTGTCCTCGTTGGTGTTCTCGGCCAGCGCGAGCTCGCTGACCAGGATCTGGCGCGCCTTGGCGAGCATGCGCTTCTCACCGGCCGACAGGCCGCGCTCGCGCTCGCGGCGCCACAGGTCGCGCACCACCTCGGCGACCTTGATGACATCGCCCGAGGCGAGCTTCTCGAGATTCGCCTTGTAGCGACGCGACCAGTTGGTGGGCTCCTCGGTGTACGGCGCGCGCAGCACCTCGAAGACCCGGTCGAGACCTTCCTGACCGACCACGTCGCGCACGCCGACGAACTCCGCGTTCTCGGCGGGCACACGCAGTGTCAGGTCTCCCTGCTGCACCTTGAGCACCAGGTAGGTCTTGTCCACACCTTTGATCTGGCGAGTTTCGATGGCCTCGATCAGCGCGGCCCCGTGATGGGGGTAGACCACCGTGTCGCCAACCTTGAACGTCATGTGACAGGACCCCTTCCGTGGCTTTCCAGAATAACACGCTTCTCGGCGCACCCGAAGGGCGTTTTCGCAGGTCAGGGCCGGTCTCAGGGCTTGACAACCACCCCCATGACGTGCTGCGACCGGTGTTCGACGAGGGCTTCCCGCAGGTCGGAGGCGGTTCGACAGCTCGGCGAAACCTCTGGCAACACCGCCGAAACCATGATTGGATCTTGAGTTTTCGTCCGATCCGCCGCCGTGTCCGAACCGTGATCCGGCGACCCCGCCGCCGGGGCCCGTCCGACCTGCGCCGGTTCGTGGACGTCCGGGATCGCCGCGGGGGCGTGCTGCGAGTACGCACGGACGGAGCACCGCGACACGGGGCCACCCCGTGGGAGGCGGGCGTAAGCGGTCGGTAGTCTGATCGCTGACCACCGCCACGTGATCCACATCCGTGATCCACACCCAAGGAGAAGTCGCCGCCGTGAGCCGGAGCCTTCGACGCGGCGCGATCGCCGCCATCGTCCTCGCCGCTGTTCTGCCGCTGTCCGCCTGCGCGGCCGGCAACCAGGCGGAGACCCTGCAGATCAAGCCCGACAACGCGGCGACCTCGGTCGGCCAGGACCTGCGCCTCAACAACGTCCTGCTGGTGACCGCCAAGGGCGCCTCCTCGGACGAGGCCGGCCCGGTCAACCTGACGGTCAACATCGCCAACACCGGCTCGGCCCCCGAGGTCCTGCAGTCGGTGGCGGTCGAGGGTGCCGGCAACGCCACCTTCACCGATGCCAAGGGCGCCGAGGTGTCCGAGATCACCATCCCGGCCGGCGGCTCCGTGCTGATCGGCGGCGAGGGCCAGCCCGCCGCCCACCTGACCTCGGCGAAGCTCCCGCTCGGCGGCTACGCCGACACCGACTTCACCTTCAAGACCGCGGGCAAGGTCGGCCTGCCGGTCGGCGTCGTGCCGGCCGCCGGCCTCTACGCCTCCTTCGGCCCGAAGGCGCCCGAGGCGACCGCCAAGCCGTCGCCCTCCGCGACGGCCACGGCCACGGCGACCGGCTCGGCCACCGCCACCGGTTCCCCGACCGCCACCGCGACGGGCTCCTCCACCGCCACCGGCTCGGCCACCGCGACGGCGAGCGCCTCCGCGCACTGAGCCGCCGCGCACCGCGCGCACGGACCGCGAACGGCCGAGGGCCCCGCACGGAGCGGGGCCCTCGGCCGTCGGCGTTCCCGGGCCGGTCTACGGCTCGAACTTGTAGCCCAGGCCGCGGACGGTGACCAGGTAGCGCGGCGCGCCCGGGTCCGGCTCGATCTTGGCGCGCAGGCGCTTCACGTGGACGTCCAGGGTCTTGGTGTCGCCGACGTAGTCCGCGCCCCAGACCCGGTCGATGAGCTGCATCCGGGTGAGCACCCGGCCCGCGTTGCGGAGCAGCATCTCCAGCAGGTCGAACTCCTTGAGCGGCAGGTCGACCTTGGCGCCGTCCACCGTCACCACGTGCCGGTCCACGTCCATCCGGACCGGGCCCGCCTCCAGCGCGCCGGGGCCGCTGCCGTCGCCGTTGCCGTTGCCGTCCTCGCCGCGGCGGCGGAGCACCGCGCGGATGCGGGCGACCAGCTCGCGGGTGGAGTAGGGCTTGGTGACGTAGTCGTCCGCACCTATTTCCAGGCCGACGACCTTGTCGATCTCGCTGTCCTTGGCGGTGACCATGATCACCGGCACGTTGGAGCGGACGCGCAGCTGGCGGCAGACCTCGGTGCCCGGCAGGCCCGGCAGCATCAGGTCGAGCAGCACCAGGTCGGCGCCGTTGCGCTCGAACTGCTCCAGGGCGTCGGGGCCGGTGGCCGCGACGGCCACCTCGAAGCCCTCCTTGCGGAGCATGTACGAGAGGGCGTCGCTGAACGACTCCTCGTCCTCGACCACCAGTACTCGGGTCACGATCGGGCCTCCGGGGCAGGAAGGGGGGTTTGCGCTGTGGTGTCGGTGTCGCCCGCCTGGGCCGGCGGGACGGTCTCGCGGTCGCCGGTGGGCACGTGCCCGGCCGGCAGCCGCAGGGTGAAGGTCGATCCCTGGCCCTCGACGCTCCACACCGCCACCGAGCCGCGGTGGGAGGCCGCGACGTGCTTGACGATGGAGAGGCCGAGGCCGGTTCCGCCGGTGGCCCGCGAGCGGGCCGGGTCCACCCGGTAGAAGCGTTCGAAGATCCGCTCGCGGTCCTTCTCCGAGATGCCGATGCCCTGGTCGGTCACCGAGATCTCGATCAGCTCGCCGTCGGCCTCACCGAGGACGGCGGCGCTGGAGATGCGGCGGGTGGCGATGGCCACCCGGGTCCGCGGCGGGCTGTAGTTGACGGCGTTCTCGACGAGGTTGCCGAGCGCCGCCGCCAGCTGACCGCGGTTGCCGTGCAGGTAGAGGCCGCCGGTGCCGCCCGCGGCGATCAGGATCTGCTTGGCGGCGGCGGGCTGGCGGCAGCGGTCGATCGCCTCGGCGATCAGCTCGTCGACGGGGACCGGCTCCGGGTCGACCAGCAGCTGGTCGTCCTGGACCCGGGACAGGTCGATGATCTCCTGGACGAGGCTGGCCAGCCGGGTCGCCTCGATCTGCATCCGGCCGGCGAACCGCTGGACGGCCTCCGGGTCGTCGGAGGCGTCCGCGACGGCCTCGGAGAGCAGCGAGAGCGCACCGACCGGGGTCTTGAGCTCGTGCGAGACGTTGGCCACGAAGTCGCGCCGGATCGCCTCGATCCGGCGCCGCTCGGTCAGGTCCTCGACCAGGACGAGGACCAGCCGGGAGCCGAGCGGGGCGACCCGGACGGAGACCGCCAGCGGGTCGGCCGCGCGGGCGCCGCCGGGCCGGGGCACCTCCAGTTCGGCCTGCCGGATCTCGCCGTCGCGCCGGGTCGCCCGGGCGAGCGACAGCATCTGCTCCACCGCCACCGCACCGCCGCGGACCAGCCCCATCGCGTAGGCGGCGGAGCTGGCCTTGACCACCTCGTCGCCCTCGCCGAGCACGATCGCGCAGGAGCGCAGCACGGAGAGCACGGTGTCCACGCCTGCCGGCAGTGGGGGTTCGTACGCCAGGAGCCCGCTGCCTCCGGTCCTGCCGGCGGCGCCGCCCCGGGGGGTGGTGCCGCGGGCCTGCTCGCGCTCGCTCCAGCGGAAGGCGATGGCGGCCGTGAGACCGACGCCGAGCCCGGCTATGGCGCAGGCAGCGGCGGTGGCCACATTCACGTCCATGCCACTCAGCCTAAGCGCACGTCGGGCGGGCTCCCCCGGGGTGCGATCAAGGGATCGGCCGCACGTTGCCGAGAATTCACCTTCAGTCCTCTGCCGGTTCACTGCAGGGGTCGTGCGCGGTCGCCCGGACGGCCCAGTGTGGTCGACGCAAGCCCGTGCGGGCGGTGTCGCGGCTACCATTCGCGCCACCAGCGGCGGCCGTCCTCCGGACGGACCGGTCGGCACCGCCACCGACAGAGCCACTGACGGACCGGCCGCCCCTTCTCACGGGGGGACGGGCGGCCAGGAGGAGAGAGCATGCGCGACCAGTACCACGAGGAACTCGACTCGATCAGCGACGGCCTGGTCGAGCTCGCCCGGCTGGTCGGCTCGGCCATGGGCCGGGCCACCACCGCGCTGCTCGACGCGGACCTGGCGCTGGCGGAGAGCGTGATCGCCGCCGACGAGAAGGTGAACGACCTCCACCACGACCTGGAGAACCGGGCCATCGACCTGCTGGCCCGGCAGCAGCCCGTCGCGACCGACCTGCGCATCGTGGTCACCAGCCTGCGCATGAGCGCCGACCTGGAGCGCTGCGGCGACCTGGCCCGGCACGTGGCCAAGGTCGCCCGGCTGCGCTACCCCGAGTCGGCCGTGCCGAACGACCTGCACCCGATCGTGCTGGAGATGGGGCAGCTCGCCCAGCGTCTGGTCGCCAAGGCCGGCCTGGTGATCTCCACCAAGGACGCCAACGCCGCGCTGGAGCTGGAGCGCGACGACGACGCGATCGACGCCCTGCACCGCGAGCTCTTCTCGCACCTGCTCGACGACCGCTGGCAGCACGGCATCGAGACCGCCGTCGACGTGACCCTGGTGGGCCGCTACTACGAGCGGTTCGCGGACCACGCGGTGTCGGTGGCCAAGCGCGTGGTCTTCCTGGTGACCGGCGAGCACGCGGACGAGTTCGCGGCGGAGACGGCGGCCCTGCAGGGCGAGTGACCCGCGGCCCGGGGCGGGGCGCGGCGGCCGGGGGCGCACGCGTGCGCGGGCGCCCTACTTCCGCGCGCCCGTTGACGCCCCGTCCGGGGCCGGTTTTCACTCGTTCTGGGCATGCCGGCGGGTGCTGCGGCGTGCTGTGGTGTGCCGTCGACTGCCGTCGACAGCCGTCGATGAGGAGGACCCGACCGCGATGAAGGCTGACCAGAACCCCACCACGCCCGCGGCGGGAACCGCCGCGCCGCCGTCCGTGAAGCTGCTGCCGGTCGTCGCCGCGGGCTGCGGCTGCGGGCCGGGCTGCGGCTGCGGCTGCCAGTCCGGTGCGCCCTGCCAGTGCGGCGGCGCGGACGGGGGCTGCTGCGGCGGCCACTGACGCCGGACGCCCCGGCCGGGCGGTGCGCGAGCCCCGTCCGGCCGGGGCACCGCCGTGTTCCGGCGGTCCTCCGAGACGCGTCAGAAGGTGACGTCCATGCACTGGTAGAAGGCGTTGCCGGTGTCCGCGACGTCCCAGATCGCCAGCACCACCTGGTGGCCGGTGCGGCCGGCGGGCAGGGTCGCGGTGTGGCTCAGCGTGACGGGCGGCTGGGCACCGTTGTAGGGGACGGTGAGGAAGGGCGTGGCGTCCAGGTTGGCGCGGGTCACCTTGCTGCCCGCGTTGTAGCCCGGCCTGGTGAGGTAGTAGCGGAACTGCGTGGTGGCGTGCCGCGCGGTGAACTTCCAGGTGAGGGTCAGCCGCTGGCCGGCGCTCACCTTCGTGGCCGGCCAGGCGCCGCCGCGCGGGTCGTCCAGCTGGGCGAAGCGGCTGTTGCCGCCGGCGCAGAGGGTGCCGTCGGCCGGGCCCTGGGCCGGGAAGCCCTTCGGTCCCTCGACGCTCTGCGGCTCCCACTGGATGTCGCCGCAGTTCTTCACCGTGCCGGCGGCGCACAGGGCGGCCCGGCTCGGCGGTGTGGTGATCCAGCCGTGCGAGTACGCGGGGATCGCGGTGGCCAGCGGGACGGCCGCAGCGGCCGCCACGGCCGCCAGGATGTGACGCTTGCGCATGGTGCTCCCTCCGTGGGGGTGGATGGAGTGTGCGTGTGCGTGCAGGGAACGCCCGGCGGACAGCGCGCAACGTGGGGTTTGGCGTGCCCGCGCCAGGTGCGGACCACCACGCTAGGAGCGGTCGCCCACCCCGTCAATGGTCTGAACCAGTTTGCAGCGCAGGCGATCTGACGCCGTGTCGGCGCGCGACAGGCGACGGGCGACGGGCGGGCCCGGAAACGGAACAGGCCCCCCGCCCGGCGCCGAGTGCGCCGGAACGGGGGGCCCGATCGCGTTGGGACTTACTTCTTGCCCTGGTTCTTCACGGCCTCGATGGCGGCGGCGGCGGCATCCGGGTCGAGGTAGCGGCCACCGGAGGTGACCGGCTTGAAGTCGGCGTCGAGCTCGTAGACGAGCGGGATGCCGGTGGGGATGTTCAGGCCGGCGATGTCGGCGTCGGAGATGCCGTCCAGGTGCTTGACCAGGGCGCGCAGGCTGTTGCCGTGGGCGGTCACCAGGACGGTGTTGCCGGCGGCGAGGTCCGGGACGATCGCGTCGTACCAGTAGGGGAGCATGCGCTCGACGACGTCCTTGAGGCACTCGGTGCGCGGACGCATCTCGCTCGGGATCTCCGCGTAGCGGGCGTCACCGGCCTGCGAGTACTCGGCGTCGTCGGCGAGCACGGGCGGCGGGGTGTCGTACGAGCGGCGCCACAGCTGGAACTGGTCCTCGCCGAACTCGGCGAGGGTCTGGGCCTTGTCCTTGCCCTGCAGGGCGCCGTAGTGGCGCTCGTTGAGGCGCCAGCTGCGGTGGACCGGGATCCAGTGGCGGTCGGCCTTGTCGAGCGCGATCTGGGAGGTGCGGATGGCGCGGCGCAGCAGGGAGGTGTGCACCACGTCGGGGAGGATCCCCTCGGAGAGGAGGAGCTCGCCACCGCGGGCCGCCTCCTTCTCGCCCTTCTCGTTGAGGTCGACGTCGACCCATCCGGTGAAGAGGTTCTTCTGGTTCCACTGGCTCTCGCCGTGGCGGAGCAGGATGAGTCGGTAGGTCGTGTCAGCCATGGGCGCCAGTTTAGAGGAGCCGGTTATCCGCTGGTCGGACCGTCTCATCCCGGGTAATGTGCGGCTACCACTTGTGCCACTTACCGATCGTCCGGGCGGGTCCACCCCGCCTCCCCGGGCGTACCGGTGAGCCATGCCCCCCGGGAGCCGCCGATGTCCGCCGCCGTCCGCCTGCGCAGCACCGTCTCGGAGGCGGTGGGCGGGCTGCCCCGCCAGTTCTGGTGGCTGTGGACGTCGACCCTGGTGAACCGCCTCGGCGGCTTCGTGGTGACCTTCCTGGCCCTCTACCTCACCGGTGACCGCGGCTTCTCGCCCGCCTACGCGGGCCTGGTCGCCTCGCTCTTCGGCCTCGGATCGGCGATCGCCGCCGTGGGCGGCGGGGTGCTCGCCGACCGCTGGGGGCGGCGGCCGACCCTGCTGGCGGCGCAGCTCGGCACCGCGGCGTCGACCGCCGTCCTGGGCTTCTGCCAGGACCGGGCGGCGATCGCGGTGACGGCCTTCCTGGTCGGACTGGCGAGCAACGCCTCCCGGCCGGCCGTCTCGGCGATCATCGCGGACGTCGTCCCGGCCGAGCACCGGGTGCGGGCGTACGCGCTGAACTACTGGGCGATCAACATCGGCTTCGGCGTCTCCGCGGCGGTGGCCGGGCTGATCGCCGCCCACGGCTACCTGGCGCTGTTCCTGATCGACGCGGCCTCGACGCTGGCGTGTGCGGTGGTGGTCTTCGTCCGCGTCCCCGAGTCCCGCCCCGAGTCCCGCCCGGCGCGCCCCGTGGCCGCGGGCCCGGCCGGCGCGGACCCGGCGGAGCCCCGGGTCGGCCTGGGCACCGTCTTCCGGGACGGCCGCTTCATGGCGCTGGTGGCGGTGAACCTGCTGCTGGCGGTGGTCGCCCAGCAGGGCAGCACCACGCTGGCCGTCGACATGGGCCTGGCTGGCATCTCGGCGGCCCGGTACGGCCTGGTGGTCGGCCTCAACGGCCTGCTGATCGTGGTGCTGCAGCTGCCGCTCACCCGCGTGATGGAGGGCCGCAACCGGACGGGGCTGCTGGTCGCCAGCGCCCTGCTGACCGGCTGGGGCTTCGGCCTGACCGCGCTGGCGGGCGGCTCGGCCGGGTTCTACGCCGTCACCGTGGCGGTCTGGACGATCGGCGAGATCATGGCCGCGCCGACCATGATGGGCCTGGTCGCCGAGCTGTCCCCGGCCCGGGCCCGCGGCCGCTACCAGGGCGTCTACTCGCTCTCCTGGTCGCTGGCCTCGTTCGTCGGCCCGGCGGCCGGCGGCTACCTGCTGGAGCACGCCGGCGGCCGGGCGGTCTGGGGTGCCTGCGCCGTCTTCGGCACGGTCGCGGCGGGCGCGTTCCTGCTGCTCGGCCGCCGGTCCGTACCGGCCGGGGCGCCGGCCCCGGCCGACGGCGCCGCCGTTCCCGAGGCGGTCGCCGAGGGGGTCACCGGGCCCGCCGCCTCCGTGCCGGCCGCGACCGCGGCGAACGCCTGAGCGCCCGTCCGGCTCAGTCCGCGGTCGGCGCCTGCGCGTCCGCGCCGTCCGCGGCCGCTCCGCTCCCGGTCGTCCCGTCGGCGGTCGTCCCGTCCGCGGACGGTCCGGCCAGGTGGGCGAAGGCGGCGAGGTTGCGGGTGGACTCGCCGCGCTTGGTGCGCCACTCCCACTCGCGGCGGATCGCGGTGGCGAAGCCCAGCTCCAGCAGGGTGTTGAAGGGCTCGTCGGCGTTCTCCAGCACCGTGCCGAGCAGCCGGTCGACGGTGTCCGGGGTGAGCGCCTCCAGCGGCAGCCGTCCGGCGAGGTAGACGTCACCGAGCCCGTCGACGGCGTACGCGACGCCGTACAGCCTGGTGTTGCGCTCCAGCAGCCAGCGGTAGACGGCCTCGTGGTTCTCGTCCGGCCGGCGGACCACGAACGCGTTGACCGACAGGCTGTGGTCGCCCACCCGCAGCGCACAGGTGGTGGACAGCTTGCGGGTGCCGGGAAGGGTGGCGACCAGCGTGTACGGGTCGGTCACGGCCGGCTCCCACCCGACCCCGGCCTCGTCGAGCGCGGTGCGCAGCAGGGTCAGCGCCTCGTCCTTGGTACGGAATGCCATGACGCTGACGCTACTCGGCAGTACTGCCCCGCACCCAGCAGGGGCACGGGGCGACCGGCCCGCACGGGGCGACGTGCGCCCCGTGCGGCGGCTCAGGCGAGGCGCAGGCCGCCGGCCGGGCGGGCCATGGCCTGGGCGTAGACCTCGGCGGTGGCGGCGGCCGCGGCGTCCCAGCCGAAGCCCGCCGCGTGCCGGGCCGCCGCCGCACCGCGTTCGCGCACCAGGGCGGAGCCGTCGGCGTACGGCTCCAGCGCGGCCGCCCACCGGGCCGGGTCGTGGCCGTGCACCAGGCTGCCGGTGACGCCGTCCCGGACGGCGACCGGCAGGCCGCCGACCGCGGCCGCGACCACCGGGGTGCCGCAGGCCTGGGCCTCCAGCGCGACCAGGCCGAAGGACTCGCTGTAGGAGGGCATCACCAGGGCGGTGGCGGCCCGGTACCACTCGGCGAGCCGCGCCTGGCCCACCGGCGGGTGGAACCGGACGACGTCCGAGATGCCGAGCTGGGCGGCGAGCTTGTGCAGGCTCTCCGGCTTGGCCAGGCCGGTGCCGGACGGGCCGCCGACCACCGGGACGACCAGGCGCTCGCGCAGCTCGGGCCGCCGGGCCAGCAGCACGGCGACCGCGCGGAGCAGTACGTCGGGCGCCTTGAGCGGCTGTATCCGGCCGGCGAACAGCAGCACCGCGGCGTCCTGCGGCAGCCCCAGGGCGGCCCGGGCGGCGGACCTGCTGCCGGGGCGGAAGACGTCCAGGTTGACCCCGGGGTGGACGACCGCGAGCTGGTCGCCGCGGGCGTCGTAGTGGTGCGAGAGCTCGGCCGCCTCCTCGGCGGTGTTCGCGATCAGCCGGTCCGCGGCCTCGACCACCTGCGTCTCGCCGATCACCCGGGCGGCCGGCTCGGGGGTGTCCCCCTCGGCCAGCGCGGCGTTCTTGACCTTCGCCATGGTGTGCATGGTGTGCACCAGCGGCACGCCCCAGCGCTCGGCGGCCAGCCAGCCGACCTGTCCGGACAGCCAGTAGTGCGAGTGCACCAGGTCGTAGTGGCCGGGGCGGTGGCCGGCCTCGGTGCGCAGCACCCCGTGGGTGAAGGCGCAGAGCTGGGCCGGCAGGTCCTCCTTGACCAGGCCCTCGTAGGGGCCCGCGGTGACGTGCCGGACGAGCACACCGGGGGCGAGCTGCACGGTCGGGGCGTCGTCGGAGGCGATCGCCCGGGTGAACACCTCGACCTCGATGTCCAGTTCGGCGAGGCGCTTGGCGAGCTCCACGATGTAGACGTTCATGCCGCCGGCGTCGCCGGTGCCCGGCTGGTGCAGCGGCGAGGTGTGGACGCTCAGCATCGCGATCCGCCGCGGGCGCCGTGGACGCCCGCCGATCAGCGCCTGGAGGCGGCCGCGGCGGGCCGACGGGGCGGTGCCGGCGGTCTGCGCCGGGCCCGTGCCCAGCTGCGCCAGCCGCTCGCGACGGGTCGCGCGTACGGGGTGCTGCGTCACCTGGCTGAAGCCTCCTCGTGCTCCCCGGTCGATGGTGCATCCGGTCGTGCGGGCAGGGTTACGGGCCCCGGCGGGCGGTCGCCCGGCCGCGGCGGTCCGCGTCCGACGCACGGCCGCCCGGAACCGAACGTTCCGGGCGGACAGACGTCCAGTGTGCCAACCAGGGGACGTGCGGCGGGTATTCCCGGGTCACCGGTGAGACCGGCGGCGGGCCCGCGGGGCCGGTGCCGCACCTCCGTGCCGGACCTCCGGGGCGCACGTCCGGGCGCCGTACGGCGGCGGCCGCCGGGCGCCCGCTCCCCCACCGCCCGGGGCCGGTGCCGCAGCGGCCGTCGGGCACCCGTCCGCCGCGTACGCTGCGGGGCATGGCCGCCTTCGACCCCTCCCCCGCCCGCGGGCCGCGTTCGTCCCGCCCGGTCGGGACGGTGACCCGGGGCACCACCAACACCAACCGGCTGCGCAGGATGGACCGCTGGATCGTCCACACCATGGCCCGGACGCTGCGCGCGGCCCAGCACCCGCCGATCGCGGTGGACCTCGGATACGGGGCGGCCCCGTGGACGGCCGTCGAACTGGCCACCCGGCTGCGCGCCGCCCGGCCGGACGTCCGGGTGGTCGGCATCGAGATCGAACCGGCCCGGGTGGCGGCCGCACTGCCGTACGCGGACCCGCCGCTGCTGACCTTCCGCCGCGGCGGCTTCGAGGTGCCACTGGACGGCGCCTCCGCGCACCTCGTCCGGGCCGCCAACGTGCTGCGGCAGTACGAGGAGGAGTCGGTCACCGCGGTCTGGGAACGGCTCTGCGGCCGACTGGCCCCGGACGGCCTGCTGGTCGAGGGCACCTGCGACGAGATCGGCCGCCGCCACGTGTGGGTGGCGCTCGGGCCGGAGGGCCCCCGCACGGTCACCTTCGCGGCCCGGCTGGCCGACCTGCGGGCCCCCTCCGACCTGGCCGAACGGCTGCCGAAGGCGCTGATCCACCACAACGTGCCGGGGCGGCCGGTGCACGCGTTCCTGACCGGGTTCGACCGGGCCTGGGCCGCCGCCGCGCCGTACGCCGCCTTCGGCGCCCGGCAGCGCTGGACGGCCGCCTGCACGGCCCTGGCGCAGGACTGGCCGCTGGTGGACACCCGCAGGTGGCGGCACGGGGAGGTCACCGTGGCCTGGTCCGCCCTGGCCCCGTAGCGGCGAGGTCCGTGCGGGCCCGCAACGCGCCTCCGCCGGGCTTCCGCGGAACGGCTCGGCCGTGCGGAGCGGCGGATTCACTCGAACGAGTTATCGAATTCCTCTGGCGTGTTGACGGCTCGTCACGCCACCATGGAATCGATCGCACGAACTGCCGACCTTCGCGTGAGGCTCCGTCAGTTCCACTGCGTCACGCGCCGCACCCACACCACACCACGAACCCCACGACACAGCGCGCACCTCAGGACGCGACACGGGCCGCACAGCAGTCACCGCACGCCACACACCACAGACAGCGCGCACCGCGCATCAGGCGCGCACACCAGACACACCACGAACCCCCGGCCGAACACGGCACCGGCACCGCTGCGGACGGGCCGGCTCCTCAGTCCTCCGACTCCACCGCGCGCCACACCTGCTCGAAGACTCCGTACACCTCGGCCCCGAACAGCACGAACCGCACCTCGGCCACCTCGCCGCCCCGGCCCCCGGCCAACTCGTCCGCGACCGTCGTGAGGGCGATCCGCGCCGCGTCGTCCAGCGGCCACCCGTAGATCCCGGCCGAGATCGCCGGGAACGCCACCGAGCGCGCCCCCAGTTCCACCGCCACCCTGAGCGACTCCCGATAGCAGGAGGCCAACAGCCCAGCCCGCTCCGCCTGATCCTCCGCCAGGAACACCGGCCCCACGGTGTGCACCACCCACCGGGCCGGCAGCCGCCCGGCCGTCGTCGCGACGGCCCGGCCGGTCGGCAGCCCCTTGCCGTAGTGCGAGGCCCGCAGCCGACGGCAGTCCGCCAGGATGTCCGGACCGCCCCTGCGGTGGATGGCGCCGTCCACCCCGCCGCCGCCGAGCAGCGACGAGTTCGCGGCGTTCACCACCACGTCCACCTGCTGATCCGTGATGTCACCCTGCACAAGCGTGATCTGCGCCACCGCCACCGACCTCCTGTCAGCCCCCCTCTTCCGCAGGGCCCTCACGGTAATCGCGAACGCCGCCGAGAGCGTGGCAATAACCACAGCAGCGGCCGCCAGTCAGAGAAATCCCCGGAGATCACGTTATGGTCGCGAGAAGCTCCCCGACCCGCGGTGCCAGGCGGGCACTGCGCACGGACGTCAGCCGTTGGGCAGTCGGGGAAAGGAAGGATCGACCAATGCCCGCAACGGGAGACGGGCGGGTATCCGCTGCCGCTGCCAGGATCGGCGCCGCCGATGCCGGCGACACCGCGCGCCGCGCGGGCACCGGAACGAGCACGCCCACCACCTCCGCGGCCGGGCTCACCGGCGCCGGCCGACCGGTGCCCCAGCGCGCCAAGGCCGCCGCGGAGACGGCCGCCCCCGGCAGAACGGCACGCCCCGACGGGGCCCGTGAGCCCGCACCGATACCGCATCCGCGGACGACCTCGCCCGAGCGGGGCGAGCCGTCGGACGAGGCGCCGTACCGGCTGCTGGTCATCGCAGACGGCGACACCGAGGACCTCAGCCTGATCGAGTCGCTGGTCGCCGAGAGCGGCGCCCGGGTCGATCTGCACCGCGCGGAGGGCATCGACGAGGCCGCCGCACTGCTGGCCCCCCTCCCGATGGCCGTCCGGCGCAGCCGTCCCCGCCCGGTCGACTTCAACTGCGTCCTGCTCGACCTCGCCGCCCCAGTGCACGGCGGTCACGCCATCGGTGAGCACTTCCCGTCCGACGGGCTGGACGGGCTGCGCGAGCTGCGCCGCCGCGCCCCGCACGTCGCACTGGTCGTCCTCACCGATGCGGCCGGCGCGGAGCTCGGTGCCGCGGCCGTGGCCGCCGGCGCCCAGGACTTCCTGGTCAAGCGCGAGACGGACGGGCCGCTGCTGGCCCGCGCCCTGCGGTACGCGGTCGAGCGCAAGCGGGCGGACGAGTCGCAGCGCCGGCTCGTCGAGGCCGAGCTCCGCGGCCAGGAGAACGCCCGCCTGCAGCGGCACCTGCTGCCGACCCCGCTGCTCGACGGGGCCGGCCTGGCCTTCACCCGCCGCTACCGGCCCGGCCGCCGCCGGGCCCTGCTCGGCGGCGACTTCTACGACGCCGTCCGCACCGACGACGGCACGGTGCACGTGGTCATCGGCGACGTCTGCGGGCACGGGCCGGACGAGGCCGCGCTCGGGGTGGCCCTGCGGATAGCGTGGCGGACCTTGGTCTTCGCCGGGCTCACCGGGCAGGAACTGCTCACCACCCTGCAGCACGTGCTGGAGCACGAGCGGCGCAGCGACGAGATCTTCGCCACGCTGTGCATGCTGGTGCTCGTCCCCGGCGCGGATGCCTCCGGCGCCGCCCCGGCGGACGGCAGGGACCCGGACGGCACGGCCCCGGGCGGCGCGCTCCCGGCCGACAGCTCCGACGCCCTGCCGGTCGAGACGGCGCGGCTGTTCCTGGCGGGCCATCCGGCGCCGCTGCTGCTCGGCCCCGACGGGCCGCCGCGGCTGCTGCCGGCCGACCAGGCAGGTCCGGCGCTCGGTCTGCTGCCCTGCGACGACGGGCTGGCCGCCTGGCCGGCGGTGGAGCTGGACCTGCAGCCCGGCTGGAGTCTGCTGCTCTACACCGACGGCCTGGTCGAGGGGCGGGTCGGGGCGGGGTCGCGCCGGCTCGGCCAGGACGGTCTGATCGAGCTGATCGCCGACCACCACGCGACCGGGCTGACCCGGGGGCGGCTGGTCGACAGCGCGCTCGCCGAGGTCGAGGAGCTGAACGGCGGCTCCCTGACGGACGACGTCGCCGTCCTGCTGCTGGAGCGCAATCCGGTGCCCGCCCTGATGGGCTGAGCCACCGGACGCCGAGAGGGCGGCACCCCGCGGGGTGCCGCCCTCTCGGCGTGCTGTGGGACGGGCCGTCGTCGGACGGCCCCACTCACCAGGGACTCACCAGGGCCCGTAGGGGCCGATGTTGCGGCGGCCGCCACCGCCCCGGCCGTCGGTGATCTGCTTGATCGCGGGCCGCACGTCCACGACGTAGACGATGGCCGCGACCAGGCCGATCAGGGTCAGGAAGTTGCCGAGGACATTGGCGCCGAGGAGCAGGTCGAGTCCGAGCGCCAGCCCCAGGACGATCAGCCAGAAGCCCTTGGTCTTCTTGTCCGCGGCGCGGTAGGCGTCCTCGCGGCGGAACGCCGCGTCCACGAAGGCGAACAGCTTGAAGCCGATGATCGCGACGGACAACCACCACAACGGGTTGAGCACGTCGAAGAGCAGGATGTGGAACACTGCGGACTCCTCACTGCGGCCTCGGCTCCTCCGCCCATGGTGGCACGGCGGACGGCCCGCGTCGGGGACAACGATCCGACCCGCCCGGGCGTGCCCGGAACGGCGGACCTGCAGGCCGGGCCCTTACTTGCCGGACGACTTGCGGGCCCGGGCGGCCTTCTTCGCGGTGGGCGCCGACGCGGCGGCGTCCTGCGCGGTCTCTTCGGCGGGCGTGTCCTGGGCCGGCTCGGCGTCGAGGGCGACCTCGGTCACCTCGGCCTCGGCGACCACCTCGCCCGCGGGCTCGACGGTGTCGGCCGAGCCGAGGTTCTTCTCGACGACGGCCTTGCCGCGCTCGGCGAGCTCGTCGTAGGCCTCCTTGGCCTTGACCGCCAGCTCGACGGCCCGGCCGACCTGCTGCAGGGCGAAGGTCTGGGCCTTCTCCTGGAGCTCCTTCAGGTCCTTGAGCTCGGCCGGCAGCGCGGTGACGGCCTCGGTGACCTTGCCCTGGGCCTCGACCAGCGCGCTCTGCGCCTCCTGCAGCCGGGCGGCGGCCTTCTCCTGGGCGGCCTTGCGGTCGGCGGCGAGCGCCTCGACCTTGCCGGGAACTTCGCGGAGCTTCTCGTACGCGAGGTCGCCTGCGCCGGCGAGGGCGTAGAGCGGGGTCGGGTCGCTGAGGGTCTTCTTGATGTCGTCGGTGATCGGCATGGCCGGTCCTCCCGGGCGTTGCTGGGGCGTGCGGTGGTCTTCGGTTGCCGCGGGCGGGGCGCCTTCGCCCCGACGGCGGGTCAGTTCTCTGCGGCAGGAGGCGCGTCGGGCGCGGGCCCGCTCTCGCGGTTCTCCTTGAGAAAGGCGTCGTAGACGGCGAGCAGGGCCTGCTTCTGCCGCTCGTTGATCAGTGGATCGGCGAGGATCGCGACGCGGAGTTCGAGCCCTTCCTCGCGCCGCTCCTCCAGGATTCCGGCCTGCACGTACAGCGTCTCGGCCGAGATCCGCAGCGCCTTGGCGATCTGCTGCAGGATCTCCGCGCTCGGCTTGCGCAGCCCGCGCTCGATCTGGCTGAGGTAGGGGTTGGACACCCCGGCCGCATCGGCCAGCTGCCGCAGCGAGAACTGTGCGTTCCGCCGCTGCTCGCGGATGTACTCGCCGAGCGAGCCGACGTTCAGTGAGGCCATGCACCCAAGCATGCACAGCGCTGCTTGCAATTGCAAGCACGCTGCTAACTGCAGCAACCATGCCGCCCGGCGGCCGGGGCGGGGCGGGGCGCAATCGGGGCCGGGGCAGGGGCCGGATCGAGGCGGCGCGGATCAGGGGCGGGGCGCCTTGGGGCCGTGGACGGCGAGGTACTCGTCGGCGAGCCAGGGAGCGAGGTCGGCGACGAGCAGCGCGAGGACGGCGGGGTCGGCGGCGGGGGTGCGCGCGGTGGCGGCGGCCAGGCGCATCTGGTCGGCACGGGCCGGGTAGCGGGTGGCGAAGACCTCGGCGGACCGGTCGAGATCGCTCGTCCAGCCGTTCCACTCCGGCATGACCAGGGTGAAGCCCGTCCGCACCAGACGTCGGGAGATCCCCCGGGCGAGCCGGCGGCGCTCCTCGGCCGCCGGACCCGCGGCGAGGCGCTCCCGCCAGCGGGGCAGGGCGAGCACCAGGTCGCCGTTGGTCTCGCGGGCCAGCAGCGGGCCGGGCCGGTAGCGGGGCAGCTGCGCGGCCAGGTCGTCCCCGATGAGCGGGGTGCACAGGCAGGCGAGGAAGAACCCCAGGTCGTACCGCTCCAGCGGGCTGAGCAGGGTGTCGGCGCCGAAGACGAGCACCCCGGCGCCGTCGACCACCGGGAAGTCCCGGTCGAGGCCGGCACCCAGGGCTTCGGCGTAGGCGCGGTCGGCCCCGGTGGGCTCGCGGTGCAGCGCGAGCAGCAGGTCGAGGTCGGAGACCCCCGGTGCGGCCGTCCCGCGCGGGATGCTGCCGTACAGGTAGGCGCTGTGCAGGCGGTCGGGCCCGAAGCGGGCGGCGATCCGGGTACGGGTGGCGTCGACGAGCGGCCGGAACGCCGCCTGGACGCGGTCGAGGGAGCCCTCGCGGGCGATCGTCCCGTCCTCGGCGAGCCCCCGGTCGAAGCCCGTCTCGCCGCCGGAAGCGCCGGGCCCGACGGCGCCCCCGGAGCCGTCCGAACTGCTGCGATCGCGGGTCATCGCGCCACCCCGGCCCGGCGTTCGAGGTTGCCCGCCATGGCGGCCAGCACGCGGACGGTCTCGGCGTACTGAGTGCGGGTCAGCCCGTCGAGGACGGCCGCCCGCAGCTCCGCGACCCGCGCCTCGACCGCGTCGTGGAGCTCGCGGCCGGGGCCGGTGAGGCGGACCGTACCGTCGCCCGCGGTCTCGGCCCAGCCGTGCGGCAGCAGTCCGGAGGGGCCGTGCAGCAGGTCGTGGACGCCGGCCCGGGCGTCCGGCAGGAAGGGGGCGAGGGCTGTCGCGAGTCCGTCCGGCGCGAGCGGGCCGCCGGCCAGGGTGTGCAGGACCTGCCACTGCCGCCGGTCCACGCCGAGGTCGGCGAGGTCGGCGGCGAAGCCGTCCTCCAGGAGGTCGTGCAGGTGCTTCAGCCAGTGGCCGATGGGACGGCCGGTCGGGTCGTCGGTCTTCACGGCAGCTCCCCCATGCCCATGTAGAATGACATGCAATTGTTCTCCACTATGGACCTGGACGGCGATGGACCGCAAGGACGTTCCCGGGGCGGCGACCGGACCGCAGACCACCGAGGCCACCGCAGGCATCGCAGGCATCGAAGCCACCGCAGAGACCGAGGTCGCCGGGATCGCCGACGCCCTGGTGGCGCTCCGGCGCAGCCAGTCCCGGCGGACGCTGGCGCGGCTGGCCGCACGTCGCACCGGGCCGGCCGTCGACGGCCCGTCGACCGCCCCGCCGGACGGCGTGGTGCAGTTGCTGGACGCGGTGGAGGGCGCCTCGGCGCTGGCCGTCACCGAGGCCGCCTCCGCACTCGGCGTGGACCAGCCGCGGGCCAGTCGGCTGGCCGCCCAGGCGCTGGCCGCCGGGCTGGTGCGCCGGGAGGCCGACCAGACGGACGGTCGGCGTTCGCTGCTGCGACTCACCGCGGACGGCCGGGCCCTGCTCGAACGGGCGCACGCCTTCCGCCGCGGGGTGGTGGCCGAGACCACGGCCGGCTGGAGCCCGGAGGACCGTGCCAACCTGGCCCGTCTGCTGGCTCGCTTCGTGGCCGACTTCGCCGCGGTCACCGGCACCGACCGCCCGGCAGCTGACCGGCTCCGCACCGACGGCCCGGGCAGCTGACCGCCCCCGCAGCCGGCCGACGCAAGAGCGGCCGACGCGAGAGCGGCCGACGCGAGAGCGGCCGGCCGGCGGTTCCGAGGAGCGCCGGCGCCGCGGGTTCCCGTCAGCGGCGCGGGGTGACCCCCAGGCTGCGGGCCAGGTCGGGCGCCAGCGGGTAGGGGCGCTCGGGCGGCAGCAGCCGGACGGCCTGGGCGTTCCGTCCGGCACGGATCAGCCCGGCGATCCGGTGCACCTGCGGGGTGAGGTCGGTGACCGAGACGGTCCACTCGTCGACGAAGGTGCCGATCATGGCGCGGCCCACCCCGATCTGGATGCTGTAGTGGTTGAGCGCGGCGCCGGCGGCGGACCGCTCCGGGTCCCACTGGACGTGCACCGCGGCCCGGGCGAGTGCGTCCTGGTCCCCGCTGGTCGGGGCGGCCGAGGCCAGCGCGTGCTCCCAGCCCTCGCGGGTGATCCGTACGGCCAGCACCCGTTCCTGCCCGGGCTTGCGGGCCCAGTTGCTGCGGTGCATCAGCCAGCGGAAGGAGGGCTTGATCCAGGTCATCCGGCCGCGCGAGAACGGCTCGACGAACCGCCCGGCGGCGACGGCCGGGCCGGCGATCGCCGGCCCGTACGCCTGGTAGACGACGATGGTGCGCTCGTCGAAGTCGGCCCGGATCTGGCGCAGTTCGGTCACCGGCCCACCCTGCCAGCCGGCCGGTCGGCCGCGCAGTGGGTTTTCCGCCACCCGGTCCGGACCCGGCGGTGCGCCGGACGGCTACGCCGTCCGGGCCGGGACGGCGCAGGCCTCGGAGAAGCCCTGGCTGGTCAGGCCGAACGCGCTGTTGATGCGCGAGCGGAAGTTCTCCAGTGCGGCCATGGCGGTGAGTTCGACGAAGGCGGCCTCGCCGAGCCGGGCGAGCAGGGTGGCGGCGAGTTCGTCGGTGACGGCGGGCTCGGTCTCGGTCACCGCCTCGGCGTAGGCCATCACCTGCAGTTCGAGTTCGGTGAACGCCTCGGTGTGCTCCCGCCACTGCGGCACCAGGGCGATCTTCCGGAGCGGCAGGCCGAGCCCGTCCGCCTCCCAGTGGCCGTAGTCCAGGCACCAGGAGCAGTTGATCCGGGCGGCGGCGGCCATCACGGCGAGGTGCTTGAGGCCGGGGTCGAGGGCGTTCCAGCGGGCGACGCCGCGCTCCATCCGGACGAACGACAGCAGCACCCGGCCGTTGTGGCCGAGGGCGAGCCCGGGATCGAGGACCTTGCCGTACGTCCGCCGGCAGTACCAGGCGCCGATGCGGTTGAGCAGGGTGCGGGGCGGGGTGAGCGGTATGCGGGCCATGGCCGTGCCTCCTGGGTCGTCGCGTTGTTCTCGGAGGGGGACGACGCGGCGCCCGGAAACGTGACACCGGGCGGCACACGGGCACGGGTGCGGTCAGCCGGTGCCGGTGAACCGCCGGTAGGCGGGCGCGAGGAGGTCGGCCAGGTCGCGGCCCCGGACGGTGCTGCCGGAGGGTCCGAGCGGATCCAGGGCGGGGGCCGCCGGCCGGTCGTCGCCGTGGGCGCGGAGGGTGAAGTCGCCGTCCCAGAACGCGCGGTCCGGTCCGGTCGTGGTGCCGGCCGGGCGTCCGGCGGGCCGTTCGTCGGTCATCGCGGTCAGGCTCCCGTGGCGTCGGCGGAGAGGGTGAGCAGGTCGCGCAGGGCGTCGGCGGAGAGTTCGGTGATCCACTGCTCCCCCTCGCCGACGACGCTGTCGGCCAGGGTGCGCTTGGCCTCGACGAGTTCGGCGATCCGTTCCTCGACGGTGCCGGTGCAGACCAGCCGCCGGACCTGGACGCCGCGGCGCTGGCCGATCCGGTGCACGCGGTCGGTGGCCTGGTCCTCGACGGCCGGGTTCCACCACCGGTCGAGGTGGACGACCTGGTTGGCGGCGGTGAGGGTGAGGCCGGTGCCGCCGGCCCGCAGCGAGAGCAGGAACACCCCCGGCCCGTCCGGCTCCTGGAAGCGCCGGACGAGCCGCTCGCGTTCGACCCGGGGGGTGCCGCCGTGCAGGTGGAGGACCTCGGTGCCGAGCCGTTCGGCGAGGTGGGGGCGGAGCCGGGCGGTGAACTCGGTGTACTGGCTGAAGACGAGGGTGCGCTCGCCGCCCGCGAGGGCCGCGGCGAGGATCTCCTCCAGCCGGTCGATCTTGCCCGAGCGGCCGGCCAGCGGGCCGCGGTCGCGGACGAGTTGGGCGGGGTGGTTGCAGACCTGCTTGAGCCGGCCGAGGGCGGAGAGCACCGCGCCCCTGCGTTCGACGCCGCGGACGCCGTCGACGCGCTGCAGCAGGTCGGCGACCACGGCCCGGTAGAGGCCGGCCTGTTCGGCGGTCAGCCCGCACGGGACGGTGAACTCCTGCTTGGCGGGCAGGTCGAGGGCGATCGCGGGGTCGCGCTTGACCCGGCGCAGCAGGAACGGCCCGGCGAGCCGGCGCAGCCGTTCGGCGGCGGCCGGGTTGGCGTTCCGCTCGACGGGGACGGCGAAGCGTTCGCGGAAGGACTCGGCGCTGCCGAAGAGTCCCGGGTTGGCGAAGTCGAGGACGGCGTGGAGTTCGGCGAGCCGGTTCTCCACGGGGGTGCCGGTGAGGGCGATCCGCGGGCCGGAGGGCAGCGAGCGCAGGGCGCGGGAGCGGTCGGTGGCGGTGTTCTTGACGGCCTGGGCCTCGTCGGCGACGATCCGCCGCCAGTGCACGGCGGCGAGGTCGGCGGCGTCGCGGCGGACGGTGTCGTAGCTGGTGACGACCAGGTCCGCGGTGGCCGCGGCGGCGCGGGCGGTGCCGCGCTCGGGGCCGTGGTGGACCAGGACGCGCAGGCCGGGGGTGAAGCGGGCGGCCTCCCGCTGCCAGGTGCCGACCACGGAGGTCGGGCAGACCAGCAGGGTGGGGCCGTCGGCACCCTCGGCGTGTTCGCGGGCGAGCAGGGCGAGGGTCTGGACGGTCTTGCCGAGGCCCATGTCGTCGGCGAGGACGGCGCCGAGGCCGAGTCGGCCGAGGGCGTGCAGCCAGGCGGCGCCGCGCCGCTGGTAGGGGCGGAGTTCGCCGTGGAAGCCGGGCGGGGCGGCGGCGCCCGCGGGGTCGGCGGCGTCGGCCGGTTCCGTGCCGGCCCGGCCGGCGAGCAGGTCGCCGATCGGGCCGTCGGCGTGGACGGCGGTGACCGGGAGTCCGGCGATGTGGGCGGTGTCGTCGAGGGCGAGCCGCAGCAGCTCGGTGCGGTCCATGGTGCCGGTGGCGTGCCGGGTGAGGAAGGCGTGGGCGGCGCGGATCTGGACGGTGTCGACCTCCGTCCAGCGGCCGCGGAGGCGGACGAGTCCCTGTTGGGCGGCGGCGAGGTCGGCGAGTTCGTCCTCGGTGAGGGGGGTGTCGCCGAGGGCGGCCTGCCAGCGGAAGGCGAGCAGGTCGTCGCGGTCGATGCGGGAGGGCCGGTCGACGGCGCCGGGGGTGGCGGTGCGGGCGGTGAGGGTGAGTCCGAGCCGGGGGCGGCGCTGCCACCAGGCGGGCAGCAGGATGCCGAAGCCGGCGCGGTCGAGGGCGGGGGCGGCGTCGCGGAGGAAGGCGAGGGCGCCGGTCCGGTCGAGGGCGAGGCCGGTGGGCCTGATCTCGCGGGCGGCGGCGCGCAGGGCGGGGTGGATCAGGGCGGCCCGGTCGAGTTCGGCGGCGAGCGCGGCCGCGGGGTCCGGGACGGTGCGGGCGAGGGCGGCGTGGCCGGGGCCCTCCGTCCACAGGTCGGCGGCGGGGACGAGCAGCGACGGCCGGTCGGTGGCCCGGAGCAGCAGGTCGAGCCGCCAGTCGTCGTCCGGGCGGCCCTCGGGTTCGTCCTCGGGTTCGTCCTCGGTGGGGCCGAGCGGTTCGACGAGGCGGAGCACCAGGCGGACGGCCGGGTCGGCGGGGACCCGGGCGTGCCAGGCGGCGAGGCGTTCGGCGAGGCCGTCGGGGACGGTGTCGAGGCGGCCGTCGGAGGTGTGCAGGGCGGTGAGCCAGGGGTCGTCGCCGGGCGGGGGCGGCAGGTCGGCGAGGGCGGCCCGGGCCTCCAGGTCGGTGAGGGTGTCGAGCGCGTCGGCGAGCAGGCCGTCGGCCCGGCGGCGGCCCGCGGCGGCGGCCGGGTCGGCGGCGAGGCAGACCCGGGGGCAGCCGGCGGCGAGGGCGGCGGCCTCGGCGCGGTCCTCGCCGTCGGGTGCGGGCCGCCAGCAGGCGTACGGGGTGCCGCCGTCCTCGCGCAGGGCGGGCAGGACGCGGCCGCGGCCGACCATCCGCCAGGCGAGGTCGTGCACGGCGGTGAGCCAGCGCAGCGAGGAGCCGTAGGCGATCTCGGTGGGCGGGCCGTCGTCGGGCTGGCAGTGGGCGGTGGCGCGGTCCGGGTCGAAGAGGGCGCCGAGCAGTTGGGCCGTGTGCGGGCCTTCGAGGACGAGGACGGGCACCCGCCAGGGGGTGGGGGCGGCGCCCTGCGGGCGGGTGCCGGCCGGCAGCTGGGGCGAGGGGGCGGGGGCGCCGCCGAGCGAGGGCAGGTGCAGGGTGGTCCAGCGTTCGGCGGCCTGTGCGGCGAGCCAGCCGGGGCCGGGGCCGAGTCCGGCGAGCAGGCGGGCGGTGCCCGCGGCGGGGTGGGCGTAGGGGTGCCTGGCGGGGCCGGCCCCCGGTCCGGCGGCGGGGCGGGTCGGCCGGTCGCGGTACGCGGCTCCGCTCTCGGCCCAGAGGGCGAGCCGGCCGCCGTCCTGCCAGAGGGCGTGCAGCGCGTCCATGGGTGAACCTTCCGTGGGCCGACCGGTTCACCCTAACCGGGGGAATCCGGAGGCCGCCCCGGCCCCGTTCCGGCGCCGTCCCGCCACTCGACGGACCCAGTGGTTGAACTTTGAACCAGATGGGGTTATGGTGGAGCCAACAAGTTGAAGCCTAAACAATATGGCTTCGTACCAGAGGAGTGAGCCATGGGCATCTTCAGCCGCCGCAACGACACCGCCACCGCCGTCGCCACCACCCCGGCCGCCGTCAACGGCCCGGACCTGGGCCACCTGAGCGGCGAGTGGGCCATCGACCCCGCGCACAGCCGGATCGGCTTCGCCGTCCGCCACGCGATGGTGACCAACGTCCGCGGCGAGTTCACCGAGTACGACGGCAAGCTCAAGCTCGACGGCGCCGAGCCCGGCAACTCCTCCGCCGAGCTGGTGATCAAGGTCGCCAGCGTGGACACCAGCCAGGCCCAGCGCGACGAGCACCTGCGCACCGGCGACTTCTTCGCCGCCGAGAGCTACCCGGAGATCCGGTTCACCTCCACCTCCGCCGAGCGGATCGGCGAGGACACCTACCGGATGACCGGTGACCTCACCATCAAGGACGTCACCAAGCCGGTCGTCCTCGACCTCGACTACACCGGCCACGCCACCGACCCGTACGGCGCCGCCCGGATCGGCTTCGAGGGCCGCACCACCGTCGACCGCACCGAGTGGGGCCTGACCTACAACGCCGCGCTGGAGACCGGCGGCGTGCTGATCGGCGAGAAGGTCAAGCTCACCTTCGACATCTCCGCCGTGAAGTCCGCCTGACGGCAGGACGGTTCGCAGCAGCACCCCGGCCACGCCCCCGCCGACACCGACGGCGGGGGCGCCGCCGTGCCCGGCCCCGGCCGGCCGGTCCGCCTCGGCTACAGTCGCTGGTCGAACGGGGGTACGGCCATGGAACTGCGGCAGTTGCACTGCTTCGTCGCCGTCGCCGAGGAGCTGCACTTCGGCCGGGCGGCCGAACGGCTGCTGCTCGGCCAGCCCGCCGTCAGCCAGCAGGTCCGGCGCCTGGAGCGGGAGTTGAAGGTCGAGCTGTTCGACCGTTCGCCGCGCCACGTCCGGCTCACCCCGAGCGGCGAGCGCTTCCTGCCCGCGGCCCGGGCGGTGCTGGACGCCGAACGGTCCGCCCGCACCCTCGCCGCCTCGCTCACCACCCCGGACCGCCTCCGCCTCGGCACGGTCACCGGCCTCGGCGCCCGCCTCGACCGCATCCTCGACGCCTACGAGCGGCACGCCCCCGGCGTCGAGGTGGAACTCTGCGCCCTGCCCGCCGCCGAACGGCTCGCCCGGCTCGCCGACGGCCGGCTCGACGCCGCCTTCGTCCGCGGCGTCCCACCGGAGCAGGACGGCGAACTGCGTCTCCTCCCGCTCTGGGAGGACGAGTTGACCGTCGCCCTGCCCGCCCGGCACCCGCTCGCCCGGCATGACGCGATCGACCTCGCCGACCTCGCCCGCCTCCCGCTGCGGCTGACCGAACGGCGCAACCACCCCGCGCTGGTCGACCTGGTGACGGCCGCCTGCCGCGAGGCCGGTTTCGAACCGCTCCCGGGCCCGCCCTCCGGCACCCTGCAGGACACCCTCGCCGCCATCGGCTCCGGCCCGGCCAGCTGGACGGTGGTCTACACGGAGAACGCCCGCCGGACGGTGTCCGGCCGGGTGGCCTTCCGCCCGCTGCGCACGCCCCGCCTCGCCCTCCCGACCTCGCTCGCCGTCCGGCCCGGCACGCCGCTGCCCCGACTGCTGCTCGGCGCCTGCCGACAGGACCCGGCACCGCCGGCCACACCCCCCGACAACCACCCGTGAACTGCAACGATCAGGGTTCGTGATCGCTGCCAGAGCCGATCGGGTCTGGGTCGCGGCCCGCCCCCGGGTGTGGACTCTTCCCAGGAGGCCGGACCGGGCGGAGGAGCCGCACCGGACGGCCGAGGACCGAGGAGATCACCATGCCGATCGTCACCGTGCAGCAGGGCCCCCGCACCGTCGAGCTGAAGCGCGAGCTGGTCAAGAAGATCACCGACGCCTTCGTCGAGGCCTACGAGATCCCGGCCGAGACCGTCCAGGTGTGGATCCACGAGGTTCCGGCCGACAGCTGGGGCGCCGCCGGCACGCTGATCGCGGACAAGTAGCCGCGCCACGGGGGCGGGTGGATCATCCCGGTCCGGGCAGCAGGGCGGCGGCGTCCTCCACCGGCAGCCAGCTGCCCGGCGGGCGCCGCAGCCAGCCCTCCCTGCGTCCCAGGTCCGTCGCCGCCCCGAGCAGCGCAGTCAGCCCGGGATGGCGCAGGCCCGGCCGGTGCACCAGGCCCACCAGGCTGAGCGGCACCGGGTCGACCAGCGGCCGGGTGACGCAGCCCGGCACCTCGGGACCGCCGACGGTGGTCAGCACCGGCTCGCGGTGACGGGCGAGGTAGCGGGCGAGCTCCGGGACGCCGACCGGCGGGGCGTGTCCGGGGGCGGCCGTCAGGCCGTGGGCCGCCAGCAGGTCGAGTCCGAGGTCCGTCCACTCGGTGGTGGCCGGATTGCCGGCCAGGACGTCCACGGGATGGCCCGCCAGGGCCGCCAGCGGGACGGCCGCCCGACCGGCCAGCGGGTGGTCCGCCGGCAGGAAGACCGCCATCGGCTCCAGCCGGACCGGTACGTGCGCGAGTTGGGCCCGCACCCGGGCGGGCAGGCCGGCGTGCCGGCCGAACGCCACGTCCAGCCGGTGCGCGAGCAACTCGGCCGCGCCGGCGGCCAGTCCGCCGTGGAAGCGGGCGAGCAGCTCGGCCTCCGGCTCGGCCGCGCGGGCCGCGGCGAGCAGGCGGCCCGGGGTGAGGTCGGCGCCGTCCACGTCGTTGCCGAGGTCGACCAGCAGCGGCCGGGCCCGGACGGCGGAGACGATCTCGTCGTGCAGGGCCAGCAGGCGGCGGGCCTGCGGCAGCAGCGCCTCCCCGGCCGGGGTCAACTGCACGCTGCGGGTGGTCCGGTGGAACAGCACCTCGCCCAACTGCCGTTCCAGCGTCCGGACGTCCCGGCTGAGCGCCTGCTGGGCGAGGTGCAGCAGGGCCGCCGCCCGGCCGAAGTGCAGGGTCTCGGCGGTCGCGACGAAGCCGCGCAGCAGACGGGGGTGGAGGTCCTGGGGCACGATCACGGCAGCGTAGGCAACCGTCCGACGATTGACAACAGGGATGCGTGGATCCGGCCGAACAGGTGTTGGACCGGCGGCCGGGCCCGCCGCCAGGCTGGTGGTACCGCCGATCCTCGACCGGGAGCCCCGTGTTCACCTCGTACCGCCGCATCCTCGCCCTGCCCGGGGCGCTCGCCTTCACCCTCGCCGGACTGCCGGCCCGGCTCTCCATGTCGATGACCGGAGTGTCCGCCGTCGTCCTGATCTCGGAGCGGCGCCACTCCTACGCGCTGGCCGGGGCCGTCTCCGCCGCCGGGCTGGTCACCCTCGCCGTCCTGCTGCCGCTGCTGGGCCGCCTGGTCGACCGGTACGGGCAGGCCCGGGTCGCGGTGCCGGCCGTCCTGGCGGCCGTGGCACCGATGGCCGGACTGCTGCTCTGCCTCCGCTCCGGCGCGCCCGACTGGACGCTGTTCCTCTGCTGGGCCGCCTGCTCGACGGCGCCGAACGTCGGCGGGATGGTCCGGGCCCGCTGGGCCCACCTGCTGCGCGGCGACGAGGCCGGTCAGCACCTCGCCAACTCCCTGGAACAGGCGCTGGACGAGCTCTGCTTCATGCTCGGCCCGGTGCTGGCCGTCCTGCTCTGCCGGGCGCTCACCCCGGAGGCCGGACTGCTCACCTCGGCGGCGCTCTGCGTGGCCGGCGTCCTGCTGCTCTCCGCCCAGCGCGGCACCGAGCCGCCGCTCGCCCCGGCCTCGGCCGGCACCCCCGGTGCCGACCGGACGAACGGGACCGACCGGACGGCCGGCGGGCGCGGCGGTCTCCTGGTGCTGCTGCCGATGTTCCTCGCCACCGGGGTGGTGTTCGGCTCGATGGAGGTCACCACCATCGCGTACACCGACGCGACCGGGCACGGCTCGCTGGCCGGGCTGCTGCTCGGCCTGGTGGCGGCCGGATCGTGCGTCTCGGGCCTGGTGTTCGGGCTGCTGCGGCCGCGCCGCGGCCCGGTCGCCCGGCTGCTCGGCGGGGTCGCCGCGATGGCCGTCCTGATGCTGCTGCCGGCGGCGGCCGGGCTCTCCGGCGCCGGGCCCGCGGTGCTGGCGGCGGCCCTCTTCCTGGCGGGCTCGGGCACCGCGCCGACCATGGTGAGCGGGATGACGCTCGTCCAGCAGCTCGTGCCGGCCGGCCGGCTGAACGAGGCGATGGCGGCGGCGGTCTCGGCGATCCTGGTCGGCATCTCGGCCGGCTCGGCGCTCGGCGGCGCGGTCGCCCAGCGCCTGCCCGGCGGCACCGGCTACGTCGTCCCCGCCGCCGCCGCTGCCACCGCCCTGCTGATCGCCGCCACCGGCACCCGCCGCCTGCGCGCCACCGCCCCCACCACCGGGACGCCCGCCGCCGGCCTCGCCGTCCCCGTCGCGGCCGGCCTCCCCGACTGACCCCGTGTCACCCCCACGCCCCACCGCAGGGGACGAAACCCCGGTGCCGCTGTCGGCACCGACCGCTAGCGTCGCGGTCATGGCGGCAGGGATCACGTACGTACGGGGAGACGCCACCGCGCCGCAGGGCGCCGGGGTGAAGGTGATCGCGCACGTCTGCAACGACCTGGGCGGCTGGGGCAAGGGGTTCGTGCTGGCGCTCTCGCGGCGCTGGCCGGAGCCGGAGGCCGCCTACCGGGCGTGGCACCGCGAGCGGGCGCGGAACGACTTCGGGCTCGGCGCGGTGCAGCTGGTCCGGGTGGACCGGTACGTCTGGGTGGCGAACCTCGTCGGCCAGCGGGGCATCCGGACGGGCCGCTCCACCGGGGTGCCGGTCCGGTACGAGGCGATCGACACGGGCCTGGCGGGGGTCGCCGGGCACGCCCGGCGGCTCGGGGCGTCGGTGCACATGCCGCGGATCGGCTGCGGGCTGGCCGGCGGCCGCTGGGAGCGGGTGGAGCCGCTGGTCCGCGCCCGGCTGGCCGAGCACGGGGTGGCGGTGACGGTCTACGACCGGTGAGCCGGCCGCGGCCAGCTGTACTCGTACTCGGTGACCTCGTCGCCGCCGGGGAGTACGGCGGTCCGTTCGGCGGTGCGCACCCCGCCCTCGCGCTCGTAGAAGGCGAGGGCGCGGGGGTTGTCGCGCAGCACGTCCAGGCGGAGGACGGCGGGGGCGACGCGGTCGAGTGCGGACCGCAGCAGCAGGGTGCCGATGCCGCCGCCGGTGCGGCCGGGGCGGACGTGCAGGTTGTCGAGCAGGACCCGGCCGTCCGGTTCGGGCACCAGGTAGGCGAAGCCGAGCGGGCCACCGTCGGACGCCTCGGCGATCAGCAGGACGGGGGTCCACTCGGGGCCGCCGTAGTCGGCGGTGAGGCGCAGCTCCCAGATCTCCCGGTGCTGGGCGGGCAGTCCGTCGCCGAGCGCCTCCGCGGGGACGAGTCCGGCGTACGCCGTGCGCCGGCTGTCGGCGTGCAGGGCCGCGACGGCGGGCGCGTCGGCGGGTCCGCCGTCGCGGACGGTGATCTCCGAGGTCATGCCCCGAGCCTTTCACGGCCCGCCCGGGCGTCCGCCGCCCGGTCGTGGGCAGGGCCAGGGCGCTGTCGGGGCACGGCCGGGCGCAGATTCCGCTTGAAGTCGTGCAGGGGGCACCCCTAGAGTCTCCCGAGGCATGTTTTGAACGCGTTCGAAATATGCCTCGGCGGGGCGGTACCGGGTGCGGAGGGGAGATCCGGTACGGCCCCGCCCGGCCCGCGTACCCGATCCGGGCGGGGCACCCCCCGCACCCGGCTAGGCTCAGGGCCGTGGACGAGCAGAAGGGCGGCACCCCCGGCATGGACGAGAGCGCCCAGGAGGCTGTGCTCGGGGCGGAGCTCCCGGGCGGTCGGGCTCGCCCCAAGACCGGCAAGAGCGAGCAGACCCGCGCGCTGATCCTCGAAACCGCCATGCGCCTGTTCCAGGAGCGCGGCTACGAGAAGACCACCATGCGCGCGATCGCGGCGGAGGCCGGGATCTCGGTCGGCAACGCGTACTACTACTTCGCGTCGAAGGAATTCCTCATCCAGGGGTTCTACGACGGGATGACGGTCGAGCACGCGGTGGACGCCGCGCAGCGGATGCAGGGCCACACCGAGTTCGCCGACCGGCTGCACCTGGCGCTCTCGTCCTGGCTGGACTGCGCCGCGCCGTACCACGAGTTCGCCGCCCAGTTCTTCCGGACGGCGGCCGACCCGAACAGCTCGCTCAGCCCGTTCGCCAACGAGTCGCACCGCGCGCGGGCGACCGCCGTCGGGCTCTTCCGGGACGTGCTGACCGGCTCCGACGTGGCGCCCAAGCTGGACAAGGAGCTCGCCGAGCTGCTGCCGGACCTGCTCTGGCTGCACCTGATGATCATCGTCCTGTACTGGGTCTTCGACCACACCCCGGACCAGGAGCGGACCCGCGAGTTCGTCCGCCGGTCCACCCCGATGGTCGCCAAGGTGGTCGTGCTCTCCCGCTACCGGGTGTTCCGTCCGCTGGTCCGGGACGTCAAGGGCCTGATCCAGGACTTCATCCTGCCGACGATAGGCCGCACCGCGACCTGAGACCGGGCACCCGCGAGCCCCCGTCACCGGGGGCCTGCCGGTCAGAAGCCGTCCGGGTTCCAGGCCTGCACGGCGGTGCGCAGCAGCAGGTCGGCCCGCTCGGCCGCGCCGGTGCCCAGCTCGGTCAGCAGCCCGGCCGCGCGCAGCCGGACGGCGGACTCGGTGCCCAGGTACAGCGCGGCGAGCGCCGAGGCGTCCAGCGCGAGGTCGGCGGACCCGTCGGTCGGGGTGCAGCGGCCGGTGCCGTCGGCGGCGGTCTCCAGGGCCCAGCGGCCGGCCGCGAAGCCGTCCGGGTCGCGGACCTCCAGGACGAGCCGGCCGGGCGCGCGGTAGCTGCGGGCGGCGAAGGCGGCGGGCAGGTCGAGCAGCCGCAGCCAGAGGAAGTCGGAGCTGTCCCGCCCGGGGACGGCCGCGCGCGGGTCGGTGAGCAGCAGCGGCAGCGGGTCGTCGGGCGCGAGGTTGGCGATCGCGACGGTGCGCACCCAGTCCACCGAGAACGCCAGGCGCCACAGCGCCACAGCGGCCTCGCGGTCCAGCGCCAGGAAGTCCTGGACGGTGAGGGTGCAGTTCGGCAGGTTGCCCTCCCACACGTCGTCCACCGTGTAGGCGATCAGACCGGTGACGGTGCCCCCGGCGTCGCGGTGCAGGGCGAGGAAGGGCTCCTTCCAGTCGAAGCCGGGCAGGGTGACCTCGCCCGTGTGCAGCTTCCACCAGGTGTCGCTGCGGCCGATCGCGCCGGGCTGCTGCCGCCGCCAGCGCTCGTGCAGTTCGGCGCCGTGCTTGCGGGCCTCGGCCATGGTGACGAAGTCGGTCCGTCCGGCGGAGGCCGGCAGGTCCTCGCGGAGCCGGCCGCGGCCGAGGTCGACCGTCCAGGCCTGGTTGCGGGTGGCCGCACCGAAGCCGTACCGGCCGTAGATGGGGTGTTCCGCGGCGATCAGGATCGCCGCGGCGCTGCCGCGTTCCTTCGCGGCCGCGAGGTCCTGCGCCATCATCCGGCGGAGCAGGCCGCGGCGGCGGTGGGTGGAGTTCACCGTCACGGCGGTGATCGCGTCGACCGGCAGCAGGGCGCCGCCGGGCACGGTGAGCCCGGTGTCGAAGCTGCGGAAGGTGGCCACGCAGCGGGACGGGTCGTACGGGTCGAAGGCGCCGAGGAAGCGGCCGGGTTCGAAGGTCAGCCGCCGGTACTCGGTGCCCTCGGCGAGGTGGGGGCGGAGGAATCCGCGGGCCACCGCGCGGTCCCACAGCGGGAGCTCGTCCTCGGTGACGGCCCGGACCTCGACGGCGTCCGGGGCGGTCGGCCGCCCTTCGGTGTGCCGGTCGGCCCCGGCCGGTGCGTCCTTG
This sequence comes from Streptomyces sp. NRRL B-24484, assembly GCF_000717715.1. Lineage (GTDB taxonomy): Bacteria > Actinomycetota > Actinomycetes > Streptomycetales > Streptomycetaceae > Kitasatospora. Next base: position 23,591 of record NZ_JOAI01000009.1, on the reverse strand, counting down.
CTCATCCGGCCACGGTACGGCGGGCCCGGAGCCCCGGCATCCGAATTTCGGCGTGCCCGGCGGCACCCGCGGTCTCACGTTCCTGGGCGCCGTGGTGCCCTCGCGGCCCGCGCCCCGGCCGCGGCCCGTCGGTCAGCCCTGCCGGCGCGGCTGCGGGTGCGGCAGCCTGGGGTGGCGGTAGGGGGCGTACGGCTCCGCGGTCTCCGCGGCGGTCGGGCGGGCGGCGTACACCCGCTGCCGGCCGGCCCGGACGGTCCGCCGGCGGGCGTGCGCCAGCGCCTGGCGCTCCGGTTCCGGCGCGACCGGGTGGCCGCCGGGCGGCACCGCGGCGGGCCCGCCGGGACGCCGGGCGGCGGCCAGCGCGGCGGCCCTGCGGTCGGCGAGCCGGGCGGAGCGCCGGGCGAGCGCCCGGGCGTGCTGCACGTCGAGGTGGGCGGTGGCCCGGGCGGCCATCCGCTCGGCGACCCGGTGGGTGGCGGTGTGGTGCGCGGGCACCTTGTCCGGGGCGCCCGCGATCAGGTCGAACAGCCAGGTGCGGGCCACGTCGGCGCGGGCGTGCAGCCGCCGCTCGCGGCGGATCGCGCGCTGCATCCGGCGGGGCCGGGAGGGGTAGCGCCAGCGCGCCCAGGGGCTGCCGGGCCGGGCGAGGCGGACGGCGCCGACCCAGGCGAGGCCGGGCACCATGATGCCGAGCAGGCCGGTCCACAACTTGCCCTTGACCAGGGCGACCACCGAGACCAGGGCGTTCACCGAGATCACCGCGACCAGGCCCCAGCGGCCCTCCCCCGCCGGGGAGGACTGGCCCGGCACGACGCCGAGCGGCACGTAGCCGGTCAGCAGCATCGCCGTCCCGAGCAGCACGAGCACGACGGCGTCCACCGACTTGCGGCCCTGTTCGCTCCAGTAGACGTCGTCGAGGTGCAGGATCAGCGCGAACTCGTCCAGCACCAGGCCGCAGCCGATGCCGAAGCACAGGCCGAACCAGTCGATCCACGGGTGGCCGCCGTTGGTCGCGAACACCCCGATCCCGCCGACCAGCAGGAAGCCCAGCCCGAACACCATGTGGTGGATGTGCAGCCCGCCCGGGGTGATGTTGCCGGGCCACCAGCGCACCTGGGCGCGGATCATCCGCACGCTGAAGCGGATGCCGACGAAGGACACGACGAAGCCGACGAGCAGCAGGAAGAGCGGCTGCTTGTGCGCGTCGACGATGTGCTCGCGGTAGCCGTCCAGCAGGTCGTTGATCACGGGTGGTGCCTTCGTTCTCGGGTGGAGCTCCGGGGCGTCGAGGGGCCAACGACCGGTCAGAACCCGCGGGTGCGCTTGGCGGCCCGGCGGGGGACGAGCAGGTGGGGTGCGAGCGGATCGGTCGCCCCGGGGGTCTTCAGGAAGAGCCGGGCGACCTCACCCCCCAGGTTGACGCCGATCGCGAGGGCCATCGCCAGTGCGGCGGCCCGGGTGACCGAGACCAGCCCGGCGCTGGCGTGCCCCTGCGCGAAGGACAGCATGCCGAGGTAGAGCGCGGAACCGGGCAGCAGCGGGCCGATCGCCGCCGTCACGTAGGGCAGTGCGGACGCCCGCCGGTAGCGGGCCGTCAGCTGGCCGAAGAGGCCGACCAGGCCGGCCGCGGCACCGGTCGCCGCGATCGGCGAGACCCCGGCGTTCGTCAGCACGCCGTACGTCGACCAGCCGATGCCGCTCATCAGCACGGCCATCGCCAGCGTCCGCCGCTCGGTCTGCAGCAGCACCGCGAAGGCCAGCGCCAGCACCATCGCGGCGAGCAGCTGGATCGGCGGGTCGACCGCGCCGCCGATCGACTCGTCCGGGCGGAGCTTGGCGTTGTAGTTGACGCCGAGGTAGAGCACCGACATCACGCCGATCACGATGCCGGCGATCAGGTAGAGCACCTCCAGCAGGCGGGCGGCGGCGGTGATGTAGAAGCCGGTCAGGCCGTCCTGCACGGCGGCGACCAGCGCCCGGCCGGGCAGCAGCGCGAACAGGCCGCCGGTGATCACCACCGAGCCGCGCAGGTGCAGGTCGTTGAAGGAGAGCACGATGCCGATCAGCGCGGCCGGCGTCGCCGCGACCACGAACTGGTAGAACTCCGGCAGTCCGCGCCGGGCGATCAGCGAGGCGATCCGGTCGCCGACCACCGCGGCGAGGAACGCGCCGGCGAAGACCAGCCACGCCTTGCCGTCGATCCGCCCGCCGACCAGGAAGGTCGCCGCGCCCGCCAGCAGGCCGGTGGCCAGCGCCAGCAGCCAGGCCGGGTAGGGGTGCCGGTTGCGGCGGATCACGGCGAGCCGCCGGTAGGCGTCGTTGACCGGGATCTTCTCCGCGGTGATGTCGGCGACCAGCCGGTGCACCGAGGCCAGCCGGGTGTAGTCCGAGGTGCGCCGGCGGACCGTCCGGGCGGCGCTCACCGGCGGGTCGATCAGCGAGGGGTGGTACGAGATGGAGATCAGCGTGAAGGTGACCTGCGGCTCGCAGTGGTCCAGCCGGTAGGCGTGCGCGATGCCCAGCATCGCGGCCTCGACGTCCTCCGCGGCCTCGCCGCTGGCGAGCAGCAGTTCGCCGATCCGCAGCGTGAGGTCGAGCACCCGCGGGACGTGCCGGGCGGCCGACGGGTGCAGGTCCCGCGGGGTCCGCTCGAAGGCCGGCCGCTCGGTCATCGGGGTGCGCAGCAGGGTGCGCATCCGGTCCGGCCAGGGGGCGGAGCCGGGGGCGCCGGCCTGAAGCTCGGAGAGGTCCACGCCGTGGGCCGGGGTGTAGCCGGCGGCGCGCCAGTCCTCGGGGGTGAGGGTGTCCTCGGACCCGCCGGCGGGGGCGAGCAGTCCCTCGGTGGGCGGGGGCGGCGGGGCGAGCGGCACCGCGGTCCGCGGCGGCCGGGCCGACGCGGCGGGCCCGAGCAGGCCCTCGGTGGGCGGCGCCTGGCCGGCCGGTCCGCGGGCGGGCCGCTCCGGTGCCCGGTCGGCGGGCGGCGCGACGGGGGCCGGGGCGGGCCCGCGGCCGCCCCTGGCCTTCTTTCCGCCGCCCGGCCGGCCCCGCTTCGGCACGTCCGCCACTCCTCGCCGCCCCTGGTGGCCGCGCCGGCCACGCTCCGATCCTGCGCCCCACCTTGCCCGATCGGACGCGCGGACGCACATGTCCACCGGGCCGGACGGCGCGGCTGCCGCACGGCCGGAGGGCGGACGTGACGGACATCACGGACATCCGCCCCGGGCGGAGGGGCACCGGGCCGTCCGGTGCCCCTGCGGCTCAGAGCCCGTACCGCCGCACGACGTCCTCGTGCCGGGCGGTGTCCGCGCCCGCGGCCTGCGCCAGGTCGAGCCAGCTCAGCGGGTGCTCCCAGCCGGCCGTCAGCCGCTGCAGCAGGGCGTCGGCATCCGCTGCGGCGGCGGTCGGCGGCACGCCGAGCGCCGCGTAGATGCCGGGCAGGCTGCCGTCCTCGTCGCTCGGGTCGGTGACGGCGTACTGGTCGCCGCTGTACGCCCACAGCCCGTACTGCTGCTCGGCGAGCGCCTCGCGGAGCGCGAACCAGGCGTCCTCGCCGGGCCAGGCGCCGTCCAGCCAGTGCGTGGTGTAGCCGGCCGGGTCGAGCAGCGCCAGCTGCCGGAAGGCCGGGCGCCAGGACTCGCGCGCGGTCCCGTCCTCGGGGCGCTCGTTGAGCACGGCCGGCCCGAAGACCACGACGTCCCGGTGGTTGAGCGGCACGTCCTCGCCGAGCACCGGCACGATCCGCGCGGTGGCCGGCCCGGTGCGGACGGCGGGCAGGTCGACGGTCGCCCCGTTGGTGCGGGTGGCGCGGACGGTGACCATCTGCCACTCCTCGTCCACCGGGCCCTCGTCGGCGTCGAACTCGATGCCGATCAGCGCGCCGGTGCTGCGGACGACCGCCCAGTCCCGGTTGGCGGTCGCGGCGGTGATCAGGTGCCACAGGTCGGGCTCCTGGACGGTGCGGTGCTCCTCGTCCTCGCCCGCCCGGTCGGCGGGCACCGCGTGCTCCAGCAGTTCCTGGTACAGCCGCTGGGCCCGTGCGTGGTCGCCGAGCCGGGTGGCCGCGGTGGCTGCGAGGCGCCGGGTGTTGAGCGCGTCCGGCTCGTGCCCGAGGACGCCGTCGCAGTGCTCGCCGACCTCCTCCCAGCGGCCCTGGGCGGCGGCCCAGCGGGCCCGGATCCAGTGCGCGTCGGAGGGGTTCGCGGGCATCAGCCGGTCGGCGAGCCGCCGGATCCCGTCGCCGTCCTCGGCGTCGATCAGCACCTGACCGAGCATCCCGGCCAGGTGCTCGTCCGCCGGGTCCTCGTCGAGGCGGGCCCAGAGCAGGTCCGCCGCGGCCCGCGGGTGGCCGAGCGCGTCCAGGGCCCGGGCTCGCTGCACGACGAGCGCCGCCGCGGCCTCGGCCGACTCGGCGCTCGCCGCGGTGAAGTGGTCCAGCGCCTGCTCGAAGGTGACCTGGCGGGTGCCGAGCCACTCCGGCAGTTCGGCGGCCGGCACCGGGGTCGCGGGCAGCGGCAGCGCCTCGGCCGCGGACCTCAACCCGGCGAGCCGCTCGGCGACGCCGTCGGTGCGGCGCAGCTGGGCGAGCTTGCGCTCGCCGGTGGCGGCGAGGGTGAGCGCGACCGTCCGGGCGCCGCGGGCGACGGCCAGCGGACCGGCGATCAGCAGCAGGTCCAGGCAGGGCCGGTGCGAGCCGGCGGTGTCCAGGTAGGCCACCCAGCGGGCGAGCCGGACGCCGAGGGCGGCGTCGTTGTCGAGCTCGCCGTGCGGCAGCGCGCCGGCCTCGGCGAGGGTCTGCACGGCGGTCGCCCAGCGGTGGCGGATGTCGGGGTAGCGGTCGGCCTCCTCGCCGTCCGGCAGGTGCTCCAGCGCCTCCGCGGTGCGGCCGAGCGCGGCCAGCGCGACGGCCCGGCCCGCGGCGAGCTTGCGCCGGTCGTCGTCGTCGAGCTGGTGGCGGGCGGCGTAGGCCCGTTCCGCGGTGTCGTACGCGGCCAGGGCGTCCTCGGGGCGGCCGAGGTTCATCAGCGCGGTGGCCCGGCCGTGCCCGAAGGCCAGCGACACCTGGTCGCCGGCCGCCTGGATCCGTGCCTGGGCGCGGTCGAGGTGGGCTAGGGCGTCCGCCGGCCGGCCGTCGTCCTCCAGGGTGTCGGCGTACTCCCGGGACAGGCAGTCGAAGCAGGCGCGGGCGGGCTCGACCCGGGCCAGCGTCTCCTCCAGCACGGCGAGTCGCTCGGCGACGTAGCCGGGGCCGTCGATGTTGGCGTGGCAGATGGTGAAGTCCTGCACGGCGCAGACCGACTGGGGGCAGGACGCGGTCTCCTCACGGTGCGCGAACTCCAGCAGGTCGACGGCCTCCGCCATCGCGGCCTCGCCCTGGTGGCGCTTGTTCAGCAGGTTCTGCATCCGCCAGTGCCGCAGGAACACCTCGACCCAGGGCAGGCCGAGCGCCCGGGCGGAGGCGAGCGCCTCCGGGTACATCGCGTCGAGCTGCTCGTTGCGGCCCTCGACGGCGTGCCCGGCGATCTCCACCAGGGCGGCGGCGAGCCGGTGGTGGCCCGCCTCGGACAGCTGCTCGTGGGTGTCCCGCACCCAGGCCCAGATGTCGGTGGTCATACGGTCTGAACTCCTCACGAACGAAGGATCGGGCACCCCGCCGGGGCGCCGGTGCTGCACCTCGGAGGCGCGGGTGGCGCACCTCAAGGGAGCGGGAGGTGCCCCCACGCGTCCCCGAGGTACTCCCTACTCCCAGGTCAGTGCAGCCACCGCGGTGCCGATGCCGGCGAGCGCCGCGGTGAGGTCGCCGTTGGCCGAGCCGCCCGCGGCGGCCATGATCACCTTGAGCGACCGCAGCAGCCCCGCGGCGGTGGCGCTCCCGGTGTGCCCCGCCCGGTAGGCGGTGAGCAGGTCCTGGACGGCCGGCGAGGCGAGGTTGAGGTAGAGCCTGGCCTTGACGGTGCCGTCCGTGCGGGCGGTGAAGGCCCGGGCGAGCCGCAGCGCCGCGGAGGGGATCCGGGCGTCCGCCCGGTCGTCCTCGATGCGGGCCTTGAGCTCGGCCTCCCGGTCAGGCACCAGGACGAGCGGCAGCCCCGGCGGGCCGAAGCGGGCGGGTACGAGTTGTTCGCCGTCGTCGGCGAGGGCGGCGGCGAGCCAGGCGGTCTCCTCCGCCGCGAGCGGCTCCGCGGGGTCGCGGAAGAGCTCGCGGTTGCCGCTCTCGCTGCCGAGTTCGACGATCCGGCAGTCCTTGAGCTGGGCGTAGCGCCGCAGGAAGGGCAGGACGGCGTACCGGTCGCCGCGGGCGATCGGCACCTGCATGGCGCGGTAGAGCATCTCCTCGAAGCCGCCGCCGCTGCCGAGGGCGACGTGCAGGGCGCCGCGTCCGGCGGCGCGCAGGGCGCCGGCGGTCAGGTCGCCCTGGGAGGTGGGGACGGGGACGTCGTCGGCGAGCAGGGTGAAGAGCCGGTCGTCGCAGAGGGCGGCGCCGAGCAGGTCCTGGCCGTGCCGGGCGAGGATGCGGCGCCAGGCGGCGGGGTGCAGCCGGGCGGTCTCGTAGAGGCCGTCGACGACGGCGTCGGCGAGCGCCTTCTGCAGGGCGCGGTAGTGCTCGTCGCGCTGCAGGTCCTCGCGGCTGGCGGTGGGGGTGAGCCGGCTGGACTCGACGACGCCGCCGATGAATCCGGCCCAGCCGGGCAGCAGGTCGCGGGCGTCGTCGGCGAGCAGCATGCCGCGGAGGTAGACGGCGAGGTCGCGGTTGTCGGTGGAGCCGTAGGTGCCGCCGTCCTGGACCCAGAGCAGGCCGACGGCGTCGGTGGCGCCCTCGACGGGGGTGACGGGGAAGGCGGTGAGCGGTTCGAAGCGGCGGCCGAAGGCGGAGGCGAAGTGCATCCTGGCGGTGTGCAGGTCGCCGTCGACGGTCTGCCGCCAGGGCACCAGGACGTCGTTGACGGGGCGTTCGTCCTCGCCGACGTACACCGGGATCGGCAGCAGGACGCAGTAGCGGCCGAGGACCTCGCGCAGCGCCTCCTCGTCGGCGAGGTGGCCGTGCTCGGCCTTGAGGCGTAGTTCGACGGCGGTGCCGGGGGCGGGCCGCGGCTCGACCGGTTCGACGCTGTACTGCTCGCCGCCGCGGCTGCGGTAGCGGTGGCCGAGGCCGGGTTCGCGGTGCGAGGTGGTGGTGACGGTGACCTCGTCGGCGACCGAGAAGGCGGAGAGGAACCCGAGGCCGAAGGCGCCGATGAGGTCCTGGTTGCCGGTCAGGTCGCGCAGCATCCGGGTGTAGCCGGTGCCGACGGTGGCGAGGTAGGCGTGGATCTCGGGCTCGGTGAGGCCGGCGCCGGTGTCCTCGACGGTGAGGGTGCGGCGGGCGGAGTCGCCCCGGACGCGGATCACCGGAGCGGCGGTGGACTCCGGGTCCTCCAGCCGGCGGCGGGTGTGCGAGTCGTGGGCGTTCTGGACGAGTTCGCGCAGGGCGACCAGCGGGGTGGAGTAGAGGTGGGTGGCGAGTACGCTCACCAGCCCGCCGAGGTCGACCTCGGTCGTGCGCAGATTGTCGGCGGGCGGCAGACCTTGGGACATGGGGCCGGATTCTGCCAGTACGACTATCCGTCGACCAGCTCTTTTCCGGGACCGGGCGGGGAGAGCGAGGGCAGTCCGAGGACGGCGCGGGCTGCGGGCTCCAGCAGGCCCGCCGCGGCGGGTCCGGTGCCGCCGGGGCGGTGCCGGACGCCGTCGTTGACGACCGCGAACGCGGCGTGCACCCGGATCCTGGCCTCCGCGGTGTCGTAGTCGGGCCGCACCTGCTGGAGCAGGCCGACCCAGACCCGCAGGAAGTCCCGGCGGAAGTCGACGGCGGCCCGCCGGTCGGCCGGGTCGAGGCGCTCGGTCTCGCTGAGCATGGCGCCGAGGTAGTGGCTGTGGCGGCGGGCGAAGTCCAGGTAGGCGCGCAGCCCGGCGTCGAGCGCCGCGGCCGGTCCGGCGCTGTCCGCGATCGCCCCCTCGACCTCGTGCCAGAGCCGTTCGCGGCTGCGGACGAGGGCCGCGGCGAGCAGCTCGGCCTTGGTGGCGAAGTGCTTGTAGACGCTGGGCCCGGCGATGCCGACGGCGGCGCCGATCCGGTCGGTGGAGACGTTGTCGAAGCCGCGTTCGTGGAACAGCCGGACGGCGGCGAGCAGCAGCTCCTCCCGGCGGGACTCGCCGGCGGGCGACGGCGCCGGGCCGGCGGCGGGCACGACGACGGGCGCGGCGGTGTCCTCGTCCCGCGGGACGGCGGCGAGCAGTTCCCCGCCGATCCGCTGCAGCAGCGCCTCGAACCAGCGCCGCGGCGGCGCGAAGGTGTGGTACGAGAGGCTGCCGTACCCGGAGAGCAGCGACCAGCAGAGGAACTCGGCCTGTTCGGCGCGGAGTTCGGGCCGGGAGCGGGCGAGGGTGCGGGCCATCGCGCGGACGTCGGTGCGCAGCTCGCGGCGGAGGGCGGCGCGCTGGGCGGGGGCGAGCAGCCGGGCGTCGCGGTGCCAGAGGGTGCCCAAGGCCCGGTGGTCGACGGCCACCGGCGCGAGGGCGCCGCACAGGTCGGCGGGGCTGCCGGCGCCGGCCCGGACGGCGGCCCGCAGCGCCTGGAGGTCGGTGGCGACGGCGCGCAGCAGCAGTTCGGGCTTGCTGCGGAAGTGCCGGTAGAGGGCGGGGGCGGTGATGCCGACCTCGGCGGCGACGTCGGCCATGGACACCAGGTGGTAGCCGCGCCGGTGGAACTGCCCCGCGGCGGCGGCGAGGATCTGCGCCTTCCGCCCGGGCGGCCGGCGCACCACGCGCCCCGCCGCGCCCGCCCCGGGTACGCGCTCCGCCGCCACGTCCGTCCCTCCGCCCCGCCGATGATCGACGCCAGGGTAGCAAGGATTCACTTATGCGCCTGTGACCTGCGCGGAAAAGCGGCGCAAATGCTTTACAGCCCGAGCTACCGGCGATTAACTTGTCTGGCGATCAGCCGCCGAACGAAGGGAGCGCCGCCGTGCGCCGGACGGTGTTCAACGAGGACCACGAGGCGTTCCGGGCGACCATCCGGGACTTCATCGCCAAGGAGGTCGTCCCGGTCTACGAGAGCTGGGAGGCGGCCGGCCACCCGCCGCGCGACTTCTACCGCAAGCTCGGCGCCCTCGGCGTGTACGGCATCGAGGTGCCGGAGGAGTACGGCGGCGCCGGCGAGAGCGGCTTCAAGTACCAGGCGGTCGTCACCGAGGAGGTCGCCCGGGCGGGCGTGAGCTTCGGTTCCTCGGGCGTGCACACCGGCCTGGTGCTGCCCTACCTGCTGGAGTACGCGAACGAGGAGCAGAAGCAGCGCTGGCTGCCCGGCTTCGTCTCCGGCGACATCATGACGGCGATCGCGATGACCGAGCCGGGCGCGGGCTCCGACCTGGCGGGCATCGCGACCACGGCGAAGCTCTCCGAGGACGGCACCCACTACGTCCTCAACGGCGCCAAGACCTTCATCACCGGCGGCGTGCTGGCGGACCTCGTCCTGGTGGTGGCCCGCACCGCTCCCTACGACCCGGCGAACCGCCGGGCGGGCCTGTCGATCCTCTGCGTGGACACCAAGTCCGAGGGCTACGCGGTCGGCCGCAAGCTGCAAAAGATCGGCCTGCGCACCTCCGACACCGCCGAGCTCTCCTTCTCCGACGTCAAGGTGCCGGTCGAGGACCTGCTGGGCGAGGAGGGCAGGGCCTTCGCCTACCTCACCCACAACCTGGTGCAGGAGCGCCTGGCGATCGCGGTCGGCGCGTACGCCGCGGCGGCCGCCGCGGTGCGCTTCGCGGTGCAGTACGTGAAGGACCGCAAGGTCTTCGGCCAGGCCGTCGCCGAGTTCCAGAACACCAAGTTCACCCTGGCCGACTGCGAGGCCCAGGTGGTGGCCCAGCAGTCGATGGTCGACCGCGCGCTGGAGCTCTACCAGAACGGCGAGCTGACGGTCGCGGACGCGGCGGCCGCCAAGCTGTTCTGCACCGAGTCGGCCTCCGACGTGATCGACCGCTGCCTGCAGCTGCACGGCGGCTACGGCTACATCCTGGAGTACCCGATCGCCCGCCTCTACACCGACAACCGGGTGTTCCGGATCTACGGCGGCACCAGCGAGGTCATGAAGACCATCATCGCCAAGTCGCTCGGCCTGTGAGGCCGGAGGGCCGATGACCGCCGCACCGGAGGACTCGCTCGCCGCCGTCGTCCGCGCCCGCGCGGTGCTGACCGCGCCCGGCGCGCCGTTCGAGGCGGAACCCGGCCCGCGGGGGCCGCGGTACGTCCGCGGCCCCCGCACCCTGCGGGAGCTGTTCGACGCCACCGCCGCCCACGGCGGCCGCCCGTTCCTGGTGGCGGGCGACCGCACCTGGAGCTTCGCCGAGCACCACGCGGCGGCCTCGGCCCTCGCCCACCACTGGCGGACGGTCCGCGGGCTGTGCCCCGGCGACCGGGTGGCGATCGCGATGCGCAACCTGCCCGAGTGGCAGGTCGCGTTCTGGGCCGCCCAGGCCGCGGGCCTGGTCGCCGTCCCGCTGAACGCCTGGTGGGGGCCGCAGGAGCTGGCCCGGGCCCTGGACGACTGCGCGCCCGGTCTGATCGTCGCCGACGCCGAACGCGCCGCGCGGACGGCCGGCTGGGCGGCCGCCCACGGGGTGCCGCTGCTGACCGTCGGCGCCGACGGCCCGCACGACCGCTTCGAGGACCTGCCGCTGTCCGGCGCGGCCGCCCCGGAGCCGTCCGTCGGCCCGGACGACCCGGCCACGCTGATCTACACCTCCGGCACCACGGGCCGCCCCAAGGGTGTGGCCGCCAGCCACGCCAACTGGTGCGCCGGCGCGCACACTCCGCGCTTCTTCGCGGCCGGTGCGGCGCTCTGCCGGGGCGACTCCCCGCAGGCCGCGGCGCCGCCCACGGTGCTGATGACCTTCCCGTTCTTCCACGTCGCGGCCTTCACCTCGGTGTTCCTGGCGATGGCCGCGGGCGGGACCGCGGTGCTGATGCACCGCTGGGACCCGGACACCGCCCGGGAGCTGATCTCCCGCCACCGCGCCACGATCTTCGCCGGGGTGCCGACCACCGCGCTCGGCCTGCTGGACGCGGCGGAGGCGGCCGGCGACCCGCTGACCGGCCTGGCCCTGATCAGCACGGGCGGCGCGCCCGCCCCGCCGGGCCTCGCGGGCCGGATCGCCCGGCAGTTCGGCAGCCGGGTGGAGGCCCGCAACGGCTACGGCCTCACCGAGACCTGCGGCGGGGTGACGGCCCAGGTGGGCGCCCGCTACCTGGCCCGGCCGGAGTCGATCGGCCGGCCGTGCCCGGCGGTGGAGGTACGGATCGCGGACGCGGACGGCGCGCCGCTGCCCGACGGCCGGATCGGTGAGCTGCTGCTCCGCGGCCAGCCGGTGTTCGGCGGCTACCGCGGCGACCCGGACGCCACCGCCGCCGCGTTCACCGCCGACGGCTGGTTCCGCACCGGCGACCTCGCCCGGGTGGCGGACGGCGAGGTGTACGTGGTGGACCGGCTGAAGGACGTGGTGATCCGCGGCGGCGAGAACGTCTACTGCGGTGAGGTCGAAGGTGTCCTGCTGGGCCATCCGGGCATCGCGGACGCCGCGGTGGTCGGTGTCCCGCACCCGCTGCTCGGCGAGGAGGTGGCGGCCGTGGTGGTCGCGCGCGCCGGTGCGCAGCCGGACGCGGCCGAGGTCCGGGCGCACGTGGCGTCCCGGCTGGCCGCATTCAAGGTGCCCGCCCACGTGGTGTTCCGCGAGGGGCCGCTGCCGCGCAACCCGACCGGCAAGATCCTCAAGCAGGCACTGCGCCAGGAGGCCGGGGCGGCGTCGCCCCGGCCCTGACGGCGAGCTCCCGGTCCGCGCAGCACGGCTGGGGCCGGCGGCGGGGACTCAGTTGGCCGAGGCCGTCCGGCCCTCGGTCCGCCAGGCCTCCAGCCCGGCCAGCGAGGCCGCCCTGGCCTGCTGCATCGCCCGGCGCGCCTGCTCGCTGGGCGGGGTCTCCATCCGGTTGACGTAGTCGCGGCCCGCCGAGGCGAGGGTCGCGCATGCGATCGCCGTGCCGGCCAGTGAGAGCACGGTGCCGATGCCGGCGAGGACCACGCCGGTGCCGAGCATGGTGCGGTTGACGCGGAATCCGTTGCTGAACTTCTGGTTGGTCGCCATGCATCCACGATCGGGCCGCGCCGGGCGGGCCGCACGCCGAGCGGGTGCGGGTGCGGCCGGATGCCTGACAGGTGTCTGATGGATCGGGGCGACGAGCCGCAAGGAGGCCGCGATGACCGAACCCGTCCGCGTCGACATCGACGCGCTCGCCGACGAGCACGCCGCACTCGCCGCTGCTCACCCGCACGGGCGCAGTGCCCATCTGGTGCTGCACGACGGCGTGCTGCGGCAGACCGTGATCGCGCTGACCGCGGGCAGCTCGCTGGACGAGCACAACGCCCCGGTCGCCGCCAGCCTGCTGGTGCTGCGCGGCCGGGTGTCGCTGACCATCGCCGGGCGGCAACAGGAGGTGACGGCGGGCGAGCTGCACGGCATCCCGCAGGAGCGGCACGGCCTGCTCGCGCACGAGGACTCGGTCGTGCTGCTGACCGCCGTCACCAACTGACGCCGGTCAGCCGGCCGCCGCGCGGGTGCCGGCGGCCGGCAGCACGACGGCACCGACCAGCCGCAGGCCCTCCAGGAACTCCCGCCCGTCGGGGGCGAGTTCGGGCGAGACCAGCCACTGGGTGGCGAGGCCGGCGAGCAGCGCCTGGTAGAAGGCGCCGCGGGCCAGTTCCGCCGGGGTGTCCGGCACCTCGGGCAGTCCCTGGAACATCGCGGAGAGCCCGAGCCGGGCCTCCTTCTGGGCACTGCCGAGCACCTCGCGCAGCTCGGGCGAGTGCTCCATCTGCGCGAGGATCTCAATCTGCACCGCCCACAGCCCGCGGTGCTCGGTGAAGCTCTCCAGGACCTTGTCCCAGGCGGTGACGAAGCGCTCCTGAGGGTCCGCCTCCTCGCCGAGCGCGGCCAGCACCCGGCCGAGCTCGTCTCCCCACTCCCCCATCGCCTCCATCATCGCCCGGGTCAGCAGGGCGTCCTTGGAGCCGTAGTGGTAGCCGATGGCGGCCAGGCTGACGCCCGCGGCCGAGGCGATGTCCCGGGCCGTGGTGCGCCCGTAGCCCTTCTCCAGGAGGCAGCGCTTGGCGCCGGCCAGCAGGTCCTCGCGATTTCCCATGCCCCGATGCTACCGCCGAACTGCACGAACGTCTTGGACGATCGATCGAGACGATTGATTTAGACGCTTGTACTAGACAGGCGTGTCACACGCTCGTACAGTCACTGCCATGACCGCCACCCACGGCCGCGCCGGCCGACGCGAATGGACCGGACTCGCCGTCCTCCTGCTGCCGACACTCGTCCTGACCATGGACATGGGCGTGCTCTTCTTCGCCGTCCCGTTCATCTCCACCGACCTGCGGCCGAGCGGCACGCAGCAGCTGTGGATCATGGACATCTACTCCTTCCTGCTGGCCGGACTGCTGATCCCGATGGGCGCCCTGGGCGACCGGATCGGCCGGCGGCGGCTGCTGATGCTGGGCGCCGCCGGGTTCGCGGCGGCCTCGCTGCTGGCGGCCCGGGCGGACGGGGCCGGCGGGCTGATCGCCGCCCGGGCGATGCTCGGGGTGGCCGGGGCGACCGTCATGCCGTCCACGCTGGCGCTGATCCGCAACATGTTCCACGACCCCAAGCAGCGCCAGGCCGCGCTCGGCGTCTGGACGGCCGCGCTGATGGGCGGCGCCACCCTCGGCCCGGTGGCCGGCGGGCTGCTGCTGGACCGCTTCTGGTGGGGCTCGGCCTTCCTGGCCGCCGTCCCGGTGATGCTGCTGGTGCTCGTCGCGGCGCCGGTACTGATGCCCGAGTACCGCGCACCGCGGCAGGGCCGCTTCGACCTCCCCGGCGCGGCACTGTCGATCGCCGCCGTGCTGCCCGTGGTGTACGGCGTCAAGACCCTCGCCGTGGACGGCTGGGCCGCGCCGCCGGTCGCCGCCCTGGTCGCCGGGGCGCTGGCCGCCGCCGCACTCGTCCGCCGACTGCGGACCGCCGAGCACCCGCTGATCGACCCCGCGCTGTTCCGGATCCGCACCTTCACCGGGGCGATCACGGTCAACACCGTCGCGATGTTCGCGATGATGGGCTTCACCCTCTACACCTCGCAGTACCTGCAGCTGGTGAGGGGGATGAGTCCGCTCACCGCCGCGCTCTGGGCGCTGCTGCCCTCGGTCGGCGTCGCCGCGGCCGCCGGTTCGGTGGGCGCGCTGGCGGGCCGGGTCCGGCCGGCCGTGCTGATGACCGCGGGCTTCCTGACCGGTGCGGTCGGCTACGCGCTGATGGTCCTCGTCCGGCCCGACACGCCGCTGTGGCTGCCGCTGACCGCCGCCGGGGTGATCGCGGCCGGCTCGGTCGGCACCATGACCCTCACCACCGAGATGGTCGTCTCGGCCGCACCGCCCGAGCAGGCCGGCGCCGCCTCCGCCGCCTCCGAGACGGCGTCCGAGCTGGGCGGCTCGCTGGGCATCGCGGTGCTCGGCACGGCCGGCGCCGCGGTCTACCGGTCCCGGCTGGAGGACGGGCTGCCCGCCGGGGTGGCCGGGGACGCAGCCCGGGCGGCGCAGGACACCCTCGGCGGGGCGGTCACCACCGCGGCCGGGCTCGGCGGCCGCGCCGGCGCCGACCTGCTGGCGGTGGCCCGGAACGCCTTCGCCGACGGCATGCACGTCGCCGCGGTGGCCGGTGCGGTCTTCCTGATCGGTGCCGCCCTGGTCGCCCACCGCCTCATGAAGCACCTGCCGGCCGGTCCGACCAGCCGGCCTGCGCCCGAAATGGTCCAGACCACAACCCAGGAAACACCTGCATTTTGACCGTGGTTTCCGGACCGGTGTATACGCCCGACGACTCGGCCAGGCATACTGGCCGGAGTCGGGCAGAACCGTCCGGCGTCCAAGAAGCGACGAGAACTCCTCGGAAGGACCGGTGGTCAGGGATGTTCCGTAACGGTCTCGAGCCCTGGCACATCCTCGTGATGGTGGCAGTGCTCGTCCTGCTGTTCGGCTCGAAGAAGCTCCCCGAGATGGCCCGTGGACTCGGCAAGTCCATGCGCATCCTCAAGGCCGAGACCAAGGCGCTCCGCGAGGACGACGCCCCGGCCGAGGGCCAGAACGCCACCGCCTCCTCCACCGCGGCCGAGCAGCCGCGCCAGGCGGTCAACCCGAGCAGCATCACCACGTCGGCCGAGACCAACAAGTCGGCGACCAACGCCTGAGACCGCCCCGGAGCCGCCGGTACGTCACCCGACGTACCGGCGGCTCCGGCGTTCTCGCCGACTGGCCCGACCGCCTGAGCCGGTGTCTGCTGGGACGGACGCGTTCCCGAGTGGAGGCACCGATGGCCAGCAGCACGCCGGACGGGCCCGACGGGCCCGACGGGCCCGCTCCGGCACCGTCACCGGCACGGCGACCACTGCGCTCAGCAGCGGCCGCCGTGCTGATCGTGCTGGCGGTGCTGCTCACTCCCCCGGCGGTCGTCGCGGCCTGGGCGAAGTCCGAGATCAGCGACCCGGACCGGTACGTCGCGACGATGGCGCCGCTCGCCCACGACCCGGCGGTGCAGGCCACCGTGACGAACCGGGTGACCGCCGCCGTCGTCGAGCGGTTGCCGGTCGACTCGCTGGTCTCCGACCTCGTCCCCGGCGGCTCGCCGCTGCTGGGCGCGCTGCTGCAGCGGCTCGGCTCGGCACTGGAGGGCGGCGTCACCGGGCTCGTCCACGACGGGGTGCAGCGGCTGGTGCGCAGCGACGCCTTCCCCGCGATCTGGGACGGGCTCAACCGTGACGCGCACGCCGCCGTCGACCGGGCGCTCACCGGCGAGGGCGGCGGCGCCGTCGAGGTCCGCGGGAACACCGTCACCCTCGACCTCGCCCCGGTGATCGACCGCACCAAGCAGGCGCTGGTCGCCGACGGCGTGCCGGCGGCCTCGCGCATCCCGGAGATCCACACCTCGTACGTGCTGGTCAGGTCCGACCAGGTGGCGCACGTCCGGACGCTGCTGCGGCTGCTGTCGCTGGCCGGGTACTGGGTGGCGGTGCTGGCGGCGGCCTGCGCGGTGGGCGGGGTGCTGCTCGCGGTGCGGCGGCACCGGGCGGCGGTGGCCGCGGCCCTCGGGACGGCCGCCGCGGCCGCACTGCTCGGCCTCGGGCTGACCGCCTTCCGGGCGGTCTACCTGGACCGGCTGCCCGCGGGCGTCGACCAGGACGCCGCCTCCGCGGTCTACGACACCCTCGTCCGCTATCTGCGGGACGCCGTCCGGCTGGTGGTCGTGCTCGGCGTGCTGGCCGCGCTGGGCGCCTGGCTGTCCGGCCGGGGCCGCTCGGCGGGCGCGGTGCGCGGGCTGTGGGAGGCCGGGCTGGGCGGGGTCCGGACGGCCGCGGAGCGGATGGGGCTGCGGCCCGGGCCGGTGGGGCGCTTCGTGCACCGGTTCAAGGCTTGGCTCTGCTGGGCGGCGGTCGGCGCGGCCGTGCTCGTGCTGCTGCTCTGGGACCGTCCGACCGCCGAGGTGGCGGTCTGGCTCGGATTGGCGCTGCTGGCCGTCCTCGCGGCGGTCGAACTGCTCGACGAACCGGGCACCGGTGCGGCAGGAAGGACGGAGGAGGTCCGGCCATGAGGCGGCGTCCGAATCTGTGGGGCCTGGTGACCATGCTCGGCGGGCCGGCGCTGATGCTGACCGCCTGGTTCCTGGTGCCGATCGGGGTGTTCGGCCCGGAACACCCGGCGGTCAGTTGGACGGTGTTCGCCGTGGCGCTGGTCGCCCTGGCCGCCGCGCTGATGCACGAGATCTGGTCCGAACTCACCGAGCGGCCGGGCCACCCCGCCTTCGTCATCATGGTGCTGATCGCCGCGGCCCTGATCGTCTTCGCGACGGCGTACCTCTCACTGGCCCGGACCCCGGGGACGTTCAACGGCATCATGACGACCCGGCTGGACGCCCTGTACTTCACCGTGATCACCATGGCCACGGTCGGCTACGGCGACATCACCCCGGTCAGCCAGGAGGCCCGGGGCATCGTGATGCTGCAGATCCTCTACACGCTGATCTTCCTGACCGCCGGCGCGACCTCGGTCAGCCGGCGGACCCGCAACCTGGTGGGGCGCCGGATCGGCCGCACGCCGGAGGGGGCGTCCGACCCGGACTGAGCGGGCCGCTCAGTCCGCCTTGGCGTGCACCGCTGCGGTGATCGCGGCGAGCCGGGTCTGCCAGGAGGCGAAGACCGCGGGCGGCAGCGCGTGCCGCTTGCCGAGGTCGCGGACCGTCCGCTGGGCCGACTTCAGCTTGTCCTCCGCAGCCGAGAAGTCCTGCCCGCCGATCGCCTCCGAGGCCGCGTCGAGGGTGCGCAGCAGCGACTCCTTGCGGTCCTTCTCCTTGGCCAGCTCGGTGTCGGCGACGTCGGAGCGCAGGTCGGCCAGCGCCGCCGCGGCGGTCAGCCGGCCGGCGGAGGGCGAGGCCGAGCGGGAGGGCGAGGCCGAGGCCGTCGGGGTGGGCGTCTGCGAGGGGACCGCGGGGGCGGAGGCGGAGACCGACGGCCCGGGGGTCGCGGCCGCCGCGGTGCCCTCGCCGTCCGGACCGCCGCTGAACACGAACGCCGCGACCGCGGCGACACCCACCAGCACGGCCGCGCCGGCGCCGGCCAGCAGCCAGGGGTTGCGGCGCTCGGGCTCGTCCGTCCCGTCCTGGTCGTCCGCCCAGGCGGGGGCGGCGGACGGCGGCATGTCCATCTGCGGCAGCAGCGAGGTGCGCTGCTGCTCCACATACGGCTGCTGACCCGCGGCGGGGAAGGGCGGGGGCGTCGGGAAGCCGCCCGGCGGGGCGGCCACCGGCGGGATGACCTGGGTGGCGGCGCCGAGCAGCTCGCTGGTGCGGTCCTGGGCGGCGGCGACCGGGACGGCGGCCAGCAGCTCGGCCCGGGCGGCGCCGGCGCTCGCCGGGCGGTCCTCGGGGTTCTTGGCCAGCAGTCGCATGATCGCGACGTCCAGGGCGGGCGGGATCTCCGGGCGGCGCAGCGAGACCGGCGCGGGCTGCTCGGAGACGTGTTTGAAGGCGATCGCGACGGGGGTGTCGGCGGTGAACGGCGGGGCGCCGGTGAGCATCTCGGCGAGCACGCAGCCGACCGCGTAGAGGTCGGAGCGGCCGTCCAGCGGCGCAGCGGTGGCCTGCTCCGGCGAGAGGTAGGAGGCGGTGCCGAGGACGGAGGCGCTCTGGGTGAGCTGCTGGCCGGCGGAGGAGTTGGCCCGGGCGATGCCGAAGTCCACCACCTTCACGCCGCCGTCGTCGGAGATCATGATGTTGCCGGGCTTGACGTCCCGGTGCACCAGTCCGGCGGCGTGCGCCACCTCCAGCGCCTCGCAGACCGCCGCGGCGATGCCGACCGCGCGCTCCACCGGCAGGGTGCGCTGCTCGGCGAGCAGCCGGCCGAGCGTCCGGCCCTGCACCAGCTCCATGACGATGTACGGGGAGCCCTGGTCGACGCCGGAGTCGAAGACCATGACGATCCGCGGGTGGACCAGCATGGCGGCGAGCTGTGCCTCGCGGCCGAAGCGCTCGGCGAAGCGGGGGTCGTCGGCCAGGCCGCCGTTCAGCACCTTGACCGCGACCTGGCGGCCGAGCTGGTGGTCCGTGCCCCGGTACACGGTGGCCATGCCGCCGACGCCGAGTATCTCGGTCAGCTCGTAGCGGCCGTTCAGCGCGCGTCCGATCACCCGTCCGGCTCCTCTCGCTTCCGTGGTCCGGGCCTCGGCGCCCGCCTCGTGCACCTGTGCACCCTAGCGGCCCGGCACGGATCCGGCGGCGGGCGGCGGGACGGAGAGGCTGCCGTAGCGCTGCATCCGCTGCCAGCGCAGCCGGGAACCGGCCAGTGCGGTGCAGACCGACTGGATCACCACGAGGTACATCAGCTGCCGGTAGACGACCTGCTGCAGCGGCAGTGTCCAGAGCGGTCCGAGCTTCTCGCCGTCCAGCCGGAAGGCGTAGGCGCCCGTGGCGACCTGCATGAGCATGAAGGCGAACCAGAGCCCGGTGATCCGGACGGGGTCGAGGAAGACCAGCCCGTAGAGGGTGAAGACGTCGACGACCGGCGCGAGCAGCGGCAGCAGGACCTGGAACATCAGCAGGTAGAGCAGGCCGCGGCGGCCGAGCTTGCCGGCCTGGCCGCGCTGGCGGAGTGCGCCGCGGTGCTTCCACATGGCCTGCAGGGTGCCGTAGCACCAGCGGTAGCGCTGCCGCCACAGGGCGCCGAGCGAGGCGGGGGCCTCCGTCCAGGCCTTGGCCCGCTCTTCGTAGACGACCCGCCAGCCGGCCCGGCAGAGCGCCATGGTGAGGTCGGTGTCCTCGGCGAGGGTCTCCTCGGCGACGCCGCCGATCCGCAGCAGGGCGGAGCGGCGGAAGGCGCCGACCGCGCCGGGCACGGTGGGCATGCACTCGGCGAGGTCGAAGAGCCGGCGGTCCAGGTTGAAGCCGACCACGTACTCGATGTGCTGCCAGCGGCCGAGCAACCCCCCGCGGTTGACCACCTTGGCGTTGCCGGAGACGGCGCCGACCCGGCGGTCGGCGAAGGGCTGGACGAGCATCCGGACGGCGTCCGGCTCGAAGACGGTGTCGCCGTCGACCATCACCACGAGCTCCGCACGGGCGTAGCGCAGGCCGAGGTTGAGCGCGGCGGGCTTGCCGGAGTTGGGCTGCCGGAAGACCCGGACGTAGGGGAGGTTCAGGGATTCGACGAGGTCGGCGGTGCCGTCGGTGGAGCCGTCGTCCACGACGATCACCTCGACCGGGTGGTCGGAGGCGAGCAGGGAGCGGACGGCGGCCTCGATGCCGGCGCTCTCGTTGTAGGCGGGGACGATCACCGAGACCGGCTCGGTGACCGGCGGGCCCCAGCCGCGGGCCCGCAGCCGCTTGTGCCGGCGGGCCGCGACCAGCAGGGCGATCGCACGCAGCACGCCGATCGCACCGGCCGCCCACAGGAACCAGTCCAGCAGGTCGAGCACCCACGAACTGGCGCCGAGGACGGTGACGAGGGCGAGGCCCTGCCAGTGCTCGGCGGCGGTCGCGGGGTGCACCGGGTCCGTCGCGCCGACGGCGGCGGAAACGGTGTCGAACTTCCAGCCGGCCGCCTGCATCCGGGGCAGCAGGACGTCCAGCGCGGCCACGGTCTGGCTGCGGTCGCCGCCGGCGTCGTGCATCAGCAGCACCTGTCCGTCGCGACCCTTCGGGGTGGCGGCGGCCACGATCGCCTCGGTGCCCGGGCGGCGCCAGTCCTCGGTGTCCTGGCTGGTGAGGACGGTGAGGTAGCCGTCCCGGCCGGCCTGTCGGACGGCGTCCCAGCCGGCGTCGGTGAGCGCGTCGTTCCCGGCGGAGTAGGGCGGCCGGAAGAGCGTGCTGGTCACGCCGGTGACGCCCGCCAGGGCGAGCTGGGACTCGCGGAGTTCCAGCGTGCGCCGCCAGGGTGCGACGGCCGATAGGTCGGCATGGGTGAAGGTGTGCACGCCGATCTGGTGGCCCTCGGCGACGATCCGGCGGGCGAGGTCGGGGTGGTCGGCGACCTGGGTGCCGACGGTGAAGAAGGTGGCGTGCACGCCGTGGCGGCGGAGCACGTCGAGGATCTGCGGGGTCCACTGCGGGTCCGGGCCGTCGTCGAAGGTGAGGGCGATCGTCCCGGTGGCGGGGCGGGCGGTGCGGGCGGTGCCGTCCGCGGGCGCCGCGATCACCGGCCCGCCGGTGCGGACCTGTTCCGGGACGGCCGCACTGCTCCCGTCGGCGCGGGCGGCACCGTCCGCGGTGTTCCCGTACATGTGCCGGGTGTAGCCCTGGATCAGCAGCGCGGCCGCCAGGGTGAGGACGAGCACGGTCAGCAGCAGCCAGTGGGTGCGCAGCGGTGTCTGCCGGACGGCGGCCCGGCGGCCGCGGCTCCTGCGGGGGCGGGTGGCGGTGGTCACGGGGCGGCGCTCACGGGGTCTTGGTGGGCTTGCGGCCGGGCTGCACGGTCGGACGGCCGTGGGTGGGGCTCGGCACGACGGTCGCGGTGGCGGTCGGTGGCGGGGTGGCCGATGCTGCGGCTCGGGTGGCGGGCGCCGTCGGCCGGGTGGTGGCGATGCTGCGGGTGCCGGTGGGTCCGGCCGCACCGGCGGGACCGGACGCCCGGTCGGAGACCGCGGCAGCCGGCGGGGAGGACTCGGCCGGCACGGCGGCCGCCGGGGTGGCGGCGGGCGCGGGCAGCGCGGGCAGGAAGGGGGCGTCCAGGGCGGGGCCGCCGACCAGGCTGGAGACCAGCAGGCCGAGGTAGCCGACGGCGGGGACGGCGAGCAGCCAGCCGGTCCGGCGGACCAGCCGCCGACGGCGCCCGCTGCCGTCCACGAACACCGGGGCGTCCGGCGGTGGCGCCGTCACGCGGGGGATCCGCAGCGTGTCCTCGGTCACGGGTGCTCCAGTCGTCGCCGCGGCGGCCCTGCGGCGGGGGCCGGGCGGGCGGTGGACACGGGGGAATCCACCGCCCGCCCGGGGTTCCGGGGCGCCCGTCGGGGCGGATCCGGACGGGCGCAAGGACCCGGGGGAGTGCCTGCGCCCGTCCGGAGCGGTTCCCGGGGAGGCGGTGGGCACGGGGGAACCCACCGACCCCCCGGAGTCTTCGGGGTGGTGCGGTCACCGGACGGCCGCCGGGTCCGGGGGGGTGTTCCCGTCGGCCGTCCGGAGTCTGTGGTGTCACCTCACCGCGGCACCGGCCTTGGCGGCGGTGTCGGTGAGGTCCTGGGCGGCGGTGCGGGTCGGGGTCCGCTCCGCCTTGGTCGGCGGGGCACTCGGCTGGCCGTCGCC
Source organism: Streptomyces sp. NRRL B-24484 (assembly GCF_000717715.1). Classification (GTDB taxonomy): domain Bacteria; phylum Actinomycetota; class Actinomycetes; order Streptomycetales; family Streptomycetaceae; genus Kitasatospora. Next base: position 1,689 of record NZ_JOAI01000009.1, on the reverse strand, counting down.
GTGCCCCGTCCCGGTGGTCGCGGACGGGCTCGCCGTGGCCGGCCTGCCCTTGCCCGACTTGCAGTACGAGTCGACCTTGGCGGTACCGCCCGCCGCCGCGACCAGGGGCGCCATCCGCGGCTCGGCCAGCAGGTCGCGCTGCTTGGTGCCGCTGCGCGAGCGGTCCGTCCAGGCCTGACAGAGCGCCGCGAGGTCGGGCAGCGCGGAACCCGCCGAGGCGGAGCCGGCCGGCGAACCGGCCGGGGCGGAGCCGGCGTCGGTGCGCCCGGCGCTGCCGGACGGCGTCGGGTGCCCGCTCGGGGTGCCGCGGCCGGCGCGGGAGGCGGAGGCCGGGTCGGTCGGGGAGGCCGCCGGGGCGACGGTGGCGTGCTCCTTGGACGGGCTGCCGCCGAGGGCCTGCGGCAGGTTGCCGGTGCCCGCGGCGACGGCGACGCCGCCGACGGCGGTCACGGCGAACGCCGCGACGAGCGCCTTCAGCGTGAAGGCCCTCCTTCGCGCGTGGTCCGCCATGGTCGCTCTCCCGGGGTGCGGTGCAGGTGTGCGACGAGCCTCCCGGAAGGCGGCCACGGCCTCCTCCTCCCCGGGCAGTGCGCCGTCGGCGGACGGGGCTGCCGCGGCGGCGAGCAGCCCGGCGAGGGCCGCATGACCGGTGAGGGAGGCCGGACCGGCCTCCGAGCCGACCGCGGCGCCGCCGAGCAGCTGCTCGGCGGTGTCCCGGTCGATCCGGCGGGATCGGTTCTTGCTCATCTCATGTCCTTCAGCGTCGCGGTCCGCGCGGGTGTCACACCCCGCGCGGAAGTTTTTTCGGCGGCCTGCTGCCGGGGCAGTCCGTCGGCCGGCCCGCCCGACTGGTCGAGCAGCTTGGCCAGCCGCTTCAGCCCGCGGTGGGCTGCCATCCGGACGCTGCCGGAGCGCTTGCCGAGCACCCGGGCGGCGCTCTCCGCGTCGAGCTGGAACAGCACGCGCAGCAGGACGGCCTCGGCCTGGTCCCGGGGCAGCCGGGATATCAGGGCGAGCGCGTCGGCGGTGGTGACGGTCGCGAGGGCGCTGTGCTCGGTGTCCTCGACGGCCGCGAGGTCGAACAGGTGCTCGATCGGCAGGTCGGCGACCGGGCGGCGGCGCTGGCGGCGCAGGTGGTCCATGGCGCGGTTGCGGGCGATGGTGGCCACCCAGCCGCGGAAGCCGTCGGAATCCCCCTGGAAGCCGGCGAGGTCGCGGGCGACCTGCAGCCAGGTCTCGGAGGCGATGTCCTCGGCGTCCTCGGGTCTGCCGCCGACCAGCACTCTCAGATAGCGCAGCAGCCCGGGCTGGACGGCTCTGAACAGCAGGCGGAAGGCCTGCTCGTCGCCGTTCCGGGCGGCCGCCACGGCCGCGGTGAGGTCCGCCGTCCGGTCGGGCGGGTGGTCCGGGCTGGTGGTGTGGCCCGCCGGGTCGCCGACGCCCGGCCCGTGGTGATCTGCACTGTGCACCCGCCACATCATGGGCCATCGCGGTGCGGCCGTGGGGCGACAGGGCGAGGTCCGCGGTGCGGGCCCGAGGTCCGCGGCCGACGGGACCAATGTCCTGGCAGCAGCTGTCATTCGTCCGCAGCCGACAGAGGTGACCGGGGCATACGTTGGGCCGGGCCGCGGGGGGGGGAGGGGCCCGGGCCAACGGATGGCCCCGTCACCTCTTTCGGCTGCGGACGAA
>NZ_JOAI01000008.1 GCF_000717715.1 Streptomyces sp. NRRL B-24484 | reverse complement strand
CGGCCGGATTGAACGGCCCCGCGCCCGCCACCCCGCCCACCCCCAACCCGAGCCCGGTCGGGCCGCCACTCGGGTGGGGGACAATGAAGAGTCCCGAATCCCATCAGCCGAGGACTCTGCCGCGCATGACCACCACGTCCAGCACACCCGACACCGCAGGGGCCGCCGAAGCCACCGGTGAGCCCACCCAGTCCGCGTCCGCCGCGGGCGCCGAGTTCGCGCCGCTGAACATCGGCCCGATGCAGGTGTGGCCGCCGGTCGTGCTGGCCCCCATGGCAGGGATCACCAACGCTCCCTTCCGGACGCTGTGCCGGGAGCAGAGCGGCGGCAAGGGGCTGTACGTCTCCGAGATGATCACCACGCGGGCCCTGGTCGAGCGCAACGCCAAGACCATGCAGTTGATCAGGTTCGACCCGAGCGAGAAGCCCCGGTCGATCCAGCTGTACGGCATCGACCCGGTCACGGTCGGCAAGGCCGCCCGCATGATCGCCGACGAGGGGCTAGCCGACCACATCGACCTGAACTTCGGGTGCCCCGTCCCGAAGGTCACCCGCAAGGGAGGCGGCTCGGCGCTGCCCTACAAGCGCAACCTGCTGCGGGACATCCTCCGCGAGGCCGTCGCCAACGCGGGCGACCTGCCGGTGACGATGAAGATGCGCAAGGGCATCGACGACGACCACCTCACCTTCCTGGACGCGGGCCGGATCGGTGCCGAGGAGGGCGTATCGGCCATCGCCCTGCACGGCCGTACGGCGGCCCAGCACTACGGCGGCACCGCCGACTGGTCGGCGATCGCCCGGCTCCGTGAGTCCGTCCCGGCGCACATCCCGGTGCTGGGCAACGGCGACATCTGGTCCGCCGACGACGCGCTGCGGATGATGCGCGAGACGGGGTGCGACGGCGTCGTGGTCGGCCGGGGCTGCCTCGGCCGGCCCTGGCTGTTCAAGGACCTGGTGTCGGTCTTCGACGGCGACGTCGACTACGCCCGCCCCACCTTCGGCGAGGTCGCCCGGGCGATGGTGCGCCACGCCCAGTTGCTCGGCGAGTGGCTCGGCGACGAGGCCCGCGGCGTGATCGATTTCCGCAAGCACGTGGCCTGGTACACGAAGGGTTTCTCGGTCGGGTCCGAACTCCGGGTTCGACTGGCGAACTCCTCCTCCCTCGCCGAGATGGCCGAGTTGCTGCAGCAGATCGACCAGGCACAGACGTGGCCGATCGGCGCGGACGGCCCGCGTGGTCGGACCAGCGGAAACAACCGGGTGGTTCTGCCGGACGGCTGGTTGGACGACCCGTACGACTGCGCCGTACCGTCCGTTGACGCCGAATCGGACACATCTGGCGGATGATCTGTACTTCTCGTCGAAGTCGGTCCTGATCGGCCATCTGCCGCTGCGGACCAGCCCTCTTGTCCGATATGGCCAAGAGGGCTCCTTTCTGGCAGATTTCAGTGACATTCGGCTATCGAATCCACTACGCAGAATCGCATCGCGCGCGATCATGGGCGCTCGAAGGCTGAGATGCGCTCGTGACGCTTGCCACATAGTCTGAGTGGTTGACGGCCGGTCAGGTTGCCGGAAGGCCTCGACAACGTGAATCGCTTCCCGAAGGGGTTGTCGGTCCGATCGGCATGACTGGCTGCAGGAAATCAAGCCGGGGCAACAGAGTCGACGATCGGCCATCACTCTCTGTCCGGTTCGTGTGATCTTCAGGTTTCGCTGTCTTCACTACTTGAACGATAGCTAGCGTCAACCGGACGATTTCGGCAACACAGGTGAATGCCTACCGGGGCATTCGATCTGTTGGGTCCTGAGTGGTTCTCAAGCACGTACGGCCTATTGGCGGCACGAAAGCGCCTTTGAAATGGGTATGTTCTCCGGCGTCAGGGCAACCGTGTGCGAGGAGACCGACCCGTGGCGGCGAAGCAGAAGTTTGTTTACTCCTTCACCGAAGGAAACAAGGACCTCAAGGATCTTCTTGGCGGCAAGGGTGCGAACCTGGCCGAGATGACCAACCTGGGTCTCCCCGTCCCTCCGGGGTTCACCATCACGACCGAGGCCTGCAAGGTCTTCCTGGAGACCGGCAGTGAGCCCGCCTCGCTGCACGAGGAGATCAGCAAGCACCTGACCGCCCTTGAGGCCGAGATGGGCAAGACGCTCGGGCAGCACGACAACCCGCTGCTGGTGTCGGTCCGTTCGGGTGCCAAGTTCTCCATGCCCGGCATGATGGACACCGTTCTGAACATCGGCCTGTCCGACGCCTCGGTGACCGGCCTCGCCGCCCAGTCCGGCAACGAGCGTTTCGCCTGGGACTCCTACCGCCGCCTGGTCCAGATGTTCGGCAAGACCGTGCTGGGCGTGGACGGCGAGCTGTTCGAGGAGGCGCTGGAGGAGGCCAAGCACGCCAAGGGCACCGCCAACGACCTCGACCTGACCGCCGAGGACCTCAAGGGCTTGGTCGAGACCTTCAAGGGCATCGTCCGGCGCGAGACCGGCCGGGAGTTCCCGCAGGAGCCGCGCGAGCAGCTCGACCTCGCCATCTACGCCGTCTTCCACTCCTGGAACGGCGACCGCGCCCGGCTGTACCGCCGCCAGGAGCGCATCCCGAACGACCTCGGCACCGCGGTCAACGTCTGCACCATGGTCTTCGGCAACCTCGGCGAGGACTCCGGCACCGGCGTCGCCTTCACCCGTGACCCCTCCACGGGTACCCAGGGCGTCTACGGCGACTACCTGCAGAACGCCCAGGGCGAGGACGTCGTCGCGGGTATCCGCAACACCCTGCAGCTGGCCGACCTCGAACAGCTCGACAAGAAGTCGTACGACGAGCTGATGGCCATCATGCACACGCTGGAGACGCACTACCGCGACCTCTGCGACATCGAGTTCACCATCGAGCGCGGCAAGCTCTGGATGCTGCAGACCCGCGTCGGCAAGCGCACCGCGGCCGCCGCCTTCCGCATCGCCGTCCAGCTCGTCGACCAGGGCCTGATCGACCTGGACGAGGCGCTGCACCGGGTCACCGGCGGCCAGCTGGCCCAGCTGATGTTTCCGCGCTTCGCGCCGACCTCCGAGACCAAGCCGGTCGCCTACGGCATCGCGGCCTCGCCGGGCGCCGCCGTCGGCCGGGTCGTCTTCGACTCCTACACCGCCGTCAAGTGGTCCCGCTCCGGCGAGAAGGTCATCCTCGTCCGCCGCGAGACCAACCCGGACGACCTCGAAGGCATGATCGCGGCCGAGGGCATCCTGACCTCGCGCGGCGGCAAGACCTCGCACGCGGCCGTCGTCGCCCGCGGCATGGGCAAGACCTGTGTCTGCGGCGCCGAGGAGCTGGAGGTGGACACCAAGAACCGCAAGTTCACCACCTCCGGCGGCCACGTCGTCCACGAGGGCGACATCGTCTCCATCGACGGTGCCAACGGCAAGGTGTACCTGGGCGAGGTCCCGGTGCTGCCGTCCCCGGTCGTCGAGTACTTCGAGGGCACCCTGCACGCGGGCGCCGACGTCCAGGGCGGGCTCGTCCAGGCCGTGCACCGGCTGATGGCGCACGCCGACGTCCGCCGCCGCCTCGCCGTCCGCGCCAACGCCGACAACGCCGAGGACGCGAACCGCGCCCGCCGGTACGGTGCCCAGGGCATCGGTCTCTGCCGCACCGAGCACATGTTCCTCGGTGAGGAGCGCCGCAAGGAGGTCGAGCACCTGATCCTCGCGGACAACGACAAGGACCGCGAGCTCGCCCTGTCCTCCCTGCTGCCGCTGCAGAAGGGCGACTTCCTGGAGCTCTTCCAGTCGATGGACGGCCTCCCCGTCACCGTCCGCCTGCTGGACCCGCCGCTGCACGAGTTCCTGCCCGACATCACCGAGCTGTCGGTACGCGTCGCCCTCGCCGAGGCCCGCAAGGACCCGAACGAGAACGACCTGCGCCTGCTGCAGGCGGTGCACAAGCTGCACGAGCAGAACCCGATGCTCGGCCTGCGCGGCGTCCGCCTCGGCCTGGTCATCCCCGGCCTGTTCGGCATGCAGGTCCGGGCGATCGCCGAGGCCGCGGCCGAGCGCAAGCTGGCCGGCGGCGACCCGCGCCCCGAGGTGATGATCCCGCTGGTCGGCACCGTCCAGGAGCTGGAACTGGTGCGCGACGAGTGCGAGCGGGTGCTCGCCGAGGTCGCGCAGTCCACCGGCGTCCGGCTGGACATCAAGCTCGGTACCATGATCGAGCTGCCGCGCGCCGCGGTGACCGCCGGTCAGATCGCCGAGGCTGCGGAGTTCTTCTCCTTCGGCACCAACGACCTGACCCAGACGGTGTGGGGCTTCTCCCGCGACGACGTCGAGGCCAGCTTCTTCACCGCCTACCTGGAGAAGGGCATCTTCGGCGTCAGCCCGTTCGAGACCATCGACCGGGACGGCGTGGGCTCGCTGGTCAAGCACGCCGCCGAGGCCGGCCGGGCCACCCGGCCCGACCTCAAGCTCGGCGTCTGCGGCGAGCACGGCGGCGACCCGGACTCGGTCCACTTCTTCCACGAGGTGGGGCTGGACTACGTGTCCTGCTCGCCCTTCCGGATCCCGGTGGCGCGCCTGGAGGCAGGCCGCGCCGCCATCGAGACGGCGGGCAGCGATTCGCGCTGACACGAAGCAGCGCGGTCCCATCGCTGACCGCACACCCCCTCCGCAGGGGAGGGGCGTTCGACGGAGCTCGGCGCAGGAGAGCCGTCGGACGTAGCAGCCGGGGCGGGAACGGACAATGGGGTCCGTTCCCGCCCCGGCGGCCTTTTCCGCGCAGCCCTCGTCTCCCGCAGACGGCGAGCCTTCCGCAGACGGCGAGCCGCCCGCTCTCCGGGTCGCCGTGGCGGCCGATACTCCGTCTGCGGCCGAACGGGTGAGAGCGGCGCGAAGCTCGGCCCGGCGCGCTCGGCCGAGCGGGCAAGCTGTCGGCCATGACCAGCCGAAACCACGTGATCGTCGTCGCCGTCCTGCTGGTGTTCGCGATCGTCGCGGCGGCCGCCTACGCCCTGGGCGACCGCACCGGTTCGACGAGGAATCCCGCCACCGGCTCCACGCCAGGCGGCACCGCCACCGGCCCGGCACCGACCGCCCCGGTGTCCGGTCCCACCCCCCGTACGTCTCCCGGCCGGACCGCCACCGCCGGCCGTCCGACCGCCACCGCGGCCACCCCGACCAAGGGCGGCACCGCTCCGGTCTGGCTGCCCAGCGACCCGGCCATCGCCGACGTCTGCCGCACCCGGCTGCCGGCGCAGGCCGACGACACCCTCGTCCTGATCGCCGAGGGCGGCCCCTACCCGTACCGCTCGGACGGGGTCGTGTTCGAGAACCGGGAGGGACTGCTGCCCCGGCACACCACCGGCTACTACCACGAGTACACGGTGGTGACCCCGGACTCCGGCGACCGCGGCACCCGGCGCATCGTCACCGGGACGGCCGGCGAGCAGTACTGGACGTCCGACCACTACGCGAGCTTCCGCGAGATCGACCCCCGCTGCTGAGGCGGCCGGGAGGCCACCCGCGACAGCGGCGGAGGACCCGGCGCCGACCGGAAACACCCTGGTCGACCGTCCGACCCGGCTGTCACCATGGCCGTGATGACCGAATCCACCCGTCCGAGCGAGTCCGACGACCGCACACCGTCCACCCGTCGCACCCCGGCCACCGAGCCCACCGAGCCGACCCACCGCGCCGACCCCACCGGGCACCCTGGCCGCACCGAGCGCACCGAGCGCACCGACCGTACCGGCCCGCAGGCCGACCGGCCGGTCCCCGGTCCCCGGCTCGACGCGGCGCTCGACGCGCTGCAGGGCCTCTCCGTCGGTGATGCGCTGGGCGCCCAGTTCTTCGTCCCCGCCAACCGGCCGCACCTGGACCGGCGGCAGGCCCCGCCGGGCAGGTGGCCGTGGACGGACGACACCGAGATGGCCTGCTCGGTGCACGCCGCCCTCACCGAGCGCGGCCGGATCGACACCTTCGACCTCACCCACGCCTTCGCCCGCCGGCACGACTTCGACCGCGGCTACGGGCCGGCCGCGAACCGGATGCTCCGGCTGATCCGCGAGGGCGGTGACGCCCGCCTGCTGGCCGCCGAGCTCTTCGACGGCCAGGGCTCGTACGGGAACGGCGCTGCCATGCGGGTCGCGCCGCTCGGCGCGGCACACGCCGACGATCCGTCCGCCGCGGTCCGTCCGGCCGCGGACACCGCGGTGATCACGCACACCCATCCCCAGGCCGTGGACGGTGCGATCGCCGTCGCGGTGGCCGCCGCCCTCGCGGCCGGGGCCCGGCTGCGGGACGAGCGGCCGGCGGCGGAGGACTTCCTGGCCGAGGTCCGCCGGCTCACCCCGCGCGGCGCGGTCCGCGACGGGCTGGGGGAGGCGATCGGGCTGGCCGGGGTCGCGGACCCGCACACCGCGGCCAAGGTGCTGGGCAACGGCAGCCGGGTCAGCGCGGCGGACACCGTGCCGTTCGCGCTCTGGGCGGCCGCCCGGCACCTGGACGACTTCCCGGCCGCGATCTGGGACACCGTCGCCGCCGGCGGGGACGTCGACACCACGGCCGCCGTCGTCGGCGGAGTGGTCGCCGCCCGGACCGGTGTGGCGGGCATTCCGGCCGCCTGGCTGGCCGCCCGCGAGTCCCTGCCGGGTTGGGCGACCCCGGCGGCGGACAGCGTCCCGGACGGCGCGGGGAGCGGTACCCGGATCGTGCTGCCGCGGCCGGTCGAGCTCCCGGCGCTGCGCTGGACGGACCAGGACTGGCAGCGCATCAGGACCTCCCGCCGCGACCGGACGGGAGCGCTGCTGATGCACACCGCCGAGGGCGTGCTCCACCTGAGGGACGGCCGCTCCGGCCACGGGGTGCTCGACGTCCGGGTGGGGGCCCTGCCGCGGACGGGCTGGCGACCGGTCTCGGCACGGGTCGAGGCCCACCCGGGCCGTTCACCGCACGCCCCGGACGACCTGCTGGCAGCCCTCGCGCTCCTCTGACCGAGGACCCGCCCGGGACGGGCCCGCCCCGTGCGGTGAAGCCCGGACCGAACCGCCGAGGCCTGCTACCAGGTGTCGACGGCGTTCATCCGCCGCAGGCAGGAGGGGATCTCCTGGAGCGTCAGCCAGCACTCCCACATCCTGCGGTCGGCGCCGTCCCCCCAGGGGTTGCCGAGGCAGATCCGGCCGCCGGCCACGTCCACGTCCTTGATGAAGTAGGCGTGGCTCGCGGCGAGCCGCCCGCCGTGCAGCCGCTCGCGGTCGTCCCCGCGGCCGTGGGTGCTGGCGGTGAGGGCCTGGCCGCGGGACCGCCGGTCGGCGAGTTCGTGGCAGAGCCAGGGGTTGGCGAGGTCGATCGCGCCCTCCTGCGAGGGGCGGCCGGTCAGCAGGCTCAGGGCGTCGGCGGGGTGTCCGCCGTCGGCGACGGCCGGGTAGCCGCCGTAGAAGCGGGCGGCGGCCTTCTCGTAGTACCCGGGCCAGGTCTCGGCGTACCGGGAGTCGTCGCTGTGGCCCTTGGCGCCCCACAGCACGCCGTGCCCGTACGGCAGGTCGGGCACCACGGTGATGTCGATCGGCCGGCCCTGGTCGTAGAGGGTGCAGGTGACGGTGCCGTTGGCCTCCTGGCGCAGGTGGCGCGGGGCGTGGTGCGGGTTGGCCTGGATCACCGCCTGCACGCTGGTCAGCAGCCAGCAGGTGCCGAACCTGCCCTGGTCCATGTCCTGCCAGCTCATCGCCTCGGTCGAGCCGGAGACCCGCTGCCAGCGCTCGGTGTAGTAGGCGCCGTCCACCTGCGCGAACGGGCCCTGCGGCAGCACCCAGCCGTGGTCCCCGCAGTCGCAGCCGGGCTCGTACTCGGGCTGGCTGCACGGCATCGCGGTGCCGATCAGCATGGCGCCGTACGGGCTGACCGAGCGCAGCAGCCAGCCGAACAGCTCCTGCTGGCGGCGCCAGTCGTACGCGGACCGGCCGTCGGCGTCCTTGACGTGGGTGAGTGCGTCCCAGCGGTCCAGGCCCTGCTGGCCGAAGCGGCGCACGACCAGGTCGAGTTCGGCGGGCGGCAGCGGCATCAGCAGGTTGCCGACGTGGTCGAGCAGGGCGCGGGCGCCGTAGTGCTGCTCGCCGGTGAAGAGCAGGTCCCAGGCCTGTCGGCCGACGGCGTCGGCGCGGTGCGGGTCCGGCGGCGGGCCTGGCGGCTGCCAGGGCAGCTCCACCAGCGGGTGACCACCGCGCACATACGGGATGGTGCGCCGGTCGGCCTTGTCGATCAGCCGGTTGGCGGCGTCGACCGTGCCCAGGATCGCCCGGCCGCCCGGGACGAAGGGCGCGGCGGCCCCCGCCACCTGGCGCCAGTTGTTGCGGTGGTAGCCCATCCGGTCCCCCTCGTCCGTTCCACCCGACCCACGAGGGTAAGCCGTCCGGCCGGGGGACTTCCGCACCGGGCCCGGTCCGACGGTCCGTGAGGACCGCACGGGAGAAGGGCTGATGGCGCTGCGTCAGCCGGCGCGGGGGCGATATTCGGCTGCGGCGCCGGGCCGCCGCGCCTACGCTGCGCGGCATGCCGACACTGCTCTCCGTCAATCTGGCCCGTCCGCGTCCCAACCCGGCGAAGCCGGGGACCGGGGGCACCGGGATCGACAAGCGCCCGGTCGACCACCCGGTGGAGGTGCGCGCGCCGGGCCCCAAGCACACCGGGCTGCACAGCGGCCTGGTCGGCGACCGGATCTTCGACACCCGCAACCACGGCGGCGACGACCAGGCGGTCTACGCCTACGCCCGGGAGACCCTCGACCGGTGGGCCGCCGAGCTCGGCCGGGAACTGCCGAACGGCAGCTTCGGCGAGAACCTCACCACCGCCGGGCTCGACGTCGACGGCGCGCTGATCGGCGAACGTTGGCGGGTCGGTCGCGAGGTGCTGCTGGAGGTCGCCGTGCCGCGGATCCCCTGTTCGACCTTCGCGTACTGGCTGGACGAACGCCGGTGGCTGCGCCGGTTCACCGAGGCGGCGCAGCCCGGCGCCTACCTGCGGGTGGTCGAACCGGGCCCGATCGGCGCGGGCGACCCGGTGACCGTGGAGCACCGGCCCGGGCACGGCGTCACGATCGCGGGCTGCTTCCGTGCGCTCACCGGGGACGCCTCGCTGCTGCCGCTGCTGCTGGACGTCGGCGAGCTGCCGGAGGACGTCCGCGAGCTCGCCCGCCGCCGCACCGACCGCCCGCCGTACGCCCCCGGACCGGACGCCCCGTAGCCGGATCAGCCGCGAACAGCCGACCGGGCCCGGGCGCACACGGCGCCCGGGCCCGGTCCGCGGTGGCGGCTGCGGCCGTCAGGCCGGGATCAGCGGACCGCCGTGTCTAAGGCACTCCTGGTTGATGGCCGGGTCCGGGGCGCTCGGCGAGGTGGCGGCGGCGATCCGCAGCTCGACGATGTCGCGGACGGCCGGCCACTCCTCGTCCAGGATCGAGTAGAAGGCGGTCGAGCGGACCACCCCGTCCAGGCCGCGCGAGTGGGCCCGCCGGACCCCTTCGCAGGTGGCGCCGAGCCGCTCGATGGCGGCGCGGGAGCGCAGGTTGCGGGCGTCGGCGCGGAGCGAGATCCGCTGCACCCGCCACACCTCGAAGGCGTGGCGCAGCATCAGCAGCTTCGCCTCGGTGTTGATGCCGGTGCCCTGGGCCCACGGGGCCAGCCAGGTGTTGCCGATCTCGGCGGCGTCCGGCACCGCCTCGCGCGGATCGCCGAACGGCACGCCCGGCACCGGGGGCCACACCAGCGGGCCCTGCCAGTAGTCGAGCTCCAGGAACCGGGTGGAGCCGACCACCCGGTTGTCGGCGCTGCTCACGGTCGCGAACGGCAGCGACCGGCCCGCGGCCTGGTCGGCGAGGGCACGCCCGATGTACTCCCTGGCCGCTTCGAGGCCGTGCGGGACGGGGGTGAAGGCGTAGGTCGTACGGTCCGCTGCACCTGCCTCGGCCAGTGCCTCCGCGTGGTGCTCTGCGAGAGGCTCCAGCCGCACGGTGCGGCCGATGAGGGTGACGGGAACGGGCACGGAATCCTTCGGTCCTTCGGCGGTCGGAGGGTCCCTCGGTCCGGGGTCACGGCGTCGAGGGTCTGGTCTTCGCCCCGCTCCGGGGCCTCCGCCGCACCGTCGGCGCACGCCGGAAGGACCGGTCGGGCGGCGGGGAGCGACGGCCCGGGAACGGGCAGCGCGGTGCCGGAACGGGAACGGATCGACGACCCGGACCGGCGGGATGGGCGAGGGGACAGTGTGCGTCCGCGAGATGGCCGAGAGAGAGACGAGAGCACGAAGGGAAGCAGGCGGCCAAGTGAAGGCAAGGTGCGCAGAAGGTGGCTGGCAACACACCTGTTCGGGGCGTGGCCGACGACGTCACGGACGGCGCGGCGACGACGCGACGGTGCGAGGCAGCGAGAGGACGATACCCGCAAGAAGGCGGTGCGTCACTTCGCGGCGCGAGATCGGGGGCGTGCGCGTGTCGGAGGTACGCCGTGACGGGCGTCCGACGGCCCCGGAACAGCCGTCCGGACGCCTTCCACCAGCCGTTTCGGCCCGAAGTGAGAATATTCTGCAAGCGGGGTGGAGACACGCGGCGGCAGCGGGAATTCCCGCGGCCCCGGGCACGCTGGAGTGATCGACGGGCGTCCGTGCGACGCCTGCCGGGGCGGTGCCGACGAACGGGCGGCCCCGAACGAACGACGTGACGAGACGGAACGGGGTTGGGTGCGCCGTGCGTGATCCCAAGGAGCTGTACGCGCTGGAGCCTGCAGGTGTCGAGGCGGTCGCCGCGGCGCAGGAGGCCGCGGCCGAGGCCGGCGGCGGGCTGGTGCTGCTGTACCACTTCGAGGGGTTCATGGACGCCGGTGAGGCCGGTAGCCAGGTCGTCTCGCACCTGCTGGAGCACGGTGCGCCGCAGACCGTCGCCCGGTTCGACCACGACCGCCTGGTGGACTACCGCGCCCGGCGTCCCGCGATGGTCTTCGACCGCGAGTGCTGGACGGACTACGACCCGCCGGAGATCCTCCTCCAGCTGGTGCACGACTCGGTCGGCGCGCCCTTCCTGGTGCTCTCCGGCCCCGAGCCGGACACCGAGTGGGAGCTGTTCGCCGTCGCGGTGCGCGGCCTGATCGAGCAGTTCGACGTCCGCCTCGCGGTGGACTTCCACGGCATCCCGATGGGCGTCCCGCACACCCGTCCGGTCGGTCTGACGCCGCACGGCACCCGGATGGACCTGGCGCCCGGCTACCCCCGCTGGTTCGACCAGGCGCAGGTGCCGGGCAGCGCCCAGGCCCTGCTGGAGTTCCGGCTCGCCGAGGCCGGGCACGACGTGCTCGGGTTCGCCGTCCACGTCCCGCACTACATCGCCCGTTCGGCCTACCCGGCCGCCGCGGTGCAGATCCTCGAAGCGGTGCAGTCCGCGACCGGCCTGGTGCTGCCCGGCACCGAGCTGCGGCTGCGGGTGGACGAGGTGTACGCCGAGATCGAGGAGCAGCTGGAGCAGGGCGACGGCGAGCTCCGCTCCGCCATCCAGGGCATGGAGGGCCAGTACGACGCCGTGGCGGGTGCGGACGGCCGGGAGAGCCTGCTCGCCCAGGCCACCGACCTGCCCTCCGCGGACGAGCTGGGCCGGCGCTTCGAGGAGTTCCTCGCGGAGCACGAGCGCGACACCGAGTGACGCACCGGCGGACCGTACCGTCCCCCTAACCCCTAACCCCTGACCCCTGACCCCGGCGCCCGGGGCCGGGCGACACGGCCGTCCCGCGGTCCGGGAGCTTCCCCGCACGTCCCGTACGTTGGGACGACCAGGAACGAAACCCGGGGGGACTCATGGCACGACGGCGTGACGGCGGCGGAACCGCCCTGGCGGCGGCCCTGCTGCCGGTGCTGCTGGCCGCGGTCGGCTGCGGCGCGGACGGGGGCGCGCGGGCCGCACCGCCCGCCGGTCCCTCGGGCCAGGCGCTCCGGCCGTCCCCGGGGCAGTCGGCCCCGCAGGGCTCCCCTTCGCCGGCCGGACCGTACGTCGCCCTCGGCGACTCCTACACCTCGGGCCCGAAGGTGCCGCCGCAGAGCGGCACCCCGGCGGGGTGCGCCCGTTCCGGGGTGAACTACCCGGCGCTGGTCGCCGCCGGGCTCGGCCTGACGGGGGACGGCTTCCGGGACGTCAGCTGCAGCGGCGCCCGCACCGGCGACCTGACCGCCCCGCAGCGCACCGCGGACGGCACCAACCCGCCCCAGCTGGACGCCCTCGCCGGCACCACCCGGCTGGTGACTGTCGGGATCGGCGGCAACGACGCCGGCTTCATGGACGTCGTCACCCGCTGCGCGCGGGAGAGCCTGCGCTCCACCCTGGCCGCGGGCGGCGCCACCGGCGGCGCGGCCTCGGCCTGCCGGGCCGTCTACGCCGCGGCCGGCGGCGGTCCGGACGAGGTGCAGCAGCAGGTCGCCGCGGCGGGCCGGAAGGTCGGCACCGCCCTGGCGGAGGTCCACCGCCGGGCGCCCTCGGCACGGGTGTACGTGGTGGGCTACCCGGCGCTGCTCCCGGCCGACCCGGCGGCCTGCCGGGAGACCCTCGGGGACGGCTTCGCCGCCGCCGACCTGACCTTCCTCACCGAGAAGCAGCAGCAGCTGAACGGGATGCTGCGGGAGCGGGCCGCCGCGGCCGGGGCGGTGTTCGTGGACACCGCGGCCGCCTCGGCGGGCCACGACATGTGCGCGGGGGAGGCCGAGCGCTGGATCGAGCCCGCGCTGCCGGCCGGGGGCGCCGCACCGCTGCACCCCAACGCCCGGGGCGAGCAGGGGATGGCCCGGGCCGTCCTGGCGGCCGTCCGCGGCTGAGCCGGCCGCCCCACCCTCCGCTGCGGAACGGCCCGGAACGGCGGAACGCCCGGAAGGGCCTGGAACGGCCCCGAACAGCGGGGTGCCCCCGAAGGAGCACCGGCCGTCCGCGGGTCAGGGCAGGGACTGCGGACGGCCGGGCCGATCAGGGGCGGTGGCGGGCGGGAGGGCCGGCGGGGCCGGCCGGGGTTCAGACCTCGCCGAGCCGGGCGGTGTGCACCGGGATGCGGACCGTCTCGTCGTCCAGGCACTCGCCGGTCGCCAGGTCGAAGCGCTGCTTGAGGAGCGGCGAGGCGACGTACACCCGGCCGTCGGCGGTGGAGCCGACCAGGCCGCGGGAGAGTACGTACGCCCCGGTGAACGGGTCGCGGTTGGCGACCGCGTAGAGGCGGTCGGCGCGGTCGCGGAAGACGGCGGCCTGGGTGCCGTCCGGCAGCAGGACGGCGACGCCGCGGCCGGGGACGAGCCGCTCCCAGTCGCAGACGGTCGTCCAGGACCGGTCGGTCAGCAGCTCGACGCGGGTGGTGGTGGCGACGGTGGTCATCGGGTCTCCAGGAGCGCGTTGTCGGGGTCGAGGGCGGCGAGCAGTTCCTCCTCGGTGGCGAGGAGCACCAGGTCGGGCTTGATCTGGTCGCGCTCGGGGGTGAATTGGATGCTCGGGTCCGGCACGCCCGGGGCGTTGACGAAGGAGACGAAGCGGCGCATCCGGTCCGGGTCGGCCAGGGTGGCGGCCCACTCGTCCTGGTAGTCGGCGACGTGGTTGGCCATCAGGGCCTCCAGGTCGGCGCAGATGCCGAGCGAGTCGTCCACCACCACGTCGCGGACGTGGTCGAGACCGCCCTCGATGCGCTCCAGCCAGGTGGAGGTGCGCTCCAGCCGGTCGGCGGTGCGGATGTAGAACATCAGGAACCGGTCGATCAGCCGGATCAGCTGCTCGTCGTCGAGGTCCTGGGCGAGCAGGTCCGCGTGGCGGGGGGTCGCGCCGCCGTTGCCGCCGACGTACAGGTTCCAGCCGTTGGAGGTGGCGATGATGCCGAAGTCCTTGCCGCGGGCCTCGGCGCACTCGCGGGCGCAGCCGGAGACGGCCGACTTGAGCTTGTGCGGGCTGCGCAGGCCGCGGTAGCGCAGCTCCAGCTGGATCGCCATGGCGACGGAGTCCTGGACGCCGTAGCGGCACCAGGTCGAGCCGACGCAGGACTTCACGGTGCGCAGCGACTTGCCGTAGGCGTGGCCGGACTCGAAGCCGGCCGCGACCAGGCGGGACCAGATCTGCGGGAGCTGGTCGACGCTGGCGCCGAACAGGTCTATCCGCTGACCGCCGGTGATCTTGGTGTAGAGGCCGAAGTCGCGGGCGACCTCGCCGATCACGATGAGCTTGTCCGGGGTGATCTCGCCGCCGGGGATCCGCGGCACGACCGAGTAGGAGCCGTTCTTCTGCAGGTTGGCCAGGAAGTGGTCGTTGGTGTCCTGCAGGGCGGCCTGCTCGCCGTCCAGGATGTGCCCGGAGGCCTCCAGCTCGGGGGCGAGCGAGGCGATGATCGAGCCGACGGTCGGCTTGCAGACCTCGCAGCCCTCGGCGCCCTCGGGGGCGCGGCCGTGCTCGGCGAGCAGCTGCCGGTGGGTGGCGATCCGCTTGACCCGGACGATCTCGTACAGCTCGGCGCGGGTGTGGGCGAAGCAGGGGCACAGGCCCCTGTCGACCTCGACGCCGGAGGCCTCCAGCTCGTCGGTGACGATGGTGGAGAGCAGCTTGATGCAGGAGCCGCAGCCGGTGCCGGCCTTGGTGCACTTCTTGACCTCGGGCACGGTGGTGCAGGAGTGCTCGGTGACGGCCGAACGGACCTGGCCCTTGGTGACGTTGTGGCAGTTGCAGACCACCGCGTCGTCCGGCAGCGCGGAGCTGCCGAGCGAGACGGGGGCGCCTGAGCCGGCCGGGAGGACGAGGGACTCGGCGGGCACGGGCAGCGGGTTGCCCGTCCCGGCCAGCGGTCGCAGGGAGGAGTACGCCTCGGCGTCGCCGACCAGGATGCCGCCGAGCAGCGCGCCGTCGGCGGTGACGACGAGCTTCTTGTAGATGCCGGAGCGGGAGTCGGAGTAGACGACGTCCAGCGAGCCCTCGGTGGTGCCGAAGGCGTCGCCGAAGCTGGCGACGTCGACACCGAGGAGCTTGAGCTTGGTGGAGAGGTCGGCGCCGGTGAACGGCTTGCACGTCTCGTCGGCGAGCTGCTGGGCGACGGCCTGGGCCATCTCGTAGCCGGGGGCGACCAGGCCGTAGACCCGGCCGTCGACGGCGAGCGCGCACTCGCCGATGGCGAAGACGTGCTCGTCGGAGGTCCGGCAGTACGCGTCGACGGCGATGCCGCCGCGCTCGCCGACGTCCAGGCCGCAGTCGCGGGCCAGCTGGTCGCGGGGGCGGACGCCGGCCGAGAAGATCACCAGGTCGGTCTCCAGGTCGGAGCCGTCGGTGAAGGTCATGCCGCGGGCCCTGCCGTCCTCGACCACCACGGTCTTGGTGCCGACCCCGGTGTGCACGACGACGCCCATCTCCTCGATGGTGCGGCGCAGCGCCTCGCCGCCGCCCTCGTCCACCTGGACGGGCATCAGCCGCGGCGCGAACTCGACCACGTGGGTCTCCAGGCCGAGGCCCCTGAGCGCGCCGGCCGCCTCCAGGCCGAGCAGGCCGCCGCCGACCACCGCGCCGACGTTGGCGGTCGCCGCGTACGCCTCGATGGCCTCCAGGTCCTCGATGGTCCGGTAGACGAAGCAGCCCTCGGCGTCCTTGCCGTCGACCGGCGGGACGAACGGGTAGGAGCCGGTGGCCAGCACCAGGGTGTCGTAGCCGATCGTGTTCCCGGCCGCGGTGGTGACGGTCTTCGCCGTCCGGTCGATCGAGGCGACGGGGGAGGAGAGGTGCACCTCGAAGCCGTGCTTGTCGGCGAAGCCCTCCTCGGCGAGCAGCAGGTCGTCGGCGGACTTGCCGGAGAAGTACGAGGTGAGGGCGACGCGGTCGTAGGCGTGCCGGGGCTCCTCGGCGAGGACGACGACCCGGTAGCGGTCGGCGGCACCGGTGTCGGCGAGGGCTTCCAGGAAGCGGTGGCCGACCATGCCGTACCCGACCAGGACGACGGTCGGCTTGCTGGTGGTCATCGGGCTGGTGGTCATCGGGAGGGCCCTCCGGGGGTCGTGCTCTGGGTGGTGAGCAGGTGCAGCGGGTGTGCGGACAGGGCTTCGTCGCCCTCCCAGGTGCCGGCGAGGTCGCCGACGGTGCCGAGGTCGCCGAGCAGGACGCCGCCGACCAGGCGGTCGCCGCCCAGGTCGTCGCGGCGGACGATGACCTTGCGGTAGGTGCCTCGGCTGGCGTCGGCGAGCCGGACGACCCGGTCGCCGGGGCCGGACGGCGAGGTCTCGCCGAAGGCGGCGAGGTCCAGCGGCGCCGAGTCCGGGCCGGCCAGGGTGAGCCGGGTGAGCAGCCGGCTGCCCCGGTACGGGGCGTCCTGGCCGCACAGCAGCCGGGCCAGGTGGTCGGCCTGCGCGAGGGCGGGGCCGGCCAGGCCGTAGACGGTGCCGCGGTGCTCGGCGCAGTCGCCGACGGCGTGCACCGCCGGGTCGGAGGTGCGCAGCCGGTCGTCGACGACGATGCCGCGGCGCACCTCCAGCCCGGCCGCGGCGGCGAGGCCGGTGCGCGGCCGCACCCCGGTGGCGATGACGAGGAGTTCGGCGTCCAGCCGGAAGCCGTCGGCGAGTTCGACGCCGGTGATCCGGCGGTCCTCGGTGAGCGCGGAGCGCACCCGGCACTCGGTGTGCACCTCGACGCCGAGTTCGGCGAGGTGGGCTCGGAGCAGGCCGGCGGACTCCTCGTCGAGGTGGCGCTCCATCAGGTGTTCGCCCTGGTGGGCCAGCACCACCTGGACGCCGCGGGCGGCGAGCGCCCGGGCGGCGCTCACCCCGAGGAGTCCGCCGCCGACGACCACGGCCTGCCGGACACCCGGCAGGTGACGGTCGATCAGCTCGCAGTCGGCCATCGTCCGGAAGGCGAAGACGCCCGCCGGAAGCTCGTGCCGCTCACTGCCGGTCAGGGCGTCGTCGAACAGGCCGCGCAGCGGCGGCAGGACGGGGTTGGAGCCGGTGGCGAGGACCAGGTGGTCGTACCCGACGGCGGCGCCGTCGTCGCACTGCACCAGGCGGTGCTCGCGGTCGATCCGGACGGCCCGGGCCCGGTGGCACTCCACCTGCGGGGGGAGTGCCGCCAGGGCCGCGATGTCCGGGGCGTACCGGCCGGCCAGCACCTCGGCGAGCAGGACCCGGTTGTAGGGAGCCTGCTCCTCCTCGGCGAGCAGCGTCACCCGGCGTGCGCCATGGGCGGTGAGCTGCTGGGCGAGCCGGTGGCCGGCCATGCCGCCGCCGATCACCACGATCCGCGGCTCCGCTGTGCTGTCCGTCGCTGTCATGCCCTTGAGCATGGTCGCCGGAGGTTTCCCGGCCGGGGCCGCTCTGTTTCGCGAGCGGAAAGTCGACCTCAGCGGCGCGCGGAGCCCGCTGTGAGCCCCGGGTCAGGCGAGCTGGGCGGCCTGCAGTCCGGCGTACGCCCCACCGCTGCGCAGGAGTTCGGCGTGCGGGCCGACCTCGGCGATCCGGCCGCGGTCCATCACCACGATCCGGTCGGCGTTCCTGATCGTGGAGAGCCGGTGGGCGACCACGAACACCGTGCGGCCCTCGACCAGCCGGGCGAGCGCCTGCTGCACCAGCGCCTCGGAGCGGGAGTCCAGGGCGGAGGTCGCCTCGTCGAGGATCAGCACCCGCGGGTCGCGGATCAGCGCCCGGGCGATCGCCAGGCGCTGCTTCTGGCCGCCGGACAGCCGGGCGCCGCGCTCGCCGACGACGGTGTCCAGGCCCTGCGGCAGCCGGTCGATGAACTCCAGTGCGTTGGCGTCCCGCAGCGCGGCCCGCACGGTCTCCTCGGGCACGTCCTTCAGGCCGTAGGTGACGTTCTCCCGGATGCTGCCCTCGAACAGGATCGACTCCTGCGGCACCACCGACAGGAACTTGCGGTAGCTGCGCAGGTCCAGCTGCTCCATGTCGGTGCCGTCCAGCAGGATGCTGCCCCCGGTCGGCCGCAGGAAGCCGATCAGCAGGTTGAGCACCGTCGACTTGCCCGCGCCGGAGCCGCCGACCAGCGCGATCGTCTCGCCCGGCCGCACGGTCAGGTCGAAGCCGCTCACCGAGGGCTCCTCGCCGCCCGGGTAGGTGTGCCCGACGCCGCGGAACTCGATCCGGCCGGAGACCTGCGCGACCTCCGCCTTGCCGGAGTTCTCCTCCAGGTCGGGGGCCTGCAGCACCTCGCCGACCGAGCGGACGGACTCCAGCCCCTTGCCGAGCTGCGGGGTCAGCGTCAGCAGGGTGGTGACCGAGCCGGTCAGGCCGGAGAAGTACGCGCTGAGCATCACCACCGCGCCCGGGGTGACGTCCAGCCAGCCGTAGTAGGCGACCAGCGCGGAGCCGGCCAGGCAGCCCACCCCGATCGCGTTGAGCAGGATCCAGGCGAGCGAGCCGAAGCGGCCGTTGAGCAGGTCGAGGCGCAGGCCCGCGTCCAGCACCCGGCCGAGGGTGCGGTCCACCCGGCGCAGCGCGGTCCGCTCCAGGCCGTGCGCCCGGGTGATCGGGATCAGCGTGGTCATCTCGCCGACCCGCGAGGACAGCCGCTCGACCTCCAGCCGGAAGGACTCGTTCTGGCTGCGCAGCCGTTCCCGGAGCCGGACGACCAGTACCGCCGCGGCCGGCACGATCACCAGGAAGACCGGCAGGAAGGCCGGCGTCTGCAGGCCGATGACGACCAGGCCGCCGCTGAGGGTGGCGATCGCGGCGAGCCCGTTGTCGGCGGTCTGCTGGGAGGCGTTCTCGATGCCCTCGACGTCACGGATCACCTTGGCCTGCAGCACACCGGCGCTGACCCGCGAGTGGTAGCCGATGGACAGCTGCTGCATCCGGTGGCAGAGCGCCGAACGCAGCCGGGTGCCCATCCTGCGGATCGAACCGTGCATCCAGTGCACGTACAGCAGGTGCAGCGGCAGGTTGAGCAGCAGGATCACCAGCAGCACCGCCGAGTTCCACCACAGCACGGAGACCGGCCGGTGCCGGACGACCACGTCCACGATGTTCGCGGTGATCAGCGGCAGCAGCCAGACCGGCGCGTGCTTGCAGAAGAACACGGCGACGGCGAGGGCGACGCGCCCCCGGTCGGGCCGGAAGAGGTAGAGGAGGGTGCGGACGGGGTGCTCGCCCCGGTAACGGTGGCTGAGCGGACCCTGGGGCAGCGCCATGGACGGTTCCTGGGGGAGGAGTTCGGTGCGGGGGTGGCACCATCCTGGCAGCCCGGTGCCGCCCTGCGGCTGGCCGGAACCGGTCAGCCGCAGGGCGGCCCTCCGGTCAGCCGCCGCCCTCGCACCGCTCCAGCCGCACCGCGCAGGCCTTGAACTCCGGCATCCGGGACACCGGGTCGAGCGCCGGGTTGGTGTGCAGGTTGGCGTTGGCCGCGCCCGGCCAGTGGAACGGCATGAACACCGTGTCCGGCCGGATCGCCGTGGTGAGCCGCGCGGGGGTGACGGTCCGTCCGCGCCGGCTCACCACGGCCACCTGCTCGCCGTCGCGCACCCCGAGCCGCTCGGCGAGTCTCGGGTGCAGTTCGACGAACGCACCGGGCGCGGCCGCGTTCAGCTCGGCCACCCGGCGGGTCTGCGCACCGGACTGGTACTGCGCCAGCACCCGGCCGGTGGTCAGTCGCACCGGGTACTCCTCGTCCGGCTCCTCACCGGCCGGACGGTGGTGCACCGCGGTGAACCTGGCCCGCCCGTCCGGTGTCGCGAACCGGTCGAGGAACAGCCGCGGGGTGCCCGGGTGGTCCGCCGACGGGCACGGCCAGAACACCCCCTCCTCGGCCTCGATCCGCTCGTAGCTGATCCCCGCGTAGTCCGCGGCGCCGCCGGCCGACGCCCGGCGCAGCTCGTCGAAGGCCTTCTCCGGCTCGGTCGGGAAGCCCTCGCCGTGGCCGAGCCGCCCGGCCAGCCCGTGCAGCACCTCCAGGTCGCTGCGCACCCCCGCCGGGGCCTCGGCCGCCTTGCGGCGCAGGATCACCCGGCCCTCCAGGTTGGTCATGGTGCCGGTCTCCTCCGCCCACTGGGTGACCGGCAGGACCACGTCCGCCAGCGCCGCCGTCTCGGAGAGCACCACGTCGCTGACGGCCAGGAAGTCCAGCGACCGCAGCCGCTCCGTGACGTGCGCCGAACGCGGCGCCGACACCACCGGGTTGGAGCCCGCCAGCAGCAGCGTCCGCACGTCCGTGCCGAGCGAGTCCAGCAGCTCGTAGGCGCTGCGCCCGGGCTGCGGCAGCGAGTCCGGGTCGACGCCCCACACCGCGGCCACGTGGGCCCGCGCCGCCGGGTCGTCCAGCTTGCGGTAGCCGGGCAGCTGGTCGGCCTTCTGGCCGTGCTCGCGGCCGCCCTGGCCGTTGCCCTGCCCGGTGAGGCAGCCGTACCCGGCGTGGAGCCGGCCGGCGTTGCCGGTGGCCAGGCACAGGTTGATCCAGGCGCTCACCGTGTCGGTGCCCTTGGCCTGCTGCTCGGGGCCGCGGGCGGTCAGCACCATGCCCGTCCCCGCCTCGCAGAACAGCCGCACCGCCTCGCGCAGGTGCGGCAGCGGCACCCCCGTCACCGACTCGACGTGCTCCGGCCAGTGCGCCATGGCGGCCGCACGGGTCTCCGCCCAGCCGCTGGTCCGCCCCGCGATGAACTCCTCGTCGGTGCGGCCCTCGGCGACCACCAGGTGCAGCATGCCGAGCGCCAGCGCCAGGTCGGTGCCCGGCCGCGGCGCGAGGTGCAGGTCGGCGAGTTCGGCCGTCCGGGTGCGCCGCGGGTCGACGACGACCAGCGTGCCGCCGTTCTCCTGCAGCTCGCGCAGGTAGCGGACGAACGGCGGCATGGTCTCCGCCGGGTTGCCGCCGACCAGGATCACGCAGCCGGCCCGCGGGATGTCCTCGACCGGGAACGGCAGCCCGCGGTCCAGCCCGAACGCCCGGATGCCGCCGGCCGCCGCGGAGGACATGCAGAACCGGCCGTTGTAGTCGATCGCCGAGGTGCCGAGCACCACCCGCGCGAACTTGCCCAGCAGGTACGCCTTCTCGTTGGTCAGCCCGCCGCCGCCGAACACGCCGACGGCGTCCCGCCCGTGCGCGGCCGCGGTGGCCGTCACCGCGCCGGCGATCCGGTCCAGTGCCTCGTCCCAGGACGCGGGCCGCAGCTCCCCGCCGGTGCGCACCAGCGGGGTGGTCAGCCGGGCACCGGGGGCGAGCACCGCGGCGGCGTTCGTGCCCTTGCCGCAGAGCGCCCCCCGGTTCACCGGGAAGCCGGGCCGCTCCACCACGGCGACCGGGACGGGCCCGTCCGTGCGGCGCAGCCCCATCCCGCACTGCAGCGCGCAGTACGGGCAGTGGGTGTCGGTCGCGGCATCGTTCATGCCCCCACGGTGCTACGCCGCTGTTTCGCCGCCGCGGCCCGCAGGTTACGGCCCCCGCACACCGCCCTCACCAGGGCCTGCGGCGGCTGTGAGGCCAGGGAAACCACTCGTGACCACCGGGCAACGGCGGGGAAACAGCCGTGGGTGACGCTGGACGGCATGACGCCGATCCCCACGCTCGTCGCCGCCCCCACCATCCCTGCCACCGGTGCCGCCCCGGCTGCCACGACCGCCGTCCCGCCGCGGCCGGTGCGGGTCCTGCACGCCGCCCGCCGCCCGGCCCTCGTCCTGGTCGCGCACGGCTCCCGCGACCCGGCCGCCGGGGCGGAGATCGCCCGCCTGGTCGACCGGCTGCGCGCCGCCAGACCCGAACTCGACGTCCGGCTCGGCCACCTCGGCCTCAACGCACCGCTGCTCCCCGACGTCCTCGACGGCCTGAGCGGCCCGGCCGTGCTCGTCCCGCTGCTGCTCAGCCGCGGCTACCACGCCCGGGTCGACATCCCCGCCGCGCTCGCCGCCGCCCCGCAGGTCACCGGCGTGGTCGCCGCCCCGCTCGGCCCGCACCCGCTGCTCGCCGAGGCCCTCGCCGCCCGGCTCGCCGAGGCCGGCTGGCGCCGCGGCGCCGACGGGCGGGACGCCGTGGTGCTCGCCGCCTCCGGCTCCCGCGACCCGGCCGCCGCCCTCGACACCGCCGAGCAGGCCCGACTGCTCGCCCTGCGCCTCGGCGTCCCCGTCCACCCCGGCTTCGTCGCCGCGGGCGGGCCCAGCGTCGCCGAGACCGTGGCCCGGCTCACCGCCGAGGGCCGCCGCCCCGCCGTCGCGGGCTACTTCACCGCCCCCGGCGACTTCGCCCGCCTCGCCGCCGCGGCCGGCGCCCGCCTCGCCGCCGCCCCGCTGGGCGCCCACGACGCGGTCGTCCGCCTCGTCCTGGACCGCTACCGCGCCGGCGTCCCGACCCTGCTCCCCATCGCCGCCTGAACGGGCACCCGCCCGCAAGGGCCCGCCCACCGGCGGCGCGGGGACCTGCGCGACCGGCCCCCGCGAGACGCGCCGTCATCTCCGACCCCCACCACCCGCGACCATCCGGCCCGATGCTGCGGCCTCGTCCCGCGTCAGCGGGCCGCGCACCGCTCCTGCCCCGGGCTCCCCGCGACCACCGTGCCCCGTACCCGCGCCGGCAGGTCCCGGCAGCGCCGCACCGGCGACCACCAGAGGATCAGACCGGCCAGCGGCACTCCCGCCGTCATGATCCACATCGCCGGCCGCAGGCCGAGCTCGGTGCCGAGCAGTCCGGCGAGCACCGCACCGACCGGGATCGCGCCGTAGTTGAGCACCGCGCTGCTCGCACTGAGCCGCCCGAGCAGCTCCGGCGGACAGTACTGCTGCTGGAACGTCGACTTGACGACATTTCCGGCCACCACCCCGGCGGACACCGCGAACGCGCCGACCAGGTAGTACGCCAGCCCCGCGCCGGGCGTGGTGAGCGGCACCAGCAGGGTGAGCAGCGGCAGGCCGATCTCGAACACCAGCATGGCCCGGGCGGTGCCGATCGCGGCGGCCACCCGCCGGGCGACGGCCGCGCCGGCGATCCCGCCCACCGAACCGACCGCGACCAGGCTGCCGACCGCCCCGGACGGCAGGTGCACCTCGCGGACGAGGAAGACCACCAGGATCGACTGGAAGCCGGTGAGGGCGAGGTTGCCGGCGGCGCCCCACAGCGTCAGCGTCCGGAACCAGACGTCGCCGAAGACCAGGCCGAGTCCGTCCCGGACCTCGCGGCGCAGCGAGCGCTCGCGGGCCGGCGGCAGGACCTCCCGGTGCCGGATCCGGGCGGTGCACCACAGCGAGAACACGAAGGTGGCGGCGTTGGCGACCAGGCCGCCGACCGGTCCGGCGAGTTGGGAGATCAGGCCGCCGGAGCCGAGTCCGGCGATGCCGGCGGCGGAGGCGCTGCCGTGCAGTTTGGCGTTGCCCTCGGCCTGGTCCGCCGGGTCGAGCAGGCCGGGCAGGTAGGCGGTGTACGCGGTCTGGAAGAAGACCCCGGCGGTGCCGGTGCCGACCGCGACGGCGAGTAACTGGGCGAGCGTGAGCGCGCCGGCCGCGGCGGCCGCGGGCACGGTGAGCAGCAGGAGCAGCGAGACGGCGGAGGAGGCCAGCATCACGGGTCGCCGCCGCATCCGGTCCACCCAGACGCCGACCGGGAGTCCGAGGACCAGCCAGGGCAGCCAGCCGGCGGCGCCGAGCAGGGCGACCTGGAAGGTCGTGGCGTGCAGGGCGGTGACGGCGATCAGCGGCATCGCGAGGCCGGTGACGGCGGAGCCGAAGCGGTTGGCGGTCTCGCCGCCCCACAGCAGACGGAAGTCGCGGTGGCGGCGGAGCAGTCCGCCGCGGCGCTCGTCGGCGCTCATGCGGCACCGCCCTCGGCCCGCGGGACGGCCTGGATCTGCACGACGACGGGCCGCGCCGACGGATCGGGCTCGGCGTCGGGGTCGGGGGTGTGGCGGGCCACCACCTGCGACAACTCTTCGCTCAGGGCGCGCAGCTGGTCGGGGGTCAGAACGAGGTTGTTCCAGTCGCTGACGGAGCCGGAGTCGCGCCACTCGCCCGTCCACTCGGCGGCCAGCGAGTCGGCCACCCGCCGGAACTGCCCGCGCAGCATCTCCTGGAGGTAGACCGCGGCGGCGTCGCGGGACTCGGGGTCGTCGGCGAAGTCGGTGGTGCTGAGCACGTTCCTGCTGCGGACCCGGCGCCACCAGCGCTCCCGGCGGGTGCCGCGCCCGGTGTCCTCCTCGATGAAGCCGTGCTCGGCGAGCAGGCGCAGGTGCCAGCTGATGGTGCCGGTGCTCTCGCCGAGGCGCTCGGAGAGCCGGGCGGAGGTGGCGGGGCCCTCGGCGGCGAGGGCGTCGAGGATGCGGACCCTCAGCGGGTGGGCGAGGGCGCGCAGGCTCCGGGCGTCGATCCGGCGCTGGTTCTCGGGTGCGGTCATGGCTCCACCGTACAGTGCAGAGAACTCTCTGCAAATGGTTCTCTGCAACATTCCCCGGTGCGCGACTCCCCGCGGCCGTGCCAGAGTTGGCCGCATGGCCGACCCCAGGAGCGCCGCCCCCGACACCCCTGCCGACCCCGCCGGTCCCGGCACTCCCGCCGACCCCGGCACCCCTGGTACCCCCGGCACCCCCGGCACTCCCGCCGACCCCGTCCGGCTGCCCGACGCGCTGCGCTTCCTCACCGAGCTCGTCGCCTGGGTCGCCGCCCCCTGGGCCCTCGCCGGCGTCTCGCCCTGGCTCGCCGCCGCCGCGCTCCTGCTGCTGATCGGCCTGCCGACCGTCCTCGCCACCCCCGGCGACAAGAAGCAGGTGATCGTCCCCGTCCCCGGGTACGTCACCGTCGGCCTGGTGCTGCTCCAGCTCGTCGCCGCGGTCGCCGGAGCCTGGGCGGCCTGGCCCGTCCGGGCGGCCGTCCCGGTCACCCTGCTCGCCGTCGCCTGCCTGGTCACCGAGCAGCCGCGGTGGCGCCGCCTGCCGGCCGCCCGGCCGTAGCGCGGCGCCTCCCTGGATGTCGGTCAGCGGGCGTACCGTGGCGGGTATATGGACGACACCACGCCGTACGACCCGAACGCCGAGGCCCGCTGGGTGCCCGAGCCGGACAAGCGCCCCGGCCGCACCGCCTTCCAGCGCGACCGCGCCCGGGTGCTCCACTCCGCCGCGCTGCGCCGGCTCGCCGGCACCACCCAGGTGGTCGCCCCGCTGCAGAGCGACTTCCCGCGGACGAGACTGACCCACTCGCTGGAGTGCGCCCAGGTCGGCCGCGAGCTCGGCGCCGCCCTCGGCTGCGACCCGGACCTGGTGGAGACCGGCTGCCTCGCCCACGACATCGGCCACCCGCCGTTCGGCCACACCGGCGAGGAGGCCCTGGACCAGGCCGCCCGCGAGTGCGGCGGCTTCGAGGGCAACGCCCAGTCGCTGCGCATCCTCACCCGCCTCGAACCGAAGCGCTTCGCCCCGGCCGACGAGAGCCCGACCCGGCTCGCCCCCCGGCCCGGCCGCAGCGTCGGCCTCAACCTGACCCGCGCCGCCCTCGACGCCGCCACCAAGTACCCGTGGGCGCGCGGCCGGCATCCCACCGACCCGTCCTCCACCAAGTACGGCGTCTACGGCGACGACCTGCCGGTCTTCCGCTGGATGCGGGCCGGCGCGCCGGACGGCCGCAAGTGCTTCGAGGCCACCGTGATGGACTGGTCCGACGACGTCGCCTACTCCACCCACGACGTCGAGGACGGCCTGCAGGCCGGCCACATCGACCCGAACGCGCTGCGCTCGGCCGAGGAGCGCGCCGAACTCTTCAAGATCGCCGAACGGTACGCGCCCGACGCCGCCCCGGCCGAGCTCGCCGAGGCCCTCGACCGCCTCCAGGCGCAGGAGTGGTGGCCGCGCAGCTACGACGGCAGCGCCCGCGCCCGGGCCGGGCTGAAGGACCTCACCTCCCAGCTCATCGGCCGGTTCTGCCTGGCCGCCGAGCAGGCCACCCGGGCCCGCTACGGCCCCGGCCGGCTGACCCGGTACGGCGCCGAGCTGGTCGTGCCGCGCCCCGTCCGGCTGGAGTGCGCGGTGCTCAAGGCCGTCGCCGTCCGGTACGTGATGCAGCGCGACGAGCAGGCCCAGCTCCGCTCCCGGCAGCGGATCGTGATCGCCGAGCTCGCCGACGCCCTCACCCGCAGCGCCCCGCACGGCCTCGACCCGGTCTTCGCCGCCGTGCACGAGGATGCCGAGGACGACCGCGCCGCGCTCCGCGCCGTGATCGACCAGATCGCCACCCTCACCGACGCCTCCGCCCTCGCCCTGCACGCCAGGCTCGTCCAGCACCGCTGACCCCGCCGGTCGCGCCCGGTCGCCTACACTTCACGGGTGGCCGGGCGGATCAGGGACGAGGACGTGCAGGCGGTGCGCAGCGCACTGCCGATCGACGCCGTGGTCGGCGACTACGTGCAGCTCGTGAACGGTGGCGGTGCGCAGCTGAAGGGCGTCTGCCCCTTCCACGACGAGAAGTCCGCCTCCTTCTACGTCCACCCCGGCAAGGGCGTCTTCAACTGCTTCGGCTGCGGCGAGGCCGGCGACACCATCTCCTTCCTGATGAAGATCGAGCACTGCTCGTTCGCCGAGGCCGTCGAGCGGATGGCCGCCCAGGCCGGCATCACCCTGCGCTACGAGGAGGGCGGCTACTCGCCGCGCCACCAGCAGGGCGAGCGGACCCGCCTGGTCGAGGCCCACAAGGCGGCCGCCGCCTGGTACGAGGAGCAGCTCGCCTCCCCGGAGGCCGAGATCGGCCGCCGCTTCCTCGCCGAGCGCGGCTTCGACGAGACGGCCGCCAAGCGCTTCGGCGTCGGCTACGCCCCGGCCGGCTGGGAGCACCTCGTCCGGTACCTGCGGGGCAAGGGCTTCAGCGACAAGGAGATCCTGCTCGGCGGCCTGGCCTCCAAGGGCCAGCGCGGCGGCCTGATCGACCGCTTCCGCGGCCGGCTGGTCTGGCCGATCCGGGACACCGCCGGCGAGGTCATCGGCTTCGGCGCCCGCCGGCTGCGCGAGGACGACAACGGCCCCAAGTACCTCAACACCCCCGAGACACCGCTCTACAAGAAGTCCCAGGTGCTGTACGGCATCGACCTGTCCCGCAAGGAGATCGCCAAGTCCGGCCGGGCGGTGGTCGTCGAGGGCTACACCGATGTGATGGCATGTCACCTCGCTGGTGTGGAGACCGCGGTGGCCACCTGCGGCACCTCCTTCGGCGAGGAGCACATCAAGGTCATCCGCCGCTTCCTGATGGACACCTCGCAGTACCGGGGCGAGACGGTCTTCACCTTCGACGGCGACGCGGCCGGGCAGAAGGCCGCGCTGCGGGCCTTCGAGGACGACCAGAAGTTCGCCGCCCGCACCTCGATCGCCATCACCCCCGGCGGCATGGACCCGTGCGAACTGCGCCTCGCCAAGGGCGACGACGCCGTCCGCGAGCTGATCGAGAACCCCGTCCCGCTCTTCGAGTTCGCCCTCCGCCAGGCCGTCGCCCGGCACCGGGTGGACACCGCCGAGGGCCGCGCCGCCGCGCTGGAGGAGGCCTCCCGGATCATCGTCCGGATCAAGGACCGCTCCATCCAGCACGAGTACGCCGTCCAACTGGCCGGCATGCTCGGCATCCTGGACGAGCAGTTCGTCGTCCGCCGGATCGGCCAGCTCGCCCGCTGGCAGCGCGAGAACCAGCAGAACGACCGGACCCGCCCGGGCGCCCGCCGCGCCGAGGCCGCCCCGCAGCCCGTCCGCCCGGCCGCGCCCGCCTACCGGCTGAACCCGCGCGACCCGGCCCAGTTCGTCGAGCGCGAGCTCGTCAAACTCGCCCTCCAGCACCCCGAGTTGGTCAGCCCCGCGTTCGACCAGTACGGCGAGGACGAGTTCCCCACCCCGCCGTACCAGGCCGTCCGCCGGGCGATCGGCCAGGCCGGCGGCACGGCGTACGGCGCCTCGCTGCCCGACTTCACCGGCGCCGTCCGCGAGGCCTGCCCCGACGACGAGGTGCGCCGCCTCGTCCTGGAACTGACCGTCGAACCGATCCGCTCCCGCCGGAAGGCCGACGAGATCTACGCCGGCGAGTTCCTCGTCAAACTGCGCCTGCAGGCCGTCGACCGCCGCGTCACCGAGGCCCGCGGCCACCTCCAGCGGCTCGGCAGCCGCGCCTCCGCCGAGGAGGTCAACGCCGTGCAGAGCGAGCTGTACGCCCTCCAGCAGTACGGCCACCAACTCCGCTCCCGCGGCTCCGCAGCCCTCTAGGAACGCCCCTCGCGGGGGGCCCGGCGGCCCGGCTGTCCGTACATCTCCAGGAATGCCGCCGCCCCGCGTGTGGCGCGGCCCACACTCGTGGGTATCCCAGTCCCGTGTGGCGCGGCGTCCCCCAGCTGCCGCGCGCGGCCCGAAGGGATTCCCGTGGAGCTAGCAGCAGCCCGCCGGCCCCAGGCCGTCGCCCGCGACGACGGCACCGTGCACGACCGCGCCGCCGGCCCGCCGGACCCCGAGAGCAGGGTGCCCCCGCAGGCCGGACCGCCCGGCGCCGAGGCCGGCCCGCCCGCGGACGGCGACGGCCCCCCGGAGCCCGGACCGGCCCGACGGCCCGATGCCGGCCGGCCCGATGCCGAAGGGACCGACACCGAGGAGTCCGACCCCGGGGCCCGCCTCCCGGCGCTCGACGACACCACCGGGCCCGCCGCCGACCTGCTCCGCCAGTACCTGCGCGAGATCGGCAGGGTCCGGCTGCTGACCGCCGCGGAGGAGGTCGAGCTGGCCTGCCGCATCGAGGCCGGCCTGTTCGCCGAGGAGGCCCTCGACCGCGCCGCCGCCGACGGCGAACCGCTGGACGGCACCCTCGCCGGCGACCTCGACCGCCTGGTGGTGATCGGACGGATCGCCAAACGCCGCCTGATCGAGGCGAACCTGCGCCTGGTGGTCTCCGTCGCCAAACGGTACGTCGGCCGCGGCCTGACCCTGCTCGACCTCGTCCAGGAGGGCAATCTCGGTCTGATCCGCGCCGTCGAGAAGTTCGACTACGCCCGGGGCTACAAGTTCTCCACCTACGCGACCTGGTGGATCCGCCAGGCGATGAGCCGGGCACTGGCCGACCAGGCCCGCACCATCCGCGTCCCGGTGCACGTGGTGGAGCAGATCAACCGGGTGCTGCGGGTGCAGCGGACGATGCTGCAGGAGAACGGCCGGGAGCCCACCGCGGCCGAGGTCGGGCTGGCCGTGCAGCTGCCGGAGGAGCGGGTCCGCGAGGTGCTGCGGCTCGCCCAGGAGCCGGTCTCCCTGCACACCCCGGTCGGCGAGGAGGACGACGTCGCGCTCGGCGACCTGATCGAGGACGCCGACGCCGCCTCGCCCGCGGAGAGCGCCGCCCTGCTGCTGCTCCGCGAGCACCTGGACGCCGTGCTCGCCACCCTCGGCGAGCGGGAGCGCCAGGTCGCCCGGCTGCGCTACGGACTGGACGACGGCCGGCCGCGCACCCTGGAGGAGATCGGCACGCTGTTCGGCGTCACCCGCGAGCGCATCCGGCAGATCGAGTCCAAGGCCCTCGGCAAGCTCCGCGCGCACGCCTACGCCGAGCAGCTCCGCGCCTACCTCGACTGACGCCCGTACCGACCGGAGCCGGCCGACGGTCCACGGGGCGGCAGCGCTCAGCCGGCCGCCGTCTCCGGGTGGATCTGCTCGCGGACGGCCTTGAACTGCTGGCGCACCGCGTTGCCGATCGGCAGGTCCTGGTCCGGGTCCGGGGCCAGCACGACCACCTCCGGCAGCTCCCACTCCGGGGGCTCCGGGGTGCCGGCCAGCGCCCACGCGGCCTGCCGGGCGGCGCCCCGCGCCGCGTGCGCGCCGGGCGGCGGGATCAGCACCGGCACCCCGAACAGCTGCCGGGCCACCTCCCGGACGGCCGGCAGCCGCCCGACCGCGCCCAGCAGGAACACCCGGCCGACCGGGACGCCGTGCGTGCGCAGCACGTCCAGCGCCTCGGCGACGTTGCAGAGCATGCCCTCGACGGCGGCCCTGGCCAGGTGCTGAGGGCCCATCGACTCGGCCCGCAGGCCCGTCAGGGTGCCGGCCGCGTGCGGCAGTTTCGGGGTCCGCTCGCCGTCCAGGTAGGGCAGCATCACCAGGCCGTACGAGCCGGGGGAGGACTGCAGGGCGAGGTCGCTGAGCGCCTCCAGGTCGCAGCCGAGCATCGCGGCGGTCGAGCGCAGCACCTGCGCGGCGTTGAGGGTGCCGGCCATCGGGAGGTGGCGGCCGGTGGCGTCGGCGAACGAGGAGACGGCGCCGGTGACGTCGACCACGGCCTGCTCGTGCACGGCGAAGACGGTGCCGTTCCCGCCGAGCGAGACCACGGCGTCGCCGGGGCGCAGCCCGAGGCCGAGGGCGGCGGCCATGTTGTCGCCGGTGCCGGCCGAGATCAGCAGGCCCTCGGGGGTGTGCCCGGCGGCCTCGGCGGGCCCGAGCACGTGCGGGACCTGCAGTTCGTGGCCGAGCGCGAGCTTGATCAGGTCCTGCCGGTACTCGCCGGTGACGGGCGACCAGTAGCCGGTGCCGGAGGCGTCGCCCCGGTCGGTGGTGCGCCGCCTGGGGTGGCCGAGCAACTGCCAGACCAGCCAGTCGTGCGGCAGCAGCACCTCGGCGATCCGCTTGGCCGAGACCGGCTCGAACTCGGCCAGCCAGCGCAGCTTGGCGATCGTGTACGTGGGGGAGGGCACCGAGCCGATCGCCTCCACCCACGGGGCCGGGCCGCCGAGCGCGTCGATCAGCGAGGCGGCGGCGCCGGCCGAGCGGGGGTCGTTCCACAGCAGTGCGGGCCGGACGAGCACGCCGCCGGCGTCGAGTCCGATCAGGCCGTGCTGCTGGGCCGAGACGCCGATCGCGGTGACGCCCTCCAGCAGGCCGCCGGTGGCCGCCTCGCCGAGCGAGTGCAGCCAGGTCTGCGGGTCCACCTCGGTGCCGCGGGCGTCGGCCCCCTCCGGGAGCGGGTGCGGTGCCTTGCCGTCCCGGAGGACGGCGCCGGTCTCGGCGTCGCACGCGACGATCCTGGTGCGAGTGGTGGAGCTGTCGATGCCCGCAACGATGGCCATGATGCGATCATGCCTCAGCGGGCGTCCCGATCGGGGCCCGCCGCGTCAAGTGTTGCCCAGTCGGTACAGGACCCGGGGAGGTCCGGTGTGCGTCCTTGGGCTACGGCCGGACGGTGCCCCAACTGTCGTCGGTCGCGTGGCTGCGCTGGAACGCCGAGACCCGGTCGGTGACGGCGTTCGGCAGCTTGTCGCCGACCTTGTCCGCGACCGCGCCGGCCGCCTTGCCGGCCACCGCGCCCGCCTGCTGCTTGGCCTTGCCCGCGGCGTCCTGGACCTTCGGATTCTGCGAGACCCGCTGGGCGGTCCGGACGATCTGCTCGTACCGCTGCTTGCCCGCCTTGGCGCCGAGGACGTAGCCGACCCCGACCCCCACGATGAACGTGACCTTCCACATGCTCTGCTCTCCGCCCTTCCACGCGGTCGTCTGCCGCGTTGCGCCTACCCTTCGTGCCCGGCGGCGAACCGCCCCGGCGGCAGCCGCCCGCGGGGCGGGGGCGCCGCCGTGGCACCAGCATCCCCGGAGGGGCGGACGGCCGCGCGCGGGGCGCGCCGGGCGGGGGCGGCGGCCCGCGCCGCAGGCGGACGCTCCGGAGCCGGGCGAAAGCGATTGGCGGACCACCCCCCTCAGTGCGCTAATGTATGACCCGCAGCGAGCGCCGCGGGCCCGGGAGAACCGGAGGCCGGGGCGGAAGCTCGATCCCCCATAGCTCAATTGGCAGAGCAGCCGACTGTTAATCGGCAGGTTATTGGTTCGAGTCCAATTGGGGGAGCTCCGGACGGCTCCTGCAGCCGCCCGATCGTGTGCAGTAACAGCAGTCCCCCATAGCTCAATTGGCAGAGCAGCCGACTGTTAATCGGCAGGTTATTGGTTCGAGTCCAATTGGGGGAGCTTCACCCGCAGTGCCGGGTGATCAGCGCAGAGCGAAGGCCTCCGGGAAGCCGGGGGCCTTCGTGTTTCCCGGGTGCTCCGGGCTTCAGGACTCCGGTGTTCCAGGGCTCCGGGGCTCAGGCGGTGGCCCGGCGGTAGAGCGCGGCCACCCGGTCGTCGAAGGTCACGCTGTACGAGACCTCGTCCTCGTAGCCGCCCTGCTGGTAGCCGCCGATCACGCCGATCACCGCGCCGTCCTGGGTGAGCCAGGGGCTGCCGCTGGTGCCCACGCTGTAGCCCGTGCAGCGGAAGCTCTCCTGGGTGGGGCTCTGCGAGGCCGTCCGGGTGGTGCAGGTGATCGGCTCCTCGCTGTCGTTCGGGTAGCCGGTGACGGAGACCGGCAGGCCGAAGCCGCGGCCGGTGCCGAGCCGGTTGCCGCCGAGCACGTCCTCGATCCCCTGCCCGTCGACGTCGGCGACGGTGAGGAAGGCCACGTCGTACTCCGGGTCCTCGGACTCCGTCCAGTGCTGGTCGACGGTGATCCCGGTGAGCGGCCAGACGCCGTGCGGGGTCCGGCCGTCCCGGAAGCCGGGGGCGAAGACCAGACCCTCCTCGCGGCCGCGGTCGAGGGTCTCCACGCAGTGCGCGGCGGTCACCAGCAGGTTGTGCCGGGGGCTGCTGACCACGCTCGCGGTGCACATCCGGGGGCCGTCCGGGCTGCCGAGGAAGAGTGCGCCGATCCGGTCGGTCGCTGCGTCCCGGGGGGCCGGGTGGGAGCCGGGGGTGTCGGGGCCGCCCCCGGGCCAGGAACAGGAGGCGGTCGCCCAGCCGGCGGCCGCCAGCAGCAGTGCCAGGGCACCGGTGCGCCGCCTGCCTGCCATCAGCCTGTCTCGCTTCCCTCGCCGCCGAGCCGCGGATGCGGCCCCCCGCAAGATCTAATCAGCACCCTCCGCAGGCGCGCCAGAGATGTCGGGCGGGGCCGGCCGGCCGGCGTCACGGGCGGCGGGCGGCCGCGGCGGGAGTGCGCGGGCGTACCCGGATGCGCACCCGGCGCGCATTCCGACTGATCGACCGGCTATGCTGCCGGTGACGGCCCTGAGGGGCCGTCTGCTGCTGCAAGGGCCTTCGCGCCGGTGCGGCAGGCCGGATCGGGGGGCGGTAGCTCAGCCGGTTAGAGCAGGGGACTCATAATCCCTTGGTCGTGGGTTCGAGTCCCACCCGCCCTACCTCCGGCCCGACGGCCTGTCAGCCCAGAAGGGCTTCTGACCAGGCAAAACGCCCAAGCCGGCGACTCCCACTCTAGAGCACCGCGCGGCCCGCGAGCCGCGCACCACGCCGGGATTCACCCGCCCGTGGAGGCCGCTCCGGCCCGCTGCCGGACAGGGATCCGAATCGGCTGGCGGACCGTCACCCGCGAGTCTCCGCAGGTAACGTGCGGGCGAGTTCCGTTCCGACGGCCGTTCCCGGGAGGGCGAGTGGTGCGAGGTGGCACCGGGCTGCACGGGGCCTTCTGCCTGATCCGGCTGCTCCCGCTCCTCGGGGCCGTCGGATCACCGCTGGTGCCCGCCGTCGAAGGCGTCGTGCAGGCATTGCTGGCGGGTTCCGAGATGCCCGACGGCGTACTGATCGGTCTCGACGACTACCGGCAGGCCGCCGGCTGGCACGTCGGGTTCGACGAGCCGCCGGTGGACTTCGAGGAGCGGGTCTGCGGCATGGCGATCCTGGCCGCCGGCGTGGAGACACGGTTCGGCCGGCCACCGCTCCCGGCCGCTCTGGACAGTGCGCAGTACGTGTGGGACGAACTCGGGACGCTGGCCGCGGACCTCCGGGCGGCGGAGGCGGACCGGCAGCAGGAGGACGAGCGGGTCGCCGCCGCGGCCGAGGACGATCCGGGGCCGGCCGACCGCCGCCTCCGGCAGCTGCGGACGGCCGCCGAGGCGGACCGGCGGGTGCTGGAACGACTCGTCGTGGACCTCGGGTGGCGGCCGACGGGCCGTGCCGTACCAGCGCGTGCGACTGGCCGTCCTGCACTGCCCGGGCGGAGGAGCCCCGCTGCCTGGAGAACCGCGACTTCCGGCCGGAGCAGAGCCTCGGCGCGGTGCTGCGCCGCAAGCACGGCAGGCCTGCGCAGCGGTGGTTCGTGCGGGTGATGTTCCTGGACGACGCACCGGGTGACGAGCCGTGGGAGGTCCTCAGCGAGATCAGTGCGGAGGGCTTCGAGACCCGGAAGATCGTCCATTGGCTCGACGGCAGGCGGGTCAAGGTCGGCGCGGGCCGCACGCACGCCGGAATCGCCCTGGAGCGGGAGCCGTTCCGCACGGTGGCCGAGTGGGAGCAGCTGTACGTCTCCGTGGAGGAGCTCTCCGAGGACCTCTTCGAGGAGATGTGGGCCTACGGGGACTGAGGTCCGCGCTATTGAGGGGCGGTGAAGCGGTAGCCCTCGTCGAGGAGGACGGGGAGGTAGGTGCGCAGGGCGGCGATCGTCTGGGAGCGGTCGCCGCCGCCGTCGTGGTTGAGGACGATCGAGCCGGGGCCGATGGTCTGCAGCACGCGCTGGGTGATCAGCGAGGTGCCGGGGCGGGCCCAGTCCTGGGGGTCGACGGACCAGCCCATGGGGCGCATGCCGAGTTCGGCGCAGATCCGCAGGGAGGCGTCCGACCAGTCGCCGCCGGGGGCGCGGAACCAGGTGGGGGTCCGGCCGGTGGTGGTCCCGAGCAGGTCGGAGGTGCGGAGCAGTTCGTCGCGGA
Source organism: Streptomyces sp. NRRL B-24484 (assembly GCF_000717715.1). Taxonomy (GTDB): domain Bacteria; phylum Actinomycetota; class Actinomycetes; order Streptomycetales; family Streptomycetaceae; genus Kitasatospora. Next base: position 142,760 of record NZ_JOAI01000008.1, on the reverse strand, counting down.
CCCTGGCGTCGGTGATGCCGCGCAGGTCCGGGTGGCTCCAGGTGTGGTTGGCGATGTGGTGGCCGTGGTTGGCGATCTCGCGGACGAGGGCGGGTTGCCGTTCGGCGTTCTCGCCGATCAGGAAGAAGGTGGCGCGCAGCCGGTACTGCTCCAGGATGGACAGGACTACGGGGGTGTGCACCGGGTCCGGGCCGTCGTCGAGGGTGAGGGCGACCAGCCGGTCGTCGGAGGCGAGCGAGAAGAGCGGGTTGCTCACCTTGCGGGGCTGCGGCGGCACCGGCCCGGAGGCGGGGCTCGCCGCGGCGGGGGCGGACGAGGCCGCGGGCGGCGCGTACGACGCCGGGGGAGAGGCCGGGTCGGAGGGCAGGAGGCCGCCCGGTGCTGCTCCGTCGCCGCCGTCGTGCGAGGCCAGCTGGCACGCGGCCGCGGAGAGCAGGCCCATCCCGGCGACGCTCAGCAACAGCCGACGGGACATGATCTGATGATGTGACAGCATGACGGATGCATGCCCGAGGCTGCAGCGATGGCGCGCCGATTCCCGCAGCTACACCCCAACGGCCCAGCGCCCGCCCCGGGCGGACCGTCGCGGCCGGGGCCGCGACACTCCGACGCACGCTGGCGGGACGCCCTGACCGTCCGCCGCCGCGTCCCCCGCACGGGCGATGACCTGCGGTGGCGGCCTGACGGGGTGTGAACCACGGTGGTCACGGCGCATCCGCGATCCCTTGCGCCGGCACCGAGGCCGGCTGTCGCACGGAGGCGCCGGAAGGAAACCCCCATGCTGCCCAAGCGCATCCTCTTCGCCGGAGCGGCCGGCGCCGCCGCCCTGGCCATCGCCATCCCGGCCGCCTACGCCGACCCGCCCACCGGTCCCGGGAGCGACGACCAGAGGGTGTGGACGGAGCAGGCCCCCGCCGACAAGGCCCCGGAGAAGGCACCCGGCTCGACCGCCGAGCAGAAGTCCGTCCCCGAGGACCACAAGGCCGGGACGAAGTCGGACACCAAGTCCGGAAGCCCGTCCGACATGACCTACGAGAGCAAGTCCGAGAGCAAGTCCGAGGGCAAGTCCGAGGGCAAGGACTCCGGCAAGGAGACCAAGGCCGAGGGCTCCTGGGCGGACAAGGCCCCGCACGGCGGCGTCCACACCGGCGGCGGCGGGATCGCCGTCTCCGGCAGCGGCCTGGCCACCGGCGCGGCGCTGCTCGCCGGCGGTCTCGGCGTCGGCACGGTCGCGCTGCGCCGCCGCCGCGGCTCCGAGGCGTGATCCCGATCCGCTAGTACCGCCCCCGCGGCGCCGTCCCGTTCCCGGGGACCGCGCCGCCCACCGGCCGCGTCCGGCCGTACCCGCCCCGGAAGCCGGGCACGGCCGGACGCGTCTTCCCCAGAAGATCCGCAGGACCCGCAGCACCCCGTGAGAGGCGGCCGCCATGGGCCAGCAGACATCCGGCACCGGTGAACGGCCCGCGGGCAAGGACCCGGGCCGCAGCCCGCTGCGCTGGGCGATGGGCCTCGCCGCCGTCGGGGTCTTCGTGATGTACCAGTCCGTGGAGACCACCCCGGCCGCCCCCACCTCCACCGACGGAGGCCCGGCGGCCGTCGCCAGTGCGAGCCCGGTGCCCACCGCACCGCCCTCCCGGACCGCCCCGGCCGTCCCCGCGATGTCCCGCTCCAAGCCGGTGAAGCTGCGCATCCCGCAGCTCTTCGTCGAGGCCCCCTTCACCGAGCTCGGCCTCACCCCGACCGGCGGCCTCGCCGCCCCGCCGGCCGACGACCGCAACCTCGTCGGCTGGTACAAGGACGGCCCGACCCCCGGCGAACGCGGCCCCGCCGTCGTCGCCGGGCACGTCGACACCACCAAGGGCCCCGCCGTCTTCCTCATGCTGTACGTGCTGCGCCCCGGCAACCCCGTCGAGGTCACCCGCGCGGACGGCTCGGTCGCCGTCTTCACCGTCGACTCGGTGCAGACCTTCGCCAAGAACGCCTTCCCCGACCAGCTGGTCTACGGCGACACCCCGGACGCCCAGCTGCGGCTGATCACCTGCGCCGGCGAGTACAACCGGGCCACCCACGACTACGCCGACAACGTGGTGGTCTTCGCCCACCTCAGCTCCACCCGGCCGGCCTGACGCGGGCCCCTAGCATGGCGGGATGCCGCTGTCCGCCGACCTGCCGACCCCGCTCACCCCGATCCGGGACCCGGTGCTGGCCCGGGCCGGCGTCGAACTCCGGCTGAAGCGCGACGACCTGCTGCACCCGACGGTGCCGGGCAACAAGTGGCGCAAGCTCACCCCCAACCTGGAGCACGCGCTGGCCGAGGGGCACACCCGGCTGGTCACCTTCGGCGGCGCCTACTCCACCCACCTGCGGGCGACCGCCGCCGCGGCCCGGGCTCTCGGGCTGTCCTCGGTCGGGGTCGTCCGCGGCGAGGAGCTCGCCGACAGGCCGCGCAACCCCTCACTGGCGGCCGCCGAGGCCGACGGGATGGAGCTGGAGTTCGTCACCCGCGGCGCCTACCGGGAGCTCGTCCGCGACCTCGGCGGGCCACTCGCGCAGCGCTGGGGGCGCTGTCTGGTGCTGCCCGAGGGCGGCTCCAACGCGCTCGCCGTGCGCGGCACCGCCGCCCTGCCGGCCGAGCTCGGCGACCTGGGCGCGCGCGACACCGTCTGCTGCGCGGTCGGCACCGGCGGCACCCTGGCCGGCATCGCGGCCGGACTGCCGCCCGGGGCGCGGGCGCTCGGCGTCGCGGTGCTGCGCGGCGCGGGCTACCTGGAGGCGGAGGTGACCGCGCTGCACCGGGCGGCGTACGGGCGCGCCTTCACGAACTGGCGGATCGACCACGGCCACCACGGCGGCGGGTACGGGAAGGTACCCGCCGCGCTGGAGGAGTTCGCGGCCGGCTTCGGCGAGCGGCACGGGATCGGCGTGGAGCGCCGGTACGTCGCCAAGGCGCTGTGGGCGGTCCACGGGCTGGCCGGCACGGCGGTGCTTCCGCCCGGCAGCCGGGTGACGCTGGTGGTCACCGGACTGCCGGACGGTGCGGCCGCCGCGGCGGCGCCGGGCTGCGGGGTCAGCCGAAGCTGAGGTCGGCGCAGAGGTCGCTGTCGGCCGGCCGGGTGTTCGAGGAGATGCCGGTGGGGATGCCGCTCGGCAGCGTCACCGGGCCCGAGGTGTCGCCGGAGGCGTGGTCCTGGCCGAGCGTCAGGACCAGCCCGTCGGCCTCGGGGTCGGGCCGGACGGTGGCACCCGGGTAGAGCGCGGCGAGCTGCTCGGCGGCGGCCTTGTGGCCGGAGGAGTAGCCGACCGTGGTGGTGTTCCGGCCCTTGGTGTTGGCGCCCACCACGACCTCGCGGTAGCCGTGCGCGGCGAGCGCCGTCGCGGCCCGGCCCGCGGTGCCGGTGGCGCCGGAGGCGTTGTGCACGGTGACCGGCGCGGCGGTGGCGTCCGGCCCGGCCGGGGCCCCGGTGGACGGCGCGGCGGTGGCGGACGGCGTCGGGGCGGCCGGGGCGGAGGGTGTCGCGGTGGTGGGGGTCGCGGTGGTGGGCGTCGCGGTGGTGGGGGTCGCGGTGGTGGGGGTCGCGGTGGTGGCCGGGGCGGTGGCCCGGCCGTCCAGGGTGCGGTCCTGGCGGAGCAGCTCCCAGAGGGTGTCGACGTCCGGGTGGACGAGCGCGACCCGGGCGCCCGCGTACTCCCAGGGCACGGTGACGAAGGAGATGTCGGCCAGCTTGATGTCCTGGAGCGACTGGGCGAAGGTGGCGAGCTTCATGGCGCTGCCGAGCTCCTCGTCCACGGTGAGCGAGCGGGTCGCGGCGTCGGCGAGCGGCAGCAGGGTGGTCAGGTCGAAGCCCTGCCCCTGGACCTTCTTGATGAGCGAGGAGAGGAAGGCCTGCTGGCGCTTCATCCGGCCGATGTCGGAGCCGTCGCCGAAGCCGTGCCGGGCCCGGACGTAGTCGAGCGCCTGCTGGCCGCTGAGCGTCCGGCGGCCCTTGGTGAGGTGTATGCCGTAGGAGTCGACGTCGTTGGGCACGCACACGTCGACGCCGTGCAGCGCGTCGGTCATGGCGGCGAAGCCCTTGAAGTCGACCACGATCGTGTGGTCCACCCGCAGGCCGGTGAGGGCCTCCACGGTGTTCTGGGTGCACGCCGGGTTGCCCTGCGGGTACAGGCCGACGGTGAAGGCCGAGTTGAACATCTGGCTGCTGCGCTCGCTCGTCCAGGTGCCGTTCGGCAGCTTGCACGGCGGGACGGTGACCAGGGTGTCGCGGGGGACGGAGACGCCCACCGCGTGCCGGTGGTCGGCGTAGACGTGCAGCAGGATCGCGGTGTCCGAGTGGCCGACGCCCTCGTCGCCGCCGCCGAGCGCGCCGTTGCCGTCGGAGCGGGTGTCCGAGCCGAGCAGCAGGATGTTGACGGGGCGTCCGCCGCCCGCGGCGGTGGGGCCGGCCGGCGGGCGGTTGGTGGCGACGCCGTCCGCGGAGAAGGTGCTGATGTTCTGGTCCAGGCGGTGGTAGAACCAGGCGCCGGCACCGGCGGTCGCCAGCACCAGGACGGCAGCGGTGGCGCCGGCGATCCGTGCCAGGCGGCGGCCCGTCCCGCGGGAGGCCGCGGCCGGCCCGCTCTTGTCGCTCATCACACAGTTGCTCTCTGTACGGCCGTGCCCGGCCCGGAAGGGTGTTGGCCGGCACTCCTGTGTGCCCCCACTAGTGAGACGGCCTGGCGGGCCGTTCGGTTACACGCGGACCCGATCGGATACGGCCGCTTCCGGTCCGAATCCGATCGGGACGCCCCCTTCGCGTCGGGCTGCGCCCGTCAGGTCTGCGGCACCGCGCCGGCCAGCATCCGGCGGAGCAGGTCGCGCAGCTGGATCCGCTCCTCGGGGTCGAGCGCGGCCAGCGGCTCGCGGGCGAAGTGCAGCGACTCGCGGAGCTCGACGGAGGCGGCGGTGCCCGCGCCGGTGGCGGCGACCAGCTTGACCCGGCGGTCCTGCGGGTCGGCCTCGCGGGTGACGAAACCGCGGGACTCCAGGCGGTCGACGATGCCGGTGATGTTGGACGGCTCGCAGCTCAGGGTCTGCGCGATGTGGCGCATCGGCATCGGCCCGCGCCGCAGCAGGGCGAGCACCTTGGCCTGGGCGCCGGTGAGCGAGCGGGCGGCGGCGGCCTCCTCGTACTCGCGGTGGAAGATTCCGACCAGGTTCGCCATGAGGTCGGTGACCTCCAGCGTGACCGGGTCCGTGGGCGGCTGCTGCGTCTCCATGGCATCCACTGTACCTGAACATTTGACAACATGAACTATTCGTGTCCACGATTGCTTCAGTAACTCAACCTTTCAGGTGGATGCACCATGGAGACAGCAATGGCAGAGCAGACGATCCCCACCACCGGCCGCGAGTGGCACCTGGCGGCGCGTCCCGTCGGCCGGCCCGTTCCGAGTGACTTCGCCCTGGTCGAGGCGCCCGTCCGGCAGCCCGGCCCGGGCGAGATCCTGGTCCGCAACGCCTACCTCTCGGTCGACCCCTACATGCGCGGCCGGATGAACGACGTGAAGTCCTACGTCCCGCCGTTCGCGATCGGCGCGCCGATGGACGGCGGCGCGGTCGGTTACGTCGTCGCCTCCGCGGCGGAGGGCTTCGAGGTCGGCGACGCCGTGCTGCACGGCCTCGGCTGGCGCGAGTACGCCACCCTGCCCGCCGCGCAGAGCGTCAAGGTCGACCCGGACCTCGCCCCGCTCTCGTACTACCTCGGCGTGCTCGGCATGCCCGGCCTCACCGCCTACGCGGGCCTGCTGGAGGTCGCCTCCTTCAAGGAGGGCGACACCGTCTTCGTCTCCGGCGCGGCCGGCGCCGTCGGCTCGCTGGTCGGCCAGATCGCCCGCCTCAAGGGCGCCGCCCGCGTGATCGGCTCGGCCGGCTCCGCCGAGAAGGTCGCCACCCTGACCGGCCCGTACGGCTTCGACGCCGCCTTCAACTACAAGGACGGCCCGGTCGCCGAGCAGCTCGCCGCGGCCGCCCCCGAGGGCATCGACGTCTACTTCGACAACGTCGGCGGCGACCACCTGGAGGCCGCGATCGGCGCCCTCAACCCGCACGGCCGGGTCACCCTGTGCGGCGCCATCGCCCAGTACAACGAGACCTCCGCGCCGGCCGGCCCGCGCAACCTCGCCCTCGCCATCGGCAAGCGGCTGAACCTGCGCGGCATGCTGGTGCGCGACCACGCCGCCCTGCAGCCCCGGTTCGTCGCCGAGGTGGCCGGCTGGCTGAAGGACGGCAGCCTGCGCTACGACGAGACCGTGGTCAAGGGCGTCGAGAACACCGCGGAGGCCTTCCTCGGCCTGCTCCGCGGGGACAACACCGGCAAGATGGTCGTCGAGCTCTGATCGTCCGACGAGCCGTCACCACCACCCCCGCGGGCCGTCGCCCGCGGGGGTGGTGCGCGTTCCGGGCGGGCCGAGAACGCCCTGGGCGCGGGGCCGACGGGGGGTCAGCGGCCGTCGCCGCGAAGGGTGATGGTGCGCGTCCGGACGGAATAGGTCCGTTCGGGGGAGAGCACTTGCAAGGGGGTGGACCTCATGGGGGATTCGACTAGCATTGGGTGAAAGCTTGTCCGTTTTGCTCAATTTGATTACCTAATGTCGAGTAAGTTGAGCTTCACGGTGGTAGTCAGTACCTGCCGGCAGGTGGCACGAGGCAGCTGGGGAAGGCGACCCTCGTCCACAGCCTGGAGGTCCCGGTGACGACACGTGGTGTCCTGTACATCCACTCCGCGCCCCGCGCGCTGTGCCCGCACGTCGAGTGGGCGGTCGCGGGCGTGCTCGGCGTGCGGGTCAGCCTCGACTGGATCCGCCAGCCCGCCGCGCCCGGGCACTGGCGTGCCGAGCTCTCCTGGCAGGGCGAGCCCGGCACGGCCTCGCGCCTGGCCTCGGCCCTGCACGGCTGGCAGCTCATCCGGTACGAGGTCACCAGCGACCCCTGCGCGAGCGCGGAGGGGGAGCGCTACAGCTCGACCCCGAGCCTCGGCATCTTCCACGCCGTCACCGGCATCCACGGCGACATCCTGATCCCCGAGGACCGGCTGCGGGCGGTGCTGCTGCGCGCCCGCACCGAGGGCGGCGACCTGGAGGCCGAACTCGCCCGGCTGCTCGGCAAGCCCTGGGACGACGAGCTCGAACCCTTCCGCTACGCCGGCGAGGGCGCCCCCGTCCGCTGGCTCCACCAGGTGGTCTGAGCCCGCCGGCACCCGGGTACGCGAAAGGGGCGCGGGGCCGCACGGACCGGAGGGCGGATGCCTTCGCCCTGCCGGTCCGCGCGGTTGCCCGCGCCCCTTCCGTGTGCCGCTACCGGTGCCGAGTGAGCGATTCTCAGACGGTGCGGAAGGCCAGGACCACGTTGTGGCCGCCGAAGCCGAAGGAGTTGTTCAGCGCCGCGATCCGGCCCTCGGCGCGCAGCGCGCGGGGCTCGCCGCGGACGATGTCGGCCTCGACGTCGTCGTCCAGGTCGTCGACGTTGATGGTCGGCGGGGCCGTGCGGTGGTGCAGCGCCAGCACGGTCGCGACGGTCTCGATGCCGCCGGCGCCGCCCAGCAGGTGGCCGGTCATCGACTTGGTCGCCGAGATGGCCACGTGCTCCAGGTGCTCGCCGAGCTCCTTGGCGAGCGCCTTCACCTCGGCGGTGTCGCCCTGCGGGGTCGAGGTGGCGTGCGCGTTGACGTGCACGACCTCGGCCTTGTCCAGGTCGCTGCGCTCGAACAGGTCGGCGATCGCGCGGGCGACACCGGCGCCGGTCGGCTCCGGCTGGGCGATGTGGTGGGCGTCCGAGGACAGGCCCTGACCGACGGCCTCGCAGTAGACGCGGGCACCGCGGGCGGCCGCGTGCTCGGCCGACTCCAGCACCACGATGCCCGCGCCCTCGCCGAGCACGAAGCCGTCGCGGGCCTTGTCGTACGGACGCGAGGCGCGCTGCGGCTCGTCGTTGTTCTTGGACATCGCCATCATGTTGGCGAACGCGACGATCGGCAGCGGGTGGATCGCCGCCTCGGTGCCGCCGGCCACCACGACGTCGGCGCGACCGGTGCGGATCATCTCGATCGCGTAGCCGATCGCCTCGGCGCCGGAGGCACAGGCGGAGACGGGGGTGTGCACGCCGGCGCGCGCGCCGACCTCCAGGCCCACGTTGGCCGCGGGGGAGTTCGGCATCAGCATCGGGACGGTGTGCGGGGAGACCTTGCGGACGCCCTTGTCCTTCAGCACGTCGTACTGGTCGAGCAGGGTGGTCACGCCGCCGATGCCGGAGGCGATCACGGCGCCCAGGCGCTCGGGCGCGAGCTTGGAGGACTCGTCGGTGGCCGGGGTGTCGTAGCCCGCGTCGGCCCAGGCCTCGCGGGCGGCGATCAGCGCGAACTGGGCCGACCGGTCGAGCTTGCGGGCCAGCGGACGGGGCAGCACCTCGCCCGGGTCCACCGCGGTGCGCGCGGCGATCCGGACGGGCAGGTCCGCGGCCCACTCCTCGGTCAGCGCGCCCACGCCGGAACGGCCCTCCAGCAGGCCCTCCCAGAACGAGGCGGCGTCGCCGCCCAGCGGCGTGAAGGCGCCGATACCCGTGACTACCACGGTGCGGTTTTCAGCGGTCACTGGTTCTTCTTCTCTCACGTGTGCAAGGGGTGGCGGAGGGGCCGTGGGGGACCGGCCGGCCGGGGCTGGGTGTGGCCCCGGCCGACCTGAGGCAGCCGGACCTGCCGGCTGCGGGCTCAGCTGTTGGCGAGGATGTAGTCCACCGCGTCGCCGACGGTCTTGAGGTTCTTGACCTCGTCGTCCGGGATCTTCACGTCGAAGCGCTCCTCGGCGGCCACGACGACCTCGACCATGGACAGCGAGTCGACGTCCAGGTCGTCGGTGAAGGACTTGTCGAGCTCGACGTCCTCGGTCGGGATGCCGGCGATCTCGTTGACGATCTCGGCGAGACCTTCCAGGACCTCGTCCTTGGTAGCCATAGCGGCTGCTCCTCTTCGGTGTTGACAGCGAGCGGTCCGGCGGACCGTCGCGGGTTTTCAGGGGGGCGCGGACACCCGGGGAGAGTGACGCCTAGGGGAGAGTAACGACTGCGGCGGCGTACACGAGACCCGCCCCGAAGCCGATGATGAGCGCGAGGTCGCCGCTCTTGGCCTCACCGCTCTCCAGCATGCGCTCCATCGCCAGCGGGATGGAGGCCGCGGAGGTGTTGCCGGTCTCGGCGATGTCGCGCGCCACCGGCACCGACTCGGGCAGCTTCAGTGCCTTGATCATGGCGTCGGTGATGCGCATGTTCGCCTGGTGCGGGATGAAGGCGCCGAGCTGGTCGGCGGTGATCCCGGCGGCGTCCAGCGCCTGCTGGGCCACCTTCGCCATCTCCCAGACCGCCCAGCGGAAGACGGACTGGCCCTCCATCCGCAGCGCCGGCCACTTGGTCTCGTCGCCGACGCCGTTGACGGCGTCCTGCTTGGCGAACGCGGTGTCCCAGGCCTGGGTCTGCGAGATGACGTCGCGCTGCGAGCCGTCCGAGCCCCATATCACCTTGCCGATGCCGGGGACCTCGGACGGGCCGACGATCGCCGCGCCCGCGCCGTCACCGAAGATGAAGGCGGTCGAGCGGTCGGAGGTGTCGGTCAGGTCGCTCAGCCGCTCCACGCCGATGACCAGCACGTACTCGGCGCTGCCGCCGCGCACCATGCCGTCGGCCAGGCCCAGGCCGTAGCCGAAGCCCGCGCAGGCGGCCGAGATGTCGAAGGCCGGGGCGGTGCCGCAGCCCAGCCGGTCCGCGATCTCGGTGGCGATCGCCGGGGTCTGCTTCAGGTGCGAGACGGTCGCCACGATCACGCCGCCGATCTGCTCCGGGCTGATCCCGGCCTGCGCGATCGCCTTGCCGGCGGCCTGCACCGACATCTCGGCGACGGTCTCCTCCGGGCCGGCCCAGCGCCGCTCGGCGATCCCGCTGCGGGTGCGGATCCACTCGTCCGAGGACTCGATCCAGTTGAGCACCTCGGCGTTGGGAATCACCCGCACGGGGCGGTAGCCGCCGACACCGTGGATGCGCGAGTACGAGGCACCGGTGGCCGGCTTGATCTGGGGCGCTGTCATCCGTTGTTCTCCTGAGCGCCGTGCTCGGCGACCAGCCCGCGGGCCTTGTCGAGATCGGCAGGGGTCTTGAGGGCCAGCGTCGCCACGCCCTTGAGGTTGCGCTTGACCAGGTTGGTGAGGGTGCCTGCGGGCGACAGCTCGATCACGGCCGTCGCGCCGAGCCGCTGGATCGCCTCCATGCAGAGGTCCCAGCGGACGGGGTTGGAGACCTGCGACACCAGACGGGCCAGCACCTCGGTGCCGGAGCCCACCACGCCGCCGTCCTTGTTGGAGACGTACGCCACGGCCGGGTCGGAGACCGTGAGCCCGGGGGCGAACTTCTCCAGGCGCTCCACACCCGGAGCCATGTGCTCGGTGTGGAAGGCGCCCGCCACCTTCAGCGGGATGAGCCTGGCACCGGCCGGCGGGTCCGCCTTCAGCGCCTCCAGCTGCTCCAGCGTACCGGCGGCCACGATCTGGCCGCCGCCGTTGTTGTTGGCCGCGGTCACGCCGTGCTCGGCGAGCTTCGCGGCGACGACCTCCGGCTCGCCGCCGAGGACGGCGATCATCCCGGTCGGGCGCGCGGCGGCCGCCTCGGCCATGCCCAGGCTGCGCTCGCGGACGAACGCCAGGGCCTCCTCGGCGCTCAGCACGCCGGCCAGCGCGGCCGCGGTGATCTCACCGACGCTGTGGCCGGCCACACCGCCCGCCACCGAGCGGACGTCCGCGTCGGCGAACAGCACGCCGGCCGTCACCAGACCGGCGGCCACCAGCAGCGGCTGGGCCACCGCGGTGTCCTTGATCTCTTCCTCGGAGGCCTCGGTGCCGTAGCGGACGAGGTCGAGACCGGCGACCTGGGACCACTGCCCCAGCCGGTCGGCGGCGCCGTCCAGCTCGAGCCAGGGGCTGAGGAATCCGGGGGTCTGAGCACCCTGTCCAGGGGCGACGATTACGAGCACGGTTCAACCCTCTCTCGCCAGGCACCCGTGGGCGGGTAGGCGACGACAACGAAGAAAAGCACGCCGGGTTGTGCAGTCCCTACAGCGCGGTCAGCCCTGGTCGGCGACCGCTCCGAGACGGCCCAGCGCAAGGGCGATGCGCAGGGTGAACGCCGAGCGCACGTCGGACGGAGCATAGCCCGTGACGTCAGTCACACGACGCAGCCGGTAGCGGACGGTGTTGGGGTGGACGAAGAGCATCCGGGCCGCCCCCTCCAGCGAGGACGCCTGCTCCAGATAGACACTCAGCGTCTCCAGCAGTGCCGACCCCGCCTCGTCCAGCGGTGTGTAGATCTCCTCCACCAGCTGCCGCCGCGCCGCGCGGTCCCCGGCCAGCGCGCGCTCCGGCAGCAGGTCGTCGGCCAGCACCGGCCGCGGCGCGTCCGGCCACGCCGCGCACGCCCGCAGCCCGGCCGCCGCGGCCTGCGCCGAACGTGTCGCCGACAGCAGGTCCGGCACGCTCGGGCCTACCACCACCGGGCCGGGCGCGAACTGCCCGATCAGCGCCTTGGCGGTGTGCACCGGCTCCTTGTCGCCGCCCACCACCACGACCAGCCGGCGGCCCAGCACCCCCGTCAGCACCTGCAGCTTGGCGTACCTGGCGGCCCGTCGGATCGCCTCCACCACCGCCTCGCTGTCCCCGTCCGGGGCGCTGCCCATCACCACCCGCACCTGGCTCGGCTGCCCCCAGCCCAGTGCGGCCGCCCGCGACAGCACGCCCTCGTCGGCGTCGCCGGAGAGCAGCGAGTTCACCACCAGCGCCTCCAGGCGGGCGTCCCACGCACCCCGGGCCTCCGCCGCCTGCGCGTACACCTGGGCCGTCGCGAAGGCGATCTCCCGGGCGTACACCAGCACCGACTCGCGCATCCCGGCCTCGTCGCCCGGGGCGGCCACCTCCTCGATGGCCTCCTCCATCACCTCGATGGTGGTGCGGATCAGCTCCACGGTCTGCCGCAGCGTGATCGCCCGGGTCAGCTCGCGCGGCGCCGTCCCGAACACGTCCGTGGAGATCGCCTGCGGCGCCTCCGGATGCCGGTACCACTCGGTGAACGCCGCGATGCCCGCCTGCGCGACCAGGCCGATCCACGAGCGGTGCTCCGGCGGCATCCGCCGGTACCAGGAGAGCTGGTCGTCCATCCGGGCGATCGCCGCGGTCGCCAGCTTGCCCGAGGACTTCTCCAGCCGTTTCAGCGTGGCCGAGCGCAACTCGGCACGTTCGGCGGCCAGTCTGCGCTCCTGCGCGGTCAGCCGACCGCCCCTCGCAGGGCGCGGCGAATCCCCGGCCGGCGCCGCCTTGCGGGCGGTGGCCTTCTTGTCGGCCCGCGAACTGTCGGGCTTTGCACTGTCGGGTTCTGCTGAAGCGGCTGGCACAGGAACAAGACTGCCTCACCGCACGCCGTGCTCGTGCACACCCCCCGCCGGTCGTACCCGGCGCGCCGGACCGCACCGGCCGCCCGCCGGCCCGCACCGGCTACCGTGAGTGGGTGACCGAGACCCGAGACCGCGGCCGTGCCGACCTCCGCCGGGCGCCCGAGCGCTACCGCTCCACCCCGGCCGAGGGCATCGAGACCCGGCACTCCTTCTCCTTCTCCGGGCACTACGACCCGAAGAACACCCACTTCGGCGCGCTGCTCGCCTGCAACGAGGAGACGCTCGCCCCCGGCGCCGGCTTCGACGAGCACCGCCACCGCGACACCGAGATCCTCACCTGGGTGCTGGAGGGTGCGCTCGCCCACCGCGACGGCGAGGGGCACGCCGGGGTGGTCCGGCCGGGCACGGTCCAGTACCTCGGTGCGGGTTCCGGGGTCGGCCACACCGAACGCAACCTCGGCGGCTCGACCGTGCCCGTCCGCTTCGTCCAGATGTGGCTGCAGCCGGACACCTTCGGCACACCGCCCGCGTACGGCCTGCGGAAGGTCGAACGCGCCGAGGACGGGCTCACCCTGCTCGCCTCCGGCATGGAACGTGACACCGCGTCGGGCGCGCTGCGGCTGCACCGCTCCGACGCCGCCCTGCACCTCGTCACCGCCGGCCCGTGGCAGCCGCTGCCCGCGCTGCCCGAGGCGCCGTACCGGTACGTCCACCTCACCGCCGGCTCGCTCGGCTACCGCACCGTCCCCGGCCCGCACGGCGCCGGCCGATCGCTCGAACCCGGCGACGCCGTCCGCATCACCGGCGACGCCTTCGCCGACCCCACCGCCGGCCCGGACGGCGCCGAACTCCTGCTGTGGGAGATGCACTCGCCGCTGCGGTTCGGCTGAGGCCGCCGGGTCCTCACAGGTCCTCGTGGTCCGACCAGGTGTACCAGGGACCGGACCGGTGGGTGTAGGACACCTCGTCCTCCGGAGGGCCGTCCGGCAGGTACGCGAAGCCGGTGTGTTCGAAGAGGCCGCTGCCCGGCACGGTGAACCGGAACCCGCGGCCGCCCACCGCGGTCACGTCCTCGACCGGGTACGTGCCGAGGAACGACGGCTGCGGCAGCCGGCCGTCGTCCGTCGCCACCCGGTCGGCGAAGGCGGACAGCGCCGGACGGGCGAGTGCGAACCGGGCCTGCTGCGGCACCTGGAAGTGCAGCAGCACCGCGGTCGCCGCCAGCAGCAGCGGAGGCACCGCCCAGCGCCAGTCGCCCGACGGCCGCACGGCGGCGGCGGGAGCGTCGGAGAACAACCAGCCGAACCAGAGCACGACGGTGGCGGCACCACCGCCGATCGCCACGAAGGCCATCGCCCAGTCCGCCGCGGGCAGGCTGAACGCCAGCAGCGCCGCGGCGGTCAGGACCGCGCAGCCCGCGAGCACGGAGTTGCCGGGCCTGCGGAGGCGCCCACGACGGCGCCACAGGGCGGTCGCGGCGGCGACGGGCATGGCGGCGGCCGTCAGCGCGGCGATCCAGCCCAGGGCCCCCAGCGCCACGGCGAACACGGCGACGACCGCCCCGCCGAACGCGATGATCCCGGTCGCCCGCGGCACGGCCGCGACGAACAGGACGAGCACGGCGAGCAGGACGGGCCCGCGGTAGCCCCCCACCAGCAGCAGGCGCCGCACCCGCGCCACCGACGTCGAATGCATGCCCGATGATCTACCGCAGCTGGGAGCGGTCGTGCAAGAGCCGTCCCGGGCGCGGGCCGGGCGCACCCGCGCCGGGAACGGCCCCCGTCAGCCCCGGAGTTCGGCGAGGACGGCGTCGGTGAAGAGCGGCCAGACCTCGGCGGCCCACGGGCCGAAGTCACGGTCCGTCAGGGCGACGGCGGCGACACCGGCGGCGGGGTCGACCCAGAGGAAGGTGCCGGACTGGCCGAAGTGGCCGAAGGTCCCGGGGGAGCTGGTGGTGCCCGTCCAGTGCGGGTCCTTGGCGCCGCGGATCTCGAAGCCGAGCCCCCAGTCGTTGGGCCGCCGGTGGCCGAAGCCGGGCAGGACGCCGCCGAGGCCGGGGAAGGCGACCTCCTGGGTGGCCCGCTGCACGGTGGTCGGGTCGAGCAGCCGCGGGGCCTGGAGCTCGGCGGCGAACAGCGCGAGGTCGGCCACGGTCGACAGGCCGCCCGCCCCTGCCGGCGCCCGGTGCGCGGTGTTGATCAGCGTGGCGTGCATCCCGAGCGGGCGGAGGACGGCCTCCTGCGCGTACTGCGCGAACGGGATGCCCGAGGCCTTCTCCAGGGTGTCGGCGAGCACGTCGAAACCGGCGTTGGAGTAGAGCCGGCGGGTGCCGGGCTGCGCCATCACCCGGTGCTCGTCGAAGGCCAGCCCCGAGGTGTGGGCGAGCAGGTGACGGACGGTCGAGCCCTCCGGCCCGGCCGGGTCGTCGAGTTCGAACACGCCCTCCTCGACGGCGACCAGGGCGGCGTACGCGGACAGCAGCTTGGTCACCGACGCCAGCGGGAACAGGTGCTCCTGCGGCCCGTGGGCGCCGAGCACCGCTCCGTCCGCGCCCCGCACCACCGCGGCCGCCGCGTTCGGCACCGGCCAGTCCTCGATCATCCGCAAGCTCTGCATGCGCCGACCTTAGCCGTCCGCCGGGCGCCGTCGCGTGGCAGGCTTGCTTGGAGTGCACTCCAACTCAGTAGCGTCGTAGCCGTCGCCGACCACCGAGGAGGCCTCCGTGACACCGCCCGTCCGCTCCGCGCCCGTTCTCGCCGATCCGCTCGCCTGCACGCACGAGGACGAGCCGGCCGAGTCCGTGCGCAGCGAGTGGCACACGATCAGCGAGGTCTCCGCGACCACCGGCCTGACCGCGCACACCCTGCGCTGGTACGAGCGGATCGGCCTGCTCGACCCGGTCGACCGCTCGCACTCGGGACAGCGCCGCTACAACGGGGCCGACCTGGACCGGCTGGCCTTCCTGGGCCGGCTGCGGCTGACCGGGATGCCGGTGGCGGACATGCTGCGCTACGTGGAGCTGGTCCGGGAAGGCGACCACACCGTGGGCGAGCGGCACGACATCCTCGTCGCGCAGCGCGAGGAGGTCCGGCAGCGGATCGCCGATCTGCACGCCACGCTCGCCGTGCTCGACTACAAGATCGACATCTATTCGTCCAGCCTCCCCGGCGACGGCGCGACCGGCCCCTCGGCCGGCGCCGCTGCCGCGGACGCGCCCGGCAGGAAGCAGAAGAGCGCATGACCCTCCCCACCGCACCGCTCGGCACCAACGGCCCGATCGTCGGCATCCAGGGCCTCGGCTGCATGGGAATGAGCGAGTTCTACGGCCCGACCGACACCGAGGAGGCGCTGGCCACCCTCGACGCCGCGCTCGACCTGGGCGTCACCCTGTTCGACACCGCCGACATCTACGGCTCCGGCCGCAACGAGGAGCTGGTCGGCCCCTTCGTCCGCGCCAACCGCGACCGCGTGGTGCTGGCGACCAAGTTCGCCATCGAGCGCCGCGCCGACGACCCGACGCACCGGGGCGTCCGGAACGACCCGGCGTACATCCGCAGCGCGGTCGACGCCTCGCTGCAGCGGCTCGGCATCGACGTGATCGACCTCTACTACATGCACCGCCGCGACCCGCAGGTGCCGCTGGCCGAGTCGGTGGGCGCGATGGCCGAACTGGTGCAGGCCGGCAAGGTCCGCCACCTCGGGCTCTCCGAGGTCACCGGCGACGAGCTGCGCGAGGCGTACGCGGTGCACCCGATCGCCGCGCTGCAGTCCGAGTGGTCGATCTTCTCGCGGGACGTCGAGCGGACGGCGGTGCCCGCCGCCGCCGAGCTCGGGGTCGCCTTCGTGCCGTACTCGCCGCTCGGCCGCGGCTTCCTGACCGGCGCGTTCACCGCCGCCGAGCAGCTGAGCGCCGACGACTACCGGCGCTACCACCCGCAGTTCTCGGGTGCCAACGCGGAGGGCAACGCGGCCCTGGTGGCGCCGATCCAGAAGATCGCCGCGGAGCGCGGCGCCACCGCGGCGCAGGTCGCGCTGGCCTGGGTGCACCAGCGGGCCGAGGTGCACGGCCTGACGGTGGTGCCGATCCCGGGCACCCGCAAGCGCACCCGGCTCGCCGAGAACGCGGCGGCGGCCGAGCTGCGGCTGACCGCGCGGGAGCTCGCCGAGCTGGAGCCGATCGCGGGCCTGGTGGCGGGCAACCGGTACGCCGACATGTCCTCGACCTCGGCCGGCCGCGAGTAGTCCGGTGCCGGGGACGTCACCCGCCGCCCGGCCTAGGGCTGGCGGCGGGTGACGTCCCCGTAGTCGCCGAGGGCGATGGCGCCGAAGTTGTGCAGGCTCTGGGTGTTGTCCGCGAAGTAGCCGGTGTGGCCGTTGGAGCCCTGCGAGGACACCTCGACGGCGCCGAACTCCTGCGTCGTCGGGTCCGCGCCGTGGCCGAAGCCGCCGAACTCCAGGTACGGGACGTTGCCGATCCAGTCGGTGGGGTTGCGGGTCGCCCAGACCCGCACGCCCGGGCCGAGCTCGGCCGCGGTCTGCACGCCCATGCCCGGGCTGCCGAAGACCACCACGTCGGCCGGGCCGGAGCCGTGGATCGAGGGGGCGGCGGTACCGCAGACCACCGAGCCGTAGGAGTGGCAGAACAGCGTGGGCCGGGCGGAGGCGCTGCCGGTCTCCCGCAGCCCGGCCAGCAGCCGCAGCAGCCGCGGCGCCGCGGCCTCGGCGAGCCGCGAGGTGACGGCGTCCGGGCCGAGCCCCGAGGGGGTGACGTAACCGGTCCAGGCGATCACGGCGGTGCGGCTGCCGGGGGACTGCCGGTGCTCCTCGGCGAGCAGGGCACGGGCCATGCCGGTCACCGAGCGCAACGGGTCGGTGGTCTGGTCGAAGTGCGCGAGGTCCGCGTCCGAGCCGGGCACCAGCACGGAGATCCGGTCGGCGGTGGTGAGGTCGCCGTACGCCTCGCTGACCAGTCCGCGGCCGCGCGGGTCGAAGGCGAGGATCTGCCGACCCGGCTTGAGCAACCGCTCGGTGTCGTCGGCGCGGACGGCGGCCGCCGCGCGCTCGACCGGGGTGAGGCGGTCGTCGGCGGCGCGCTCCCGGGCCCGCTCGACCTCCTCGCGCACCGCGAGGCGGTTGGCGCGGTAGCGCAGGGCCACCGGTACGCCGTCGAGGTTGCCCACGACCAGCGGGTACACCTCGACGAGGCGGTCCTGCTCGGCCTCGGTCAGCCCGGCGAAGAAGGCCGCGACGGCCGGGGCGTCCGAGGTGGCGGGGTCGGGCATGGCGCGGCCGATCGACTCGTCCTCGACCCAGGCGGCGCTGCCGGCCGGCGGGGTGGTGATCGCCACCTGTTCGTTGGAGGCGGCGGCCTGGGCCGCGGCCGCTCCGGCGTCCAGCAGGACGGCGGAGGCGGCGAAGGCGCCTATCAGCATGCGCTTGACCCGCCTGCGCTGCATGGGCGTACTCTCCCTCGGGCCGGTGACCGTGACAGCGGGCGTGGCCCGACGGTGGTACGAATGCTGTGCCAGCCAGGGTAGAACGCCCGAGCTGGGGGTGAGCAGAGTCTAAACCGTGGGATGGGTCACACAGGAGAGGGACCTGGCGTGGCGTCAGGTTGCCCGTTCGGCGTCGAACGTCCGGACCGGCCGCTTGGGTGCGGTGCTCCGCCGGGCCTCGGTGACCGGCTCGCGCAGCTCGTCCGCCCCGACCCCGCCGAGTTCGACCGGCACCCGGCCGTGCCGACCCACGTACGGTGCCACAGCATACGTGTCCGGGGCGGCCGGGAGTAGCGCCGCCTGCTCCTGCTCGGAGGCCTTGACGCAGACCCGGCCGGATTCGGGGGTGCCCATGGCGAAGATCTTCTCGCCGACCCGCAGGGTCACCTCGGTCTCCCGGGTCGGCCGCTCGGTCGCCGAGGGCAGGGCGGGGCCCATCTCCAGGAACTGATCGAACGTCACCATGCCCGAAGCCCGGAGGTGCGGGGTGGCGCAGCTCGGGGTGTCGTGGCTCCTCAGCCGCGCCAGGGGCCGGCGAGGGCGGGGCCGAGCTGGTCGAGGTGGCGCTCGATGATGGCGATCATGCCGTCGGGGCCGGCCGCGTGGGCGGCGGTGTCGGCCGTCCAGGACAGGTGGGAGACCCGGATGACGGCGCCGAAGGCGGCGGCGAGCACCCGCGGGCGGACGTCGGCTGCGGGGTCGAGGCCCTCGCGCTCGGCGAGGATCGCGGTGACCACGCCCTCCTGCTCGATGGTCCGCCGCAGGTGGGCGGCGAGCAGCACCGGGGTGGACTCGATGAGGTCGATCAGCTCCAGCGCGGCCTGCACGCCGCCGGGCCCGCTGCCCTCGTCGCGGCTCATCACCTGCCAGGTCCGGGTGATGGAGGCCCGCATCGCCTGCAGCGGCGTCTCTTCGGCGGGCCGGCGCCGCAGGCACTCGACGAAGTAGTCCTCGGCGTCCGCGAGGACGGCCAGCGCGACCTCCTCCTTGTTGGCGAAGTACCGGAAGAACGTGCGCTGCGAGACGTCCACGCCGGCGGCGATCTCGTCGACGGTGGTGCGGGCGTACCCCTGCCGGAGGAAGAGGTCGTGGGCGGCCGCCACCAGGGAGTCCCGGGTGCGCTGCTTCTTCCGCTCGCGCAGTCCGAGGACCCGGCAGTCGGAGGCCGGCTGTCCGGTGCGGGAGGGGGTGAGCGGCAGGGCCATGCAGGGCGCCTTTCCTGGCAGAGCGGGACGGATACCACGATAGCGGCTCTGACATATGACAGTGCCAGACGTACGGCAGGAATTGCCGAATGTCAGCAGCTGCCATAATGTTCCCGCGAGTGGCGCCGCGCGGCCGGACAGCCGTGGGGACGGGTGGGCCCGCGGCGCCACGGCACGAGCGCCACCCGCGCCACGAGCGCCCCGTCATCCCTCGTCCGATCGCCCCGGAGGGCAGCATGAGTTCGTCCGTCGTCAAGACCGGGAAGGCGGACGCGCCGCCGCGGTCCGCCGGCACCCCGCCGACCGGCCGGGGCCTGCAGGGCCACCCCTGGCTGACCCTGCTCACCGTCGCGGTCGGCGTGATGATGGTGGCCCTCGACGGCACCGTCGTCGCCATCGCCAACCCGGCCATCCAGGCCGACCTCGGCGCCTCGCCCGCCGACATCCAGTGGGTGACCAGCGGCTACCTGCTGGCGCTGGCGGTCTTCCTGATCACCGCCGGCAAGATCGGCGACCGGTTCGGCCACAAGTCGACCTTCCTGGTGGGTGCGGCCGGCTTCGCCGCCACCTCCGCCGCGATCGGCTTCGCCGGCAGCATCCGGACCGTCATCCTGTTCCGCGTGCTGCAGGGCCTGTTCGGCGCGCTGCTGCAGCCCGCCGCGCTCGGCCTGCTGCGCGGCGCCTTCCCGGCCGAGAAGCTCAACATGGCGATCGGCATCTGGGGCGGCGTGATCGGCGCCTCCACCGCGGCCGGCCCGATCGTCGGCGGCCTGCTGGTCGAGCACGTCAACTGGGAGTCGGTCTTCTTCATCAACATCCCGGTCGGCCTGATCGCCCTGGCGCTCGGCCTCTGGATCCTGCGCGACGTGAAGACCGAGAACGCCGCGAAGTCCTTCGACGTCCCCGGCATCGTGCTGCTCTCCGGGGCGATGTTCATGCTGGTCTGGGGCATCATCAAGGCCCCGGTCTGGGGCTGGGGCGACCCGGCGACCCTGGTCTTCCTGGGCGGCGCCGTCCTCGCCATGATCGTCTTCGCCTTCTGGCAGACGAAGGCGAAGGAGCCGCTGATCCCGCTCAGCCTGTTCCGCTCGGTGCCGCTGTCGGCCGGCACCCTGCTCATGGTGCTGATGGCCTTCGCCTTCTTCGGCGGCGTCTTCTTCGTCACCTTCTACCTGCAGAACGTGCACGGCATGGCCCCGGTCGACGCCGGCGTCCACCTGCTGCCGATGACCGGCATGATGATCGTCGGCGCCCCGGTGGCCGGTGCCGCGATCGGCAAGCTCGGCCCGCGCATCCCGATCGTCGCCGGCATGCTCTTCACCACCGCGGCCATGCTCGGCATGTCGACCCTCTCCACCGACTCCGGCACCGGCGTGATGTCGCTCTGGTTCGTGCTGATGGGCCTGGGCCTGAGCCCCGTCATGGTCGGCGCCACCGAGGTGATCGTCGGCAACGCCCCGCTGGAGCTCTCCGGCGTGGCCGGCGGCCTGCAGCAGGCCGCGATGCAGGTCGGCGGCAGCCTCGGCACCGCGGTGCTCGGCGCCGTGATGGCCTCCAAGGTCACCGACGTGCTGCCGCAGAACTGGGCGAAGGCCGGCCTGCCGCCCGTCCGGGGCGCCCAGGCCGAGGGCCTCAACCAGGCCGCCCAGCTCGGCATCGCCCCGCCCGCCCCGGCCGGCACCCCGCAGCAGGCGGTGGACGCGATGGCGAACGCCGTCCACACCTCCTTCGTCAGCGGCATGTCGCTCGCCTTCGTGGTCGCCGCCGTGGTGGCGCTCGCCGCCGCCGGCCTCGGCCTGCTCACCAAGCGCGGCGCCAACGACGCCGGTCCGGCCGTCCACATCTGACGCCCGCGCACCTCGGCGCAGCACACCGCGCACCACCCCCTCGCACCCGGCCGGGAGTCCGCTCCCGGCCGGGTGCGCTGCGTCGCCGTCCCGCCGCTCCCGGTCGCCGGGCCGGGGCACCGGGCCCAGACTGGGAGCCGGGCGGGGCCGTCCGGCCGGAGCGGCGGGACGGATTTCGGACGGGGCACAGGGGACGGCGATGGACCCAGCGGACGGCGGCGGGCCCCCGGCGGACGGCGGGGCGGACGAACCGAACGGCAGGCACGCCCCGGACGACGCGCACGCCCCGGACGACGCCGACGGCCGGCTGCTCGCCGGGCGCTACCGGCTCGGGCGGCGGCTCGGCCGCGGCGGCATGGGCACGGTCTGGGTGGCCCGGGACGACAAGCTCGCCCGCCGGGTCGCGGTCAAGGAACTGAGCGTCTCCGGCCTGCCCGAGGAGGACCTCGCCGCCGTCCGGGCGCGGATGGAGCAGGAGGCCCGCGCGGCCGCGATGCTCAAGCACCCCGGCGTGATCACCGTGTACGACGTGCTGGAGGAGGCCGGCCGGCCGTGGATCGTCATGGAGCTGATCGACGGCCGCTCGCTCGCCGAGGTCGTCGCCGAGGAGGGCACCCTGCTGCCCAAGGACGCCGCCCGGATCGGCGAGCAGGTGCTCGCCGCCCTCGACGAGGCGCACCGCAACGGCGTGCTGCACCGCGACGTCAAGCCCGCCAACGTCCTGCTGGAGCGCGGCGGCCGGGCCGTCCTCACCGACTTCGGCATCGCCGTGCTGGCCGGCGCCCCCGGCCTGACCCGCACCGGCGACATCGTCGGCTCGCCCGACTACGTGGCCCCGGAACGGGTGACCGGCCACCGGCCCGGCCCCGAGTCCGACCTCTGGTCGCTCGGAGCGACGCTGTACGCGGCGGTCGAGGGGCAGTCGCCGTTCCACCGGACGACCACCATGAGCACCCTGCAGGCGGTGGTCGCCGACCCGCTGCCGGAGCCCCGCAACGCCGGCCCGCTGGCGCCCGTGCTGGAGGCGCTGCTCCGCAAGGACCCGGCCGAGCGGCCCACCGCGCCCGAGGCGCTGGCGATGCTGCACGAGCTCGCGGGCAGCCGGCCGCGGGCCGTCCACCCGCCCACCGAGCGGTCCACCCCGGTGCTGGGCCTGCCCACCGCGGCGACCCCGCCGACCCCGGTCGCCGTCCCGGCAATCCTGTCCGCCGTCCCGCCGCCCGGGGAGCCGGCCGCCGGTGAACCGCCGCCCCCCGTGGACGGCGCCGAGGGGCGGCGCGGCCGTCGCCGGACCCGGCTGATCGCCGCCGGCGTGCTGCTGGCGGCGCTGCTGGCCGGCGGCGTGGCCTTCGCCCTGCTCGGCGGCTCGGACAAGACCGGCGGCTCCTCGGCCGCGGGCACGTCGACGGCCACCGCGCCGACCCCGACGCCCAGCCCCACGCCCAGCCCCACGCCGAGCCCGAGCCCGACGCCGACCCCGACGCCCAGCCCGACGCCCAGCCCGACGCCCACGCCGAGCCCGACCCCGCCCGGCACCCCGGCCCCGGCTGGCTTCCGCTGGAGCGACGACCCGGCAGGCTTCCGGGTGGCCGTGCCGCAGGGCTGGACCCGCAGCGAGACCGGCGGCCAGATCGACTACTCCCCGGACGGCGGCCTGCACCTGCTGCGCTTCGGGGTCGCGCCGGGCGCGGCCCGGTCGCCCGAGTCGCACTTCCTGGAGCTGGAGCAGACCGTCTCCGCCCAGCCCGACTACACCCGGATCGTCCTGCAGCCGAACGTCTACCAGGGCCGCGAGGGCGCGCTCTGGGAGTTCACCTCCACCGACCGGCAGGGCAACCCGCGGCACGCGGTCGACCAGGCGTTCATCGCCCCGAACGGCACCGAGTACGCGATCTACGCGGCCTCGCCCGAGGAGGACTGGACGCTCACCAGCCAGCAGTTCTCGACCGTCCTCAACTCCTTCACCGTGGCCTGAGCCGGGAACGCCGGAGGGCCGGCCACCCCCTGCGGGGCGGCCGGCCCTCCGGACCGGATCAGCGGATCAGGCGTCGCCGCCGGCGGCGCCCGGGTCGGCCGAGGCCACGTCGAGCAGCTGGTAGCGGTCGATCGCGGACTTCAGCACGCTGCGCTCGACCTTGCCCTGCTTGGCGAGCTCGGTGAGCACCGCGAGGACCACCGACTGCGCGTCGATGTGGAAGAAGCGACGGGCCGCACCACGGGTGTCGGCGAAGCCGAAGCCGTCCGCACCCAGCGACTGCCAGGTGCCCGGCACCCAGCGCGAGATCTGGTCCGGCACCGCGCGCATCCAGTCGGACACGGCGACGAACGGGCCCTCGGCGCCCTGGAGCTTGGCGGTCACGTACGGGACGCGCTGCGGCTCCTCCGGGTGGAGCAGGTTGAACTCCTCCGCCTCGACGGCGTCGCGGCGCAGCTCGTTCCACGAGGTCGCGGACCACACGTCGGCCTTGACGTTCCACTCCTCGGCGAGGATGCGCTGGGCCTCCAGGGCCCACGGCACGGCCACGCCGGAGGCGAGGATCTGCGCCGGGATCGCGCCGGCCTCGCCGCCCTTGAGCCGGTACAGGCCCTTGAGGATGCCGTCGGTGTCGACGCCCTCGGGCTCGGCCGGCATCCTGATGGGCTCGTTGTACACGGTGAGGTAGTAGAAGACGTCCTCGCCCTGCGGGTGCTCCGCGCTGCTGCCGTACATCCGGCGCAGACCGTCCTGCACGATGTGCGCGATCTCGTAGCCGTACGCCGGGTCGTACGCGACGACGCCGGGGTTGGTCGAGGCCAGCAGGTGCGAGTGGCCGTCGGCGTGCTGCAGGCCCTCACCGGTCAGCGTGGTGCGGCCGGCGGTGGCACCGAGCACGAAGCCGCGCGCCAGCTGGTCCGCCATCTGCCAGAACTGGTCACCGGTGCGCTGGAACCCGAACATCGAGTAGAAGACGTACACCGGGATCAGCGGCTCGCCGTGCGTCGCGTAGGACGAGCCGGCGGCGATCAGCGAGGCGGTGCAGCCCGCCTCGGAGATGCCGTCGTGCAGCATCTGGCCGGTCGGGGACTCCTTGTACGCCAGGAGCAGCTCGCGGTCGACCGACTCGTAGGTCTGGCCGAGCGGGTTGTAGATCTTGGCGGACGGGAAGAGCGAGTCCATGCCGAAGGTGCGGTACTCGTCGGGCGCGATCGGCACGAAGCGGTTGCCGATGCCCTTGTCCCGCATGAGGTCCTTGAGCAGCCGGACGAACGCCATGGTGGTGGCGATGGTCTGGTTGCCGGAGCCCTTCTTGACCGCCTTGTACGCGTCGTCGCCGGGCAGTTCCAGCTTGCGCGGGCGGACCTTGCGGGTCGGCACGTAGCCGCCGAGCTCGCGCCGGCGGTCGTGCATGTACTGGATCTCCTCCGAGTCGCGACCCGGGTGGTAGTAGGGCGCGTAGCCCTCGTCCAGCTGCTTGTCGGTGATCGGCAGGTGCAGGCGGTCGCGGAAGCGCTTCAGGTCCTCGACCGTCAGCTTCTTCATCTGGTGCGTCGCGTTGCGGCCCTCGAAGTTCGGGCCGAGCGTCCAGCCCTTGACCGTCTGGGCGAGGATGACCGTCGGCTGGCCCTTGTGCTCGCGGGCGGCCTTGAACGCGGCGTAGACCTTGCGGTGGTCGTGGCCGCCGCGGCCCAGGTGCTGGATCTCGTGGTCGGACATGTTCTCGACCATGGCGCGCAGGCGCAGGTCGCCGCCGAAGAAGTGCTCGCGGATGTACGAGCCGGTCTCGGTGGCGTAGGTCTGGAACTGGCCGTCCACCGTGGTGTTCAGCTTGTTCACCAGGACGCCGTCGCGGTCCTGCGCGAGCAGCGGGTCCCAGCTGCGGTCCCAGACCAGCTTGATCACGTTCCAGCCGGCGCCGCGGAACTGCGACTCCAGCTCCTGGATGATCTTGCCGTTGCCGCGGACCGGGCCGTCGAGGCGCTGCAGGTTGCAGTTGACCACGAAGGTCAGGTTGTCCAGGCCCTCGCGCGCCGCGAGCGACAGCTGGCCGAGCGACTCGGGCTCGTCCATCTCGCCGTCGCCGAGGAAGGCGTAGACGTGGCTGTCCGAGGTGTCCTTGATGCCGCGGTGCTCCAGGTACCGGTTCATCCGGGCCTGGTAGATCGCGCCGAGCGGGCCGAGGCCCATCGAGACGGTCGGGAACTCCCAGAAGTCCGGCATCAGCCGCGGGTGCGGGTAGCTGGAGAGGCCGTAGGGGGCCTTCGACTTCTCCTGGCGGAACGCGTCGAGCTGCTGCTCGGTCAGTCGGTCCAGCAGGAAGGCGCGGGCGTAGATGCCGGGGGAGGCGTGGCCCTGGAAGAAGATCTGGTCGCCGGACTCGCCCTCGGCGTCCTTGCCGCGGAAGAAGTAGTTGAAGCCCACGTCGTACAGCGACGCGGAGGAGGCGAAGGTGGCGATGTGGCCGCCGACGCCGATGCCCGGGCGCTGCGCCCGGGAGACCATCACGGCCGCGTTCCAGCGGGTCGCGTTGAGGATCTTGCGCTCGATCTCCTCGTTGCCGGGGAAGAACGGCTCGTCCTTGGTCGCGATGGTGTTGACGTAGTCCGTGCTGCGCATCTCGGGCACGGCGACACGCTTCTCACGGGCGCGCTCGATCAGGCGGAGCATCAGGTAGCGGGCGCGCTCACGCCCCCGCTCGTCGATGGCCGCGTCGAGCGACTCCAGCCATTCCGCGGTCTCCTCGGGATCGAAGTCCGGGACCTGACTCGGAAGGCCGCCAATGATGATCGGGTTGCGATCGGATCCGGAAGCCACGCTGTTCCTTCACTGTCGGTCGAAACTGAGGTGTGTCGCGCCGCCTCCATCGTGTACCGCGACTCGGAGATCCGTCATCTCTACCGATCGGTAACCGTTCCGCCTGGTGGGCGGGCCGGTCGGGGGGTGGTGCGGGGGGCGTCGTCGCCCGTCCTGCGCACCCCCGGTTGTGGTGTTACGAAGAGGTGGTCCGACCTGGGTCCCTCCCGCCCGGAAGGGCGGTCGGGCTGAGGGCCAACAGGAGACTCTACGCCCGCCGGAGCAGTGACCCCGAATGCCGTTCGCATCTCGGGCAGGTGTACGGCCGGTGCTGGACCTGGACCAGGGGGCGAAGCATGATTGGTCGGGGCAGAAAAGGGCAAACGGGTGTGATTCGCGACACATCACTCGGCGTGTCCCCCTTCCCCACGTCAACCTTTGGGTGGGATCGGGTGTCGGGTACTTGCGCGAACCGCCGCGCACGTGTGGACTACGCCCACAGCCTCGGCATGGACGCCGAGCCGAATACTGGAGGTTATTCCCGTGAGCGCGACCGCGGACCCCGCGGACAAGTCCAACCCGGCAGCTCGTCTCGGCTTCGAAGAGGGCCAGATCATCCAGGAGCTCGGGTACGACGAAGACAGTGACCAGGAGCTCCGCGAGGGCATCGAGTCCATCACTGGCAGCGATCTCGTCGACGAGGACTACGACGACGTCGCCGACGGCGTCCTGCTGTGGCACCGCGAGGAGGACGGGGATCTCACCGACGCCCTCGTCGACGCGCTGGAGTACCTCGCCGAGGGCGGTCTGATCTGGCTGCTGACGCCCAAGACCGGCCGTGACGGCCACGTCGAGGCGCACGAGATCGCCGACGCCGCCAAGACGGCCGGCCTGTCGCAGACCAGCTCGGTCGCGATCGCCAAGGACTGGGCCGGCACCCGCCTGGCCACCCCGAAGGCCGCGCGCTCCGGGAAGCGCTGACCTACGGAAGACCGCGAAGGGCCCCGCTGGAGAATCCTCCAGCGGGGCCCTTCGGCGTGCCGCGCCACGTTGTGCCCGCCGCCGGTGCGGATGTTCACCGAGGGCGGAACCATGGGGCCGGGCCTCCGCCCATCTCACCCGAACGGCCGAAAGCACCCGGACGGATGCGAGGATGCCCCTGTCCCGAGGTCGCGCTCCGCGGCCGCGGCACCACGACGAGGAAGGTCCCATCCATGGCCATCGAGGTCGGCACCCAGGCTCCGGACTTCGAGCTCAAGAACCAGCACGGCGAGCTCGTGAAGCTCTCCGACTTCCGGGGCGAGAAGAACGTCGTCCTGGTCTTCTACCCGTTCGCCTTCACCGGTGTCTGCACCGGCGAGGTGTGCGCGATCCAGAAGGAGCTGCCGCGCCTGCAGAACGACGACGTGCAGGTGCTGGCGGTCTCCAACGACTCGCCGTTCACCCTCCGCGTCTTCGCCGACCAGGAGGGGCTGGACTACCCGCTGCTGTCCGACTTCTGGCCGCACGGCGAGGTCTCCCGCGCCTACGGCGTCTTCGCCGAGGACAAGGGCTGCGCGGTGCGCGGCACCTTCGTGATCGACAAGGCCGGCGCCGTCCGCTGGTCCGTGGTCAACGGGCTGCCGGACGCCCGCGACGAGCAGGAGTACCTGGCCGCGCTCGGCGCGCTCTGAGCCGTGGGCCCCGGCCCGGCGCGTTCGGACGGTTGTCCGACGCGCCGGGTTCTCCTGGCGGACCGGTGGGGAACCCGGCACTACGATCGGGCCGTTGGCAGGACGGGCACCCCGCACGGGGCGGCCCGGACCCGCACCACCGGGGGCACCGGCACGTGCCTCCCGCACCTTTGGAGGACTAGTGGGTGTCAGCCTGAGCAAGGGCGGCAACGTCTCCCTGACCAAGGAGGCCCCGGGCCTGACGGCCGTCATCGTCGGCCTCGGCTGGGACGTCCGCACCACCACCGGCACCGATTTCGACCTGGACGCCAGCGCCCTGCTCTGCACCGACCAGGGCAAGGTCCGCTCCGACGCCGACTTCGTCTTCTTCAACAACCTGACCAGCCAGGACGGCTCGGTCGAGCACACCGGCGACAACCTCACCGGTGAGGGCGAGGGCGACGACGAGCAGATCAAGGTCAACCTGGCCGGCGTCCCGGCCGAGGTCGCCAAGATCGTCTTCCCGGTGTCGATCTACGACGCCGAGAACCGCCAGCAGAACTTCGGCCAGGTGCGCAACGCCTTCATCCGCGTGATCAACCAGGCCGGCGGCGCCGAGATCGCCCGCTACGACCTCTCCGAGGACGCCTCCACCGAGACCGCGATGGTCTTCGGCGAGCTCTACCGCAACGGCGCGGAGTGGAAGTTCCGCGCGATCGGCCAGGGCTACGCCTCCGGCCTGCGCGGCATCGCGCAGGACTTCGGCGTGAACGTCTGACCGCGTCGGCGGCTGCATACTCTTGGCCGGGGCCGGTACGGGTGCACACCCGTACCGGCCCCGGCCGCTGCGTGTCCGCGGCGGTGCGGTCAGGTAGTTCAGGAAGTTCAGGCCGGTGCGCGGGATCGTGCGACGGTGCGGGGGCGTAGATCTGGGGTACGTCCCGTCGTGCCGGTCGCAGGCCGGTGCCGGCCCGGCAGAGAGGCCCCGGGGACGGGGGGACTGGGAGGAAATCCAGATGAGTGTCACGCTGGCCAAGGGCGGCAACGTCTCGCTGACCAAGGCCGCGCCCAACCTGACGCAGGTGCAGATCGGACTGGGCTGGGACGCCCGTTCGACCACCGGCGCGCCGTTCGACCTGGACGCCAGTGCGCTGCTCTGCGCCGGCGGCCGGGTGCTCGGCGACGAGTACTTCGTCTTCTACAACAACCTGCGCAGCCCCGAGGGTTCGGTCGAGCACCAGGGCGACAACCTCACCGGTGACGGCGACGGGGACGACGAGGTCGTGCAGGTCAACCTCGACCTGGTGCCCGTCCAGGTCGACAAGGTGGTCTTCGCGGTGTCGATCTACGACGCCGAGGCCCGGATCCAGAACTTCGGCCAGGTGTCCAACGCCTACATCCGCGTGGTCAACCTGACCGACGGGCGCGAGATCGCCCGCTACGACCTCACCGAGGACGCGTCCACGGAGACCGCAATGATCTTCGGCGAGCTCTACCGCTACCAGGGCGAATGGAAGTTCCGCGCCGTCGGCCAGGGCTACGCTTCGGGCCTGCGCGGCATCGCCCTGGATTTCGGCGTAAACGTCCAGTAAAGTCCGCCGCCGAAAACCCGCCCGTGGACATGAATTCGAAAGGTAACTGACCCCGTGTTCCTCCGCACATTCGGATGGTCCTTCGCCATCACGATCGTCGGCCTCATCGCAGCCGGCCTGATCTGGGGGGCCGAAGGGTTCGGCGTCGTGCTGATCCTCTCGATCCTCGAGATCTCCCTCTCGTTCGACAATGCCGTCGTCAACGCCACCGTCCTGAAGCGGATGAACGCCTTCTGGCAGAAGATCTTCCTGACGGTCGGCGTCCTGATCGCCGTCTTCGGCATGCGCCTGATCTTCCCGCTGCTGGTGGTCGGCCTGACGGCCCACCTCGCGCCGGGCACGGTCATCGAGCTCGCCCTGGACTCCACCAAGACCTACAACGGCCAGACCTACGCCGACTACCTGGAGGCCGCGAACCCGGCCATCGCGGCCTTCGGCGGCATCTTCCTGCTGATGATCTTCCTCGACTTCATCTTCGAGGAGAAGGACTTCAACTGGCTGCGCTGGCTGGAGAAGCCGCTGGAGAAGATCGGCAAGCTGGACGCCCTCTCCTCGGTCATCGCGCTGGTCGTCCTCGCCGTCTCCGCCCGCCTCTTCGCGGCCGACCACGCCGAGACGGTGCTGCTGGCCGGCCTGATGGGCCTCGCCACGTACCTCGCCGTCAACGGCCTGTCCGGCGTCTTCGAGTCCGGCCTGGAGGCGCAGGAGGAGGCCGAGGAGGAGGCCGAGAAGACCGGCAAGTCGATCGTCCAGGTCGGCGGCAAGGCCGCGTTCTTCCTCTTCCTCTACCTGGAGGTCCTGGACGCGTCGTTCTCCTTCGACGGCGTGGTCGGCGCCTTCGCCATCTCCCAGGACATCTTCATGATCACCCTGGGTCTGGGCATCGGCGCGATGTACATCCGCTCGCTCACCGTCTTCCTGGTCCGCAAGGGCACCCTGGACGACTACGTCTACCTGGAGCACGGCGCGCACTACGCGATCGGCGCGCTGGCGCTGATCCTGCTGGCCTCGATCGAGTACCACATCCCGGAGCTCGTCACCGGCCTGATCGGCGTCGGCTTCATCGGTGCGGCACTCGCCTCCTCGGTGGTCCGCAACCGGCGCGAGCAGGCGCTGGAGACCTCCGAACCGGAGACGACCTCGGTCTGACCCGCACGGCCGGTCCGCCCGCGGAACGGCGAAGGGCCCCGCACACCTCGGTGTGCGGGGCCCTTCGTGTCGCCGGGATCAGCCGAGCTGCTGCTCGATCGCGCGGAGCTTGCGCTCCAGCGAGTCCAGCTTCGGCATCGCCAGGGTGTCCTCGTCCAGCGTCAGGTCGATGCTGGACGAGCTGCCGACGGCGGCGCGGGGGCGCCGGCCGGCGGTGAGGGCGGCGGGCTCCAGGGCGGAGGGACCGACCTTGGCCATCGGGTCCTCGTCGGCTGGGGCAGGCTCCGTCGTGGAGGACTCGCCCGAACCGGCCGCGGTCAGCGCCGGCACCTGGCGGCCGCCGCGGGCCCGCGAGAGCACACCGCCCTGCGAGCGGGCGATCGCCTTCAGCTCGGCGCGCTCGCGGCGGTCCGCCGAGCGGGCCCGCAGCTTCGCCTCCTGCTTGGCCTGGCGGTCCTCGCGGACCTCGTCGACCGCCTCGTCCAGGCTGCGCACGTTCTCCAGCAGCATCAGCGACCAGGCGGCGTAGGTCTCGCGGGGCGCCCGCAGCCAGCGGACGATGCGGATCTGCGGCAGCGGCCGCGGGATCAGGCCCTGCTCGCGCAGCGCCGCCCGGCGGGTCTGCTTCAGCGCCCGGTCGAACAGCACCGCCGCCGAGATCGACATGCCGGCGAAGAACTGCGGGGCGCCGTCGTGCGAGCCGCCGCGCGGGGCGTGCACCCAGTTGAACCAGGCCGAGGCGACCGCGAACAGCCAGACCAGCAGGCGCGAGCCGAGCGCCGCGTCACCGTGGCTGGCCTCGCGGACCGCGAGCACCGAGCAGAACATCGCGGCACCGTCGAGGCCGAACGGGACGAGGTACTCCCAGCCGCCGGACAGGCCGAGGTTCTCCTGGCCGAAGCCGACCAGGCCGTGGAAGGACAGCGCGGCCGCGACACCGGCGCAGCAGAACAGCAGCACGTAGGAGGCGCCGCCGTAGAGCGCCTCCTTGCGGCGGCGGCGCTCCTCGCTGCGCTCCCAGGAGTCGGTGTTCTCGTCGACCTTGGTGTTCTTGACGCGCAGCACGGCCACCAGGACGGCGGTGAACAGCAGGGCAGCGCCGCCGATGACGGCCCATACCAGCTGTATGGAGGAGAGGTTCATCGTGGGTCGGGCCTCGAATTTCCGCAGGACGGGGGGATGGAACGCGGTGGGTCACAGGAGGCGGCCCGGGCGGGTCGGGATCCTGACGAAGCGTCGTGGACGCCGCCGCACGGGACGACGGGGACTCCTGTGCGGCACCGACGATATCGCGTCCAACGGCCCGGCATGGTACGGGAGGCGGCGATCGGCCGCCAGGCGGACGACTGGCGGTGGCTCATCGTCGCCGGTGGGGTACAGCTCTGATGGGACGATACGAGCACGGTGCACGACGGAGGGCGATCACCGGCCGCAGGGCCGGGAGAGGGGGAGGGCGGACGCCATGGTCTCGGTCTGGGAGTTCCTCAAGGGGGACCGCAGAGGAGTGGACTCCGGGGGGCAGTTCAAGGTCACGCTGACCAAGTCCCAACCGCATCACGCGCTGACCGGTGCGGCGGCTACCACCGGGTATCTGTACGTCAACCTGCACTGGACCACCCGTTCGGCCGATCGCCCGTCCGGGGGCGGCGGCCTGCGCAACCTGTTCGACCTGCGGAACCTGCGTCCGATGGCACCCCAGTCGCTGGACCGGGCGCCGGTCAGCGTCGACCTGGACCTGGCCTGCATGTACGAGCTGGCCGACGGCAGCCGCGGGGTCGTCCAGCCGCTGGGCGGCTACTTCGGCGACCTGAACCGGCCGCCGTACGTCAAGCTGAGCGGCGACGACGTCTATGGCGCCCCGTCCGGCGAGACGATGTACGTCAACCTGGAGAAGAAGGACCAGTTCCGGCGGCTGCTGATCTTCGTCTACATCTACGACGACACGCCCGCCTTCGGCCACACCCACGCGACGGTGACGATCGTCCCGCAGACCGGTCCGCGGATCGAGATCAAGCTGGACGAGCGGGCGCCCGCGGCGCGCTCCTGCGCCGTGGTGCTGATCGAGAACTCCGGCGACGGGCAGCTCACCGTCCGCCGCGAGGTCCGCTACGTGCACGGGTTCCAGTCGGATCTGGACCGGCTGTACGGCTTCGGCATGCAGTGGCAGCGCGGCTACAAGGGGCCGGCCGGGCCGGCCGCCTGATCCGGGCGCCCGATCCGGGCGGCGGCCCGGGTGCCCCGGACGCACCGGGCGCACCCGGACGCACCCGGGGCACCCGGGGGCGCGCCGCGCGGACGGCGCGCCCCGGTGGTCAGCGCGGCTGGAACTGCGGGCCCTGCGGCGGCAGCGCGAAGCCCGGCGCACCGGTCGGCTGCGGGGCCGGCTGCGGCGCCTGCTGCTGGGGCTGCGGGGCGGGCTGCTGCTGCGGGTACCCGTAGCCGGGCGCCGGCTGCTGCTGCGGATGGCCGTACCCGGGCTGCTGCTGGGGGTAGCCGTACCCGCCGGCCGGCTGCTGGGGCTGCTGCGGCGGGTAGCCGTAGCCCCCGGCCTGGGCGGCGGCAGGCTGCGGGTAGCCGTACCCGGCGGGCGCCTGCGGCGCGGGGGCGGCGGGGGTGCCCACAGTCGGCGGAGCGCTGGGCGGCGGCGGCAGCGGGGCCGCCGGGGGCGCGGCCGGCGCGAGCGTGTAGATGTCCGGCTCCTCCGGCAGGTCGGCCGCGGGCCCGGCCGGCTCGGGCGCCGGCGGCTCGGGCACGGGCGGCAGCGCGTCCGCGACGTCCTCGCCGTCCTCGACCGCGATGCCGTAGTCGGTGGCCAGCCCGCTCAGGCCGGTCGCGTAGCCCTGGCCGACCGCCCGGAACTTCCACCCGCCGTCCCGCCGGTAGAACTCACCGGCCACCAGGGCGGTGACGTCCCCGCTGTCGGTGACCGGGAACTCGGCGAGCGGATCGGCCTCGCCGGCCGCGGTGTCGAAGACCAGCACCCGCAGCCGCGGCACCGACGGGAAGGAACCCCCTTCGGATGAGCCCGCCAGCACCACCCGGTCGACGTCCTCGGCGAGCCGGCCGAGGTCGATCTCGACCGCGTCCGACACCTCGTCCCCGGCGCCGGCCTGCTGCTTCGGCAGGTGGCGGACCAGGCCCGAGGGGTGCCTCGGCTGGTTGTAGAAGACGAAGTCGGCATCCGAACGGACCTTGCCGTCGGCGGCGACCAGCAGCGCGGAGACGTCCACGTCGGGTGCGCCGGGCGTCGCCGACCAGCGCAGCACGGCGCGGACGGCGGTGGCCGGCAGCGGGATGTTGGCGCCCTTCGCCATCACGTGCGTCATGCCCCAATCCTGCCCGGCCCCGCCCTCCGCGGACAATGCGGGCCGCCACAGGCCCGGAGGGGGGTTTTGTGTCGCACCGGGTAACCTTCCGAGAATTCGATGTTTCAGGTCTTTGCAAAGCCCTGAAGGACCGTACGATTAGCGGCCAACGGCTCCCGGTACACCACCCACCTCGGCGAACGCGTCGCGGCGGACGCGAGGGCGACCGCGCCGCCCCCACCCGCGAAACCATCGGGCCCCGCTGTTCGTCCCTGTTGTCGGGACGTCAGCCCAATCCCGCCCGGTGACCGGGATGCCACCACGATCGCAGGGAGAGCAGCTTGCGCCACTTCGGCCACCTCGCCGACGACGTCCGCGAACGGCTCTTCCTGCACCAGCCGGTCGACTTCGCGCTGGACAGCGCCCCGGCCGTGCTCTCCACCGCGCTCGGCGCGACCCTCTACAGCCCGGCCACCCGCAGCACGCTGGCCGCCGACATCCGCAAGCAGGCCGCCCGCGGCGTGGTCTCCATGGTGCTCTGCCTGGAGGACGCGATCGCCGACCACGAGGTGCCCGCCGCCGAGGAGAACCTCGTCGCCCAGCTCGGCGGGCTCGCCGCCGCCGGCGACACCGGGCTGCCGCTGCTGTTCGTCCGGGTCCGCGCCGCCGCCCAGATCACCGACCTCACCGCCCGGCTCGGCCCCGCGGTGCGGCTGCTCGCCGGCTACGTGGTGCCCAAGTTCACCGAGGAGAGCGGCGGCGCCTACCTGGAGGCGCTCACCGCCGCCGAGGAACGCTCCGGCCAGCGGCTGTTCGCCATGCCGGTGCTGGAGTCGCCCGAGCTCGCCCACCTGGAGACCCGGCGCGAGCAGCTCTTCTCGATCGCCCGGCTGCTCGACAAGCACCGCGAGCGCATCCTCGCCGTCCGGCTCGGCGTCACCGACCTGTGCTCCGCGTACGGACTGCGCCGCTCGCCCGACCTCACCGCCTACGACGTGGCCCTGGTGGCGGGCGTCATCGGCGACGTGGTCAACGTGCTCGGCCGTGCCGACGGCACCGGGTACACCGTGACCGGCCCGGTCTGGGAGTACTTCCCGGTACAGGAGCGGATGTTCAAGCCGCAGCTGCGCCGCACCCCGTTCGCCGAGGCGCAGCCGCCGGCCGACGGTGTCCGGCAGCGGATCATCGAGCACGACCTGGACGGGCTGATCCGGGAGATCGAGCTCGACCGCGCCAACGGCCTGCTCGGCAAGACCTGCATCCACCCCAGCCACGTGCCCGCCGTGCACGCGCTCTCGGTGGTCACGCACGAGGAGTACTCCGACGCGCAGGACATCCTCAGCCGCGACGGCGGCGGGGTGCTGCGCTCCGCGTACACCAACAAGATGAACGAGGCCAAGCCGCACCGGGCCTGGGCCGAGCGGGTGCTGCTGCGGGCCGAGGTCTTCGGGGTGGCCCGCGAGGACGTGAGCTTCGCCGAGCTGCTGGGCGCCTGCCTCTGCGGCTGACCCGGCCGGACCCCGGACACCTCCGCGCGCCCCGGACGCCGCTGCGTACCCTGGGCACCTTTGCACGACCGCACGACCGTACTGCTGCACGACCGCACCTCTGCACCACCGAAAGCAGGAGCCTTGACCGCACAGCACCCCGCCCCGGCGCCGTGGACCGGCCAGTGGGTCACCGACCGGCTCGGCATCGGGCTCACCGGCTCGCCGGAGCTGCGGGAGCTGATCGGGCTCGCCCTGCGCCGCAACCCGCGCCGCGCCCACCTGCTGGTCTCGCACGTGCTCGGCAAGCACGTGCCGCAGCTGCCCGCCGTGGTGCACGGCGCCGGCCTGGAGCTCGGCCGCCGGGTCGCCGAGCTGCTCGGCCCCGAGGACGCCGCCCGGGCCGTCGTCCTCGGCTACGCGGAGACCGCCACCGCGCTCGGCCACAGCGTCGCCGACGGCCTGGACGCCCCCTACCTGCACTCCACCCGCCGCCCGGTCGACGGCGTCGAGCCGGTCGGCGGCTTCGAGGAGGAGCACTCGCACGCCACCTCGCACCTGCTGCTGCCCGAGGACCCGGCGCTGCTCGCCGGCGACGGGCCGCTGGTGCTGGTCGACGACGAGTTCTCCACCGGCAACACCGTGCTCAACACCGTCCGCGCGCTGCACGCCGCGCACCCCCGCGACCGCTACGTGGTGGTCGCCCTGGTCGACCTGCGCACCGAGGCGGACCGGGAGCGCCTCGACAAGGCCGCCGCCGAGCTCGGCGCCCGCGTCGACCTGGTCGCCACCGCGGTCGGCGGCGTCCGGCTGCCCGCCGACGTGCTGGCCCGAGCCCAGGAGATCGTGGACGCGCAGCCCGCCGCCGCGCCGCTGCCCGACGGCCCGCTCGCCCCCGTCCACCGGGCCGCCCTCGACTGGCCGGCCGACCTGCCCGACGGCGGCCGGCACGGCTTCACCGCCGACCACCGCCGCCGCCTCGACACCGCCCTGCCCGGCCTCGCCGCCCCGCTCGCCGAGCTGCTCGCGGACCGCCGCCGCATCCTCGTCCTCGGCTTCGAGGAGCTGATGTACGCGCCGCTGCGCCTCGCCGGAGCGCTCGCCGACCGGCTCGGCGGCGACCGTGTGCGCTTCTCCACGACGACCCGCTCGCCGGTGCTCGCCGTCGACGACCCGGGCTACGCGATCCGCACCCGGCTGGCCTTCCCGGCGCACGACGACCCCGCCGACCGCTCCACCGAGCGGTACGCCTACAACGTGGCCCCCGGCAGCGACCCCGACCGCCGCTTCGACGCGGTCGTCCTGGTGGTCGACACCCCCGCTGACACCGCAGCCCTGCACGAGGGCGAGGACGCCCTGCTGCGCCAGCTGCGGGCCGTCACCGACCAGGTGGTGCTCGCCGTTCTCCCCGCGTACCGGCCCGGGTCACCCCGCTGACGCCTCCGCCCCCCACCATCGACAGCGCACCTCCCCACGTAAGGCGACCATGACGACCACCCTGCCCGCGCCGCTGTTCGGCCCCGCGTTCTCCTCGTACTCGGCCGAGGACGTGATCTGGCTGCTCAAGGACCTCTCCGGGGTGGCGCTGGAGGCGCCGACCGAGGAGCGCGAGGAGGCCGTGCAGTCCGGCGGCGCCCACTACGCCGAGTCGCTGCCGATCGAGTACCAGCCCAGCCCCGAGTACCAGGAGCTGTACAGGCAGGCGCTCAGCGCCTCCGGCGAGCGGATCGCGCTGGCCGTCGGCACCGTCGCCGAGACGCTGCTGCGCGAGCGCGGCCGCGGCCTGGTGCTCGCCTCGCTGGCCCGGGCCGGCACCCCGGTCGGCGTGCTGATCCGCCGCTGGCTGGGCTTCGCCCACGGCCTGGACGTCCCGCACTACACCGTCTCCATCGTGCGCGGCCGCGGCATCGACCCGGTGGCGCTGCGCCACCTCGCCGCGCACCACGACGCCGGCTCGGTGGTCTTCGTCGACGGCTGGACGGGCAAGGGCGCCATCACCCGCGAACTCGCCGAGGCGCTGCAGGACACCGGCTTCGACCCCGACCTCGCGGTGCTCGCCGACCCCGGTCGCTGCGTTCGCACCTACGGCACCCGGGACGACTTCCTCATCCCGTCGGCCTGCCTCAACTCCACCGTCTCCGGCCTGATCTCGCGCACCGTGCTGCGCCCGGACCTGATCGGCCCGGACGACTTCCACGGCGCCAAGTTCTACCGCGAGCTCGCCGTCGCCGACGTCTCCAACGACTTCCTCACCGCCGTCGCCGCGCACTTCCCGGCCGTCCGGGCCACGGCCGTCGCGGCCGCCGACGCCCTCGCCACCGAGGACCGCACCCCCACCTGGGAGGGCTGGGAGGCCGTCGAGCGGATCAGTGCCGCGTACGGCATCGACAACGTCAACCTGGTGAAGCCGGGGGTCGGCGAGACGACCCGCGTCATGCTCCGCCGGGTGCCCTGGCGAGTGCTGGCCCGGCGCGGTGCCGGAGCCGACCTCGACCACGTCAGGCTGCTCGCCGCACAGCGCGGCGTCCCGGTGGAGGAGGTGGACGACCTGCCGTACTCCTGCGTGGGTCTGATCCACCCCCGCTACACCCGCGGGGCGACCGGCGCCGACGGCACGGCGGTGCACGCCGCCGAGGGCGGCGAAGTTCTCACGAAGGAAAGTTGATGCCGAATCAGCAGCCGAGTCAGTTCCTGGTCGCGAGCGACCTCGACCGCACCCTGATCTACTCCAACCGGGCGCTCGCCCTGGACGTGCCGGACCGGCTCGCCCCCCGGCTGCTCTCGGTGGAGGTCAACGACGGCCGGGCGCTCTCGTTCATGACCGAGCGGGCCGCCGAGCTGCTCGTCGAACTGACCCGGCTCGCCGTGTTCGTGCCCGCCACCACCCGCACCCGGGCCCAGTACGAGCGGGTCAACCTGCCCGGCCCGACGCCGGGGTGGATCCCGAAGTACGCGATCTGCGCCAACGGCGGCCACGTGCTGGTCGACGGCGTCTGGGACCGCGACTGGCACGCCGAGGTGCGCTCCCGGCTCGCCGCCGCCAGCGCCCCGCTCGCCGAGGTCGTCGAGCACCTGGCGATCTCCGCGGACCCGGAGTGGACGCACAAGCGGCGGGTCGCCGAGGACCTCTTCGCCTACCTCGTCGTCGAGCGCGCCGACCTGCCCGAGGGCTGGCTGGAGGAGCTCACCGGCTGGTGCGCCGAGCGCGGCTGGACGGTCTCGCTGCAGGGCCGCAAGGTGTACGCGGTGCCGGCCCCGCTCACCAAGAGCGAGGCCCTGGCCGAGGTCGAGCGCCGGACGGGCGCGGCCACCGTGCTGACCGCCGGCGACTCGCTGCTCGACGCCGAGCTGCTGCTCGCCGCCGACGCGGGCTGGCGGCCCGGCCACGGCGAGCTCGCCGACACCGGCTGGGCGGCGCCCGGCGTCACGGCGCTCACCCAGGTCGGTGTCGCGGCGGGCGAGGAGATCGTCCGCCGGATGCTGGAGCGCGTCCGGGCCGGGGCGGCCGTCCGCGCCTGAACGTCGGCGGGGCCCGGCCGTGCGCCGGGCCCCGTTCCGTTCCGGCCGTTCCTGTTCCGGCGGTTCCGGTCCCGGTCCGTTCCGGGGGTCAGCCGCAGCAGCCGCCGCCGCAGCAACCGCCGCCGCCACCGCTCGGGGCGGGGGCCGCCGCGGCGCCGCCGCCCGCGGTGCCGGTCACGGCGACGGTGGAGAGCAGCTTCACCGTGTCGGCGTGGCCTTCCGGGCAGACGGCCGGGTCGTTGGCCTGGGCCATCGTGCGGCGGAGTTCGAAGGTGGCTCCGCAGGAGCGGCAGCGGAAGTCGTAGCGAGGCATAGCGGCAGGGTACCCAGGCGGCGGCTCAGACGGCAGTAGCCACCGGTTCGGCCCGCCCGCCCCGCTCGTCCCGTGCGGTCCGCCCGGGGCCCTCCGGTCGGGCCCGCTCGGGCTTGGGCCGGACGTAGACCTGCTTGCGGACCCGGGCGACCACCGAGCCGTCCTGCGCCAGCACCTCGGTGTCGAACCAGACCAGCGCCTTGCTGCCGTCGGCCGTCAGCTCGCGGATCTCCGCTAGGCGGTCGTCGGTGAGCACGAACTCGGCGGTGATGTCGCCGCGGCCGGGGGAGACGAAGTCGATCTCCGCGGCGCTGTCCCACACGTAGTAGTCCGGGCCGAGGTTCTGCATCACCAGCAGCATCCAGAACGGGTCGGTCATCGCGAAGATCGAGCCGCCGAAGTGGGTGCCGACCCAGTTGCGGTTGAGCCGCCCGAGCCGCAGCCGGACCTTCGCGCTGCGGAAGGCGTCGTCGACCGCCAGCACCTTGATGCCGGCGAACAGGAACGGCGGCCAGAGGTTGATGCCGCGCCGGAAGGTGGCTGCGGAGAGCGTGCGCTTGCGTGCCATGGGCGCGACTCTAGCACTAAGTTACTGACCGGTAATGTGTCCCGGGTCACTCCCGCGGCGACCCGTCAGCGCGGCCCCCGGATCATCGCCACCACCCCGGCTGCGGTCTCCCGCACCGCCGCCAGCTCGGTCAGGAACCGCCAGTAGTCGGGGTGCCGGCCGGCCTCCTCCAGCGCCGTGACCGCCCGGTCCAGCCGCGCCACCGCCGCGTCCAGCGGGGCCGCGTGCCGCGGGTCCGGCGTCTGGCGGCCCGTCATGGCCAGCCGCTGGGCGTCCCGCAGGGCGAACCGCGTCCGCTCGATCTCCTTGTGCGGGTCGTGCGACACCTCGTTCAGCTGCCGGAGCCGGTCGTTGACCGCGGTCACCGAGCCCTCCGCCGTCTCCAGCACCGCGCGCACCGTCCCGATCGCGCCGGTCGCGTCCGCCCAGCGCTGCTCGTCGCGCGCCCGC
Organism: Streptomyces sp. NRRL B-24484; assembly: GCF_000717715.1. Classification (GTDB taxonomy): domain Bacteria; phylum Actinomycetota; class Actinomycetes; order Streptomycetales; family Streptomycetaceae; genus Kitasatospora. The sequence goes on along the minus strand of NZ_JOAI01000008.1, from coordinate 102,955 downwards.
GCCGCCTCGTCCAGCTTCCGCGAGGCCGTCGCCACCGCCTCCGTCGTCTGCGCAGAAACCTGCTGCAGGTCCTGCCAGCAGGAGACCGAGAACCGCCGCCGCAGCTCGCTCAGCGCCGGCTCCACCGTCCCCCCGCGCGTCTCCAGCGCCTGCACCCGCGTCCGCAGGCTCGCCACCCGGCGGTCGATCTCCTTCGCCCGCTGCGGCAGTTGCTCCGCCTGCTCGCGGACGGCCCCGGCCCGGCGCGCCACGTCCTCCGCCCGCTGCAGGGTGGCCTGCACCCCGTGCCGGGCCACGCCCTCGTTCATCCTCGTCAGCTCCGGGCCGAGCTCCGCCAGCCGCGCCGCCAGGTCGTCCGCCTTCAGCCCGGCCGACCGCACCTGCTCCAGCGCCGTCGTCGCCCCCAGCAGCGCCTGCCGGGCCTTCTCCACCGCCGGTGTCACCCGGATCAGCTGCGACTCCGCGTGCTGCACCAGCGGCTGCAGCCGCTGGACGAAGGAGTCCAGCTCCGTCCGCTGCCGCTCCAGGTCGTTCTTGGCCTGGTCCAGCTGGCGGCGCGCCCGGCCCGCCGCGGCGGAGTCCAGCTCCGGGTCCTCCAGGTCGTACGCGTCCAGCGCCGACAGGTAGCCGACCGTCACCTCGTCGATCCGCCCCGACAGCGCCTGGAAGTCGGCCTGCGCCCGGCCCGCCGCCGCACTGTCCTCCGCCGACCGGATCGTCTCCAGGGCGAGTTGGGCGTCGCGCTGCGCCGAGTCGAGCTCGTAGAAGGTCTGCTGCGCCGCGTCCCGGGCAGCCACCGCCTCGGCCCGCGCGCCGTCGCCCCGACGCCACCAGCCGCCCCGCCCGCCGCCACCGCCGGCCACCCTCACCACGCGCTCCCTGCTGCTCGTACGCCTGATCCAGGCCCATTCTTCCCGATGGCCCCCACCGTCCGGGACCCGCCGTCCGACGCCATCCGGACGGTGGCGGCAGGCAACCCCCCGGACCGGGTACGCTAGGCCTCCGTCGTGCACCCGGGCATCCCCGTGTGCGGTGGCACGGGCGCATAGCTCAGCGGTAGAGCGCCGCCCTTACAAGGCGGATGTCGGCGGTTCGAAACCGTCTGCGCCCACCGGCAGTGAACACCGCGAAAGCCCCGGACCCTTCCCGGTCCGGGGCTTTTGACGTCCACATCCGACATCAACGGCGTACGGACTGCCGTCCGGCCGTCCGGGGTTCACGCGTGGTGCCGTGTCGGCCACCCGCCGACACGAGGCCGGGCGGCCCGGTCCGTCAGGGCCGTCCGGCCCTGACACGGGCCGGGTGTCGTGCGACGGTGGATACAGGACCGCAGCCCGGAGTACGAGTGTTGCCGCCGTGGGACGGGCCGCAGCCGACCCGGGTGGTCGGCTCCTGGAGGATGTGCCATGCGGGCGACGGACAGGACACCGGGAAGGTCGCGGGACGGGCGGGAGGCACGGGCCCGTGGCGCAGGGGGAAGACGCCCCGGCGGGAAGGCCGTTGAGCGGAGCGTCCGGCGCGTCCGGCGGGCGGGCGAGTGGGGGAGGGCGAAGTGCGCGGGGCCGTGGGCCGAGTACCTGTGGCACCGCTATCTGGACGCGTTCGAGTTCCTCGGCCGGGCCGTGCTGCCGGCCGCCACGCTGCTGCTGTGCGCGTTCCCGTTCATGCTCATCACGTCCGCCCCGGCCGGGCGGTCGGCGGTGTCGACGCCGGCCCTGCGACTGGGTCCGAACAAGGAGGCCGCCACCGACGTCGGTGACCTGTTCGCCTCCTCCGCGGCCACCTCCTCGGCGGTCACCGGTCTGTCGTGGGTCTTCTTCGTCCTGGGCGGGCTCGCCGCAGCCGGCTCGGTCCAGAAGCTGTACCAGCAGATGTTCGAGGTGCCCGCCCGTGGCGCGCGGGACCGGCTGAGGGTGCTGGGCCGGCTGGCCGTGGTCGTGGGCTGGGTCTCCCTGGGCACCACCGCCGGGAAGGCGTTCTACGACAGTGCGCCGGTCCGGTGGTGGATCGTCAACGTCCCCGCGTACACGGCCTTCTGGTGCTTCGCGATGTGGTTCCTGCTGGCCGGCCGGGTCGCCCGGCGCAGGCTGGTGCCGGCCGGGTCGCCACCGGTGCGTTCCGGCTCGGCATGCCGGTCGTCTTTCGCGTCGCCTTCTCCGGCATGGTCACCAGCCACCACCGGGAGTACGGGCCGATCGGGGTGGTGTCCGCCCTCATGCCGTTCTTCATCGCGATGGGGGTGGTGATCATTCTGGGCGCGGTCACCGGGATGATGTGGCTCGACCGGGGCATGTCCTTCCGCGCCGTGCTCACCAGGCCGCGGAGGCCGTCATGACCGGCGGCACCGGGGCGCCGTCCCAGGACCCGGCCGGAGCCCGGCCCTCGGTCCGGAGGATCGCCTGGACGCTGGTCCGCGTGGTCGGCTCGGTCGTCGCGCTGGTGGCGCTGTACTACGGGTTGCCGCTGGACCATTCGTCCACGTCGGCCACCGTCACCATGCTCCTCGTCGGACTGGCGGGGTTCATCGTGCTGGTCGCCGTCCAGGTCCGCTCGATCGTCCGCTCCCGGCACCCGGGACTGCGGGCCGCCGAGGCGCTGTCCATCTGCGTCCCGTTCTTCCTGCTGCTGTTCTCCGCCACCTACGTCGCGCTGGCCGCACTGTCCCCCGGCAGCTTCGACGAGCCCCTGTCCCACTCCGACGGGATCTACTTCACGGTGACCGTCTTCTCCACCGTCGGATTCGGCGACATCACCGCCAAGACCGACACCGCGCGGCTGGTCGTCACCGTCCAGATGCTGGCCGACCTGGTGGTCCTCGGCCTGGGCATCAAGGTCATCGTCGGCGCCGTCCAGCGCGGCCGGCGGCGGAAGGCCGGACCGCGGAGCCCCGGGGCCGGGGACGAGGAGCGATGACCGCCGCCGCGGACCCGCACACCGACGACTCGGGCCGGCGAGGCTGCCGTGGTCGGTACGAGCGGACGAGAAGCACAGACTGTTCAGGGTGGAAGGGGCACGACCTGGCTGTCGCACGTGTTCGAGCTCAGACCCGCGGGGCTTAACCGGCCGCGGGCGGTGGTGTTCCCGGACGTCGCGCTGGTGCCGCTGATCGTCCTCTGGGCGATCGGGTACGAGCAGTACCTGCTCAGCGCACTGTTCGGCCTCCTGTTCGCGATGCCGGAGGACCCGGGAGGCAGCTACGGGCGCCGCGCGGGGCACATCGCGCTCTTCGCGGCGATCGGCGCGGGGCTGACCGCGCCGGCGTTCGGGCCCGGCGGCGCGGCCTGGGGGTGGCTGGCGCCGGCGGCCTTCGCGGTCACCCTGGTGGCCGGCCTGATGGCCGCGTTCGGGGCGCGGAGGTTCGTGAACGCGACGCTCCTCAGCATCTGGTTCATCGGCGCCCTGTCGCTCGTGGTCGGCTGCCACCACGCCGCCCACACACATCACCAGCCACACCTGGGCCCAGGCGGTTTCCCGGGCGGGCGGGACCTGACGCACGGATCCTGGATGCCGATCGCGGCCATGATCGCGATGAAACCGGGCCTGGAACAGACCACGCTCACCGCCGCCCAGCGCCTCCTCGGCGCCGCGATCGGCGCCGTCGCGGCGGCGCTGACCCTGCTGATCCCGACCGGTGAACACGGACTCAGGCTGTTCGCGGTCGACCGCGGACTCGAAGTGGTCGCGCTGGTCCTGTTCATGCACGGGGCGGCGATCCGCTTCTGGAACCACGCGTTCTACTGCGCGGCCATCGCCGCGGGCGTGCTCATCCTGGTGGACCTCCTGCAGCCGTCCGACTACGCGGCCGGGGGCTACCGGGTGCTGTGGACGGCGTGCGGCGTCGGGATCGGCGTGCTCGTCATGCTCCTCGCGGGCCTGCTCGCCAAGCGCACCGCCAAGGCACCACCGCACCCGGCCTGACTGCAGATCCGTCCCGAGTGCCTCACCCGGGGCCGGTCGGCGCGACCCGCGCGCCGACCGGCCGGGGTGGGTCAGGCCCGCGAGCGGCGACGCGTGGCGATGACCGCGCCGGCGCCCAGCACGACGGCTGCGCCGCCGACGGCGGCGAGCTGCCCGAGCGGGGCGGACGGGCCGGTGGAGGCCAGCGAGCCACTGGTGCCCGCACCGTCCGTGGTGGTGGTGAGCGCTGCCGAGGCGGTCGTCGTGCCGGTGGTGGTGGCCGCCCGGGTGGTGGTGGAGTTGTTCTGCGCGGCCTCGGCGGCGGCCTTGTCCTTGGCGCGGGCCGCGAACTGACCCTCCTTCAGGAAGGCCCGGACGTCCTCGACGGTGCCGTTGAGCGCGGCGGTGCCGGCCTTCCGGACCTCCGGCCCCCCGGCCTCGACGATCTGCGAGACGCGGACCCGGTCGTCGCTCGCCCGCAGCGGCTCCAGCTCCGTCTTCAGGAAGTGCTCGACGTCCGCGGCGGTGCCGGCGAGCGCCTTCTCGGCCGCCTCCCGGACGTGCCGGCCGGTGTCGGCGTCGTCGAGGACGTGCCGGACGCGGGCGCGGTTCTCGTCCTCCGCGCGGGCGACGTACTGGCCCACCTTGAGGAAGGCGCGGACGTCCTCGATGGTGCCGTCCAGCGCTGCGCCGGCGGCCTTCCGCACCGCCGGGCCGCCGACGGACATGATCTGGGAGAGGAGGACCCGGTCGTCGTCCTCCGCGGCGGCCTTCCGCCCCACCGTGAGGAAGTGCTCGACGTCCGCGGCGGTGCCGGCGAGGGCCTTCTGCGCGGCCTCGCGCACGCCCGGTCCGCTGCTCGGGTCGTCGAGGATCCGCTGCACCTCGGCGCGGTGCTCGTCCTCGGTACGGGCCGTGTACTGGCCGACCTTGAGGAAGGCGCGGAGCACCTCGACGTCGTCCGACGGGAACGCGGCCTCGCCGGCCTTCTTCACGGCCGGGCCGCCGGCGGTCACGATCCGCATGATGGCGATCCGTGCGTCGTCCCGGCGGATCCGGTCCACCTCCACCGCGAGGAAGTGCGCCCGGTCCTCCGGGGTGCCGGCGAGCGCCTCCGCCGCGTGCTCGCGCAGGTAGGTGCTCGGGGCCGTGAGCAGGTAGTCGTTCGGGTAGACGAGCAGCTTCTCGATCGCTGCGCGGTTCTCCTCGTCGGTCTTCGCCCCGGCCTGATCGGCCTGCCCCTGCCCCGCCGGGGCGGTGTCGGCGAAGGCCGGGGCGGCACCCAGGGCGACGGGTGCGGCGGCCGTGGCGAGCAGGACGGCGGTGGCGAGCGAACGACGGATCTTCAACGGTCCCCCGGGATCTGAAAGAGAGTGAGCCCACCGCGAGTCCCCAGCGGTCGGCCGAGTGATCGTATAGCAACGACACCCTCCGCCACCGAACACATTTCCGTCACGTCCCGTGCCCGGGGCTTCGTCGCACGCACGGACGGGACGCGTCCGGGGCGGCCGCCGGGCAGGTGCCGGACGGGGGCGGTCGGGCCGACGGGCGGATGTGCGGCATCCCGGCACCCGCCGGGATGCCGCACGTCGGCGCACTCCCACCGCCCCAGGCTTTCATGATCGACGTATCGCCGCGGTAGCGCGGCGGGCACGGTGCTACGCCTCGGTGCCGCCCCACTCCTCGGCGGTGCCGGCCGAGGAGTGGTACGCGGCGACGGCGGTCGGGAGGGTGGGGAAGATGTGGTCCTCGCCGACGGAGGCGGTGAGGCCGTAGGCGTCGAGCTCCTCGCGGAGGTCCTGTTTGACCCGGGCCAGGGCGAAGACGATGCCGCGGTCGGCGAGTTCCCTGCGCAGCGAGTCCACCGAGTCCAGGGCGGTGATGTCCACCTCCACGTTGGCCTCGGCGTTGAGGACGAACCAGCGCACCGGGTCGGGCTGGTCGTCGACGGCGGCCAGGGCACGCCGGCGGAAGTCCTCGGCGTTGGCGAAGAAGAGCGGCGAGTCGTAGCGGTAGACGACCAGGCCGGGCACCGTGCGGGCGGCCGGGTAGTCGTCGACGTCGTGCATGCCGGCGAGCCCCGGCACCGTGCCGAGGACGGCGTCGTGCGGGCGGGCCACCCGGGTCAGCAGCTCGGCGATGGACAGGCCCACCGCGACCAGCACGCCGTAGAGGATGTCGAGGGCGAGGACACCCGCCAGGCAGCCGAGCGCCAGCAGGAACTCCCCGCGGCGGAAGGACAGCAGCTTGCGGAAGCCCGACACGTCGATCATGCGGACGGCCGCGTAGACGACCAGGGCGCCGAGGACGGCCGTCGGGGTGTGGCTGAGCAGCGAGCTGAAGAACAGCAGCACCGCCACCACGGCCAGCCCGGCGGTGAGCGCGTACGCCTGGGTGCGGCCGCCCGCGGACTGGGCGAGTGCGGTGCGGCTGGCGCTGCTGCTCACCGGGAAGCCGTGCAGCACGCCGGAGCCGACGTTCGCCGCCCCGAGCGCCAGCAGCTCCTGGTTGGCGTCCAGCCGGGTGCCGTCGCCCGGGGTGGCGAAGGCGCGGGCCGTGAGGATCACGTCCGTGTAGCCGACCAGCAGCACGCCGAGCGCGGGCAGCACCAGCTGGGACAGGTCGGACAGACTGGGGAAGGCCGGAGTGGGCAGTCCGGGCGGGATCGCGCCGATCACCTTGATGCCGTGGTCCTCCAGCCCGAACACGGACACCGCGGCCGTCCCCAGCACCAGCGCCAGCAGCGGCCCCGGGACGCCGCGGAACCGGCCCGCGACGAAGAGGAAGAGCAGTGCGGACGCGCCGAGGACTACCGTCGCCGGGTGGAGGTCGGAGATGTTCCGGAAGAAGGACGCCAGCTGGGGGAAGAAGCCCTCGCCCTCGGTCTCGACACCGGTGAGCTTGGTCAGCTGGTCCACCATCATGATCAGCGCGACGCCCGCCAGATAGCCGATCAGGACGGGCCGGGACAGCAGGTCGGCGACGAAGCCGAGCCGCGCCACCCACGCCACCACGCAGAGCAGGCCGACGACCACGGCGAGGGCGGCCGCCAGCACGGCGTACCGCGCGCTGTCGCCGGCGGCGAGCGGCGCGATCGCGGTCGCGGTCATCAGCGCGGTCGTGGACTCGGGGCCGACCGAGAGCAGGCGGGACGAGCCGAGGACGGAGTACATCAGGATCGCCGGGAGGATCGCCCACAGGCCCGCCACCGGCGGCAGGCCCGCGACGCTCGCGTAGGCCATGACCTGGGGCACCAGGTACGCCGCCACCGTGGCGCCGGCCAGCAGGTCGCCGCGGATCCAGTCGCGCCGGTAGTGCCGGAGCACGGCGAGGCCCGGCACGGCGGGCACCACGCGGTGCCACCACGGCCGGTCGGAGGCATCGGTCTGCTGCGACACGCGGCTCTCCCTTCGCCTGGGGACATGATGCCCCGGAACCGGCCGGACGCAGGTCAGGCCACGCGCGCCGGATGCGTGCGGCAAGGCGGCCACGGGGCGGCCCTCCGCTGACGGGAAGTCAGTCGCATGCCCGTGCGGGGGGTGGGTAGGTCTGGGGCATGGGACCCCTGGCGCCGAACCCCGTCGAACTCGTCCTCGGTCTGGTCTGCTTCTTCTTCGTGTTCCTGGTGCTCGGCCGGCGCGTGCTGCCGCGGATCGAACGGACGCTCGCGGAACGCGAGGAGGCCACCGGCGGCCGGCTCGCCGTGGCGGAACGGATCCGCCACGAGGCCCTGGAGCTCCGCGGGGAGCGCCGCGCGCAGCTGGACGCCGCCCGCCACGAGGCGGCCCGCATCCGGCAGACGGCGGCCGAGGAGGGCGCGGCCCTGGTCGCGGCGGCCCGGGCGGAGGCCCAGCGGGAGCGGGAGGAGCTCGTCACGGCGGCGCAGGTGCAGCTGGCGGCGAGCCGGGTGATCGCCGAGGCGGAGCTGCGGGAGGACGTGGTGACGTCGGCGGTGGAGCTGGCCGGCCGGGTGGTCGGCGAGCCGCTGGCCGGGCTGCCGCGGACGGAGGCCGCCGTCGCACGGTTCCGCGCCGAGCTGGAGGCGGCGGACTGAACGGGCGACCGCGGGCCGATCGGGCGCCGCGGGCTGAACGGTCGGCGGTGGCCTGCCCGGGCGTTCCCCGGCCCGGGCCGGCCCCGGTCGGTCCGCGCCGTTTCAGTCCTGCGGCCGGCCGAGCAGGTCGCCGAGCCGGTGCAGCAGCGGGAGCAGGGCGCCGCGCTCGGTGGGGGTGAGGCCGGCGAGCGCGCCGTGCACGGTGTGCATCTCGGCGCGCAGGGTACGGGCGAGCCGGTGCCCGTCCGCGGTGGCGTGCACGGTCTTGCTCCGGCGATCCTCGGAGGAGGGGGTCCGGGCCACCAGTCCGCGGGCCTCCATCCGGGCGACCAGCCCGGTGGCGTTGGAGGCGTCGCACACCAGGTGCTCGGCGAGCGCGCTCATGCTGAGCGGGTGGTCGAGGGCGATGAGCGCGCGGGCCTGGGTGGTGCTGAGCCCGTGCCGCCCGGCGACCGTCGCCAGGTCGTCGTAGTAGCCGCGGACCACGCGGGCGAGCGGCTCCACCAGCTCCGACGCATCTGGATTCACTTGACATCCTCAAGTAACTGGCGTTTCCTGACAGCAGGTAGTTGAGGATATCAACCATTCCCTGCGAGGACCCCCATGAACGACCGCCCGGCCGAGCAGCCCGCCGACCTCGTCGCCCGCCTCCGTGCGGCCTTCCGCACCGGCCGCACCCGGCCGCTGTCCTGGCGCACCGAGCAGCTGCACCGGCTGCGCGCGCTGCTCACCGAGAACGGGCCGGAGCTCGCCGCGGCGCTCGGCGCCGACCTGGGCAAGAGCGAGCAGGAGTCGATGCGCACCGACGTCGACTTCGTGGTGCGGGAGATCGACCACACCCTGGCGCATCTCGCGGACTGGCTCCGGCTCGAGGACGCGCCGGTGCCCGAGCGGCTGGCCGGTGCGCAGGCGCGGACGCAGTACGACCCGCTCGGCGTCGTCCTGGTGATCGCGCCGTGGAACTACCCGGTGCAGCTGCTGCTGGCGCCGGTCGCGGGGGCGCTGGCGGCCGGCAACGCGGTGGTGGCCAAGCCCAGCGAGCTGGCGCCGGCCACCTCGGCGGTGCTCGCCCGGCTGCTGCCCGCCTACCTGGACACCGGGGCGGTCGCGGTGGTGGAGGGCGGGGTGCCGGAGACCACGGCGCTGCTGGCCCAGCGGTTCGACCACATCTTCTACACCGGCAACGGCGCGGTCGGCCGGGTCGTGATGCGGGCCGCGGCCGAGCACCTCACCCCGGTCACCCTCGAACTGGGCGGCAAGTCCCCGGCGTTCGTCGACGCGGGGGCGGACCTCGCGACGGTGGCCGAGCGCCTGGTGGCGGGCAAGTTCCTCAACGCGGGCCAGACCTGCGTCGCCCCCGACTACGTGCTGACCGACCCGGCCACCGCCAGGGCCCTGGAGCCGCTGCTGGCCGGGGCGGTGGAGGCCCGGTACGGGGCGGACCCGGCGGCCTCGCCGCTGTACAGCCGGATCGTCAACGAGCGGCACTTCGACCGGTTGGCCGCGCTGCTGGACTCCGGCCGGACGGTGGTCGGCGGCGGCCGCGACCGGGCCGCGCGCTACCTCGCGCCGACCGTGCTCGCGGACGTGTCGCCCGACTCGCCGGTGATGCAGGAGGAGATCTTCGGGCCGATCCTGCCGATCGTCGAGGTCGCGGGCCTCGACGAGGCGATCGACTTCGTCAACGACCGGGACAAGCCGCTCGCCCTGTACGTGTTCAGCCCCTCGGAGGAGACCCGGCGCCGGCTCGCCGAGGAGACCTCCTCGGGCGGGCTCGGGTTCGGCCTGCCGCTGGCTCACCTGACCGTCTCCGACCTGCCGTTCGGCGGGGTGGGGGAGAGCGGCATGGGCAGCTACCACGGCCGCTACTCGATCGAGGCGTTCAGTCACCGCAAGGCGGTGCTGGAGGTGCCGGTCGGCTGACCGGTTCCCGCAGGAGGCGGAAGCGGAAACGGGCGGGAGCCGGTGGTCGGCTCCCGCCCGTTCTGCTTGATGATGTCAAGCAGTTGTCGCTACCGCTGGACCTGAGGGGCCTGCGAGACCTGAGGGACCTGCCGGGCCGGCGGTACCTGCGGGCCGCTGCCTCAGCCGATCGCCTTGAGCAGTTCCTCGGCCAGCGGGCCGGAGGAGGCCGGGTTCTGGCCGGTGTGCAGGGTGCGGTCGGTGACGGTGTACGGCGCCCACGGCTCGCCCGCCGCGTAGTCGGCGCCGAGTGCGACCAGGCGGTCCTCCAGCAGCCAGGGGGCGCGGTCGGCGAGACCGGCGAGCCGCTCCTCGGTGTTGCTGAAGCCGGTCAGCCGGTACCCGGCGAAGGTCGGCGTGCCGTCCGGGCGCACGGCGGCGAGCAGCGCGGCCGGACCGTGGCAGACCACGCCGAGCGGCAGACCGGCGTCCAGCACGGAGGTGAGGAGCCGGCCCGAGTCGGCGTCGACCGCGAGGTCCTCCATCGGGCCGTGGCCGCCGGGGTAGAAGACGGCCGCGTAGTCGCCGAGGTCGACGTCGGTCAGCGCGAGGGGGTGCTGAAGCGGCTCGGCGGCGGCGATCGCGGCGGCCGCCCCGGCGGCGTTCTCCTCGCCGCCGAGGGCGCCGGCGGAGAGGCTGCCGGCGTCCGCGCTCGGCCGCACGCCGCCCGGCGTGGCCACCACGACCTCGTGCCCGGCCGCGGTGAAGGCGCGGTACGGGGTGAGGAACTCCTCCGCCCAGTAGCCGGTGGGGTGCTTGCTGCCGTCGGCCAGGGTCCAGTGGTCGGCGCCGGTCATCACAAACAGGATCTTCGCCATGTCGGCGGTCACTCCTTCGTTGGGCTTTCCCCCGACGCTAGGCCGCCGACCGGCGGTCGGGCCAATAGGTGGGCCGATGGCAGCCATCGGGATCCCGATGGTTCACCCGGCCGGCGGCCACGGCCCGCTCATTCGTCGATCCGCACCAGCGCCAGGGTGATGTTGTCCGGCCCGCCGGCCTCGATCGCGGCCCGCCACAGCTCGAAGGCGGCGCGCTGGTCGTCCTCGCCGGCCAGGACGGCGGCCAGTTCCTCCGGCGGGACCGGATCGGTCAGGCCGTCGCTGCACACCAGGTAGCGGGCGCCGACCACGGTGGGCAGGCGGCGCAGGTGCGGCTCGACCTCGCGGCGGACGACCGTGCCGCCGAGGGTGCTGGTGACGATGTTGGTGGTGCGCCGGCCGGGCGGGGGCGGCGGGCTGTCGTCGGTGCTGAGCAGCCGCAGTCCGGGCGTGCCGGGCGGTCCGGTGATCTCGAAGACCTGGCTGTCGCCGATGTTGAACACCAGGACGTGCTCGGCGCTCAGCACGAGTCCGGCGACGGTGGTGCCCGTCCCGGTGAGGTCCGGGTCGGCCTCCGCGGCGTCGTACAGGGCGGTGTTGCACGAGCGGAGTTCACTGCGGACGTCGTCCTCGGAGCGCAGGCCGGTGCCGGCCGCGGCGAGTCGGCGGGCGGTGAGCGAGGAGGCGACCTCGCCGGCCGGGTGCCCGCCGAGACCGTCCGACACCGCCACCACCACGGGGGTGCCGCCGAGCGGGAAGAGCAGGGTCTGCGGGCTCTCGGTGACGGTGGCGCAGAGCGTCCACGGCCCGACGGTCAGGCTGTCCTCGTTGTGGTCGCGCACCAGTCCCTCGTGGCTGAGTGCACTCACGGCGATGTACGGCATGCGGCTCGCCCCCTCTCCCCTCCCATTGTGGTGCCCGCCGGGCCACCCCCGCCGAATGCTTCAACGATCTGTTGAAACCTACCTTGACGCCCCCCGCGGCCCCGGCTTACTTTGATTCCGCAGTTCAGAATCAGCATTTCACATCGCGGAACTTCCGCCGGGCAGGAGAAGCCGATGCCTCGAATGACAGCCGCCCGCGCGGCAGTTGAGATCCTCAAGCGCGAGGGCGTCACCCACGCGTTCGGTGTTCCCGGCGCGGCGATCAACCCCTTCTACGCCGCCCTCAAGGCCGCCGGGGACGTGCACCACACGCTGGCCCGCCACGTCGAGGGCGCGTCCCACATGGCCGAGGGCTACACCCGTGCCAACCCCGGCAACATCGGCGTCTGCATCGGCACCTCCGGGCCGGCCGGCACCGACATGATCACCGGCCTGTACTCGGCCATCGCGGACTCGATCCCGATCCTGTGCATCACCGGGCAGGCCCCGGTCGCCCGGATCCACAAGGAGGACTTCCAGGCGGTCGACATCGCCTCGATCGCCCGCCCGGTCACCAAGGCGGCGACCACCGTGCTGGAGGCCGCACAGGTCCCCGGCGTCTTCCAGCAGGCCTTCCACCTGATGCGCTCCGGCCGCCCCGGGCCCGTCCTCGTCGACCTGCCGATCGACGTCCAGATGACCGAGATCGAGTTCGACCCGGAGACGTACCAGCCGCTGCCGGTCTACCGGCCCACCGCCACCCGGGCCCAGATCGAGAAGGCGATCGACCTGCTGCAGGCCTCCGAGCGGCCGCTGATCGTCGCCGGCGGCGGCGTCATCAACGCGGACGCCTCCGACCTGCTGGTCGAGTTCGCCGAGCTGACCGGCGTCCCCGTGATCCCGACCCTGATGGGCTGGGGCACCGTCCCGGACGACCACCCGCTGAACGCCGGCATGGTCGGCCTGCAGACCTCGCACCGCTACGGCAACGCGACCTTCCTGGAGTCCGACTTCGTCCTCGGCATCGGCAACCGCTGGGCCAACCGCCACACCGGCAACCTCGACGTCTACACCAAGGGCCGCACCTTCGTGCACGTCGACGTCGAGCCCACCCAGATCGGCCGGATCTTCGCCCCCGACTACGGCATCGCCTCCGACGCCCGGGCCGCCCTGGAGCTGTTCGTCGAGGTCGCCAAGGAGCGCAGCGCCGCCGATGCCCTCAAGGACCGCAGCGCCTGGGCCGCCTCCGCCCAGGAGCGCAAGGCCACCCTGCTGCGCCGCACCCACTTCGACGACGTGCCGCTCAAGCCGCAGCGCGTCTACGAGGAGATGAACCGCGCCTTCGGCCCGGAGACCCGGTACGTCACCACCATCGGCCTCTCGCAGATCGCCGGCGCACAGATGCTGCACGTCTACAAGCCGCGGCACTGGATCAACTGCGGCCAGGCCGGTCCGCTCGGCTGGACGATCCCGGCCGCGCTGGGCGTCGCCACCGCCGACCCGGAGACCCCCGTCGTCGCGCTCTCCGGCGACTACGACTTCCAGTTCATGATCGAGGAGCTGGCGGTCGGCGCCCAGCACCGGATCCCCTACGTCCACGTCCTGGTGAACAACTCGTACCTGGGCCTGATCCGCCAGGCGCAGCGGAACTTCGACATCGACTTCCAGGTCAAGCTGGAGTTCGAGAACCTCAACTCGCCGGAGCTGGGCGTCTACGGGGTCGACCACGTCAAGGTCGCCGAGGGCCTCGGCTGCAAGGCGATCCGGGTCACCGAGCCGGACCAACTGCTGCCCGCCTTCGAGGAGGCGAAGAAGCTCGCCGCCGAGTTCCGCGTCCCGGTCGTCGTCGAGGCGATCCTGGAGCGGGTCACCAACATCGCGATGAGCGGCACCGACATCGCCAGCGTGGTCGAGTTCGAGGAGCTCGCCACCGAACCCGGCCACGCCCCGACCGCCGTCCGCCCCCTCGCCGGCTGACCCCGGCTGACCCCGGCCGACCTCCCGAACCACCCGCATCACCCTCCGGGACCGCCCGGGCGACCCGATCGCCCGGGCGGTCCTGCCGTGTGAGGGGAGCCGGCGGGGGCGTGTCCCCGGAGCCCGTGGATGCGCCACCCCTGACGTGGTCACCCGAGCAGCGCGGTCAGTCGGGCGGCGAAGGCCCGGGGGTGGGTGAGGTTGCCGTTGTGGCCGCCGGGGAACTCGGCCGGGGCGGTGCCCAGGCGGTCGGCGAGGAGGGCGGCGCAGCGGCGGTCGAAGACCTGGTGCGGGGTGGTGCGGCCCACGGCCGGGACGATCCGGGTCGGGCCGTCGCGCAGGGCGTCGAGGTCGGCCGGTTCGAGGCCGCCGGCGAGGATGGTGTCGATGTCGCGGGTGAGGAAGCCGGCGAAGTTCGCCGCGCGGGCCTCGGTGATCGGTTCGGCGGTGACGTCCGGTTCGGTGTCCTGGTGGTCCGGGTCGATGCCGAGTACGGCGGTGACCCGGCGGACGGCCGCGAGCCAGCCTCGTCCCGGTAGGTGCGGGTGACGGCGCGCAACTCGCCTTCGGTGGCGGTGCGTTCCGCGGCGGGCAGCAGCTCGGGGACGGCGGGCTCGTGGGCGATCAGCGTGTGCAGCGCTCCGGGGCGGCGTACCGCCAGGCGGAGTCCGATCGCGGCGCCGAAGCTGCAGCCCAGCATCAGGGCGGGCCGGTCGGCCAGTGCGGTCAGCAGGCGGTGGGCGTCGTCGGCATGGGTGGCCATGGGTACCGGGCGTGACGGATCGTCGGGTGTGCTGCGGGAGAGGCCGCGGCGGTCGTAGGTGACGACGGTGAAGTCGTCGACGAGCCGGCCGACCGGCGCCGCTCCCTCGTCCGCAAGGCCGCCGAGGTCTCCGAGCGTTCGGCGCTGGCCGCCGCCGCACCCGTCGACCCGGCCGTCGCCGCCGCACTCGGCACCGACGACCCCGCCGCACTGGCCGAGGTGCTCGCCGCCCTCGACGTCCTCGGCCGGCACCTCACCCCCGAGTCCGTCCGGCGACTGCGGGACGCCGGCCCGGCCGGCCGGGGGTGAGGGCGGCTTCGTTCCGGGCGCGCCTCAGGACGGGTTGTTGGCGTGGGTGAGGGTCTCCCAGGCGGTGAAGAGGTTGTCGGTGCCGGCGGGGCGGCGCTGCTCGGTGAGCTTCTGGGTGTTGTCCATGCCGTAGCCCAGGCGGTTGTGCAGGGCGTTGAAGCCGACCTCGGTGACCGGGCCCATGTGCTGGGAGAGGCTGCCGCCGCAGAGCCAGGACGGGACGGCCGTGCCCAGTTCGTACTTGGACTGGAGGCCGAGGGCGTGCCGCAGCCGGTCGGCGACCTCCGGGTAGAGGTCCTGGCCCTGGATGCGGCTGGTCTCGGCGACGTGCGCGATCGCGGACAGGCCGTAGCCGGTGTGGGTGAGGTCGCGGCAGGTCTCCTGGGTGAGACCGTCGACGAAAGTGGACTGGCCCTGCCAGTACTTCACGATCTCGTCCCGGGTGTCGAGGCCGCTGCCGGGCACCGTCTTCGGCAGGGTGCCGTCGGAGGCCAGGTAGATGTAGGCGGGCACCCGGTTGCGGAAGGTCGCGACCGCCTTGTCGTACACCGTGCGGTCGTTGAGGAAGACGGCGATGCCGATGGTGGCCTCGGTCATGCTCAGCTCCCAGTTGCCGTTGGAGCGTGAGCCGTTGACGACCTTCGGCAGGTAGACGCCCCGCAGCATGGCGCCGAAGCGGTCGACCTTGTCGGCGGGCCAGCCGTTGTAGGTGTAGCGGATGATCTCGGCGGCCCGCGGCCAGGTGGAAGCCGCCCAGGCGCTCTGCAGCGGGGCGTTGCTGTTGGTGTGGTCCTTCACCGTGCCTGACCAGGCGTCCATGATCTGGACGGCCTTGGCGGCGTAGCGGGTGTCCCGGGTGATCGACCACTCCAGGGCGAGGGTGTACGCGGCCAGGGCGTCCTCGCGCTCGTCGGTGCAGCCGTAGTCGGGGTTGGAGTACGAGCCGCACTCGACCACCGCGCGGGGCTTGGGCGTCCGGCTCAGCGAGGCGTACTTGCTGGCGTGCATCTGGTCGTAGGCGCTCTTCCACGGCTGCGCCCCGGCCTGCACCTTGGTGCGCACGAAGTCGAGTTGGGACTTGGAGAGCAGGACGCCGGGGTGGGCGAACGCGGTCGGCGCGGCCTCGGCCGGCGCGGGCGCGGTCGCGCTGATGCCGACGGGTATCGCGCAGACGAGGGCGAGCAGCGCGGCGGCCGCGGGAAGCCTGCGGCGGCGGTGGCGACGGTGCATGGGTCCTCCGGTCGGTGGGGGCGACGGGAGCTGGAGTCAACTAGTCCGGTGATGGCCACGTCAAGTCAACTGGAAACTTTCCTGTCAGACGATTCGTCAACTCGTGGCACATGATCACCGAGCAATCGCTCTCCTGTGTTCACGAGTTGACAGGAATTTGGTTCAGACCAGCCGCTTGACGGTGATGAGTCATCAGGAGTTGAATCTGGACCGCCGGCCGGCAGTCGCACTTCCCCACCCACCCCCACACCGAAGGCGAATCCGATCATGGCCTGGCCCCCACCCCACCATGCCGCCCGCACGCGCCGGACGGCCGCCGCGCTGCTCTCCGGCGCCCTGGCCGCGACCGGCCTGCTGGCCGGAGCTCCCGGCGCGCACGCGGCAGGCGAAACCGTGAACGTCTGGCTCACGACCACCGACGACGCCGGCGGTCGGCACGTCACCCGCGGGCTCGCCCAGCAGGCGGCGTTCACCTTCAACTCGGGCTCCGGCAGCGGAGGTCAGCTGATCTCGGTCGACGAGTCCACCCGCTACCAGCAGTTCACCGGCGGCGGCGCCTCGTTCACCGACACCGCCGCCTGGCTGATGAACAGCAGCGGCGCCCTGAGTGCGGCCACCCGCGACGCCACCATGCGCAAGCTCTTCTCGCCGACCGAGGGCATCGGGCTGTCGTTCCTGCGCAACCCGATGGGCTCCTCCGACCTGGCCCGCTACGGCTACACCTACGACGACCAGCCCGCGGGCTCGGTCGACCCGGCGCTGAACGGATTCACGATCGGCCACGACCTCGCCGACGTGCTGCCGCTCACCAAGCAGGCCAAGCAGCTCAACCCGGCCCTCACCACCATGGCCTCGCCGTGGACGGCGCCCGCCTGGATGAAGGAGAGCGGCAACCTCAACGGCGGCTGGCTGAAGGCCGAGTACTACGGCGCCTACGCCCAGTACTTCGTGAAGTACCTGCAGGCGTACCAGGCGCAGGGCGTCCCGGTGAACTACGTGACGGTGCAGAACGAGCCCACCTGCTGCGGCGGCTACCCGTCGATGAGCTGGAACGGCTCCGGCCTTGCCTACTTCACCAAGACCAACCTGCTGCCGGCGCTCGCCGGTGCCGGCCTGCCGGCCAAGGTCCTGGCCCTGGACTGGAACTGGGACCAGTACAACGGCTACGCGGCGCCGGTGACGGACGACGCGGCGATCCGCACCCACCCCAACTTCGGCGGCATGGCCTGGCACGGCTACGGCGGCGACGTCTCGATGCAGACCGCCGTGCACAACCAGTACCCGACGGTGGACGCCTTCGACACCGAACACTCCGGCGGCACCTGGATCGGCAACCAGCAGCAGGAGGACATGCGCAACATCATCGACTACACCCGCAACTGGGGTAAGTCGGTGACCAAGTGGAGCCTCGCCGTCGACCAGAACATGGGCCCGCACTACGGCGGCTGCGGCACCTGCACCGGCCTCGTCACCGTCCACAACGGCGACTCCCGCAGCGGCCAGGTGGACTACACGGTCGAGTACTACACCATGGGCCACCTCACCAAGTTCGTCCGCCCGGGCGCGTACCGGATCGCCTCCACCGCCAACTCCTCGGTGCCGAACGTCGCCTGGCAGAACCCGGACGGCTCGAAGGCGCTGGTCGCGTACAACGACAGCGGCAGCGCGCAGACCGTCCGGGTGGTCTGGGGCGGGCAGAACTTCAGCTACAGCCTGCCCGCGAAGACCTCCGCCACCTTCACCTGGGCCGGCACCCAGGGCGGGGGCGGCGGTGCGACCGGCCGGATCACCGGCCTGGCCGGCAAGTGCCTGGACGTCGCGGGGGGCACCTCCGCCAACGGCACCGCCGTGCAGCTCTACGACTGCAACGGCACCGGCGCCCAGGACTGGACGGTCGGCACCGACGGGACGGTCCGCGCCCTCGGCAAGTGCCTGGACGTGGCCTCCGGTTCGACCGCCGACGGCGCCAAGACGCAGCTGTACGACTGCAACGGGACGGGTGCCCAGCAGTGGGCGTACAACCCGTCGACGCACGACCTCGTCAACCCGGCGGCGAACAAGTGCCTGGACGTGACGGACAACAGCCCGGCCAACGGCGCGCGGATCCAGATCTGGACCTGCACCGGAGCGGCCAACCAGAAGTGGACGGCCCCGACCTCCTGACGGGCCGGTCGTCCACGGGCGCGCGCCCGGTCCCGCCGCAGGGGGCAGGACCGGGCGCGTCGTCGTTGCGTCAGGCGCCGAGCTGCCAGACGGTGCCGTGCCCGGCCAGGGTCGCCACCACCAGGACGGCGAGGTCGGCGACGCCGAGCGCGATGCCGAGCAGGGCCCGGCCGCGCCGGCCGGTGCCGCGGACCAGGGCGAGCGTGCCGAGCACGATCGCGACCGGGCCGAGCACCAGGTTGAAGAGCAGCAGCCCCGGCAGGGCCAGCAGGAAGGAGGCGACGGCCATCTGGTCGCCGTCGGCGGCGGTGCGGGTGCGGGCTGTGGCGAGCTGTTCCATGGCAGGACTCCGGTGGGAGGTCGAAAGGGTGCCGGGTTGTCAGCGGTGCCGGGTGCGGGCGATCCGCTCGCGGGCGCCGAAGGCGAGCAGCCAGAGCGCGATCGCGGCGGAGGCGGCCAGGAAGACCGGCATGGAGGTGTGGATCGCGGCCCCCGCGAGGAGGCCCATGGCGACGATGACGATCAGAAGGCTCACGGCAGGTGTCCTCTCCCCGGTCGGCGGCCGATTCGGTGTACGACTGTTCGCCGACTTCTCCATCCTACGCGCTCCCGGGGCTCGCAAAAGTCGGCAAACGGTTGTTTACTGAATGATGTGAGTCACACCCCCGGGGTCCGCCAGGCCCAGAAGCAGCAGAGCCGCCGCGCCCTCCTCGACGGAGCCCTCGGCCTGCTGGAGCACCAGAACCTCAGCGGCATCGGCGTGCGCGAGGTGACCCGCGAGGCCGGGCTCTCGCCGGCCGGGTTCTACCGGCACTTCCGCGACCTGTCCGAACTGGCCGTGGTGCTGGTCGAGGAGTCGCTCGCCAGCCTGCACGGGATGATCCGCCGGGTGCTGGCCGAGTCCGGGGACTCCGAGCAGCTCATCGACCGCTCGGTCGAGCTGATCGCCGACCACGTGCGCGAGCACCCGGCCCACGTGCGGTTCCTCGCGCGCGAGCGGCACGGCGGGGTGCGGGCCGTCCGCGAGGCGATCGCCGCCGAGTTCGAGCGCTTCGCCGAGGAGGTGGCGGCCGGCCTCGGCGCCCAGCCGGCCTCGGAGGGCTGGTCGGAGGCGGACGTGCGGATGCTCGCCGGACTCTACGTCGAGCACATGGTGGCCACCGCCGCCTCCTTCCTGGAGGCCGGCCCGGCGGGGGAGGCGCGGATCGCCCGCACCGCCCGCACCCAGCTCCGGCTGATCACCACCGGCCGCCGCCACTGGCTCGACGGGGGCTGAAAATCCCGGGGGCTACGGCCGGAGGTCCTGACCGCCGCGGCCGCTCGGGTCGGCCGTCGGCAGGTCCTCGTGCAGCCCCGCCGGCGGGCGGGTTCGGTCGAGTTCCTCCAGTGTCGTGAAGACGGCCTCGTAGGCGACGGCCCGGGCGAGGAGCGTCAGGTCGTCACGGTCGGCCCCGGCGTCCAGCAGGCGGTCGGCCGCCGTCGATCCTTCCAGGGCGCCCGGGGCGGCCCAGCCGTCGACGGCGCCGTGCCGGAGCGCCCGGAGCAGGGCGTCGCGGGCGGGCTGCGGCGGGTCGTCCTCGATCTCGTTCATCGCGGCGGAATGCCGTACGGGCGGCTCCCGAGGGGCGGTTGTCGTAACCGGTAATTCATACAGGCATATTGACGCGACGTCATGGACACGCCAGGTTTGGAGGACCCCCACTCCGAGAGGCCCTCCCATGAAGAAGCCGCTCATCGGCGCGTCCCTGGCCCTGCTGCTCGGCGGCGCCACCGCGCTGGCCGGCGCCGCCCCCGCCGCAGCCGCCACCAAGGGCGCCGCGCCCGTCGCCGTCGACTTCGCCGGCACCGTGGCGCTCAGCAACTGCTCCGGCTCGGTCGTCCGGCTGCCCGGCTCGGTCTCCACCGACCCGGCCCTGGTGCTCACCAACGGCCACTGCCTGGAGACCGGCATGCCCTCGCCCGGTCAGGTGATCACCAACCGCTCGTCCAGCCGCAGCTTCACCCTGCTCAACTCCTCCGGCGGCAGCCTCGGCACGCTGCGCGCGAACAAGGTCGTCTACAGCACGATGACCGACACCGACGTGACGCTCTACCAGCTGACCAGCACCTACGCCGCCATCCAGTCCCGCTACGGCATCGCCCCGCTCACCCTCTCGGCGAGCCACCCGGCGGCCGGCGCCTCGATCAAGGTGGTCTCCGGGTACTGGAAGAAGATCTACTCCTGCAGCGTGGACGGCTTCGTCTACCGGCTGAAGGAGGGCGGCTGGACCTGGAAGGACTCCGTCCGCTACACCTCCAGCTGCAACACCATCGGCGGCACCTCCGGCTCCCCGGTCGTCGACACCGCCACCGGCCAGGTCGTCGCCGTGAACAACACCGGCAACGAGGACGGCGAGCGCTGCACCGAGAACAACCCGTGCGAGGTCGACCAGAACGGCACGGTGACCGTCCGCAAGGGCATCAACTACGCCGAGGAGACCTACCTCATCCCCGCCTGCTTCGCCGCCGGCAACAAGCTCGACCTGAACCGGGCCGGCTGCGCGCTGCCCAAGCCGTAGCCGTACCCACGCCCGTACGGGCCCGACAGCCAACTGCCGCCCCTCCCCGAGGGCCGTCCGCCGACCGGCGGGCGGCCCTCGCGGCGTTCCCGGACCGGCCCGGGCGCGCCCGGCGCCGCCGCCCTTCTCGAAGCAGTGAATCAGTGCTTCAATGCTTGGCATGGCATACCGACGCACCCCCGCCGTCCAGGCCCGGCTCGACGCCCAGCGCGCCGCCGTGCTCCAGGCGGCCGTCGCCCTGCTCGCCGAGCGCGGCTACGCGGGCTGCTCGGTCGCCGCGGTGGCCGAACGCGCCGGCATCGCCACCGGCTCCATGTACCGCCACTTCGCCGGCAAGTCCGACCTCGCCGTCGAGCTCTTCCGCACGGTCGTCGGCAGGGAGGTCGCCGCCGTCACCGAGGCCGTCGCCCGCGAGTCCACCCCGCAGCGCCGGGTCGCCGCCGTCGTCGAGACCTTCGCCGCCCGTGCGCTCAAGGCACCCCGCCGCGCCTACGCACTGCTCGCCGAACCCGCCGACCCGGTCGTCGACGCCGAACGCCTGGTCTTCCGCCGGGCGTTCCGCGACCTCATTGCCGCACAGATCGCCGACGCCGTCCGGAGCGGCGAACTCCCACCCCAGGACGCCGAACTGACCGCCGCAGCCCTGGTCGGCGCGATCGGTGAGGCCCTCGTCGGCCCGCTCGCCGCCGGTGGCGACCCCGGCGACACCATCCCCGCGCTCACCGCCTTCGCGCTGCGCGCCCTCGGCACCCCCGAGACCGCACCACCGCCCCGCACCGCCCGCTGACCCCCGAAGACCCTCAGACCACCGCCCAGGAGGACGGCATGCCGACGCACGAGGTCACCAACCAGGTCCCCGACCCGTACGGCCACGACGTCGCCGCCGACCCGGCGCTGCTCGCGGCCCTGCACCGGGCCGGCGCCGGCTGGGCCGAGGACGAGCTCCACGAACTCGGGCACCTCGCCGGCTCCGAGGAGGCCGACACCTGGGGCCGCCTCGCCAACGAGAACCCGCCCGTCCTGCGCACCCACGACCGCTACGGCCACCGCATCGACGAGGTCGAGTTCCACCCGTACTGGCACCGGCTGACGGACACCGCCGTTCGCTACGGCCTGCACGCCGCCCCCTGGGCCGACGACCGCCCCGGCGCGCACACCGCCCGCGCCGCCAAGTTCTACGTCTGGGGCCAGGTCGAGGCCGGCCACACCTGCCCGATCTCCATGACTTACGCGGCGGTGCCCGCCCTGCGCGCCACCCCCGCGCTCGCCGAACGCTACGAACCGCTGCTCTCGGCCCGGGAGTACGACTTCGGGCTGCGCGAGCCCGGTACCAAGCGCGGCCTGATCGCCGGCATGTCGATGACCGAGAAGCAGGGCGGCTCCGACGTCCGCGCCAACACCACCACCGCCGTCCCGCACAGCGACGGCAGCTACCGGCTCACCGGCCACAAGTGGTTCACCTCCGCACCCATGTCGGACGTCTTCCTCACCCTCGCGCAGGCCCCCGGCGGACTGAGCTGCTTCCTGCTGCCCCGGGTGCTGCCCGACGGCAGCCGCAACCCGATCCGCCTCCAGCGACTCAAGGACAAACTCGGCAACAAGTCCAACGCCTCCGCCGAGATCGAGTACGAGGGCGCCACCGGCTGGCTGGTCGGCGAGGAGGGCCGCGGCGTCCCCACCATCATCGAGATGGTCAACATGACCCGCCTCGACTGCACGATCGGCGCCGCCTCCGGCATGCGCTACGGCACCGTCCGCGCCCTCCACCACGCCACCCACCGGCGGGCTTTCGGCGCCGCCCTGGTCGACCAGCCGCTGATGCGCAACGTCCTCGCCGACCTGGTCGTCGAGTCCGAGGCCGCCACCACCGTGGCCATGCGGCTCGCCGCCGCCACCGACGCCGCCCTCGCCGGGGACGAGCAGGAGACCCTGCTGCGCCGCCTCGGCCTCGCCGTGTCCAAGTACTGGGTGTGCAAGCGCGGTCCGGCGCACGCCGCCGAGGCGCTCGAATGCCTCGGCGGCAACGGCTACGTCGAGGAGTCCGGCATGCCCCGGCTCTACCGCGAGGCCCCGCTGGTCTCCATCTGGGAGGGCTCCGGCAACGTCGCCGCCCTGGACACGCTGCGCGCCATGGCCCGCCGCCCCGCCAGCGTCGAGGCCTTCCTCGCCGAACTCGACACCGCCGCGGGCGCCGACCGCCGCCTGGACGCCGCCACCGCCGCGCTGCGCAAGCAACTCGGCGACCTCACCGACCTGGAGTACCGCACCCGCCGGCTGGTCGAGTCGATGGCACTCACCCTCCAGGGCTCGCTGCTCGTCCGGTACGGCGACCCGGCCGTCGCCGACGCCTTCTGCGCCTCCCGGCTCGGCGGGGACCGCGGACTCGCCTTCGGCACCCTGCCGGCCGGCACCGACACCGCCGCGATCCTGGACAGGGCCGTCCGGCGGTGACCGAGACCGGCGAAGTCCGCGCCTTCTGGCAGCAGCTGGGGCTGCCCGGCCTGATCGACGTGCACACCCACTTCATGCCCGAGCGGGTGCTCGACAAGGTGTGGGCCTACTTCGACGCGGCCGGGCCGCTCACCGGGCGGCCCTGGCCGATCGCCTACCGGCACGCCGAACAGCAACGCATCGACACCCTGCGGGAGTTCGGCGTCCGCGCGTTCACCGCCATGCTCTACCCGCACAAGCCCGCGATGGCCGCCTGGCTCAACGCCTGGGCCGCGGACTTCGCCGCCCGCACCCCCGACTGCCTGCACACCGCCACCTTCTACCCGGAGCCCGGCGCCGCCGAGTACGTCGCGGCCGCGATCGATCGCGGCGCCCGGGTGTTCAAGTCGCACGTGCAGGTGGGTGCCTACGACCCCGCCGATCCGCAGCTGGACGGCGTCTGGGGCCTGCTCGCCGAGGCCGGCGTCCCCGTCGTCACGCACTGCGGGTCCGGCCCGGCCCCCGGCAAGCACACCGGCCCCGGACCGACCGGCGCCGTGCTCGCCCGCCACCCCCGACTCCACCTGGTGGTCGCGCACATGGGCCTGCCCGAGTACGCCGACTTCCTCGACCTCGCCGACCGGTACCCGAACGTCCATCTCGACACCACCATGGCCTTCACCGACTTCACCGAACGCCTGGCCCCCTTCCCGCCCGGCCTGCGGCCCCGCCTCACCGACCTGCAGGACCGCATCCTGCACGGCACGGACTTCCCCAACATCCCGTACGGCTACGGGCATGCGCTGCAGGCGCTCGCGGGTCTGGGGTTGGGGGAGGGGTGGTTGCGGGCGGTGTGCTGGGGGAACGCGACGCGGTTGTTCGGGGTCGCCGGGGGCTGATCCGCTGCGCGGGGCGGGACGGCCCGGGTCGGGCCGCTGCGCGGGGCGGTGTGCGGTGGTGCCGTCTCCGGTTCGGGTCGTTGTCCTTGGGTCCCCGGTGGCGGCGCCCCTGAATGGCTGGCGCCGGGGTGGGGTGCGGCGCGGTGCGCCGGGGGTGCGGGGCGGGCGGGTGAGACTGGGCGCACCCGGTGAAGGGAACCGCCCGCCTTGCTCCCCGTCCTGTTCGCCCTGTGCGGCGCGATCAGCAACGCCCTGGCCACCGTGCTGCAGCACCGCGCCGCGCAGACCGTGCCGCGCTCCTCCGGCTTCCGGTTCGGCCTGCTGCGCGACCTGGCCCACCGCCCGGTCTGGTTGGCGGGCATCGCCGCGGTGACCGCCGCCGCGCTCTTCCAGGCGGTGGCGCTGGCCCGCGGCGCGCTCTCCGTCGTCCAGCCGATCTTCGTCCTGGAGTTGCCGTTCGCGCTGGTCATCGCCTCGGCGATGTCCCACCAGAACCTCTCCCGCCGGGCCTGGGCGGCTGTCGGCTGCATGGTGTTCGGCCTCGGTCTCGCCCTGGGCGCCGCCGCGCCGACCGCCGGCACCATGCACGTCCCGATGGCCCGCTGGATCCCGGCGCTCATGGGCTGCGGCGCCGCGATGGGGGTGCTCTGCGCGGTGGCGCTGCGCCGTCCGCCCGGCGGTGTCCGCGCCGCCTGCCTGGCGGGCGCGGCGGCCGTCGGCAACGCGCTGACCGCCGCGCTCATCAAGTCCTCCACCCATCTGCTCGACAAGCACGGGCTGGAGGCCTTCCTCACCGCCTGGCAGACCTACGGATTCGCCGTCGCCGGCGTGGGGGCGCTCTACCTGCTGGAGAACGCCCTGCAGTCCGGGCCGCTGGTGGCCTCGCAGCCCGCGCTGACCCTCGGTGACGCGGGGGTCAGCCTGCTGCTGGGCGTCCTGCTGTACGAGGAGACGCTGCGTACGGGCCTCTGGCTGATCCCCGAGACCGTCGGCGTCGCGCTGATCGTCGTCGGCGTCGTGGTGCTCGCCCGGACCCCGTTGACCAGCACCCTGATGAGCCCGAAGGACTGACACCGGCCGACCTCGGCGCTCACCGCACCTGCGCCAGCACCGCCAGCGCCTCGGCGTGCACCCCGGGTGCGGCCGCCAGGAAGCCGTCCGAGGCCGCCGTCCACGGCCCGCCCGCCGTGTCGGTGACCACCGCGCCCGCCTCGGCGGCTATCAGGGCGCCCGGCAGCAGGTTGGTGCCGTCCTGGCCGTACTCCCAGAAGAGTCCGAGGTTCCCGGCGCCGACCTGGGCCACCTGCAGGGCGGTCGGGCCGAGGTTGCGGACGGCCAGTGCCCCGCCGAGCATCGCCGTCAGCGACTCGCCGGCCCGCCGCCGGGCGACCGGGTCCCCGGCCACCGTCGGCGGCTGCGCGGTGGCCGCGACGGCGACCTGCAGGGTGCGGGGGAGCGGGGCGATCGGCCGTCCGTCGAGGTGGGCGCCGCCGCCGAGCAGTGCGGTGTAGGTGGCGTCCTGGCGGGGTGCGTGCACCACGGAGAGCACGGCGGCGCCGTCCCGGACGAGGGTGGCGGTGACCGCCCAGTGCGGCAGCCCGCCGAGGTACTGGACGGCGCCGTCGGTGGCGTCGCAGACCCACCACTCGCCCTCGGCGGGGATGTCGCCGTCCAGCTCGTCCTCGCACCATCCGGCGGACGGCCGCAGTGCGGTGAGCCGCTCGCGCAGCTGGGCGGCGGCGGGTCCGTCCACCGCGCGGAAGGCGGCCATCGCCTCGGCGAGCCCGGTCGCGGGCACCGGCGCCGGGCTCTGCAGGGCGGCCAGCCGCTCGCCGACGGCGTGCACCGCGTCGATCGTCCCGGACAGCGTCTTCTCCACGGGGGCTCCTCTCGGTCGCGGCCGGTCCCGTTCCGGCCGGCTGGGGCATGGACGAGGAGTACCGTGGTCGCGGCGGACCAGGACCCTCAATCGGCCGAGTGCGGCGGAGATCGGACATCGGTGGACCTCGAAGCGGTGGATCCGGACAGTCGGCTGGACGCGCTGGACCGGCAGCTGGTCTGCGCCCTGCAGATCGACGGCCGCGCGGAGACCGGCCGGATCGCCGAGGTGCTCGGTGTCTCGACCCGCACGGTGACCCGGCGCCTCGCCCGGCTGCTCGGCAGCGGCACCGTCACCGTCGTCCTCATGCCGGACGTGCGGGACCGCGCGGTGGGCGCCCTGCTGCTCAGGGTCCGCGTCCTGCGCGGCAAGGTGGAGACCGTCGCGCACGCGCTGGCGGCCCGCCCGGACGTGCCGTTCGTCGACATCATGCTCGGCGGCAGCGAGGTGGGCGCCGTCGTGCTCACCGACGCCGGCTCCCGCGACCGCCTGCTCCACGGCCAACTCCCCGCCACCGGAGCCGTCCTGGAGACCGGTGTGCACGCCGTGCTGCACGCCTTCGCGGACGCCGGGCAGTGGCACTCCGGCCACCTCGCACCCGAACAGGTCGCCGCCCTCGCCCCGCCGGCCCCCGTCACCGCGGCACCCGCCACCGATGCGCTGGACCGCGCTCTGCTCGACCTGCTCGGCCGGGACGCGCGCCGGTCGCACGCCTCCCTCGCCGCCGCCTCCGGCGCGCCCGAGTCCACCGTCCGCCGGCGGCTGCACCGGCTCGCAGAGGGCGGACTGCTGCGCACCCACGCCACCGTCGACCCGCGGCTGCTCGGCATGGCGGTCGACGCCAACCTCTGGCTCGACGTGCCGCCCGGCCGGCTGACCGAGGTCGGCGCGGCACTGGCCGGCCGTCCGCAGGTGCACGGCGTGCTCGCGACCAGCGGCCCGACCAACCTGATGGCCACCGTCTTCTGCGAGGACCACGCCGCCCTGTTCCGGTTCACCACCGACGTGCTCGGGCCGCTCGGTGTCACCCGCGCGGAGACCGCGATCGTCGCCCGGGCGGTGAAGCGCGCCGGCGTACGCCTCCCGGGCCCGATCCGCCGATGACCGCCCGCAGGACGGGCGCGCCGGGGCAGACTGGGGGTATGTGCCGATCGATCAAGACGCTCAGGCCGCCGGAGACGCCGGAGGTCACCACCGACGACGTCCACGCCGCGGCCCTGCAGTACGTCCGCAAGGTGTCCGGCTTCCGGGCGCCGGCCGCCCACAACAGGGAGGCCTTCGAGCAGGCGGTCGCGGCGGTGGCCGCCGCGACGCTGGAACTGCTCGAAGGCCTGGAGATCCGGGGTGCCGGACGGGTGGAGGTCAGGCCCCCGTCGTCGACCCCGGTCGGATGACCATCAGCACCACGACCACCGCCCACAGCAGGTTGAAGACGCCGGCGGTCATCGGCAGCAGCTTGAGGCCGCGCTCCGCCCGCTCCCGGTCGTCGCCGCGGGAGTGGGGGGCGGGGGTTCCCGCCTCGGCGTCCAGGGTGTCGATCACGGACTGCTGGGCGGGCACCACGAACAGCAGCAGCGATCCCGCCGACAGCGCGGTGATCACGATCGAGGCGATCAGCCAGCTCTGGCCGAGGACGTCCATCACCTGGGCGACCCCGATGCCGAGCAGCGGGACGGCGATCCCGAGCAGTGCGTAGACCTGGGTGATCCGGTGCAGCAGCCGCACCGAGGCGGCCGCGGTCGGCTGGTCCGCACCGGAACCCAGCGCCGCGGCCGCGCGCCGCGGGAACATGCTGACGGCGACCGCCACCGGGCCGATGAACAGCACCGAGGCCAGCACGTGCAGGCTCAGCAGGAACTTGGCCATGGGGAAGTCGTCCTTCGCGCGGCGGGGAGGAATGGGCGGACCTGCGCGGATGCGGTCCGGCGCGGCCGTCGCCGACGCTAACACCCCTTACGCGGACGCCTCCGGACACCCCTGGACGTCCACGGGCCCGCAGCCGTCACCCCCGGGCGAGCAGGTCGTCCGGCGGCAGGAGCCGGACCGGCCGGGTGCTGACCGCGGCGACCAGCGCCCCGCTCCCCGGGAGGGTCCAGTCCAGCAGGTGCAGGTCGCCGTGGCGGTGCAGGGCCGGGCCGGGGCCGCGCGGGTCCAGCGGCAGCGCGGAGAGGTCGACGGAGGCGAGGGTGTCCAGGCTCGCCCGGCCGATCTTGATCATCGCCTCCTTGCGCACCCACTGCCGCAGGAAGGCCCCGTCCGGGTCCGGATGGGCGGCCACCAGGGCGGACTCGGCGGCGCCGAGCACCCGGTCGTGCAGGTCGGCGGTGCCGTCCCGGCCGCCCGGCAGTTCGACGTCCACCCCGACCGGGACGGGCCCGGCCGCCGCGGCCACCACGCCCTCGGTGTGCGAGAGGCTCAGCCCCACGCCCGGGTGCCCGGCCAGCACGGGTGCGCCGTGTCCGGAGAGCCCGCAGTCGGGGCAGTACTGCTCCAGCACCAGCCCGGCGACCGGAACACCCAGCAGCCGCGCCGCGCAGACCCGGACGAGCAGGTGCGCGGCGACGAAGTCCAGCCGGTTCCGCTCGCGGTGGAAGCGCGCCGCACGGTCCCGTTCGACCGGGGTCAGCAACTCCTCACCGAGGCCGGGCAGCGCCAGCACCCCGGCACTCCCCGCGACCGCCACCAGCCCCCCGCCGGCCGTCCCGTCCACCCGCTCGCCCTCCTCGGTTCCGGTCGGACCACCCTAGTGCCGCACCCGCCCCGTGCACCTGCTCCGTGCACCTTCCTCGCGCACCCGCCCGTCCGGCGGGATCCGGCCGGGCACGGCGGGGCGGATCAACCTGACATATTGTCATGTTCCTTGAAGATTACTGATGTCAACCCCGTCGGAACCGCTGCGCCACGGCCTGTGCTGTGCGACCATCGCCAAGGAATTCGGCTGACAGTACGGCTTGACACGGTGGGGAGTGCCCATGTCGCACTACGTGGAGTTCCTGACGGCCGACGGCGCGGTGGTCCGGGTGGAGAGCACCTCCCAGGCCCCCGCGGCGTACGGGATGCAGCCGGTCGGGCGGGGCAGCGGCGACGCGGTCGTCCGCGCCTCGGAGACCTTCGAGCACGCCTTGGGCGGCGTCCGGGCCGCCGCCGAGGCCGCGCTCGCCGTCCTGCGCGACGGCAGTCTGCGGCCGGACGCGGTGGAGATCGAGTTCGGCGTCAAGCTCTCGGCCGAGGCCGGCGCGCTGATCGCCCGGACGGCCGCCGACGCGCACCTGACGGTCAAGCTCTCCTGGTCACCCGGCGCCACCGGGGAACGGGCGGGGCACTGACCGGACGTGCCGATGCAGGACGTCCGCTGGCTCGCCCGGATCGACACCGCCGGGCCCGCCGGGCCGCTGACCGGCGCCGGCATCCTCATCTCCGACCGCGAGGTGCTCACCTGCGCCCACGTGGTGCACGGCGTCCAGGAGGCGGAGGTCCGGCTGGTCGCCCACCCCGACCTGCCGCCGCTCACCGGCACCGTCGCACTGCGCGGCCCCTGGCCCGAACTCCCCGGCGGCGCGGGGGACGTGGCCGTCCTCGAACTCCACGAGCCGGTCCCCGCGCAGATCGCCGCACCGGCCCCGTTCGCACCGCTGCACCGCTGGGCCGGGCCGCCCGCCCCCGCCCTGGTCGCCTACGGCTTCCCGGCCGGCCACGACACCGGCCTCAGCAGCGAGATCCGGCTGACCCGCGGCGGCTTCCGGATCGCCGGCGAGCTGGTGCAGTTGGAGCACGAGGGCACCGGCATGCCGCTCTCCCCGGGCTTCAGCGGCGGACCGGTGGTCATCGCCGCCACCGGCGAGGTGGCCGGGCTGGTCACGGCCGCGCTCGACACCCTCGGCGTGCCGCGCGGCCCCGACGACCGGAGCCGGCCCGCCGCCCGGCTCGGCCAGATGCTGCCCGCCGAGGCCGCCGCCCGGTACGTCCCGCAGCTCGCCGACCGGCTCACCGGCGCCGCGCTGCCCGCCCACGCCGTCCGCGGACTGCGGCTGCTGCTCGGCGCCGGCCCGCCGCCCGCCGACCCGCTGGAGCTCTACCGGGCCGCCGTCGGTCCGCTCGGCTGCCCCGACCCGCCCAGCCGCCCCACGACCCTCTGGGACGCCGGCTGGTACCTGCTCGCCGAGGTCCCCCGGCCGCCGCACGGCCCGCACCCGGTCGTCCACTTCGCCCACCACGTCGCCGAGGCCCACACCGACCAGGCCCTGCGCGAGGGGCTGCTGGACTGGCTGGAGCGGCACCGCGACACCGCTCCCGCCACCGGGCGTCGCCGCGAGCGCTGGCGGCCGATCCTGGTCGAGATCGCGCCGAGCGGCGCCGGGCCCGCCATGTTCCACGTCGCGGTCGCCTCCGTCCGCGACGGCCGGATCGGCGCCGCCGACTCCCGCACCGTCCCGCGGCTGCGCCTCAAGCACGCCGTCCGCGACCGCATCGACCACGAACTCGGCCGCCTGGAACCGGACGGTGCGGAACTCGTCATCTTCTCGCTGCCCCGCAAGTGGCTCACCGAGCCGGTGCACGGCTGGGCGCGCCGGCGCACCGACTACGGCCCGCTCGGGGCCGACCACGCCGTCGTCGTGGTCGACGCGCAGCGCCGCGCCGACCCGGCCGCCCGCCGCCAGCTCGAACTCAAGTGGGCCCCGCTGCGGGCCGCCGCCGGCACCCGGCTGCACCAGCTGCGCTGCACCGAACTCCCGGACGGCAAAAGGCTCTACCACCGGCTCAGGCCGCCCGAGCGGGTCGAGCTGCCGGCCCTCCCCGGCCCGCCCCGGGGCGCCCCGTACGAACCGCTGCTGGCGGCCGCCCTGCGGGCCGGCGTCCCCGCCGTGCTGTGGCCGGGCGAGACCTGCACCGCCGACCACACGCACACCCGGACCTGCCGCAACGAGCGATTCCTTGCCAGACTGGCGGAGGAACTGGCCGACGTCGCACCTGCCGACCTGCCGCGCCGGGTCCGGGAGTTGCGGCACGAGGCGGAGGAGGCGGCAGACCCTTCGCAGCACTGGGCGGCGGGCCTGGTGCTGCTGTGGGAGGACCCGGCGGTGCTGCCCGGCCCGCACCGCCCCTACCGCGTCGTCCCGACCGCACCGCCGCCCCACGCCGCGGGCCCCGAGTGAGACCCGGACCGCCGAAGGCCCCGACGAGTGAGCAGGAGCAGGAGAGCAATGCCGCTGAAGCGCATCTACCAGGGCGTCAACGAGCCGCACGACGGCATCGCCGAGCTGCCCGCACCGCCGCCCTGGCGCGACTTCGACGGGGGGCCGCTGCTGCCGCAGCCCGAGGGCCCCGCCGACCCCGTGCCCGACCCGGCCCGGCACCGCGCCGCGACCTTCCGCCCCACCCCCGAGACCGTCGAACTCGTCAACGCGGCGCTCTACCTCCGGCGGCCGCTGCTGGTCACCGGACCGCCCGGCGGCGGCAAGTCCAGCCTGCCGTACGCGGTCGCCCGTGAACTCGGCCTCGGCCCGGTGCTCCGCTGGAACATCACCAGCCGCACCACCCTGCGCGACGGCCTGTACCAGTACGACCCGCTCTCCCGCCTCTACGCCGCCAACCGCTCCGGCCCGCAGACCCCCGACGCCTCGCTCGACGAGCACCTGCGGCTCGGCCCGCTCGGCACCGCCCTGCTGCCCTACCGGCGGCCCCGGGTGCTGCTCATCGACGAGATCGACAAGGGCGACCTGGACCTGCCCAACGACCTGCTGCACATCCTGGAGGAGGGCCAGTACGAGATCGACGAACTCGTCCGCGCCGCGCCCCAGCAGCCCGAGGCGCACGTGCTCACCGCCGACGGCACCGGCCGGGCTCCCGTCCGCTCCGGCCGGGTCCGCTGCCGGGCCTTCCCGTTCACCGTGCTCACCTCCAACGCCGAACGCGAGTTCCCCGCCGCCTTCCTCCGCCGCTGCGTGGTGCTGGAGCTGCGCCGCCCGGAGGGCGCCGAGCTGGAGTCCATCGTCCACTCCCACCTCCCGGACTCCGACCGGCAGTTGGTCACCGAGATCCTCGACGTCTTCCTCGCCCGCCGGGAGGAGGGCGAACTCGCCACCGACCAGCTGCTCAACGCCATCTACCTCACCTCCCGCCCCGAACTCGGCGACGCCGCCGACCGCGCCGCGCTCGCCGCCCAGGTGATGCCCTACCTCAGCCGCGGCCAGGACGACGATGTCTTCTGACCCGGCGGCCCTGGACCGCCTCACCGACCTGCTCGCCGAACTCGGCCTCGCCCCCCGGGCCCCCGTCGAGCTGGCCGAGCTGCTCTGGCTGGCCGCCCGCGGCACCGAGGGCGGCACCGGGGCGGACACCGCAGGCCGGGCCGCCCCGCGCACCGACCGCCCGGCCGCCGGCACCCCGAACGGTCACCGTCCCCGCCACCGCACCGAACACACCCCCGGCCCGGACGGCACCGGCCCGCGCACCGCCCTGCACCTGCCCGCCCCGGACCGCGGCGGCCGATCCGCCCCCGCCGTCCCCGCGCCCACCCCCGGTGCGCCGATGCTGGCCCGTCCGCTGTCGCTGCAGCGCGCCCTGCGCCCGCTGAAGCGGCTCGTCCCGGACGAGCGCCGACGCCTCCTCGACGAGCAGGCCACCGCCGACCGGATCGCCGAGGCGCTGCGCGAACCCGGCCCCGTCCAGTGGCTGCCCGTGCTGCGGCCCAGCACCGAGCGCTGGCTCGACCTGCACCTGGTGCTCGACGTCGGCCCGACGATGACCCTGTGGCGGCCGCTCGCCCGCGAACTGCGCACGCTCTTCCAGCAGACCGGCGCCTTCCGCCAGGTCGGCTCCGGCCGCCTGCTCGCGGACGGCCGGCTCGCGCACCGCCGGATCGCCGAGGGCCGCTCCGCCGTGCTGGTGATCAGTGACTGCATGGGCCCGCAGTGGCGCTCGGGGCCGGCCGGCGACCGCTGGCACCGCACCCTGCACGCGCTCGCCCGGCGGCTGCCGGTGGCGGTCGTCCAGCCGCTGCCCGAGCGGCTCTGGCCGCTGACCGCGGTGCCCGCCGTGCCCGGGGTGTTCACCGCCACCGAGGCCGGCGCGCCCGACGCCGCCTACACCTTCACCCCGTTCACCGACGCCCCGCCCGGGCGCGGCGCACCGGCCGTCCCGGTGCTGGAGCCCGGCCCCGAGTGGCTGGCCAACTGGGCGCAGCTGGTGGGCAGTCCGACGGGCGGGCAGGTGGTCGGCGCGGCGCTCATGGTCGGCGCGGCGACGAACCCCGCGGGCCGGGTGGTCGAGGCCGGGCCGGACCCGGAGGAGCTGACCGCCGAGGAGCTGGTCGTCCGGTTCCGGGCGACGGCCTCCCGGGAGGCGTTCACCCTCGCCGGGATGACCGCGCTGACCACGCCCGCACTGCCGGTGATGCGGCTGCTCCAGCAGGTCGGGCTGGCCCGGCCGCAGCCGCAGCACCTGGCGGAGGTGGTGGTCAGCGGTCTGCTGCGCGAACAGCCGGGCCGGCCCGGCTACTTCGCGTTCCGCCCGGGGGTGCGGGAGCTGCTGCTGCACACCCTGCCGCGGTCCACCGCGCACCATGCACTGGAGCTGCTGATCCGGGTGGGCGGGCGGATCGGCGACCCGGGCCGGACGGGCGCCGGCACCTTCCCGGCATGGGTGGAGACGGCCGGCGGCGGCACCCTGACCATGCTGGACACCCGGCCCTTCGCCCTGGTCAGCCCCGAGGCGGCCCGGCTGCTCGGGGTCACCGGCGCCCCGGTGTTCACCCTGGCCGGCCCGATCGCCGGGACGCACACCGCCGACACCGGGTCCGCGGCACAGCAGCAGCAGGAGGCGGCCCGACCGGTCGAGGAGGACACGCCGGCCGTCCCCGCGCCGCCCGAACCCGCCGCGCTGCCCGATCCGGAGCGCTCCCGGGCGGTGCTGCTGCTGACCACCTCGCGCGGCGCCCCGGGCGAGGTGCTGGAGGAGCAGGAGTACACCGCGCTGCGCGATCTCGCCGCGCTCGCCGAGGCCCTGGTCGACCCGGCGCTGGTGGGGCTGGACCGGCGGCACATCTGGCTCGGCGAGGACGACCCGGACGGCTTCCAGCGGGCGCTGCAGCGGGCCGTGCAGGAGGCCGAGGACACCCTGGTGGTGCACGTCGGCGGCCCGCTCGGCCCCGGCGACGAGCTGGGGGTGGCGGTCGGTGCCGGCCGCTGGGGCGGGGTGCACCGGCCGGGCCTGGACTGGCAGGCGGTGGTGGAGACGGTCGCCGGCGGCCGGGCGGCCCGGCGGCTGCTGATCCTGGACGGCTCGCGGAGCGTGCCGCCGGAGCCGGCCGCGGGCGGCCCGGTGGCGGTCGACCCGGGCAGCTTCCAGGTGGTCAACCTCCGCCACCCGGTGGACCGTTCGGTGGCGGGACGGCTGGCGGCGGCGATCCGCACCGGCGACCCGGACGGCGCGCCGCAGCTGACCGTCCACCACCTGCTGGAGATCGCCCTGCAGTCCACCCCGCCGGCGCCGCCGGTGACCCGGATCTGGCCGCCCCGGGACGGCCGTCCGCTGGTGCTCGCCCGCAACGCCCAACTGCACGGCGGGCCGGTCGAGTCGCGCACCCCCTCGCACTCGGGCACGCACCGCAAGGAGCCGGCCGGCCCGGAGGCGCCCAGACCCTACTTCTTCCTCAGCCACCCCGGCGGCCCGGGCGGCCGTACGGTGGACCGGCTCTTCCAGGACCTCTGCGAGGAGGTGCTCCAGCTGACCGACCTGCCGTCCGCGGTGCCGCCCGGCTTCGTCGACCGCAGCCCCGAGCTGGACAGCTGGTCGCGCTGGCAGATCACCGAGGCGCTCGCCACCTGCCGGGTCTTCGTGCCGCTGTACTCGCCGCGCTACTTCGCCAGCGAGCGCTGCGGCCGCGAGTGGTACGGCTTCGCCCGCCGGGCGGCCCGGGCCGCGGAGCGCTCGGCGGTGCAGGCGAGCGGGATCGTCCCGGTGATCTGGCTGCCGGTGTCCTCGGCCGAGCAGCCCGCGGCCGCCCGCCAACTGCGCTTCAACCACCGCAGCCTGGGCCCGGAGTACCAGAGCGAGGGCCTGTACGCGCTGGCCCGGGCCGCCGGCCGGCGCGAGCTGTACGAGCTCGCGGTGCACCGGCTGGCGACCCGGATCGTGCAGGTCGCGCACGAGACCCGCATCCCCCCGGGCCGCCCGCTGAACTGGGACGGCCTGGAGAACGCCTTCCTCAGGTCACCGCGCCCCGGCGGCTGAACCGGTCCTCGCGCCACTCGCCGCTCTCCAGCACCTCGGCGAGGTGCCGCACCGCGTCGAAGACGTCCGTGCGGGAGAGGTAGAGCGGGGTGAAGCCGAAGCGCATCAGGTCGGGGGCGCGGAAGTCGCCGATCACCCCGCGGGCGATCAGCGCCTGCATCACCGTGTAGCCCTCGGGGTGCCGCAGCGAGACGTGGCTGCCGCGCCGGGCGTGCTCGCGGGGGGTGACCGACTCCAGCCCGAGCGGCTCGACGAGCTCCAGGAACAGGTCGGTGAGCGCCAGCGAGGCGGCCCGCACCTGTGCCAGGTCGGCCTTCTCCCAGACGTCCAGGGCGGCGTCCAGCCCGGCCATGCCGAGCAGCGGCGGGGTGCCGGTCAGGAAGCGGCCGATGCCCTCGGTCGGCGCGTACGAGGGCTCGAAGGCGAACGGCCGGGCGTGGCCGAACCAGCCGCTCAACGGCTGTGCGGCCGCGGCCTGGTGGCGCTGCGCCGCGTACAGGAAGGCGGGTGCGCCGGGGCCGCCGTTGAGGTACTTGTAGCCGCAGCCGACGGCGAAGTCCACGCCGCAGGCGTCGAGTTCGATCGGCAGCGCACCGGCGGTGTGGCACAGGTCCCAGACCATCAGGGCGCCGGCGGCGTGCACCTGCGCGGTGATCGCGGCCATGTCCAGCAGTTCGCCGGTGCGGTAGTCCACGTGCGAGAGCACCACCACGGCGGTGTCCTCGCCGAGGTGCTCGCCGAGGTCGGCGGCGCGCGGCAGCAGCACGGTGCGGGCGCCGTCGAAGAGGCCGGTGACGCCCTCGGTGATGTACAGGTCGGTCGGGAAGGCGGCGTGCTCGGCGAGCAGCGTGCTGCGCCCCGGCCGCATCCGCAGGGCCGCGCCGATCACCTTGAAGAGGTTCACGGAGGTGGAGTCGCAGACCACCACCTGGCCCGGGGCCGCGCCCAGCATGGGCGAGAGCCGCTCGCCGAGGCGGT
Organism: Streptomyces sp. NRRL B-24484; assembly: GCF_000717715.1. Lineage (GTDB taxonomy): Bacteria > Actinomycetota > Actinomycetes > Streptomycetales > Streptomycetaceae > Kitasatospora. The sequence continues at coordinate 66,944 of NZ_JOAI01000008.1, read as the reverse complement.
GCGGCAGGGCGAACCAGCCGGCGTCGTTCCAGCTGCGGATCAGGCCCTCGCCCCACTCGCGCTCGACCATGCCGGCGACCCGGGCCGCGGTGCCCTTCGGCAGGGCGCCGAGCGAGTTGCCGTCCAGGTAGAGCACGCCCTCGGGCAGGGCGAACTCGCCGCGCAGGGCGGCCAGCGGGTCGGCGGCGTCGAGGGCCGCGCACTCCTCGCGGGTGGTCACAGTTCGTTCCTCACGGTCCACAGCTCGGGGAAGACGTCCTGGTCGGCGGACTGCTTGAGCCAGCTGAGGCCGCTGGAGCCGCCGGTGCCGGGCTTGGCGCCCATGGTGCGCTTGACCGAGGAGAGGTGGCGCTGGCGCCAGCGGGTGACCCGCTCCGCGGTGTCCAGCAGCGCCTCGCCGAGCCGGGCGAGCTCGGCCAGCTCCGGGTCGGTGTAGACCCGGCGCCAGGCCTGCTCGACCTCGGCGCTGTGCCGGTGCCGGCCCGGGGTCGGCTCGTGCGGCACGTCCACCCCGCGGCGGGCGAGCAGGGCGAGCGCGTCGTCGTACAGGCTGGCGCCGTTCAGGGCCTCGGTGAGCTCGGCGTGCACGGCGGGGGAGTCCTCGTACATCCGCAGCAGCGAGCCGGCCTTGTTGCCGAGCAGGAACTCCAGCCGCAGGAAGGCCGAGGACTGGAAGCCGGAGGCCTCGCCCAGCACCTCGCGGAAGGAGTTGAACTCGGCGGGCGTCATGGTGGCGAGCAGGTCCCAGGAGCCGACCAGCACGTCCTGTATGTGGGTGCCGCGGCGCAGGGCGGCGACCGCGCCGGCGGGGTCGTTCTCGCGCAGCGCCAGCTGGGCGGCGACCCACTCGCGCTGCAGCAGGTCGAAGAGCAGCTCCATCACCTGCGTGGCGACGATGAACGTGTACTCGGCCGGCACCTTGCTGCGCGGCTGCTGCAGGCCGTGCAGCACGTCCAGCATGGCGTAGCGCGCGTACGGGGTGCCGTTGCCGGGCTCCCCCTGCGGCGCGAAGGCGAGATTCGGCCGGTCGACGGTGTCCCCGCCCATGGCACTCCTCCTGGTGTGTCCTGTTACGTCCCACTCCCATCGTGGGGGTCACCATTGTGCGGCGGCATCCGTTCCGTCTTGAATGGGCGGCGGGCAGCGAAACCGCGCCCCGGCTTCACGAACACAAGGTCTTGGAGCCGATCCGCTTTGCGAACGCAAACCCGACCCCGGGAGTCGCCATGGACGCCGTCGACCGGCTGCTGCTCGCCGAACTGCAGGCCGACGCCCGGCTCTCCTACAACGAGCTCTCCCGGCGGGTGAAGCTCTCCGCCCCGGCCGTCGCCGAACGGGTCCGCCGGCTGGAGGCCGACGGGGTGATCACCGGCTACCACGCGCACGTCGACCCCGCCCGGGCCGGCCTGAACGTGATGGCCCTGGTCACCATGCAGTGCTACGGCCCGCACTGCGTGCTCCGCGACCCCGAGGTGACCCGCTGGCCCGAGGTCTTCCAGCTGCACCGGGTCACCGGCGGCGCCTGCTGCATCCTGCTGGTCGGGGTGCCCGGCATGGTCGCCTTCGAACAGCTCATCGACCGGCTCGCCGCCTACGGCCAGCCCGCCAGCTCGATGATCCTCTCCAGCCCCGTCCCCTGGCGGCCCGTGGTGGCGCCGTAGGCCCGCGGCCCGGCGGCGACGGCATAGGCTGCCCGTCGGACGCCCGGGACGCCGCGGGCGCGGGCGAGAGGACGGCTGGGCGCGATGGAGCTGATCGACCGGGCGAAGGTGGCCGAACTGGCCGGGGAACGGCTGGACTTCCGCTTCAAGGCGATCCCCGCCGAGGCGTGGGGCCTCACCGTCGCCGAGTACCTCGCCACCGCCCCCGGGCTGGACGGCCTCGGCACCCCGCTGCTGACCCTGGACGCCGCCGCCCTCGACCACAACCTGCGCACCATGGCCGCCTGGTGCGAGCAGGCCGGCGTCGGCCTCGCCCCGCACGGCAAGACCTCGATGGCCCCCGCCCTCTGGCAGCGCCACCTGGACGCGGGCGCCTGCGCCGTCACCCTCGCCAACCTGCCGCAGCTGCGGGTCGGCCGCGCCTTCGGGCTGCGCCGCATCCACCTGGCCAACACCCTGCTCGACCCGGCCGGGCTGCGCTGGCTCTCCGCCGAACTCGCCGCCGACCCGGAGTTCCGCTTCGCGAGCTGGGTCGACTCCACCCGCGCCGTCGCCCTGATGTCCGAGGCGCTGCGCGGTGCGCCCGCCCCGGTCGACGTCTGCGTGGAGCTCGGCGCCCCCGGCGGCCGTACGGGGTGCCGCACGCTCTCCGAGGCGGTCGAGGTGGCCCGCGCCGTGCACGCCGCGCCCGGCCTGCGGCTGGCCGGCGTCAGCGGCTACGAGGGCCCGATCGGCCCGGACGCCTCCCCGGCCTCCGTCTCCGCCGTGACCGGCTACCTGCGGGGGATGGCCGAACTGCACCGGCAGCTCGCCGGCGAGGGCCTGTTCGACGCGGTGGACGAGGTGTGGGTGACGGCCGGCGGCAGCGCCTTCTTCGACACCGTCGCCGAGGAACTCGCCCCGCTCGCCGACGCCCGGACCCGCGTGGTCGTCCGGGCCGGCGCCTACCTCGCCCACGACGACGGCTTCTACCGCGGCATCTCGCCGTTCGGCCGCCGCGGCGCCGGCGAGCCGCTGCGCGCCGCGCTGCACGGCTGGGCCCGGGTGGTGTCCGTCCCGGAGCCCGGCCTCGCCCTGCTGGACGCCGGCAAGCGCGACCTCCCGGTCGACCTCGGCCTGCCGGCCCCGCAGGAGGTCCGCGGCGGCAAGCCGCTGACCGGTGCGACGGTGAGCGCCCTCAACGACCAGCACGCCTACCTGCGGGGCGCCGAGGTCGCCGTCGGCGAGGTCGTCCGCCTCGGGATCTCCCACCCGTGCACGGCCTTCGACCGGTGGACGCTGATCCCGGTGCTCGACGACGCGGACGCGGACCGCCCGCGCGTCGTCGACCTCGTCCGGACGTTCTTCTGACCGGCCCCGCGGAGCGCGGGCGTCAGCCGAGCAGGACGCCCTGGTTGGAGGGCTGGAGGGTGCCGACGGTGAAGCCGGCCTTCGCGACGGGGAACTGCACGACCGGCTTGCCGTCGGTGCCGAGCACGGTGGCGGTCAGCCGGGTGGTCTCGTCCGGCGGGGTGACCACCAGGCCGGCGAGCACGCCGCAGGTCGCGTCGGCCTTGTCGCAGCTGTTCCAGGAGAGCCCGGAGAAGGCGGTGGTGCCGGGCTTGAGGGTGACGGCGACCGGCAGGCCGGGCTTGGCGACCCGGTGGGTGGCGGTGTCGGTGCGGGAGTTGTCGGCGAGCAGCCCGCCGTAGCCGAGGTAGCCCTTGACGGTGCAGCTGCGGCTGCCCTTGTTGGTCAGCATCACCATGGCCTTGCCGGCCTCCTGGATCTGCACGTCGGCCTTCAGGTCGGCGGTGCGGCAGCGGTCCGTGCCCGCCTGCGCGGCGGCCCCGCCCGTCCCGGCCGCCGAGCCCGGCCCCGCGGTCCCGGCGGGCGCGGCACTCGCGGTGGAGCCGTTCCCGGCCGCGGCCGCGGTGGCGGTGGAGGCCGCGGCGGCCGGCGCGCCGCTGCCGGCCGCGGTGGTGCCGTCGTCGCAGCCGACCGCGCCGAGGGCGAGGGCGAGCACGGCGGCGGCGGTGGCAGCGGCGCGGGCGGTGGCGGTCGGGCGGTGGTTCACGGGTGCTCCTGCGGGTCGCCGGTCACGGGGTGTCGGGCGTGACCACGCCCGGCGCCGGCGGCCCGGTTCTGCACGGAGTGTTCCGGCTCCGTAACGGCGGCCGGGGACGCCGTCACGGCCCGTCAGCGCAGCCGCACCGTGACGCCGCCCTGCTTCAGGACGTCCAGCACCGCCTCGAAGTAGCTGCACTCGCGGCCGGCCAGCAGCATCCGCCGGTCCAGGCCGGAGGCGGCGAGCGCGGAGGCGTGCCAGACCAGCACGAACGGCGGCTCGGGGCCGTAGCCGCCGCGCAGGCAGTCGGCGAGCGCGTCCAGGTTGCTGCCGTAGTAGCCGTCCGGCGGGCGGAGGGCCGCGCCGAGCGCGGTGAACAGCGACCGCTCGTCGGTGACCTCCGTCCCGTCGAGGTGGAACACGGGTGTGGCCGGCGCGGTCATGGCGCTCCTCGGTGGTTCGCCCGGATGGCGGTCCCGGGTCGAGCGGCCTCGGCCCGTGGGCTGGGATGGAGAGGACGTGCTGCCATCGACCCAGGGGCCCCATCATGACCAGTCTGCACCGCAAGGACCTCGGCCTGTTCGCCCTGCGCGCCGCCGTGGGCGGAGTGATGTTCGCGCACGGCGCGCAGAAGCTCTTCGGCTGGTTCGGCGGAGGGGGGATCGAAGGGACGGCCCAGGCCATGGAGCACATGGGCTACGAGCCGGGCCGGCCCAACGCCGTCGCCTCCGGGCTCGGCGAGGCCGGCGGCGGGGCGCTGCTCGTGCTCGGCCTGGCCACGCCGGTGGCCGGCTCGGTGGTGGCCGGGACGATGGCGGGCGCGATCGCCGTGCACGCCCCCGCCGGCTTCTTCGCGATGGGCGGCGGCTTCGAGTACCCCGGCCTGCTCGGCACCTGCGGGCTGGCCCTGGGCATCTCCGGGGCCGGCCGCTACTCGCTGGACCACGCGCTCGGCCACGTGCTGGACCGGCCGTGGGTCGGGCTGCTGGCCTTCGGCGCGAGCGCGATCGGCGCGGCCGCGGTGGTGACGCGCCGTCAGGACACCGTGCGCCGACGGGAGATCCGGGAGGTCGAGCAGGCCGCCATGCAGGAGGGCGCGGGGCTGTCCTGACCGGCGGGTCTTGCCGGACCCGGCCCCCACCCGCGAGAACCGCCGTTCCCACAGGAGCAGACACCCATGAACCTCCAGATCCGTTCCGCAGCCCTCCTGGGCGCCGCCGCGCTGCTGGGCGGTGCCGCACTGGCCGGCTGCTCGTCGGACTCCTCGCCGACCTCGGCCGCCTCCTCGGCGGCCGCCGCGATCGGCTCGAAGGCCTCCGAACTGGCCTCCTCGGCGGGGGCCCTCGCCTCCTCGGCGGCATCCGCGGTGGCCTCCGCGGAGGCGGCGGCCTCCTCGGCGGTGGCCGACGTCACGGGCGGGCTGGACGCCGCCGGGGACGTGAAGCTGGGCACCCCGGTGACGTCCTCGGACGGCAAGGTCGAGGTACCCATCACCGTTGCCAATGGGCAGAGCGACCCGCAGAAGTACCTGGTGCAGGTCGACTTCCAGGACGCGAGCGGCAACCGGCTGGACACCGTGGTGGTGACCGTTCCGGAGGTCGCGGCGGGCGGAACGGCGCAGGCCACGGCCACCAGCAACCGCTCGCTGAGCGGTCAGGTCAAGGCCGTCGTGAGCCGGGCGGTGCGGTACTGAGCCGTATCCCAACGGAACCTTAAGGGCACCTCAAGCCCAGGAGACGACTCTTGACGGGACGTTTGGTCTAGTCCATTTTTGTGGCCAGGTGCAGGGAGCCCCTGGGTCGGTGCCGGCGGTTCGGGCCGTCGGTACCGGCTCGGCACACCTCCCCGCACCTGGTTCTTCTTGCGTGTGCAGGCCAACGTTCGAATTCCCTGTCATGCCCCTGACGTGGCGGTCCCACCCGCCGCGACCTCCCCGGGGCTCGCGGGACCGCCCCCACAACCAGGAGTCACGCAGCCATGCTTCGTTCCGTTCCGTCCCGACCGCGGCCGAGCGGGCACCGCCGCCGCCGCGGCGTGGGCCTCCTCGCCGCAGGCACCGCGGCCTCCCTGCTGCTCGGCGGCGCGCTCGCGCTGACCGGCACCAGCGCCCAGGCCGCCCCCACCAACTCGACCGGTGCGCCCGCCACTTCGGGCGGCATCAAGGTCGCGTACTTCGACCAGTGGTCGATCTACTCCAACGCGTACTACCTGAAGACCGTTCAGGACACCGGCGTGGCCTCCAAGCTGGACTACCTGATCTACGACTTCGCCAACATCGACCCGACCAACCTCACCTGTTTCGAGGCGACCAAGGCCGCCTCGCAGAACGAGGACGACCCGAACGCGGGCGACGGTGCGGGCGACGCGTACGCCGACTACCAGAAGACCTTCGACACGGCGACCAGCGTGGACGGCGTCGCCGACACCTGGAACCAGCCGCTGGTCGGCAACTTCAACCAGCTGAAGAAGCTGAAGGCGAAGAACCCGAACCTCAAGGTGCTGCTGTCGATCGGCGGTTGGACCTACTCCAAGTACTTCTCCGACGTGTCGGCCACCGACGCGGCGCGCAAGAAGTTCGTCTCCTCCTGCGTCGACATGTTCATCAAGGGCAACCTGCCCGTGCAGGGCGGCTTCGGCGGCGCCGGCTCCGCGGCCGGCGTCTTCGACGGCTTCGACATCGACTGGGAGTACCCGGGCGGCGGCGGCCACACCGGCAACCACGCCTCGCCCAACGACAAGCAGAACTTCACCGCGCTGATGGCCGAGCTGCGCTCCCAGCTCGACGCCCAGGGCAAGACGGACGGCAAGAGCTACGCGCTCTCCGCCGCGGTCGGCGCCGGCCAGGACAAGATCAAGAACGTCGAGACCGACAAGCTCGGCCAGTACCTGACCTTCCTCGACGTCATGACCTACGACATGCACGGCGCGTGGGACAAGACCGGCCCGACCAACCACCAGGCGCCGATCTACAACAACCCGAGCGACCCGATGACCCCCGTCCCGGGCGGCACCGGCAAGTACTCGATCGACAACGCCGTCAAGGCGTGGACGGTCGGCGACCCGCAGTACGGCATCCCCGGCGGCTTCCCCGCCAAGAAGATCAACATGGGTGTGCCGTTCTACTACCGCGGCTGGACGGGCGTCCCCGCCGGTGCCAACCACGGCCTGTTCCAGAGCGCGACCGGCCCGGCCCCGGGCGCCGCGATGTCGGGCAACGTCGCCGGCATCCAGATGTACAAGGAGCTCAGCAGCTTCGTCGGCAACGCGGCGAACACCTACTGGGACGACGCGGCGAAGACCTCGTACTTCTACGACGGCACCACCTTCTGGACGGGTGAGAACGCCAAGTCGATCCAGGCCAAGATGGACTACGCGCACTGCAACGGCCTCGGCGGCTCCTTCGCCTTCTCGCTGTACGACCTGGGTACCCAGACGTCGCTCTTCGACACGATGGTGAGCGCGACCAACGGCTCCGCCGCCTCCTGCCCGGCGCCGACCACCTCGCCGACCGCCTCCGCCTCGCCGAGCTCCTCGCCCAGCTCCTCGGCCTCGCCGAGCTCCTCCCCGTCGACCTCGCCGTCGACCTCCCCCTCGACCTCGGCCAGCCCGACCGGTGGCACCTGCACCGCCCCGAGCTGGAACGCCGCCACGGTCTACGCGACCGCCGGCGCCAAGGTCTCCTGGAAGGGCCACAGCTACACCAACAAGTGGTGGACCCAGGGCGAGGACCCGACCCTCAGCGGCCAGTGGGGCGTCTGGACCGACAACGGCGCCTGCTGACCCGCGTCACCCCGCACCACCCCGCACCACCCGAGCTGAACGGGACTGCCCCGGACGGAACCTCCGTCCGGGGCAGTCCCCGTTCCGCGTCCGGGCGCGGGTCAGTCCAGGTCCTCGGTGCGGCCGAGGGCGTCCGGCTGGCTCCGCTCGATCCGGCGCATCATCCGGCCGAGCATCGCGGAGAGCGCGCCCCGGTCCTCGCCGGTGATGTCCTGCAGCAGGTCCGCCTCGAAGACGGCGGCCATCCGCATGAGCTCCAGCCACTTGTCGCGGCCGGGCTCGGTCAGCTCGACGATCACCCGGACCCGGTTGGCCTCGTCGCGCTCCCGGGTGACCAGGCCGTCGGCGACCATCCGGTCGATCCGGTGGGTCATCGCCGCCGGGGTGAGGCCCAGCCGCTTGGCGAGGTCGCTCGGGCCGAGCCGGTAGGGGCTGCCCGCGAAGACCAGGGCCTTGAGCACCTCCCATTCGGCGGACGTGATTCCCAGCACAGCCAGCTGGCGGCTGTAGGCCACGTTCATCCGGCGGGACAGCCGGGAGAGCGTGGACACGATCGTCTCGACCTGCGGGTCCACGGTGGGGAATTCCCGCTGGTAGAGGGCCACCTGCTCGGCGATGCCGAGCTCGGAGGCAGCCGGCTCGTCCGGCTTGCGTGTGCTCATGGCCGTCATTCTCCCACGCATGGTGCAGCTGTTAAGCCTTTGACAGCTGAGTCTTCGAAGACTTAGATTTTAGCTCTGAAATCTTGCAGTGTTAAAGCAGGAAGGGTTCAACCTTCCGCGACGACGAAGGGGTGTGCACGGTGACCGGCACGGTGAAGCAGTGGGCACGGCGGGCGGACGGAGCGGGCGGCCCGCTGCGCCGCGTCCAGATCGGCAACGCGCTGAGCGCGTTCGGCAGCGGGTTCACGATGCCGTACATGTTCGTGTACGTGGACCAGGTGCGGGGGCTCGGCTCGCTCGCGGCAGGGATGGTGTTCACCGTCTTCGCGCTCGCGGCGCTGGCGGTGCTGCCGTTCACCGGCCGCGGCATCGACCGGTACGGGCCGCGCCCGGTGCTGCTCGGCGGTGCCGCGCTCGCCGCGGTCGGCGCCTTCGCCTTCGGGCAGGCCGCCACCGCGCCGACCCTGCTGGTCTCCTCGTTCCTCTTCGGTGCGGGCATCACCGCCTGCCAGCCGGCGCTCGCCACGATGATCGTCCGCAGCACCGGCCGGGCCGGCCGGTCGCGGGCCTTCGCCCTGCAGTTCACCCTGGTCAACCTGGGCATGGGCATCGGCGCCCTGGTCGGCGGCCAGATCGTCGACCCCGCCGACCCGGCCAGCCTGACCCGGCTGTTCACCATCGAGGCGCTGACCCTGCTGGGCCTGGCCCTGGTGGCCGGCACCGCCCGCATCCCGCAGGCGGAGCCCGTCCCGGCCGCCGGGCACGGCGCGGCCCGGGGGCAGGGCCAGGGCCTGCGCGCGGTCGTGAAGGACAAGGCCATGCTGCGGCTCTGCCTGCTCGCCGGTCTGATCTTCTTCACCTGCTACGGGCAGTTCGAGTCCGGTGTCGCCGCCTTCGCCACCGACACGGTCGGCACCGCGCCGTCCGTGCTCGGCCTGGCGATCGGCGCCAACGCGCTGACCATCGTGCTGCTGCAGATGGTCGTCGTCCGGCTCACCGAGCGCCGCCGCCGCACCACCGCGATGGCCGCGGCCGGCGTGGTCTGGCTCGGCGCCTGGACGGCCGCCCTGGTCGCCGGCCTGGTCCGCTCGGACGCGCTCGCCGCGACCGTCGCCGTGGTCGCCGTGTACGCGCTGTTCGGCGTCGGCGAGTCGATGCTCGCCCCGACCCTCGGCCCGATCGTGGCCGACCTCGCCCCGGCCCGGCTGCTCGGCACCTACAACGCCGCGCACGCCCTGGTGAAGCAGATGGCCATCGCGGTCGGCCCGGCCGTCGGCGTGCTGCTCGTCGGTGCCGGCACCTGGCCGCTGTACCTGCTGGCGATGTCCGCCTGCACGGTGGGGATCGTGCTGCTGGCGGTGCGGCTGCGCGGCCACCTGACGCCGGCGCAGGACAACGCCGTCGTCGCGGTGGCGCAGGTCCGGCCGATCGTGCGGGAGCTGCAGACCGCGGCCTGAGCCGCTGTCAGGCCGCATCCGGCTCGGATGCGGCCTTCACCCGTCCGGCCTACTGTCGGAAGCGGGGCCGCCGGCCGCGGCGGTCCCGCACCGGCCGGAAGGACGGCTCACCATGGCACCCCCTGCGAACGGCGGCCTGCGTCCGGAAGAACTGGCCGAGGGCTTCGCCGGCCGGGTACTGCTGCCCGGCGACGAGGCCTACGGCGAGGCCAGGACCATCCACAACGCCATGATCGACCGCAGGCCCGCGGTGATCGCCCAGTGCGAGGGGCCCGCCGACGTGGCCGCGGCCCTGGCCTTCGGCCGCAGCCGCGGCCTGGAGACCGCCGTCCGCTGCGGCGGCCACGCGGTGAGCGGGCAGGCCCTGGTCGACGGCGGCCTCGTCCTCGACCTGCGGCGGATGAACGGGGTGCAGGTCGACCCGGACGCCCGGGTCGCCCGGGTCGGCGGCGGCGCCCTGATGCGCGACCTCGACCGGGCCGCCCAGCCGCACGGCCTCGCCACCACCGGCGGCCGCGCCTCCACCACCGGCATCGGCGGCTTCGCGCTCGGCGGCGGCTCCGGCTGGCTGGAGCGCCGCTTCGGCCTGATGTGCGACAACCTGCTCGCCGCCGACCTCGTCACCGCCGACGGCCGCCGGGTGCACGCCAGCGCGCAGGAGAACCCCGAGCTGTTCTGGGCACTGCACGGCGGCGGCGGCAACTTCGGCGTGGTCACCGAGTTCACCCTCGGCCTGCACCCGCTGCCCGGCTTCTCCATCGCCCTGCTGCTCTTCGAGGCCGACCGGGGCCTGGAGGTGCTGCGCGCCTACCGCGACACCATGGACGCCGCACCGGACGAGGTCGGCGGTGCCTTCATCCACCTCACCGCGCCGCCTGAGGAGTTCGTGCCGCCGCAGCTGGTCGGGCAGCACGCGGTCGGCGTCCTGCTCACCTACGCCGGCGACCTGGAGAGCGCCCGCCCGGCCTTCGCGCCGATGCTCGGACTCGGCCACGCCGCCGAGGTGGTCACCGACATCCCGTACCCCGACCTGCAGTGCATGCTCGACGACCCGCCCGGCTTCCGGAACTACTGGTCGGCCGAGTACCTCTCGGGCCTGCCGGACAAGGCGGTGGACGTCTTCACTGCCCGGGCCGAGGACATGATCGTGCCCTCGCCGAGCCAGCACATCGTCTTCCCGCTCGGCGGAGCGGTCGCGGCGGCCGGCCACGAGTGGCCCGTCCCGTGGCGGGCCGCCCCCTGGGCTGTCCACCCGTTCGCGGTCTGGGAGGACCCGGCCGACGACGAGCGCGGCCGCGCCTGGACGAAGGCCGTCCGCGCCGACATGGCGCCCTGGTCGATCGGCGCCGTCTACCTCAACTTCATCGGCGACGAGGGCGACGAACGCGCCGCGGCGGGACGCGGCGCCGAGAACCTCGCCCGGCTGGCCGCCGTCAAGGCCGAGTACGACCCGGAGAACGTCTTCCACTTCAACCACAACATCAGCCCGGCCGCCTGAGGCCGGGTCGGCTGCGGCCGGTCGAGGTCAGCCGCGGCGCGGGGCGCCCGGAGCGCGGCGCACCGGCCCCGCCGGCGCGGCACGCCCGTACTGTCCGCGCAGCGCCTCGGCCTCGGCGGACGCCTCCGCGGACAGCGGGCGGCGGACCCCGGTGTCCGGACAGCCCGCCGAACCGGACGGGACGGTGCGGGGCGGACGCTCCAGCACGAAGACCGTGTCGCCGTCGGCCACCGTCCGGCCCGCGCCGCGCGGGGCCAGCACGTGGCGCGCGATGACCGCACCGCTCGACGCGGTGATCGACAGCCGCGGCTCGTCCAGCCGGTGCCGGACCTCCACCAGTGCCCCGGCGAGGTCGGGCGGAACGGCGTAGCGGTTGCCGCGGAAGTGGACGAGGCCGCGCTGGTCGACCGTGCGGAGGGTGCGTACGCAGGCGGGGAACGGCGTCGGCGGCAGCGCGCCCAGCGCAGGGGCGGCGGACGGCCCGCCGTCGCCGGCCGGGAGCCGGTCGTCGGACCACGCCGCCAGGCGGTCGAGGATCTGCTGCGCCGCGCGCGGACCGAGGTCGTCGACGACGCTGCGCCAGTGCTGCCCGGCGGCCGCGGTGCGCCGCTCCTCCTCGGCGGTGGGGCCGACGGCCTCCAGCTCGATCTCCACCCCGTAGTACCGCCCCACCGGCGCGAACTCCTTGGCCAGCCGGCCGGTTGTCGGGCACCGGACGGGGGCGGCGCGGTCGAAGCGCCACCGCGGGGCGGTGCCCCCGAGCCGCCGCAGCAGGTGGTCGACGGCCTCCAGCACCTGCGGGAAGTCGTCGCTGTCGAGGAGGACCCCGCGCCAGCGGTGGGACCGGCGCAGCGAGCCGGTCAGCAGATGGGCCTTCGTGCCGCCGTCCCAGCCGGGCCGGGACTCGGCGAGGTCCGTCCAGCCGAACCGGATCTCCTCCTGGTCGGTCTCCGGTCCGTCCGTCGCGCCGCCGGGGACGCCGAGGTGGCAGTGTCCGCAGGGCGGGCGCAGGCGGTGTCTGCGCAGGGCCCGGGTGAAGGTCGAGTAGCCGCCGCGGTAGCCGAGGTCGGTGATCTCGTCGAGGAGCGCGGTCGCCGGCAGGTGCGGGTCGTCCGCCAGCCGCAGGCGGCAGTACGGGAGGAAGGAGAGGAAGACGTCCTCGGCCGGGGTGCGCACCCCGGGTTTGCGGTTCCCGGACAGGTACCGCCGGACGGTCTTGCGGTCCCGTCCGAGATGCCGGGCGATCGCCGAGATCGACCACCCCTGGCCGTGGAGCCGCCGGACATCCAGGTATTCGTTCGTGCTGAGCAACCCAAACCCCCTACGTGCAGGCTTGCCGGCCACATCGGCTGATAATTCGCGATGGAACGCTGCAAGAGAGTGACCCTACAGCACCGCTTTGAAGATCGGAATCAGAGGAAACGTTCCTCCGGTGCGTGGCGTCCGGGTAATTTCGGAGAGCGTGGCGTGGCACAACCGCGGTGCGCGCCGCACGGATGGGAAAATTCGGCGAGCGGTGTTGCGCATATGCTCGACCGCACCACCTGCGAGGAGATCCGCAGAGCGCGCACGGGCGTTCATACGGAATGTCGCCCGAATTCCGCACACCCGGGTGGAAGATCGCTTCGTTGACCGTGGTGTGATTCCCATGCCTGACCCAGCCACCCCGCACAGCTCCGAGCGCGACCCGATCTGCAGCCTCGGTGCCTGGCTCTTCGTCCCGGACCGGCAGAACGCCGCGGGTGACGTGGAGACCGGCTACCTGGTGCGCAACGGCCGGCGCGTCGTCCTGTGGCACTGTTCCCGGATCCTCGCCGACTTCCTCCGGACGCTGCGCCGCCTGGAATGCCGGTTCGCCGTTCCCGGCAGTGCCCCACTGCCCCCGGGGCCGCGCGCCGCCGACGTCCCGGAGGCGTCGCCGGCCGCCCATTCCGCGGCCGCCGCGGGGAATGAGCCGCCCCGTGCATGACCCGTTGCTGGAATTCTTTCGTCCGTACGGAAATGACCCGCTGTTTTCGGGTTCCGATGACCATTGTGAGGGGGTGATGGGCCCGCTCGCCGCCGACGTCGGATGGTATGCGTCGCCGACCGTCGAAATGTCCGGCGCCTGGAGTTCCGGCGTTTTCGTGCCGAGCCAGGCCGCCCCGGTCGACGATTCCCTGCCGCGGCCCGTCCCGCCGCCGCCGCGGACCCCGCGGAAGCGGCGCCGGGTGCGGGCCGCCGAGGCGCGGCGCGAGGAGGCGCTGAGCGAACTGTTCCGCACCACGCTCGCCGTCGCGGTGACGGTCGTGTGCGTGCTGGGGTGGGTCCTCTCCTACCCGCCGCTGCAGGACCTCGCCCTCGCCCGGGTGCCCGGCGGGCTGTCCCCGCTCTGGCCGGTCGTGGTCTACGGGCCCTGGCTCGCCGGCTGCCTGTCGGTGCTCCGGGCGGCCCTGGACGGCCGGCGCGCGCTGCACGCCTGGACGGTCGTCCTGGCGTTCTCCGCCGTCGCCACCGGGCTCTGCGTCTGCGGCGTCGCGCAGACCGTGCCGGACGTCATCGTCGCCGGGCTGCCTCCCGTGGCGGCGGCGATCTGCCTCGACCAGCTCGCGCGCCAGCTGATCACCCGGCACCCCTCGCAGCGGCCGCGCTCCCGGCACGGCGGGCGCTCGCGGCGGGGCGGATGACGTCCCGGCCGGCGGCAGGGGTCACGGCCGGCGGGGGGTGATCGGCCATGCGGGACTCCTGTCGCCGTGGTGCCGCCGCGGGGCCGGACGGTGGACCGGGTGCCGCGGGCGGCGGAACCACCGTAGGGAGCGATCGGCATATGCCCGAGGACATCGCCGCGGTCTCCACGGATTCGGCGCACCGTGTGCGATTCACCCCAACGGCCGCGTACCTGCATCCTCCGGTCTCCACGAGGGCCGGCCCCGGCCCCTCAGGGCGCGGTGGGCATCAGCAGCGAGAAGGTGCCCGCACGGTCGGGGAAGCGGACGGCCAGCGGGGCGACCGGGCCGCCGAGCTCCAGCACGAGCTGCCCGCGGGCGCCCGCACCGACCGCCTCCAGCAGGAAGTCCCGGTTGACCCGGACGCGCAGCCCGTCCTCCTCGGCCGCCGCACCGCCGACCGTGAGGACGCCGTCGGCGGAGACGGCGAGCTCCGAGACCGGGAAGTCCACCCCGTCCTGGTCCCGGCGCACGGTGCGCACGGGCCCGGTGCCGAGACCGTCGCGCAGCGCGTCCGCGGCGATCTCCACCCGGCGGACGGGCTCCATGCGCAGCATCGGGCGGTAGTCGGGGAAGTCGGCCGGCACCGGACTGCCGGTCACCTCGCGACCGCCCGCCGCGGCGGCCAGCGTGCCCTCGGCCACCGTCAGCTCGGCCGTGCCGTCGCCCGCGCCGGCGAGCAGGCCGCGCAGGCCGTCCACGAACGCGGTCGGTGCGAGCACGGCGACGGCCGGCCCTTCGACCGTGCCCGGCGCGGCCTCCGAGACGGCCAGGCGGTACCGGTCGGTGGCGACCAGGCGCAGCACCGCGCCGTCGGTCTCGAAGAGCACCCCGGCCACCTGGGGGAGCGAACCGTCGGGGCCGACCGCGAAGCGGACGGCGTCCAGGGCGGCGGCGAGCTCGGCGGCGGGCAGGGTCAGTCGGGTGCTCTGCACGGGGTTCTCCCTCAGTTCCAGCAGGTGTCGGACGGTGGACAGTTCGCGGCGGGCGTCCGCCAGCCCCTCCTCCAGCCGGCGCAGGTGCGCGTCCAGGGCGGCCGCGGCCTCGCCGGGCCCGCCGGCCAGCACCCGCGAGAGCTCCGCGAGCGGCATGCCGACCCGCCGCAGCCGGGCGATCAGCCGGGCGTCGGCGAGCTGCTCCGGTGCGTACCAGCGGTAGCCGGTCTGCGGGTCGACCCGGGCCGGGCCGAACACGCCCGCGCCGTCGTAGAAGCGCAGGGCGCTGATGGTGAGTCCGCTCAGCCGGGCGGTCTCGCCGATGCTGTGAAGTCCGCTGTCCACACCGCCGACTCTGCCCCCTCGACCAGGTCGAGGGTCAAACCGCGGGCGCGGTGGACAACGGCACCGCGCGGCCGGGCTAGGATCACTCCGACAAAGGCGACATAGCACCAGTCCGGGCCTGCGACCCGTCAGCCCGCGACCGCCGCGTCCGCCGCGACACCGAACGAGGAGCGGCGGGAGACCATGGCGCATCCGGCAGTCACCGAGCATGCACCGGCCACCGGCGTCCCCGCCGCAGCCCCGCCGCCGGCCGTCCGGCGCGGCCCGCTGCCGTGGATCCTGCGGCACGCCGACTGGCTCGGCCCGATCGCCGTCGCCCTGTTCGCCGGACTGCTGCGCTTCTGGGGCCTCGCGAAGCCGGACGCCTTCGTCTTCGACGAGACCTACTACCCCAAGGACGCCTGGTCGCTGCTGCACCAGGGCTACGAGGGCGTCTGGCCGGACCTCGCCAACCGGGAGATCATCTCCTCCCCGCAGAAGATCCCGCTGACCGCCGAGCCCGCGTTCATCGCCCACCCGCCGCTCGGGAAGTGGGTGATCGCGCTCGGCGAGTGGGTGTTCGGCCTGCACCCCTTCGGCTGGCGGGTGATGGTCGCCCTGCTCGGCACCCTCTCGGTGCTGATGCTCGCCCGGATCGGACGGCGGCTCTTCTCCTCCACCCTGCTCGGCTGCACCGCGGCCCTGCTGATGGCCGTCGACGGCCTGCACTTCGTGATGAGCCGGGTCGGCCTGCTGGACGGCGTGTCGATGTTCTTCGTGCTCGGCGCCTTCGGCTGCCTGCTCGTCGACCGCGACCGCACCCGGCAGGTGCTCGCCGCGGCCCGCGCCGAGGGCGGCCGGGCCGCCGACGAGGTCCGCCTCGGCCTGCGGCCCTGGCGGATCGGCGCCGGCGCCCTGCTCGGCTGCGCCGCCGCGGTGAAGTGGAACGGCCTGCAGGTCCTGCTGGTGTTCACCGTGCTGACGCTGCTGTGGGACCGCGCCGGCCGCCGCGGGGCCGGCGCCCACCGGCCGACCCGCAGCCTGCTCCGCCGCGACCTGCTGCCCGGTCTGCTCTCCACGGTCGGCGTCGCGCTGCTGGTGTACACCGCCTCCTGGACCGGCTGGTTCGCGAGCGACGGCGGCTTCGACCGGCACTGGGCCGACCACCGGGCCGGCCTGTCGATGCCGCGCACCCCGGTGGTGGACCTCCCGCTGCCGCAGGTGCCGATGACCTGGGTGCCGTCCGCGCTGCGCAGCTGGTGGCACTACCACGCCCAGATGTACGACTTCAACACCGGCCTGACCTCGCCGCACACCTACCAGTCCAACCCGTGGAGCTGGCTCGTCCAGGGCCGCCCGGTGTCCATGTACTGGCAGCAGCTCACCGCCGGCCAGGACGGCTGCACCGCGAACGGCGGCTGCGCCTCGCAGATCCTCGCGCTCGGCACCCCGCTGCTGTGGTGGGCCGCCTGCTTCGCCCTGGCCTACGCGCTGTGGCGCTGGGCGTTCCGGCGGGACTGGCGCTCCGGCGCGATCCTGGCCGGCGTCGCCGGGACCTACCTGCCCTGGTTCGGCTACCAGGAGCGGACGATCTTCTCCTTCTACATGGTCATCCTGGTGCCGTTCCTGTGCCTGGCGGTGGCCCAGATGCTGGGCGCGATGCTCGGCCCGGCGGGCTGCAGCCGGCGGCGCCGGATCTGGGGGGCGGCCGGCGCCGGACTCGTGGTCTTCGCGGTGGTCGGCTGCTTCGCCTACTTCTACCCGCTGTACACGGCGGAGGTGATCCCCATGTCGGAGTGGCAGGACCGGATGTGGTTCACCAGCTGGATCTGACCGGTGGCCGCGCCGGCCGGGCAGCTGCTGCCGGTCACCTGGCTGCTGGGCGTCGAGATCGCGCTGCTGCTCGCCGCGGCGGTCGCGGTGGCCGGCCGGGGACGGCTCGGGCACGGGCACGCGGTGCTGCGGGCGGGGCTGCGCGCCGTGGTGCAGCTCGGCGTGGTGGCGCTGGTCATCTCCTGGGTGGTCGGCTCGCTGGGGACGTCCGCGCTGTTCGTGCTGCTGATGTTCGGGGTGGCGGTGCGCACGGCGGGCCGGCGGATGACCACCGGCCCGGGCTGGGCGTGGGCCGCCCTGCCGATCGGCGCCGGGGTGCTGCCGGTGCTGGTGCTGCTGCTCGCCACCGGGCTGCTGCCGCACAAGGGCATCGCGCTGATCCCGATCGCCGGCATCCTGATCGGCGGCGGGCTCACCGCCACCTCGCTGGCCGGCCGACGGGCACTGGACGAGCTGCGTACCCGCCGCGGCGAGGTGGAGGCGGCGCTGGCGCTCGGCTTCGAGGACCGCGACGCCCGGCTGGAGATCTGCCGGACGGCCGCGGCCACCGCGCTCGTCCCGGTGCTGGACCAGACCCGCACGGTGGGCCTGGTCACGCTGCCCGGCGCGTTCGTCGGCATGCTGCTCGGCGGCGCCGGGCCGGTGCAGGCCGGCGCGGTGCAGCTGTTCGTCCTGGTCGCGCTGCTCGCCGTGGAGTCCGCCGCGGTGGTGCTGGTGCTCGAACTGGTCGGCCGGGGCCTGGTGCCCGTCTGACCCGCCGCCGGACCGACCGCCGTCAGCAGTTGGGGTCGGCCGAGGCCTTCTCCAGGGCGGCGCGGGTCTTGGGACCGTACTGGGTGCCGTTGCGCTCGTCGCCCTTGATCCGGGCGTCCCGCTGGAACTCGCTCAGGATCCACTGCGTCCAGGAGTCGAAGGTGCCGGTGGCGAACCAGACGTTGAGGTCGCCGCAGGAGACGGTGATCAGCATCTGCTGCATCGCCCGGACGTCGGTGCCCGAGTCGCCCGGCTTGAGCACCCGCGCCGTCGCCGAGGTACTGGGTGCCACCGGCGGTGCGGCGCTGGCGCTCGCCGGGGCCGACCCGGCCGGGCTGAGCGCGGCCGCGGGCGCCCGGCTCGCGGTGGCCCTGGCGGTGCGCGTCGGGGAGGCCGAGGACGTCCTGCCGGCCGAGGCGCTCGCGGTCGTCGACGGCTCGGGCTGCCCGGTGTCCGGCGGCGCCACGTCGGCGGTGCCGGAGGGGACGGGCAGCGCCTGGTCGAGGTTCGGCTTGTCCGAGGACGGCGACAGGGCCAGCGCCAGACCGGCGCCGACCACCGCGATGCCGAGGCCGGCGGCGATCACCGCGGTGCGGCGCCGGCCGGCGACCAGCTGGGCGCTCTCGCGCCGCTCGGCCCGGCCGCCGGGCCGCTGCCGCGGGGTGCCGTGGAAGTCGAAGACGCCGAGGTCCCCGCCGCCGGCCGCGGCGGGTCCGGCCCCGGGGGCCGGGCGCTGCGGCGGGACGGCCGGCGGTGCGGACGGCGGCGGCGGAGCGGCGGGGCGCGCCGCGGGCGGGGCCGGCGGCAGCAGGGTTGTCGCGAACGGGTCCGGGCCGGGCCCGGGGTACGGCCGGCCGTGGCCGCCGCCCGCGGCGACGTAGGGTCTGACCAGCGGCGGGCCCTCCATGTGGGGCAGCACGGCCGTGTCGGTGACATCCGGGGACGAGGAGGCGCACGCGCAGCCGACGGCCGTCCGGACCGTGCCGCACAGCGGGCAGAGCTCTCCCGGCATCGGCCGGTCCTCCTCGGTCGGTGTGACGAACGCGCCCGATTATGCAGGAGGTTGCACGGGTAGGACAGGGAGGTCCTGTGTCGAACGGTGGCCTTGTCCTATTTGGTGGTGAAACGGCCGGGATGAACGGTCGGTGACACCCCGCCGTCCCCGCGGTGCGCCACCACTACGCCCCGGTGCCGCCGCTGACGTCCCGCGAGCGGCTCTCCTCGACCACCCGGTACCCGGCCGCGGTGTACAGGTTCATCGCCACGGTGTTCCCGCCGAAGACGTTCAGCATCAGCGCGCCGTCCCCGGCCGCCAGTGCCGCCCGCTCGCCGGCCGCCATCGCCGCCCGGCCGAGGCCCCGGCCCCGCTCCGCGGGGAGGACGTCCAGCGAGCAGCCGAAGGTGACGCCCGGCAGGAAGCCGTGGTGCAGCCAGCCGGTGCCGACCGTCCGCCCCTCGGCCTCCAGCACCAGCACGGCCTGGCCGGGCGTGGCCATGTCCTCGGGCAGCATCCGGGCGAAGTCCGCCGCCGACTTGGCCCGGGCCTGCTCCTGCGTGTGCGAACCGGCGCGGAGCATGTCGAGGACGTACGCCTCCTCCTGCTGCGCCCGCCAGGCCGGGTACTCCTCGGCCGTCATCGGACGGGCCGTCACGGCGCCCGGTCCCGCTTCCGCGGCCGCCGCGGTCAGCTCCTTCAGCCGGTTCTGACCGCGCACCGCGTACCCGTCGAAGAGCGGGTCCGGGCCCGTCACCCGCGCCTCGACCCGCACCGCCCCGCGCTCGGCGCACCACCGCTCGGCCCACCCCAGCGCGTCCGGGCGCAGCCGCCCGTACCCGGGCTCCGTCCACACCTCGCCGATCCGGCCGACCGGGGTGCCCTCGCGGTCCGCGACCCCGACGGCGACGGTGCCGACCGGACGGCCGTCCGCCCGGATCTCCGCGACCGTCCACGTCTGCGCCTGCGCGCGCTGCTGCTCGGCCAGCCGCTCGGCGGCCGCCGCGGAGAGCCCCGCCGCGCGGTAGGACGCCACGAGGCGCCGCAGATGGGCGTCCGGCCAGCTGTCCCGGCCGGCGCCGGGTGCGATGTCCAGGGTCATCCGGGCACGGTAGGCCGCGCGGCGGCCCGGCTGCGACCGGTTTTCCCCGGCCGCGGCGGCCGGATCAGCCCGCGCGGTGCTCCCGCGGGCTCACCCCGCGCACCCGCTTGAAGGCGCTGCTCAGCGCGAACGGACTGCCGTAGCCGACCCGGCGGGCCACCGCGGCGAGCGTCGCGTCCGGCTCGCGCAGCAGGTCCGCCGCCAGGTCCAGCCGCCACCCCGTCAGGTACGCCATCGGCGGCTCGCCGACCAGCTCGGTGAAGCGCCGCGCCAGCGCCGCCCGGGACACCCCCGCCTCCGCCGCCAGCGAGGCCACCGTCCACGGCTCGGCCGGCCGGCGGTGCAGCAGCCGCAGCGCCCGGCCCACCACCGGGTCCGCGGAGGCCCGGTACCAGCGCGGCGGGGCGGCCTCCGGCCGGGCGAACCACTCGCGCAGCGCCGTGATCAGCAGCAGGTCCAGCAGCCGGTCGAGCACCACCTCCTGGCCCGGCGCGTCCCGGTCCATCTCCTCGCCGAGGAGCGCCGGCAGCGGCGAGGACCAGGCGTCCGCGGGCACCACCGCGACCGGCGGCAGCGCCCGCAGCAGCCGCCCGTTCACCTCCCCGCGCAGCTGATAGGTGCCGGTCAGCATCACCGTCGCACCGTCCGCCCGCTCACCCCAGGACCGCCCGCCGAGGTCCATCTCCTCGCACAGCGGGACGCCCTGCGGATCGGTGGACACCTGCCCCGGGTGGATCACCACCCGCACCGGCGTCTCCGGCCGGTCCGCCACCGTGTACGGCTCCGGGCCGCGCACGATCGCCAGGTCGCCCGGCGCCAGCACGGCCGGACCGCCGACCGCGGGAACGATCCAGGCCGTACCGCTGACCAGGCTGACCACCGTCAGCGGCGCCTCGTCGCGCACCGCCACCGCGAACGGCGGGGCCAGCACCGAGCGCAGCAGGAACGCCCCCTGCGCCCGCGGCGCGGCGAGCAGGCCGGCGAGTCCGTCGACTGCGTTCATGCGGCAAGCCTAGAAGCAGCAGCCCCCGAGGGGTTGGACGCGTGCGTATGCGGGTGAGCGGCTCGGCGATGGGCAGCGGGGCGGGGCGCCGGTTGACTTGACGGCATGACACGGATCCGGGGGGAATCGGAGGTGCGACCCATGGCAACGGCACTGCTGCTCGCGGCCGCCGTCGCGACAGGACTGATGGCGGGCCTCTTCTACGCGTTCGCCTGCTCGGTGATGCCGGGCCTCGGGCGCAGCGGCGACCACACCTTCGTCGAGGCGATGCAGCGGATCAACACCGCCATCCTCAACGGCTGGTTCGCCGCGGCCTTCGTCGGCGCGCTGCTGCTCACCGTCGCGGCCGGCGCCCTCCACCTCGGCGGCACGGGACGGCCGGCCCTGCCCTGGATCGCCGCCGCCGCCGTGCTCTACCTGGTGGTGCTGGTGGTCACCATGGCGGTCAACGTGCCGCTCAACGACCGGCTCGCCGCGGCCGGCGAACCGGGCTCGCTCACCGACCCGGCCGCCGTCCGGGCCGCCTTCGAGCAGACCTGGGTGCGCTGGAACACCGTCCGCGCGGTGCTCAACACCGCCGCCTTCGGCTGCCTCGGCTGGGCGCTCGTCCTCTCCGGACGCGCCGGGGCCTGACCGCCGTCCGGGTGTGAGGTGGTGCAGGATGGGAGGCATGTCCGTAGTGAAGATCAACGTGCTGACCGTGCCGGCCGAGATGCGGGAGACCCTGGAGAAGCGGTTCGCCGCCCGCGCCGGGGCCGTGGAGAACTCCGACGGCTTCGAGTGGTTCGAGCTGCTGCGCCCGGTCGAGGGCACCGACCAGTACCTGGTGTACACCCGGTGGGCCAGCGAGGAGGCGTTCAAGGCCTGGATGGAGGGGCCGATGCAGGCCGCGCACCGCCAGGGTCCGCCGGCCGGGGGCGGCGAGGCGCCGAAGCGGCCCGCCGCCGCCGACTCGGTGCTGTGGTCCTTCGAGGTGGTGCAGTCCGCCGGGCCGAAGGCCTGACGGGATCCGAACGGTGAGGGGGGTGCGGCCGCCGGCCGCACCCCCCTCAGTGCTGCTCGGCGGGCTCGTCGGCGTCCGCTGCCGCACGCGTCCCGGCCGGCGGGGCGAAGGCCACCGGCGCGCCGAACGCGGCCCGGCGGGTGGTGCGCCGCAGCGCCCGCAGCACCGGCCCGCCGACCGTCAGGCAGAGCACGGCGGTGAGCGCGGCCCGCGGCAGGTCCCAGCCGAGCGAGGTGGTCAGGCAGTACAGGGCGAAGCGCGGCAGGTTCGCCGACAGCGGGTCGCCCGGGACGAAGGCGATCGAGCTCGCCTGCCCGGCGATGTACGGCCAGCCCTGCAGGTTCATCACCGTGCCGTAGGCCACCGCGGCGAGCGCCCCGTACCCGGCGAGCAGCAGGTGCTCGCCGCGGCCGCGGAGGGCGGCCGGGCCCGGCAGCAGCCCGGCGCCGAGGCAGACCCAGCCCATGGCGAGCATCTGGAACGGCAGCCACGGGCCGACCCCGCCGGTGAGCAGCGCCGAGGCGAACATCGACACCGCGCCGAGCACGAAGCCGAAGCCCGCCCCGAGCACCCGGCCGGCCAGCACCATCAGGAAGAACATCGGCTCCAGGCCGGCGGTGCCCGCGCCGAGCGGCCGCAGTGCCGCGCCCGCCGCGGCCAGGACACCGAGCAGGGCGACGGCCTTGGCGTCCAGGCCGGGGGCGCCGCCGCCCGCCGAGCGGCCCTCGGAGATCTGGGCGACCACCACGGCCAGCAGCAGCGGCAGCATCAGGGCGAACAGCCAGGGTGCGTCGGCGGAGTGGCCGACCAGGTCGGAGCCGGGGGAGGCGAGCAGCGGCCAGCCGAAGGCGGCGACGCCGATCGCCGACAGCAGGGCGAGCGCCGGACCGGAGCGCCGCCCGAGCGGGGCCGGCCCGGCCGGCGTGCTCACAGTTCCTCCCCGAGCTCCGAAGTGACCTGACGGAGCGTCAGCCACTGCTGCGGCGCGAGGACCTTGGCGATCTGCGGGGCGAACGCCGGTGCGGCGGTGACGACGTCGGCGGTCGGTCCGTCGGCGACGACCTCGCCCTCGGCCAGCACCACGGTGCGGTGGGCGAGTTCGGCGGCGAGCTCGACGTCGTGGGTGGCCAGCAGCACCGCGTGCCCGGCCTCGGCGAGGCCGCGAAGCACCGTCACCAGGCGGGCCTTGGCGGCGTAGTCGAGGCCGCGGGTCGGCTCGTCCAGCAGGATCACCGGGGGCGCGGCGGTGAGCACCACGGCCAGCGCCAGGGTGAGCCGCTGGCCCTCGGAGAGGTCGCGCGGGTGCCGGTCGTCGGCCAGGCCGGGCAGCAGCCCGGCGACCAGGGTCCGGCAGGTGCCGGCGGGTGCGCCGGCGTCCTTGTCGGCGGCGGCGCACTCGGCGCCGACGCTCTCGGTGCAGAGCAGGTCGCGGGGCTCCTGCGGGACGAGGCCGATCCTCCGGACGAGTTCGGCAGGCCGGGCCTTGTGCGGGACGAGCCCGCCGACCCGGACGCTGCCGCCGGACGGGGCGTGCAGGCCGACCAGGCTGCCGAGCAGGGTCGACTTGCCGGCGCCGTTGCGGCCCATCAGCGCGGTGGTCCCGCCGGCCCGCAGCTCCAGGCCGATGCCGCGCAGCGCCGGGACGGGCCCGCGCTTGACCACCAGCCGGTCGACGGCGGCCAGCACCTCGCCGCCCGGCGCCGCGGCCGCGGGCGGGGTGCGGTCCGCGAGCCGGGCGCGCAGCCCGGCGGCCCGGCGGCGGGCGTCGCGGACGGACAGCGGCAGCGGCGACCAGCCGGCGGCCCGGCCGAGCGCGACCACCGGCGGGTGCACGGGGGAGTGCGCCATGACCTCCGCCGGCTCGCCGAGCTCCGGGGCCAGGCCGGGTCCGGGCAGCAGCAGCACCTGGTCGGCGTACTGGACGACCCGCTCCAGCCGGTGCTCGGCCATCAGCACGGTGGTGCCGAGGTCGTGGACGAGCCGCTGCAGCACCGCCAGCACCTCCTCGGCGGCGCCCGGGTCGAGCGCCGAGGTCGGCTCGTCCAGCACCAGCACCCGGGGGTGGACGGTGAGCACCGAGCCGATCGCGACCCGCTGCTGCTGGCCGCCGGAGAGCGAGGTGAGGGCGCGGTCGCGCAGGTCGGCGAGGCCGAGGAGGTCGAGGGTCTCCTCGACGCGGCGCCGCATCACGTCCGGGGCGAGGCCCAGCGACTCCATCCCGTAGGCGAGTTCGTCCTCGACGGTGTCGGTGACGAAGTGCGCGAGCGGGTCCTGCCCGACGGTGCCGACGACGTCGGCGAGGTCGCGCGGGCGGTGGGTGCGGGTGTCCCGTCCGGCGACGGTGACCCGGCCGTGCAGGGTGCCGCCGGTGAAGTGCGGGACGAGCCCGCTGACCGTCCCCAGCAGGGTCGACTTGCCGGAGCCGGACGGGCCGACGACCAGGCAGAGCTCGCCCTCCGGCACGGTCAGGTCGACCCCGCTCAGTGCGGGCTCGGCGGCGTCGGCGTAGGCGACCGACACCTGCTCGAAGGTGATCACGAGCTCCTCCGGGGCGGGACGGGGGCGGCCGCGGCCGGCACCAGGCCGATCAGCACGGCGGCCACGGCGGGCAGCGGCAGGGAGGGCAGCTCCGGCGGCACCACGGACGGGGCGAACGCCGCCGGGTACCGCCCGGAGCACCAGACGGTCAGCACGGCGACGGCGATGCCCGAACCCGCCACCAGCCACTCGCGCACGGCCCACGGATCGGGCCGGTAGCGGGTGCGCAGGCTGCGCCGGCCGCCCAGCAGCAGCCCGGCGCCGGCCGAGGCCAGCCCGAGCAGCAGCACCGGCAGCGCCCAGCCGCTGCCGGCCGCGCCGAGCAGCCCGTACAGGGCGGCGCAGATGCCCAGCAGGCCGAGCAGGGTGAGTGCGGCGGTGGCGCGGGCGAGGCGGCGCGGCACGTCGGCGGTGCGGCCGAAGCCGCGGGTGTCCATCGCCGCGGCGAGGGCGACCGAGCGTTCCAGTGCGCCCTCCAGCACCGGCAGTCCGACGCTCAGCAGGGCGGCGACGCCGCGGTCGTCGCGGCCGCGCAGCCGGCGGGCGGCCCGCAGCCGCCGTACGTCGGCGACCAGGTTCGGCGCGAAGGTCATCGCCACCACCGCGGCGAGCCCGGCCTCGTACAGGGCGCCGGGCAGGGCGCGCAGCAGCCGGGTCGGCGAGGAGAGCGCGTTGGCGGCGCCCACGCAGACCAGCAGCACGGCGAGCTTCAGCCCCTCGTACAGGGCGAACAGCAGTCCCTCCAGGCTGATCGCGCCGCCCACGCGGACGCCCTGCGCCCAGGACGGCAGCGGCAGCTGCGGCAGGGTCAGCAGCACGTGGGTGCCCTGCACGGGCGAGCCGAGCAGCACCGTGAACGCCATCCGGATGCCCAGCACCAGCAGACCGAGCCGCAGGAAGGCCCCGTACGAGCGGGACCACGGCTCGTCGCCGCGGCGGGCGGCGACCACGTACCCGGCGACCGCGCCGATCAGCAGGAGCAGCAGCGGGTTGGTGGTGCGCGAGGCGGCGGCCGCGAGGCCGAGCGCCCACAGCCACCAGGCGCCGGGGTGCAGGTGGCGCGGGCCGACGGCGGGGCGCGCGGTGGTGCGGTTGCGTGGCACGGCGGGTCTCCGGTCGGTCGTCAGCGGCGGCGGCGCAGCTGCCACCAGGCGCCGGCACCGAGCAGCAGGACGAGGACGCCGCCGACCACCGGGCCGGTGAGGCCGGTGCCTCCGGACGGCGAGCCGGAGGCGGCCGGCGCACCGGCGTCCACCGCCTCGCCGCAGCCGGCGCGCGGGTAGCCGGCGATCGCGCACAGCATGCCCGCGCCGTCGTAGCGCAGCGGCGGCGCGACGGCGGCGAGCACCTCGGCCGAGGTGGCGGCGGTCGGCACCGAGGCGCAGGCCGTCCGGGCGGCGGGCGGGACGCCCGCGCCCTTCGGGGCGTCGGCGGCGGTGCCGGGGTCGAGCACCACGCCGACCCGCTTGCGGCCCTGCTGCGCCGGGGTGGCGGCGCACAGCGCGGCGAAGTCCCCGGAGCCGCCCGGCCGGGCGGCCTCCTTCCCGCCGTCCGGGCTCAGCGCGAACCGCCAGCCGTCGACCGCGCCGTCGGCCGGCACGTACACGGCCGGGCCCTGCTGCTGGTAGGCCCAGGTGCCGCCGCTCCCCTTCCAGAAGGACCAGTAGCGGTAGTCCGCGGCCTGTGCGGGCCCGGCCGGCAGCAGGACGAGGAGGACGGCCGGGACGGCGGCGGCCAGCAGGGCCGCCGCCGTCCGGCGCAGCGCGCCGGTCACTGCTGCCCGTCGTCCTTCGCCGGGGTGCCCGCGGCGGCGGCCGCGGCGGCCTGCCGGCGGCGGTTGAGGCTGATCATCAGCCCGCCGCCGATGCCGACCACCAGGCCGGTGCCGACCAGCCAGATCGGCGAGAAGCCGCCGTTGTCCTCGCCGTCGGTGATGCCGGAGCCGGGCGCCTGGGTGCCGTCCGGGTTGGCCGACGCGGCCGAGGCCGCCGCCGACGGCAGCGAGGCCGGCTTCGGGCCGGAGTCCGCCAGCAGCTGCACCAGGTTGGTGCCGCCGAAGTTGTAGGGGTCGAGCTTGGCGGCCCGGGCGACCAGCAGCAGCGTCGCGGCGGCCGCCGGGTCGGTGCCGTTCTTGCCCTTCGCGGCCCAGGCGTAGCCGTTGCCGGCCAGCCAGTCGGCCGCACCGGCGGCCTGGTGCGGGTGGCCCGCGCGCACCAGCGACAGCACCGCCCAGGAGGTGGCGTTCAGGTCCGGGGCCGGCTCGGCGCCGGGAGTGGTCAGCATCAGGTGCTGGCCGTTGGCGTTCAGCTGCCCGACCAGGTGCGCGGAGGCGGCCTCGGCGGCCTGCGCGGCGGGCACGGCCGTCGCGGCGCCGCCCGCGGGGCAGGCCAGGGCGGCCGGTGCGGCGTCCACCCGGTCGGTGGTGGCCACCGGCAGCGCCCCGCCGGCGGCGGCGAGCGCGGCCTGCCCGGTCGCCAGGCCGTTCGCCTTGGCGTCGGCGCCCGGCTGGTAGACGTAGCCGCCGCGCTCGGGGGCCGTGGCGGCGCAGCCCAGCTGGAAGCCGGCGAGGCCGTCCAGGGCGCTGCGGCCGGCCTTGGCGACCTGCGCCGGGTCGGCGTGCGCGGCGGTCAGCGCGCTGACCGCGAGGCCGGTGGAGTCGGCGTCGCCCGGGCCGCCCGGGTTGTACGACCAGGTGCCGTCCGCGTTCTGGTTCGCCTTCAGCCAGGCCGTGCCCTTGGCGACGGCGTCCTGGTGGCCGCCGAGCGCGGTGAGCGCCTGCACGGCGACGGCGGTCGCGTTGCTGTCCTCGGTCTTCGGGTCGCAGGCCGCGGCCGCGTCCGCCCGGAAGGAGGGCCAGCCGCCGTCCGCGCACTGCTGGCCGGTCAGCCAGGAGACCGCCGACGCGGCCGGGACGACCTTCGCGGAGGCCAGCGCCGTCAGCGCGAGGGACTGGCGCCACACGCCGTCGTAGGTGGGGTCGCCCTTGCCGTACAGCGCGGCGGGCGGGGTGACCGGGGTCGGTGCCGGGGTGTCGGCCAGGGCCGGGGCGGCGGCGCCGGCGGCCAGCAGCAGGCCGGCCAGCGCGGAGGCGCCCAGGCGGGCGGCGGTGAGCATGTGAGGGTGAGCCTTTCGGTGAGCGGTGCAGCAGCCCGGCGGGCTGCCCGTAGACCTCGACGGAACCGGGCGTGCCACGCCCGGCCGGCCGCTCGCCCCGGCCCCGGGCAGTCCGGCTCGCCCGCGGGGCGGGCTCACGGTTGCGGGTCAGCGCCGGATTCGCACCGGCTTCCCCCGGGAGGGGCGGATGGAGTTGTCGTGCGGCCCCGACTCTAACCGGCACCCGCGAACGGCACGCAGTCCGTCCGGTAGAACGCGTTCCAGTTCCAGGCCCTCCGCCTGAGGCGGCGCCGCAGGGGCGCGCGGAACCGTGCAGTCCGAGAGCGGACGTACCGGCGGTCGGGGTCGACCCCCGGTTCGTACGGTGACCCGCATCCGAATCGCGCAGTTCCCCCCGCCCCCGGGCGTGCCTAGCCCGTCGGGGTCAGCAGGCGGGCGGCCGTGTGCAGGTCGGCGCGGACCTCGGCGAGGGAGCTGCGGCCGGAGAGCCAGCTCAGCAGCGTCGCGTGCCAGGTGTGCCCGACCACCCGCAGCGCCGCCTGCTGCTCCGCGGTCGGCTGCCCGGGCAGCCGCGCGGCGGCGAGCACGATCTCGGACGTCAGGTCCGCCACCGCGTCCACCTCCCGCCCGACCGAGCGGTCCGCGAACGACAGCGCCCGCACCATCGCCTCCGCCAGCCGCGGGTCGCGCTGCAGGGCGTGGAAGGCCAGCGTCAGCGTCTCGGCGACCCGGCCGGCCGGGTCCGCGGCGGTCGGCGGATGCCGCCTCACCTGCTCCTTCAGCTGCCGCAGCTGCTCCTCCATCACCGCCACCAGCAGGTGCACCTTGGACGGGAAGTAGCGGTACAGGGTGCCCAGCGCGACCTCCGCGTCCTCGGCGACGTCGCGCATCTGGACGGCCTCCCAGCCGCCCCTGGAGGCGAGCGCGGCGGCGGCGCGCAGGATCCCGCGGCGCCGCTCCGCCTGGCGCGGGGAGAGCCGGCGGCCGGCAGTGGTGGACACGGTCAACACAGCCCCCAGGGCGTCGACGGGACGGGACCGGGCACGTGGCGTGAATCACCATCCCCGGCCCGAACCGCGAAGCTACGGGCCGGTATCTTCGAGGTCTCTCGTTGTTCACATGCCCGACGACGATGACACACTCCACCGTGAAACGTGATCTACTTTAGCCGCTGCGGCCGCCGAGCCGGGCTGAGTAGGGACAAGGGGACCAGCATGACCGCGTCGCCGCGACCGCTGCGGATCGCCCTGCTCTCCTACCGCGGCGATCCGTTCTGCGGCGGCCAGGGCGTCTACGTCCGGCACCTGTCCCGCGAGCTCGCCCGCCTCGGCCACCACGTCGACGTGATCGGCGCCCAGCCGTTCCCCGTCCTCGACGAGGTCGAGGGCCCCGGCTCCGTCCGGCTGGTCGAGCTGCCCAGCCTCGACCTGTACCGCGCCGACGACCCCTTCCGCACCCCGGCCCTCGCCGAGTACCGCGGCCCGGTCGACGTGCTGGAGTTCCTCACCATGCGCACCGGCGGCTTCCCCGAGCCGCTGACCTTCTCGCTGCGCGCCCGGCAGTTCCTCGCCCGGCACAGAGGCCGCTACGACGTCGTCCACGACAACCAGACCCTCGGCTACGGCCTGCTCGGCCTGGAGCGGCACGGCTTCCCGCTGGTCACCACCGTGCACCACCCGATCACCGTGGACCGCCGCCTGGAGCTGGAGGCCGCGGCCACCGCCGTCAAGCGGCTCTCGCTGCGCCGCTGGTACGCCTTCACCCGGATGCAGAAGCGGGTCGCCGCGCGCCTGGAGCACGTCATCACCGTCTCCGCGAGCTCCGCCGCGGAGATCGTCGAGCACCTCGGCGTCGCCGCCGGCGCCGTCTCGGTGGTGCCGATCGGCGCCGACACCCGGCTCTGGTCGCCCGACCCGTCGGTGGCCACCGTGCCCGGGCGGATCGTCACCACCTCCTCCGCCGACGTCCCGCTGAAGGGCCTCGTCCACCTCGTCGAGGCGCTCGCCAAGGTCCGCACCGAGCGCGAGGCCCACCTCGTGGTCGTCGGCAAGCCGCAGAAGGAGGACGGCCCGGTCGCCGACGCCGTCCGCCGGTTCGGCCTGGAGGAGCACATCGACTTCCGGACGGGGCTGACCGACCGGGAGCTCGTCGACCTGT
This sequence comes from Streptomyces sp. NRRL B-24484, assembly GCF_000717715.1. GTDB lineage: Bacteria > Actinomycetota > Actinomycetes > Streptomycetales > Streptomycetaceae > Kitasatospora. Next base: position 37,378 of record NZ_JOAI01000008.1, on the reverse strand, counting down.
ACCGCTCCGCCGAGGTCGCCTGCGTCCCCTCGCTGTACGAGGGCTTCTCGCTGCCCGCCGCCGAGGCCATGGCCACCGCCACGCCGCTGGTCGCCACCACCGGCGGCGCCATCCCCGAGGTCTCCGGCAAGGACGACGAGACCTGCCTCGCCGTGCCGCCCGCCGACGCCGGCGCGCTCGCCGCCGCCCTCGGCCGGCTGCTCGACGACCCCGCGCTGCGAGAACGCCTCGGCGCCGCCGGCCGCGAGCGGGTGCTGGCCAACTTCACCTGGCAACGCGCCGCCGAGCTCACCGCCGAGCGCTACCGCGCCGCCGTCGCCACCGGGGCCGGGCAGCGCGCCCGCGCCGGCCGCGGCTGGCGCTACGTCACCTGACGCTTCGCCCACCTCCTTCAGTACAGCAGCAACGAATGGGAGCCCCGCAGTGCTGACCGTCGATTTCTCCCGCTTCCCGCTCGCCCCCGGCGACCGGGTGCTCGACCTGGGCTGCGGCGGGGGCCGGCACGCCTTCGAGGCCTACCGCCGCGGCGCGAACGTCGTCGCCCTGGACCAGAACGGCGACGAGATCGCCGAGGTCCGCAAGTGGTTCGCGGCGATGGAGCAGGCCGGCGAGGCCCCGGCGGGCGCCTCCGCCACCGCCATGGAGGGCGACGCGCTCAACCTGCCCTTCGAGGACGACACCTTCGACCGGATCATCATCTCCGAGGTCATGGAGCACATCCCGGACGACAAGGGCGTGCTGGCCGAGATGGTGCGGGTGCTGAAGCCGGGCGGTCTGCTCGCCGTCACCGTGCCCCGCTACCTGCCGGAGAAGATCTGCTGGGCGCTCTCCGACGAGTACCACGAGGTCGAGGGCGGCCACATCCGCATCTACCGCGGCGACGAACTCGTCGACAAGGTCCGCGAGGCCGGCCTGGAGCCCTACGGCACCCACCACGCGCACGCCCTGCACGCGCCGTACTGGTGGATCAAGTGCGCCGTCGGCGTGAACAACGACAAGGCGCTGCCCGTCCGTGCCTACCACCAGCTGCTGGTCTGGGACATCGTCGGCACCCCGGTGATCAGCACGATCACCAAGGCCGCCGAGAAGGCGCTCAACCCCGTGATCGGCAAGAGCTTCGTGGTGTACGCCTCCAAGCCGCACCGGGCCGGCAAGTGACGGCGGCCGTCCCCGAGGCGCTGCTGCTCGACGGCGTCCTCGACGCCGAGCAGGCCGCCGCCACCGTCCGGTCGATCCTCGCCGACCAGCAGCCCGACGGCGCCCTGCCGTGGTTCCACGGCGGCCACCTCGACCCGTGGGACCACACCGAGGCCGCGATGGCCCTCGACACGGCCGGCGAGCACGCCGCCGCCGAGGCCGCCTACCGCTGGCTGGTCGACCACCAGAACCCCGACGGCTCCTGGTACGCCGCCTACTCCTACGGCCACGGCGGCCCCGACGGCGAGGTCACCAACCCCGCCAAGGAGACCAACTTCTGCGCGTACGTCGCCGTCGGCGCCTGGCACCACCACCTGGCCACCGGCGACGACGCCTTCCTGGAGTGGATCTGGCCCACCGTCCGCCGCGCGCTCGACTTCACCGTCGGCCTGCGGCTGCCCGGCGGCCCCATCGCCTGGCGCCGGGACGAGGACGGCACCGCCCCCGACGAGGCGCTGCTCACCGGCTCCTCGTCGATCCTGCACGCCCTGCGGTGCGGCCTCGCCATCGCCGACCACCTCGAAGAGCCCCAGCCCGACTGGGAGTTGGCCGCCGGCCGGCTGCGCCACGCGATCGCCCACCACCCGGAGCGGTTCCTCGACAAGGACCGCTACTCGATGGACTGGTACTACCCGGTGCTCGGCACCGCCCTGCGCGGCGCCGAGGCCGATCGGCGGATCGCCCGCGACTGGGACCGCTTCGTCGTCCCCGGCCTCGGCGTCCGCTGCGTCAGCGACCGGCCCTGGGTCACCGGCGGCGAGAGCGCCGAACTCGCCCTCGCCCTCTGGGCGGTCGGCCAGTCCGACCGCGCCGTCGAGATACTCCGCTGGATCCAGCACCTGCGGCACACCGACGGCTCCTACTGGACGGGCTACGTCTTCGAGGACGACGCGATCTGGCCCGAGGAGCGCACCACCTGGACGGCCGGCGCCCTGCTGCTCGCCGTCGCCGCCCTCGGCGGCGACCACGCCACGGTGGCCGTCTTCGGCGGCGACGGTCTGCCCGCCGGACTGGTCGTCAACGACTGCTGCTGAGAACCCCGCACGCACGCCGAAGGGGCGGCACCCGACCGGGTGCCGCCCCTTCGGCGTTGAGCCGCTGTCAGCCGCGCTGGATGCCGGAGGCGTCGGCCAGCAGGCCGTGCGAACCGTCCGGCAGCTGCGCCACCAGCGCCGCGCCGCGCTGCTCGACCGCCAGGTACCAGGTGCCCGGGACGAGCTCGCCGACCGGCGGCGCCGCCGGGTTGTCCTTGTTCGCCAGCTGGCGGACGGCCGGCACCGCGAACCAGAACGGCTGGAACGGCGCGGCCGGGGCGGCGTCGTGCACCGGCTGCGCGGCCTGCTGGGCCGCACCCGGGTAGCCGTAGCCGCCGGCCTGCTGCTGCTCCGCGCCGTAGGCCGGGGCCTGCGCCGCACCGGGCTGCCCGGCCTGCGGGTAGCCGTACTGGCCGGGCTGGCCCGGCTGGCCCGCGCCCTGCGGGAACGCCTGGTACGGCTGCGCCGGCGCGGCCGGCTTGTCCGTCAGCAGCGGCCCCTGCAGGGCCGGCACCAGCGGGCCCGCCGCGGCGGCACCGGCCAGCACCAGCGCGGCCAGCAGGCCGAGCCAGGCGCCGAAGCCGTGACTCACGCCGTCCCCGCCGCCGCCGATCGCCCAGAGCGCCGACCACAGCGTGGCGACCGACAGTGCGGTGCCCCACTGGTCGAGGCGCAGGCCGAGGACCTGCCGGGTGGCCGAGGCCTCGCCCTGCAGGCGGTGCACCAGGATCAGCGCCGCCGCGACGATGCCGAGCAGGAACGCCGACGGCAGGATCGGGAAGAGCGAGGCCTTCCACGCGTTCTGGCTGTCCGAGGTGCACCGGTTGGCGATGCAGAACTCGACCGTCAGGTAGGGCAGGAAGGACGCGATGAAGAGCAGTACGGCCGCACCTGCGACGGCGGCGTCTCCCCGCGTGAGAGCGCGCAGATTCACTAACGTTCCCCTCGTTGGTGTGTCGTGGACTGCGTGTCGGGCGGTCGGCTGACCGGTACGGGACGTCCCCGGACTGCTAGAGCCTAGGGCCCGGGTCGTGCGCTGTGCACAGCGCCCCGGGGAAACCCCCGATTTCGTTGCCAAATCGCCGTGACTCCAGGTCAGCGCGCGACCGGCGGACGGGCCGGTGCGGCCCCGCCGGTCGTGCGCGCCGTCACGAGCCCCCGGCCAGGAAGGCGGTCACCGCCTCCGCGATCCCCTCGGCGGCCTTCTGCCGCCACTGCGGGTCCGTCATGTGCTGGGCGTCCGCGGCGTTGCGCATGTTCCCGCACTCGATGAACACCTTCGGCACCCGCGACAGGTTGAGCCCGCCCAGGTCCGTGCGGGTGTCCAGGCCGTCCTTGCCGATGTAGTCGGCGTACGGCTGGCCGGTCGCCTGCTTGAAGGCGTCCCGCAGCTCCAGGCCCAGCCGGTGCGAGGGGTCGACGATCGCCGAGGTGTCGGCGGCGCCAGCGGTGACCTTCCCCGGCATGATCACGTGGAAGCCGTGCGCACCGGACGGGGCGCCGTCGGCGTGCACGGACACCGCCGCGTCCGCCTTCGCCTGGTTCCCGATCCGGGCCCGCTCGTCGATGCACGGCCCGAACGGCCGGTCGCCGTCCTGGGTGAGCACCACGTTCGCACCGCGCTGCCGCAGGATCTCCCGCGCCCGGTGCACCACGTCCAGCGTGTACGCGGCCTCGCTGTAGCCCGCGTTGGTCGCCGTACCGGTGGTGTCGCACTCCTTGCGGGCGTTGCCGATGTCCACCTGCTTGTTGATCTCGCCGGTGTGCTTGACGTTGCCCGGGTTGTGCCCCGGGTCGAGCAGCACGGTGCGGCCGTTCAGCGGCCCGGAGCCGGTCGGCGCGGAGGCGCTCGGCGCGGGCCCGCCCGCCGTCGCAGCGGAGGAGGCCGGGGCCGGCCCGGACGGGGACGGGTCCGGCGCCGGTGCCGCGGCGGTGTCCGCCGGGGTGGCGGCGGACGCGGCCGCCGGACGGGAGCCGTCGGCGAGCGCCTGCCAGCCGAACCAGCCGCCCGCGCAGAGCGCGGGCACCGTGCAGACGAGCACGGCGATGCCGAGGCGGCGGGCGCGGCGGGGGCGCTCCGGGTACTGGGGGTCGTTGGTGGTGCCGGTCACGGGTGGTTCAGATCCTGTCCCAGGTGCGCTCGGTCAGACCGTAGGTCTTCGCGATGGCGTTCCATTTCGCCACGAAGTCCTTCTTGGACTGGGTGGCCTGCGGATTGAGGTCGTTGGCGCGCTTCTTGTCGGCGGTGTTCGGGGCGGAACTGCCGGAGCAGCCCTGGCCGGCGACCGTCCGCGCCCAGGCCGCGTACGCCCGGTCGATGTCGCCCGAGGTCTGCCAGGCGGACTTCAGGGTCTGCGCGGCCTCCGCGCCGCCCGGCAGCGCGCCGAGGTCCAGCTTGCCGAGGTCGGCGACCAGCTGGTCGCGCTGGGAGGCCCCGTCGTCGAAGACCTGCGCGGCACCGCTGATCTCCGCCTTGTCCGGGCAGCTCGTCACCTTCGCGACCGCGCTGCCGATCGGTGCCTTGGCGCTCTCGCCGCGGGCCAGCAGCGCGTCCAGCGCCTTGGCCTGCCCCTCGGCCCCGGGCCCGGCGCTCGCGCCGTCGCTCGGCGAGGCCGCCGCCGACCCGCCCGCCGGGGTGGACGGCGCCGCACCGCCGGCCCCGCCCTGCCCGGGCGGCGGCACCGCGGAGGCGGCCGGCGCGTTGGCCGTCGGCTTGCCGTCCGAGCCCGAGTTCTGCACCGCCCAGACCGTGCCGACCCCGACCAGCAGCAGCAGCGCCACGCCCGCGCCGATCAGCAGCGGCGTCCGGTTGCGGGCCGGCTCCTCGGCGTCCAGGTCCTCGTACGCCGGGCCCGGGGCGGCGGCCGGGTACGGGGCGGCCTGCGCCGGGTCGAAGGCGGGGAACGGCGGGCGGCCGCCGCCGTCGAACGGGGCGCCGCCCTGCGGCGGGAAGCCGGGCCCGGGCGGGAAGCCCTGCGGCGGCGGGAAGCCCTGCTGCGGCGGAGCCGCTGCGGGGAAGGCCTGCGTCCGGTCCTGCGGCGGGAAGCCCGCCGGTGCCGCACCCGGCTGCGCGCCGGCCACGTACGGCCGGGCGCCCGGCGGCGGCCCCTGGTCGCCCGCGGGCACCGGTGGCAGCAGCGTCGTCGCCTGCTCGTCCCCCGCCGCCCCGCGGGCCGGCGGGAAGCCCGGCGGAGGGACGGACGCGCCCGGCGCCTGCGGGCCCGCGTGCGGCCCGGCCTGCGGGGGGAACGGCTGCGCGTGCGGCGGGAAGCCGGAGGGCGCGGCGGCCGGGCGGCCCGGGGCACCGGCCGGGGGCGGCGGCGCGCCCTCGGGCGTCGGCCTGCGCCGCACCCAGCCGCCGGCACCGCCGCGCGCGGTCGGGTCCCAGACCGCCGGCGGCGTGTTGTCCTGATCCGTCATTCCCCTGCCCTCGCCCCGCTGCGTAGTCGCGTTGCACCCACCGCGCCGTGCCCAGCCGTTCGACTGCTGTCCGACACCGTACAGACCGCGGGTGTGCCACGGCACGGCACCCGGTGGTACCGCCGTGTCGTACGACGGCGGAGCGCCCGGGATCGTGCCCGCGGCGCCCGCCGGTCCGGTCCGGCCGGCCGGACCGACCGGCCGGCGCCGGTCAGCCCGAGGTCCGCCGCCGCAGCACCCGCAGCGACCCCGTCACCGAGACCTCCTCGAAGCCCTCGGCCAGTGCCCGCAGGTACACCCGGTACGGCGCCTGGCCGCCGTCCGCCGGGTCCGGGAAGACGTCGTGCACCACCAGCAGGCCGTCCTCGGCCAGGTGCGGCACCCAGCCCTCGTAGTCGCCGGTCGCGTGCTCGTCGGTGTGCCCGCCGTCGACGAAGACCAGCGCCAGCCGGCCGCCCCACAGCGCCGCGATCTGCGGCGAGCGGCCCACCAGGGCCACCACGTACTCCTCCAGCCCGGCCTGGAACAGCGTCCGGCGGAAGGACGGCAGGGTGTCCATCCGGCCTACCTCCGGGTCGACCAGCGTCGGGTCGTGGTACTCCCAGCCCGGCTGCTGCTCCTCCGAGCCGCGGTGGTGGTCCACGGTGAGCGCCACCGTGCCGGTCCGCCGGGCCGCGTCCGCGAGCAGGACCGCCGAGCGGCCGCAGTACGTGCCGATCTCCAGCACCGGCAGCCCGGTGCGCTCCGCAGCCTCCACCGCCGCCGCGTACAGCGCCAGGCCCTCGTCCACCGGCATGAAACCGGTCGCCGACTCGAAGGCCTTCAGCACCTCGGGCTCCGGGCGGGCCGCGCCGGGCGCGTCGTGGCGGTCGGTCATGCTGGTGCTCCCTGGTGCCGGACGGACGGGTGCAGCGGACCCTACCCGACGGTCCGCGGCCGCCGGCCGCCCAGGTCCGCGCCCGGAGCCCGGCCTCCGCGCCCGGCGCCCGTACGCTCGTGCCGTCGGGCGCCGCCGCACGCGGGCGTGCGCGGGCCGTCCGGGTCGGTCGTCCGGGTCGACCGGGGCAACGAGGGGAACGGGAGCACCGATGCGCGCAGCGATCCTGCACGAGACAGGCCAGGACGGGCTGGAGGTCCGCGACGACGTGGAGACGGTCGACGTCGGGCCGGGCACCGTCCGGGTCCGGATGCGCGCCGCCGGGCTCTGCCACTCCGACCTCTCCGCGATGAGCGGCGTCCTGCCGCAGCCGGCCCCGTTCGTGCCGGGCCACGAGGGCGCCGGCGAGGTCACCGAGGTCGGCGCGGGCGTCACCGGCCTCGCCCCGGGCGACCGGGTGGTGCTCTGCTGGATGCCGCCCTGCGGCCGCTGCGCGTTCTGCACCCGCGGCGAGACCCACCTGTGCACCGCGAGCCTCAAGCGGCTCGCCGAGCCCACCTTCCGCTTCGGCGACGGCACCGCCGCGCACGGCTTCTACAGCACCGGCAGCTTCGCCGAGGAGGCCGTGGTCGCCGCCGACGCCGTGCTCAAGGTGCCCGCCGACCTGCCCTTCGAGCTGGCCGCACTGGTCGGCTGCGGGGTCACCACCGGCTTCGGCGCGGTGGTCAACACCGCCCGGATCGAGCCGGGCGCCACCGTCGCCGTGCTCGGCGCCGGCGGGGTCGGCGCGGCCGCCGTCCAGGCCGCGCTGGTCAGCGGCGCGGCCCGGGTCACCGTGGTCGACCCGGTCGCCGCCCGCCGCGAGCTGGCCCTGGCGCTCGGCGCCACCGACGCCCTCGCCCCGGAGGAACTGCGGGCCGCCGCCAAGGGACTCGCCCTCGGCGGCTACGACTGCGTGGTGGAGGCGGTCGGCCGCTCGGAGACCGTCCGCGCCGCCTACGACGCCGCCCGGCGCGGCGGCACCGTCGTGGTGGTCGGCGCCGGCGCCCGCGACGACAAGGTCTCCTTCAGCCTCGGCGAACTGTTCTTCAACGAGAAGCGCGTGCTGCCCTCGCTGTACGGCGGCGGCGACGTCGCCCGCACCGCGGCCCGGGTGATCGACCTGTGGCGGGCCGGGCGGCTCGACCTGGCCGCGCTGGTCACCCACCGGGTGCCGCTCGCCCGGGTCGGCGAGGCCGTCGCGGGCATGCGCCGCGGCGAGGGGCTGCGCACCGTGGTCACCTTCGACTGAGTCGAGAGCGGCCGGGAGAACGACGGAACGGCTGCGGCCCGGGGCAGGAGCCCCGGGCCGCAGCCGTTCGATCAGGTCAGCGACGGTGCCGGCCGTGCGGGTCGGCATCGGCCCGGTCGTCCGGCGCCGTCGTGCCGCGGTGGCGGCCGTGCGCGGTGTCCTCGGCCATGGCCTCGTCGGCGCCGGGCGCGGTGCGGTCGTGCTCGGTGGTGTCGGTGAGGGTTTCGGACATCAGGATCTGTGTTCTCCGTGCGGTGCGGTGCTGCGGCTGCAGCGTCGTCCGGCCGGGCACTCGGCGGCCCGGCCGCCCGGACGTTCGGCGCCCGGGACCCCGGCCGCCGCAGCGGCCGGATCGGGTACGAGCCTATCGGGGCCGTCACTGCCCGCGCACGGCACACTCCGATCCAGTGGCGCCGGGGCGGGCCGTCAGGCCGGTCTGCCGGTGCGCAGGAAGCCCGCCAGCAGCTCGTGCAGGACGGCGGCGCCCTCCTCGGCCAGCAGGTCGTGGCCGGCCCCGGCGGCCTCCACGTACCGGAAGTCGGTGCCCTCGGCCCGGCCGAGCCGCAGCAGCTCGTGACGGAGGGTGCGGGACTGCCCGACCGGCACCACCTCGTCCCGGTCGCCGTGCACGACCAGCAGCGGGGCCGTCAGCCGCCCGGCGAGCTGCAGCACGTCGCGCGGGCCGCGGGCGTCCTGCGGTTCGGCCTCGCCGCCGAGGCGCTCGCACATCGCCCGGACGGGCTCGGCGGCCTCCGCGAGCAGCCGCGCCCCGGACAGGAAGGGCGCCACCACCGCGCAGCGCGCCAAGTGCCCGGCCGGGGCGTGCGCGGCGGCCAGCAGGGCCAGGAAGGCGCCGTAGCTGACGCCGAACAGGGCGGGCGGCTCCAGGCCGAGGGCGGCGCGCTGCTCGGCCAGCCCGTCCAGCAGGTGCAGCACGTCGTCGAGGTCCGGGCCGCCCCAGGCGCCGTGCACCGCCGCCTCGTGCTCGGCCCCGTAGCCGGTCGAGCCGCGCTGGTTGACGGCGACCACGGCCGTGCCGCGGTCGGCCATCCGCTGCAGCGCCGGGTCGAACTCCAGCCGCCAGGTGTCGGCGGGGCCGCCGTGCAGCGCCAGCACGAGGTGCGGGGCGGCCAGCCAGGAGTCGCCGCCGTACACGACGGCCTCCAGCGGGCCGGCCGGGCCGCCGAGGTGCACCAGCCGGGCCGTGTGCCAGCTGCCGCCGTCGCCGGGTTCGGCCGAGCCGTCCACCCGCCAGCCCGGAGGGTGCGCGTCGGCCAGCCCGGCGGGCTGCTCGCCGTGGACGGCACCGGAGCCGAGCGGGGCGAGCTGCAGCGGCAGCGGCGGCGGGACGGCGCCCGGGGCGCCCGTGCCGCCGGCCGTCAGCAGGGCGTCCACGTCGACGGTGGCGAGGGCGGCCGGGCGGTCCGGCGCCGAGTACGGGATCCGCAGGCCCGCCGCCGACCAGTGGCCGGTCTCGCCGAACCGGCCGGGCGGTGCCGGCAGCCGCTCCAGCCGGCCCGAGGAGGGCTGCCAGAGCGCGAGGCCGGTGGCCGCGCCGTGGTCGAGCTGCAGCACGACGCGCGGATCGGCGGACCCGTCCGGGGCGAGCGCGACCGGTCGCGGCACCGGCCCCGGCGTGTGCAGGCAGTCGGGGAAGCGGACCGGGTCGGAGCCGCCGAGCACCGCCCAGCCGAGGCGGTCGGCGCCCGGCGCGTCACTGCGGACGAGGCCGAAGCCGCTCGCCGGGTCGAACAGCACCAGCCGGTCGTTGCTGCCCTCGGCGATCTCCAGCAGCGGGGTGACGGCGCCGAGTTCGAGGTCCAGGACGACGGTGCGCACCGCACCGTCGGCGACCCGGTCGAGGGCCAGCAGCCGCCCGGCGGTGTCCAGCCAGACCCCGCCGCCGTACATCCCGGGCAGCTCGGCGGCCTGGGCCGGCGGCGAGCCGTCCGCGGGGATCCGCCAGACCGTGGTGACCGGCCGGCCGTCGGTGCCGAGGGCGACCGCGCCACCACCGGGCTGCGGCAGCAGCCGCAACCCGGGCAGCCAGAGCCGGGCCAGCTGCTGCTCGCGGCCGTCCGGCTCCGCGGACAGCAGGACGAGGTCGTGCCGCTCGCCGTCGTGCCGGCAGACCAGCACCCGGCCGTCAGGGAGCGCGACCAGCTGCGAGCGCAGGGTCTCGGTGCGGCCGCCGGGCGGGGGCAGCGGGACGGGCCCGGCGGCGGAGCCGTCGGCGGGCAGCCGCCAGCTCTCGGCGTACCAGCCGCCGTCCGGGCCGGCGGCCAGGCAGGCGGCGTGCGAGCCGTCGGCGGCGAAGGTGAAGCCGAACCGGCGCAGCGCCTGCGCGGCGCTCCGGGCAACGGTGCTCATCGGCGGCTCTCCTGATCCGTACGGGGGTTGGGGGCGGGCGGCGCGCGGGTCAGGTACCGGTGCGGCCGCCGGGGGAGGACGGGGACGGCGGGGACGGCACTGCGGGCGCGGCCGGTACTGCGGGCGCGGCCGCAGTACCGGTGAGCGCCGCCAGGGCCCGCTGCGGCGGCCAGCGGTCCGCGGGGGAGTCGGCGGTCAGGCCTAGCACGACGGGGGCGAGCCGGCGGGCGGTCTCGCCGCTCCGCGCGGCCAGGGCCAGCCAGCGCCGCAGCCGGGCCGCGGCGGGCGGGGCCGGCGGGGTGCCGGCCCGGGCCTCCGGGAACTCCTCGGCGAGCAGCGGCGGCCGGCCGGTGGCGAGCAGGAGGAGCAGTCCGCCGAGGGCCTGCCGGTCGTCGGCGTACGGGCCGCGGTGCAGCACGGCGGCGCCGGAGCGCGGTGCCGGGTACGGCCGCGGGTCGAGCAGGACGATCCGGCCGTCCGGTCCGACGAGGACCCGGTCGGCGCGGAGGTCGCGCAGCGCCGCGCCCAGCCCGTGCACCCGCACGAGCAGGTCGGCCAGCGCCGTGGCGACGGGACGGGCCTGCGGCCAGGGGACGCCGGGATCGCCGTCCCGGCCGAGCCGGTCGGCGACCCAGTGGTCCAGTGCCGTGCCGGTGGCGCCCGCCGGCGGCCCCGGTGGTGCGGCGAGGCCGGCTGCGGCGAGCGCGGCGGATAACCGCTCCGGTGCGTCGGCCTCCCGTGCCGGCCGGGCCGACCCCCTCCCCTCGAAGGGGCCGACCTGCGGCTCGGCGAAGCCCCGCCCGCCACCGCGGAGTTCCGAGCCCGCCGGCTCGTCGCGCCTCCCCGCGCGACCCGCCGGCGCGGACGGCCGGGCGGTGCGCCGGGGGCCGTCGACGGCGGCCGCCCGGCCGCCCTCGCCTCCCCGCCCCTGCGCACCGGCCTCGGCCGTCCGCACGACCTCCAGTGCCGTGCCGTCCGCATCCGGCCCGTCACCGACCGGCCCCGCCACCGAGGCCGAACGCAGCGGTGTGCCCGCCCCCATCGCTTCACACCCCTTCGTGTCGACGCCGCGGGTGCCCACTGCTCCTGCACCGCGGCCCGGTCGTTCTGGAAGTGACGAGAGCCGCCCGGTTGCCGGACCGTCCGCGGGCCACTCGTCCGGCCCGCGCCGGAGCCCGGCGCCCTTCCCGACCCCCCAGGTCAGGGCAACTCTCGTTCGCGGAACTGAAGTTACTTTCGTGGTCGGTGTGACTCAACGCAGCCCGGGTCACTTCACTCGTAAGGGTGATCCAGATCCGATTCCGGTCCTGCGCGGGCCCCGGGGTGCGCTCCGGGCCCCGCCCGGCGCCCCGGAGCGCACCCCGTGCGACGTGCGCCGCGGACCGGCCGGTCGGCGGACGGCGCGCCGCCGCGCGCGGGTTGACGCGCAGCTGTGCGGACGGCCGCCGAACGGCGCGCACCGGGGCGCCCGCCGGGCGCGGTAGTCTCGACAGGTGCCGAAACTGTCCGACGTGATCACCGCGCTCGAAGAGCTGTACCCGCCGCAGTGGGCGGAGTCCTGGGACGCCGTCGGGCTGGTCTGCGGCGACCCGGAGGCCGAGGTCCGGCGGGTGCTGTTCGCCGTCGACCCGGTGCAGCCGGTGGTCGACGAGGCCGTCGCGTGGGGCGCCGACCTGGTCGTCACCCACCACCCCCTCTACCTGCGCGGCACCACCAGCGTCGCCGCCACCACCTTCAAGGGCCGGGTCGTCCACACCCTGATCCGGCAGGGCATCGCCCTGCACGTCGCGCACACCAACGCCGACCACGCCGACCCCGGCGTCTCGGACGCCCTCGCCGAGGCCGTCGGCCTGCGCGTCACCGGCCCGCTCGTCCCCGACCCGACCGACCCGGCCGGCCGCCGCGGCGGCGGCCGGATCGGCGTGCTGCCCGAGCCGATGACCCTCGCCGCGTTCGCCGCGCAGGTCGCCGCCGGACTGCCCGCCACCGCCACCGGCGTCCGCGTCTCCGGCGACCCGGAGCGGACGATCGGCCGGGTCGCCGTCTGCGGCGGCTCCGGCGACTCCTTCTTCGCCGAGGTCCGCGCCGCGGGCGTCGACGCCTACGTCACCGCCGACCTGCGCCACCACCCCGCCTCCGAGGCGTCCGAGGCCGCCCCGACCGCCCTCGTCGACGCCGCCCACTGGGCCACCGAGTGGCCCTGGCTGAACCTCGCCGCCCGGTCCCTGGACGAGGCGGCCGGCAAGCACGGCTGGCAACTGGAGACCAAGGTCTCCCACCTGGTCACCGACCCGTGGACGGGGCACGCCCCCATGCCGTACACCGCCTGACACCTGATCGATTCCACACAGGAGCTTCCCGCTTGAACGCCGCGCCCGCCGACCAGATCCGCCTGCTCGACCTGCAGGCCATCGACTCCCGCCTGGACCAGCTGGCCCACCGGCGCCGCAGCCTGCCCGAGCTCTCCGAGATCGAGAAGGCCGGAGCCGACCACACCGCCCTCAAGGACCTGGTCGTCGCCGCCCAGGCCCAGCTCTCCGACACCACCCGCGAGCAGACCAAGGCCGAGCAGGACGTCGAGCAGGTCCGTGCCCGCGCCGCCCGCAACCAGCAGCGGATGGACTCCGGCACCGTCGCCTCCCCGAAGGACCTGGAGAACCTCCAGCACGAGATCGGCTCGCTCGCCAAGCGCCAGTCCGACCTGGAGGACGTCGTCCTGGAGGTCATGGAGCGCCTGGAGTCCGCCCACGACCGGGTCACCGAGCTGACGGCCCGTCTGCAGCACTCCGAGGTCGTCCTCAAGGAGGCCGAGGAGCGCCGCGACGCCGCCTGGGGCGAGATCGACGCCGAGGTCGAGAAGACCGCCCGCGACCGCGAGACCGTCGCCAAGGTGATCCCCGCCGACCTGCTCAAGCTCTACACCCGCCTGCGCGAGCAGCAGGGCGGCGTCGGCGCGGCCCGCCTGCAGCAGCGCCGCTGCGAGGGCTGCCGGGTCGAGTTCGCCATCACCGACCTCAACGCCATCAAGGCCGAGCCGGCCGACGCGGTCGTCCGCTGCGAGAACTGCGGCCGCATCCTGGTGCGCACCGCCGAGTCGGGCGTCTGAGCGGCGTGTCCCCCCGCAGGTTCATCGTCGAGGCCGACGGCGGCTCCCGGGGCAACCCGGGGCCGGCCGGCTACGGCGCCGTCGTCCGCGACGCCGACACCGGTGCGATCATCGCCGAGGCCGCGGAGTTCATCGGCCACGCCACCAACAACGTGGCCGAGTACCGCGGCCTGATCGCCGGCCTGCGGGCCGCCCACGGCCTCGACCCGGACGCCTCCGTCGACGTCCGGATGGACTCCAAGCTCGTCGTCGAGCAGATGTCCGGCCGCTGGAAGATCAAGCACCCCGACATGCAGCCGCTGGCCGCCGAGGCCCGCACCGTCTTCCCGCGGGCCCAGGTCGCCTACACCTGGATCCCGCGCGAGCGGAACAAGGACGCCGACCGGCTCGCCAACGAGGCCATGGACGCCGGCCGGGCCGGCCGCCAGTGGGCGCCCCGGGCCGCCGCGGCCTCCGCCGTCCCGGCCGCCCCGGTCGAGGAGCCGCTGCCCGAACCGGCCGCCCCCCGCGCCGGCTGGGCCGCCCCCGCCGACCTCGGCACCCCCAGCACCTTCGTTTTGCTCCGGCACGGCGAGACCGCCCTCACCCCGCAGAAGCGCTTCTCCGGCAGCGGCGGCACCGACCCCGAACTCTCCGAGAAGGGCCGCTGGCAGGCCGAACGGGTCGCCGAGGCGCTCGCCGCCCGCGGCAGCGTCCAGGCGGTCGTCAGCTCGCCCATGCGGCGCACCCGCGAGACCGCGGAGGCCGTCGCCCGGCGGCTCGGGCTCGACGTCCGGATCGAGGACGGCCTGCGGGAGCTCGACTTCGGTGCCTGGGAGGGCCTCACCTTCGCCGAGGTGCAGCAGCAGTACCCCGACGACCTGAACGCCTGGCTGGCCTCCGCCAAGGCCCGGCCGACCGGCAGCAGCGAGAGCTTCGCCTCCCTCGCCCACCGGACGGGCGTCGCCCGCGACAAGATCCTCGCCCGCCACCCCGGCCGGACGGTCCTCGTCGTCTCCCACGTGAGCCCCATCAAGACCCTCGTCCGGCTCGCCCTCGGCGCCCCGCCCGACGCGGTCTACCGGATGGAGCTCTCCGCGGCCTCCCTCTGCGCCGTCCAGTACTACACCGACGGCAACGCCTCCCTCCGCCTCCTCAACGACACCAGCCACCTCCGCTGAGGCTGCCTGCCCGTAGGGAGAGTCCGGTCAGGGCCGCTGGGGGCGGAACTGCACAGTCCGGGGCGGGCTCACTCTGCAGGCACGGCGAGGTCAATCAGGGGCGCGGGGAACTGCGCAGTCCGGGGTCGGCCGAACCCGCAAAGCACGCCGATTCCGAATTGCGCAGTTCCGCAGCCGGCCTTCGGCCGGGAGGTGCCCCCAGCGCCTCTGACCGGCCCAGCCGTCCGCTGATCGGCTCGGCCATCCGCACCGGGCGCCCCTTGCGTGCTGCCCGCCGCGCCTAGTGGATCTCGGTGACGACGACGTCGAGCTGCCAGGGGCGGCGGGCGGTGCCGGGGGCGGAGACCTCGACGCGGTGGCCCAGGTCGGCGAGGGCGTCCACGAGTTCGCCGGGGGTGGCGGGTTCGGCGCCCGCGTTCAGCAGGTCCCGGACGATGCGCCCCTTGGTGGCCTTGTTGAAGTGGCTGACCACCGACCGCTTGAGTTCGCCGCCGACCTCGCGCTCGTGCAGCACCCGCACGGTCGCCGTCCGCCCCGCGACCTCCCCGGTCGGCTTCCACGCCGCCGCGTACGCGGAACTCCGCAGGTCGAGCACCAGCCCCGCCCCCGCCGCCTCCGGCAGGACCTCCGCGGTGGCGGCCCGCCAGTACGCCCCGAGTGCGCCGAGCGGCGGAAGCTTCACCCCCATCGAGCACCGGTACGGCGGGATCCGGTCGCCGATCCGCACGGCCCCCCACAGGCCGGAGAAGACCAGCAGCGTCCGCTCCGCCCGCCCGTAGGCCTCCTGGTCGAGCTTGGCGAGGCCCAGGTTGTCGAAGAGCACACCGGTGTACACCTCGCCGGCCGGCAGCGCCCCGGCCGTGGTCAGCCCGGTGTTGCGCGCGATCTCGCCACGCAGCCCCGGGGACAGCCCGAGCACCTCGGCGGCGGTGTCCCCGTCGCCGCGGCAGAGCCCGACGAGTGCGTCGAGCACGGCCCGCCGCGCCGTGGTCAGCCCCGGCAGCGACAGCGCCCCCAGGTCGACCGGTGCCCCCTCCGCCGACGCGGCCTTCCCCTCCGAGGGCGGCAACAGGACCAGCACGGCGGAACTCCTCAACACTTTGTGGCAGCGGACCCCGCCACTGTACTGGCGACCGGCAGCCCACCCCGAAGCCGTCCACCCTCCGCCCCCGCCGGGCGTCAACTCCCTGCCGCACCGCCGCACCGCCTCTGACCACCGGACGGGACGCGCCCGACGGGCCCGCCGGTGCGGGCCCGCTTACGCTGCGGTCATGCCGCGTCGACAACTGAGTGTCCGCACCGCCGACACCGCCCGGATCAACACCGAGCTCGCCGAGCTGCGCAGCCGGCTGGAGATCCGCACCGACTGGCCCGCCGAGGTGCTCGCCGAGGCGGACCGCGCGGCCGCCGTCCCCCGACTGCCGGACGCCGACGCGACCGACCTGGAGCTGTTCACCCTCGACCCCCCGGACTCCCTCGACCTCGACCAGGCGATGCACCTGGCCCGCCGCGACGGCGGCTACCGCGTCCACTACGCGATCGCCGACGTCGCCGCGTTCGTCGTCCCGGGCGGGGCGGTGGAGGCCGAGGCCCGCCGCCGGGTGCAGACCCTCTACTTCCCGGACGTCCGGGTGCCGCTGCACCCGCCCCGGATCTCCGAGGACGCGGCCAGCCTGCTGCCGGGACGGCTGCGCCCCGCGGTGCTCTGGCAGATCGACCTGGACGCGGACGGCGCCGTGGTGCTCGCCGACGTCCGCCGCGCCCAGGTCCGCTCCCGCCGCCGGCTGGACTACGCGGGCGTCCAGGAGGCGTTCGACGCCGGCACGGCCGACGAGCAGCTCCGGCTCCTCGCCGAGATCGGACGGCTGCGCGAACAGCAGGAGGCCGCCCGCGGCGGCATCAGCCTGCCCGTCCCCGAGCAGGAGGTCGAACCGGCCGACGGCGGCTACCGGCTCGTCTACCGCGCCCCGCGCCCGGCCGACGCCTGGAACGCGCAGATCTCGCTCCTCACCGGCATGGCCGCCGCCGACCTCATGCTCGACGCCGGCACCGGCCTGCTCCGCACCCTGCCCACCGCCCCCGAGGCCGCCTACGCCCGGCTGCGCCGGGTCGCCCGGGCGCTCGGCGTGGACTGGCCCGAGTCCACCACCTACCCCGGGCTGATCCGCTCGCTCGACCCCGCGGACACCCGCAACGCCGCCTTCCTGGAGGAGTGCACCGGCCTGCTGCGCGGCGCCGGCTACCACGCCTTCGACGCGGCCCGGGGCGTGCCGCCGCCCGCCGACCCGGGCCACGCCGCGCTCGCCGCGCCGTACGCGCACTGCACCGCGCCGCTGCGCCGCCTCGCCGACCGGTACGCGCAGGAGATCTGCGTGGCGGTCGCCGGCGGCACCGACGTGCCCGACTGGGTCCGGGACGAGCTGCTCGACGTGCCCGGGGAGATGGAGCGCGGCGACCGGCGGGCCCACGAGGTCGAGCGGGCCTGCGTCGACCTGATCGAGGCCGAGGTGCTGCGGGGCCGCGAGGGCGAGGACTTCGACGCCGTGGTGATCGACGTCGACGAGCGCAGGCCCGCCCGCGGAACCGTTCAGCTCGCCGATCCCGCCGTCGTCGCCAAGTGCGACGGCGAGGGGACCGGGCTGCCGCTCGGCGAACGCATCCGCGTCCGCCTCACCAGTGCCGATCCCACCACCCGAACCGTCCGCTTCGCACCCGTGTGAGCCGCCCGTGTCCCTGAGCCGACCCGTCCCGCCGTCGCCCGGTCCCGGCTACGACGGCCCCGCCGCCCGTCCGCCCGCCCCCGCGGGCGACCGGCGCCGCCGCCTGCTCGTCCTGGCGGTCTGCTGTCTCAGCCTGTTCATCGTCAGCCTCGACACCACCGTGGTGAACGTCGCGCTGCCGGCCGTCCAGCACGACCTCGGCGCGCCAGCCTCCGGCCTGCAGTGGGTGATCGACGCCTACACGCTGGTGCTCGCCGCGCTGCTGATGCTCTCCGGATCGGTGGCCGACCGCGTCGGCCGGCGGCGGATCTTCCTGACCGGCCTGTTGGTCTTCGTCCTCGGCTCGCTGCTGTGCAGCCTCGCGCCGAGCCTGGGCTGGCTGATCGCCTTCCGCGGCCTGCAGGCGGTCGGCGGCTCGATGCTCAACCCGGTGGCGATGTCGATCATCACCAACACCTTCACGAACCCCCGGGAGCGGGCCCAGGCGATCGGCGTCTGGGGCGGCGTGGTCGGCATCTCGATGGCGCTCGGCCCGCTGATCGGCGGCTTCCTGGTGGACAGCGCGGGCTGGCCGGCGATCTTCCTGGTCAACGTGCCGATCGGCCTCGCCGCCTTCGTGCTGACCGTGCGGTACGTGCCCGAGTCCCGCTCGCCGCGGCCGCGCCGGCTCGACCCGGTCGGCCAGGTGCTGATGATGCTGCTGCTCGGCTGCGGTACCGCCGCGATCATCGAGGGCCCCGGCCACGGCTGGACCTCCCCGCTGATCCTGGCGCTGGCCGGGGTGGCACTGGGCGCGCTCGTCCTGCTGCCGATCTGGGAGTCGCGGGTGCGCGAGCCGCTGATCGACCCGCGGTTCTTCGCCAGCATCCCGTTCGGCGGCGCCACCGTCACCGCGGTCTGCGCGTTCGCCTCGCTCGGCGGCTTCCTCTTCCTCAACGCGCTGTACCTGCAGGAGGTGCGCGGCTACGACCCGGTGCAGGCCGGGCTGTTCACGCTGCCGATGGCCGTGATGATGCTGGTCTTCGCACCGGTGTCCGGGCGGATCGTCGGACGCTCCGGGCCGCGGATGCCGCTGGTCTGCGCGGGCGCCGCACTGGCCGCCAGCGGGCTGCTGCTGACCCGGGTGGCCGCGGACTCGCCGCCCGCGCTGGTGCTCGGCGCCTACGCGCTCTTCGGACTCGGCTTCGGGCTGGTGAACGCGCCGATCACCAACTCGGCGGTCTCCGGCATGCCGCTCGCCCAGGCGGGGGTGGCCGCCGCGGTCGCCTCGACCAGCCGCTCGGTCGGCCAGTCGCTGGGCGTGGCGGTGATCGGCACGGTGGTCACCTCGGCGCTGGCCGGCCCGGTCGCCGCCGGCTTCGCGGAGGCCAGCCACGCCGGCTGGTGGATCGTCACCGCGCTCGGCCTCGCCGTGATCGGACTGGGCCTGGCCACCACCACACCGCGGGCCGCGGCGAGCGCCGCCCGGGTCGCCGCCCGGCTCGACCCGGCCCGGGCCGGTGTGCCGGGCGGGGCGCCCGAGCGGCTACGATGACCACTACGGCGGACGAGCCGGCCGGGCGGTCGCGACGGGTCCTTCACGGGGCCCGCCGAGGAACGTCCGGGCTCCACAGAGCAGGGTGGTGGGTAACGCCCACCCGGGGTGACCCGCGGGACAGTGCCACAGAAAGCAGACCGCCCACCGCTTCGGCGGCGGGTAAGGGTGAAACGGTGGTGTAAGAGACCACCAGCGACCGAGGTGACTCGGCCGGCTCGGTAAACCCCACCTGGAGCAAGGTCAAGATCGGTGCCCCTCGGGGTGCCGTGCGCGGATGTTCGAGGGCTGCTCGCCCGAGTCCGCGGGTGGACCGCACGAGGCTGTCGGCAACGGCAGCCCTAGATGGATGGCCGCCTCCCCGGGCCGCGCAAGCAACCCGGGAGACAGAACCCGGCGTATAAGGCCGACTCGTCCGTCGCCTGGCTCAAAAGGCCCCCTGGCCTGCAAATATGCAGGTCGGGGGGCCTTTTGCATGTCCGCCGGAGGACGTTCGCACTCCTGCCTGGTCGAGCCTTCCCGGCCTGTTTCTCGGTGTCGTGCGGCGATCGTGTGGCGATGAGAGGCCGCTCGGGCGTGGCCTCTCGCAGCGGTTCTGTCCACCTCGGGGGCCGTCGGTCGTTAGAGCCTCTGGGCGAACGGAGGAGTGACCTGTGGACACCACCGAAGAAGAGACGTACGAGCGCCGTGTGCCCGAAGCCGCGTCGCCGGGGGTTGCCGTCCGCCCGGGACACCTCCGGACGACCTTCCTGGAGTGGTCGCAGCAGTGGATCACCTCGAAGGAGCGGAGGCCGGGAACTCAGGGCTCGTACGAGATCAACCTCCGGAAGCACATCCAGCCGGCCTTCGGCGGCATGCTCCTGCACCGGATCGAGACGCCTCACGTACAGGCGTGGGTCAACGGGCTGAAGGCGAAGGGGCTGGCACCCCGCACGGTGCACCTGATCTACAAGACGTTCCGGGCCTGCATCAACAGCGCCGTCCGAAAGCGCGTACTGCTCCACTCGCCGTGCGTGGACATCGACCTCCCCGAAGTGAAGAAGAAGCGGTTCGTCCCGGCGACGCGAGAGCAGGTGTGGGCTCTGCATCAGGCCATGCCCGCGCACTCCCGGGCCCTGATCATGGTCGGAGTCGGCTGCGGCCTGCGTTCTGGTGAGGCCCTGGGCCTGTGCGAGGACGTCATCGACTTCGATTCCGGCGTGCTCGTCGTGCGCCGCCAGGTCATCAAGGTGAAGTCGCAAGCTCGACTGGTCGAGTACAACAAGAGCGCGACCTCGCACATGCGAGAAGTTCCTCTGCCGGCCTTTGCTCGCAAGGCCCTGCTGCTGCACCTTGGCACTCAGGGCGTGTTGGCCACGCCGGACGGTCACCGCGTTCTCTTCCGGTCGTCCCGGGGGAAGCTCTTCCGGCGGGACGCCTTCTACAAGACGTTCAAGAGGGCGCTGAAGGAGACGGGCCTTCCCGAGGGCTTCCGCTTCCACGACCTCCGTCACACCTTCGCCTCCCACGCCCTCGATCAGGGCGTGCCTGAGTCCACGGTGCAGCTCTACATGGGTCACGCGTCGACCGAGGAGCTGAAGGGCACCTACCACCACCAGGTGAAGGGGGCCGCGGCCCGCGACCGGGCCGCCCTTGAGGCGGTGTTCTCCGGTGGGACCTATGAAGTGGAGGCCCCGGCCGGCATGGAGGTGGACGAGGACGCAGACGAGTGAATGTCCGGCGTACAGGCCGACTCGTCCGTCGCCAGGCCTACGGAAGGCCCTCCGGTCAGCACATGTGCTGACCGGAGGGCCTTCCCCGTGTCGCCGGGGGCGGATCCCGTCCGGCCGGACCCTCGCGGCGACGGCACGGGGCGGCCGCCGCACCACGGTGGTCACCAGATGGTGTGCAGGCCGGCCAGGAGGCTGCGGGTCTGGATGTTCAGGTAGTTGCTGTGAGCCAGCAGCACGGTCATCTGGTTCACCGTCATCCAGCGGAACCCCGGGGGTTCCTCGAGGTCGAACTCCTCCCCGACCTCGATGATCTGGTAGCGGTTCTCGGCGTGGTGGAAGCGGCCGCCCTCCTCCGACTGCACCACGTCGTACCGCAGCCGTCCGGGTTCGGCCCGCAGCACCAGGTCGAGGAAGGGCGGGCGTTGCTCCTCCGGGACGTCGCGGAAGTTGCCCGGCAGGCACTGCACCGTCGGGCCGAGCTCCGCGACGTTGAGCACCCCGGCCTCCAGCCGGGCCCGGAGCAGCAGGTGCAGCACTCCGTCGATCCGCCGGACGATCATCGCGACCCGGCCGCACTCGACGGGCGCCAGGAGCGGCTGGGTCCAGCTGGAGACCTCCCGGTTGGGGGCTTGGACGTCGGCCGCGATGATGGTGAAGTACTTCCCCGTCTCGTGGCCGATCACGTCGGCCGACACGTGCCAGTGTTCGACCTCCCGGAGCGGCACGCTGCGCTGGACCAGCGCGTGGCGGGTCTTGAGATCGGTCAGCCAGCTCAGGATCTCGCCCGTACCGTGCACGGACCCCTGGTCGGCCGACATCGACCGCACCAGCCCCTCCCGGAACGGGCCGGCCGAGCCGCATCGGGCAGGGCCGTTGGGTGCGTCGAACGGGATGCAGGACAGCACGGTCCGGGCGTCCATGTTGACGATGTTGTCCTGGAGGAGGAGCTGATGGATCTGGCCGACGGTCAGCCAGACGAAGTCCTCGTGCGGCGGGACCTCCTCGGTGACCTCGACGATCATGTTCCGGTTGCGCTTGCGCAGGAACCAGGAGGCCTGCTCGGACTGGAGCGAATCGACGAGGACCCGACCGCGCTCCGGGTCCCTGAAGTACTCGATGAAGGTGATCCCGCGTCCGCCGTGCACTCCGGTGAAGTTGCTGCGAGTGGCCTGCACCGTCGGTGAGAGCTGGATGGTGTTGAGGTTCCCGGGTTCCATCTTCGCCTGCATCAGGCAGTGCAGCACGCCGTCGAATTCCTTGACGACGATCCCGAGGATGCCGATCTCGGGCTGGTTGATGATCGGCTGCGCCCACGAGGAGTGGTGACCCCAGTTCGTCTCGACCCGGAGTCCTTCGACGGTGAAGAACCGGCCGCTGGTGTGGCCCAGGTTCCCGGTCTCCGGGTGGAACTGCCAGCCGCGCATGTCCTTGAACGGTATGCGGTTGACCTCGAACCGGTTGCGGACCCGCTGGTCGGCGAACCAGCGGCGGAAGACGTCGTTGGGCGTCACCGCGGACTCGAGGAGGGACGCCGAACTCGTGAAGCGGCGGCCGCTGTCCACGGACTCCCTGGCGGAGCGCTCCGTGCGCAGTGTCTTGGTGGGGCTCATACCTGTACTCCTCATGTAAGGACGTCAGATCGAAAGGCCGCCATCGATCTGGAGCACCGAGCCGGTGACGTACTCCGCGGTCACCAGGTACGCGACCGCGTCGGCCACCTCGTCGGGCCGGCCCATCCGGCCGAGTGAGACGCCGGCGACGGCCTTGCTCCGCAACCCGTCGGAAAGTCCGGCCACCATGTCGGTCTCGATGAACCCGGGAGCCACCGCGTTGACGCGGACCGCGTACCGGCCGACCTCTTTCGAGAGGGCCTTCGTGAATCCGATGATTCCGGCCTTGGAGGCGGAGTAGTTCGCCTGGGTAGAATTCCCGTGCACGCCGGCCACCGAAGAGATGTTCACAATGCATCCGGACTTTCGCTTCAGCATTCCGAAGACGGTGGCGCGGCAGACGTTGAACGTGCCGCTGAGATTGACGTCGATGACATCCTGCCAATCCTTGTCCGGCATCATCACCAGTGGCCCGTCGCGCACGATCCCGGCGGAGGTCACCACCACGTCGATCGGACCGAGCGAGTTCTCGACGTCACGCACCCATTCCCGAACCTGTGCCGCATCTGCTACATTGACCCGACGATGCGAAGCCCGCCCCCCGAGTTCAGTCACGGATTTTGCCAGGTCATCGGCGGCCTCTGATTCGCGCTGGTAGCAGAACGCCACATCGAATCCATCGCGGACCAACCGCAGCACCACGGCCCGGCCAATGCCGCGTGAGCCGCCCGTCACCAGGGCGATACGCCGGACACTGTGGCTCATCATGCAACTCCCCGTTGTCGTCGATCCGGTCGGGACTCAAATCGCCGGACATTACGCAACAGCCTCGTGGGAGTCGCTGCGGAGCACAAGCAGCGGTCCTCTAATTTTTCGCTAGCTTATGACAAGCGCTCATTACCTGCACAGCCGACGGCGCCATTGCCGTCCGCTGCGACAGCAGGAGATCCGTTCACCGTTCGGGCATCCGCCACGCAGGACGGGCCCGCTCAGGCCGCCTCTTCCTCCGAGGCCCGGTGGCCGGCCAGCCGGAAGCCGACCCCGCGGACGGTTTCGATGAGCATGGGCATCCTCAGCTTCTTGCGGAGCCCCGTCATGTGGACACCGAGCGTCCGCGTGTCCCCGGCGCCGTCGTGCCCCCAGACCTCGCTCATGATCTGCTCGCGCGTGCACACCCGGCCGGGGTTCGTCGCCAGCAGTGCCAGGACGTCGAACTCCTTGCGGGTCAGCATGACCTCGTGGCCGTTTCTCAGTACCGTCCGTCGGTTCATGTCGATGCGGATCGGCCCGAACTCGTGGACCTCGTCGTCCGGCTCGGCCCGGAGACCCCAGGAATTCCGGGCGCGCCGGTTCACCGCCTCGATCCGGGCGGCCAGTTTGCGCAGGCTGCAGGGTCGCACGACATAGTCGTCGGCTCCCAGCTTGAAGCTCAGTACCTGGTCGAATTCGTCGTCCTGCAGGCCCATGACAATGACCGGCACATGCGAAGTGGCCCGAATGGCCCGGCACACCTCGAATCCGTCGACGTCCGAGAGCGTGAGGTCGAGCAGTACCGCGTCGACATTCCTACTCTTTTCGAGTGCCGGACGTACGTTGCTTTCCTGTTGAACCTGGAACCCCTTGCTCCCCAGCCCTTCCGCCAGTTCCCCGGCGAATTCAAGATCGTCGGCAACAATCAGCACCTGCGTCATTGTCCCCCGCTTTTCTGGACGTGTCGCGGCTTCTCCCCCATAGCGACCCAACGCTCTGTCGTCAATCGGTCAGAAGCATCAGTTTTGCCCAGCTTACAGCGGATCCTTGTGGTGTCAAGATCGTTTGGCCGTGGACGAATGTCAGCCATTCCCGCCAATCGGGAGATCGACGCTATCGAGGTCCTCCGTCCACGTAGATGGTCTGTCCAGTTAGGTACGCTGCGTCGGCACTTGCCAGGAAAGCCACCGCGCCGGCGATGTCCGACGGCGAGCCGACCCTGCGCAGCGGCACCCGCGAAGCCACCTCCTCCTGCAGCCGCGCAGGGTCGGTTCCCAGCCGGCGGGCCGTGTCGTCGGTCATCGCGGTGGCGATGAAGCCGGGGGCCACCGCGTTGACCGTGATCCCGTGCGGACCGAGTTCGGCCGCCAGGGTGCGGGTGAGTCCCTGGACGGCGGCCTTGGCGGTCGCGTAGTTGGCCTGACCCGGGTTGCCCGAAGCCGCGACGGAGCTCAGGTTGACGATCCGCCCCGAGCCCTGCCGCACCATGTGCCGCTGTGCTGCGCGGACCGTCCGGAGGGCGCCGTGCAGATGCACGTCGATGACGGTGTCCCAGTCCTCGTCGGTCATCATGAAGACCAGGCCGTCCCGGGTGACCCCGGCGTTGTTGACCAGGACGTCCAGGCGGCCGAACTCCTCGGCCGTGCGGTCGATCGCCGCCTCCACCTGGTCGGTGGCCGTGACGTCGCAGCCGATGCCGATGCACCGGCCGCCGGCGGCGCGGATCGACGCGACGGTGTCCGCGGTGTCCGCCTCGATCCTTTCCACGACGGCCACGGCAGCGCCCTCCAGGGCGAGGCGTTCGGCCGTGGCCGCACCGATGCCCCGTCCTGCTCCGGTGACGACGGCGACGGTGTCGGCGGCGAGGGCCATGCGTGGTCCTTCCTGTGCGGGGCTGTCGGTGGCTGTCGGGCTCCGGTCGCGGATCGAGTCGTGACCGCCGACCCGGCCGGATCCGGACGTCGCCCGGACCGGCGGCCCTCCTACGGGCGGGGCAGGCTCTTCGGACGCAGGTCGGTCCATGTGGCTTCGATGTGCGCGAGGCACGTCGAGCGATCGCCTGGCCCCAGTGCGACCCGCCATCCGGCCGGCACGTCGGCGAATCCGGGCCAGAGCGAGAACTGCTCCTCGTCGTTGCGCAGTACCAGGTAACTGCCGTCTTCGTCGTCGAACGGGTTGGCCATGACCTCCACCTTTCCGCAGGGGTTCTTGAGCGACCGTCAGGCCGTCTTCGGCATGTGGCCGCCATCGGCCTTGAGGGACACCGGCAGCGAACTCATGCCCTGC
Organism: Streptomyces sp. NRRL B-24484; assembly: GCF_000717715.1. Lineage (GTDB taxonomy): Bacteria > Actinomycetota > Actinomycetes > Streptomycetales > Streptomycetaceae > Kitasatospora. Next base: position 12,311 of record NZ_JOAI01000008.1, on the reverse strand, counting down.
AGGACGCTCGAGTAGATCCACTTCTCGGGCGCCGTCTGCTCGAAGTCGGAGACCGTGCGGCGCAAGCCGTCCAGCACCGCCTCGACCTCCATGCGGGCGAGGAAGTGGCCGAGGCAGTAGTGCGAGCCGGTGGCGAACGTCAGGTGCTTGTTGGGCGTACGGTTCAGGTCGAACCTGTCCGCGTCCGGGAAGACCCGCTCGTCCCGGTTGGCCGAGGCGAACCAGACGCTGACGATGTCACCGGCCTCGATGAGCTGCTCGCCGTTCACCACGGTGTCCGCGGTGGCGTAGCGGCCGCCGTGCAGCGGCGGCACGGTCCACCGCAGGACCTCGTCCGTGGCGGTCTTCAGGTCCGCGTCGCCCCGCTTGAGCGCCTGCCACTGGTCCCGGTGCTCCATCAGCGCGAGCAGCCCGCCGGTGATCGCGTGGCGGCCGGTCTCGTCACCTCCGATGATCAGTCCGTAGCAGTTGGCCATGAGCTCGGCGGCGTTGAGCGGCACGCCGTCGATCGTGCTGTTGGCCAGCAGGCTCACCACATCCGTCTCCTCGCTGCCCCGGCGGGTCTCCGCCAGGTCCGCGAAGTAGAGGAGGATCTCGTTCTTGGCCACCGAGCCCTCCTCGGGCGGAGCGTCGGCGTAGTCCGAACTCAGGACGTGACCGGTGAGGTTGAGCAGGTACCTCCGGTCCGCCTCCGGAACGGCGAGCAGGTCGCAGATCGCCGCGAGCGGGACGTTGCCCGACACGTCGGTCGCGAAGTCGCAGTCCCCACCGGCTGCCGCGTCGGCCAGGAGCCGGTCGACCGTCCTCGTCAGGGTGTCCTTGATCTTCATCAGCATCCGCGGCGAGAACGCCCTCGTCAGGATGGAGCGCATCTGGGTGTGCCGGACGCCGTCGGTCACCGCCAGCATCGTGCGTGAGGCCGAGTCGCCGCCGGCGACCAGCATCGGCAGGACGTTGCCCTTCTCGGCGGTGAAGTTCTCCCGGTCCTTGTACACGGCGGTGGCGTCGGCATGGCGCGTGACCACCCAGAAACCCGGCTGCGAACCGCGCGGACGCTGCCAGTGGAACGGGCGCTGCTCCCTCAGGTGGCGCCACACCTCACTGAGATCGTTCTCTGCGTGCAGCCTGGGGTCCGCCAGGTCGATGTTCTCGAGCTCGTGCGGCGGGACTACGGGTAGTGCGGTCATCGTCTTACCTTCCGTTTCCGTCCGTCGGGGCCGCCGCCCGTGCCGGTGACCGGTCGACACCGCGCGCCACCGCGGCGAGCGCTTCGACGGTCGGGTTCATGACGAGGTCCTTCGGCGAGATCGCCAGACCGGCCTTCCGCGCCTTCTGGATCACGGCGATCGCCACCATGCTGGTGCCGCCGAGCTCGAAGAAGTTCCTGTCGGCGTCCACCGGGGGCACGCCGAGCACTTCGCCGAAGATCGCGCTCAGTGCCTTCTCCTCCGGGGAGACGGGAGCCCGCCCGGTCGACCCGGATTCGATCGCTGGCTCCGGCAGTGCCCGACGGTCGAGCTTGCCGCTCGGCGTCAGGGGAAGCGAGTCGATCAGGACGTAGGCGCCCGGAACCATGAAGTCGGGCAGGAAGCGTCCGGCGTGCCGGCGGAGCTCAGCCGTGGTCGGTGCGGTGCCGGCGGGGATCAGGTAGGCGACGATCCGCCGTGCGCCGACCCGGTCCTCGCGGATCACCGCGACGGCCCGGGCGACCGCGGGGTGCGCGGCGAGGGCGGCCTCCACCTCCCCGAGTTCGATCCGGAACCCGCGCAGTTTCACCTGCTCGTCGGCGCGGCCGAGGAAGTCGAGGGCCCCGTCCGGCCGTCGGGACACCACGTCACCCGTCCGGTACATGCGGGAGCCGTCGGCGGCGAACGGGTCGGCGACGAATCGCTCGGCGGTCAGCGCCGGCCGCCCGAGGTAGCCGCGTGCGAGCCCGGCACCGGCCACGTAGAGCTCACCGGGCACCCCCGCGGGCACCGGGCGCAGTGCCCGGTCGAGCACGTAGCACGCCGTGCCGGTGATGGGCCCGCCGATCGGCGGCGTCGCCGCGGCCGACAGCGGTTCGCTCATCGTGGCGCAGACGGTCGCCTCGGTCGGGCCGTAGGCATTGATCACTCGACGGCCTGCCGCCCAGCGTCCGACGAGGTCGGCGGAGGCGGCCTCGCCGGCGAGCACGAGGGACCGCAGCTCCGGCAGCGTCTCGGGCGCCACGCTGGCCGCAGCGACCGGCGGAAGGACCGCGTGGGTGATCCGTCCGTCGATCAGGACGTCGGACAGGGTGTCGCCGGCCAGAACGGCGGCGGGCGGAATGACCAGGGTGGCCCCGGCGTCGACGGTCGCGAGGAGTTCCGTCAGGAAGGCGTCGAAGCTCGGAGACGCGAACTGCAGGATCCTGCTCTCCTCATCGACGTCCATCCGCTCGACCTTGGCCGCCGCGAGGTTGGCGAGGCCGGCGTGGGTGACCGCGACGCCCTTCGGCCTGCCGGTGGATCCCGAGGTGTAGATGACGTAGGCGAGCGCTGCGGTCGACAGCGGGGCCCCGCCGTCGAAGTCCCCGAGGTCCTCCTCGGACAGCCGGTCCGTCTCGGCGACGACGGCGTCATCGTCCAGCAGGACGTGCCGGGGTCCCTGCGGCAGCCCGTCCGCCGCCGCCCGGTCGGTGCACAGCAGCACGGGGCCGGCATCGGCCACCATGTAGGCGATGCGATCGGCGGGGTAGCCGGGGTCGATCGGCAGGAAGCCCGCGCCCGTCTTGGCCACTGCCGCAATCGCGACCACCATCTCGATCGAGCGGGGCAGGGCCAGCGCCACCAGTCGCTCCGGTCCGGCACCGCGGGCGGCCAGGAACCGTGCCAGCCCGTTGGCGCGACGGTTCAGCTCGCCGTACGAGAGGGTCTCGTCACCGGAGACCAGCACGGTGTTGTCCGGACTGCGTCGGACCCTGCGCTCCACCAGCTCCGCCAGGGTGACGGCAGGCACGCTCCGGTCGGTGCGGTCCGAGTCGCGCAGGATCCCGCGCGACTCGTCGTCGTCGAGCATCCGCACTCGGCCGACGGGCCGCCCGGGCTCATCGGCGATCGCGTCGAAGATCCGGCGCAGCACGTCCAGCACCCGCTCGGCCTCGGCGCGGGGGAACAGATCGGGCCGGAAGTCCAGTACCAGCCGCAGCCCGTCGTCCGTGCGGCGAACGACCAGGGCGAGTGCGGCGCCGAAGTCCTCGTGCTGCTCCACGGCGACGATGCGCAGCTCGGGGAGGGCGCCGAAGTACCCCGCCGGATCGGGATCCGCGTCCTCGAGCACCGCGACGGTGTCGAAGAGCCCGTGCCGGCCGGCGAGGGCATCGATCTCCGCCGCGCGCAGCGGCGTGTGCTCGGCGATCCGTGCCTGTTCCTGCTCCAGCCGGGACAGCACCTCCACGAGGGGCTCGCCCGCGCTCCACCGCACGGCCACCGGCAGGACGTCGGAGAAGCCGCCCACCATCGACTCGATGCCGGGGAACCTCGGCGGGTCCGCGTGGACGCCGCCGAAGACGACCTCTCGACGGTTGGTCAACCAGCCCAGCAGCAGTCCCCACGCACCCTGGACCACCGTGGTGAGCGACAGCTGGTGGTCACGCGCCCGGGCGAGGACCCGGGCGCCGACGTCGGCCGGGAGTTCGCAGGCGACCCGCTCGGTGGCCGTCGGCCTCCCCGCGGGGACGGTCCGTGCCACCAGGGTGGGTTCGTCCGCCGCGGCGAGCCTCCCGCGCCAGGCGTGTTCGGCGGCGGCCCGGTCCCGCCCGGCCACCCACGCGTCGTAGTCCTCGGTGGACGTCGGCACGGGCACGTCGGCCACCTCGACGGGCTTGACGTACCAGTCGAGCAGTTCCCCGAGGAGCAGGCGATGGGACCGGGCGTCGAGCACCGTGCGATCACTGGTCAGGCGGAGCCGATGGGTGGTGGCTCCCAGCCGCACCAACGTCAGCCGGAGCGGGACTCCGGCGGCCGTGCGCTCCTCCGAGTCGAGCCGGTCCAGCTCGGCCCGGCGGCGTTCCTCGTCCAACCCGCTCAGGTCGACGGCGCGCCAGGACAGGCCTGCGGCGGACACGGGGTGACGCTTCGCCAGGACGGTGGCGGCGACGGCGAGCGCCGCTTCGTCGGCAGGGCCCTCGACATCGACCGACGACACCACACTGCCGGGCAACATGGCCATGTTGTTCTCCGTCATCTCAGGACTCCTCTTCACCGGGGGTGGCCGCGAAACGCGCCGCGGCATCCGCACGGAGCCGCAACTTGTCCGGCTTCCCGAGGCCGACGAGCGGCAGGCTCTTCCGCAGCTCGACGTCGCTGGGAGCGTGATTGGCGCTGAGGCGGCCGACGACGTGCTCGCGCAGTTCGTCGGGAGCGACCTCCGCGCCCCCGCGCAGGACGACCGCGGCGCAGATCCGCTCGACGCGGTCGGCGTCCGCCACCCCGAACACCGCCGCCTCCGCGACGGCGGGGTGCTCCATCAGGGCGTGCTCGACCGAGGCGGGATAGACCTTGATCCCGTTCGCCTTGATCACGTCCGCGATCCGGCCGTGCAGGTGGAGGTAGCCGGCGTCGTCGAGGTGCCCGATGTCCCCGGTGTGGATCCGCCCGTCCCGCACGGTGCGCGCGGTCCGCTCGGGGTCGTTCCAGTAGTGGTCCATCGCCCAGGGCGAGTCGACGCACACCTCGCCGGACTCGCCGGGCGGCAGCACCCGGTCGTCCTGCGGGTCCCGGATGGTCACCCGGAGCCATTCGAGCGGGCGCCCCACCGTCGCGCGCAGGGCGTCGTCCCCGTGCTCGTGCGGCAGGAGCCAGCTGATCATGTTGGTCTCGATCGTGCCGTAGACCTGCATGAGCACGGGCCCGAAGACCTTCGCGGCCACCGCCAGCCGCTCGGGCGAGGCGGGCAGGCCGGTGTAGAAGAGGTCGCGCACGCTCGACAGATCGGTCCGCGCCGTGTCCGGGTGGTCCGCCAGCGCGTACAACTGCGGGGCGGCCAGCACGAGTCGGTTGACTCCGTGCAGGGCCACCGTCCGCAGGACCTCCGCCGGGTCGAAGCCCGGCAGCAGCACGACCGTGCCGCCGGGAACCATCACGTCGTCGGCCGCGAACCCGCTGGAGTGGGTCAGGGGTGCGGTGATCAGGCTGGTCGCCTTCTGCGCCCGGAGGGCGGACGCCGTGATCATCTCGTTCTTCACCCTGAACGACCAGCTCGCCCCCTTGGGCCGGCCGGTCGAGCCGCTGGAGTAGGTGACCACCGCGATGTCACCGCTGCGCGCCGTGTCCAACCGGAAGGCGTCCGCAGGAAGGGCCGTCAGGTCGACGACGTCGCCGCCCAGGTCGCCGAAGCCGGCGAGCAGAGGGCGGACCGCCGTCGTGCCGCAGATCGCCCGCGCACGGCCGAGATTGGCCTCGTCCACGGTGATCATCACGGGTGCCGCCTCGGCCGCGATGCCGCCCTGCGAGTCCGTCGAGAGCTGGTCGGCAGGATCGACGGCGTTGACACCGGCGAGGTGGACCACCGTGGCGCCGAGCAGATTCGCGGCGTAGCGCGACACCAGGGTCGCAGGGGTGTTCGGGTCGGTCAGGACGCCGACCACGCTTCCCACCCCGACACCGTGCGTGCGCATCACCGCGGCCGCCGAGGTGACCGAGTCGGCCAGTTCGCCGGCCGTCGTGGGCACGTCGCGGTGGACGAGCCGTACGCCGGAGGGGTCGGCCCGGAAGGCGTCCAGGATCTGACGGACATAGTGCTCGTTGCCCTGCAAAAGACAGTCTCCAATCCAGCTGGCGGGGCGTGGTTCAGACCATTTCCTCGTCGCCCACGTGGACGACCTGACCGGTCACCGATGACGCCCCGTCGCCGACCAGGAGGGGCACCGCCGCAGCGACCCGGGCCGCGTACCGCGTCGCGGCCGCACCGGCGCTCCGTGGGGCGGCACCGGTTCGGATGTCCGCGGCGGGGGGTGCGGGCGCGACGGCGTTCACCGTGATCCCGAACGCCCGCAGCTCCAGCGCGATCGTCCTGGTGAACCCTTCGAGGCCGGCCAGTACGGTCGAGTGGTCGTGCGGCCCGTCGGTCGCGGGGGCGGACACGTCCGCGATGTTGACGATCCGCCCCCGGCCCTGCCTGATCATGGGATCGATCACCGAGCGGCTGACCACGAACAGCCCTCGGAGGGGGCGGCCGGCCAGCGCGCGCCAGTCCTCGTCGGAGATCCGGCCCAGTGGGCCGCGGACGGTGGCGGCGACGGTGTTCACCAGGACGTTCGGATCGCCCAGCTCGGCGCACACGCGACCGAGCGCGGCATCGACCGAAACGGAATCGGCGACATCGGTCCGGACGGCCATGGCCCGTCGTCCGGTCTCCCGTACCCGATCGACGGCCTCCGCGCCGGCGGTGCCGTCGGGCCGGAGCATCGCAACGTCCCAGCCGAGCTCCGCCAATTGCACCGCAACGGCGGTGCCCGAACCCTGCGCTGCGCCGGCGACAATCGCGACAGGAGCCATGTGCCGATCCTCCTCGAATTTACCGCCGCCCATTATGCGACGACTTTTAAAAAGGTTCGGCGCACCCTGCAAGCAGCCTCTTCGAATATCGACGAGAACTCAAGCGCCCAGTGACTAAGCTTTCGCTAAATCTCTGCTGCGCCGGCGGCGGTCACGGTGATCGCCGTGAGGAGGAGTCCGTTCCCGACCAGCCAGCGCCCGTCGAACCCCGGCAGCCGGGCCCCGGCGACGACCGGGCCCGGGACCAGCAGCCGGGCCCGGAACGTTCCGGCGTCCGGATCGATGGTGATCGAGGCTTCCTCGAAGTCCAGCCACTGGTGGGTGAGCGGGAACCACGCCTTGTACACGCTCTCCTTGGCGCTGAACAGCAGCCGGTCCCAGCAGATCTCCGGCCTGCGGGCCGTGAGGCCGGACAGTCTGGCCCGTTCCTCGGGGAGCGCGAAGACGTCCAGCTCACCGCCGGGCAGCGGCCGGTGGGGCTCGGCGTCGAGGCCGATCGTCACCAGGTCGGCGGCGCGTGCGACGGCGGCCGCCCGGTAGCCCGCGCAGTGGGTCATCGAGCCGACGACGCCGTCGGGCCAGGCCGGCGCGCCCCGGAGCCCGGGGAGGATCGGGACGGGGGCGATCCCGAGCCCGGACAGGGCCGTGCGGGCGCACGCCCGCACCGTGCCGAACTCCCTCCGCCGGCCGTCCACCGCGCGCGTGATCAGTGCCTGCTCCTCGGCGAAGAGCGCGGGCGGATCCACCGGGTCGGCGAAGGCCTGGACGGCCACGACCGGCGGCGCCAGCAACTGCTCGATCATCCGCCGCTCCGCGCTGCAGCCGCCTCGGAAAGGACCCGGACCAGGCGCCCCGGCGCCGTGGGCCGGGGCTGCCACTCACCGGGGTAGCCGAGCGAGACCTCGAGGTGCGGCACCCCGTCCTCGTGGAAGAGCGAAGGGATGTGCAGGTGCCCGTAGACGACCGCCGCCGCACGGAACCTGCGGTGCCAGTCCGCGGTGGCCTCGGTGCCGCACCAGAGGGCGAACTCCGGATGGCGCAGCACCCCGGTGGGCCGCCGCACCAGGGGGAAGTGGTTGACCAGGACGGTCGGCAGCGCCTCGTCCACGGCGGCCAGCCGCGCCTCGGTGATCTCGACACGTGCGCGGCACCAGGCGGTCCGGCTCGGGTACGGGTCCGGGTGCAGCATGAACTCGTCGGAGCAGATCACCCCGGCGTTCTCGGCGATGGCGAGCGCCTCCTGCGCGTCCCGGGCGCCGACGGGCCGGAAGCTGTAGTCGTAGAGGACGAAGAGCGGTGCGACGACGGCCGGACCGCCCGCGCCCTCCCACAGCGGGTACGGGTCCTCGGGAGTGAGGACGCCGAGCCTTCGGCACAGCTCAACGAGGTGGCGGTAGCGGGCCTCGCCGCGCAGCTGCACCGGGTCGTGGGGCGGGGTCCACAGCTCGTGGTTGCCCGGAGCCCAGACCACCTTCGCGAAGCGGCCCGCCAGCAGCGACAGCGCCCACTCGACATCCGCAACGGTGTCACCGACGTCCCCGGCGACCAGCAGCCAGTCGTGGTCCGATTCGGGGCGCAGCGTTTCGACGATTCTCCTGTTGTCCGGGAACCGGACGTGCAGATCGCTGATCGCCACCAGGCTGCCCTGCATACTCACCGGTCCTGCCCTTTCGAACGCTTCACCGGACATGCGATTCATTGCGGGAGCAGCGAATACCGGCGGGCGGTTCCTATTCCCGCAGTCGGACCGGCGGAACGGGTTCACCGGCGCATTCCGATTCGACACGCTCGCCGATATTGCACGGTATCGATCATAGGGATCGGTAACGGTGCGAACAAGCAGCTCAGTTCTAGTAGGCCGTTAAGTCGACTTAGTCTCGGCCCCGCACATCGGCCGGTCGGCCGGCCCCTCGAAGGCCCGGGGTCAGCGCGCCGGCACGTCGAGCACGGTCTTGCGATGGCTGAAGGCGGCCAGGGAGTGCGCGCCCCGGTAGCTGCCCGTCCCGCTCTGCCCCACCCCGCCGAACGGCAGCGCGGGGTCCAGGACCTGCGCCATCGGCAGGCCGACCACGAGACTGCCCGAGGCCGTCTCCTCGGCCAGCCGGCGCCGGACCTCCGCGGAGTCCGTGAAGCCGTACACCGCGAGCGGCTTGTCCCGCTCGTTGATGAAGGCGATCGCCTCGTCCACCCCGGACACCTCGACGATCGGCAGGACCGGACCGAAGATCTCCTCCTGCATCACCGGCGCATCGGCCCGCACGTCGGCCAGCACCGTCGGTGCGATGAACCGGTTCTCCCGGTCGTGGCGGCCGCCGACGACGACCCGGCCGGAGTCGAGGAGCCGGACGATGCGGTCGAAGTGCCGCAGGTTGATGATCCGCCCGTACCCCGGCGAGGTCTCCGGCTCGGTTCCGAACATCTTGTCGAGCGTCCGGGCGAGCTCGACCTCCAGCGCCCGCGCCGTCCCGGGGTCGGTCAGCACGTAGTCGGGTGCGACGCAGATCTGGCCCGCGTTGGCGAACTTGGCCCGGGCCAGCCGTGCCGCCGTGGCTGCGAGGTTCGTCCCGCGGTCGACGAACACCGGCGACTTGCCGCCCAGTTCCAGGGTGACCGGGGTGAGGTGCTCGGCCGCAGCGCGCATGACGATCCGTCCGACGGCGCCGTTCCCGGTGTAGAAGACGTGGTCGAAGCGTTGGGCCAACAGCGCGGTGGTCTCCGGCACCCCGCCCTCCACCACGGCGACCGCATCGGCGTCCAGGTAGTGCGGGATCAGCCGGGCCAGGAGCGCCGAGCAGGCGGGCGCCACCTCGCTGGGCTTGGCCACCACCGCATTGCCGGCGGCCAGGGCGCCGGCGACCGGGACGAGCAGCAGCTGCACGGGGTAGTTCCACGGTGCCATCACCAGCACCACTCCCAGGGGGTCGTACCGGAAGTGGGCCGTCGAGCCGGGAGGACACCCGGTCACGTCCACGGGCACCGGACGCAGCCACTCCGCCAGGTTCGCCAGGATGTGGTCGATCTCGCGGATCGTGAACCCGATCTCCGCCGCGTAGGCCTCGGTCCGGCTCTTGCGCAGGTCGGTGTGGAGTGCCGCGGCCAAGTCCTCCACGTGGTCGCGCAACAGGGTCCGCAGCCGGGTGAGCTGCTCGGTCCGCCACTCCAGTGAACGGGTGCGGCCGGTGCGGCAGGCGGCGCGGAGACGGGCGACGACGTCCTCGGGCTGCTCCGGGGCAGATGCGTGTGGCAAGGGACCTTCCGTTCGGTCAGGCCGGGTCGGCGATCCAGCTCCCGTGGAATCCGAGCGGGACCCGGGCGGGCAGGTGCACGGTGGCGAGGGGCTCACCCGTGAAGTCCTCCGCGGACAGGACGACGAGGTCGCTGGCGCCGCGGTCGGGGTCGTGGACGTAGGCGAGCAGGTAGCCGCCGTCCTCCGCACCCGCGGACGCGCGGGGGACGAAGACCGGCTCACCGGTGTAGTGGCCGCGGCCCAGGGAGCGGACCGCAGTGGATCCGGCGGAGAAGTCGTGTTTGAGCAGCGCGTCGCCGTACGCCCGATCGGGCAGGCCCTCCAGGTCGTCGTCGGGACCGAAGTAGGAGTGCATGTCGGGGACCACGGCCGCGTATCCGAAGCGGTGAGGGGCCGAGACCACGGCCGGGTTGACGCCGGGGAACTCCTGCGGGCGGTCGTCCAGGCGGGTCTCCGTGACCCTGCCGCTCACCGTGTCGACGACCCAGCGGTCGAGCGTGGGCAGTGAATTGCCGTCCAGCCGGAGGCCCGTGTACATGCGGGGGTAGCGGATGACGTCGACGATCACGCGGTCGCCGTCGTCGTAGGCGTTCAGGGTGTGGAAGACCCAGCAGGGGGCGATGTCGAACCAGCGCACCTCGGTCCCGTGCCTCGGCAGGAGCCCGATCCTGGCTCCCCGGTTCTCCCGCCAGTCGTACACCAGGGGTTCACCGGATGCCGCGGCCACCAGGCTGTTGACCACCGGCAGGTCGTAGAGGACGACGTACTTGCCGGTGAGCGCGAAGTCGTGCATCACCGGGCGGTGCGGCGCGGGGACGTTCACGATCCGGGTGACCATGCCGGCGGGTGAGATCACCGAGTACTGCACGAACTCGGCCCGCGTCGCATAGGCGACGGCATGGAGTTCACCGGTCTGCGGGTCGAGCTTGGGGTGCGCCGAATATCCCGCCGGGAGCGTGCCGCGGAAGTCGCACGGGCCGACGGTGTCGAGGTCCTCGGTCAGTTCGTACGGCCGGAAGCCGTTCTCGACCAGGGCGAGGATCCGTCCGGCGTTCTCGATCACGTGGGTGTTGGGGGCGAAGTCCGATCCGGGGAAGCGGGAGCCCCGGCGCACCTTCTCCCCGAAACCCCTCGCCACGGCGGCGGATCGGACCCACCGGTTCCGGTACCACTCGGCGCGGCCGTCCCGCAGCCGCACCCCGTGCACCATGCCTTCCCCGAGGAACAGGTTGAGGCGCGGATCGTCCAGGCGCAGCGGATTCGGACCGATGCGCAGGTAGCGACCTTGCAGCTCGTCGGGGATCCGGCCGGTCACCGGCAGGTCGAAAGCGGTGACCTCCTCGCTCACCGGAGTGAAAGCTCCCTGGTAGGGGGCCTTGCTGCTCACCGGACGACTCCTCTCGTGGTGTCCCCGGCCAGGGCGCAGGACTGCAGCGTGGCGGCGATGTCCGCCAGGAGCACACGCCCGTTGGACGGGAGGAAGGGGAAGAAGTGGCCGCCGGCCAGGGTCCTGGAACGGAAGCCACCGGTGGTGAAGTCGCGCCACCCCGGCAGCGTGGACGCGGGGACCAGCGGGTCGTCGGCACCGGCGTAGGCGGTGAGCGGCAGGCCGAGCCGGACACCGTCCAGCCCGAGAAGAGCGCTCCGGGCCAGCACCAGGTCGTGCGCCAGCACGTAGTCGGCCGTGGAGTGACCGCTGCCGGTGTCCAGGGCCCGTAGCGGCAGCCGGTGCCGGGTGAACATCAGCTCCAACCCTTCCGGCGAGTCCAGCGGAACCGCGAAGTCGAGCGCGTCGGGACCCGGGATCCCGGCGGTCAGGACGAGGCCGGCGCACGGGCCGGGGCGGTGTGCGGCGACCGTCACGGCGAGCAGGGAGCCCATGCTGTGACCCCAGTAGAGGGTGGGGAGCGGCGGGAGGGCCGCCAGCTCGCTGCCGATCCCCTGGACCGCGGCGGCGAGCGGTCCGGTCGGCGTCTCGTCGGCGCGGCGCTCACGGCCGGGGAGGGTGACCCCGATCAGCTCGACGTCACCCGGCAGCCCTGACAGCAGGCGTGCGTAGGTGCGCGGCCCCGCACCGGCGTGGGGGAAGACCACGAGTCTGGAACGGCTGTGCGTCGCAGGACGCAGGTGCCCGGTCCAGACGGACGGTGAATGCATGCTGGTGGTCCTCACGGGCAAGGGCCGGGCGGGCTGCGCGGCAGGATCCGAAAGCGGGGGGCCTAGGAGGCCGTTCGCCAACTGCGGGGCCCCTGGAAGCCGTTGACACGCTCCAGGCGGCGCCAGCGGGCGGTGGCGCGTCGGCCGTCGGCGTCCGCCGACCGGTCGGGGCCGCCGTGGCGGATCCGGGCCAGGAGGACGGCGGTGATCACCGCGAGCTCCTCGGGTCCGGGCCGTCCTCTCTCCACTCGGACGGCGTTGAGCATGACGTCGGCCATCGAGGCCTCCTCTACATCGGTGGGTTGCCGTGCTTGCGGCTGGGCAGGTCGGCGTGCTTGGTGCGGAGCATGGCGAGCGAGGCGGCGAGCACCTGGCGGGTTTCGGCGGGG
>NZ_JOAI01000007.1 GCF_000717715.1 Streptomyces sp. NRRL B-24484 | reverse complement strand
GGTGGAGGTGTTGTCGCGGATCGAGCGGTGCAGGAACAGGGCCTGGGCCTTGCGTTCCTCGGGGGCGAGGCCGAGGCCCGCGCGGATCACGGCGCCGGGTTTGCCGGAGGGCAGCAGGTTGCCGTCGAGGGTGACGGTGCCGGCGCGGACGGGGCGGTCGCCGGCGAGGGCGAGGGCGAGTTCGGAGCGTCCGGCGCCGATGAGGCCGGCGAGGCCGACGACCTCGCCGGCGTGGATCTGCAGGTCGATGCCGGTGACGTCGTCGGTGGTGAGGCCGCGGACGTCGAGGACGAGGCGGTCGGTGGCGACGTGGGTGCGGGAGAACATGGTGGTGAGGTCGCGGCCGACCATGAGGCGCACGAGTTCGCCCTCGCTGGTGGTGGCGGCGTTCTGGATGCCGGCGAGCGCGCCGTCGCGCAGGACGGCGATGCGGTCGGCGAGTTGGAAGATCTCCTGCATGCGGTGGGAGACGTAGACGACGGCGACGCCCTGGTCGCGCAGCCGGCGGATGAGGGCGAAGAGGGCGTCGACCTCGTGCTCGGAGAGCGAGGAGGTGGGCTCGTCGAAGGCGATGACCTTGGCCTCGCCGGTCAGGGCGCGCAGGATCTCGACGAGCTGGCGTTGGGCGGGGGTGAGCTGGGAGCCGAGGAGGTCGGGGTCGAGGACCTTGTCGAAGCCGAGGCGGTGCAGGTCTGCGGTGATGCGGCGGCACAGTTCGGCGCGGTCCAGGCGGCGGCCGACGCCGCGGGGCAGGGAGCCGGCGTAGACGTTCTCGGCGACGGAGACGTGCGGGATGATCTCGGGTTCCTGCGGGATGATCCGGATCCCGGCGCGGCGGGCGTCGATCGGCGAGGAGAGCTGGACGGGCCTGCCGTCGATGACGACGTGGCCCTCGGTGGGCTGGTGGTCGCCGGTGAGGATCTTGAGCAGGGTGGACTTGCCTGCACCGTTCTCGCCCATGAGGGCGGTGACCTGGCCGGCGGGGAAGTCCAGGGTGACACCGTCGAGAGCCTGCACCGCGCCGAACCGCTTGGAGACGTTCTGCACGCCGGCACTGCGGGAGGACTGGGCGGTGGGCGGCCGGGGTTCGGGATTCGTGTCGGGGGCTCTGCTCAAGGTGGTCACCTTCGATCCGTGCGGGAGGGTGGGAGGAGTCGTCGCGCGGGTTGTCGGGGTTGCGGGGTGCGGTTCCGCGCGGGGTGAAGGAGGGGTACGCCGCCCAGGCCCTGGGGGGCCACCCGTCGGGCCTGGGCGGCGGTGGCCGGACCGCCGGGGAACGGTCCGGCCGGTTCGGGGGGTGTCAGCTGCAGGAGACGCCGGCGGACTTCCAGGTGGTCGGGTCGACCATGGTGGTCGGCGCGAAGGCCTCCTTCGGGAAGTCCTTGCTGTTCTTGAGCTTGTCGTACATGGTCTGGACGGCGAGGGCGCCGACGTCCTTGCCGTTGATGAAGAGAGCGGCCTTCATGCCGGACGCCTTGCTCCCGCTCCAGTCCTTGCAGGCGAGGTAGGCGCCGAGGCCGACGCCTATCACGTTGTCGGCGCTGATGCCGGCGTTCTCCATGGCCGTGACGCCGCCCTGGACGTTCTCGTCGTTGCAGCCCCAGACGACCCAGTGCTTGACGCCCGCGTTGGCGGTGACCGTGGCGGCGATCTTGTCCTGGGCACCGGTGGGGGTGTTGTCGGTCGCCACGTCGATGTTCTGGACCTGGGCGCCCGCGCCCGTGGCGAACGCATCCTTGGCGGCCTTCACGCGGTCGCCGCAGACGGTGACGTCCTGCTTCCACGCGGAGATGATCCGGGTGTCCGCCGGACTCCAGCCGGCCTTCTTGAACTCCTCGGCGGCACGCTTGCCGACCTCGGCGCCCATCTGCTGCCCGGAGAAGCCGATCCTCGCGACCAGGCTGTCCTTGTTACAGGCGGACGGGTCGGGGCCGGTCGCGCAGATCTGGTCGTCCGAGGTCAGCAGCGCGACCTTCGCGTCCTTCGCGGTCTGCACGACCTGCGGGCCGACGGCCGGGTCCGGCACCACGATGATGATGCCGTTGGTCTTCTGCGCGATGGCCGACTGGACCTCGCTGACCGTCTTGTTGGCGTCGTTGCCGAGGTTCACGACCTTGAGGTCGATGCCCAGTTCGGCGGCCTTCGCCTTCGCGCCGGCCGCCTCGCCGACGAAGTACTCCTGGTCGCCCTGCTTCTGCAGGTAGGTGATCGAGATCTTCCCGCTCACCGGCGCCGCCGGAGCGGCGTCGGACTTCACCGACTCCTGACCGGTGGAACAGGCGGTGGTCAGACCGAGGGTGAGCAGCAGGCCCGCCGCGGCGGCGGCACGGCTGGTGGTGCGGAACATGGGGAGCTCCTTCGAGCGTGCGCCGACGGCGGCGCAGGGTACGAGTGCGGGGGAGATGAGCAGCAGCATCGGATTCGATGGCTGACCGAGGTGGGGACTGGGGCCTTCTTCGGGGCCGACCGCAAGTTCGCGATCGTTAAACCCCCAAGAACCAACATGTTCAAACGGTATGCAACATATGACACCTCCGTTACGCGGCAGCGTCAAGGGGACAGGAGGGTCGATACCACCTTGTAACCATCCGGCGGAAGGCGCGCCGGTACGGCCGGGCGCACCGGAGATTTGTTCAGTCAAATACCCGATCAGCTGCCGATGTTGACTGACAGTCACATCACTGGCGCAACTCTCGGCAGGCACGACGGGTCGGTGCCGCGGCCCCCGGCGGACCGTCGGACTCCGATCGGGGGCACGAGGAGAACGCGCGGCAGGACAACACGCGGGCGGAGCATTCACACGGGTGGGCACTGCCCGCGAGGCATGCACCCGCACCGGCTTCTGCCGGCCTCACGACCCGGCTACCGCTCCTTGCGCCTGCAGGCCCAAGGCGTCTGCACGTGCTCGCAGGACGTCCGAGGGCGCCGGTGCCAGCCGCGTGACGCGCACCCCCAGGCCCTCGTCCCGCTCCCGGCGGCACGCGGCAGGGGGTAGCGGCCCGCGAGGGAGAGTCCGGTCAGGAGGCGGAGGCGGAGCCGTCCGCGGCGGCGGCCTTCTTCGGCCGCAGGGGCGGGGGTGCGCCGATTCGCGCCGGAGGGAATTGAGGGCACTGCTGGACCCCATTCGGTCGGAGGCCGGTTGGAAGCCCGTACGGATCCCCCATGAGACCCAACCCGGAGCAGCCCGTCAAGGAATTCCGGATTCCCGTTTCAATGCTCGGGTTCTGCCGGTTTTCCGGCCGCGAGGCCCCCGGTGGGGCCGGCCGGGTGAAATCGGCCGGACGCCGAACCCGCACGGTATCCGTCACCCCGGGAAATGGGAGCGTTCACACCTGCCCAATGCCCCGTGCGCAGTCCGGGACCAGCTGCTCACGGCGCTGCGGTCGCGGAGGGCGGGCACGGGGTCAGCGGCCGTTCCCCCGCTGCTCCTCACCGACACCCACGACGATGAGCTGCCCGACCCGCTCGCCCAGGACGGACCGCGCCTCGACCGACAGACCCGCATCGGTGACAAAGAATCCGATCTGTCCCAGTTCTGCGAATGTACTGAGGCCCACCGTTCCCCACTTCGTGTGGTCGGCGGCCACGACCACCTGCCGGGTCCGGGAAATGAATACCCGGTTTGTCTGCGCCTCCGCCAGATTGGGGCTCGTCAGGCCTTCCCTCTCACTCACCCCGTGGGTGCCGAGAATGAGCACATCCATATGAAGGGATTCAATGGTGCGGTCCGCAATGGGACCGACGAGCGCTTCCGACCGCGTGGCTGCCCCGCCCGTCAGGAGCACGGTGGGCGCCTGGGCATTCGGGACGGAATTCCTGAAGAGCTGCTCGATCGGCAGCGAATTGGTGACCAGTGTCAGATCCGGGATGTTCAGCAGGCGCTTGGCCACCGCATGCGTCGTCGTGCCGGCCCCGAGTCCGACCACACTGCCGGGCTTCACCAGGGCTGCCGCCGCATCCGCGATGGACGCCTTGGCCGCGGACTCCAGCCCGGACTTGACGTCGAAGCCGGGCTCCTCGCCGCTCCCCACCGTGGCCACGGCGCCGCCGTGGACCTTCTCCAGCATCCCTCGCCGTTCGAGGGCGTCGAGGTCACGTCTGACGGTCATGTCGGACACCCCGAGACTGGCCACCAGGTCCGAGACACGCACCGCGCCGTCGCGGCGCACCGCTTCGAGGATCAGAGCACGCCGCTGTTTCGCCAGCAGTCCTTGATCTGCCACGGCCACCCCAGACTCTTCGTGATACATCCGATCGACGGCTCCGAATATAGCGCAGCCGATCTTCGGTATCGCCGGCCGGTACGCGGCCGGAGGGCTGTATGCCCATTCTGGTCGAAGAGTCATCCGAAACGACCGGGTGTGCAGGCGTCGGTCCCAAAATCAGGTGCACGTGATTCCCGCCGTCCGCCACGTCGCCGGATCCGCCATGACAGTGGGGGCGAGTGCCTCCGCCGGGAAAGGCTTGCTGTCCCTGAGCCTTTCGTACATGGTCTGCACCGCGAGGGCGCCCACGTCCCGGCCTTTGATGGCCAGAGCGGCCCTCATGGCGAAGGGCGCCCCGCTCTCCCAGCCCTTGCAGGCGAGGTAGGCACCAAGCCCCACCCCGATCACGTTGGGCTCCGCGACGCCGGCCGCCCGCAGTGCGGCGAGGGCGCCCTGGACGTTCTCGTCGTTGCACCCCCACACCACCCAGTGCCTGGGCGAGCCCGCTTCCGCCGCCGTTGCGGAGGCCACCACCTTGCGGGCACCCTCGGGAGTGTTGTCCGTCGCGATGTCCAGGGTGCGGACCTGACCCGCCTCCTGCAGGAAAGCCAGCTTCGCCGCATCCATCCGCTCGCGGCAGACACTGAGGTCCGTCCGGCCCGCGGCGACGATACGGGTCTGCTCGGGCTGCCATCCCGCCTTCAGGTACTCCTCAGCAGCACGCCGGCCGACCGCCTCTCCCATCGCGGCCCCGCTGAACCCGACGCGGGGCACCAGCTTCTGGTGCGCGCAGACACTGGGGTCGGGGAGGTCGGCGCACATCTGGTCGTCGGAGGCCAGCAGTTCGACCCGGGACTTGTGCGCGATCTCCACCAGCTGCGGCCCGAGGACGGGATCCGGCACCGTGACGATGAGACCACTCACCCCACGGGCCGCCGCCGCCCGCGCGGCATCGAGCGTCCTTCCCGCGTCCGTGCCGACGTCCACGACCTCCAGGTCGACGCCCAACTCCGACGCGCGCGCCCGCGCACCGGCCGCCTCGTCCTGGAAGTACTGCTGGTCACCCTGCTTCTGGAGGTAGGCGATCGAGATCCTGCCGGACCTGGGGCCCGCCTGGGGGCTCCCGCCGGTACAGGATCCGAGGGTCACGATCGCGACGAGCACAGCAACGGCACATGACGCCCTGGGGGACATACGGAACATAGGGACCTCGGATGGATGGTGCGCTGGGCTCCGCGGTGAGCGGCGGACCGGCGGCGGAGAACGGGGCGGGGGCACGAATGTCCCATCGGACCAGGGATGCACCATCGCAGAATCAAACGCATTCCACCGAATTGCCACACGATGCGGGGGTCCATCTATCGCAGCCGTCCGCGCGACGCGTCAAGGACCCGCCCGCATTCCGCCACAGTCGCCCGCACCGCACACCGCGGCCACCGGACCGTCGGCGCCCGTCCGCCACGGCACCCTCACGACCACCGCAGTGGCGGCGACCTGGCCGGATGCCGGCGGGCGGCAGTCCGACCCACCGAAGCCCTGCCGACCGGAGCGGCACGGCCGGAGTTCCCCAAAAGCGCGGAAACGGGGCAGTTGCCATCAGAACGGTTGACCAGCGGGCGGGTGGCGCGTTCCCTGGGGCGCACCGGATCGGCGGCCACGCCTCGCAATCCCCGCACTCCAGCCCGTCCGCCCGCGAACATGGTGCGCACACGGAGCGATTCAGTGTGGGCCGCCACCCCGGCAGTCCACGCGCAGCGCTCGCGCCGCTCGATCCGTCCGTCCGCCGGACCCGCCCGTTGCACCCGCCCCGAAGAGGTGACCCGTGCCACTCACCCTCGAAAACCTCCGGACCAAGGAGTTCACAGCCGTGCGCTTGCGGCACGGCTACCACCCACAGGAGGTCGACGACTTCCTCGACGAGGTGGAGCAGGAGTTCTGCGCCATGCTGCGCACCATCGACGATCTCCGCCGACGGCTGACCGCTGCCGTCCTCGGTACCGAGTCGGCGGCCGGGCCGTCCGGGGACACAGCGCCCGACGGCGACCGGGGCGACATCGCGTCAAAGTCGGCCGCGGCCCAACGGGTCCTGGAGCTCGCGCAGCGCGTGGCCGACGAGGAGGTCGCGGCGGCCCGCCGCGAGGCGGCCTCCGTGCTCGACCGCGCCCGCCGACAGGCCCGGGACGTCGAAGCCTCTGCCCAGTCCGCCGCACTGACGCTCCGGCGCCGGGCCTCCGAGGAGCGGCGCACTGTGCTCGACGCGCTGCACTCCTCGAAGACCGTCCTGGAGGCGGACATCGCGCGGCTTCGCGCGGCGGAGCGGACCTGCCGGGAACAGCTCAGGACCTACCTGGTGCAGCAGTTGCGCCGGGTGGACGAGCCGGACGCGGGCGCCGGACGCGAAACCGCCGGCCCGGTGCCCGTGCAGCGGACGGACCGCGGCGCAGCACCCGAGCCGGCTCCACCGCGAACCGCGCCGCCCGACGGATTGCGGCCGACCGCGGCGGCGGACACCCTGCACCGGGTCCTCGACCAGATCGCCCCCCGGTCATGAAGTCTTCCCGCACCCGGAAGCGCCACGCGCGACGGCCCCGACGGCCGACCTTCCTGGGCCGACGGGCCAGGCATCGCAGGGGCCGGCCCGCCGTGTGGCTGTGGGTGGCGCTCATCGTCGGCGCCGCGGCCGCTCTCGCGGCGCCCTGGTGCGTACAGTCCTCATCCGGCCTGACCGGGGACCAGCCGAGTCCCCCACCGCCCGGCGGGTCGCTCGAACGTCCTGCGGCACCCGACAGCGCCCCGACCGTCCCGGCGGCCTCGGCGAACCTGTCCCCGGCCTCGCCCGTGTCGGACTCCGGTACTCCGGCGACCGGGCCATCGCGGCTGCCGTCCGTCCCCGCGAGGCCAGCGGCTGTCGGACCGTCACCGCTCCCGAGTCCCGGGGCACGGAGCAGCAGCTCGACGCCGACCGCCGTCGCACCGAGGTCGGCCGCCGCACATGTCCCGGCGCAGGCCGCTTCCTCGAACGACGCGCCACCCCGCGGGTCTCCGACGCCGTCGGCACCGGCCACCGACGCCCCGCGACCGACGGTCCGGCCCGGGTCGACACCGGCCACGGCGCTCCCACTTCCGTCGCCGCCGCCGTCGGTCTCACGGCCGGTCCCGCCCTCGCCGGTGCCAGGTGTGGCACCTCCCACGACGAGCGCCCTCCCGGCCACCGCTCCCGCCGTTCCCACCGCTCCCAGCGCTGCCGCCCCTGCTCCGGGCACCGGCCACCGTACGAACCGCGAGCCCTCGGCCGCGCCGTCGGACCGCGGCAGCGGAGCCGTCGCCCCCCGGCCGACGCCGTCACCGTCGACGTCGGTATCCGCACCACCGACCGCCGCTCCCGTCATCACACTCACCGCGCCACCGTCCGCCGAAATGTCGCGCTCCCCGTCGTGACGCCCGCACGGCCCCAGGAGGCCGGGGCGCCGGGTCATCGGGCAACACGCACCACGACGAGCTCCCCCACCGCGCTCTCCAGGGCGGCACGGGCCGCGGCGGGCAGCGCGTCGTCGGTGACGAAGCAGTCGATCTCCTGGGCGGCGGCGACGTCGGCCGGGCCGAGCACGCCCCAGGCCGTGCGGTCCGCGACGACGGCCGTCCGCCGGGCGGAGGCGATGAACGCACGGTCGGTCCGGGCCTCCGCGGGCCCGACCGCGGTCACGCCTTCGCTCGCCGTTACGCCGTGCGCGCCGAGGATCACCAGATCGACGTGGAGCGAGCGGATCGTCTCCTCGGCCAACACCCCGACCAGCGCACCGGAGGGGGTCGGCGTCCCGCCGGTCAGGAACACGGCCGGGGCCGCCCGCCGCTCCCGGGCGGCCTCCCGCAGCAGGCCTGCCGCAGGAAGGGAGTTCGTCACCACGGTCAGCCCGGGCACTGCCAGCAGGCAGCGCGCGACGACGGCCGCCTGGTCCGACGCGCCCAGCGCGACGGTGCGTCCGGGCCCTACGAGTTCCGCCGCCGCGGCGGCCATCGCCGCTCGGGTGTCCGGTCGGTGCGGTCGGAGGGCTCCGGCGCCGAGGTCCACGGCGCGCTCAGTGGCCACCGGGCCGGTACCTCCGTGCGATTCCTGCCGGCCCGGCGCCGCGGGCGGTGCGCCGCTCCCACCGGCTCCGGAGCGTGCCGGATGTGGTCACGTCGCCGCCAACGCCTCGTCGAGAACGGCCTGCGCCTCGGTCTGAACCTGTGCCACGTGGGCCTGGCCGAGGAAGCTTTCGGCGTGGATCGTGCAGACGTCCTCGGTGCCGGACGGGCTGACCACGAACCAGGCGTTCTCGGTGCACACCTTGAGCCCGCCGATCGGGGCGCCGTTGCCCGGGGCCCTGGCCAGCACCGCGGTCACCTTCTCCCCGGCCACCCGGTCGGCTTTCACCCGCGTCGGCGAGAGATTGGCCAGCGCGGTCCTGCGCATCCGGTCCGCCGGGGCGTCCACCCGGGTGCAGGCGGGCATGCCGAACCGCTTGGTGAGCACGGTGTAGAGCTCGGAGGGGCTGCGTCCGGTCACCGCGGTGATCTCGGAGGCGAGCAGGGCGAGCAGGATGCCGTCCTTGTCGGTCGTCCACACCGAGCCGTCCCTGCGCAGGAAGGACGCCCCGGCAGAGCCCTCTCCCCCGAACGCCATCGCACCGGAATGGAGGCCGCCGACGAACCAGGTGAAGCCGCGCGGGACCTCGATCACGCCGCGGCCCAGGTCCGCCGCCACCCGGTCGATCATCGAGGAGGAGACGAGAGTCTTCCCCACAGCGGCCGTTGACGGCCAGCCGGTGCGGTTGCGGTAAAGGTAGGCGACCGCGACCGCCAGGTAGTGGTCGGGATCCATCAGGCCCCCGTCGGGGGTGACGATGCCGTGGCGGTCGGCAGCCGCATCGTTGCCGGTGGCGACGCCGAACTCGTGCTTGCGGTCGATCAGAGAGGCCATCGCGTACGGCGAGGAGCAGTCCGTCCGGATCTGCCCGTCCCGGTCGAGGGCCATGAAGCCCCAGGTGGGGTCGGTGACCGGGTTGACGACGGTCAGGTCCAGCCGGTGGACCTCCGCGATCCTGTGCCAGTAGGCGACCGATGCCCCACCGAGGGGGTCGGCGCCGATCCGCAGACCGCTGCCCCGGACGGCGTCGAGGTCGGTGACGGCCGGCAGGTCGTCCACGTAGCTGCCGAGGTAGTCGTAGCGTTCGGTGGCCTTCTGGGCGCGGGTGTACGAGAAGCGGCGCACTCCGGCGCGGCCGACGGAGATCAGCGCGTTGGCGCAGTCCTGGAGCCAGGCGGCGGTACGGGATCCGGCCGGGCCGCCGTGCGGCAGGTTGTACCTGAACCCGCCGTCACGGGGCGGGTGCAGAGATGGCGTCAGCACGATGCCGTCGGCGTACGGCCCCGCCGGGTGGGCCCGGTTGTGGCGGAGGATCGCATGCGACACGGCGGGGGTCGGGGTTGCGCAGCCGACGCGGTCCAGTAAGACGCTGACGCCGTTCGCGGCGAGAACCTCGATCGCGGTCACCCTGGCGGGCTCGGACAGCGCGTGGGTGTCGGCCCCGAGGAAGAGCGGGCCGGTGATGCCGTGGGCCGCCCGGTAGTTGCAGACGGCCTGGGTCATGGCCGCCACATGGTCCTCGTTGAACGAGAGGTCGAGTGCGGACCCACGGTGCCCGGACTGGCCGAACGCCACCCGCTGGGCCGCCTTCCGCTGGTCCGGACGCAGCGTGTAGTACGCGGTGACCAGGGCGGCAACGTCGATCAGTTCACCGGGCAGCACGGGCTGCCCCGCTCTGGAGTGCTTCATCGTGGTGTCCTCGGTGGGAGCAACGGGTTTCGGTCGTCCCGGGGCACACCGGCACGGGGCGCGTGCGCCCCGGCCCGCCGGTCCTGCCGGGAGTCGGTCAGCCCGGGGTCCGGGCGCCGGAACTCCGCCAGGCCTCGACGACCGGCGGAGTTGCCGGGTGGAGCGCCGCATCCCGCCGGTGCCGCACCGCCGCCTCGGTCGAGGAGCGGTGCAGTGCCGCACGGACGGCCTGGCCCTCGGTCGCGGCCCGCTCCACGAACGTGTGCGCGCCCTGCCCGCCGCCCGGGTGTCGGGTGTTCAGGGTGACCAGCCACATCCGATCGGCCGCGGTGACGGTGCGCGGTGTGCCCGGGCTCGGGGTGCCGCCGGTGGGAGAGGACGCGTATGCCATGGATGCTCCGCCTGGTGCGTGGTCCGCGGCCGACGTGACGGAGAATATCCAACAGAAATCAACATGGTCAAACCACGGCCCGACGCGGACCCGCCGGCGGGTCCGGAGTGACGGTTCGGGTCGCCGGGCATGCCGAAGCCGGTCCTGCGGCCGTGGGGCTGCAGGACCGGCCGAGGGCGCGGGGTCACGAACAGGTCAGCTGGGGCGCCGCCCAGTCCGCGTGGTCGTAGGCGTTGCCGCCGTCTGCGGGCCCGACCTGCAGGGTCAGCTCGTAGGCGCCGGTGAGCGGGGCGTTGAGGTGCACGGCTGCGCCGCTGCCGGTGACCGTTCCACTGTCGGCGACCTTGACGCCGTCAGCGAGGATCTGGAAGTCCACCGAGCCGTTGTTGCCGACCTCGTCGTCCACGCCTGCGTCGGTACTCAGCGCGGTGCACCTGCCGCCGAGGTAGTAGGTGACGGTCGAGGTGGCATGGGTGCCGAGGCCCTTGGCGTACGTGGCGCCGCCGATGGTGAGGGTCCGTCCGTCGCCGGGCGCGGTCTCGCCATTGCTGCGGTTCGGCTCGACCGGGCCCCAGCCGTTGAGCGCGGAGGTCCACGTCAGGTCGCTCAGGGCGTGCGTGCCGGCCGAAGGCACGCTGCCGCACCCGACACGAGCCGCGGCCCAGTCGGCGTGGTCGTAGTTCTTGCCGTCGCCGCCGTCGGTGACCACCAGCCGGAGGTCGTTGCCGCCGGTGAGGTCGGCGGTCAGGCGCAGGGCGGGGTCGGTGCCGCGGCGGATTCCGCTGTCCGCGACCAGGGTGCTGTCGCGGTATACCTGGAAGTCCACCGCCCCGCTGTTCCCGACCTCGTCGTCGACTCCAACGTCGACGGTGAGGCTCGTGCAGGTGCCGCCGAGGTGGTAGCGGATGTCGGAGGGGGCATGCACGCCGAGGCCCTTGGCGTAGGTGGCGCCGCCGATGGTGAGGGTCCGTCCGTCACCCGGTGCGGTCTCGCCGTTGCTGTGGTTGCGCTCGACCGGGCCCCAGCCGCCGACGGCGGAGGTCCAGGCCAGGTCGCCGAGCTGGTACAGGCCGGTGGTCAGTGCGGTCGGCGCGCTCGGGGTGACCCGGAACATCACCGTGCCGTGCGAGGGGACCAAGGCACTGATCGCCCCGGTCGTGGTGGTGGTCTGCTTGGACCAGAGGTCCTTCAGGGTGTACGAGGCGGCGCCGCCGATGCCGGCGGCCGCGGCGGTGGTGGAGATCGTCCCGGCGGTGGCGGTCTCGTTGGTCAGGGTGACGGCGCGGGAGCCGTCGGCGAGCGGCCTGCTCATCACCACCAGGCCGTTGTCGTCGGCGAGCACGGTGCCCTGGCGCCCCAGCGGGTCCTGGTCGACGGCGATGACGTCGGTGTTGGTGAGGATGGCCAGGGTGGCCGGCGTGGCGGTGCGCAGGTCGGTGCCGATCAGCAGGGGAGCGGCCATCTGCGCCCAGAGGCTGAAGTGGGTGCGGTACTCGGTGTCGGTCATGCCGCCGTTCCCGACCTCCAGCATGTCCGGGTCGTTCCAGCTGCCGGGGGCCGCGTACGCGGCGAGGGACTGGTTGGCGTGCGCGATGGTGATCATGCTCGACCAGGAGTCGGAGATGTCGCCGGTGGTGCGCCAGGAGTTGCCGACCTCCTGGGCCCAGGTCCAGGGCTGGCTGCTGCCCCACTCGCAGATGCTGTAGAGGATGGGGCGGCCGGTGGCCCTGAGCGCGTCACCCATCGCCTTGTAGCGCTGCTGGGCGTCGACGCCCTGGTTGTTGCAGTTGTCGTACTTCAGGTAGTCCACTCCCCAGGACGCCCACAGGTTGGCGTCCTGCTGCTCGTGGCCGAGGCCGCCGGGGAATCCGCTCCCGTCACAGGTCTTGGTGCCGGCACTGGAGTAGAGCCCGAACTTCAGGCCCTTGGAGTGGACGTAGTCGGCGACCGCCTTGATGCCGTCGGGGAAGCGCACCGGGTCGGCGACGAGGTTGCCGCCCGCGTCGCGGTTCGGCAGCGCCCAGCAGTCGTCGAGGTTGACGTAGGTGTAACCGGCGGCCTTCAGCCCCTGGGAGACGAAGATGTCCGCGATGCCCTTCACCATCGCCTCGTCGAACTCGGCCCGGCAGTGGGTGGAGTTCCAGTTGTTGAAACCCATCTGCGGGGTGACGGCCTGTGAGTTCTGGAGCGCGGCGGCAGGGGCGGCGGCGGCCAGTCCCAGGCCGACAAGGGCGGCCGTACTCAGTGCACCGCCGCCACACAGGACGGCCAGGGTGGTGGCAAAGCCGGCGATCCTGTGACGACTCTTCTGTCGTTTCCTGCGGAGGATCGGAGTCATGGGGGCCTCCCGGAACGTGATCAGCACACAAAGGCACTGAATCCAACGGAACCAACCAGTGGAGAGCCTCGGGCCGGCCGTCCCGCTTGTCAAGACAACCGGCAACGGTTCGTCACTGCTTCTCGACTCCCCTCTTCCTGCTCCGCACCGCCGGGCACCTCATTGTGCCAGCAGGACATGGCACTTGGGTTCAGCGTGCGACAGGGCGGGAACCCCGGTTCGACCGACCGTCAGCGATCGGCGCCCCCGCTACGCGAGCGCTCATCGGTGTTTGATTCTGATGCTTCCGCATCTGGCGACACGTGACCGGCCATCGGCACGGCACACCCGACACACCCCCTGCGCCGCACCGGCGTCTGCCGTCAGCTTTCCCGGGCGGGGCCCGGGGCCGGAGACTCCCCGGGATCACCGGCTGCCGCCAGCACCAGCTCCACACCTCCCAGGAGCGCCGCCCGCTCCCCGAGCGTGGAGGACAACACCAGCGCGGTGGAGTCGAAGGGCAGTGCGCGCAGCGCCGAGCGCAGCGGCCCCGCCAGTCGCTCACCGAGCGGCGCAAGTGCCCCGCCGAGCACGATGACCGACGGGTCGAGCAGCAGGACCGCCGTCGCCACGGCCTCCGCGAGAAGGGTGATGCCGTCCGTGTCGAGATCCGTGACCCGGCCTGGGCCCGGGCGCGTCGTCGCCGAAGCGGCAGCACCGCGGTCGCGCGCGAACACGCGCCGCAGGGCCTTGTCGTCCAGGTACGCCTCCAGGCACCCGCGCCGTCCGCATCGGCAGAACCGGCCTCCGGGGCGGACCACCAGGTGGCCGAGGCTCCCGGCGCGGCCCGTGCGGCCGCGGTGGAGGGTCCCCCCGATCGCGATCCCCACCTCGATGCCTCCGCTGTAGGCGACGTTGAGCACGGTGTGCGCGCCTGCGGCCTCACCCCGGGAGGACTCCGCGAGCGCGCCGAGGCCGGCACTGCTCTCGACGGCCACGGGGATCTGCCAGCGCCGGCTCACCATCCGCGCCACGGTTCCCGCCCACAGGCCCTGCGCGGGGCCGAGGACCGGCGGGCAGCCGCGGTCCGGGCGGCTGGCTCCGGGCAGCGCGAGGGCCGCGCCGAGCAGGACCTCCGGGCCGACCCGGGCATCGGTCAGTACCTGGTCGATGCAGGCCAGCAGCAGGCGCTCCGTGGCCCGCGCCTCGTGCCCGGACGGAAGGTCCACCCGGCGTTCCGCCAGGACGGGGTGCAACCGGCTGCCCACGGCCACCGCCAGCCGGCGCGGGCCGATGTCGACGGCCAGGGCAGCGCCGGCGGTCCGGTCGAAGGAGACGAGGACCGGCCGGCGGCCGGACCGGCCGTGCGGGATGGCCGTCTGGGTGACCTGACCGTGCGACTCCAGCTCGGCCACCAGGCTTGCGACGGTGGTGAGCGACAGACCGCTCTGCCGGACGAGTTCCTGCCGGGTCGCGGGGCCGTTGCGGCGGAGGATCCGGAGCAGCAGCGCCCGGTGGGACGCCCGCCGCCGCGCCTGCCCGTGGGTGGCCGATCGGGGCCCTTCGGCGCCCGTCCCCGCCGTCATCGTTCCTCCTCCGGGTGGGCGGACCGCGCCGCGGGGAGCCGCACGCAGGCCTCGACGAGAGTGCCGGTGGGACCGGACGCGACCGTGCAGCGGTCGGTCAGCGCCCGGACCAGCTCCAGGCCCCGCCCGCAGGGGGCGTCGGCGTCGGCGCCGCTGCGACGGGCTTCGGGCCGTTCGCGCCAGCATCCGCAGTCGCGCACCGAGATGAGCAGGTGCTCCGGTCCGATGGCGACCAGGACCGCGACCGAGTGGCTGCCGCTGTGCAGGACGGCGTTGGTCACCAGCTCGCTGACGACCAGGCAGGCCGTGTCGCAGGTGTTCTCGGACAGGCCGAGATGGCGGACGCAGTACAGCACGAATCGACGCATCTGCGGGACGGACGCCTCGGCGGCGGCCGTGGCGCAGGCGGCTCGGGAACACATGGGGTGCGGTCCGGCGCTCTGGTCGCCGACCTGTTCGAGGTCGCGGGCGGTGGTCATGGCGGTCTCCCGGCGTGGTGCTCGTGCCGTCGCAGGCGCGCAGGGTGCCGTGGGCCCGTGGTCGGTGCACGGGTCCGGGGGCTGGTGCCGCGGCGGCTGGGTGTTCAGGCAGGGCGGGACGGGGTGCACGAAATCCCGTGGTGCTGCGGCACCGGGTTTCGCCCGGCCGATTCAGGAAATACGTGCTGCGATGTCCCGTGGGGGATGCGGCCGGTATGCCGTTCGGTGGATTGTTTTTTCCGGCTCGTTTCTATGAAAACCCGCCCGAGGGTCCGGGGCCACGGCCGAGGAACAGGATTACGATGTCTTTTTCATATCGCGTGGGTATAGCCGTTGCCTGAGATGGGTGACATGTGCGTGCTTCGGAACGCGCAGTCGGGGGACGCGGTGGGTACTGCCCGCGGAGACGTAGGTATTCCCTGGGTAGGGCCCTGGACGGCGGCCGTCCGGGCCGGACCCGGAGGGCCGGTGCCGGCGGGCCCGGACCTTGACGGGAGGGCCACCGCCACCTCTCCTCACGGGCACGGTCGGGGCCGGAGGCGCGGTGGACGGTGTCAGGTTTCGTCGATGTGCCTGCTCGGCACATTCGGACCGCTGCCATTCGCGGCGGCCGCGGAACAGCGTCCCGGCCGCCGTTCGCAAGCCGCGCCGTTCTGTCGTCCCGGCGGACATTCGGCAGGTCCGATGATTCGACACGAGCGATTTCCGCGGGGAGCCGGGCACATGCATGGGCGACTCGTCCTTCGATGGAATCCCAGGGCCTCGCGGCGACTGCCCAGCAGTTGCCGGTGGGCCGGGCGGAGGGGCCCGCGAGCTGTGGCCCCGACGTCGGGAGCACCGGCCACCAACGCCCTGGATGTGTGGGCGCGGGCACGCAGATGCTGTCGGCTACCGCGCGGGAAGCGTTGCCGACGGCGCACAGCGGTCTCCGGGCGAACGACCACCGGCGTGGGCGGCTGGGTCTGCCTCCGGCGCCTCTCGTCGTGCCTGTCGGCCAGTGTAGGGGAAAATCCAACAGGTCGGCAATGAAATGCAACAGAATCCCCCAACCTGATGCGGCTGCACCTCCCCGCCTGGCGCCGTCGAGCACTGCGTACCGACCCCGCCGGTTGCCGACCGATCGTCAACTGCCGAAGGGCCGGTCGGCGCGGCGGGCGTGGATGCGTGCGCGGCGCTCCGAGGCCGACGGTCCGGCCCCCGGTGTGGGGGGCCGGACCGTCGGCCTGGGCGTGCAGGGGGTCCGTGCGTCAGGAGGGGATGAGCGTCCACTGCTGGGTCACGGCGGTGCTGCTCGGGGTCTGCTGGACGATGTTGGCGCCCCTGGCGGTGGAGGAACCGGCGGTGTCGAGGGCCTTGGTGCTGTTGAGGTTGATCAGCGCCCAGTGGCCGTTGGCGGCCGGCTGGAAGGCCCACTGCTGGCTGCGGCTGCCGACGGCACAGGTCTGCTGCTGGATCTGGGCCTGGTCGGCGGTCGAGGAACCGGCGACGTCCAGGCACAGGCCGGACATGCGGTTGGTGATGGTGAACATGCCCGCGGTGGCGGCGGTGTGCAGGTCCCACACCTGGTTGGTGCCTCCGTTTGGCGTCCACTGGATGGCGCTGCCGCCGGGGTTGAGGGAGCCGCCCGACATATCCATGACCAGGCCGCTCGCGACGTTGGAGAGGTTGTAACCGGCCCCGGCGGCGGGAACGGGGGTGAAGTCCCACTGCTGGTTGGGCTGACCGGTGCTGTGGTACTGCACGATGGACGTGCCGGGGTCGGGGAGGGCGCGGAAGACGTCCAGGAGGTATCCGCTGCTGAGCCGGGTGGCGATGGTGTAGGAGCCGTTCGCGGTCGGGGTGATGCGCCAGTGCTGGTTGTCCCCGCCGTTGGCCGTCCACTGCTCCAGCGGGAGGCCGTCGGTGGTGCTGTTTCCGGGGACGTCGAGCACCTCGCCGCTGGCGACGTCGGTCAGGGTGAAGGAGCCGTTCCTGGCGCTCAGCTGCCACTTCTGGGAGTCGGCGGTGCTGCTGACGGGCTGCTGTACGGTCTTTGCACCCGTCACTGTGGGGTCGCCGGCGAGGTCCAGGGCCATTTTGGTCCCGTGGCTGGTGATCTGGTACGTGTAGGCCGACGGCAGCTGGCCGATCGGGTTGATGGTGAGGTTGTCGAACTCCTGGGTCTGGTAGCCGCCCAGGGCCAGGCCGACCTGCCCGGCGGTGAAGGCCGCGTCGGTGGCGGAGCCGACCGTGACGTTGTCGACCGCGGCGGTGATGGTGCTGCCCTGGACGGTGACGGCGAGGTGGTGCCACGTTCCGGTGCCGAGCGCCGTGGTGGTGCCGGACCTGAGGTTGGTCGTCGTACCGTTGGTATCGGTCTTGACGATGGACCAGGCGCCCTGGTCGGACACCTGCAGGGAGTACGCATTGATCTTGGCGACGCCCCACTGCGCGCCGACGCGGGCCATGACGCGGACCGTTCCGGGCTGTTCGAGCAGGGTGTCGACGCCGATCGTGTAGTCACGCCACCCGCCGTCGCCCATCAGCGTGTAGGGCTGCGAGCTGTTACCCGCCCACGGCAGCGGGGTCTGGTTGGCCATCTGACGCACGCACTGGCCGCTTCGCCCGCCGCCGCAGGAGGCGACCTCGAAGGAGCCGTTCATGTCGGCCAGGAGAGCGGCCTCGCTGTGCAGCGCGTAGCCGTCGAAGTTGTCGTTGTAGGGCAGGGTCAGCGAGGCCTGCGGAGGCAGGGCGGTGCTGCCCTTGGACTGTCCGGTGGTGGTGGTGAGCGAGTACACGTAGCCGGGCTGCGCGGTGAAGGAGTAGCTGCCGTTCTGCGGCGTGATGTCGGTCCCCCGCAGGAAGTACTGCGACGGGTCGGTGGAGGCCAGGTTGCTCGCCCAGACGTGGACGGTGCCGGTCGACAGGCCGCCGGTGACGTTGAGGTGCACGGTCCGCGGGCCGGTGGCGGTGCTGGTCTCCACGACGGTGGTCCAGTCGCCCCCGGTGGGCGACTTGAGCGTCACGTAGCTGCCGGGCGACGTGGCGCTGCCGGTGCCGCCGTCGAGGTATCCGGAGGCGGAGTCGATGAACTTCCACCCCGGCTTGGTGACCTGGGTGATCTGGGCGGTCGACCACACGGTCGCGCCTACGTTGTAGTACCCCGACCACGGCTGATCCGCCTGCAGCAGGCCCACGGTGTTGAACGGCAGGTTGGGGTAGAGCGCGGCGATGAGCGGCCAGTTGAACGTCGCGGTGATCTTCCCGTCGAGGTAGCCGCGGGTGATGGTGCGGATCTGCTGCGCGGTGCCCGCGTTCATGTCCAGGGAGCCGTTCTCGCTCGCCCAGATCGGCTTGCCGGACTGGGTGGCCGCGGCCGGAACCGGGCAGTTGTAGGCGGTGCCCGTGTCACCGGTGCCGCCGTTGGTGCCCTCGCACGGGTAGTGGTGACCGATGATGTCCACCGAGTTGGCGAAGTCGGGGTAGGCCCCCATCTGCGTGAGGAGGGGCCAGGTGCCGGTCGTGTCGCTCTTGACCGGGAAGCCGTGCCAGTCGTCGTCCGCCACGAGCTTCACCGAGCCGTACCCGGCGGTGTTCAGCGCGGAGCGCAGTTGCGGGAACCACGTCGGGGCCGGGGTGCCGCTCTCGTTGCGACCGCCGAGGTAGTCGATCGACAGTCCGTTCTGCCTGGCGCAGCCGAGCCAGTCCTTGAGGTAGGTGATGCCGTTGGCGTTCCAGATGTTGCCGTTGGAACCGACCCAGCCCGGCGCGCCCCAGGCGAGGGCGGCGAGCTTGATGTCGGGGTTGCGGGCCTTGGCCTGCTCCATCAGCCACCACTCGTAGCCGGTGTCGCACCGCACCTGGCCCTGCACGTGCTCGTGGGAGGCCTCCGCGCCGTCGGTGGAGTTCGTGTCGCCTCCGATCTCGACCTTGAGGACCTGGAGAGCGGCGCCGTAGCCCGGCTTGAACATGTAGTCCAGGATCTGGGACCGCTGGGGCTCCGGGTAGTCGATCAGCAGGCGCGAGTTGCCGCCGCCGCCGCTGACGGCACCGATGCCGTCGAAGGTCCGGCCGGTGCCGTTTCCGTCCACCGTCACCGTCGTGTCCGGGGTCGCAGCCGTTGCGGGCGGCGACACGGCGAACAGGTTCGCGACGCCGAGCGCGAGCAGGCACACTGCTCCTCCCAGCCGGCTGCGCCCTGAAGCCTTTCTTTTCATGGTCTTCCTCCATCTGTGCCGAGCTCCTCGAAGCGAGGTGTGACTCTTCACTGCTCGAAATTTCCTGCACATGGACCAGCGTCAGCAAAATTGCCTGGGAAGACTGTCGAGACCTCCCTCATGAATCGGTTTCCGGCTGCCGAAGGCAGGTCCCACCTGCGAGAAGGCTTCCGACGGGGGCCTCCTGGCCTGCGCGCTGCCCGCAGAGGCGCGGGCCGAAGAGCCGGACGACAGCACGGTGTGCGTTCGGAGTTGGGACAGCGGAGCACTGCTCTCGGGCTACCGCAGGGCGTCGGGGTGCCGGCCGCGGGAAACTCCGGGCCGGTGAACGCCGACCTGCCGGCCGGGCCTCCACCTGGGCAGCCGCCCGGCTCCGCCGCTCCGGGCAGCCGATGGTGCCGACGGAGGCAGGAGTGCGTGGGCGGCTTGGGGCGCCGTACGCCCGGCTGCGCTCGTGACCGGGTCCAGTGGGGAACTTCCTTTGGTGGACATCGTGCTTCCTCGGGAGTCCGATGTGAGTGGATGGACTTCCGCCGCGACGTCCGCCCAGCGGCCGTCGTTCGGCTGTGCCGCGTCGGCCGTCGAAGGGTCGAGCGGAAGCCGGCCGGCCGGAGAGGCGGGATCGGAGGCCTGCGCAGGCGACCGTTCCCCGACGGTCGCCGCATCACCAGCAAGAATCAAACCTGTTCGCGCGAAATCAAACATATTCAAACGTGCTGAGGCAGTGAAGCACCGTCCGTCCGTTGAAGTCAATGGGTCGGCCTGTACGCCGCTCGCACCGATGCCGGATGGATACGCGGCAGGGGCCACGGCACCCGACGGGCCGCCGACGTGACGAGGCACGGCACGGCGATGCCGAGCACAAGCCCGGCACATCAATCCCGAAGCGCCCGGAAAGCGCCAGGCCGGGGCCTGCGCCGGGCGGCCCTCGGATCGACCTGCCGGGCGGCCGGGGAGCACTGTGAGAAAATTGCCAGTGCGACTGCTTGATCAGTCCGTTCGGAGGAGCCATGCCAGGCGCGCGGGCCGGCAGGCCCGGTCCCGACCACCGCACGAGGTTCGCGTTCGTGGGGCGCGAGGACGCGATGCGCCGACTCATGGACGGTCTCGGTGACGGTCCGGCAGTGGTCTTCGTGGCGGGCGAGGCCGGTATCGGGAAGTCCCGGTTGCTGCACGAGGCGGAACACCTTATCGCCGCGAACGGCACGCCCGTGCTGCGGGGCGCGTGCCATCCGCTGCGCGAACCGCTGCCGTTCGGCCCGGCGATCGAGGCGTTGCGCGACGGCCGGTCGCACTTCGGGCCCGAGGCGCGGTTCGGCCCGGGTGCCACCGTCCTCGCGCCCCTCGTTCCCGAGCTCGCCGACCGGTTCCCCGATCCCGGCCCGAACCCCGAGGACGGCCCGCGCACGCAGCTGCTGATCCGCGCGGTCCACGAGGTACTCGGCGCCCTGGGCCCGGCCGTGCTCATGGTGGAGGACCTTCACTGGGCCGACGAAGCCACCCGCGACCTGCTGCTCCTCCTGGCCCGCAACCCGCCGGAGCACCTGCGGCTGGTCCTCACCTACCGTCCGAACGACGTGCCCGGCAGCGGCAACGTGCTCGGGTCGCCCTACCGCCGGCCCGTTGGCGTCGGCGGCACCGAGATCGTCCTCGGGCCGCTGAGCGAGGACGACGTCCGGGACCTGGCCGCCTCCGTCATCGGCCCCGCGGCCACCGGCCCCCTGTGCCGGGAACTGTTCGAGCGCAGCGGCGGCCTCCCCCTCGCCGCCGAGGAGGACCTCCTCGTCCTGGCCCGTCGCATCACCCCGGCGGGTGACGGCGGCGCACCGCCGGAACTCGTGGAGGACACCAGGGTGCCGCGCGCCCTGCAGGAGGCGGTCAACAGCCGGATCGAACCGCTCGACCCCGCAGCGACGGCCGTCGTGCAGGCCGCTGCCGTCCTCGCCGTCCCCGTGAGCGAGGAACTCCTCTCCGAACTGGCCACGCTGACCGAGGATCAGGTCGAGGAGGCACTCATCGCGGTACTGGACGCCGACGTCCTCGTCGAGAAGGCCAACGGCCGCTACGGTTTCCGCCACGTGCTGGCCCGCCGCGCGGTCTACGACAGGATTTCGGCTCCGCGGCGCCGCCGCCTGCATGCCCGCGCCGTCGAGGTCCTCTCCGCACAGCAGGCACCCGCACTGGTCCAGATCGCCCACCACACTCGCAGGCTCGGCGACACCGCCGCCTGGCTGCCCCGGGCACAGGCCGCCGCGGACCACGCCACCGCGGTCGGCGATGACGGCGTCGCCGCCGAACTCCTGGGGCAGCTTCTCGCCGAGCCCACGCTCCCGCCCGACGACCGCGCCCGCTGTGCGCTCGCGCTCAGCACCATCGCCGTCTACCGGGCCGACCCCGTGACCAGCATCGCGACACTGCGGGGGATTCTCGCCGACCCCGCGCTTGCCACCACGGTCCGTGGCGAGATCCGCTTCAACCTCGGCCGGATCGTGGCCAACACCGATCCGCACCAGGACAGCCAGGTGGAGCTGGAACAGTCGGTTGTCGAGCTGGCGGCCAGGCCTGAGCTGGCGGCCGTCGCCATGGCGACCCTGAGTATCCACTCCAGCCTCGGTGCACGAGGCGGCAGCATCGCCGAGAACCTGGCCCGGATGGAGCAGGCCGTACAGCTGGTGGCGCACAGTGACGATCCGGTCTCCCGGGCGGATGTCCTCGCCAATCACATCACCCTGCTTGAGCTGGTCGGCGACCCGCGGGGCCGCGAACTCCTGGCACAGCTGCCCCGTCGGAGCACAGACCGCCGCATCCTCCGCCACTGCGCCCGCGCCCTGCACAACGCGGCCTACGACGAGATGGCACGCGGCTGCGACCAGGAGGCCCGCGTCCTGCTCGGCCAGGCCGAGGAACTCGGTGAGCGCACCGACAACCAGATCACGCAGGTGAGTTGCCGTCTGATCCGGCTGCAGCTCGATCTCGCGGGCGGGCTCTGGGCCGACCTGGACCGCAGGATCGAGGCGATGCTGCAGGAGACCGCCAACGACAGCAACCTCCAGGTCGAACTGCTGGTACCGAAGGCAACGCTGGACACGGCTCGCGGCCGGTGGGCAAGGGCCCGCGCGAGCCTGGAGCCGATCGCCGCTGCCGTCAACGCGGACATCGCGCCGGAGGCGATCACCCTGCTCGCCCGGCTCGACCTGCTGGAGGGTGACACGCAGGGAGCCTGGCACCGGACGGAGCCACTGGTCGCGGGCAGGCGCTCCAAGGAGCTGTGGTCCCGGCCGGTCGACCTGGTCCCGACCGTCGTCCGCACCGCCCTCGCCTGCGGCCGCCATGGCGAGGCACAGAACCTGACCGACGAGGCCGAACGCGGCATCCGGGGTCTGAACGCCCCCGGGGTGGCCGCCGGGGTCGACTGGTGCCGAGGCATGCTCGCCGACGACGCCGGCAACGACGACGCCGCGCTCGCCGACCTGGGACGCGCCCGCGTGCAGTACGAGGCGATCGGGCGCATCCCCACCGCCGCGAGGGTGGCCGAGGACATCGGACGTCTCAGGCTCGCCCACCACCCCGACCGGCCGGGGACGGCCCGCGAACTCCAGGACGCCCTCGACGTGTTCAGCCGCCTCGGTGCGACGGCCGATGCCGCCCGCTGCGAACAGGCCCTGCGCGACAGCGGCCGGCTCAGGCCCGCCGCCCGCGGCCGCCGCAGCTACGGCACGGACCTCTCCCCCCGCGAACACCAGGTCGCCGAGCTCCTCGCCACCGGCGCCGGGAATAAGGACATCGCGCACGCCCTGTCCCTCTCTCCTCGCACCGTCGAACACCACGTCGCCAACACCCTCAGGAAACTCGGCGTCACCCGCGGCCACGTGCGCGACGCCCTCGACAGCGCCGGCTGACGCGGCGGCAAGCAGGCCGGTGGCGGCAGGCGTGCTGCGGTCCTCCTCGGCGCCGACGAGACGGAGGAAGGTCGGCCGGAACGCGCGCCGGGCCCGTGCGGAAGACCTTGGCCGCGTACGCGCTGTCGGGGCGACCAACGCGTGCTTTCCCGACCGTGGTCGAATGGGCCAGATCAGCGGCGCCAGCGGTAGCAGAGCTCGGGCCGACCGACCTGGCCGTACTGGGGCTCGCGCACGGCGAGGCCGCTGTCGACCAGGTGTTCCAGGTAGCGGCGGGCGGTGATGCGTGAGACGCCGGCGGCGGTGCCCGCCGCGGCGGCGGACAACCCGCTGCCGGCAGCCTGCAGCGCCCCGGCCACGGTCTCCAGCGTGGGAGCGCTCAGGCCCTTGGGGAGGGCGGTCCGGCGCTCAGGGGTGCGGAGCAACGCGATGGCCTGGTCGACCTCGTCCTGGCCGACGGCCTCGCCCGGGCGGCCGATGCTGGCCCGGTAGCGGGCGTAGTGGTCGAGGCGTTCGCGCAGCGCGGCGCCGCTGAACGGCTTGAGCAGGTACTGCACGATGCCCTCGGAGACGGCTGCGCGGACCATCGCCAGGTCGCGTGCGGCGGTCACCGCGATGATGTCCGGGGTGTGGCCGGACGCCCGCAGCGTGCGGCACAGCCGCAGGCCGTGGCCGTCCGGCAGGTAGAGGTCGAGCAGGACGAGGTCGATCGGGGCGCCGGCGGTCCGGGCCCGTTCCAGGGCGCGCAGTGCCTCGGCGCAGCTGTGCGCGGTCGCGGCGAGCCGGAAGCCGGGGGTGCGGGTGACGTGGAGACCGGCCGCGTCGGCGGCGACCGGATCGTCCTCCACGACCAGGACGGCGATCTCGGCGATCATCGGACGGCGTCCCGTTGGAGCGGCAGCCGGACGGTGAGCACGGCGCCGCGCTCGCGGCCGATCTCGACGGTGCCGCCGTTGCGGCGTGCGGTCTGGGCGACCAGGGCGAGGCCGAGGCCGCGTCCGTGCTGCTTGGTCGTCCAGCCGCGGCGGAAGACCTCGCGGGCCTCGTCGGCGTCGATGCCGGCGCCGGAGTCGGCCACGCGGAGCAGCAGGCTGCCGTCGTCGACGCGGGCGGTGACGGCGACCTCGGGTGGGCCCGGGTGGGCGGCTGCGTTCTCCAGGGCGGCGTCGACGGCGTTGTCGATCAGGTTGCCGAGGACGGTGACCAGGTCGCGCGGGGCGAGCTCGGGTGGCAGCAGGCCGTCGTCGATCCGGCTGTCCTCGGTGAGGACGAGGTCGACGCCGCGTTCCGCGGCCTGCGAGGCCTTGCCCAGGAGCAGGGCGGCGAGCACGGGTTCGCCCACCGCACCGACGATGTCGTCGGTGAGCCGCTGGGAGAGCTCGAGTTCGGCGGTGGCGAACTCCACCGCCTCGTGGTGGCGACCGAGCTCGATGAGCGAGACGACGGTGTGCAGCCGGTTTGCGGCTTCGTGCGCCTGTGCGCCGAGCGCGTCGGCGAAGCCGCGGACGCTGTCCAGTTCGCCGGTGAGGGACTGAAGCTCGGTGTGGTCGCGGAGGGTGAGCACGCTGCCGAGGTCGGTGCCGATCGGCGAGGTGTTGAGCACCACCACGCGCTCGGCGGTCAGGTGCACCTCGTCGTGGGCCGGCTCAGGGCCGAGCACCGCCTGCACCAGCGAGTCGGGGAGGCCCAGCGCGTCGAACCGCAGCCCCTCCACGTCGCCATGGAGATCGAGGAGTTCACGGGCGGCGTCGTTGCAGAGCATCACCTGCTGGGAGCGGTCGAGCAGGACGAGTCCCTCGCGCACCGAGTGCAGGGTGGCCTGGTGGTAGTCGTACAGGTGGCTGAGTTCGGCGGCGCCCATGCCGTGGGTGTGGCGGCGCAGCCGGACGTTGGCGAGGTAGCTGCCGGCACCGCCGAGGGCGAGGGCACCCGCGGCGACGCCGGTCAGGGCGAGCAGCGGGCCGCGCAGCTCGGCGCTGATGGAATGCAGGGTGATGCCGGCGCTGACCATGCCGACCACCTGGGCGTTGCCGTCGAGGATCGGGGTGACCACGCGGACGGACGGGCCGAGGGTGCCGGTGTAGGTCTCGCTGGTGGTGCGTCCGGCGAGCGCACCGTCGATGTGGCCGAGGAAGGGGCGGCCGATCTGCGCGGGGTCGCGGTGCGCCCAGCGGATGCCGTGCGGGTCCATGACGGTCACGAAGTCGACGCCGGTGTCCTTCCGGACCTGCTCGGCGTACGGCTGGAGGACGGCCGTGGGGTCGGGGCGGACGGCGGCCTCCCGGACGCTCGGCGCATCGGCGACCGCCCGGGCGGCGGCCGTGGCCTGGCGCACCGCCGCGTCATGGGTGCGCTGCTCGGTGAACAGGAAGGCGAGGACGGCGCCCCCGGCGACAACAGCGGCCACGATCACCACCTGCACGAGGAAGAGCTGCCCAGCGAGGCTGCGCAGCAGGCGGTGCGCAGCGCGGTCCGAAGCCGGTCCGGCTGGGTGACCGGGGATGAGCCGCATACCTGCCAGTGTGCACCGTCTTCTCCGGCGTGAGGACGGTGAGGCGTGAACTAAATGACCGTAAACGTGACCTCCATCACATCGGCGACCATAGTTTTCCCCAGGACGCCAGGACAGGCAAAGGAGCCTTGAAATGCCAAGCACAAGAGCAGTCCGGAGCCGAACTGCCCGTACACACCGCCTCTCACCCGCGGTGACCTCGGCAGTGGCCACCCGTATCGCCCCGGGACCGGCGGCGCCCTGGGCGGCAGTGGAACCGGAGCCTCTCGGAGCATGCTTCGTAAATCTCATCAGCTGATGATCAGATCAGACATCTTCTGCATGATCATCTCGGCTTCGGCTCGACCGCCAACGCAACCAAGGCAGCCGAGAGACGCCGGGTCGACAGCCTGGCTCCCGGTCTCCGACCCGGCGAGGTCTAACCGTCGCACCGGGTATCGGCCTCCCGAGCGGCAATCCGGTCGAACCCGATCCGGGTTCGACCGGACAGTGCCCTCGCCGTGTCCGTGCATCACGCGGACATCGACGTCGACGAGACGGTGCACCGAAACGCCACCGCCAGCAGGCCGCCGCATTCTCCTCGGCGGACCGGGCTGACCGGTAACGCTGAACCAGCCGTGCAAGCACTCTCCGCCATCACGACCACAGCCCTGCCTGAGCCGCCAGCCACAGAACCGACCGGCACATTCGAGCACTTCGTTCTCTTGGCCACCGGTCACCCAAGGCGATACCCGCCCAGAGACGAAAGGGCGACTGGTAGGGACCCGAAACGGCCGGGGCTCCGGACCGAGACAGCAGCACCCATCATCGGATGTGATCGCCATGTACGCCAGCACCCTCATCCACGGCACCGGCCCGGGCGCAGGCAACGGCACGGCTCTCGCCCTGGCACCGGCCCGGGTCGCACGTCCGCAGCACGGCCGAACGACTCCGCCGGCGCCAGGGGGCACATGGCTGCTCGAGCACCGACCGGAGGCCGCCGCGGACGCCCGCCGCATCACCCGCAACTCCCTGCGGGCCTGGCAGATCGGGGATGACGACACCGGGGACACGGTCCTGCTGGTCGTCTCCGAGCTCGTCACCAACGCCGTCGAACACGCCTTGGCCCCCGTGCATCTGCACCTGTACCGCACCGAGACCGACGGCCGGGTGTGGATCGGCGTCAGCGACGCCGGCCCAGCAATGTGCGACAGCGCCTGGGGCCACTCCCGCACCCCCGACGAGCACGGTCGCGGCCTCACCATCGTCCGGACGCTCGCCGAACACCACGGCAGCCACACCTGGCCCGGCGGCCACACCACCCACTGGGCCCGCATCAACCCCAGTGACCCCGCCGCCTCAACACCAGTGCGCTCCAGCACCGTGGCGGCGCGCGCCCGGAACAGCCGACAGACAGAGGCGTCCGGCACCGGTATCCCTGGATCGACGCGGACCGAACCTTCATGTGGGCCTCGACGGTGATCCCTGACCTCGGCCCGCCGGAAGACCCATGGTCGACCCACAGGGCGTGACGCTGCCCAGGATGAGGGTTCATGCCCTGGCCAGAGCGAAAGTCAGTGGTGAGACCGGGGAACGTCCCGTCCGTCCAGCCGATCGACCAAAGTGCCGCCGAGTGGTACAGGCTGCGTCGAATGCGAAGCCGCCGGCGGCTGGTGGTTTCACCCGCCCCGCTGCGCGCGCCGCCGCCGCATCGGCTGCTGCGACGACTCTCCCGCCGAACACGCCACCGCACATGCCGAGGCGACCGGGCACCCGACGATCCGCAGCTTCGAACCGGCGGCGGTACCCGGTCTGGAACTACGACACCTCGCAGCTCACGGATCCGGACCTCGGCCGGCCCCGCCCGACAGCCACCCGGCGGAGCAGCCCGTCCCGGGCCCCGGGTCTGCGGTGACGGAAACCATTAGGGGAACCAGGCTGTCTGGCGGTGTGTCATGTGATGAGCCGGATGACTCCGGGCGGCCGGAAGCGCCGCCGTTCACGGCGCCGGTTGGCCATGGACGTCGGCGCCTGAAATGGTGGCTGCGCGACTGCCGACTGTGGTGGCGGCGGAGGCTTTGGCCCGCTTCGTCTCGGCGCGCTGCAAGGCCTGAGAGGCCGTTGTCTTATCGGACGTGATCGAGGCATTTCCGCTGGTGAGACATAGTGTCGGCAGCCGGGCGGCAGGGTTGGTCCATCGGGATCGTCTCGTCGGTGGAGGTGCCGGATGGCGTCGGTGGTGGGGCTGCTGGAGGAGCGGGAACTCGCCGCGCAGCAGCGGGTGGAGTCGTTGCGCGAGGCTGCGGACCGGATCCTGGCCGAGCTGGCGGCCGCTGAGACCGACTGGGAACGGTGGGTGATCGCCCGGGAGAGGGTCCGGTCAGGTCCTGTCCGCCCCGCGCGGGCCGGAGATGCCGGCGGTGCCCGAGGACAAGCCCTCCGAGCGGGCCGGCCGGGCTCCGGTTCGGTCGGCGGTGGCCCGTTCGGTGGTGCCGGTGCGCCGAAACGGACTGGCCGCGACCGCGCTGGCACCGGACTACCAGAGGATCGTCAACCTTCTGGCAGACCATCAACGATCGGGCTCGGGCGGGGCGATGGGCTGCCAGGAGATCGCGGCCGCGCTGGGGCTGGACGTAGTTGCGGCGAAGGTCGAAGGAGTGCGGTCGAAGGCGAAGCGCCTGGTCGAGCGCGGCTGGGCTGGCCGAGGACGTGCCGGGCCGGGCCGGTTCAGCATCGCCGGCGGGCCAGGCGACGGCTCATGACCAT
The DNA here is from genome assembly GCF_000717715.1 of Streptomyces sp. NRRL B-24484. Lineage (GTDB taxonomy): Bacteria > Actinomycetota > Actinomycetes > Streptomycetales > Streptomycetaceae > Kitasatospora. Next base: position 151,698 of record NZ_JOAI01000007.1, on the reverse strand, counting down.
GGTCATCGACCACCAGATCATCGCCTCGGCGGTGTCGGTGCGGGCCTCGTAGTCCCGCGCGAGGCGGCGTGAGCGCATCAGCCACGCGAACGTGCGCTCCACCAGCCACCTCTTCGGCAGCACGACGAACCCGGTGGTGTCGTCACTGCGCTTGACCACCGTCAACGCGATCCGCCAAGCATTCGCGGCGAGGTCGACCAGGCGACCGGTGTAGCCGCCGGGAGGGTTCGGGCGGCGTCGCGGTCGGTGACGGACGCGGCGGTGACCACCACGGCCAACAGCAGTCCGAGGCTGTCCACCACGATGTGCCGCTTGCGCCCCGGGACCTTCTTCCCGCCGTCGTAGCCGGACGTGGCCCTCGGCACCGACGCGGCGGCCCGCACCGACTGCGAGTCGATGATCCCCGCTGTCGGCTCCGGATCCCGCCCGGCCGCCTCGCGGACCCTCCCCCGCAGACGGTCGTGCAGTTCCTTGATCAAGCCCTGGTCGCGCCAGCGCCGGTAGAAGGCGTAGACCCGGTCCCACGCGGGGAAGTCGACGGGCACCGCCCGCCAGGAAATGCCGCCGGCGACCAGGTAGCGCACAGCATCCAACATCTGCCGGTGGCAGTAGCCTTCCGGCTGCCCGCCCCGGCCCTCCAGCCACCCCGGCACAGGCAGCGACGAACGAACAACCGCCCACTCCTCATCCGTCATGTCCGACGGATACCGCCGCAGCCTTCCGGACGATCGGCCGTGTTCCCGTACACGTGCGCGAGGCAATCACACGATCGGGCAACCGAATTGGACTCCACCAACTCCCGCACGGAAGACTGCGACACCAGGGCCTCCTGGAACCTCGACCGGCTTCGACAACCTTCGAGCTACCAAGAGGCCCTGTCTTCATGCACCGACCGGCCGACGATCACCCCAACGAGACTCCCGTTCGATCGACACGTCCCACGATCGGTCCGACAACGGCTTCTCACATCACTAACGCAGTTTCAGGGCCTGGATTGCCGACACCCGGGAGCCTCGTCAGGGCCGTCTCCTCGAGGTCGTCGCCTGTGGGACCGACCCGGGTGCGGGCCGGATGTCGTGGGTGCAACTGAGTGCGTGCTTCGCGCGTCCGTCCCGTTCGTGACGATACATTTGATACCCGCGACACGGTTCGGCCGGGTCCTGGCTGCGGGCACCGTCGGGCCGGTGCTGGCCGCGGTCCTGCTGTGGAACGTCCCGCTGGCCGGGCAGTGGCGGGGCGAGCCCGCGCTCGCGCAGCTCCTGGCGCAGTCCCCGCCCGGGCCGGGGCCCTGGGAGAGCTACCCCAAGGGCATGGATCTGCTCGAATCCGGGCTCGATGAGCAGGACTCCCGGAACTTCGTGCTCCACGGCAGCGACTTCCTACGCCACGGCTTCTCGCAGGGCATCAAGCGGTTCGATTCGCCGACCTGGGCTTGGCTCTACACCCACCGGCGCCGCCGGTCGCAGAGCGACAAGCCTTGGACCTACCAGTCGTTCCGGCCGACCGGCAGCTCCAAGGCGGATGACCAGTCCTACACCTGCCTCATACAGGACAAGACCTTCAAGGAAGAGGGATGCCAGGCCTGGTACGGCGAACTCCGCTACGGCCAGTACGTCGTCGACATTGCTGTGCTCGGTCGGGAACAGGCGCCCCATGCCCTCGGGCTCCTCCAGCAGGCCGTGCGCGCCACCGACGACCTCATGCCGGAATAGTTAAGTGTGGACCGTGTCGATCACCTGCCTCATCTGCCAAGGGAGTGGGCCGCCGAGTACCGCTAGGCGCCGACCGGTCCGGCGATCACCCCATCGAGACTCTCGTTCGATCGCCAAGCTCCTTGATCGGTACGACAACGGCTTCTCAGACTTTCCCGGCACATGGGGGCAATTGTGCCTTTTTTGGCTTGAACTGTTGACAAATGGTTGATTTGGTTTGAATCTGTTGCATCCGAGCGGTCGCTTCGTTGGCGCCACCAGGTCGACACGGCGCCGGGCCGGGGTGCTCCCCACGAGGTAGGCGGCCCGGGAGGACCCGCCCCATCCGGAGGCACCGCCGGGACGCTCCCGTCCGCTCGGCATACACCGTCCCTGCAGCGGCCTGACGGCCCACCTCTTCCTTCGGGCGTGATCGCGCAGATGCCCGCCCAGCGGATCGCTCACACATCCATTCAGATGACGCGAGGTCCACAACCATGCCGCGGCTCAGAGCCACCCTGTTCACCGCCCTGCTCACCCTGTTTCTGCCGCTGCTCGGCAGCGCGGGCACCGCGCACGCCGCCCAGGTGACGATCCCCAACGGTGTGCAGTTCACCGACACCACCGGCGCCGTGCTGCACGCCCACGGCGGCGGCGTCACCAAGGTCGGCCAGTACTACTACTGGTTCGGCGAGAACCGCAACGCCGACAACACCTTCAAGGCAGTCTCCGCCTACCGCTCGACCGACATGAAGACATGGGAGTTCAGGAACAACGTCCTGACCCCGGCCAGCAACCCCGAGCTGGCCACTGCCAACATCGAGCGCCCCAAGGTCATCTACAACGCCACCACCCACAAGTACGTCATGTGGATGCACAAGGAGGTGAGCGCGACCGACTACAGCCAGGCCCGGGCCGCCGTCGCCGTCTCCGACACCATCGACGGCAACTACACCTGGCAGAGCAGCTTCCGGCCGCTCGGTGAGATGTCCCGTGACATCACCACCTTCGTGGACACCGACGGCACCGGCTACATGATCTCGGCGTCCAACAACAACGCCGACCTGCACATCTACCGGCTGACCGCCGACTACACCGGCATCAGTGCACAGGTGCAGAGCCTGTGGAACGGCCAATACCGCGAGGCGCCGGCCATGTTCAAGCGCAACGGCGTCTACTTCCTGCTGACCTCCGGCGCAACCGGCTGGTGGCCCAACCAGCAGAAGTACGCCACCGCCACCAGCATCAGCGGACCATGGACCGCGCTGGCCGACGCCGGTGACCGGACTGCTTACGGCTCGCAGACCGCCTTCGTCCTCCCCGTCCAGGGCACCGCGGGCACCTCCTACCTCTACATGGGCGACCGCTGGGGCGACTCGATCGGAGGCAAGGTCAAGGACTCCCAGTACGTCTGGCTCCCGCTGTCCTTCCCCACCAACACCACCATGGTGCTGCCCTGGTACCCCCAGATCGCCATCGACACCGCCGCGGGAACGCTCAACGGTGCGGGCGGCGGCCCCTACTACAACCTGGTTGCGCGTCACAGCGGCAAGTGCGTGGACGTCGGGGACAACTCTGCCGCCAACCTTGCAGCCGTCATGCAGTGGAGCTGCAATGGCGGTCTCAACCAGCAGCTGAGGTTCGTGGATGCCGGCGGCGGCTACGTGAAGATCCTGGCCCAGCACAGCGGCAAGTGCCTCGATGTGTCCGGCGCGTCGACCACGGACGGAGCAGACGTCATCCAGTACGATTGCGGCAGCGGCGACAACCAGCAGTGGCTGCTGGAGGATCAGGGTAATGGCTACTACCGCCTCGTCGCCCGGCACAGCAGCAAGTGCCTGGATGTGAAGGACGCCTCTCTCGGCGACGGCGGCAAAATAATCCAGAAGAGCTGCGGCGCCGGCGCCAGCCAGCAGTTCGAGCGGCGGTCCGCCTGATACAGGACGACAACCATCGCCCGGCGGGTGGCACCGCTGCCGCCCGCCGCGGCCACCCGAGCAACGCCAGCGGCAGCCGGGACGATGTTGCCATCCGGGAATGGCCCTGTGAGGCTCCGCCCGGGAGTGTCATGAATTCGGAATCCTGATAGTCCCCTCCGCCCGGCCGCCGCTAGGCCGGCAGGAGACCATCTGTTGGGCGAGAGACGGCGCGGGTGGTGAAGTGGTTTTGGCCGGCGTCCTGTCCGGTCTGGGGTCGGGCATGATCAAAGGGCCGTAAGCCGTTGCGACTCGGTCAGGGCTCTTTGGGCCTGGCCGCAGTGTGGCCGAGTGGCCCCGCGTTCTTACTCGACCCGGGTCCCGGTCCGGGCAGGACGCTCCTATGGCCTGTCAAGGCCGCGGAGTGCAGTGTCGCGAGAGAGGGAGAGCGCGGGTTGTAACTAGCCGTTGCTCTATCGATCTTGGTGATCGTGAGTTCGATTCTGCCGACTCGGTCGGGTGATCTTCTGGTCGGCAGGGCATGAAAGTGAGGCCTCCCGCACAGCTCGTGGGTGTCGAATCCAGCCGAGCAACAGGAGGCCCCTGGTGCCGCAGTCTTCCGTCTCCGTGACGTTGCCGTCCAACTCCGCACCCCTGTCGTGTGATTGCCTCGCTCGCCGGTTCGGGAACGCCGGGGACCGCCCGCACAGGCGTCCGAGGTACCCCTCGGACATGACCGACGCGGAATGGGCAGTCGTGCGCGACGCGATGCCCGTGCCCGCCTGGTTGGAAGGCCGCGGCGGGCAACCGGAGGGCTACTGTCACCGGCAGCTGGTCGACGCCGTGCGCTACCTGGTCGCGGGCGGCATCGCCCGGAGGACGGTATCCGCGGACTTCCCCGCATGGGACCGCGTCTACGCCTTCTTCCGGCGCCGGCGGGACAAGGGCCTGGTCGGCGAGTTCCACGACCGGCTGCGCGACCGGGTCCGCCGGGCCGCAGGCCGTGAGCCGGAGCCGACCGCCGGGATCATCGACGCGCAGTCGGTGAAAGGGGCCGCGTCGGTGCCGGCGGCCAGCCGGGGGTTCGACGGCGGGAAGAAGGTGAACGGCCGCAAGAGGCACATCGTGGTGGACACCCTCGGGCTGCTGCTGGCCGTGATGGTCACCGCGGCATCCGTCACCGACCGCGAGGCAGGCCGCACGCTGCTGGAGCGGCTGCGTGAGCGGCGGCACTGGCGCATCTCGCTGGTGTGGGCCGACGGCGGCTACACCGGATGCCTGGTCGACCTCGCCCGCGATGTCCTGCGGATCGCGCTGACGGTGGTCAGACGCACCGACGACGCCACGGGCTTCGTGGTGCTGCCGAAAAGGTTGCTGGTGGAACGGACGTTCGCATGGCTGATGCACTCACGCCGCCTGGCCCGCGACTACGCGACCCGCACCGACACCTCCGAGGCGATGATCCGGTGGTCGATGAGCATGGTCATGAGCCGCCGGCTCGCCCGGCGAGCACGCTGAACATCCCCGGGCGCTCCTCGGCCAGCCAGCCCCGCACGGCCAGGCGCTTCACCTTCGGCCGCACTCCCTCCACCTTCGCCGCGACCACCTCCAGACCCAAGGCCGCCGCGAGCTGCCGACAGTCCATCTCCTCCCCGCTCCCCGCCAGGACCTCCACGAGCCGCTGATAGTCCGGCGCCAGCGAGTCGAGAGCGAGCCCTCCCCTCCAGGCGGGAACCACCGGTCCGGGCACCGCACCGGCGACCGCGCAGGCCGTTAACCGGCCACCCCGGCCGGCGGCGCCTCCTCACCTGCAGGAGGTTCTGCCAGGACTTCGGCCACCGTCTGACGGACGATCACGAACCGCTCCCACGCGGCTTCCGCCTCCTGCAGCTCGGCCTGCAGGCCCTCCGCCCGCTGCCGAGCAGCACGCTCACGCTCCTCCAACAGCCCCATCACCGACGGCATCCGGCACCTCCACCGAAGAGACGACACGACACCTCGTCTCTGCTACCGAGGCGCCGCACTATGCCTGACCAGCGGAAAACATCCGTCACTATCGGAAAGACAAAGGCTTCTAACGGATCGTGTACTCATGTGGGCACCTCGGCCACCGGTTCTCGGGATGCTCGCACCGCTTGAAGAAGGAACCCATGCCGCGGACGAGGTTGGTGGTCGCCATGGTCGATCTCGCTCCCGGGTGACTTGCTGACCCTTTGCTGACCCCGGATGGTCGATCAAGCCCCTGAACTGCGAGGAAACGTCAGAACCGTGCTATGTGGTGGAACTTCATCGGCCGATCCGGCGAGGAGATCGTACAGGCACGAAATGATTGGGAGCAGAGCTCGCGGTTCGGCGAGGTGCACGGCTACGACGGCGCCCGACTGAGCGCCCCGGAGCTGCCGCCGCTCCCCCTGAAGCCGCGTGGCCGCGTGCGCTGACCTGAAGATATTTACATACCAGGACATGCGCGGAGGGTCGCAGGATCGATCGGCGAGTACGCGCCGGACGCCGGCCGCACCGACCGCCCAGCAACCCTGCGGACCCGCCCGGAGCACCCGTCCGCCAGGAGCCTCCGGCCTCATGTGCGACCGGGTTTCGCAGGGTCTGGTCGGATCAATGCCGACCCGCCGACCTTTCTGACCAAGCGTCATATAATTGGTCTATACCTATAAAGGTGTGGACGGGTGCGCATACCCGCATTGCGGCGGTCGACCCAGCAACAGTCAGCCGCGCACAACCCTTGACCTATCCCAGCAGGACCAACGAGCCCTTCAGCATCATTGCCGACACTGACCCCCATCGAGCGGACCGGCCGCTGCCCCCTCCCCCGACGACGATCTCCCCCGCAGGGCATCGGGCAGTACCACGAAGGCGGCGGTGACGACGCCGCATCCACCGCCCGGCACGCAGGTCCCGGTGGGGGTGCTCCCGCCGCCGGTGGCGGCCAGGACCTGCGGGTCGGAGGCGTTCGGCAGGGACGAGTACGTGCTGTGCAGCCTGACCTTGACGCTCGTCCCGACGGTCACCCGGACGGTGGTGCCGGCGGCACACTCGTCGAGGGTGAGCCGGCCGGCCGTCGCCGTGCTGCCGCCGGACGGGCCCGCAGCCGGGTGGCCTGACACGGAGCAGCCCGCGGCCGCCGCGGCGCCGGCGAGCAGGACGGCGAGCAGGCGTGCGGCGCGGCATCGGCGGGGTGCGTCGGGTCGGTGCGGTGGAGTGCGCACGCTCCCACCTTCTCTCTCTGGTGGCCCGCATGCAGGGACGACCGCCGAGGGCAGGCCGGAGGGCCTGTCCCCGGCGGTCGCCGGGTTGCCCTGCGTCAGGAGACGTTGAGGGCGGTGTCGTCGATCACGAAGCTGGTCCGCAGCGAGGAGTTCGAGCAGCAGATCACTCTGGAAGAGTTCGACTACGCGGCTTCTCCGAAGCTGCCCGCGGCCCAGATCCGCGACCTAGCCGCCCTGCGCCGGCTCCATGCCGGCGAGTCCGTGATCTTGTTCGGCTCCGTGGGCGCGGGCAAGACACACGTCGCCCAGGCCCTCGGCCACCTCGCCGTCCGACAGGGCGCGAACGTCCGCTTCGCCAGGGTTGCGGGGCTGCAGCGCCCCGGGCCCTTCGCGCGCGGCGTGGCCGGTCGCGGGGTGAGCATCGGGCGGCCGGTGCCAGCTGTAGTGGGGGGGCGCGGTCCGGCCGACGAAACGATGCCCGGGCCCGGGCCCACGCCCGCGGGGCAACGTCATGACCCGGGACGAACGGAAGTGGATGAACACCGCAGCCATGAACTCCAGGCCGCGGCGAGGCATCGTGGCCGGCTGGCCTGGTTCCCGCCGATCCGGCCAGGTACCGCGCCGCCACGATGCTGGACCACTCGACAACTCCGACCGCACTCGGAGGCGGCGGGCCGGTGTGGTTCCCACTCCCGGGGCGGCCTGCGGTGAACGGCATGCGCTCACCGCGGACCGGTCCCGCCGGCCAGGGCGGCGGCCGGGGCGGGCGTGGAGTGGGTCAGGTGTCGGCTTCCGGCTCCTGGCCGTGCCGGGAGCGGCGAAGCTCTTCGTTGATGCGCAGGGCCTCCTCGAGTTGGTCCTCGAGGATGACGATGCGGCAGGCGGCGTCGATGGCGGTGCCCTGATCGACGAGGTCGCGGGCGCGCATCGCGATGCGCAGCTGGTAGCGGGAGTAGCGGCGGTGTCCGCCGTCGGAGCGCAGTGGTGTGATGAGGCCGTGTTCGCCGAGCGAGCGTAGGAAGCCGGGAGTGGTGCCGGTCATCTCGGCGGCGCGACCCATGGTGTAGGCGGGATAGTCGTCGTCGTCAAAAGAGTTGGGGGTGTCGGGGGTGTGCGGTCGAATGGTTGCCGTGGTCACTGCACCTCTTCTTGTCGGGGGTCGGGGACGCGTCGAGGGGCCCCGGGAGTGTTGCGCTCCCGGGGCCCCGAAGGGTTTTACACCATCTTCCGACCCTTTGGCCGGGTTCCTTGTGTCCGCACGGCCCCGGGGGATGGGGCGTGCGGGGATCGCGTATGCGTGACCGGAAACCACCGTCCTCGTACTCACAGGGGGTCTGCGGTGTCCGCCCGGGTGAAGACCTCACGGGCCGGGCGATCCTGATGGCGCTCTGTCCCTCCATTCCTCTGCGTACCGACCTGTACTGATACTGCAAACTGCGGGCACTGCGAACTGCCGGGTACTCGAAATGCGGGAACCGCTCGGTGCTGCTCTCTCACGAGGTACTGCTCGGCACTGCTGAACTGCGAACCACTGGTACTGCGAACTACCCTGTACTGCTGTGGCGGTCCCGAGGGTCCGCCACTGTCCGGCAGCCAGCCCCGTCGCCCGTCCTGCTCACCTGCTCGGCTCGGAACCCCACTGCCCGGACCTCCCAGCACGCACGCCGGCAGCCCGGCGCCTTTGCTGGGATACCGCGTCCTGCGACTGCCGGTACCTGAACTCAACTTCACCTGCTGGTAATGCACCTTCTGAACTGCGATACCGCTCCAGCAGCCCCTGATACCCGCGGGCCGCCCGGCCCGGCCGCCGGCCCTGTCGCCTTACTGCACCATCCCTGGCTTCAGAACCCTGCCACCGTGCCGAACTGCGAACTTCAGTCCTGCTGCCCGCCAGTTCGTGTCTGGCGGGTACCTCCAGACCTCGACTACGAGAGAAACACTAGCCACACCATCGGGCAATGTCTACTCCAGCGAGCACAGATTTTTCCGCGCATGCCGAGGAGGTATCCTCCCTCCGGCGTGAGAGGCGGCCCGCCCGCCACAACCGGAGGGATGCGACCGGAGCCGCGGCCGCATCACACGACGGAGGAAGCCGCATCAGCCGCGTCCAGCAGCCCGGGGCCGCGAACGAACGGAAGGCCGGTAATGGAAGGACCTCAGGCAGAGCCCGCGGTGCGCACACCCGAGCCACACACCCGGGCATCACTGACGGCCGCCATCACCGGAGCCGACCACGACCGGGACCAACGAGGCCGGCGCCGACTCCTGGCCCGCTTCGCCGAACAGGCCACCACCGCCGACCTGCCCGCCCTGCGCAACGCCATCGGCACCACCCGCCACCACCGCGGCCACCCGCCCACACCTTGACAGCCAGTCCCGGCAGCGCACTGCCCCGACCGGAAAGGCAGTGGCAGCATCACAGCTCACCCGCGCGGATCGACGATTGCGCCCCACCCCCGGAAGCAAGCTCGACACCGCGGGCGATCCTGGACAGCAGCTCACCAAACACCGCGTGCAGTGGCGTAACGAGTCGCCCTGGATTGAGCTGGTGCGGCTGCCCGACGGTGCGCTGCCCGGGAGGGGTGCCCGGCGGTGCGCTTCTCGGACTCGGGAAGGCACCCGGGGCCACTGTCGGCTTCGGCCCGGCATGCACTGTCACAGACGCATCAGAAGCGCTTTCCGCCGGGCACCGCTGTCGGAGTCGAGCCACCGGATCAGGCTCGGCGGCAACGGAACTGCGCACGGCCTGCACGGAGCCCCGCCCGGCGAGTGCCCGGTTCCGTGGCACGTGGCGCATCCGGGGTCCTTGGTCGCCAGCAGGTGCCCGCTGGTTGCCCTCACCATGATCAGTTTCCCCTCGTCGGCTCTGGCCATCGGCGACTGCCCGCATCGCGTTACCCGGACAGCGGGTCGAGGATCGGGGGATCGACGCCGATCCTTGTCGAAAGCTCCGCAGGGCAATGACGCTAGGTGGCATACGGACGAAAGCCCTGGTTGCAGCGCTTACGCAACGTTGTCGGCACAGGTGCCGACAACCGCGGTCGATGCCGTCGCTGTGTCAACGGCGCCACGTGCGGCCGGTCGGGTTGCGGTGGGCCGGCCGCTCCGGGCTCGCGCTGCGGCCGACGCCCGAGTGTCAGCAGGCTTCGGCGGCACGCTGGTCCTGGGTGAGGTAGGACCACACGAGGTGGGGCGGCTCCTGGAACAGGCCGCCCCACCCGTGCTCGGTGGCCTCGCGCGGCTCCATCCGCGGCTGGTCGTGGTCCAGGTCCCATCACGGCCCACGCATCGTTGAGCTGGCGGGCGTCCACAAGCTGTCCGCCGCGCATCCGCTCGATGGCGTCGCCGGTGATGACCCGTCCCCGGTCGGTGGTCCGGCCCACGCCCGAGCCGACGTCGCCAGAGGGCCTCAGGCCGGCGGCGACCAGTGGCGGAACGGTTCTGCCGTCGGCGGGGTCCTGCAGTCCGGGCGGTAGCTGCGGGGTTTGCGGTGCTTGCCCACGGGCTGGTCCTCCAGAACGACGGCCGGGGCCGGTCCCCGGGAAGGTGTCGCCCATCCAACGAGAACGCCCGCCTATCGGCATTCGGAATGGTTGCGTCCAGGGAAGTGGTGTACGGGTTCCACCCGTACCGGGGGTTTCGTCCCGGTGATGGGTGTCGCCTGAGAACGTAAGACGGCCACTGGCTGATTCTTCGAGAACGACCAAGCTCTTGAAGGAGTCACAGCACGATGACCGCACCCGACAGTCTGCCCTTTGCCGCCCTGCTGGAGGAGAACCTGGCCTCGGCGAGTCCCGACTTGTTGCGGGCGATGGTGAAGACCTTCGCCGAGGCGATGATGTCCTCCGACGTCGACCGGGCCTGCGGCGGCGAGTACGGCCGCCCGAGCGAGGAACGGGTCAACTCCCGCAACGGATACCGGAATCGGGACTGGGACACCAGGGTCGGCACGATCGACCTGGCCATTCCCAGGGTCCGCTCGGGTTCGTACTTCCCGAGCTGGCTTCTGGAGCGCCGGCGCCGGGCCGAGCAGGCGTTGGTCAGCGTGGTCGCGACCTGCTACCTGCTCGGCGTCTCGACCCGGCGGGTGGAGAAGCTCGCCGAGAGCATGGGTGTCACCCAGCTCTCCAAGTCCCAGGTCAGCGAGATGGCCAAGCACCTCGACGAGCGGGTCGCCGAGTTCCGCAACCGCCCGCTCGACCAGGGCCCCTACACCTTCGTCTGGGTCGACGCGCTCACCCAGAAGGTCCGGGAGGGTGGTCGGGTGGTCAACGTCCACTGCCTCGTCGCGGTCGGCGTCAACAACGAGGGCCAGCGCGAGGTCCTGGGCCTGGACGTCACCACCAGCGAGGACGGCGCCGGCCGGCTCGCCTTCCTCAGATCCCTGGTCGCCCGCGGCCTGGGCGGCGTCAACCTCGTCGTGAGCGACGCCCACGCCGGGCTGGTCGACGCGATCGGCGCGACCCTGCCCGGGGCGTCCTGGCAGCGGTGTCGAACGCACTACGCGCGCAATCTGCTCTCGCAGGTCCCGAAGTCCGCCCAGCCCTGGGTCGCCACCCTGCTGCGGACCGTGTTCGAGCAGCCCGACGCGGGCGCGGTCCGCAAGCAGATGGCCACCGTCATCGCCACGCTCGACGAGCGATTCCCCAAGGCCGCAGAGCACTTGGAGAGCGCCCGCGAGGACCTGCTGGCATTCGCCGTCTTCCCCAGGACGGTCTGGAAGTCGATCTGGTCGAACAACCCGCAGGAACGGCTGAACAAGGAGATCCGCCGTCGCACCGACGTCGTCGGGATCTTCCCCGACCGCAGCTCTGTCGTCCGTCTGATCGGCGCGGTCCTGGCCGAGCAGAGCGACGAATGGGCCGAGCAGCGCCGCTACATCGGCTCCGAGATCCTCGGCCGCTGCCGCCTCCACCCGATCGGGGGAGAAACCCCCGACGAGACCATCACCACAGCCCTGACCGCCTAGCCTGAAACAGGATCACCGAGTGGCCGTCGATACACCACTCCAGCGGACGTGACCCGCAGTGGTCCAGTCCCGCAACCTGCGCCAGGCCGTCACCCCGGAGCAACCAACGACCTGACTCGGTACGTCGCGCCAGGCAACGCCCTTGCCTAGGACGTGGACGATGCCAGCCAGCGCGACCCGGTCGGGCACCGGGAGCCGCCCGGGATGGCGGTGTCGGCGCGCGGGTCGCGCCGGCAGCAGCAGGGCTATCCGATCCCACAGCTCGTCCGGGACAAGGTTCGCGGTCACGACCCGGAAGCATGCCAGAGAACCCGGTTGAGCCCTTCGAGTCCGCTCGACATACTCCCCGAATGACCAACACTGGGACCGAAGCCGCACAGCAGGGATGGGACGGACCCTGGTACCGCGTCCGAACGGATCGGTTCGAGGCGTCGTTCCTGCCCAACGCGGGCGAACCTCTGGACGGCATCTGCAACGTCGACGTCGAGGTCCGGCTGACAGCGGACGGCTCACGCTGGAGCGTGACCGTGTTCACGCTTGCCGAGGTCGAACGCATCATGGAGAGGTGGTCCCACACCGGCGAGGCGCTGGATGGCCGCTACTTCTGGTGCTCTGATGGCCTCATCGTTCGGGATCCCGGCATCGACAGCATGACCCAGGTGCTGGTCGGTCTCCTCGACGACGGCGACTTCACACAGGTTCTCCAGCGGCTTGATACGAAGGACCGTCCGACGCCTCATTCTGAAACAATCAGTTGACGCCTCCCGGCAGTGTGAGTCGACCCACCGGTGGCGGAGGGTGACGGCCGTCGGGAACGGAGCGTCACAATGTCACGGAGAGTCGCCTCCTGCGGTGTCGTCACCCGCTTGCAGGCACCCGTCGCGGTGCCATAGTGGAAACGAGTGAACATGCTCGGCAACCAGCCCTAGAAGGTTGCGCCATGAACGACAGGCAAGTAGACGCCACGATCAGCGACGACCAGTTCGACCTGGACATCCGGGTCAAGGTGGTCACCAAGGCCGTCGACCGGTTCTCCGCCGACGCGGGCGAGACGGCGAGTTGCGCCAGTACCTGCGGGGACGAGTGCACCAACAGCTGCGCCAGCACCTGCGGTGAGGAGTGCACCGTCGTCAGCCTGCCGGCGGCCGACGCGGCCGGCGAGACGGAGACCTGCTCGACCTGCGGCTCGTGCACCTCGGAGTGCGACACGGTCCCGGTCCGGTTCTACGAGGACCACTACGTCCTGGAGGTCAGTCAGGTCCGCGCCGACGGCATCACCCGCAGGGTCGCCGGAGAACACGTCGTCCGCCGCGTCGAGCGGGAGCCCCGGTCGTCCAGGGAAGACTGATGGCCGTAGCGGCGCAGCAGGCGACCGCCTGGGAGCCGGCGGTCCGTGACGCGCGGACCGCGGTGCGGGTCCGTGACGCGGCGGTGGACGTCCTCTCCCGGCTGCGCGATCCCGGATCGGCGGAGGCCGCTGGCCGGGCCGGTGCGCGCCGGGGGCGGCCGCGGTGGACGCCGTACAGCACCGCGCAGGGCGCCGGCGGCCTCGCCCTGGCCTTCGGGCACCTCGACCGCTGTCTGCCCGGCCAGGGCTGGGACCTGGTGGCCCACCGTCACCTCGCCCGCGCCGTGGAGGGCACCGCGCGGGACCCCGTCACGACCCTGGGGCTCTTCTCCGGGCTCGCCGGAGTGGCGTTCACCACCGCCTACCTGGCCGACGGCCGGGGGCGGTACCGTGCGCTGCTCGGCGACCTCGACGACAGCCTGTACACGCGGATCCCCCGCAGGCTGCCCGCCGTCGACGGGCGGGGACTGGCGGTCGGAACCTTCGACGTCGTCTCCGGCTGGACCGGTGTGGCCGCCTGCCTGCGGGTCCGGCCGCCCGGCCCGGACCGGGACCGCGCGTCGGCCACCCTGCTCGGTTGGCTGGCCGACCTGTGCCGGGCCTGCCCGGACCCCGACGGGCTCCCCGCCTGGCACACCCCGCACGCCCTGATCGCCGACGAGGCGATGCGTGCGAGGTACCCGGGCGCGGTCGCCAACTGCGGTCTGGCGCACGGCATCACCGGTCCCCTCGCCCTGCTCGCCCTCGTCCACGCGGACGCCCGGGGCCCGGTTGTGCCGGGACACACCGAGGCGATCCGCCGGGCCGCGTCCTGGCTGGCCGCACGGCACGTCGCGGACGCCCGGGGCGGCGGCTACCCGTCGGTCGTCGCGTACCCACCGGCGGTCGAGGAGCCCTCGGCCGCCGTGCCCGGTGAACGGGCCCCCGCTCCGACGCCGGCCCGCGACGCCTGGTGCTACGGCAGCCCGGGTGTCGCCCGCGCGCTGTGGCTGGCCGGGACCGCCCTGGGTGACTCCGGCCTCACCGCCGCGGCCACGGCCGCGCTGCGCGCCGCGCTGGCGCGCCCGATCGCCTGGCGTCGCGTCGACTCGCCCGGCTTCTGCCACGGCGTCGCGGGTCTGCTGCAGGTCACCCTCCGTTTCGCCGCCGACACCGGGGACGGGGCGATCGGCGCCGCGGCGCACGGCCTGGTCGACCAGTTGCTCGGCGAGTACCGGCCCCGATCACCCTTCGGCTACCGCAGCGTCGAGCCCGACGGCACCCGTGCGGACCGGGTCGGCCTCCTGGAGGGCACTCCCGGGATCGCCCTCGCCCTGCTGGCCGCCACCACCCCCGAACCGCCCGCCTGGGACCGGTTCTTCCTGCTGTCGTGACCCGCCGCCCACCGCCATGACCACCCACCCGACACCATGACCACCCACTCACCGCGATGACCACCGACGACTCCCGGACTCCGGGCGCCCGGCGACGGCCGTCCCCCGGGGCGCGGAGCCGCTACCGCGCCCTCGACTTCGTCATGATCCGCGCCCCGATCCTGCCCGTCACCCGATACCCCGCGGCCGACGCCCCCGGGCCGGAGCCCGCCACCGCGTGCGTACGGGCCGACGCGCTGGCGCGGTGCGCCGTCGCCGTCTCCTCGCTGCCGCTGGCGGCCGCGCTGCGGCGCCCGACGGCCACCGAACGCGATCGGCGGCGGCTCGAGGCGAGCCTGCTGCGCTACCTCGTCCGGCTCAGCACCCGTCCCACCCCGTTCGGGCTCAACGCGGGCGCCGCCGTGGGGCGGTGGGGGCCGACCACCGACGTCCGACTCGCCGACGACCGGCCGCCCGAGGTCCACGCCCGGCTCGACATGCACGCCCTGCTGCACTTCGTCACCGACCTCGAATCGGCCCCGCGGATCCGCCGGGCGACCCGGGTCATCACCAACCCGGCCGTGCTGCACCGGGCCGGCCGGGTCACCCTCAGCGGCGTGGAGGCGCCGCGGACGGCGACCGGTGGTGAGAACGTCACCCTCCGCGCCACCGGCGCCGTCCTGCGCGCCCTCGCCCTCGCCCGCACCCCGATCAGCCACGCCGACCTCGCCGCCGAGCTGCTGCGCACCGTCCCCGGAGCGACTCCCGGCAAGGTCGACGACCTGCTCCACCGGCTGTGGCGGCACGCCTTCCTCCTCACGGACCTCCACCCGCCGCTGACCCACCTCGACCCTGCCGGGCACGTCCTCGACCACCTCGGCCGGATCCCGGCGGCCGCCGCCGCCCACGCCGACCTGGCCGCGCTGCTCGCCGCCATCCAGGACTGGCGGAAGCAGCCCCCGGACGCCGGCGCCGACACCTTTCCGGCGCTGGCCGACCACGCCCGCCGCGTCACCGGTCTCGACACCGGCACCCCCGTCCAGGTCGACACGGCACTGCCCCTCGCGGCCGGGACGGTGTCCCACCGGGTCGCCGACGCCGCCGTCCGGGCCGCCGACCTGCTGCTGCGTCTCACCCCCTTCCCGGACGGGCTGCCGCACATCACCGCGTACCGGCGCGCGTTCGAGGCCCGGTACGGAACCGCCCGCGACGTGCCCGTCCTCGAACTCCTCGACCCCGTCACCGGGCTCGGCACCCCGTCCCCGACCACCGTGGTCGCGGCCCTCGACACCGTCCGGGCCGACACGCTGCTGCGCCTCGCCACCGAGGCGCTCCACGACCACCTGACCGCCGTCGACCTCGACCAGGACACCCTCGACCGGCTCACCCTCCGGGACGTCGCCCCCGCCCGGCTGCCCCTGTCGCTCGACCTCTACGCCATGGTCGCCGCCCCGTCGGCCGCCGCCGTCGACGCGGGAGACTTCCGGCTCGTGGTCGGCGCCAACATCGGCGCGGGAGCCGCGGGACGCAACCTCGGCCGCTTCGCCGGCATGCTCCCGGGAGCCGTCCCCGCCCTCGCCGACGTCGCCGCCGCGGAACGCACCCTGGACCCCGACCGCGTCCTCGCCGAACTGGTGTACCTGCCCGAGAAGACCCGCTCCGCCAACGTCGTCGTGCGCCCCACCGTCCGCGACCACGAGATCGGTATCCGGACGAGCGCCGAGGACGGCCCGGCCCGCTACGTCCCCCTCGACGAACTCGCCGTCCGGATCAGCGACGGCAGGCTCGCCCTGATCTGGGACGACGGCGGGGCCGGCCCGGACCCGGGGGCGGACGGCACCGGAGAGCGCGTCCCACGCGCCGTCCGGGAGGTCACCGTCTGCTCCGGGCACATGCTCAACCACAGCCGGGCCCCCGCCGTCTGTCGCTTCCTCGCCGACCTGAGCCACGACGGCACCGCGCAACTCGCCGGATTCGACTGGGGCCCCGCCCGCCACTTCCCCTACCTCCCCCGGGTCACCTGCGGCCGGATCGTCCTGCGCCCGGCCCAGTGGCGCGTCGACCACCTCCAGGCCCGGCGGCTCACCGGGAGCCCGGACGGCTTCTCGGCCGCCTTCGACGCCTGGCGCCGCCGCTGGCGCGTGCCCCGCCACACCTACCTGACCAGTAGCGACGAGGCGGCGGACCACCGCCTCCTCCTCGACACCACCGGACGCTCCCACACCGAGGAGATCCGCCGGGCCCTGACCCACCTGCCGCCGGGCGGCGCCGTGATCCTCCAGGAGGCCCTCCCCGGTCTCGACGACGCCTGGGCCACCGGGCCGGACGGGCCCCGCATCGTGGAACTCGTCGTCTCCATGACACGCCGCACCGCCACCCCGCCCTCGCCACCGCCCCGCCCGCACCACGCCCCCGTCGCGCGGGCCGACCGTCTCAGGCCCCCGGGCAGCGACTGGACCTACCTCAAGCTGTACGGCGACCGGCAGGAGGAGGACGCCCTGCTCGCCGGCGCCGTCCGCGACATCGTCGCCTCCCTGGCGCACCACACCGACCGCCGCTTCTTCCTGCGCTACGCCGACCCCGAACCCCACCTGCGGCTGCGCCTGCGCGGTGACCCCGCCCGGCTCGTCCCGGCCCTCGGCGACTGGGCCGCAGCCGTCCTCGCCGACGGGTGCCTGACCCGGTTCGGCTTCGACGTCTACGACCGCGAGGTCGAACGCTACGGCGGCCTCACCGCCATGGACGCCACCGAGGCGCTCTACACGGCCGACAGCCTCGCCGTACTCGACCTGCTGGCCCTGCGCCGCACCGGCCGGCTGCCGCTCGACGACACGGCGCTCGCCGTGCTCAGCATCGACGACCTGCTGGCGGGCATCGGCCTGGACGAACGGGCCCGGCTGCACCTCTACCGCCGCCGGGCCCGCCACGAACGCCTCGCCGGCGCCGAATTCCGCGCGCGCAAGGCCGAGTTCTGCGAACTGCTGAGCACCCCGCCGCCGCCTCCGGTCGCCGACGTCCTCGCCGAACGCCGCCGCCTCCTGGCCCCCGCCGCCGCCCGGCTCACCGACCTGCACCGGCGCGCACTGCTCGGCCGCCCGCTCCTCGACCTCTGCGACAGCTACGTCCACCTGCACTGCAACCGCCTGCTGGGCCCGAGCCCCGCCGCCGAACGCGCCGCGGTCGAGCTGCTCCACCGCACCCGCCAGAGCCTGACCCTGCGCGCCGGGTGACCGGGCGGCAGCGCGAGGCCCACCCGCGTGCGCAGGGTCTGCGTGCCGGCGCGGGTCGCCGTGTACCGCGGAGCGACCCCCACGGACAGCAGCCGGCCTGCGGGGAGTCCTCCGAAGGAGGCGCCGGCTCAGCCGAGTCGGTCGCGCCGGGCTATCAGGAAGGTCCGTTCCGCCTCGTTCCCGGTGAGCCGGGCCGCGGCTTCGAGGGCCCGACCGGCTTCCCGTGTCCGTCCGAGGCGGGCGAGGAGGTCACCGCGGATCGCGTGGAACAGGTGGTGGTTCCCGAGATCCAGGCCGTCGACCACACGAAGTGCCGCCTCCGGGCCCTCGACCTCGGCGAGTGCGACCGCGCGGTGGAGTGCGACCACCGGGCCGGTGTCGAAGTGCGCGAGCCGGTCGTAGAGCGCGAGGATCTGCGTCCAGTCGGTGACGGGGTCGGTGTGCACGGCGTTCATGGCGGCCAGGAGCTGGTAGCGGCCGGGCCGGTTGCGGCGCAGGCAGGAGCGGACGATCGTGCGGCCCTCGGCGACCAGGGCGGCGTTCCACAGCGAGCGGTCCTGGTCGGCCAGGCGGACCAGGTTGCCGTCCCGGTCGGTGCGGGCATCGCGGCGGGCCTCGATCAGCAGCATCAGCGCGAGCAGCCCTGCGGCCTCCGGCTCGTCCGGCATGAGTTCGACCAGCAGCCGGGCCAGGCGGATCGCCTCGGCGCACAGGTCGGCGCGGGCCAGATCGGTGCCGGAGGTGGCGACGTAGCCCTCGTTGAAGATCAGGTAGAGCACCGCGAGCACCGCACCGAGACGGTCGGGCAGATCGGCATCCCGGGGCACCCGGTAGGGGATCCCGGCATCGCGGATCTTCGCCTTCGCCCGCACGAGGCGCTGTGCCATCGTCGGTTCGGGCACGAGGAAGGCACGGGCGATCTCGGGTGTGGTGAGCCCGCCGAGCAGGCGCAGGGTGAGCGCCACTTGCGCGGGGATCGCCAGGGCCGGGTGGCAGCAGGTGAACACCAGCCGGAGACGGTCGTCGCGCACGGGTCCCTCGTCTGCTCGTTCGTCCGGGCCGTGGAGCCGTTGTGCCTCGGCGTGCTTGTGCGCACGGACCGATTCGCGGCGCAGCTCGTCGACGGCCCGGTTGCGGGCAGTGGTGATGATCCAGCCGGCCGGGCTGGGCGGCATTCCGTCGACCGGCCAGCGCTGCAGGGCAACGGCGAAGGCCTCGGCGACGGCGTCCTCGGCCGTGCTGATGTCGCCGAGCCGGCGCACGAGTACGGCAACGGCTCTGCCGTACTCGGCGCGGAACACGGCCGCGATCTGCTGCGGTGTCGGGATCAATACGGTTCGACGTCCTGGAACGGGCGGACTTCGATCGGGAGCGCGGTCGCGGCGGATGCCTTGCGGCCCCACTCCAGTGCGACGTCCAGGTTGGGTGCGGTGATCACCCAGATCCCGCCGACGTGCTCCTTGCCCTCGGCGTAGGGACCGTCCGTGAGCATGCCGTCGGCGCGCACGACCGTGGCCGTGCCGGGCGCGTGCAGGCCGCCGGTGAACACCCAGGAGCCGCTTTCGCGCAGTTCCTCGTTGAGCCGGTGCAGATCGGCCTTGATCCGGTCCATGGCCTCGGGGTCGGCCTCGCCTTCGGGCTGGTAGATCGAGAGAAGGTAATTCCCCATGGATGCCTACTTGCGGGTGTAGCGGGCGATGATCACGCCCTTGGTGGTGGTGACGCTGTCGGTGAGCTCGAACTCGGTCAGCGGGGCGGGGCCCTCGAACAGTCGCATGCCGGTGCCCAGGGTGAGCGGGTGGATCAGCAGCTGGTAGGTGTCGACCAGGCCGGCCGCGTGAAGATCGCGGACCAGCGTGGCGCTGCCGATGATCGTCAGGTCCTTGCCGTCCTCGGCCTTGAGCTTCGCCACCGTCCCGGCGGCGTCGCCCTCCAGCAGGATCGAGTTCTGCCAGGCGTCCGCGTTCTCCAGCGTCCTGGAGCACACGTACTTGGTCGCCGCGTTCATGTGCGCGGTGAAGGGGTTGTCGTCCTTGCGGTTGCCCCATGCGGTGATGAAGTCCGTCCAGGTCCGGTGTCCGAACAGCATGTCCGTGGGCTTGGACATGCTCCTACCCATCTCCATGCCCATGACCTGGTCGTTGTACGTGCCGCCCCAGCCCCCGTGCGTGAAGCCACCGCGGGTGTCCTCGTCCGGACGACCCGGTCCCTGGACGACTCCGTCGAGAGTGATGGACAGCGTGGCGTTGACCTGGCGCATGACGGGCTCCTTGCTCCTGCGGACCGCTCTTCCGCGGCCCGTTCCACCCCCTAGACGAAGAGCCACCCACGAAATCGACACCCGGCCCGAACTTTTCCCGCAGGACCAGCACGGGTGGAGGTGGCCCGTGACACCACGCCGTGCTCGGCACCGGCCGCCTCCACAAGCTCCTCCGGGCCGCACGGCCGAGCGCGACACGAGGTCGGCCGATCCTCTTGCCTCGCCTCGGACCCGGCCATTAACTCCCGCATCACACGTCACAATGCACGTCTAATTCCTCAAGAAACCCACGAAGCAACCGTTCCGTAGATCAAGTTCAAATATCGGGCACGCGTTTCACACATCGCCCCCGCCGGGCGTTCCCGATGCTCTAAGTTGATTATCGCTTCGCACAGTTGGACGCGATGCGCACTAGCGATCCATTGGTCCGTCGGCGACGGTTTCCCGTGCACCTCTGGACTCCGGCGGGACGTACGCGTCCGCCGACGTCCGGGTGGGATGTTCACGTGGCAATGCGGTAGCCGGTTTGTCATGCGCGGAGGGCGAGGCCTATTGAGAAGTGGGAACGACACGGAACGGGAGGCGGGGGCCTCCCGAGGGGAGGAACCGTGCGGGAGGCGCAAGCCTCCCGGGGGGAGGAACCGTGTGGAGCGAACACGTCGAACCCACCGCCGACCTGGAAGGGGCCGTAAAGCAGGGGGAAGGAGAACTGGTCAGTCCGTTTCCACCGGCGCGGGGACGCCGGACGAACGGGAGGATCGGTCGGCCCGAGAGTGACTGGGAGCAGCGGTACCGTCGCGCCGTCGTCATCAGCGACATCGTGGCCACCGCCTTCGTGGTGGCGGCGATCGGCCGCTTCTTCGGAGTTCGGGACGCGGCCAACTGGCACGAGAAATGGGGAATTCTCGCCTTCGGCACCGAACTGCTGGTGCTGGGAGCGCTCGCCACGACCCGGTCGTGGGCTGCGGCCGTACTCGGTCAGGGCGCCGAGGAATTCCGTCGGCTCGGACGCTCGCTGTTCACGGCGGCCGTCGTACTGGCGCTCGGCGGGATCGCCCTCACCTCGCACAACATCAAGCTCTGGATCTTCGTCGCCATCCCGGCGATCACGGTCGTCACCATGACCGAGCGGTACCTGCTGCGCCTGTGGCTGCACAGACAGCGGATGGAGGGCCGGTGCCTGCGCCCGGTGCTCGCCGCCGGGAGCCCGGCCACCGTGCGCGACCTGATCGCCCGGACCCGGAAGTTCCCGCACATCGGCTGGCGGGTCGAGGCGGTGTGCACGCCGCACGGTCTCGGGTACGACGGTGACCGGCTGGACGGGGTGCCGGTCGTCGGCCGGCTGACGGACGTCGCCAACCACGTCCGCCGCGACGGCTACCGTGTCGTCGCAGTCACGCCGGACCCGTACTGGACACCGGACCGGCTGCAGCGCCTGGCCTGGAACCTCGAGGGCGGCGATGCCGAGATGGTCGTGGCGCCCGTGCTGATGGAGGTGGCCGGCCCGCGGCTGCACGTCGACGCGGTGCTCGGGATCCCGATGCTGCGGGTCAGCATGCCGACGTTCACCGGGGGCCGCAGGGCGGTCAAGGAGGTCGTCGACCGGCTGGGTGCCGCGGTCCTGCTGGTCCTGTTCGCGCCGCTGATGGTTGCCGTCGGGCTGCTGGTGCTGATGGACAGTCGGGGCGGGGCCTTCTACCGGCAGCACAGGGTCGGCAAGGACGGCCGCCAGTTCACCCTGTTCAAGTTCCGCACCATGGTCGCCGGGGCCGACAGGGCACGTACCGAGCTGGCCGACCGCAACGAGGGCGCCGGCCTGCTGTTCAAGCTCCGCCGGGATCCTCGGGTGACCCGGGTGGGAGGAGTGCTCCGCCGGTACTCGATCGACGAGCTCCCGCAGCTCCTCAACGTGCTCACCGGCTCGATGTCGCTCGTCGGTCCGCGGCCTCCGCTGCCGGAGGAGTCCGCCGCGTACGGCCCGGACATCCGGCGGCGACTGCTCGTCAAGCCCGGGCTCACGGGCCTGTGGCAGATCAGCGGGCGCAGCGACCTGCCGTGGGAGGAGGCGGTCCGGCTGGACCTGCGGTACGTGGAGGACTGGTCGCTCGCCCTCGACACGGTGATCTTGTGGAAGACGCTGCGTGCGGTGCTCCAGGGGCAGGGGGCCTACTGATGCGTGGGGGGCGCCGTCCGATCGGCGCGCGGCCGGCCGGCCGTGAGGGCCGGCCCGAGGGGAGGAACGGTTCATGAGGGTCAGTGTCCTGGGGCTCGGCTACGTGGGCTGCGTGTCGGCCGCGTGCCTGGCCAGGATGGGTCACGAGGTCATCGGGGTGGACGTGAACCAGGTGAAGGTCGACCTGGTCAACGAGGGCAGGGCCCCGGTGGTCGAGGAGCGGATCGGCGAGCTGATCGCCGAGGTCGTGCGGACCGGGGCGTTGCGCGCCACCGTGGACGTCCGCGAGGCGATCGCGGGCAGTGAGGTGTCGCTGGTCTGCGTCGGCACGCCGTCGGAGCCCGACGGCAGCCTGTGCACCACCTACCTGGAGCGGGTCACCGAGCAGATCGGTGCCGCGGTGGCCGAGCGGGGTGGGCGGCAGACCGTCGTGTTCCGCAGCACCATGCTCCCGGGCACCTGCCTGGAACTGCTGGTGCCGATCCTGGAGAAGTACGTCGGCGGCACGGCCGGGGTGGACTTCGGGGTCGCGGTCAACCCCGAGTTCCTGCGCGAGGGCACGAGCGTGCGGGACTTCTTCGACCCGCCCAAGACCGTCATCGGCGAGCTCGACCCGGCGAGCGGCGACGTCGTCGCGGCGCTGTACGACGGACTGCCGGGCGAGGTGTTCCGGGTGCCGGTCCCGACGGCCGAGGCGATCAAGTACGCGGACAACGCCTTCCACGGGCTCAAGATCGGCTTCGCGAACGAGCTGGGCGCGGTGTGCCGGGCGCTCGGGGTGGACTCGCACCAGGTGATCGACGTGTTCCTGGCCGACCGCAAGCTGAACATCAGCCCCGCCTACCTGCGGCCCGGCTTCGCCTTCGGTGGCTCCTGCCTGCCCAAGGACCTGCGCGGCCTGGTCCACGCGGCCCGGCGGGCCAACGTCTCGGTGCCCATCCTCTCCCATGTGCTGCCCTCCAACTCCGACCACCTGCAGCGCGCGGTGGAGCTGGTCGAGCGCACCGGGAAGCGTCGGGTGGGCCTGTTCGGCCTGTCCTTCAAACCCGGCACCGACGACCTCCGCGAGAGCCCGCTCGTCGAACTGGCGGAGAGGCTCTTCGGCCGGGGCCACGACCTGCGGATCCACGACCCCAACGTGAGCCTCTCCCGGCTGCTCGGCGCGAACCGCGAGTACATCGAGACCCGGCTGCCGCACCTCGCGCAGCTGCTCGCGGAGTCCGTCGACGAGGTGCTCGACCATGCCGAGGTGTGCGTGGTCGGGACGAGCGACCCGGCCGTGCTGTCGGCGCTGCCCCGCGGTGGCAGCCCGATGGTCGTCGACCTCGTCCGCCTTCCCGACGCCGAGGCGCGCCGGACCGAGCCGGGGTACGCGGGCCTTGCCTGGTGACGCGACGGGCGCCGACGGGCGGGGCCGTCGCGCGCTGATCCTGGTGGAGAACCTGTCGGTGCCGTTCGACCGACGGGTGTGGCAGGAGTGCACGACGCTCCGTGACGCGGGGTGGACGGTGGACGTCATCTGCCCGCGGGGCAGCAAGCGGGACACGGAGCCGGAGGCGGTGATCGACGGGGTGCGGATCCACCGGTACCCGTTGCGCGCGGCCACCGGAGGGCCGGCCGGCTACCTGCGGGAGTACGGATCCGCGTTGTGGCACACGGCCCGGCTGGCCCGCAGGGTCGGCCCGGTCGACGTGGTCCACGCCTGCAATCCGCCCGACCTGCTGTTCCTGCCGGCCCTGTGGCTGAAGCGGCGCGGCGCCCGGTTCGTGTTCGACCAGCACGACCTGGTGCCCGAGCTGTACCTCTCCCGGTTCGACCGCGGTGAGGACCTGCTCTACCGCGGCGTGTGCGCGCTGGAACGGCTGACCTACCGGGCCGCGGACGTCGTGCTCGCCACGAACGAGAGCTACCGGGACGTCGCACTGCGCCGTGGCGGCCGGCGCCCGGACGAGGTCTTCGTAGTGCGCAGCGCGCCCGACACCGGGCGGTTCCGGCCGGTGCCGCCGGAGCCGGAGCTCAAGCGCGGCAAGCCCCATCTGCTGTGCTACCTCGGTGTGATGGGGCCTCAGGACGGCGTGGACTACGCCCTGCGGGCCCTCGCGAAGCTCCGCGACGAGTTCGGGCGGACCGACTGGCACGCGGTGTTCGTCGGCGGTGGGGACACCTTCGACGCGATGGTGGAGCTGTCCCGGCGGCTCGGGCTCTCGGAGCAGGTGGAGTTCACCGGGCGCGTTCCGGACGCCGACCTGGTGCGGTACCTGTCCACCGCGGACGTGTGCCTCTCCCCCGACCCGCACAATCCGCTCAATGACGTGTCGACCATGAACAAGGTCCTGGAGTACATGGTGATGGGCCGGCCGATCGTCTCGTTCGACCTCCGCGAGGCGCGGGTCTCCGCCGGTGACGCCGCCGTCTACGCGCCCGCCGACGACGAGGCCCGGTTCGCCGAACTCGTCGCGCTGCTGCTGGACGATCCGGAGAAGCGGGCCCTGATGGGCAAGATCGGCCAGGAGCGGATCAACGGGCCGCTCGCCTGGCGGAACTCCCAGCGTTCGCTGCTCGCCGCCTACGCCGCCGCCTGCCGTGACCTCCCGCCGGTGTCGGCGGGCGGCCCGGGCCCGGCCGGGAAGAGGCCGCGCCGTTGAGCGACGAAGCGATTCGCCTGGTCGTGATCGGTCACATCTTCCGTCGGCGCTGGCGGCTCCTCGCCGTCCTCGCCGTGGTGGGCGGGCTCGTCGGCTACGGCAGTTCCCTGCTGTTCCCGCCGCGCTACACGACGTCGGCCTCGGTCCTGCTGCCGGGGGCGTGGCAGGAGCGCGAGTTGACGACCCAGACGCAGATCGCGACCAGTTCGGTGGTGCTCGACCGCGTGGCGGCCGCGCTCCCCTGGTCCGGGGCCGGCGGCAACGACCTTCGGGACCGGGTGGGCGCCACGGCCGCGGACGGGAACATCATCAAGATCTCGGGCACGGCCGACACCCCGGCGCGCGCACAACAGCTGTCCGACCGGGTGGCCCAGGAGTTCGTCAGGTTCGCCGCGCGCTACTCGGGCGACGGCACCGACGCCGAAGCCGCGCAGCCCGAGGCACTGCGGCAGTTGGTGGAACAGGCCGGCCGCCGCATCACCGACCTGGCCGACGCGGCCGGTTCGGGGCAGAGCGTGGAGAGCGTGCAGACCCGCACGGAACTCGTGAAGCTGCGCACCGCGCTGCAGGACGCCGTCAAGAAGCTGGACCAGCTCGACCCGGCCGCCACCAAGACGGTCAACCTGGTCGTCCTGGGACCGGCGGCCCGGCCGACGGAGGAGGCACCGCCGACGAGGACCCAGCTCGTCGCCGGCGGGGCGGTGCTGTTCCTCACGCTCGGGGTCGTCGGCCATCTCGCCGCCGCACGGACGAGCCGCCGGCTGCGCACCGGAACGGAGATCGCCGCGGCGCTGGGCTCGGTGCTCCTCGGCACCGTCGACGTACCCGGTGAACGCTCCGCGCACCGGCCGGAAGGCCGTGGCCCGCGGGCCCTGATCCGCCGGCTGCTGGGCACCGACGTCCGGTGGGATCTGCCGGCCCGGCACGCTCCCGGTGACGAGGCCGGCCGGCAGCTCCGCTTCCGGCGGGTCTGCGACCGCCTCCGGGACCGACTGCCCGCGCCCCGGCCGCTGTTGGTCGTCGTCCCGGACGGGGACGAGACGGCCGTCCGGGCCGCCGGGCAGCTCGTCGCCGAGGCGGAGGGCGGTCCTTCCCCGAGCTCTTCGAGCGGGGGACACCCCGAGCTGCGGGTGGTGGGGGTCTCGGTGTCCCGACCGCTGGTGCCGGACGGCGACGGAGAGTCCGGCGCGCTGGTCGTGCTCAGCGCGGGCAGCTGGACGGCGGCGGAGCTCGCCGGCATCGCGGAGGCGTGTGCGGACGCCGGGCACGAGATCGTCGGCACCGTCGTCGCCGGCGCCGTCCGGGCCCGTCCGGAACGGTCCGCCGACCGTGGTCCGGACGGCGCCACGCCGGTGCTCGCGGCCGGCGGCGACACGAGGAGAGCAGCGGGGTGACGACGAGTACGACATCGGAGCCGTCGGCCGCCGCACCGCTGGTGGACCTGCAGGCGCTGGTGGTCGCCGTGCGCAGGCGGCGCCGCCTCTGGTGCGCGACGGCGCTGCTCGGGCTGCTGGCCGGCGCGGCGCTGGCCGTCCTGCGGCCGCTGCCGCCGACCGCACTGGTCAAGGTGCTGGTCGCGCACCAGGCGGACCAGCCGAACGACCCCGGGACGCTGATCCGCACCGACGCCGCCCTGCTGCAGACCACGGGGATCGCCCGCAAGGCCCTGCAGTCCCTCGGATCCTCGGAGCGGCCGGAGGACTTCATGAAGGACTACGGGGGCATCGGCCTGACCAACAACGTGCTGCAGATCACCGTGACGGGTCACAGTGAGGGGGAGGCGGTGGCCCGGGCCAAGGCGCTCGCCGACGCGTTCGTCGCGGACCACGTGCGACGGATCCAGGAAACCGCGGACGCCCAGGCCAAGGCCCTGCTCGACCAGCGGGGCCGCCTGCAGGAGGAGCTCGCCCAGGTCAACCGGACGATCGGCGACGCCTCCCGGCAGAGCGGGCCGAATGCGTCGGCGAGCCTGGAGTCGCTCTTCGCCAGCCGGGCCGAACTCACCGCGCGGGTAACCGACTTCGGCCAGCGCGCGGCGGAGGCGAAGGTCGGCACGCCCGGGCTCGTCGCCGGCACGCAGATCGTGGACGCCCCGCGCCCGGTGCGGCAGTCCCTGGCCGGGACCGCCGCCACCGACGCCGCGATCGGGCTCGTCCTCGGGCTCGTCCTCGGGCTCGCGGTGGCCGCGGTCGGCACGGTGGTGGCGGACCGCCCCGTGCTGCGCCGGGACGTCGCGGCGAACCTCGGCGCCTCGGTCGTCGCGGAGCTGCGCCGGGTGCCCCGCCGGCCGGCCGGCCGGTGGCAGGGCCGACGGACCCGGGCGGCACGGGCGAGGCTGACCACGACGCTGGCCCGTGCCGTGCGCGGTTCCGCCGAGCCGGTGTCGCTGCTGGAGCTGGGCTGCGCGCGCAGCACCGGCGCGATCGCCCGGGATCTCGCCGGGGCACTGGCGGACGAGGGGCCGGTGGTCCTCGTCGGCGAGCTGCCCGGCCCGCGGTTCGCGAGGCGCGGCCGGCGGCCGGGAGAGCCGACCGTGGCCGGCGGCGAGCGGGCGACGGCCGGGGCGGGCCAGGGGCGCCGGCTGGGCGTCGGCTCGGTGTCGCCCGGGACGACGTGGAGCGACCTCCGGTACCTCGGCACCCGGACCGTGCTCGTGGTGCGCGCCGGGCACGGCAGCACCGCGTGGCTGCACACCGTGGCGCGGCAGCTCGCGGACCAGGACATCCCGGTGCTCGGTGTGGTGCTGATCGACCCGGATCCGCGCGACCGGACCGACGGCACGCTGTGGGACGGGCCGTTCACCGCGACGCGCGGCCGTTACGAGCGGCCGGTCCGGCACACCGGCACGGGCCGGCGGCGGACGGGACTCACGACGATGCGGACCGCGAGGGTCCCGGACAGTGACCAGGAGGTGCGGTAGGACATGTGTGGCATCGCGGGTACGTACCGATGGCCGGACGGAGGGGTCGTGACCGACCTGCTCACCGAGGCCCTCGCACACCGCGGCCCCGACGGGGAGGGTCGCTACGGCCACCCCGTCGGTGACGGCGAAGTGCACCTGGGGCACCGGCGGCTGGCCATCGTCGACCTGTCCGGGACGGGCGCCCAGCCGATGGCCTCGGACGGCCTCGTCCTGACGTACAACGGCGAGTTGTACAACGCGCCCGAGCTGCGTGCCGAACTGGCGGCCGCCGGGGTGCGCTTCCGCGGCACGTCCGACACCGAGGTGCTGCTGGAGGCCTGGCGGCGCTGGGGCACGGACTGTCTGCCCCGGCTGCGCGGCATGTTCGCGTTCGGTGTCTTCGACGAGCGGACGGGCGAGCTGGTGCTCGCCCGCGACCAGCTCGGGATCAAGCCGCTGTTCCTGGTCCGGCGCGGCGGGGGCCTGGTGTTCGCCTCCGAGCTCAAGGCACTGGCCGCCGCCACCGGCGGGTCGCTGGAGGTGGACCCCGCGGCGCTGGTGGCCTCACTGCTGTACTACTGGGTGCCGGACTCACGGTGCGCGTTCCGCGAGGCGGAGAAGCTGCCGCCGGGGAGCTGGCTCCGGTGCCGGCCGGACGGCCGGGTGGACCGCGGCCGGTTCTGGCACCTGCGCGACGTCGCCGCGGAGGGCCGGGATCGGGCTCTCGCCGGCGAGCTGCCGGACCTCGCCGCGATCGTCGAGGAGTCGACGCGGCGTCACCTGCTCTCGGACGTGCCCGTGGCGACGTTCCTCTCCGGCGGCCTGGACTCCAGCTACCTGACCGCGCTCGCGGCCCGCGACCGGCCCGGGATCTCCGCCTACACGATCGGGTTCCGCGCCGAGGACGCCAGGGTCGAGGCGATGCCGGACGACCTGCGCTACGCCCGACAGGTGGCCGAGCGGTTCGGCGTCGACCTGCACGAGATCGAGATCGCCCCGGACGTGCTCGACCTGCTGCCGCGGATGACGTACCACCTGGACGAGCCGATCGGCGATCCCGCCGCGATCAACACCTTCCTGATCTGCTCGGCCGCCCGGGAGGCCGGGGTCAAGGTGCTGCTCTCGGGGATGGGCGCCGACGAGCTGTTCGCCGGCTACCGCAAGCACCTCGCCAACCGGCTCGCGCTGCGCTACCAGCGCGTCCCGCGGCCCGTGCGACGCGGCCTGTCCGCGGTCGTGGACCGGCTGCCGGTCGCCACGGCCCGCCGGGGGTTCCGGTCGGTGCGGTTCGCGAAGAGGTTCCTCTCCTTCGCCGAGCTGCCGGAGGAGACCGCGTTCCGGCGCAGCTACACCATGTACGACCGGGACGAACTGCTCGCCCTGGTCGACCCGGACCTGGCCGGGACCGTCGAGGACGTGCTGACCGAGCACGCGGACACCTACCAGGACAACGAGCTCGACGACTTCGTCAACCGGATGTGCCTGGGTGACGCCCGGATGTTCCTGCCGGGCCTGAACCTCGCGTACACGGACCGGTCGAGCATGGCCGCGTCCACCGAGGTGCGGGTGCCGTACGTGGACGTCGAGGTCGTCAGGGCGGCGTTCGCCGTGCCCGGCGACCGCAAGATCGTCGGACGGCAGGGGAAGGCCGTCCTCAAGGAGGCGGCCTCCTCGGTCCTGCCCCGGGAGATCGTGTACCGGCCCAAGGGCCTGTTCAGCGCCCCCCTGCGGGCGTGGATGAGCCGGGACCTGGCACCGCTGGTGCGCGAGGTCGTGAACGACGGCGTGCTCGTCGGCTCCGGGCTGCTGCGCCGCGACGCGCTCGCGCGCATGGTCGCCGCGGACGCCGCCGGGCAGCAGGACTACTCCAAGCACCTGTGGCACGTGCTGACCCTGGAGTACTGGTACCGCGGCGCGACCTCCGGCTCCGGCCACGGCGCCCGGCTGACGGCGTAGCGCCCACATGACGGCAGAGAAACGAGGGGACTTCCGGTGAAGCAGGTTGTGCAGAACTAC
Organism: Streptomyces sp. NRRL B-24484; assembly: GCF_000717715.1. GTDB lineage: Bacteria > Actinomycetota > Actinomycetes > Streptomycetales > Streptomycetaceae > Kitasatospora. The sequence goes on along the minus strand of NZ_JOAI01000007.1, from coordinate 121,972 downwards.
AAGAGCGGCGAGCTGGCGGTGCTCGACGTGCCGGTGCCGGGGTGCAAGCCCGGCGGTGTGCTGGTCCGCAGCGTCTTCTCGCTGATATCCACCGGAACCGAGCTCATGAAGGTGTCCGAGGCCGGCATGTCGATGCTGGGCAAGGCCCGCTCCCGTCCGGACCAGGTGGCCAAGGTCATGCAGAGCGTGGCCACCAACGGGCTGCCCGCCACCTACCGCAAGGTGATGGGCAAGCTGGACTCCTACACGCCGCTGGGCTACTCCCTGTGCGGGGTGGTCGAACAGGTCGGTGCCGGGATCGACGACGTGAAGGTCGGCGACCTGGTGGCCTGCGCCGGCAACGAGCACGCGCTGCACGCCGAGCTGAACTGGGTGCCGAAGAACCTCTACGCGCCCGTTCCGGACGGCCTGGCGCCGCGGCACGCCGCCTTCGGCACCGTCGGCTCGATCGCCCTGCAGGGCGTGCGGCAGGGCGAGCCGCAGCTCGGCGAGGTGGCGCTGGTCATCGGCCTCGGGCTGATCGGCCAGCTGGTGGTGCAGCTCCTCGCCGCCGCGGGGGTCCGCGTCGTCGGGGCCGACCCCGACCCGGTGCGCTGCGAGCTCGCCGAGCACCTGGGTGCCGCGGCCTGCGGCGACCCCTCGTCCGCGGCCGTGGAGGCCGCCGTCGCCGAGCTCACCGGCGGTCACGGCGTGGACCAGGTGTACCTGGCCGCCGGCGGCGGCAGCAACCAGCCCGTCGAGCTGGCCGCCCGGTTGTGCCGGGACCGCGGCCGGGTCGTCGACATCGGCAAGTGCCGCCTGGACCTGCCGTGGAACGCCTACTACGAGAAGGAGCTCGACGTCCGGTTCTCCCGCTCGTACGGCCCCGGGCGCTACGACCCGGAGTACGAGCTGGAGGGGCGGGACTACCCGATCGGCTACGTGCGCTGGACGGAGCGCCGCAACCTGGCGTGCTTCCTCGACCTCATGGCCCGCGGCCGCGTCGGGGTGGAACCCCTGATCTCCCACGTCGCCGACTTCGACGACGCCGTCGAGACGTACCGGCACCTGGAGGACGGCGAGTTGAAGGCCGTGGCGGTGCTGTTCCGCTACCCCGACGCCCCGGACGAGGCAACGGCGCAGGCCCCGGCGGTGGCGGTGCCCGCGGTACGGCGCGGCGGCCCGGCGCCCGCCCCGGCCCGGCCCGCCGGGACGCCGGTGCGGCTGGCGTTCGTCGGCGCGGGGAACTACGCGACGTCGATGCTGCTGCCGCACCTGGAACAGCGCGACGGCGTCGTGCTGTCCACGGTCGTCACCACGACCGCGCTGTCCGCGGCCAACGCGCAGCGGAAGTTCGGATTCGCCCACGCGACCACCGATCTCGACGCCGTGCTCGGGGACCCTTCCGTCGACGCGGTGTTCGTGGTCACCCGGCACAGCTCGCACGCCGAACTGACCCGCAGGGCGCTGCTCGCCGGCAAGGCGGTGTTCGTGGAGAAGCCGCTGGCCCTCACCGAGGACGAACTGGCCGGCGTGCTCGCGGCGGTGGAGGAGTCCTGCAACGACCGGTTGCAGGTGGGGTTCAACCGCCGGTTCGCACCGCTGCTGCGCGAGGCCAGGAGCCGGTTCGGCGCCCGGACCGGTCCGGCGAGCCTGCGCTACCTGGTCAACGCGGGCCGGCTGCAGCACGGCAGCTGGTACCTCCGACAGGACTCCGAGGGCTCGCGGTTCGCCGGCGAGGGCGGGCACTTCATCGACACGGCGAGCTGGCTGCTGGACGCCGACCCGGTCTCGGTGTACGCGGTCGCCCCGGCCGGCAACGAGGACCTCCAGGTGGTGCTGCGCTACCCGGACGGCTCCACCGCCACCCTCAGCTACGTGACCACAGGCGCGTCCGGCTTCCCCAAGGAGACGCTGGACCTCGTCGCGGACGGCAAGGTGCTGAAGCTCGACGACTTCGTCCGCGCCTCGGTGCACTTCGAGGGCACGGCCGGCCGCAGGCGGTGGGTCAGCTCGCGGCTGCCGAAGGCCCGGGACAAGGGCCAGGCCGCCGAACTGGCCGCGTTCGTCAGGGCCGTGCGGACCGGCGGACCGATGCCGGTGCCCCTGGAGTCGCTGGTCGCCACCACGGCTGCCACCCTCGCGGTGCGGGCCGCCCTGGCCGGCGGCGCGCCCGTGACCCTGGCGGGGGCGCGATGACCATGGGCCCGGGCTGGTACCTGCGGCGGCTGTCCCGGATGGGACCGCAGGAGGTCGGCGGCCGGGTGGGCGACGCCGTGCGCAGGCGGCGGTGGCGGTCGGCGGTGCCGGACTGCCCGCCCGTGACGGACGCCCGGTTCACCGCCGTGCTGCCCGCCGGGACGGTCGCCGCGGTGCCGCCGGACGCCGCGAAGCGCCTCGTCGCCGAGGCGGACCGGTTGATGGACGGTCACGCGGAGTTCTTCGGGGAGGTCCGGGACGACCTGGCCGCCCCCGACTGGTGGCGCGACCCGAGGACCGGGCGGCGGGCGCCGGCCGGCTACGCCTTCGACGTGCCGTACCGGAGCGAGGACGCGGTCGGGGACATCAAGCAGATCTGGGAACTGTCCCGGCACCAGTACCTGACCGTGCTCGCCGCCGCCTACGCGGTCACCGGGAACGAGCGGTACGCCGAACGCGTGGCCGAGCACCTGCGGTCGTGGTGGGCGGCCAACCCGCCGCTGCGCGGCGTGCACTGGATCAGCGGCATCGAGCTGGGCATCCGGTTGCTGTCCTGGGTGTGGGTGCGCCGGCTGCTCGACGGCTGGCCGGGCGCGACCGGGCTGTTCGAGGAAAACCCGGTGGCGCTGCATCAGATCTGGCACCACCAGCGCTGGTTGGCCGCCTTCCCCAGCCGGGGGTCGTCGGCGAACAACCACGTCGTCGCCGAGGCGGCCGGGCAGTTCGCCGCGGCCTGCGCGTTCGGGTGGTTCCCCTCCTCGACGCGTTGGCGGTCCGCCGCACTGCGGTCGCTGGAGCGGCACCTGCGCGCCAACACCTTCCCCTCCGGCCTCAACCGCGAGCTGGCCACCGAGTACCACGGGCTCGTCCTGGAGCTCGGCCTGGCGGCGGTGGCCGAGGCGGACGCCGCGGCCGTGCCGGTCCCCGCGTCCGTCCGGCTCGTACTGCTGCGGATGACCGACGCCCTCGCAGCCGTCGTCGACAACCGGTTGCGGCCCCCGCGCCAGGGCGACGCGGACGACGGGCACGGTCTGGTCCTGGACGGCGCGGGCACCGACCGCTGGGGCTCGCTGCTGGCCACCGGCGACGCCGTGTTCGGCCGGCTCCCCTGGTGGCCGGTGGTGACCGGCACCGATGTGCGCACCCCGCTGCTGGCCGCGCTCGTCCGGCCGTACGCGCGGAACGCCGGCGCCGACGAGGGCGGCGTGACCCGTCCGGCCGACCGGCCGGCCCACTTCGCCGACGCGGGCCTGACCGTCCTGCGCGGTCCCGAGGAGATCTGGTGCCGCTGCGACGGCGGTCCGCACGGGTTCCTGTCCATCGCCGCGCACGCCCACGCGGACGCGCTGTCCGTGGAGGTCCGGCACGACGGGGTCGACGTGCTCGCCGACCCGGGGACGTTCTGCTACCACGGGCAGCCCGAGTGGCGGCAGTACTTCCGCTCGACGCCCGGCCACAACACCCTGCAGGTGGACGGCGGCGACCAGTCCGTCTCCGGCGGCCCGTTCCTGTGGACCCGGCACGCCCGCAGCCGCGTCCTGGTCGCGGACACCTCCGAGGAGGGCGTGGCCCGCTGGAGTGCCGAGCACGACGGCTACCGGCCGTCGGTGCACCGCCGCCGGGTGGAGCTGACCGCCGCGACCCGGGAACTGCGGATCGTCGACGAGCTGCGCGGACCGCGCCGGGCCGTGCGCCTGGCGTTCCACCTCGGCCCGGCGGTCACCGCGGACCTGACGGGGAACCGGGCCGCGCTCACCTGGACCCGGGACGACGCGGACCGCTCCGCGGTGCTCGACCTGCCCGGGGGCCTGGTCTGGTCGGCGCACCGCGGCGAGAGCGACCCGCCACTGGGCTGGTACTCCGCCGGCTTCGGCCGCAAGGAACCCGCCACCACGCTGGTCGGTACCGGCTTCGCCGGCGGCGCGCAGGAGTTGACCACCGTACTCAGGTTCCGGGGCTAGGGGGGCGGGTGGGGATCACGAGGTGGCGCCGGGCGGCGCCGGCGCTGACGCTGGCCCTGCTGGTGACGACCGGCTGCACGAGCACGCCGGACGCCCCGGCGAGGGCGACCGCCACGCCGTCCGGGCCCGTGGCCGTGGCCGTGGCCCGGGTCTGCGCCGAACCCCCGACCGGGCCGGCGAGCCCGCCGGCGGGCGCGGTGACGGTCGACCCCGCGGTGGTCGGTGATCTGGCCGCGAAGACCAGGAGCAACCCCCCGCACACCACGTTCTGGCTGCTCCCGGGCACGCACACGCTCGAACCGGACCGCTACGCCCAGGTCGTGACCAAGGAGGGGGACACCTATCTCGGCGCGCCGGGCGCGGTGCTCGACGGCCGGAGGACCAACAACTACGCGTTCAGCGGCACCGCCCCCGGCGTGACCGTCCGCTACCTGACCGTGCAGGGTTTCGTCGCCCCGCACGACGAGGGCGTGGTCAACCACGACATGGCCGACGGGTGGGTGATCGAGCACGCGACGATCCAGCACAACTCCGGCGCCGGGCTGATGGCCGGTGCCCACCAGCAGGTCCGCGCCAGCTGCCTGCGCGACAACGGACAGTACGGAATGAACGCCTACAAGTCCGGCGGCGCCATCAAGGGCCTGCTGGTCGAGGGCAACGAGGTCGTGGGCAACAACACGGACGACTGGGAGCGGCGGCAGCCGGGCTGCGGCTGCACCGGGGGAATCAAGTTCTGGGCCGTCGACGGCGCCGACGTCCGCGGCAACTGGGTGCACGACAACCGCGGAGCCGGCTTGTGGGCGGACACCAACAACAACGACTTCCGCATCGAGGACAACGTGCTGGAGGCCAACGACGGTGCCGCGCTGGTGTACGAGGCCAGCTACAACGCGGTCGTCCGGAACAACACGATCCGGCACAACAACTGGGTCGAGGGCCGCCGGTCCGCCGACCGCGGCGACAACTTCCCCTATCCGACCGTCTACCTGTCCGAGTCCGGCGGCGAACCACGGATCCCGGCCCGCACCGACAAGATCGAGATCGACCGGAACGTGCTGGAGGACAACTGGTCCGGGATCACCCTGTGGGAGAACGCCGACCGGTTCTGCAACAGCCCGGCCAACACCTCGTCCGGTGACTGCACGCTGCTGGTGAAGAACACCGGCAGCTGTGCCCGGCCGGCGATCGCCACCGCACCGCTCTACTCGGACTGCCGGTGGAAGACCCAGCGGGTGGACGTCCACGACAACCGCTTCACGCTGAACCCGTCCGTCGTCGGCTGCACGACGAAGTGCGGCCGGATGGCGGTGCTGGCGAACTACGGCACCTATCCGGACTGGTCGCCGTACAAGGGCGAACCGGTGGCCGAGGCGATCACCGGCGAGCAGCAGAACCGCTGGCACGACAACACCTACGTCGGACCGTGGAGCTTCGTCGCCCACGACCCCAGCCGGACGCTCGACTTCGGGCAGTGGCAGGGCGCGCCGTACCGGCAGGACGCGGGCAGCACCCTCCAGCCGCGGGCCGGTGGCTGAGATGGGACGCGACCTGACGCACGACGGGACACCGCACGGACCGGACACCGCGGGCACGCGGCCCGGCGCCGGGGCGCGCCCCGCCGGCCCGCCGAGGACCGTCGAGCTGATCTGGGGGCTGCTGATCCTCAACACGCTCGGCTCCGCCGGGGCGCGGACCATCGTCCCGCTCCCCCGCTCCCTCATCCAGATGGCCACCATGGGCGCGCTGGTCACCGCGTTCGCGCTGGCGCTCGTCCTCAACCTCCGGCTGCGCATCCGGGCCGGCGGCTTCCTGTTCCTGCTCACCCTGCTGCTGGTGCTGAGCGTGATCTCCAGCGCGAACCTGGAGTCGGGGTTCGGCGCGCTGTTCCGCTGCTTCCGGCTGACACTCTTCGTCAGCACGCTGTGGCTGCTCAGCCGCTGGTGGGACGGCAGCCCGACGTTCGTCCGGTTCCACATCCGGATGTACTTCGCGGTGCTCGTGTCGGTGGCCGCCGGACTGGTCGCCTCACCGGGCGCGGCCATGCCCGACCTCTACGGCGGACGGCTGGTCGGCGCGCTGTGGCCGCTCACCCCGCCGCAGATCGGACAGTACGCCGCGGTGATCATCGGGCTCACCGTGCTGCTCCTGCTGGACCGCCGGACCAGCGGGGCGAGCGCGGCGACGATCATCGTGCCCTCGTTCGTCCTGCTCGCGCTGACCCACACCCGGACGGCCACCCTGGGCCTGATCGTCGGCCTGGCGCTGGCGATCGGCTCGCTCGTCATGACCAGCGCCGCCGCCCGCCGGCTGTTCGGCTGGGCGGTGCTGCTGGCCACCGTGGTCGGGGTGGGCCTGAGCTCGCTGCTCCAGGCCTGGTTCCTGCGCGGCCAGAGCCAGGAGAACTTCTCCAACCTGACCGGCCGGGCCAAGGTCTGGGACGCCCTGCTGGCGGCGCCCCGGACGACCACGGAGCAGGTGTTCGGGATGGGGCTGGGCGACAAGTCCTTCGGCGGGCTGCCGATCGACAACAGCTGGCTGGCCGTCTACAACGAACAGGGCCTGGCCGGGGTCGCCGTGGTGGCGGCGGTCTTCGTCGTACTGGGTGGCGCGGCGCTGCTGCGGCCGCCGTCGCCGGAGCGGGCCGCCGCGATCTTCCTGATCAGCTACTGCGCGATCGCCTCGTACACCGAGGCCGGGCTGGGCGACGCCTCGCCGTACCTGCTGCACCTGACCGTGGCCGTCTCACTGCTGGCGGCACCGGCCGTGCCCGCCGCCCTTCCGACGCCTGCTGTCCCCCGGCAGCGCACCGCGCCCCGGGCCCAGCGAACGGAGCTCATCTGACATGCACGTCCTCGTGGTGCACAACCGCTACGCCTCGGCGCAGCCGAGCGGGGAGAACAAGGTCGTCGACCAGGAGGTGGAGCTGCTGCGCGAGGCCGGCCACCGGGTCGAGGTGTTCGAACGGCGCAGCGACGACATCGCCGCCCGGTCCCTGCCGGGCAAGGTGGCGGTGCCGCTGCTGGTGCCGTGGAACCCGGCGGTCCGCGCGGAGCTCGCCGCCCGACTCCGCGCCGACCGGCCGGACGTGGTGCACGTCCACAACGTCTTCCCGCTGCTGTCGCCCGCGGTGCTGGCCGCCTGCGCCGACACCGGTGTGCCCGCCGTCGCCACGCTGCACAACTACACGCAGGTCTGCCCGCCGGGCACGCTGCAGCGGGACGGCCGGCCGTGCACCGAGTGCGTCGGGGCCACGCCGCTGCCTGCCGTCCGGCACGGCTGCTACCGGAACTCCCGGCTGGCGACGGTGCCGCTCGCGGTCAGCCTGGCGGTCAACCGGCGGCGGTGGTGGTCCGGCGTGGAGCGGTTCCTCTGCATCTCCGCGGCGCAGCGCGACCTCCTGGCGCGGGCCGGCCTGCCGGCCGAACGGCTGGCGGTGAAGCACAACTTCGTGCCCGACCCGGGTGCCTGCCGATCGGGCGCCGGTGAGCACCTGCTCTACCTCGGCCGACTCGCGGAGGCCAAGGGCGTGCGGCTGCTGATGGCAGCGTGGGACGAGCTCGCCGCGGACGGCGGGGTGGGCGTGCCGCTGGTGGTCGCCGGCACGGGGCCGCTGGAGCGGGAGGTGGCCGCCTGGGCGGCCGGCCGGGACGACGTGCGGTACGTCGGCCTGTACGACCGGGCCCGGTGCCGGGAGGCCGTCGCCCGGTCGGTCGCCGTGGTGGCCCCCTCGACCTGGCTGGAGGCGTTCGGCCTGGTGGTCGTGGAGGCGATGGCGGCCGGGGTCCCGGCCGTCGCCGCCGGTCACGGCGCCTTCGTCGAGCTCGTGCAGGACGGGGTGACCGGGCTGTTGCACAGGCCCGGCGACGCGGCCTCGCTCGCGTCCTGCCTGCGCCGGATCACGGCCGATCCGGCCGGCAACCGGGAGATGGGCCAGAGGGCCCGGCACCGCTACGACCAGGCCTTCAGTCCGGCCGTCGGGCTGGAGCGCCTGGAGGAGGAGTACCGCACCGCCGTCGCGGGGCGGTCGGGCGGCGCGAACGGCGCGCCGCCGGCAGGGAACGGAAACGCTGGCTCGCGGCGGGGCACCCCGCGCGGGCGGGAATGGGGGCACTAGATGACACGATGCCGACTCTGCGGCTCGACGGCGCTGGGGAGCGTCGTCGACCTGGGGGCGACCCCGCCGTGCGAGAGCTTCCTCGCCGCGGACGAACTGGACCGGCCGGAACCGACGTACCCGCTGCATCTGCGGGTCTGCACCGACTGCTGGCTCGCGCAGATCCCTCCGCTGATCACGCCGGAGGAGACCTTCACGCAGTACGCGTACTTCTCCTCGTACTCGACCTCCTGGGTGGAGCACGCGCGCACCTTCGTCGCCGAGGCCGTGCCGCGGCTGGGTCTCGGCCCCGAGTCCTTCGTGGTCGAGGTCGCGAGCAACGACGGCTACCTGCTGCGGCACGTGGTGGACCGGGGCATCCGCTGCCTCGGCATCGAACCGTCGGTGAACGTCGGCGCCGCGGCGCGGGAGGCGGGCGTCCCCACGCTGACGGAGTTCCTGGACCCGGCCAGCGGAGCGGCCGTCCGCGCCGAGCACGGCCCGGCGGACCTGGTCGTCGCCAACAACGTGTACGCGCACATCCCCGACGTGGTCGGATTCACCCGGGGGCTGCGCGCCCTGGTGGCCGACGACGGCTGGGTCTCGATCGAGGTGCAGCACCTGCTGACCCTGATCGAGGAGAACCAGTACGACACGATCTACCACGAGCACTTCCAGTACTACACGGTCGCGTCCGCGGCCCGGGCGCTGGAGAGCGGCGGACTCGCGCTCGTGGACGTCGAACTGCTGCCCACGCACGGCGGCTCGATCCGGCTGTGGGCCCGGCCCGCCGGGGCGGCCGGCGAGCCGACCCGGCGGGTGGCCGAGGTGCTGGACCGGGAGAAGGCCGCCGGGCTGCAGGAGCTGTCCGGGTACACCGAGTTCTCCGCCCGGGTGGCGAAGGTGCGCCGGGACCTCCTGCGCTTCCTCGTCGAGGCGGCCGAGCGCGGCGAGACGGTCGTCGGCTACGGCGCCCCGGGCAAGGGCAACACCCTGCTCAACCACTGCGGCATCCGGCCCGACCTGCTCCCGTACACGGTCGACCGGAACCCCTACAAGCACGGCAGGTTCACCCCGGGCACCCGCATCCCGATCCTGCCGCCCGAGCAGATCGCCACCGACCGGCCGGACTACGTCCTCGTCCTCCCGTGGAACCTGCGGGACGAGCTGGTCGAGCAGTTGTCCTTCGTGCACGCCTGGGGCGGCCGGCTGGTCTTCCCCGTTCCGGAACTCAGCATTGTCGAGGTCAAGCCGTGAAGGTCGTCCTGTTCTGCGGGGGTTACGGGCTGCGGATGCGCAGCGGAGCCTCCGACGACGTGCCCAAGCCGATGGCGATGGTCGGGCCGCGGCCGCTGATCTGGCACGTGATGCGCTACTACGCGTACTTCGGGCACACCGAGTTCATCCTGTGCCTCGGGTACGGGGCCCACCACATCAAGGACTTCTTCCTCAACTACGAGGAGACGACCTCCAACGACTTCGTGCTGCGGGGCGGACGGACCGAGCTGCTGTCCACCGACATCGCCTCCTGGACGATCACGTTCGCGCAGACCGGCATCGAGTCGCCGATCGGGGAGCGGCTGCGCCGGGTGCGCCACCACCTGGACGGCGACGAGATGTTCCTCGCCAACTACGCCGACGTGCTCACCGACGCCCCGCTGCCGGCGATGATCGACGCGTTCGCCCGGCGCGACGCCGGTGCGTCGATGATGGTGGTGCCGCCGCAGTCCTCCTTCCACTGCGTGGACCTGGGCGAGGACGGCATGGTCGGGGGCATCACCGCGGTGAGCGAGCTGCCGCTGTGGGAGAACGGCGGCTACTTCGTGCTCCGCCAGGAGGTCTTCGACCACATCCCCAAGGACGGCGACCTGGTCGCCGACGGGTGCGCCGGACTGGCCAAGCACGGCCGGCTGGTGGCGCACCGGCACCGCGGCTTCTGGAAGCCGACCGACACCGTGAAGGAACGGGCCGCGCTCGACGACGCCTACGCCCGGGGCGACCGCCCGTGGGCCGTCTGGGAACGGGACGGCGCGGGCGCGGCCGGCAGCGACGACGGCCTCGTGGCGAGGACCGGGTGATCCGGCTGGGCGCCGGGCGCCCGCAGCGGATCGTCGCGTTGGGGGCGCACTGCGACGACATCGCCATCGGCGCCGGCGGCACGCTGCTGACGATGTGCCTCGCGCGCCCGGGCCTCAGGGTCGACGCGCTGGTGCTCTCCGGTGGCGGCGGCGAGCGGGAGCTGGAGGAGCGGGACGCGCTCGCCGCCTTCTGTCCGGACGCCGACCTGCGCCTGACCGTGCTCAAGCTGCCGGACGGCCGGCTGCCCGCGCACTGGGACGAGGCGAAGGCCTCGGTCGAGGAGCTGCGCCGGCGGACCGAGCCGGACCTGGTCCTCGCACCGCGCACCGAGGACGCGCACCAGGACCACCGCGGACTGGCGCAGCTGGTGACCACCGCGTTCCGCGACCACCTCGTGCTCGGCTACGAGATCGTCAAGTGGGACGGCGACCTCGGCCGTCCCACGGCGTACCAGCCGCTGTCCCCGGCGATCGCCGAGGAGAAGGTGCGGCTGTTGCAGGAGCAGTACCCCTCGCAACGGCACCGGCCCTGGTACGACCCGGAGGCCTTCTTCGGGCTGGCCCGGATCCGCGGCATCGAATGCCACGCGCGCTACGCCGAGGCGTTCGCCGTCACCAAACTCGTTCTCGATCTGGAGGGATGAACCTTGCGCGTACTGCTGACCGGTCACCAGGGCTACCTCGGCACCGTGATGGCCCCGGTCCTCGCGGCCGCCGGGCACGAGGTCGTGGGGCTGGACGCCGGCCTGTTCGCGGACTGCGTCCTCGGCCCTGCGCCCGCGGACCCGCCGGGGCACCGGGTGGACCTGCGCGACGTCACGGCCGACCACGTGGCCGGGGTGGACGCCGTGATCCACCTGGCCGCGCTGTCCAACGACCCGCTGGGCTCGCTGGCGCCGGACCTCACCTACGACATCAACCACCACGCCTCCGTGCGGCTGGCCCGGCTGGCCCGCGACGCCGGAGTGCGGCGCTTCCTGTACGCGTCGACCTGCTCGGTCTACGGTGCCGCCGGCGGCGACGGCCTGGTCACCGAGGACGCCCCGCTGCGCCCGGTGACGCCGTACGCGGAGTCCAAGGTGCGGGTGGAGGACGACCTGCACGCGCTGGCCGACGGCGACTTCAGCCCGGTGTACCTGCGCAACGCCACCGCCTTCGGACACTCGCCCCGGCTGCGTGCCGACATCGTGCTGAACAACCTGGTGGGCCACGCGCTGCTGTCCGGCGAGGTGCTGGTGCTCTCCGACGGCACCCCGTGGCGCCCGCTGGTGCACGCCGCCGACATCGCACGGGCCTTCGCGGCCGCGCTGGTCGCACCGCGGGAGGCGGTGCACGACACGGCGTTCAACATCGGCAGCGAGACCAACAACGTCACCGTCGGCGAGATCGCCGAGCAGGTCGCCGAGGCGGTGTCCGGCGCGAAGGTGGTGATCACCGGGGAGAGCGGAGCCGACCCGCGGTCCTACCGGGTGGACTTCTCGCGGTTCCGCGCGGCGCTGCCCGGCTTCGACTGCGAGTGGTCGGTGAAGCGGGGTGCACTCGAACTCGCCGACGCGTACCGGCAGTTCGGGCTGACCCGGGAGGGCTTCGAACGACGTTTCACCCGGCTGGCCGTGCTGCGCGCGGCGTCCGACGCCGGCGCCGTGGACAACACCCTGCGGTGGCGCCGATGACCACGGTGGGCGAGCGGATGCACGCGCTGGTGGAGCGGTTGTACCCGATCTGCCGGAGCATCACCGGCGACGGCGTGCGCGCCACCCTGGACATCGTCGGCGAGTACGTCCCGCTGCAGGTGCACGAGGTGCCGACCGGGACGCGGGTGCTCGACTGGACGGTGCCGCAGGAGTGGAACATCCGGGACGCGTACGTCGCCGACCCCGCCGGCCGCCGGGTCGTCGACTTCGCCGCGTCCAGCCTGCACGTGCTCGGCTACAGCGTCCCGGTGGCGGCGACCATGCCGCTGACCGAGCTGCGCGGGCACCTGCACACCCTGCCCGACCACCCGTCCTGGGTGCCGTACCGCACCAGCTACTACACGCCGGATTGGGGGTTCTGCCTGGCCCAGGAGACGCTGGACGCGCTGCCCGACGGCGAGTACGAGGTGCGCATCGACTCCACGCTCGCGGACGGCCACCTCACCTACGCCGAGCACGTCGTCCCCGGGCAGGTCGCCGACGAGGTGATCGTCTCCTGCCACGTCTGCCACCCGTCGCTGGCCAACGACAACCTGGCGGGCGTCGCGGTGGCGACCTTCCTGGCGCGGGAGCTGGCGGAGCGGACGCCGTACTACACCTACCGGTTCGTCTTCGCGCCCGGCACCATCGGGGCGATCACCTGGCTGGCCCGCAACGCGGAGCGGGTGGAACGCGTCAAGCACGGGCTGGTGCTGGCCTGCGCCGGCGACCGGGGCCGGCTGACCTACAAGCAGAGCAGGCGCGGCGACGCGGAGATCGACCGGGTGCTGCGGCACGTCCTGCGCGCATCCGAACGGCCGCACCACGTCACCGAGTTCACGCCGTACGGCTACGACGAGCGGCAGTACTGCTCGCCCGGGTTCGACCTCGGCGTCGGCTCGCTCAGCCGGACCCCGTACGCCGGGTACCCCGAGTACCACACCTCGGCGGACAATCCGGACTTCGTCTCCCCGGAGGCGATGGCGGACACCCTCGCGGTCTGCCGCGAGGCGTTCGCCGTCCTCGACCGCAACCGGCGGTACCTCAACCTCAGCCCGTACGGCGAACCGCAGCTGGGCCGGCGCGGGTTGTACGACTCGCTCGGCGGCCGCAGCGACGCCAAGCAGACACAGCTGGCCATGCTCTGGGTGCTCAGCCTCTCCGACGGCGAGCACAGCCTGCTGGACGTCGCCGAGCGGTCCGGGCTGCCGTTCGACGCCGTCGCCGCCGCGGCCGACGCCCTGCACGGCGCCGGACTGGTCAAGGCCTGACGCCGATGACCACCGAGAGCGAGAGGACGACGACCCGGGCGGACCCGCCCGGAGCGACCCGACGGGCCGTCGGCCGGGGCGTCGCCGGCCGGCTGTCCTGGGGACTGGCCGACCAGGCGGTCTCCAGCATGACCAACTTCATGGTGGGCGCGTTCGTGGCCCGCTCGCTGGGGGTGACCGCGTTCGGCGTGTTCAGCCTCGCCTGGCTGACCTACGGCCTGGTGCTCAACGTCGCCCGCGGGCTGGCCACGGACCCGCTCATGGTCCGGTACAGCGGTGTGCCGGACACCGTCTGGCGTGCGGCCGCGGCCCGGTCGTCGGGGACCGCACTCGTCATCGGCTCCTCCCTCGGCGCCGTGTGCCTGCTCGTCGGGCTCGGTCTCGGCGGTCGGATCGGTCCCGCGTTCGTCTGCCTCGGCGCCGCGCTGCCGGCGCTGCTGCTCCAGGACTCCCGGCGGTTCGCGTTCTTCGCCGCCGGCGCGGGGCGGAAGGCGTTCACCAACGACCTCGTGCAGGGCGTCGCGCTCGTCCCGGCCATGGTCGTGGCGGCGCGGGTGAACACCGTGGCCGCCTTCCTGCTGGCCTGGGGTGCCGCCGCCGCGACGGCGGCCGGGTACGGCTTCCTCCAGTCCGGCATCCGGCCCCGGGTGACCGCGGCCCGCGGGTGGCTCCGCGAGCAGCGCGACCTCGGCAGCCGGTACCTGGCCGAGAACGTCAGCCTCAGCGGCGCCGGCCAGCTCCGGGCGTACGGGCTCGGCGCGATCGCCGGGGTCGGTGCGGTGGGGACGGTCCGGGGAGCCGAGCTCCTGCTCGGCCCCTTCCTCGCCCTCCTGATGGGGCTGTCCCTGGTCACCGTGGCGGAGGCGGCCCGGGTTCTGAGGCAGGCACCCCACCGGCTCGGCGGGTTCTGCCTCCGGCTGGGCGGCGGGCAGGCCGCCGCCGCCCTGCTGTGGGGCGGCGCGCTGCTGCTGATGCCGGACCGGATCGGCGTGCTCGTCCTCGGCGACGTCTGGCACTCGTCCAAAGAACTCATCGTGCCGGCCACCCTCGGCGTCGCCGGCGCCGGCCTGGGCAGCGGCGCGGCGGCCGGGCTGCGCGCGCTCGCCGCGGCCCGGCGCAGCCTGCGCTGCCAGCTGTTCGCCTCCGCCTGCTACCTCGGCGGCGGACTCGGCGGAGCCGCCCTCGCCGGCACGGCCGGCTCCGCCTGGGGCGTCGCCACCGCGACCGCCTGCGGCTCGGCCGTGTGGTGGCTGCAGCTGAGGGCCGCCCTGCGCGAGCACCACCGAAATCCCGTCCCGGAAGTCCCGGAAGTCCCGGAAGTGAGGACCCCATGACCGCCGTACCCCGGTTGAGCATCGGGCTGCCCGTCTACAACGGCGAGGAGTACCTCGCCGAGTCGCTCGACGCCCTGCTCGGCCAGACCTACGAGGACTTCGAGCTGGTCATCTCCGACAACGCCTCGACCGACGCGACCCAGGACATCTGCCGCCGCTACGCCGCGCGGGACTCGCGCATCCGCTACCTCCGGCTGCCCCGGAACATCGGCGCCTCGCCGAACCACAACCACGTGTTCACCGAGTGCCGCGGCGAGCTGTTCAAGTGGGCCTCGCACGACGACCTGTACGCCCGGGACCTGCTGCTGCGCTGCGTGGAGGCGCTGGACGAACGGCCGGACGTGATCCTCGCGCACTCCGACCAGGCGGTCGTCGACGCCGACGGCCGGGTGAAGGTCCCCTACGAGTACGGCCTCGCCACCGGTTCGCCGCACGCGCCGGAGCGCTTCCGCAGCATGCTGTTCGAACCCGGCGGCGACGACTTCTACGGGGTGATCCGGGCCGACGTGCTGCGCCGGGTCAAGCCGCTCGACAGCTACCACCACGCGGACCGCACGTTCGTCGCCGAGATCGGCCTGCGCGGGCGCTTCCACCAGGTGCCGGAGCTGTTGTACTTCCGCCGCGACCACCCCACCCGCGCCGAGCGGGCGAACCCCTCCAAGCGCTCCCGGTGCGTCAACCTGGACCCGCGCCGGGCCGGCCCGCTGCACCCGACGCCCCGGCTGCTCGCCGAGTACGTCTGGGGCTTCGTCGCGACGATCCGCCGGGTGCCGTTGTCCCCGGCCGACCGGCGCGCGTGCTACGGCCACCTCGCCGCCTGGGCGGCCAGCCGGGCGCGGCCGGCCGCCGGCGAGCGGGTCGAGGACCGCGTCCCGGTCGACCCGGACCGGTTCGCCGTCTCCGTGGACGCCCTCGTCGCCGGACGCGAGGGGAGGCGGGCATGACGTCCACGGACGGAACCCCGGTGCGCGTCGGTGTGTTCGGCCTGCTCGGCTCCGGCAACCTCGGCAACGACGGCTCGCTCGAAGCCCTGCTCGGCCACCTCCGCGCCGAGCACCCGGAGGCGGTGGTCGACGCGCTGTGCGGCGGCCCCGAGGCCGTCACGAGCCGGTACGGGATCGCCGCCACCCGGCTGCACTGGTACCGCGGCGAGTACCGGACGGCGTCGCGGGCGGGGTCGATCGCGGCGAAGGGCCTGGGCAAGCTCGTCGACGCCGCCCGCACCGGCGCCTGGGTGCGCCGGCACGACGTGGTGATCGTTCCGGGCATGGGCGTCCTGGAGGCCACGCTGCCGCTGCGGCCGTGGGGCTTCCCGTACGCGCTGTTCCTGCTCTGCGCGGCCGGCCGGCTGTTCGGCACCCGGGTGGCGCTGGTCAGCGTCGGCGCCGCCGCGATCGGCAGCCGGCCCACCCGGGCCCTGGTGCGCTGGTCGGCGCGGCTGGCCGCCTACCGGTCGTACCGGGACGCGCCGTCCCGCGAGGCGATGCGGGCGATGGGCGTGGACACCGGGCGGGACGAGGTCTACCCGGACCTCGCCTTCTCCCTGCCGACGCCGCCGCCGGGCGCGCACGACGGTCCACCGGGACCGGTCTGCGTCGGCGTCATGGCCTTCCACGGCGGGAACGACGACCGCGCCCGGGCGGAGGAGATCCACCGGCGCTACCTCGACGGGACGACCCGCTTCGTCCGCGCGCTGGTCAAGGACGGCAGACCGGTCCGGCTGCTCATGGGCGACGACGTCGACCGGCCGGTGGTCGCCGCGATCCTCGACGCGGTGGACTCGCCGCTGGTCACCGCCGCCTCGCCGGCCTCACTGGCCGACCTGATGAGGGAGACGGCAGCCGCCGACACCGTGGTGGCGACCCGGTACCACAACCTGATCTGCGCGCTGAAGGTCGGCACACCGACGCTCGCCCTGAGCTACGCGGCGAAGAGCGAGGCGCTGATGGCCCGGATGGGGCTGGGCGAGTTCTGCCACCCGGCCCGGGAGGTCGACGCCGACCGTCTGCTCGAGCAGTTCCGGGTGCTGGAGAAGCGGTCGCCGGAGCTCCGGCGGACCATCGCCGAGCGGAACCTGGCCGCCCGCCGGGAGCTCGACCAGCAGTTCAGGGCCTTGACGGCGGCCGTCTTCCCGGCGGTCGGCCGCACCCGCGCCCGTTCCGACGCCCATGACCGGAACCGTGCCCACGCACACGACCGCACCCACGACCACGACCCCGACCACGCCCCACGGGAGGCTCCATGAAGGCGACCGAAGTCCCGGCGATCGCCGGCGCATACCTGTTCGAACCGACGCCGTACGCCGACGAACGCGGCTTCTTCTGCCGCACGTTCGACGCCGAGGTCGTCCGCTCCGTCGGCCTCGACCCGAACGCCTTCGTCCAGCACAGCGTGTCCCGCTCGGTCCGCGGCGTGCTGCGCGGCCTGCACCTGCGCTCCGGCGCCGGCGAGGCCAAGCTGGTGCGCTGCTCGTACGGGAAGGTCTTCGACGTCGTCGTGGACCTTCGGCCGGACTCGCCGACCTACCGCAGCCGGGCCTTCTTCGAGCTGAGCGGCGAGACGCAGGTGAGCGTGTACGTCCCGGCGGGGTGCGCCCACGGCTTCCAGGCGCTGACCGACACCGCCGACGTCTCGTACCGGATCGACCGCCCGCACGATCCGGCCGAGGACGTGACGATCGCCTTCGACGACCCGGAACTCGCCGTCCCCTGGCCGCTGCCGGCCGTGTCGGTGTCCGAGCGGGACCGGAAGGCGCCGAGCCTCGCCGAGGTCCTGCGGTACGAGGGGCGGCCGGCGTGAACACCCGGGACATCCGAGACGTCCGAGACGCTTGGCACGCCCGAGGCTCCGAAGGCCCGCAGGACGCCGACGGGTTCAGCCTGCCCCGGTCGCGGAAGGCGAACGAGAGGCTGCACGCACTCGTCCCCGGGGGCGCCCACACCTACGCCAAGGGCGACGACCAGTACCCCGAGCACCTGGCCCCGGTCATCAGCCACGGCAGCGGCGCCCACGTGTGGGACCTCGACGGCAACCGCTACGTCGAGTACGGCTCCGGCCTGCGGTCGGTCAGCCTCGGCCACGCCCACCCCCGGGTGGTCGAGGCAGCGCGGCGGGAACTCGACCGCGGCAGCAACTTCGTCCGGCCGTCCGTCGTGGAGGTCGAGGCCGCGGAACGCTTCCTGGCCACGGTACCGACCGCCGAGATGGTGAAGTTCGCGAAGAACGGCTCCGACGCCACCACCGCCGCCGTACGACTGGCCCGTGCCGTCACCGGACGGACGCGGGTCGCCGTCTGCGGCGACCACCCGTTCTTCTCCGTCGACGACTGGTTCATCGGCACCACGCCGATGTCCGCCGGCATCCCCGCCGCGACCGCCGAGCTCACCGTGGCGTTCCCCTACGCGGACCTGGCCGCCACGGAGGAAGTGCTCACCCGGTACCGGGACGAGGTCGCCTGCCTGATCCTCGAACCCGCCGGCCACACCGAACCGCCGCCGGGGTACCTCGCCGGCCTGCGCGAGCTGGCCGACCGGCACGGCTGCGTACTGGTCTTCGACGAGATGATCACCGGCTTCCGCTGGTCCGAGGCGGGCGCCCAGGGCCTGTACGGCGTCGTCCCCGACCTCTCGACGTTCGGCAAGGCGCTGGGCAACGGGTTCGCCGTCTCCGCGCTGGCGGGGCGCCGGGACCTGATGGAGCACGGCGGGCTGCGCCACTCCGGCGACCGGGTGTTCCTGCTGTCCACCACGCACGGTGCGGAGACGCACTCGCTGGCCGCCGCGATGGCCGTGCAGACCACCTACGTCGAGGAGGGCATCACCGCCCGGCTGCACGCCCTCGGCGAGCGGTTGGCCGCCGGTGTCCGCGAGGCCGCCGCCTGCGCGGGCGTCGGCGACCACCTCGTCCTCCGCGGCCGGGAGAGCAACCTGGTCTTCGCGACCCTCGACGAGGACCGGCAGCCGTCGCAGCAGTACCGCACCCTGTTCCTGCGCCAGCTCCTCGCAGGCGGAGTGCTGGCCCCGTCGTTCGTGGTGAGCAGCGCGCTCGGCGACGCCGACATCGACCACACCGTCGACGTGGTGGCCCGGGCATGTGCCGTGTACCGGAAGGCGCTGGACGCCGCCGATCCCACCCCCTGGCTCGCCGGGCGGCCGGTGAAGCCGGTGTTCCGCCGCCTGGTGTGACGTCATGTCGCGTGATGTCGTGTGGTGTTCACGTGGCGTGACATCACGCGGCATGACGTCAGCGGTGCTCCCGCCGGCCGACGTCGGCCGCCCGGTCGACCAGCCACGCGGTCGCCGGCACCGCCGCCAGCGCGGTGCAGCAGCCGCCGAGGACGTCGGTCGGGTAGTGCGCGTCCAGGACGACCTGCGCCCAGCCCATGGCGGCCCCGGCGGCCAGCGCCGCGGCGAGCACGAGCACGGTGCCGGCCGTCCTGCCGGGGTCGAGCCCGTCCCGGCCCCGGCGGCGGGTCGCGAGCATCGCCACCGCGAGGGCGAGCGCGGTGGCGAAGGCGGTGTGCCCGCTCGGGTAGGACAGGTGCCCACCGTGGATGGTGCGTCCCACCAGGTGCTTGAGCAGCGTCGTCGTCCCCACGGCGATGCCGACACCGGCAACGACGAACACCGCTGCGCGCAGGCGCCGACGCAGCAGACAGCCCGTCATCACGGCCACGACCAGCGTCGCGGCTCCCACCGGCTCTCCCGAGGAGTCCAGGGCCAACGCGACGTACCGCCACGACGGCCCCACACCGTCCACCACCGCCCGGACCCGCACGTCCACCGCGCCGGGCCCACCCGCGTCGGCATACCGGATCCCCAGCAGGGCGACCAGCAACGCGGCGAGGGCCGCCATCAGCCCGAGCCCCCCGCGCAGCGCCGGGGGCAGCACCACGGGTGCCGGCCGGCCGGTCACAGCGCGGACGGGAAGAGCGTGACCCCGCGTGTCGCGACCGGCAGCGCGCGGCACGACCCCCAGGCCGACTGCTGCTCCGATGTCCGCTCAGGCTCCACCTCTGCAGGCATGGGCCGAGTATGTCAGCGACTCACCGGCGCGGCAGCCGTTCCCGAGGAACAGTCCCACCCGGTCCGAGTCGCCCTCCGCGTATGCCTGGGCCAGCATGCCGCAGTACCCGTAGGGCTCCGTCGTGTCGTACAGGAACCCCTCGAAGCCGAGGGGCCGGCCGATCGTGGTGGTGGGTGCTGCCGACGGCGTGAAGACGTGCAGCTCCCCCTGATGCTGACCGACCCGTACCGGTCGGCGAACGCCCGGTAGTCCGCAGGCAGTTGGAAACCCATCACCTCCGGCCCGAGCTCCCACGGAACCGGCACCACACCGCCCTCTGGCGGCGGCCCGATCACCGCACCCAGCCGGTCCGGCGTGTCCTCGATCTCCACGCCCACTCCCGTCGGTCGTCCATTCCGCCGGAGGCTATCCGCTCCAGGTGACGCCGGAAGCGGTAGGGACCAGCCCCCAGCGGCCTGGCACCCGGGCTGTGCGGGAAGCTCCACTTCCGCACTCACCCGGCCGAGGCTGCTCAGGTGCTGATGGGAGAGGCGAAGACGACGGTGATGTCCACCGCCTCGGCGCCGGTGCGGTAGAAGTGCGGGGCGTCGCCGGCGAAGGCGAGCATGTCGCCGGGGCCCAGGTCCTGCGGGGCATCGACCGGCCCGGCGGTCACGTGCCCGGTGGCGATGAGCAGGTGCTCGATCGTGCCGGTGGCGTGGGGGACGCCGGTCAGCTCCGTCTCGGGCGGGATGCGCAGCCGCCAGATCTCCAGGCTGTTGCCGCTGCTGATGCGGCGCAGTAGTTCCCGGGCGACCTCGCCCGGTTCCGCGGGCGTGCCCGGCCGGTAGACGGGCCCGGTGTCGGCGTCGCGCGCCAGCAGGTCCGCGATCGGAATGCGCAGCGCGATTGCGATCGCGTCCAGGGTGTCGATCGTCGGATTGCCCTTGCCCGCCTCCAGTTGCGACAGCGTGGCCTTGCTCAGCCCGGCGCGCCGGGCCATCTCCGCGGCGCTCATGCCGCGTTGCTGGCGGCGCAGACGGATCTTCGCGCCGACCGCGGCCGCGGTACTGCTCACCGGCTGCCGGCCGGAGCCGGACTGCGCGGCCATCAGTGGCTCCGGTGGGTGGCGGAGTAGGACACGCGGATACGGCCCTTCTTCACCTTCAGCGTCGGCAGGGCCACCTCGGCCAGGTCGCCGAGGCTGCGCACATGGGTGCCCCCGCACGGCGCGCAGTGCAGGGTGCCCAGGTGGACCACGCGGCGCCCCTCGCCCTCGTACCGCGCGAGGACGGGCAGATCGTCGGCGATCGCGGCGGCCACCGCGTCCCGCAGAGCGGCGGTGGCTTCCTCCCGCCCCTCCGGGTCGGCCAGCCGGGCATCGGTCTGCGGCGCCTGGAACTCGATGCGGGCCTGACCGGGGAAGTGGTTGCTGCTGAGCATCTCCCACCCCTGAACGCGTCCGGCCGCCTCGACCAGGTGCCCGGCCGTGTGCAGCGCGGCGTGCGTCATCCGGGCCTGCACATCGATCCGCGCCCGCACCTCCTGGCCCACGGCGAGGAGCGGCAGCCGGCCGCCCTCGGGCGCCAGCAGCACGACCAGCCCCGACTCCCGGTCCCGGACCGGTACGACCTCCCCGTCGTCCAGCCAGCCCGGGTCGGCGGGCTGGCCGCCTCCCTGCGGGTGGAACAGGCAGTGCTCGACGGCGGCCCACGGCGCACCGTCCCGCTCACCTACGGCGATCACCCGTGTGTCGGCCTGATCCAGATACGTGTCGTCCAGGTAGGTGGCGACCTGGACGGCTCCCTGAAGCGTCGCGCTTGAATGAACCATATGTTCACTATACCGAACGAGTGGAGATGACGAACATGGCGTTCAGTAAAACGAACGCTCGCGCTCGACCGTGGGAAGGAGGACTGATCTGACGGACGCCCAGTGGGAGCGGCTGGAGCCGCTGCTGCCGGCGAGATCGACTGGGACGTTGCGGTCGACTCGACATCCGTGCGCGTGCACCAGCACGCGGCCGGGGCCCGGCTCGTTCCACCGCCCGTCCCCAAAAGAGGCTCCGCGCAGGTGGTCAAAGCAGCTCGGCTCCGGGCGGAACTGATCGACCGGCCGGCGGAGGTGGCGCGGGAGGTGAGGCACTCGGCCGCTCACGCGGCGGGTCTCCTGCCAAGATCCGCCTGAGTGCGCTGCACCACGGGCTCCCGAACCCACCTGTGCGCCCTGTCGGTCGTGGCGCAGGTCACCTACGCTCCGCCGCATGGACCTCTCCGGAATGGCCTCGATTGCCGCACTCGCCGGTATCCCCGCCGCTCTGCTGGCCGCCCGCTGGCAGACCAAGGCCGCCCTTGCCCAGGCCCAGACGTCCTACTGGGCCGCGCTCGATCAGACGCGCCATTCTGCACGCCGGGCCGCGTACGCAAGGCTCATCGCCGAGGCGACGGCGTTCCGGCGCGAGGCATGGCAGGAACACCTGGCGCCGGTGGCCTCGTACCCGGCCCCGCCGTCGGCACGCGCCCTCGCGACCTTCGAGGCGCTCGCTCTGGCTCGCCTCGACGTTCCCGAAGCCCTGGTCCCCTTGGTCGAGCAGATCAACGTCCGGGCGGTCGTCCTCAATCGGCTGCTGACTCTGGGGAGGGCAGATCTTGGCGACGAGGACATCCCGTTCGGGACTCCGGGGATCGACGTCAAGCACGCATGCCGGGGGCTGCGGGACGCAGTGAACGCCTTCACCGATGCCGCCCGCGAGAACCTCCAAGCAGTGTCGCATCTCCCGCTGCAGTATCCGGTCCGATCCTCACAGCCAGTCGCGCTGGCGCCGGACCACCCCGACGGGCGCCGGTGATCGAGCCACCCACGTCGGGTGAGGATGGCGGGCCCCTGGAGCGTGCGGATGTCGGCGCCGATTGCCCCGTTGATGCCCAGCCCGCACCGCCGTTCCCAGACCCGCATCCGGCGCACGGAAGGCGGCTTGCAAGAATCCCGTCCGCACCACGGCACGGTCACCGCGGCGGCGGCCGTCCTCGTGGCAGACACCGTGGCGGCCGCAGTTGCGCTGATCTCCAGAGCCAGGATCGACGGCCGCGGCAACACCGCGCTCCCCTCCTCCGGCCGAACGCAGTCCCGGACCGCCGCCGGCACCGGAAACCCCTCCGGCGGCGCACCCCCGCCCACCGCCGCGGTCCCCACCCACGGTGTCCCCGGCACCCTACGGCGCAGCCCAGCCCGCGGACCCGTCCGACAACCCCGACGAGGAACGCAACGTCACCCTGAACGCCGGCCCTGGCGGGCGGCCGCTGGTCGAGGCGTCGGCCCCCGAAGGTTCCCGTAGCTCTGCAGGGACCGACCGGTGCTGCAGACGTCCCGTGACAAACGCCTTGCCGATCTGCGGATGGCGACCTATCGTCGGCCGGCCCGAACCGCTCCCGATCCGAAGGACGTTGATGCCTGTCCGCCCCGCCGTCGCCGACGACGCCGACTTCCTCCGGCGCATCCTGCTCGAGGCGTACAACTGGAACGGCGGGCAACGGTTCACCGCCGAGCAGCTCGCCGCTGAGCCGCACGCCGCGGGCTACCTCGTCGGCTGGCCCCGCAGGGACGACTTCGGGGTCGTCGCGGAGACCGACGCCGGCGAACCGATCGGTGCGGCGTGGGCGCGGCACCTTCCCGGGAGTGAACCCGGATACGGCTTCGTCGCCGCGGACGTTCCCGAGCTGACCCTGGGCCTGTTGCCCGAACACCGCGGCCGTGGGCACGGCCGGGCTCTGATGGAGGCGCTGATCCGGACCGCCGCCGAGGGACCGGTCCCGGTCGCCCGGCTCAGCCTGAGCGTCGAGGACGGCAACCCCGCGGTGCACCTCTACACCGCCCTCGGCTTCACCAGGGTCGGGCGTAGCGGCAATTCGGACACCATGGTTCTGGACCTCCGGACCTGACGCACGCCGCCGAGCGGCCGTTGATTTCCGTCCTCCGACCAACCAGCCTCGGGCCTTCAAGTGCGGTTTGTCCGGGCCGTAGGGAGGCGTGGCCGGATCGACCAGGCGGACGAACGATCCGTCACGCGGGTCGTCACGGCATACCGGGTCGGCCTCGGCCGCGAATCGACGCCCGCCGAGGCGGGCAGGATCAGCGGCCTCCGGGTCCAGGAGGGCAGGGTCTGAAAGCTCCCGCGTCGATTCTCCCGACAGGCCCGGCACACCGCCCCGGCGCGCGCAGCCGACGGGCCCACGCGAAGGCCTGCGCCGACCGGTCACGGGACACCGAGCGGGCCCGCGCCGGATACCCGCCACGGCGCAGCGCGGTGCCGCAGCCGGGCGCAGACGGCCCGGCGCTTCCTTGATTCCGCGCGCGTCGGTTCACGCGGGACGATCGCGGGGAGCCGCCCACGAGCCTCGCGGCCCGCGTGGCCCCTGCCGAGGACACGGGAGGACGCCGGCGGTCTCCTCCGACCGGGCCGGTGTCGGTGGCCGGGCCACACCGGATCCGGTCAGCCTGTCCTCGTTGCCGCCTCGGGCACGGCGGCCCGACCCGCCGGAACGGCCGGGACGATCGCGGGCCGCGGATGAGGCGGACGGGCCGTGGCCGGCGCCCGCCGGGGGCGCCGGGCAGTGGCGGGCGGGGGTCCGGGGCGAAGCGATCTGCCGTGGCTTCGACCCGGACCCACCGGTCATGGCCGGGCGGTGAGGAGGGCCGGGCCGGCTCCGCCATGACCGCGTCCCCCGAGGGATTCGCGGCTCATTCCCTGTCGACGGCGTCGGTCACACGCTGCCAGCCGTCCAGGTCTGCGATCCGTGCCTCCAGAGCGGGGCGCATGCCCGTCGCACTGGAGGTGCCGAGGGCCAGGCGCAGCGGGGGGTTGGGGCTGTCGACCGCGGTCCTGATGCCTGCGGCGATCCGCGCCGGGGCGGAGAACGCGGAGGCCGGCAGCTCTCCGATGCCCTTCTGGACCTCGCGGACGGTCTGGTCGTAGTCGCCCAGGCCGGCTGCGACATCGAGGTTGGCGAGGAAGGGGGTCGCGGTCATCCCGGGCTGGATGATCGTGACCTTGATGCCGAGCGGCGCGACCTCGGCCGCGAGCGCGTCGGACAGGCCCTCGATCGCGTACTTGGTGGCGGCCAGTAGGCCCACGCCGGGGTGGGCGGACTGCCCGTAGACCGATGAGCCCTGGAGGACGTGCCCGGAGCGCTGGGCGCGGAGGACCGGCAGCGTTGCGCGGAGCACGTTGAGCACTCCGAAGACATTGGTGTCGAACACGGCGCGGACCTGTGTGTCGGAGGCCTCCTCGACGGCTCCGAACAGTCCGTATCCCGCGTTGTTGGCCACGACGTCGATGCGGCCGAACCGGGCGAGCGTGCCGTCCACTGCGTCCTTGACGGCTCGCTCGTCACGTACGTCCGTCTGGATGAGATGCAGGCGCTCACCGTGCGTCTGCGCCAGGTCGTCCAGGGAGGAGGTGTCGCGGGCGAGGGCCGAGACGGTTTCGCCGTTCTCCAGTGCCTGGAGCGTCAGTTCGCGGCCGATGCCGGACGTCGCGCCGGTGATCAGCCATGTGCGGAGGCGGGTCTGGTGCTTGGGCGTTCCATTCATGTTGCGACCGTAAGCGCTTAGCTCGCAACGAGTCAACATGGATCGCGCGGAAGGTTGCCCACTAGTCGGATTAGCGCAGCTCGCATTGGTGTACCGTGGGAGGATGGTCACTGCGGCAGCCGGATCCCCCAAACCCAGCCCACGCACCGTCACGCCGACGGTGGAGACCGTTCTCGCGTTCGTGAACACGCGTGCGGACGGATCGGGTCGCCGGGAGCTGTTCGGGGACGGGGACTCGTTCGCGTCATGGCTGGCGGAGCGTGAGGAGTTCGGCGGCGAAACCGTGGTGACCGACGCCGACGCCGCGGTCGCGCGCGAGCTGCGTGACGCCCTGGTGACCGTGCTGCTCGCGCACTCGGGCGATGAGGAGAGTCCGGGCGAGCCGCTGCTGCGTGCCGAACGGCACCTGCGGCGTGTGGGTTCGCTCTACCCGCTGGCAACGGTGGTCACGGCCGGCGGCGTGCAGCTGGCCTCGCCCCAGACAGGGGTGCCGCGCGTGTTCGGAACCGTGCTGGCTGCGGTGACGACGTTCGCGCAGACCGGCGACTGGGGGCGCATCAAGGCGTGCCGGAACCCCCCGTGCCATTTCGGCTTCTTCGACCGCACCCGCAACGGGGGCGGGCTGTACTGCAGTACCGGCTGCGGCTCCCAGGTGTCCATGCGCAAACACCGCCAGCGGCAGCGCGACGGCAGCGGCGCGCTCTCCGCGGAGTGAGACCGCTCATCCACCGCGGAGGGTGGTCATCCCCACCGGCGAGCGCCAGGGCAGGAACGGTGACTGCCCGGTCCGGCCGCCCCTCGGCACAGGCCTGATCGTCCCGGTGCGGCGGGGCCCGTCCTGGCGATCGGGAGCAGGCGGCGCAGCCACCGGGTCTCGGCGTCCGGTCGGCGGGAGCGCGCCCGTCGCTGCGCCGGGCGAAACCCTTTGGTGGGTCGACGGTCGCGGACCGTAGACTCCCGTGATCATGACCGACATACCCTCCGCCGCCGCGCAGCCGAAACCTGCGGTCCCGCTGCACTCCGAGTCCCCGTCGATCCCGGCGGCCGCGTCGGCCCCGGTGCCCGGCCGGGACGGTGTGCCTGCGCACGGCGGTGCGGGCGCGTCGGATGCGGAGACGGTGGCGGCTGCCGTCGCGGCCGCGGGCCGGGGCATGGTCGATCGCGAGGTCGTCGCCGAGGTCGTGGCGCTGTGCGCGGTCGCCGGTGAGCACCTGTTGGTCGTGGGTGCGCCGGGGACGGCGAAGTCCGAGGCCGTGCGGCGGGTCGCCGGACAACTCGGCGGGCGCTACTTCGAGTACCTGCTCGGCCGGTTCACGGAGCCGAACGAGCTGTTCGGACCGGTCGACCTGCAGCGGCTGCGCGAGGGCCGCGTCGAGTTCCAGACCGGGGGCATGCTGCCGGAGGCCGACATCGCCTTCCTGGACGAGGTGTTCCTCGGTTCCACCGCTGTCCTGAACACCCTCCTCGGGCTGCTCAACGAGCGGGTCTTCCGCCGCGGCGGCACGGTCCTGGCCAGCCCGCTGCGGGTCTGCGTCGGCGCTGCCAACCACCTGCCCGAGGATCCCGAGCTCGCCGCCTTCGCCGACCGGTTCCTCGCCCGGCTGTTCGTCGAACCGGTCGCCGACGCCCGGCTGGAGGACCTCCTCGAGGCCGGGCGACGCCCGGCCCCGGTCCCGCTGTCGGCGGGCGCCGGTGCTCCGCCCCACGGCGCACCCGGGGGGCCCGCAGACCTGCTCGGTGCCCTCGACCGCCTCGCCGCCGCGGCCCGGGCCTGCGACCTCACCGACGTCACCCCGGCGGTCGCCACCGCCCTGCGCCGGCTGCGCACCGCCGGAGTCCCCGTCAGCGATCGCCGGGCCGTGCGCTCCCAGCGGCTGGTGGCTGCCGCTGCCGTCCTCGACGGACGGGACCGCGCCACCACCCGCGACCTGTGGGTGCTGCCGCTCGTCGCCCCCACCGCCGACGCCCAGGCGCTCGCCCGGGACACCCTCGCCGACTTGATCGAGAAGTCCGCCAACCACAGCCTGGTGCACGCCGCCGAGGAGATGTCGCGCAGTGCCGGCGCCCGGGCCGAGCGGCTCGCGCGCTCCGCGGCCGCGTTGCTCGCCGAGCACGGGACGCTTCCGAGCGGCCCGGACTCGCGGCTGCGGCTGGAGGGCGCGCTGCGTGAGATCGACGCGGGCTTCGATCCGGACGACCTGCCGGCCGTGCTCCGGGGTGTACGTGCGGACCTGGTCGTGGCGGTCTCCTCGAGATGAACTCCGCCGAGGCGTCCGTTCCCGTCCAGCCGTCCCGCCCTGGCGGCCCCGGCAGCCCCGGCAGCGCGGTCGCGTCCGGCGCGGCCACCGCCGCCGGGCCGCTCAGCGTTCGCGGCTCGGCCGCGGAGCCGGTCTTCACGCTGCGCTGGGAACGGCGCGAACCGCCCCTGCCGGCCGCCGCGGTGCTCGCGCTCGGCGACGCCGTGCCGGCGCTGGCCGCGGCGGCCCGCGCCCGGCTGCTCGCCGGTGCGCGGCTCGGCACGCTCGCGGACGCCGGTGCCCTGCTCGTTCTCGGCGCCGCCGGCGACCTGCCCTGGGCCGACGGTGCCCGCTACCTCGGGCGCGACGGTGACCTGCTCGTGCCCACCACGGCACGCCCGCTGCCCGCGGCCGCCCTGTGGCCGGCCGCCCTCGGCGCCCGGCGCGGCCAGGTGTGCGTCCTGCTGCCCGGGCATGCGATGGTCGCCGACCCGCCGCCGCTCACCACCGACCCCGCGGCGCTGGACCGCTTCCTTCCGGCCGAGCCGGATGCCGGGCCGCGGCCCGACGCCGTCCCGGCCCCCGGCCCCGCACCGGCCCGCACCGGGCCCGGGCCGGCCGCACCCGGATCCGCCGGGCAGCCCACCGGAAGCCGTCCCGCATGACCGGCGCCCTTCCCTCCGCCCTCGCCCCCTGGTCGGCCTCCCTCGCCGCCCTCACCCCCGAACTCGCCACCGCCCTGGGCCCGTTGCTGCGCCGCCTGGACGCTCTGGTCTCCGAGCACGAGCCGGTCACCAGGGCCCAGGGCACCCCGGACGGCCACGGCGGCCTCGCCCGCACGGGCCGCCCGGACCAACTGCTCCCCTCCGAGTGGCTGCTCGCCGACGAGTTCCCCGACGAGTTCGTCCGCCGCCTCGTCGACGGCGAACTCCTGCACCTCGCGCCCGAGTTCACCTCGCCCACGCCGACCGGCCGGACCGTCGTGCTGGCGGACACCGGCCCGGAGCAGGCCGGCGCCGCCCGCCTCGTCCAGCTCGCCGCCCTGCTCGTCCTGCACCGCAGGGCCGCCGCCCGCGGCACCGATCTGCGGGTCGGCATCCTCGGCGACCTCTCCGGCACCTGGCTCGACGGCGACCTGGAGGACCTGCTCCCGGCCTGGCTGGAGGCCCGCCGCCGGAGCGACCCGACCCCCGAGGACGTCCGGCACGCCTGCGAGCTCCTGGAGGACGGCGACCGTGCCTGGGTGCTCACCTCCGAACACCTCGCCGCCCTCCTCCCGGCCGGCACCCGGACCCTGACCGCGCGGCCCGCGCAGTGGGACGCGAACGGCGCCACCGGCGTCGAGGTGCACATCACCACCGGCCGGGCCGCCCCCACCACCGCGCTGCTGCCACTGCCCGCCCCCGACATCGCCGTCCGGGCACTGCGCGGCGCCGCCTTCCGCCGCGCCGCCCCGGTGCAAGCCGTGCTGCCGACCGGAGTCCGCGGCGGCGCCCTGCCGGTCTTCACCACCGACTCCCGCACCCTGCTGGCCCGCGGCCGCCACGCGGACGTCCTGCTCGCCGTGCACCTGCCCGGCACCGCCCGGCAGGCGACCACGGTCCGCGCCCGCCGCCACGACCTGCCCGGGCCCGCCCTGGCCGCCGGCCGCACAGGACGGCGCCTGATCGTCCTCTGCGCCCGGGACCGCCGGCTCTTCCCGTACGTGAGCGGGCGCCGGTTCTGCGAACGCGGCGAGTACGTGGTCCCCGACAGCGCCGCTCTCGGGCTCGACCGCGACGGCCTGGACGCGCTGCTGACCGAGCCGGTGCTGCCGCTCCTGGTCGACGACCGGTTCCTGCGGCTGCCCATTGCCGGCCGCTGGTGGCGGATCGGCCCGGACGGCCGGGCCCAGGACGACGGACCGGTCGGCAGACAGGCAGCGGACCTGCCCTACGACCGGGCCCGTGACACCCGCCTGTACCAGGGCAACCTGCCGGCCGGCGCCGCGCAGGCGCGCCACCTGCTGCACGGCGCCGGCGCCGTCGCCTGGAGCACGGACCGCCAGACCTGGGATCTCGTCGACCGCGACGGCGGCCACCAGCTCGTCACCGTCCGGGAGCAGGCGGACGTGATCGGGCTGACCCACGGCGCCGAGGGTGCCGCCCTGATCACCGTCGGCCGCAAGGACGCCGTACTGCGCTCTGCCGGTGCCAACGGTCGGCGCACCCTCGCCCGGCTGTCCGGCGGCAGCGGCCGCCCCGCCCTCCACCCCACCCTGCCCCTGATCGCCGTGCCCAAGGGCCCCGACCGGATCCTGGTCGGCGACGCGGGCACCGGACGGATCCACCACGTCATCGGGAGCGACCAGTGAGCACCAGCGGGGCGCCCCGCCCGGCCCGCCCGGCCACCGACCGGGCCGCCGCCCGCACCCCCGCAGCAGCCGACGGGCCCGACCCGCGCACCACCACCGCCCGCCCGCCCGCACCCGGGGACTTCCGCGGCACCGTCGAAGCCGCCGGCTTCGTCCTCGACACCCCCGTCACCGGACCGGCGGAGGCCGCCACCCGGGTCCTCGCCCACTGGCAGGACGGCGCCGAACTGCACCGCCTGCCCGACGGGCGCTGGCTCCTCACCCTGAGCGCACCCGTCACCGTCCGCGCCGACCTGGCCCCGGGACTGCCCGTGCGCCGCACCGCCGGCGCGCTGGTCGCCGTCGGCACCGGCCCCACCGACGCACCCGCCGGGTACCTGCTGCTCACCACCCGCGGCCGCATCGAGGCGCACCCGATCGCCGAACTGCCCACCGTCGACCCGGCGGACTGGCTCGACCCCGGCGGCCTCACCGTCCACCGGCTCGGCCCCGTCGGCACCCTGCCCGCCCCGGCACCCGTCGTCGACGCCGTGCCGCCCCCGGCCGCCCCCGATCTGCGCACCGCCGCCGGACTCGGCGCCCGCTCGGCCACCGCCGACCGGCTGCTCGACACAACCCGTAAGCCCCGGCTCCGCGACCGCCTGCCCGTCATCGCCCTGCCCCGGCCACGCCTGCGCCGGACGGCCGACGGGCCGCGCTTCACCCGCCGCGGGCCGTCACCGAAGACCCCGCACCGCGGCGCGGCATCCCGGGCCGGACTGTGGCCACCGCGCGGCCTCGGCCGCCTCCTGCGATCCGCGCTCCACGGTGCCCGGACCGCGCTGCGACTCCTCGTGAACCTCGCCGGCGCAGGTCTCGTGCTGATCGGCCTCGTGCTGATCCTGGTCCGGACGGTCGACGGGCTCGCCTCGGGCGACATCGGATCCGCGTCGCCGCTGTTCGGTCTCGTCCTCCTGTTGGTCGTCGCCCTCGCCGCTCGTGCCCGGCGGCAGCAGACCGGCGGCGCGGGCGGCGGCGCAGCAGGCACCGGCCGCCCCGGGACGGCGGCCGGCGCAGCGGGCCGCTCAGCAGCAGGCGGCCGGCCCCGCCGTCCCCTGCTGCGCGGCCTGCTCGCCCGGCTCACCCTGCGCAGCCCCGCCGCCGCCCTGGTCCGCGGCCGCCACGCCCGCTACCTGTACCGCCTCGACCGGGCGTTCCGGGAGAAGCGCTGGGAGGACGCGCTGCGCGACGCCATCCAGCTCGGCGCCCCCGGCGGCGACCGGCAGGACTGGCTGAGCCTCGGCCTGCCGTCGCGCTACACCGGCGCACTGCGCGCCACCCCGGGTGTCGCCGTCCCCGGCGGCACGTCCGCACTCTCCGGCCTCGACGCGCAGCAGTACCTCACCGGCCTCTACCGTGCCGCCGCCGAGGCCCTGGAACGCGAGGGCCGCATCGACGAGGCCGCGTTCGTCCTCGCCGACCTGCTGCACCGGTCCGGCGAGGCGGTCGCCTTCCTCGACCGGCACGGCCGCACCGCCCAGGCCGCCGAACTGGCCGAGGGCCGCGAACTCGACCCCGACCTGGTCGTCCGTCTCTGGTGGCGGGCCGGCGACCGCGACCGCGCCGTGCGGACCGCCCACCGGCGCGGCGCCTTCCCGCTCGCCGTCGAACGGCTCACCGCCACCGACCCGGCCGCGGCCCGCGAACTGCGGCTCGCCTGGGCACAGCACTGCCGCAGCGCCGGCGACCGGATCGGCGCCGTCGAAGCGGTCTGGCCCGAGGAGGAACTGCGCGGCTCCGTCGTCGCCGACCTGCGCGACGCGGTGGCCCTCGGCGGCCCCGCCCAGGGCCGGGCACTCGCTCACCTGCTCGCCCTCGGCGCGCCCGCCGCGACCGTGCAACTCGCCCGCACCGTGATCGACAGCGACGAGCGGTCCGGTCGCGGCGGGCGGGCAGCCCTGCTCACCACCCTGTCCGAACTCCCAGCCGCCGACCCGGTGGTGGACCGCGAACTGGCGACCGCCGCCGCCCGCGCCGCCGTACGCGACGGCGGCTTCGGCACACACGCCGCCCAGGGCACCGACCGCGCCCGCTTCGACCGCCTGCTCGCCCGCGCCGACCCACTCACCGCCGCCGACCTGCCCCGTCCCGTCCGACCCGGCCGAAGCGGCGGACGACCGCTGGAACTCACCGCCGCCGACCGCCCCGGCACCCTCCCGGTACTCGACGCGGCCTACCTGCACTCCGGCGCCCTGCTACTCGCCTGCGGCCAGGCAGGCGTCCGGCTGCTCACACCCGACGGGCGGACCAAGGCCCGCTGGGACACCCCCGCCGACCGCCTGGTCCTCGCCGACCACGGCGGCAACGCCCTCGTGATCGCCGACCACGGCCGGGTCACCGAGATCTCCCGGCTCGACCTCGCCACCCGAACGCTGCGACCCTGGACCACCCTGCGCTCCACCGCCACGCTCGGCACCTACGACGGCCGGCACCTGATCGGCGTCGACGCTCACGGCATCGTGGTCCTCGACACCGCGGCGGACCGGCCCACCGTCGTCTGGCGAGAACTCGGCGGCGACAACGCCCAAGGGGACCAGCGCCCGGCCGGCCCGCCGTCGCGCACCGCGAACCGCTGCTCCGCCATCGTCCTGACCCGTCCCCGCTTCGGCACCGGACTCACCGAGTGCTGGACCTGGGAGCTGCCCGGCTGGCGGTTGACCTC
Source organism: Streptomyces sp. NRRL B-24484 (assembly GCF_000717715.1). GTDB lineage: Bacteria > Actinomycetota > Actinomycetes > Streptomycetales > Streptomycetaceae > Kitasatospora. The sequence continues at coordinate 89,500 of NZ_JOAI01000007.1, read as the reverse complement.
CCGGACCGCCCTCACCGACGACGAACTCGGTTCAGCCGGCACGTTCGTGGGCCTCGCCGCACTCGCCGGCGGCGGCCGGCTGCTCACCACCGCCGACCGCGAGGCGGGCCGGACCACCCTGCGCTGGTTCGGCGTCCCCACCCCGGGCCCGTTCACCGTCGACGGCCTGCCCGTCGCGCCCCCGCACACCGACGGCGACGACTGGGCGCTGACCGTCCCCGTATCCGGCACCGGTGACCTCACCGTCCGGGCCGGCCGCCGCCCCACCGACAGCCCGCTCCTGACCCTCCGTGTCCCCGCCGCACCCAGCGGCCCCGACGGCCGCCCCACCCCGGTCGGCGTCCGCCGCCACGCCACCACCGCCACCTACTGGCACCGCAGCGGCCGCATCCTGGCCCTCGCCGACGACGACACCACCGTCCTCGCCAACCTCCGCATCACCGCGGACTGACCGGGACCATCAGAACAGGCCGCCCGACCGACCGGGCTGTCGGAAGCTGCGCGGAGGGGGTAGGACTCGTCACCCACCCCTCCGCCCGTGCGGGCGCGGACGCGGGGTTCGCCGCCGTCCTCGCTCTCGCCGCCGACGTCACCGGCCTGTTCGCCCAAGTCCTCATCTGACCGTGCAGCAGGTCGCCGGCCGAGCCCTGCGCTCCTGCACACCGGCTGTCCGGTCTCGCTCCCGCTCTGCCCAGGGGACCGGGGAAGCGCCCCTGACGGGAGAGGAGCCCGAGGGCGACCGCGGCGAGGAACCGGTGGAGCACGTCGGCGGCCCGCCCGCGGTGCCGGTACTCCGGCTGGGCCGTCCGATCCGTCCGGGTGCCACCGACCCGTGCAGGAACTGGCCCTGGACACCTTCGACGAACCTGCCGACACGAAGCTGCACGCCTCCCTGTCCAACGGGACGGACAGTCGGCGCATCGACCGCTCAGGCGCCCACGTGCAGATAGGCGGCCCAGAGCCTCGGTGCCCCGTTCAGGTTGAGGTTGAGGTGAGGCGGAAGCCCGTAACCGTCGCGGACCCGACGGACAGCCTGGTGGAGCGCACGGGCCGCCCGGTCCGGGTCCGGCGACGCCCGGCCGGCTCCGAGGCCGGCGTAGAACAGCGAGGCGACCGTGACGGCAACCTGGTCGTCGATCTCCCACAGGGTGCCGATCACATGGGGGAAGCCGGCGAGCTGGAAGGCCGACGTGAGGTGGATGGCCTCGTCCAGCAGCTCGGAGTTGTCGATGGCCGCGGTGCGGCAGGCCGACAGGTAGGCGAGCCGCGCCTCGTCGAGCGCGACGGACGCGAGGCTGCCCACGGTCAGCGGAGCCTGCGCGAAGTCGTGGAGCAGCATGAGGCTCCGGGACGGGTCGGCCGGGTCGCTGAAACCGTGGCAGGCGAAGTGCGCGATCGAGCAGTGCGGCAGCTGGGCGAGGACGTGGTCTCGCGTCGGCAGGGCGCCGGCCGACACTGCACGGCCGTTCTCGGGGTCCGGTTCCTCGAGCAGGACCGGATCGGGCAGCCGCCCGAGGAGCATCGCCACTTCCTTCCCCACGTAGTGCAGTCGGCCGTTTCCCGGCAGACCGGGAGTGGTCGGCATCGCCACCACCAGGCTTCGGGCCGGCGTGCCGCCCGTGGCACGGGCGGCACGTTCGCGGGAGTGGCGCAGCGCGCGGACCGTCGGGGTGTAGGAGGAGACGACGCGGTCCATGACGGTGCGCCGCTGGCGCGGCCTCTCCGGACGGTCGTTGTGATAGCCGGCGGCGTGCAGGGGGAGCAGGCCCAGCAGCCCGCCCGGAACCCACCACACGCGGGGCCAGTCGTCCGAGACATCCTGGCGGCCGTGCATGTTCAGCGCCGCCAGCACCGGGCCGGTCGCCACGTCCCACAGCCACGTGAGGACGGAGACCACGGCCCGCTGGGCCGCGGCCAGCTCCGCGTCGGTCGCCTCTGTGGCCGCGCGCGCCGTGTGCAGGGCGTTGCGGAAGCGGTTCACCTGGTCGGTCACCATGCCGGGGGTGAGGCCCGGCAGTTCCAGGTTCCTGATGCCGTCGGTGGTGATCAGCAGTGCGTCGCTGCGGTACTCGCTGATGTTGAACACCACGACGGGGCCGTGGGCAGCCTCGGCGATGAGCTCCTCGTCGGTGGGCGGCAGGGCGAAGGAGGCGAAGCCCTTCAGGTCGCGGATCTCCTCCAGCAGCGCGGCGAACTCCTCTGCCGCCACGCGCCGGCCCCGGGCCAGGCGCTCGTGGGCGAGCTCCTCGTCGGCCGTCCCGCCGAGGGGACGGATCGCCGCGGTCGTCCTCGTCCCCGCGTCGAGCCGCGCGCGCAGCTCGACGTAACGGGTGGCCAGGTCGGCCCGGAGCGCGTACAGGTCGGTGAGGTCACCGCGGGTCTCCAGCGTCTGGCCGATCAGAACCGCCCGGCCGGCCTCCAGCAGGCGCAGCGCCCGAGCCGCCCGCTCTGCATCCGTACCGCCGGGGGCGGCGAGTGCCAGCGCGGCGGCGCGGCCTGCCAGCCCCGAGAACTGCCCTACTGCGTGCTGCTGATCCCCGCGTTCAAGACGGCGTGGGGCCACCTCGGGGAGCCGCAGTACCGCGTTCTCCGCCGCTTGTGCCGCTCGTCCGTGGTCTCCCGTTTCGGCCAGCAGACGAGCGGCCCGGTACGAGGCGTTGACCGCGGCCGAGGCGGTGGCGGCCGCCTTCGCCGCTGCCAGGTAGTGGGAGATCGCCTCCGTCAGGTCTGTCTGGGACGCCGACCGTCGGAACCGGACGGTCAGCGCACCGGCGAGGTTCGACAGGCAGGTCGCCCGTTCGAGGAAATCGGCAGGCACGGTGTCCGCCACCTGCCGCCCGATCGTGATGGCCTCGTCCAGGTCCGCCGACGTGCCGGTCAGTTCCGACCGCCGCATCAGTGCGTTGGCGAGGCCGGACTGCGCCGAAGCGAGGTCGACCGGGTCGGTGGTCGTGGCCGCGGCGGCCCGCGCCGCGGTGATCGCCTCGTCCAGGTCCGCGGCCGACTCGCCGAGTTCGGCCCGCGCCTGCAAGACGCTGCCGAGGTTGGCCAGGAGTCTGCTGCGGTGCGGCTCGGTGGCCGCGGCCGCGGCGGCACGCGCCAGGGTGACGGCCTCGTCCAGGTCCGCCGACGTGCCGGTCCGTTCCGACCGCCGCATCAGCATGACTGCGAGGTTGCCCCGGGCACCCCACAGGTAGAGCGGCTCGGTGGCGGCAGCGGCAACGACCTCGCGCGCCTTCGCAATGGCCTCGTCCAGGTCCGCCAGCGCGCCGGTCACCTCGAACCGCCGCATCAGCACGGAGCTGAGATTCGCTGCCGCCTCCAGGAACACGGAGTCGCCGCGGGCCCGCGTGGCGTCCGTCACCTCCTGCAGGTGTTCGACGGCGGCGTCCGCGTCCGCCAGCGCCCCTGTCCGGTCGAACCGCTGGGCCAACCGGCCTCCCAGGTTCGCCAGCACGACCGGCCGCTCCTGATCGGACACAGTGGCCGCCGCCTGCCGCCCCAGAACGATGGCTTCGTCCCGGTCGTCCGCGGACCCTGTCAACAGTCGCCGGGCCCACAGGGCGTTCCCCAGCGTTGCCAGCGCGTCCGCGTGGACGAATTCCTCGGCCGAGCCGACCGACACGGCCCGCTGGCCGACCTCGATGGACTCCTCCAGGTCGGCCCGTTCCCCCTTGGCCTGGTAGCGGGCGCGGAGCGCTGTGCCGAGGTGCGAGAGCCGCATCGCGTGCCGCGGGTGGTCGGCGGGGGTGGCGGAGAGCGCCATCCGCAGGTAGGTGATGGCCTTGTCGAGGTCAGTGTCCTCCGCGGTCACGTTGTGCCTGCTCGCCAGGGTGATGCCCAGCATCCACAGCGGCTCCGCGATGTCGGGGTGGTCAGGACCGGCCTCGACCACGGCCTCCCACGCCGCTTCGGCCGCTTCGTCCAGGTCGTCCGCCGACTCGGTCCGCTGGCCGCGCGCCTGGAGCAGGCCTGCGATGTCGGTCAGCCACGCCACGCGGTCCGGGTGGTCGTCAGGAGCGGCCTCCAGAGCCCCGCGGACGCATGCGAGAAGCAGATCCGGGTCCAGGATCCGCAGGCCGCGTACGCCCCAGTCACGAACCACCTCGGCGACCAACGCCAATCGTTCCGCGCGCTTCGGGCTGTCGGTGGGAGTGGCGGCCAGGACGCGCCGCACCATCGTTGCAGCGACGGCGCAGCTGATGCGGTCGGGTGAGCCTTGTGCACGCCGGAAGGCCGCGACAGCCTGCAGGGCCGCACGCTCCGCGATCACGGGCAGCAGCGGCTCGGGCAGATCATCGGCACCGACGAGCATGAAGCACACGGTGAACGCCTCGACGGCATCCCTCAGCTCGGCTGTCAGCTCGTCCCGGGAGAAGCTCCGCCGGCCGCCGTACAGGTACCGACTCCAGCGGAACCAGCCGAGGGCGTAGCGGACCTCGACGTCGTCATGGGCCTCGGCCAGCCGTCGGGCGTCACGGAGGACACCCGGTCCCAGGACCCACGACGGATCCCCGCTCTCCAAGGTCCGGTCCACCCGTGCCTGCAGCGCGGCCAGTTGTGCCTCACGCACCATGCCCCCCGATCGATCGCAACGGCGATGCTACTGAGAAGAGCCTTCTGCTGACAGGCAGTCAGCCGATCCTCTGCTGAACTGGAGGCCAGTCGGATACGCTCCCCACCGGACGGCCCGATCTCGAGCGGCGAGGCTGTCGGGGAGCTGGGGGGTTTTCGGACACATGGCTGGTGCGGAAGAGACTGCGCAGCGGATGGCGATTGTGTGCGCGCAGGAACAGGAGATCGGGAGACGCCTGCGGGCGGGGCAGCTGGGGAGTGACGATCTCCTCCGGGAGCTGATCCGGGCGGCCCGGGCCGGCGAGGACGTGGGCGACCGGCTGGACACCTTGCACACCGTGCTCGAGGCCGTCGGGGTCGTACGCGGCCTGAAGGCCTTCGACCAGCACGGGACCACCGGCGACCGAGGCGTCCACGCCGTCGGAATCGATCGGGGCCTCCCGTCCGATCCGGTCTACCTCTGTCCCGAGGCGCGATGCACTCGCTTCTGGCGGCCGCAGGGCCCCGCTCCCGTACCACGATGCGCAGTGAGCGGAGACGCCCTGCACCGCGAGCGGCGGTAGCCGGTGGGCGGCCTGCTGGGGGAACTCGGCAAGAAGCTCGCCGACCGGTGGCTCTCCCTGCTCGTCCTGCCCGGCGCCCTGTACCTGGCCGTCATGGCCGTCGCCCACACCCTGGGCCAGGCCCATGCGCTCGACCTGCAGCGGCTCACCGACCAAATCACCGCCTGGGCCGGTTCCCCCTCCGTACGCACTGCCGGCGGCCAGACCGTCCTCCTGGCGGCGGTACTGGGCGGCGCCGCCGGCATCGGCCTGGCCGCCCAGGCACTGGGCTCCCTCGTCGAGCGAATCCACCTGGCCGCCGACTGGCGCAGCTGGCCCGCGCCGGCCCGCGCCCTCGCCCGGCGGGCAAGGGACAGCAGGAACCGCCGTTGGAAGCACTACGCCAGGGAATGGCACCGCCTGCGGAACGCCGACGGCGCCCGCGCAGCCATGGCCCGCCTGGCCGGCACCGACCTGGCCCGCACCGAGGAGCAGGCCACCGAGCTCCGGACCGCATGGACGGCCATGACCAGGATCGCCCCCGAAGCACCCGACCGCCCCACCTGGACCGGCGACCGCGTGAACGCTGCGGCGCTGCGCCTGGGCCGCGACCAGAACCTCGACCTGGCCGCCCTTTGGCCGCACCTGTGGCTGGTCCTTCCGGACACCGTCCGCGGCGAGATCACGACGGCGCGGCAGGGCCTCACCCGCGCTGCTGCGCTGAGTGCCTGGGCCTTGCTCTACCTTCCGCTGGCCGCATGGTGGTGGCCTGCCCTCCTCACCACCACGGTGCTCGCCGTCGCCGGCCGGCAGCGCACCCGCGCCGCCGCCGACACCTACGCCACCCTGCTTGAGGCCACGGTCCGTCTCCATGCCCGCGATCTCGTCGCCCGTCTCGACCCGAACCCTGCCGACGACGCGGTGCAGGACACCAACGCGGCTCTCATGCGCCAGCTGACGCCCAGCATGCCCCCGGAACCGGAACCGGACACCGACTCCGAGCCGGAGCCCACATCCGCCCCTCCGGAGCCGGCCACCGAGCCCGAGGGCGCACCCGCCACCTGACGGGACAGCCGCGGGCCGACCACCACGGAGCCGAGACAGGTGACCTCGCTCTGTTCGGCGGTCAGGGTGACTCATCGCACATAGCTGATGCCGGCCGGGGCCGCCCGATCCGGGACTCGTGGTCGCGGACCTTGCACCGCGCCGGCTGCGAGCCGCCCGGACGGGCTGCGGCACCACGGACAGCCCGCCGATCTGGTCGCCGCCGGGATCGCCCCGGCCCGCGCCTGCTCGACGAGCGGATTCGACGGAGGAGGAGAGCTCGGACCGACTGTGCCGGGTCACCGTGGCTCGTTGGCGCTGCGTCCCGCGCGGTCCCCGAGCGCGGTCAGTGCGCCGAGCGGCGGGTGCCTGTGCTCGGCCTCGGCGGCGGCGTCCGTGCCCGGGACCGGGCGGCTCGGCCGGGTGCCGGCGGAGGGCAGCAGGCGGGCGGCCAGGGTGAGGGCCCGGGTGGTGGTGGCGGGCGCGAGGCCGTACACCCGGCTGCCGAGCTTGGCGGCCGGGTGAGCACCAGTTCCGGGCGGCCGCGTTCGGCGGCCCGGACGATCGCCCGGGCGGCACGCGCGGCGTCCATGGAGAGCAGCGGCAGGCTCGCGGCGGGCGCGAACCGGGCGTACTCGTGTTCCGGGCGCCCGGCGAAGGCGGCGGCCCGGTGGAAGCCGGTGCGCATCAGGCCCGACAGCACGGTGGTGACGCCGATGCCGTCGGCGGCGAGTTCGGCCCGCAGGCCCGCGGAGAGTCCGGCCGGTGCGAACTTGGCGGCGACGTACGGCAGTAGGTGAGGGGCCGGAATGCGGCCGCCGATCGAGGAGACGGTGACGATCGTGCCGCTGCGGCGCTCGCGCATACCGGGCAGCGCCGCGAGCACCAGCCGGATCGGCGCCCGCACCATCACGTCCAGTGCCCGGTCGAAGTCCTCGGCGCCGAAGGCCTGCAGCGGGCCGACCTTGATCAGTCCGGCGTTGTTCACCAGCACGTCGAACCGGCCGAACCGCTCGACGGTGGCGGCGACCAGCCGCTCCGGGGCGTCCGGATCCGCGAGGTCGCAGACGGTGGACGCGACGGTGCCGCGCCGGCTCAGTTCCCGTTCGGCGGTGGTGGGTTCCTGCGGATCACGGGCGCAGATCATCACCTGCGCGCCGCGGTCGGCGAGTTCGCCGGCGATCAGCAGGCCTAGGTCTCTTTCGGATCATCGGGCGGCAGGGCCACCGCCTTCATGAGATGCCTGTCCGAGTCGTCTCCTAGGGTGCGCATCGGTGTGTCCGACGGGTCGGCAGGAAGGCAAGGGGATGGCTGAGGCGTGGAATCGACTTCGGGCGATCATGGGGGAACCGCTCTACGTCCCGGCCCGTGTTCCGTGGGAGCTGGCGCCCGTTGAAATGGGTGTCCGACTCCCCTCGGACTACCGGGCGTTCATCGACCTGTACGGCGGGGTGGTGCTGAACGGCGAGTGGGGTGTGTACACCCCGACATCGGAACCGCGCGGCGTGGAGCCGAGTGGTCTGGCCTGGTGGCGCTACGACACCGACATCAGCTTCCGTGACCAGGTCGAGGGCGAGGAATGCTACTGGAATCCACCGGGCGCCACTCCGGTCTTCCCGGACCCGGACGGCCTGCTGCCCTGGGGTTGGAACAGCAACCACAACCAGTGCTGCTGGCGCACGATCGGACCGGATCCCGACAAGTGGCCGGTGACGGTGTTCTTCGAGGATCGGCTCGATCATTTCGACGGCGGCTTCGCGGACTTCCTGGTGACCGTACTGACGGGCGGGTACGCCGCGGAGGCCGAACTCCTGGTGCGTGCGGACCCCGCGGTGTGGGGCCCCGAGGTGGCCCGGCCGCTCTGGTCGCCCAGTCGTGACTGGGCCGGCAGGAATTGGGGCGCCGAGTGGGGCGCCACCGGATTTGCGGCCTCCGGCTCGACGGAGATGCCCTGGACCGTCAGTCCCAAGGGCTGAGGATCCTCGGCCGGTCCCTGCGGGGCACTCCTTCGGTTCATCTCGCTGACCACATGAAAATGGCGGCGAGGTGGAGTCCGGCGCGGCGGCCAGGGCGGCGCCGGCCCAGCCGGGCTCGGTGCCCTGCTGCACGGTCGTCCGGCGCACGGTGGCCCGGTCGCCGCCGCCGGACCGGGCCGGTCCGGTCCGCCGTGCTGCCGCGGTGGGCTACCGGCGCGTCACCGTCGGCTCGCCGGGGCGGCCGGTGGCCGGGTCGACGGTGATGACCCTGACCTCCCTCTCGGCGGTCACCGTGATGCGGTCGGGCCCCGACCACTCGGCCTTCTGGAACCAGCCGCGCCCGTCGCGCTCGTCCCACACGCCCAGGTCCCAGTGCCGGGCCGACCAGCCGCTGCCGGTCATGAGCTCCACGTGGTAGACCGGGTCGATCGAGAAGGCCTTGTTGGTCACGGTCAGCACGTGGTCCGGGTGGCCCGGCCGGGCCGTCCGGTCCACCGGCGTCCCGGACCCGCCGAGCGCCAGGGCCAGGAACGCGATCGGCACGCCGCCGAGGATGAGCGCCACCAGGCCGGCCGCGCAGCCGATCTGCGACCACTGCGTGCGGAACTCCAGCTCGACCACCGCCGAGACCACCGTCAGGACGACCGCCGCCCCGACCAGCGGCACGGGGTGGTTGAACCACTGCTCGACCTCCACCAGCCCGCCCGAGTGGGAAGCCTGAATGCCCGACAGGTACGCCAGCAACGGCACCAGCGCCAGTCCTCTGAGCCCCCACGCAACCTGTCTGCGACGCCTCTGGGTCATCCGCCCCCCCGAGTGGATCATGTGAGCGGACTGTACTACGGGACGCGACCCTCGTGGGCCGCCGGCGGGACGACCACCTGCGGGATCGGCGCGCCCGTCGGCTACGCTCTCCCGGATCAACGGCGCGGGTTCCCTCCGGCCCCGCCGAACCGGAAGGCACACCGCATTGCTAGCCACCGCCGAGCGCACCCGGCCCGTCTCCCAGCGCTGGGCGCTGCTGCCGATGGGCGGCGTGCTCCTCGTCGCCGCCGCCGTCTTCGAGCGGGTGGTGACCAAGCCCCGGCCGCAGGACGTGCACGTGCTCTGCACGACGCCGGCCGAGCTCTCCCTCATCGGCTTCGTGGCCGTCCCGGCGGTCCTCCTCGCCGGCCTGGTCTGCGCGCTCGGCGTCGTCCACCTGGTCGTCGACCCGCCCGCCCGGATCGCCGCACCGCTCGTGTACGTGCTCCTCGCGCTGACCGCGGTCGTCGGCGCCGACGGACTCGACCGTGTCGGCGCGGGCATCGCCACCGCGGCGGCCGCCGACTTCCGGCAGAACGGCGGGGAGTCCTGCGACTACCCGATTCCCGTCTACCGGGAGACGCCCGGGTGGTTCTTCTGAGCGGCACCGGCCGCTACCGGTGGCGCACCGACGCCCGGATCGCGCTGCCCGCCGCCCTGATGCGGCTGTTCCCCAAGGGGTCCGAGGACTGCGGGGACCACCAGTGGTACCGGCAGGACGACCGCACCTTCCGCTGCTACCACTGCGAGCCCGGCGAGCGCCCCGGCACCCCGGAGGAGGACCGGGCGCAGCGCCGCGCCCCCGACCGGGACGCCTGAGCCGGCGGCCGCGCCCCGTCTGTCCACCGGACGATCCACCGGACGGTCCGTGCGCCGTGCACGGGCGCCGTGACTCACCGCCCGGACGGCTCCGGGTGGGCCACGGCCCGCCGCTGTTCGGGGACGGTCGCGGTGCCGCAGTGGTGCTCGACGGTCTCGGCGAAGGCGCGTGCCGGTGGGGAGAGGGCGTCCCAGCGGCGGACCGCCCAGCCCGCGGTGAGGGCCGGCAGTCCGGGGAGGGGGATCAACCGCAGGTCCGGGTGGCCGGGACCGCTCCAGGCGGGAAGCGTCGGGACGACGGCGCGGCCGAGGCCGAGTTCGGCGAGCAGGATCGCGGTGTCCCAGTCGGTGACGCTGGTGTCGAAGACCGGACGGATGCCGGACTCCGCCAGCCACGCGCCGAGTTGGCGCCGTGCGGTGGAGTTCTCCGGCAGTCCGATGAGTCGCGTGTCCTGGAGGTCCGCCGGCGCCACCTCCGTCCGCGCGGCCAGCGGATCGGCCGCCGAGACGGCGAGCGACCACGGGAGTTCGACCACCGGTCGCTGCTGGACGGCGCGGGCGGCGGGCCCGAGGGTGATCCAGGCGAGGTCGACGCTGCCGGCCGCCAGGGCGTCGAAGCAGCCGCGGCTGGAGGTCTCGGTCTGGAACTCCAGGCTGACCCGCGGGAATCGCCGCCGGAAGTCGACGACGGCGGCGGCCATGAAGTGCCGCACGGTGGTGGCACCCGTGGTGATCCGCACCGAGCCCGCACCGGCCCGGGCCGTCTCCTCCAGTCGCCGCAGGGCGTGGTCGATGCACCCCAGGCCCTCGGTGACGGCCGCGTCCAGCATCCGCCCGAACGCCGTCGGCACCACGCCGCGGGTGTGCCGTTCGATCAGGCTCAGCCCCACCTCGCGTTCCAGCCGCTTCACGTGCTGGCTGACGGCGGACTGGGTGCAGGACAGCTCCCGGGCCGCTGCGCTCAGCGAACCCGTCCGGCAGACGGCGGTGAAGACGCGGAGGTCGTCGAGGGTCACGGCGACCCAAGGTACCGCTTGGGTCTCTGCGAGCAAACCCGAGGATTGACTTGGGTTTTCGCCGTGCTCGAAGATCGTTGCAGGGCCCAGGGCGGCAACCCGCCGCCGCCTCCACCCGCTCCGGACGCGGTGGCTGCGGCGGCGGGTGTCGACCCGCTTCGGGCCGTCGCTGCCCCGCGCCGGTCCGAACGGCGTGCCGCGGCGCTCGGCCGCACCCGCGCCCTGCACCCGGAGACGACAGGAGCACATGTGACCACCACCCCCCTGACCGTGGCCGTCCTCGGACCGGGCGGCGTCGGAGGACTGATCGGCGCACTCCTCGCCCGTGACGGCCACCGCGTCCTCTGCCTGGCCGGCGAGTCCACCGCCGCCGTGCTGGACACGGACGGTCTGCACGTCGAGAGCGCCCGCTACGGGGAGTTCACCGCGGCGGTCGAGGCGGACACCGTGCTGCGACGGCCGGTGGACGCCCTCCTCGTGACGGTCAAGCAGACCGCCCTGGAAGCGGCGCTCGACCGCGTGCCGGCCGACGTCCTCGGCGGTGCCGTCGTCGTTCCGCTGCTCAACGGCCTCGACCACCCGGCCGTCCTGCGCGGGCGCTACCCCGCCGCGCGGGTCGCGGCCGGCACGATCCGGGTCGAGGCCACCCGGACGGCGCCGGGCCGCATCGTCCACGGGAGCCCGTTCGCCGACGTCCAACTCGCCGCCCCGGTGGACGACCTCGCGGACGCGCTGCGGACGGCCGGCCTCGGCGTGACCCTGCGCACCGACGAGTCCGCGATGCTCTGGGAGAAGCTCGCCTTCCTCGCCCCGTTCGCGCTGCTGACCACCCGCTACCGGGCCGGCGCCGGAACGGTCCGCAGTGACCGGCGACCGGAACTCGCCGCCGTGGTCGACGAGGTCACCGCCGTGGCGCGGGCCGCGGGCACGGCGGTCAGGAGCGAGGACGTGCTCGGGTTCTTCGACCGGTCGCCGCACGGGATGAGGTCCTCGATGCAGCGCAACGCGGAGGCCGGCCGGCCGCTCGAACTCGACGCCATCGGCGGGGCGGTGCTGCGTGCCGCCGCCGCGCACGGGATCGGGGCCCCGGCCACGGCCCGGCTGGTCGCGGACGTCGCCCGCAGCACCGGCCGGGAGGGCTGACCGCCGCCCCGGCGGACATGGCGGGCGGTCAGGTGCCGGGGCGCAGGTCCCCGAGCAGCTCCGCCCGGCCGGTGATCACGTCGGTCAGGATCGACCGGGCGACGGCGAGGAGTTCGGCGACCTCCGGGCTGGCGATCCGGTAGATCACGGTGGCTCCGTCGCGGCGGGAGGTGACCACCCCGGCGCGGCGGAGCACGGCGAGCTGCTGGGAGAGGTTGGATGCCTCGACGCCGACGTCGGTGAGGAGCTCGGCGACGGCGTGCTCGCGCTGGCTCAGCAGTTCGAGGACCCGGATGCGCACGGGGTGACCGAGGGTTTTGAAGAACTCGGCCTTGATCTGGTAGAGCGGCACCGTGGCGACGGAGGGTTGCTGCGGGGCGCCGGCATGCATGGGGGTCACCGTCCGTGTCGTGGGTTCGCGTACTGGTTCGACTGTAGCAACGCAGGTCACAGGCCCGGCCCGGACCGGGCACGAGGGCCCGCCGGTGTCGGACGGCCTCGGCGCCGCATGTCGGGGACGGTATCGGCCCGGAGGCACCGGGCGCTGCCACACGCACATGTGAACACATGCGCAACTGGCCAAGTCGCCCGGCCCGGACGGGTGCACGGAGATGACGCCGCACCGGACCGCCGCTCCCTGGTCACCGTTCCCCGGCCGCCGTTCCCGGTCATGGAACCCGGTCGGTGGCCCGGGGTCGGGACCCCGCACAGCGCGGGCCGACCGCCACCCGCCGGTGCCGTGCTTCTCCGCGCCCTCCCCCGGCGCACTGCGCCACCCCGGCGGGCCGTGCGGTGGGCCGTCCCGGCAGGCCGTGCGGTCGACGACTCAGCGCGCCGGGACCTGAGCCGGCCGGGGTCGTTCCGAGGGCTCGGCCGCGGGACGCCACCGGCCGCGGGACGCCAGCGCGGCCAGCCCGGCACCCGCGGCGTTGAGCAGGACGTCGTCCACCGAGGAGACCCGGTCCAGCCACAGCACGTACTGCGCCGTCTCGACCAGGACGGAGCAGACCGCCCCGAGCGCCAGGACGCGCGGCACCGAGGCCAGCGCCGCGAACCGCACCGGGGCGAGGAAGCCCAGCGCGGCGAAGACCAGCAGGTTGCCGACGACCTGGACGGTCGCCGTGAGCGGGGCGCCCGCGAGCACCGCGTACAGGTCCCGCAGCGGCACCAGGCTCACCCGGCGGGGAGCCGAGCCGGCCCCGGCGCCCGGCAGCAGGATCATCCACACCCAGGGCAGCGTCCCGTAGACCATGCCGACCTCGGCCAGCGACGCGCGCCGCGCCCACCCCGGGGAGGTCCCGCCGGCGCGGCGACGACGGGCCAGCGCCCACCCGGCCAGCACGGCCAACGGCAGTCCGGCCGTCGTCAGGAACACCACGCCGTTGATCGTGCCGAGCCAGCCGTGCCACCCCCCGCCGTGCTGGTGCAGCGGGCGCTGCGCGAGGAAGGCGACGGCCGCAGCGCCGAGGACCGCAAGACCGGCGAGCACCGCCCTGCGGATGCGGCGGGCCGGTGACGGGGGTGACGCGGTACGGTCCATGGCTCCACTGACGACGGAAGGCCGCCCGGCCCGGCCACGGCGGGTGCTGATCGATTCGTCCGCGAGTATCGCACCCCCGCCGACCGCCACCGTGGCAGGTCGTCAGCGGACCGGGTACCGCCGGGTCCGGCCGATGGCCAGGAGGTTCTGCTCCTCAGAAGGGCGGCCGGTCGGTGGGCGGGCCGTCGCTCGCGGACGGCGGGACCATGCGCGGCACCGGCCGGCGGAGGGCCGCCAGGGCGTCCCCGATGCGGCCGACCTCGACCAGGTGCCGCGCGAGATCGGCGGGAATGACCGAGCGGCACTGCTCCAGGTACGCGACGGCCGCCTCCGGCCGCCCGGCCCCGGCGAGCAGCCCGGCCACGTGCGAGGCGCCGTACCCCGAGCCGCTCGCGGGGTGGGCCCGGGCGGCTCCGACCGCCCGGTCGACGTGTCCGGCGGCGACGAGCAGTCCCAGCCGCAGCCGGAGGGGCTCCACGTCTTCGGATCCCAGGCGGGGTTCGAGGGCGTCGAGGTGGGTCAGCCCCTCCTCGGCCCGCCCGTGGTCGGCGTACAGCCGGAACAGCGTGTCGACGGCCCGCTCGTCGGTGCCGCCGCCGGGCCTGTCGACCCGTGAGCGCACCTCCTCGATCGCCTCGTCGACCCGGCCGTGCCGCACCAGGAGCTGCGCCAGGAGGTCGAGCGAGTTGCCGCCCGGTCCGTGCTCCTCGGCGTGCCGGCGGTACACCGCGGCTGCGCCGTCCGGGTCGCCGCGTTCCTCCAGCAGGTCCCCCAGGCACCGGGCGGCATGGCCGTGGGAGTCGGTCGCCGCGTACGCGCGGAGCTCGCCGATCCGGCCGCTCCGGGCCAACAGCTCGGCCAGTTGGTCGCGCCCGTCGATCGACGTGGTGGCACGGGTGCGCAGCAGGGCGATCGCCTCGTCGATCCGGCCCTGCCGCTCGCGGACCTCAGCCAGCAGCTCCACGGCGTTGTCGGGTGTGACGGACCGGCAGCCGCACGGCCCGTCACACCGCTCGGCAGCCTCGATCCGGTCGGCCAGCAGGGCGGCGACCTCCTCGTCCCGGCCGAGACCGGCGGTCACCTCGACCAGCGCCTCCGCGAGCGACCAGTCCTCGACGTACGGCCGGAGCAGGTCGAAGGCCTCGCCGCCGCGGCCCTGCCCGGCGAGCAGCCGCGCGAGATGCGCGACGGCCGGCGGGTGTCCCCGCTCCGCGTGCGGACGCACCAGGAGGACGGCCTCCTGCGGCCGTCCCCACCGCTCCAGCAGTCCGGCCTCGGTCTCGACGGCCTTCCACCGGCCCGTGGCGGTGAACGGCGCGAGCGCCGTCAGTGCCTCCTCCAAGCGGCCCGCCCCGGCCAGGGCCCCCGCCCACGCCCTCGCACAGAACCAGTCGCCCCCACGGGCCTGCGCGGCCACCTCGTCGAGGTGGCCGCGTTCCACCATCAGGGCGACCAGCCGGGGCGGAATCCATCCGGAGCGGGTCCGGGTTTCGAGATCGACGGCATCCACGGGTGGGCACCCTAGCGTCCGCCTCCGACGATCGTCCCGGCCCGTCACCCGCCGCGGAGGGCCCTGTGGGCGCCGTACGCCTCCAGGAAGGCCTGGATCGCCTCCAGCTCGTCGCCGAAGGAGACGGGGCGCCACTTCGCCTTCCCCCCGTCGCGGTGGTGGAGGTCGAGCCAGGCGGCGATGCTCACCGTGGTGCTGTCGGAGAAGCTCTGCCCGCGGACCTTCAGCTCCACCCCGGCCAGGTCGTCGAACCGCACGACGTCCGGCGGCGTCCGGTCGTCGCGGTACTCGACGGCGCCCTCGGGAGTGATCACCAGCAGCGGGTCGGGGTCGTGCGAGGAGCCGTGCAGCAGGCCGGACAGCTTCCCCCGCTTCTTGGTGAAGACCCGCCAGTTCGCCGGTGCGGCGCCGTGGCGGGCGTGTTCGAGGATCGTCTGCGGGTCGGTCATGCCGCCTCCGGTGTCTCCAGGACCACGACGGATTGTCCGTCCACCGGCGAACGGCCGCCACCGAGGAGCGCCCGCCGCCGAGGCCCGGGTCACCCGCCGGTCAGCCGCCGGACGGCCAGCAGGACGCGGCCCGCCCCGTCCTCGCCCGCCAGGTGCTCCGCGGCCCCCGCGGCGGCCTGCGCGAAGGCCGGCCGCCGCACGACCCGGCGCAGTGCCTCGGCCAGCCGTGCGGCGGTGAGGGACGCGAAGGGGATCGGCTCGGTCGCGGCGCCGAGCGCGGCCAGCCGGCCGGCCCAGAACGGCTGGTCGGCGGTGACCGGCACGGTGACCGCCGGGACGCCGGCCCGCAGCGCGGCGGCCGAGGTGCCGGCCCCGGCGTGGTGCACCACGGCGGCCAGTCGTGGGAACAGCAGCGCGTGCGGGAGGTCCCCGACGGTGAGCACGTCCTCGCCCTCGGCCGCGAGCCCGGCGCTGCCGGACTGGAGGATGCCGCGCAGACCGGCCCGGCGCAGCGCCCGTACGGCGAGGTCGCCCAGCCGCTCGCCCTCGCCGGCCGCCATGCTGCCGAAGCCGACGAGCACGGGCGGCGGCCCGGCCCGCAGGAAGTCCTCGACCGCCTGCGGCAGTCGCTCGGTGGGGTCGACGTGGGGCCACCACGGGCCGACGACGTCGAGACCGGGCCGCCAGTCGGCCGGCCGGCGCACGAGTGCGGTGCTGAAGCCGTACAGGACGGGCCAGTTCGCCCGTTCCTGCCGTCGGCGCATCGCGGCGGCGGAGAGCGGTGGCAGTCCGAGGCGGCCGCGCAGTCGCGCCACGGCGGGGTCGTACAGCCGGTCGGCGATCCGCAGGGCGAGGCGTCCGGTGGTCCGGTTGCCGAGGCGGCCGAGCGGGCGGACGCCGGGGACGGTCGGCGGGAAGTCGCCGGTGGGAGCGGTGGGTTGGAGGTGCACGCCGAGGCTCGGGATGCCGGTGGCCTCGGCGAGGTGCCAGCCGAGCGGTGCCGTGGTCGCGGACAGCAGGAGCAGGTCGGCACCGCCGTCCACCGCGTCGGCGAAACCCTGGCCGAGTTCCGTGACGAACGCACCGGCGGTGCGCAGCAGTTCGCGGCGGTCCGGGGCAGGGCCGGTGCCGGGGCGGGGCCGGGTGTCGGCGGGCAGGCTGCGGAACTCGAGTCCGGCGGCGCGGACGAGCGGGGCGAAGGGGTCGGCGGCGGCGACGGCGACCTCGTAGCCGGCGCGGCGCAGTTCGGCACCGAGGCCGGTGTAGGGCGCGATGTCGCCGCGGGAGCCGGCGGCGGCGATCAGGATCCTCATCGTGACTCCCCGGAGTCATGGTGGTCGACATCGTGCCGGTCGGCGGGACGGGCGGTGCGGCGGTCCGCGTTGGCGTGGACGGCGGTGTGCAGGTACCCCGCGAGGCCCGGGCGCTGCTGGGAGGGCGGGACGACCAGGGCGAAGGCGCGCGGGTCGGTCGCGAAGTCGTCGGCGATCCGGCGGTGCATCTCGGGCGGGCAGGTGGTGAACCAGCGGGCGATGTGCAGGCGGTGCTCCTCGGCGAGGTCGGCGGCCCGTTCGCCGTCGCCCGGTTCGCCGTCGTCGAAGGCGGCGAGGAGTTCGGACCGCCAGGCGGCGGACTCGGCCATGAGCTGCCGCCAGTCCTCCTTGGAGTGGGCGGCGGCGCGCGCCATGGACTCGCGCTGTCCCTCGGAGTGCGCCCACTTCTGCTGGGCCTCGGTGGCGTAGCTCAGGTCGAAGGCGATCTCGCCGAACACCTCGAAGCGTTCCTGCGGGGTCATCGCGACGCCGGTCCGCTGCACGGCGATCGCCTGTTCCGCGACCTCGGCGAGCCGCTGGAGTCGCGCGATCTCCTCGCCCAACTGGCGCTGCCTGTCCAGGAGGTGCTGCAGGGCGTTGGCGTCCGGGTCGGCGAGGATCGCGGCGATCCCGTCGAGCGGGAAGCCGAGCTCGCGGTAGAAGAGGATCTGCTGCAGCCTGGCGAGGTCGGCGTCGTCGTAGAGGCGGTAGCCGGCGTCGCTGCGGCCGCTCGGCGAGAGCAGTCCCGCCCGGTCGTAGTGGTGCAGTGTGCGGACGGTGATCCCGGCGAACGCCGCGACCTGTCCGACGGAGTGGTTCATCCCCGTGCCCTTTCGTCGGCCTCAGCTTCGGGCCTGACGCAGGGGGAGGGTCAATTCGGCTCCGGGGCTCCGGCCGGCCGGCCCCGGGACGGTGGGCCGGCGGCCGGGCGCCTGCTCACGGGTTGACGCTCAGGCCCTGCGCGGCGAAGACGACCGTGTTGTGGGCGTCGGTGCGGATGGTGAAGACGTTGCCCTGCCAGCCGAACGCGCCGAAGGTGTTCTTGCCCTCGCCGTGGGCCTTGAACAGCTTCGCGAGGTCGTCGGCGGTCGCGGCGGGCGCCTGCTGCTTGCCGGGCGTCTGCAGCAGCACCTTGGCGGTCGGGGCCAGGGGGTAGGTGTCGGTGGGGGCGTCCGGCTGCCGCTCGACGGTCGGCGCGGTGGCACCGCCGTGGCAGGTGACCTTCGGCGCACTGCCGTTGAGCAGGAGGCCGGTGGTCTCGATCTGGATGCCCTCGACGTACACCCACTTCGCACCGGCCGCCGGCCCGCACGGCTCCTTGCCCACGGTGGCGCCGGCGCTCGGAGTCCCCGCGGTCGGCGTCCCGGCGGTCTGTGGGGCGGTGGTGGTGCCGGCGGACGCGGCCGTGGTGGCGGGTGCGGCGGACGCCGCGGAGCTGCTGCCCCCGTCGGAGCCGCAGGCGGTCAGCAGGGCTGCGGCGGCAGCGGTGGCGAGGCTGGCGCGAAGGACGCGCGCGGATGCGGACATGGTGATGGACCTTCCCCCGTGGAACCTGGATGCGTCGTCGCCGCGACGGCCGGGTCCCGCACCGGCATGTCGCCCTGGGCGAACGGCGCGTGACACCGTATCAGTCCGGGATCCGCCGGTCCGGCGGGCGCGCACCCGCCGTACCCGGCCCCCGGACGCGGCACCGCCCGGCACCGCTGTCGGCGGCGGTGGGTAGGGTCGGCGGCACCTGAACGACCGAGCACCACGGGAACGCGCGCCATGAGATCTCCGGACGAGCTGGACGGCGTCCAGTGGGACGCCCTCGACCACGCCTACGGTTCCGCCGAGGACGTGCCCGAGCTGATCGGCGCGCTCTACGGGGACGAGGAGGCCGCCTCCGAGGCGGTCTACGAGCTCTTCGGGAGCATCCACCACCAGGGCACGGTGTACGGGGCCTCCGGCCCGGCCGTCCCCTTCCTGGCGCACGCCGTCCGGCACGCCCCGGGCCACCGCGCCGACCTGCTGATGCTGCTCGCCGTGATGGCCGACCACGACCGGACGGCTGCCGGCTCGCCGGCCCGGCTCAGTGCCGACGTGGCCGCCGTCTGCACCGAGCTGTGCCGCGTCCTGCCGGACCTGCTGCCCTGCCTGGGGGACGCCGAGCCGTCCGTCCGGCGGGCCGCGCTCCGGGTGGTCGGGGCCGTGGCCGACCTGCTCCCCGCCGGGTCGTCCGCCCCGTCGCGGGTCGAGGGCCTGTACGCGGCCGATCCGGTGCCGGCGGTCCGGGCGGACGCGGCGACCGTCCTGGCCCTGCTCGGCCGGGAGACGGGGGCGCTCGACCACCCGCTGCGGGAGGTCAGGCTGGCGGTCGCCGTCCTGGAGGCCGAACGGTCCGGGCCGCCGTACCGGGCCGAGCTCGTGGCGGTGGTCGCCGCGGACGGCGCCGAACCCGACCGGCGGGACGACGACCTGCCGTGGGCCGACGGCAGCACCGCGGACGGCCGCCTGACCGGGCTGCTGGTCCGGGACCCGGACGCCGCCCTCGCCGTGGCCGCCCGCTGGATCGCCGCCGGCGACCTCGGCGCGCGCGGCTCCTGGCTCGCCCGGAACGTCGCGGAGACCTGGCGGGACCGCGAGCCCGAGGTGGTGGACCTGCTGCTCGCCGCCCTGCCCCACCAGCCGGACGCGGAGGCCCGCAGCGCCCGGCTCCGCGTCCTCGGCGGCTGGATCGGGCACCTGCCCGAGCCGGGCGCCGACCTCCGCGACACCCTGCACCGGTACGCGACCGCCGACGACCCGAGCGCCGAGGCGGCCCTCCTCGCGCTGGTGCACGCCCGCGACCCGCGGGCGCTGGACCTGGTGCTGGAGCAAGGGCCTGGGCGGGCAGCGGACCTGCTGCCGGAGCACCCCGGCAGCGCGCTGCTCTCGGCGGCGGCCCGGTCCTTCCCCGGCGCCGCCGACCGGCTGGTACCGGCGATCCGCCGCGCGCTGGCCGCGGGCGCCGACGGCAACGCGGCCGTCGCCCTCGTCGGCGCCCTGGAGCAGTTCGGCCCGGCCGCCCGGCAGGCCCGGCCCGAACTCACCGACTGCCTGCGGACGGGCCGCGCCGCGATCGTCGCCGCCCACCTGCTCGGGCTCCTCGGCGAGCGGACCGAGGAGATCACCGGCCTGCTGGCGGAGGCCGCGCTGAGCACCGACGCCTCGCTGAGCAGCGCCGCGGCCGCCGCCCACCACCGGCTCACCGGCGAGGCCGGCCCGGCGCTGCGCACCTTCGAGCGGCTGCTCGCGGGTGGCGGCCAGGTCCACTGGTACCTCGACCACCTCCAGCCGCTCGGCGCGGCCGCCGCTCCACTGCTGCCGGTCGTCGAACGGCTGCTGGACGGCGGTGACTGGACGCGGCTGGCGGCCGCCGAGGCGCACCACCGGATCACCGGCTCCGCGGACCGCGCCGTCCCCGTCCTCGCCGGCCTGGCCGGCCCCAGCCCCGTCGGCCTGGCGGCCCTGCGTGCCCTCGCCGCCGTCGGCCGCACCCCCGAGCAACTGCGCCCCACCCTCCGCGGTCTCGCCTTCTCCCCGCTCAGGCTGCTCGCGGCCTCCGGCCTCTCCGGCACGGGCCACCCCGACGAGGAACTCCGCGCGCTGGCCTGGACGCTGCTCGCCGCCGAACCCGCCGCGACCCGATGAGCGGCACGGACCGGGCGGCCGCCGCCCACGACGCGGTCGAGCGGCTCGCCCGGCTGCTCCCGGGCCCCCACCGGGGCCGGGTCAAGGACTGGACGGCCGTCGAGGCCGCGCTCGGGTCCGGACTCCCGCGTGACTACCGGGAGTTCGTCGAGCGCATCGGCGGCGGCCACGTCGACGGCTACCTGTACGTCCTGGAGCCGGACTCCCCCAACGCGTACCACGACCTCGTCGATGCGGCCGAGGAACGTGCCGAGGCCTTCGCCCACCTCTGGGGCAGCTCGGAGGAACCGCCCGCCGAACTCCGCGGGTCCGGCGCCCGGCTGATCCCCTGGGCGTCGACCGACAACGGCGAGTTCCTGTACTGGCTCGTCCGCCCCGGCCGGCACCCCGACGCGTGGACGGTCATGGTCGACGCGGCCCGCGAGGAGCGGTGGGAGCACGTCGACCTGCCCTTCGCCGGCTTCCTCCTCGCCACTCTCACCGGCCGGTTCCGCTCCGGCATCCTCACCGACGCCTTCCCCACCGCCCCGCACACCTTCACCCCGCTCGCTCCGCCCCACTGACGAGCAGGTCCGCGGGACGGGACGGTCCACCGTGGTGTTCCGCACCGGCGCGCCCCGCACCGCCGCGGCCGGGGAGGAGGGCGGCGGTGCAGGGCGCTGTCCGGGACGGCCCCGGGGGAACGCAGACCACGGGGGCCGTCGGGCCGTCGGACGGGACGGCCGGTCAGGAGGTCGGCATCAGGACGGTGTCGACGATGTGGACCGTGGCGTTGGCCGTCCGGACGTTGCCGCAGACGACCTTCGCCTTGCCGTTGACGGTGAAGTCCTCGCCGGAGCCGGTGGCCCTGACCTTGCCGCCCTCCAGGGTCTTGTGCTCGCCGGGCAGGGCGGCGGGGGCGAGGCGCTCCGGTACGACGTGGTAGGTGAGGATCTTCGTGAGCTTGGCCTTGTCGGCGAGGACGGCGTCCAGGTCGGCCTTCGGGATCTTCGCGAAGGCGTCGTTGGTCGGCGCGAACACGGTGATGTTCTGCGCCGAGTTGAGCGTGTCGACCAGACCGGCCTTGGTCACCGCCGCGACCAGGGTGGACAGCGCCGGATTGTTGGACGCGGCGGTGGCGACCGGGTCCTGGGCCATCCCGGCGAAGGACCCGGCGCCCTGGGAGGGCACCGAGGCGCAGGCCGCGCCGAACGGCTGCGCGCCGCCCGCCGGCGCGGCCTGTGCGGCCGGGACCTGTCCGTCCGGGGACTGCATCGCCGTGGCCGCGGAGTCCGCACCGGCGGAGTAGTCGCTGCCGCTGCTGCTGCAGCCGCCCAGCCCGAGGGCGAGGGAACCGACGGCGAGCAGGACGGCGAACGACCGGGGAGCGGAGAGACGGGACATGGGATCCTCCTGGATCTCAGAAGACGGTGACGACCGTGCTGTGCCAACCCGTCGAACCGGACGGGAACGGGGGTCTGCGGGTCTCGGGCTGGGTCCGGCCGCCTGCGTCGGTGGCGCGGACCTCGATGCGGTGGGTTCCGGGGGCGGCGCCGCGCCAGGTGTGCGACCACTGGCGCCACAGGTCGGGACCGCCGTCGGCGGCGAGCGCGGCCTGCTGCCAGGCGCCGCCGTCGACGCGGACCTCCACGGCGGCGACGCCGCGGTGGGTGGCCCAGGCCGTCCCGGCGAGGTCGACGTCGCCGGCCGGCACGCGGGCGAACGGCGCGGGGACCTCGATCCGCGAGGCGGTCCGCACCTCCCCGGTGCGGTCCCAGCCGCGCCTGACCCAGTACGGGTCGAAGGCGGCGAAGCGGGTGACCTCCAGCTCGACCAGCCACTTGGTGGCGGAGGTGTAGCCGTAGAGGCCGGGCACCAGGCTGCGGCAGGGGAAGCCGTGCGCGACCGGCAGCGGCTCCCCGTTCATGGCCACGGCGAGCAGCGCCCGGCGCCCGTCCAGGACGGATTCCAGCGGGGTGCCGATCGTCATGCCGTCCCGGGACCGGCCGACCAGCTGGTCCGCGCCGGGCCGGACACCGGCCCGGCGCAGCAGCGCGGGCAGCGGGGCGCCGAGCCAGCGGGCGGTGCCCGCGTACCGGCCGCCGACCTCGTTGGAGACGCAGCTCAGCGTGAGGTCGAGCTCCTCCAGGGGCTGGCGCAGCAGGTCCTCGAAGCTCAGGACGACGGGGTGGTCGACCAGGCCGTGGATCCGCAGCGACCAGTCCCGCGGGTCGATCGCGGGCAGGGTGAGCGCGGTGTCGACGCGGTAGAAGTCGCCGGTCGGCGTGACGAAGGGGGTGAGGCCGGGCACCGCGGGGTGGACGCCGGCCGGCCGGGGCCGGGCGGGGACGGCGGGGGCGGGCAGTCGGACGGCGGCCCGGGCGGCGCCGACGTCGTTGCGGCTGTCGGCGAGGCGGCGGCCCCCGGCGGTGCCGAGGACGGCCACCGCGGCGCCGGCGCCGGTGGCGACCACGACGGTCCGCCGGGGCGGGCCGGCGGCGGCCGCGTCCGGCGGTCCCGTCCGGTCGGTGGGGGTGTCCGGGGCGCGGCCGGTGGCGCGGCGCAGCGAACGGGAGAGGAACCAGAGGGCGGCGGCGTCCGCGAGGCCCGCGGCGACGGACGGCAGCGCGTCCGCGGCCCGGGCGGTCGGCCGCGAGGCGGCCGCCCAGACGCCGAGTGCGCCGAACAGGGCGGTGACGGCCGCACCGACGGCCGGACGGCGCAGGGCGATCAGCCCGACGAGGGCGGCGAACAGGGCCGTCACCGCGTAGATGCCGGTGAGCAGGACGGCCTTGTCGTGGGTGCCGAAGGAGCGGACGGCGTACTCCTTGAGCCAGGTCGGGGCCAGGTCGATCGCGGCCGAGCCGACCGCGACGACCGGGGAGGTGCCGGGGCCGGTGAGGGCCGCGGTGACCTCACCGGCGGCCAGGGCCAGCCCGGTGGCCACCAGGCCCACCGCGCCGGCGGCGCACACCCGTCCGAGCCCCGCCCTGCGGCGGCCTGTCGGGTGGTCATGGTCGTTGCTCACGAACGGCATTCGGGGCCGACGGGGGTGCGGATGGGTCCGGATTTTCCGAGCCGCCGTCCCGGTTGCCGTTCGGCCCGCTCGTGACGGGCGAGCGGGTGCTGCCGGAGGTGCATCACGGCGGGTGAGGCTCCGTCAAGTCGTCGGCGTCCGATGCCGGCATGGCGAAGATCACAAAGCCATGACGGGGTGCATCGCGCGTCTATAGGGCGGGGGTGACGTTGTCGTCGACGAATCGGAGCTGAGTGTGCGTGTCCCAGGGCGGCGCCGGAGCGGTACAGCAGGATCGGGGAGGCGCCGGCACCGGGCCGGGGCCCGGGCGGGACGGGGCGGCCGGGCGCTGCGGGTGGTCCGGCGGCTGCGGCCGGCCTACCCGCGGCCTGGGCTGCGCGGTGTCCGGCGGTGGCTGCCGTCCTGGCGGCAGGTGCTCACCGTCCTGCTGACGGGGGTGGCCGCGCTGGCCGGCACGGTCGTGTGGCTGTTCGCGACCACGCACGTCCCGGACGACCTCAACTCCTTCGCCACCCAGCAGAACAACGTCTTCTACTGGTCGGACGGCACCGAGATGGCCCGCACCGGCTGGGTGAACCGGCAGGAGGTGCCGCTGGAGAAGGTGCCGGAGTCCGTCCGGTCGGCGGTGCTCGCGGCGGAGAACGCGACCTTCTACTCGGACGCGGGCGTCTCCCCCACCGGCATCGCCCGGGCGGTCTGGGCGATGGTGACCGGCGGCGACACGCAGGGCGGCTCGACCATCACCCAGCAGTACGTCAAGAACATCTACCTGACCCAGGAGCGCGACGTCTCCCGGAAGGCCAGCGAGATCGTCATCGCGGTCAAGCTGGACCGCCGGCTCAGCAAGGACGAGATCCTCGCCGGCTACCTCAACACCAGCTGGTTCGGCCGGGGCAGCTACGGCATCCAGCGGGCCGCCGCCGCGTACTACGGCAAGGACGTGTCGGCGCTGAACCCGAGCGAGGCGGCCTTCCTCGCCTCGCTGCTCAAGGGCGCCTCGCTGTACGACCCGTCGCTGGGCAAGGACAACCGCCAGCGGGCGGTCGAGCGCTGGTCGTGGGTGCTGGACCGGATGGTGGAGACCGGGAGGCTCTCGGCCGCCGAACGCGCCCGCTACACCGTCTTCCCCGATCCGGTGGCGCCGCCGGTCGCCCGGGGTCTCGGCGGCCAGACCGGCTACCTGGTGGACCTGGCCGAGAGCTACCTGGTCGCGCACTCCGCCGTCACGCCCGCCCTGCTCGACCTGGGCGGCTACCAGATCCGCACCACGTTCGACCGGCAGCGCACGGCCGAGCTGACCGCCGCCGTGCAGAGCGCCGGCCCGCAGCTGGACCCGGCGCGGGAGGCCGACGCCCACGTGCGGATCGGCGCGGCCTCGGTCGCCGCGGACGGGCGGATCCTCGCGCTGTACGGCGGGCCCGACTACCTGAAACAGGGCTTCGACAACGCCAACACCTCGAACGTCCCGGTCGGCACGGCCTTCACCCCGATCGTGTACGCGGCCGGTCTCGACCAGGGCGTCCGCAAGGGCCGGGAGGGCGGCCGGGGCCAGGTCGCCCCGGCCACCCGCTACGACGGCGGTGACGGGATCCCCGTGATGACGCCGGAGGGCCCGTACTGGGGACGGGACGGGAAGATGGCGAAGACCGCCAACGAGGGCCACAGGAACTGGGGCAGCATCAGCCTGCGCGACGCCGTCGCCCAGTCGGTGAACGGCCCGATGGTGCAGCTCGGGATGGACGTCGGCCTGGACAGGGTCCGCGCGACGGCCACCGGGCTCGGGCTGCTGCCGGAGACCCTCGGCGACCTGGTGCCGTCGTTCGCGCTCGGCAACTCCCGGCCCAGCGCGATCCGGACGGCTGCGGCCTACGGCGCCTTCGCGGCCGGGGGGATGCACACCGACCCGTACTCGGTGGTGTCGGTGAGCCGCAACGGCGCACCGGTCGTGCTGATCCGGCCGGCCGCCGTCCGGGCGCTGCCCGAGGCGGTCGCGGACCGGGTCGACGAGGCGCTGCAGGGGGCCGTCCGCGACGGCAGTGCGCGCGAGGCCGCCGCGGCCGGCACCGGGGCGGCCGGCAAGCCGGGGACGACGGAGGACCGCACCGCGGGGTGGTTCGTCGGCTACCGGGGGCAGGTCGCCACCGCCGTCACCATGTTCCGGATGGACCCGACGAGCCTGGCGCTGCTCCCGCTGGACGGCGTCGGCGGCGCACCGGCCACCGACCCGGTCTCCGCCTACCCGACGCGGATCTGGACGGCCTACACCCGGCAGCCCGACGGCGCCGGGCACGGCCGGTAGGCCGTCCTTCCGGGGCCGGGCGGCGCCGCCCGGCCCCGGAGCGCGGCTACTTGACCAGGGTGGACCAGTCGGCGGGCTGCGCCGGGTCGAGGCCGCGCAGCCGTTCGAGCACCTTCGGGTCCTGCGCGTCGAGCCAGTCGGCGAGTTCCTTGAAGGAGACGCAGCGCACGCCCTCGCGCTTGCAGACGCTCTTCACCACGTCCTCGATGGCCTGCATGTAGATGCCGCCGTTCCAGGTCTCGAAGTGGTTGCCGATGAACAGCGGTGCGCGGCTTCCGTTGTAGACCCGCTCGAACCCGTTGAGGTAGCCGTCGCGGGTCTCCCGCTCCCAGGCCTGGTACTTCTTCGGATCGCCGTTGGTGCTCTCCCCGGACTGGTTGGCGAGGAAGTTGAAGTCCATCGACAGCACCTGGGTGGACTTGCCGGGGTACGGGACCAGCTGCAGCGGGAAGTTCCAGATGCCGCCCTTCTTGGCCGGCCAGACCTGGAACTCGCCGGGCGAACTGGCGTCGTACCGGAACCCGGAGGCCTTCTCGGCGGAGAGCAGGTTCGTCTGGCCCTCCAGGCAGGGCGCGCGGCCGCCGACCAGCTCCCGGGTGTAGTCGAACGGCAGCGCCGGCACGTCCTTCATGCCGGTGTTGGTCTTCCAGTCGGTGACGAAGGAACGGGCCTGGTCCAGCTCGCTCTGCCATTCGGCGACGCTCCAGTCGCCGCCGCCCTTGGGGCCGCAGAAGTGGCCGTTGAAGTGCGTGCCGATCTCGTTCCCGTCCGACCAGGCCTGCCGGACCTGTTCCAGGGTCGCCCGGAGGTGCGCGTCGGTGGG
Source organism: Streptomyces sp. NRRL B-24484 (assembly GCF_000717715.1). Lineage (GTDB taxonomy): Bacteria > Actinomycetota > Actinomycetes > Streptomycetales > Streptomycetaceae > Kitasatospora. The sequence continues at coordinate 62,959 of NZ_JOAI01000007.1, read as the reverse complement.
GAAGGATATGTCCGCCTTGCCCGCGTCGTGCTGCGGCGGGTGGTACAGCGAGCGCTTGGCGTTGGGCACCAGGTAGATGCCGCTGAGGAAGAACGTCATGTGGGCGTCGTTCTCCTGCGCGACCTTGCGGAAGTGGGAGAACAGGTGGTCCTCGTTCTCCAGCGCGCCGTCCCAGGAGAAGACGACGAACTGCGGCGGCTTCTCACCGGGTTTGAGCTTCGCCACGGGCGGCCGGTTCGGCTGCGGGCCGGTGTCCGAGGTGGAGCCGTCGCCGATCGACCGGACGACGCCGTCCCAGGTCGGTGACGGCGAGGGCCCGGGCGTCCGGGCCGGCGCGGGGCTGCCCGCGGCGCTGCCCGCGGCGGCGGCGGGGACGGGACGCGGGGACTCCGGGTCGCCGTCGGAGCCCGGCAGCAGGGCGACGGTGACGGCGCCGGCCACACCGACCGCGAACAGGCCGGCCAGGCCGCGTGAGGTTCTCATCGTCTTCCTCGTTCCTCCTCGGCGGCAGCCGGGGGGTCGGCTGCCCTGCGTACGGGCCGGCCGGGGACGGCCGAGCCCGCGGACCGGCCACGCGTTCGACCGTCCCTGCCATGCAGAACGCTCCTGACCACCCATCAGGTTGCAGGCGAACCGGAAGAGATCCGTCCGACCGCCCTCCGGCCACCGGAAACTCCTTGGCGGCACCGGCCCGTCCTGCCACGATCACCCGATGACCGATCCCCGTGACGCCGACGTCCGCGACGCCGACGTCCGTGACGCCGACGTCCGTGACGCCGACCTCCGACGGCTGTGGGGACGCCTGCTGTACGAGCGTCAGGGCGACCCGACGGCCTGGGCCGAGGGTGTGCTCCGGGCGACCGGCCGCCCGCGGGCCGCCGTGGCCGCCCGCGTCCGGCGCACGGAACCGGTCGGCCGGCAGGTCCGGCACCGCCCCTCCCGGCCAGGTGAGGTCGCCGCACGTGGATCAGGTGCCGCCGGCAGCAGTCCCGTCACCGCGCCACGGGTAGAGCGCCAGGGCCTCGTCGACCCGGCCGAGCGCCAGCAGGTGCCAGGCCACGGTGTCGGGGTCGAGGTCGGCGGCGGGGGCCACGGCGGCGAGCGCCTCCTCCCCGCGTCCGGCCTCGGACAGCAGCTCGCCGAGGAACCAGCGGTCCTCGGCGGGCAGGTCCCGGGCGCGGGCCTCCTCGATCGCCTGCTCCCGGCGGCCGCAGGCGGCGAGCATCCGGGCGCGCAGCCGGAAGTGGCCCCGGTCGTCGAGACCGTCGCAGCGCCGCACCCCGTCCAGGTGGGCGAGGCCGTCCTCGGGGCGGCCCAGGTCCGCGTAGAGGGTGCACAGCGACTCGACCAGCCACGCCTCCGGCCCGTACGGGGACACCGGCACGGCCCGCAGCACCGTGACCGCCTCCTCGCCCCGGCCGTGCCGCACCAGCAGCTCGGTGAGGGGCAGCGCCGCGTCCGAGGGCCGTCCGCGCCCGTTCTCCAGACGGGAGCGGTGGACCTCGACCGCTCCCGCCACGTCGCCGTGTTCCTCCAGCACTGCGGCGAGCCGCCGGGCGGCGAACCCGTGGTACTCGGCGGCCGCGAACTCCCGCAGCTCGTCGAGCCGGTCGTGGCGGGCCAGCAGGTCGGCGAGCTCGCTGCTGTCGCCGAGCAGGGCGACCGCCTCGCCGGTCCGCCCCTGCCGCTCGCGCACACCGGCCAGCAGGGCCACGGCGTTGAGCGGCTCGACGGTCCGCCGGGTGCACGACGGGTCGCCGCAGCCGTGCGGTTCCGCGATCCGGGCGGCCAGCAGCTCGGCGACCTCCTCGTCCCGGTCCAGTACTCCCGCGGCCTCCACCAGGACGGCGGCGAGGTGCCAGTCCTTCAGGTGCGGCAGCAGCAGCGCGTGGGCCTCCTCGGGCCGTCCGCTGCGCAGGAGCAGCCGCCCGAGGTGGTGCAGGGCGTCCCGCCCGCCGGCCTCGGCGTGCGGGCGGACCAGGGCGATCGCCTCGTCCGCCCGGCGCCACCGCTCCAGCAGCCCGGAGGCCGTCGCAACCGCCTCCCACCTGCCGGCGGCGAGGTACGGCTCCAGTACCGCCAGGGCCTCGCCGCGCCGGTCGGGGCCGTCCTGGCCGCCGAGGATCCGTGCCCACTCCTGCGCGCAGTTCCGGTCACCGCCGCGGGCCCGCCGGGCCACCTCCTCGGCCCTGCCGAGTTCGACGAACCGGGCGACCAGGAACGACGGGATCCACCGGTCGTCGGGGTCGGTCGCCTTCACGAGGCGTCACCTCGACGGTCCCGCCGGTCGGCCCGGGCCCGCCCCGGGGAGCCGACGGCCCGTCGGGCACGCAGCCGCTCGGCCGTGCCGAGCGCCGGGTCGAGCACGCCCGCGGCCAGGAAGATCCCCACCACCACCCGCTGCAGGAGCGGTCCGTCGGAGAGCACCCCTGCCGCAGCGGCCACCATCACGGCCGCACGCCACCACAGCGTCCGTGTCCACGCTCGCGCCACCCGCCCCGCCTCCCCGCCGGCCCGGCCGTCCGGGCGGGGTGCAGCCTACCGACCGGGTCGTCCGACGGCGGTTCGTGCCCGCGATATTCGCTGTCGGCGGGCGGGCCGCGGCCGCGAGGATGGCGGGGTCGTACGACGGCCGTGCAGGGTGTGCGGCCGCGGAAGGGAGTGACGCCATGTCGGAGATCACCCGGATCATGGAGCCGGCCGGGGTCGCGCCGAGCGGCCGCTACAGCCACGTGGTGAGCGGGCGGGGGCGGTTCGTCTCGGTGGCCGGGCAGGTGGCGCTGGACGAGAAGGGCGAGCTGGTCGGCGCGGGAGATCCGCTCGCCCAGGTGCGGCAGGTCTTCACCAACCTGGAGCGCTGCCTCGCCGCCGCGGGCGCCGGCTGGCGCGACGTGGTGAAGCTGACCTTCTTCCTCGCCGACATCGCGGACCTGCCCGCGGTCCGCACGGTCTGGGACGAGGTGCTGGACCCGGAGCACGCGCCGGCCAGTTCCGCGGTGCAGGTCGCGGCGCTCGCCCGGCCCGACTTCCTGGTGGAGATCGAGGCCTTCGCGATCGCGCCGGAGGAGCGGGCCACGCCGTGACCACCGCCGCTCGACCGGGCCCGCCGGGCGTCCGGAGATCGACCGGGAACCGCACCGGGCGAGCGGACAGGTAGGGGTGTGGAACCGTCACTGAGGTCCCGGCTGCGCGCCGGGCACCAGAACGCCTTCGGGGAGATATTCGATGACCATGCCGACGCCCTGTACGGCTACGCCCTGCGGACGCTCGGGGACTGGGCCGCCGCCGAGGACGTCGTCTCGCTGACCTTCCTGGAGGCCTGGCGGCTGCGCGCCAAGCTGCTGGAGGAGGGCGACAGCGTGCGGCCGTGGCTGTTCGGCATCGCCGCCAACGTGCTGCGCAACACCGCCCGGGCCGCGCGTCGGCACCGGGCCGCGATGGCCCGGCTGCCGGAGCGGGAGGCCGTGCCGGACTTCACCGACGAGCTGGTGGGCCGGCTCGACGACGCCGCCCAGCTGGCGGCGACCCGGCGGGCGCTGGCCGGGCTGCGGCGCGCCGAGCGGGAGGTGTTCACGCTCTGCGTCTGGTCCGGTCTCGACTACGCGGCGGCCGCGGAGGCGCTCGGGGTGCCGGTCGGCACCGTGCGGTCCCGGCTGTCCCGGGCGCGGACCCGGCTGCGCGGGCTGGCCGAGGAGGAGTTGGCGGCGCCCCGGCGGTCGCCGGCCGGCACGGAACCGGCCGGGCGCAGCGGACAGGTACGGGGTGACCGCGTCCCAGCGGTCCGGTCGGTGGAGGGGAAGGGCGCATGAACGGCATCCCGGAGCACGACGGGCCGGCGCTTCCCGCCGACCGCCGCCAGCTGTTGAGGGATCATCTGATGAACGAGATCGGCACGGAGAACGTCGAGGCCCCCGTCCGCCCGCGGCGGCGACGGCTCGGCTGGGTGGCACTGCCCGCCCTGGCGGGCGCGCTGTCGCTGGCCGTGGTGCTGACCCCCGGCGAGGAGCCGGCAGGGCGCGGGTCGCCGACCGTGGCCGGGCCCACGGCGCCCACGGCCGGGCCGGCGTCGTCCGCTCCGTCCGGGACGGCGCCGGTGACACCGTCCGCCGCGGTGCAGCTGCTCGACCGGATCGCCGCGGTGGCGGCGAGCGGGCCGGTCCGGAAGGTCGAGAACAACCAGTTCGTCTACGTGATGTCGGTGGTGAAGTACCCGGACCAGACGCCCGACGGGCCGGTCCCGGGCGCACTCCACGAGCGGCAGGTCTGGCTCTCGGTGGACGGCAGCCGGCCCGGGCGGCTGCTGGACCGCACCCTGGTCGACGCGGCGGACGTGAAGGCGGGCCGTCCCGGGGGTCCCGCGCCGGACGGCACCCTGCCGCTCGACACCAACCCCAGCCCCAACCTGCACTCCCCGACCTACCGGTACCTCGCGGGGCTGCCCACCGACCCGGACGAGATGTTCGCACTGCTCAACTCCGAGCCGCACGGCGAGAGGTGGACGGACCAGCGGCCCTTCGGCACCATCGGCGACCTGCTCGGGGAGCAGATCGCTCCGCCGGCGGTGGCCGCCGCGCTCTACCGGGCCGCCGCGAAGATCCCGGGCGTCGAGGTGATCCGGGATTCGGTCGACGCGGCCGGGCGGCACGGCGTCGCGGTGGGCCTGAGCTCGCAGGACGTCCGCGTGGAGTGGATCTTCGACCGGAACACAGGCGAGTTCCTGGGCGAGCGCCGGGTCGTGCTGCGCGACGGCCTCCAGGGAAAGGCCGGCGACGTGATCGCCGAGACGGCCGTCCTGGCCCGCGCGATCGTCGACGCCCCCGGCGACCGCCCCTGACGCGCCCGGCCCGGCCCGGAGTTCCCCGTCCACGCGGCACCTCCGGGCCGGCCGGGCCGCGGCTCGCCCGAAGACTGCCAGGTCATCTCTTTCGGATCCGGGCGGGCGCCCACCGCCGCGTGCCCGGCAGGATCCGAACGAGACGGCCTAGACCGCCCGCCGGTAGAGCCAGACGCCGAGGGGCGCGAAGACGGCGACGATGCCGGCGTCCCAGGCGAGGGCCTCCCAGACGGCTGTGGTGGCCGGGCCGCCGAGGACGAGGATGCGGACGGCCTCCGCGGTCTTGGAGACCGGCTGGTGGTCGGCGAAGGCCTGCAGCCCGCCGGGCATGGTGCTGACGGGTACGAAGGCCGAGGAGGCGAAGACCAGGGGCGCGAGCACGGGGAAGGCGGCGGCCTGCGCGGTCTCCGGGTCGCCGACGGCCATGCCGACCACCGCGAAGATCCACGACATGGCGAAGCCGAAGGCCAGCACCAGCAGGATGCCGCCGATGAAGGCGGGGACACCGGCGTGGATCCGGAATCCCAGGGCGAAGCCGACGGCGGTCATCAGCGCCACCACGAAGACGTTCCGCGCCAGGTCGGCGGTGGTGCGGCCGGAGAGGACGGCCGATCTCGCCATCGGCAGCGAGCGGAAGCGCTCCATCAGCCCGGTCTGCATGTCGGTGGCCAGCCCGATCGCGGTGTTCATCGAGCCGAAGACGGCGGTCTGCACGAAGATGCCGGGGATCAGGAAGTCGACGTAGCCGACGCCCGGCGGCAGCGCCGGTCCGACCACGCCGCCGAAGACGTAGCGGAACATCAGCACGAAGACCAGCGGCTGGACGGTCGAGAAGACGAGCAGCCGCGGGACGCGGCGCAGCGCGATGAGGTTGCGCCAGGCCACCGCGAGGCCGTCCCGGACGGGTGCGGTGATCCGGGCGCCGAGCCGGCCGGCGCCGGGGGCGGTGGCAGTGGCGGTGGCAGTGGCGGTCATGGGGTGCCTCCCGGGGTGGCCGGGTCGCCGGCTCCGTCCTCGGCGGACCGGTCGGGCCCGGTGCGGTGGCCGGTGAGGGCGAGGAAGACGTCGTCGAGGCTCGACTCGCGGACGGTGACGGTGTGCGGGACGAGGCTGCTGCCGTCCAGGGAGTGCAGGACGTCGAGGAGCAGCCGGGAGCCGTCCCGGGAGGCCAGCCGGAGCAGCACTCCCTCGCGCTCGGGCGGTTCGCCGAGGCGGTCGGTGAGGAGGGTGGCGGCCCGGACGGCGCGGGTCTCGTCGCCCATGCCGAGCTCGATCACGGTGTTGCCGAGCCGGGTCTTGAGGGCGGCGGGGGTGTCGTCGGCGATGATCCGGCCCTCGTTCACGACGACGACCCGGCCGGCGAGGCGGTCGGCCTCCTCCAGGTACTGGGTGGTGAGCAGGACGGTGGTGCCGTCGCGGACGAGTTCGCGGATCAGCTCCCACAGGGCGGTGCGGCTGTGCGGGTCGAGCCCGGTGGTCGGCTCGTCGAGGAAGAGGACGGGCGGCTCGGGGACGAGCGCGGCGGCGATGTCGAGGCGGCGGCGGAGCCCTCCGGAGTAGGTGCGGACGGGGCGGTCGCCGACGTCGGCGAGGTCGAAGCGGTCGAGCAGTTCGCCGGCGCGGGGGCGGATCCGGGCGCGGGGCAGCTGGGTGAGGCGCCCGATCAGCCGGAGGTTCTCGCGGCCGGTGAGGTTGGGGTCGACGGCGGCGTACTGGCCGGCCAGGCCGATGAGCCGGCGGACGGTGGGGGCCTCGCGGACGACGTCGTGGCCGAGGACGACGGCCCGGCCGCCGCTGGGCCGCAGGATCGTGGTGAGGATCCGGATCGCGGTGGTCTTGCCGGCGCCGTTGGGCCCGAGCAGGCCGAAGATGCTGCCGGCCGGGACGTCGAAGTCGATCCCGTCCAGCGCGGTCACCGGACCGAACCGCTTGCTGAGGCCGACGACGCTGATGGCTTCCTGTCCCATCGGGGTGCCCCCAGTCGTGGCGACGACGGCCGTGACGAGAACGGCCGTCACGGCGGCGGACGACGGTGCCGGACCGCCCGGCCGGACCTCGTTCCATTGTCGTCTCCCCCGGCGGGCCCGGCAGTGGGAGCCCGGGGCAACCACGCCGGGGCGGCGGAGGCGGCGGAGGAGGCGGAGGCCGGGCGGTCAGGCGGCCGGGGGTGCTGCCAGCCGGGCGGCGAGCCGTCGGACGCCGGCCCGGATCCGCTGCTCGCCGAGTTCGGGCAGCAGTGCGGCGACGTGCTCGGCCGCGAGCGGGGCGAGCAGCGCGTGGGCGTCGTGGTCCGGGTCCTCGGAGCGTCCGGCGAGCAGGACCGAGGCGTGGCGGTGCCAGAAGCGGTAGGCGCCGATGCGGTAGCGGGCGCCGCGGGCGGCGGTCTCGGACATCCGCACCAGGTCGAGGTGGGCCAGCAGGTGGTCGAGGTAGGCGTCGGTGAAGGCGGTGAGCCGGTCGGCGGGGTCCGGGTCGGGACCGTCGCCGGGGCCGGGGCCGAGCGGTGCGGGCCCGCGCAGGATCGCCTCCTGGAGGTCGCGCTCGCGGGCGTCGAGCAGGGCCGCGGCGAGTCCGGACCGGTCGCCGAAGCGGCGGAAGAGCGTGCCCTTGCCGACGCCCGCCGCGGCGGCGACCTGGTCCATGGAGACGGCTTCCGCGCCGTGCTCGGCGAACAGCCGGGCCGCGGCCTGCAGGACGGCGGCCCTGTTCCGGGCGGCGTCGGCGCGTTCGACCGGCGGCGGGGTGCGGAGCAGTTCGAGGTCCACCGGGCGGGCGGGCGCGTCGCCGGGGTGCGGGGGGATTGCAGAACCGGACTGCGGTCCGTTAATGTCGGAAGCCATAACCGGACTATAGTCCGCATCCGACTCCCCGTGGAGGTACGACATGACCGAACTCATCACCCGGGACGACCTGGCGGCCGCGATCGAGGCCGGCACCGTCACCGTCCTCGACACGCTCGGCGGCGAGTACTACGCCGCGCAGCACCTGCCCGGCGCCGTCCCGCTGGTGCGGGCCGAGGTGGACGCGCTCGCCCCGGGCCTGCTCCCCGACCTCGACGCCGCCGTCGTCACCTACTGCTCCAACGAGGCCTGCCCGAACAGCGGGCAGGTCGCGGACCGGCTCACCGCACTCGGCTACACCGACGTCCGCAAGTACCGCGAGGGCATCCAGGACTGGGTGGCGGCCGGCCTGCCCACCGAGTCCGCCTGACGGCCGCCGGCCGTCCGCGCCGGAGGGCACCCGCGCGGACGCCGTCCGCTACTCGGCCCAGGGCTCGAAGCCCGTGCCGAGGACGGCGTCCAGCGAGGTGCGCAGCGCGGCGGCCTCGCCGGCGCCGAAGGCCTCCTCGAACTTCGACTGGACCTCCCGCCAGAGCGGCACCGCGGTGGCGAGCCGGGCCCGGCCGTCGTCCGTGATCGCGGCGATCCGCGCCCGGCGGTCGGCCGGCGAGGGCTCGACCGCCACCAGGCCCTCGCGGGCCAGCGGCTTGAGGTTCGAGGCCAGGGTGGTGCGGTCCATGGCGATCGTCTCGGCGAGGCTGGTGATCGTGGTCTCGCCGTGCGCGTCGAGCACCTGCAGGATGCTGAACTGCGTGGCCCGGAGTCCGGCCGCGGCGAGGGCCTTGTCGTAGGTGGCCCCGAGGTACCGCGCGGCCTTGCGGAGGGCGAGGTTGTTGCACGCGGGGGCGGGGTTCGCCGGCGCAGGTGTCATGGTCTCCTCCAGGGCTCCCCTCCAGGATAGGAGCATGTGCTCGCACAGGCGAGGACCGCCTTGCCGCTCCCCCAATAGGAGCATATGCTCGTAAATACCAGCGGGGCTCCGCCGAGACGCGGAGCACCGACGCCCCACCCGAAGGTCTCGCCATGGACACCGCCCCCACCCCCGCACCCCGCCGCGCGCCGCTGCGGGCCTGGCTCCAGCCGGTGGTGATCGCCCTGGTCGTCGCCGCGGCCTTCATCACCTCCTACGTGGGCCTGCAGCGCGATCCGCAGCCCCACCGGGTGCCGATCGCCGTCACCGGATCCGCCCTGCCGGACCGGGTGGGCCGGGCGCTCGGCGACAGCGTCGAGGTGCACGCCGTCCCGGACGCCGCGGCCGGACGCAGTGCGGTGGAGCACGGCGACGTGGTGGCCGCGCTCTCCGCCGACGGGCCCGACCGGCTCGCCCTGCAGACCGCGGGAGCGGCCGGGACGTCCACCACGACCGCGGTGACGCGGCTGGTCGACGCCTACGCCCGGGGCGCGGGCGACCGGGTCGACACGGTGGACGTGGTGCCGCTCGCCTACTTCGACGCCCGCGGCACCGCCGGCTTCTACATGGCCTTCGGCGTGACCCTGGCCGGATTCGTCCTGGGCTCGAACGCACTCGGCCTGGCCGGACTGCTCCGTCTGCGCCACCGGTTCTGGCTGCTGCTCGGCACCTCGGCGGCGATCGGCGCGGTCGGCGCGGTGATCGCCGGACCGGTCCTCGGGGCGGTGCCCGCCCCCGTCCTGCCCCTGGTGTTCACGCTGTCCCTGCTGGCCGCGGCGGCGGCCTTCACCACCAAGCTGCTCGGCACCTACCTCGGCCCGGTCGGCCTGCCGGTGGCGACCCTGGTGCTGCTCACCGTCGGCAACGCCACCAGCGGGGCCACCATCGGCGCCGACCTCCTGCCGGGCGCGGCGCGCGCCGTCTCGGCACTGCTGCCGCCGGGTGCGGCCGTCCGCGCGATCAGCGACCTGAGTTACTTCGGCGGCGCCCACCTCGCGGGCCCGGTGGTGACGCTCGCCCTCTGGGCCGCCCTCGCCGCACTCCTGCTCGCGCTGCGCCCCCGGCTCACCCGGCGCCCGGGGACCGCCGCCGCCCGAGGACGCCTCCGGACCGGCCCCGCATCCGGCGCCCCCGAAGGCTCCACCCCGCACCCCGCCGGCACGCCGCGTAGTACCGTCCGACCCGTCCGCAGGCCGACCGCGCCCGGCCCGTGCGCAGGTCGGGACGGGTCCGGCACCCTCGGACGTGCCGACGCCCCGGTAACACCGCCGAGTAGGTCTAGACAAATAAGGACACAGTGGGTCACTCTGGATGTCTCGGCCGCGGTGACCCACCTCCCGCGGGGCGACGCGCACCACCCCCGCGCCCCCTTCGGCAGTACACGGCCGCCCCCGCCCCACACCGACGCGCAGCGGCCCCGGACTCCCCGGGGCGCACCGCGCAGCGCGGGAGGGCGGGCAGCCCATTGCCGAAGGGACGACGATGACCCTCAGCCCCGCCCGCACCCGCGCGGCGATCTACCTGCGCTGCTATCCGTACGACCGCTGGGAGATGCTCACCCAGCTGCACGCCCTCCAGGACCATGCGGGCACGCTCGGACTGGCCCGGCCGCGCGTCCTGATCGACACGGTCGGATCGTCCTGCCTCGAAAGGGCCGGGCTGCGCAGCCTGCTCGCCCTGGCCGCGGCCGGCGACGTGGACACGGTGCTCGTCCCCGGCCCGTGGGCGTTCTCCCTGGACGGGCCCACCGCGAGGTCGGTGACCGGGTTCCTGCACAGCACCGGCGCCGAGGTCGTCGAACTGCCGCGCGGACGCTGCGCGGCCTGAGGACCGGGCGGCCCCGGGCACGGCCGGCCGGGCTGTGACCGGGATCACCCGACCGCCGGCGGGTCGGCGGAATGCGGCCGCGTCGGGCGCCGTTGGCAGACACCAGTACATGCACGTACATACGTCGTCGTCCGGTGCCTGCGAGGAACACACCCATGACCGCCACCGCATCGACCGCCAACCGCGCGGCCGACCTGCTGTCCCGCCCCGTCACGCTGAACGGGCTGACCGTCCCGAACCGCATCGCCATGGCCCCCATGACCCGGATGTTCTCCCCGGGCGGCGTGCCCGGTGAGGACGTCCGGTCGTACTACTCCCGCCGGGCCGCCGCCGGCGTCGGCCTGATCGTCACCGAGGGGACGTACGTCGGCCACGACTCGGCCGGGCAGAGCGACCGCGTGCCGCGCTTCCACGGCGAGGAGCAGCTCGCCGGCTGGGCGGAGGTCGCCGCGGCGGTGCACGCCGAGGGCGGCACGATCGTGCCGCAGCTGTGGCACATCGGCATGGTCCGCAAGCAGGGCGAGCCGCCGTACGCCGACGCCCCCGCCGTCGGTCCGTCGGGCCTGCGCATCGACGGCACCGAGGGCACCGGCCGGGCGATGACCCGCGCCGACCTGGACGACGTGATCGGCGCCTTCGCCGACGCCGCCGCGGCGGCCGAGCGGATCGGCTTCGACGGCGTCGAGCTGCACGGCGCCCACGGCTACCTGCTCGACCAGTTCCTGTGGGCGGGGACCAACCGGCGCACCGACGCCTACGGCGGCGACCCGGTGGCCCGCACGAAGTTCGCGGCCGAGATCGTGGCGGCGGTGCGCGAGCGCGTCTCCGCGGAGTTCCCGGTGATCTTCCGCTACTCGCAGTGGAAGCAGGAGGCGTACAGCGCCCGGCTCGCGGAGAGCCCGGCCGAGCTGGAGGCGATCCTGGCGCCGCTGGCCGCCGCCGGCGTCGACGCCTTCCACGCCTCCACCCGCCGCTACTGGCTGCCCGAGTTCGACGGCTCCGACCTCAACCTGGCGGGCTGGACGAAGAAGCTCACCGGCCGGCCCACCATCACGGTCGGCTCGGTCGGCCTGGACGGCGACTTCATCCGCGGCTTCGCCGGCGAGGGCTCCCCCGTGCAGGGCATCGACGACCTGCTGGACCGCCTGGAGCGCGACGAGTTCGACATGGTCGCCGTCGGCCGCGCCCTCCTCCAGGACCCGGACTGGGCCCTGAAGGTCCTTCAGGGCCGCCACGACGAGCTGAAGGCCTTCGACGCCTCGGCGCTGCGGACGCTCAGCTAGGCACGAACGGACCAGGGGCGCGTGGGACATCCCACGCGCCCCTTCTGCATGCCCTGACACCTGTTCATTTCGATCGGATTCGATCGGAATTCATCACATCTTCGGCTACGGAATGGTCAAATTCCATACTGTTTCGTAGAAGTGTTTGTCTGTTCACGGCCACGCTCTCAGTCGGCACCCCCACAGCTACCGACTGGAGTACAGAGTGGGCCCCACCTCCTCTTCACGCCGGCGTACCCTCACGGCCGGCGCCCTGGCGGCAACCGCCGCACTCGTCGCCGCAGGCGTCCAGGTCTCCACCGCATCCGCCGTCCCCGGCCACGGCAGCGCGATCGCCGCGGCCAGGGCCAACGTCGCCCGCAACGCCGGACAGTTCGGCTTCGGCGCCGGCCAGGACCTCCTGGTCAAGGACGTCGTGATCGACCCCGACGGCACCCAGCACGTCCGCTTCGACCGCACCTACCAGGGCCTGCCGGTGATCGGCGGCGACCTGGTGGTGCACCAGGACGCCCGCGGACGGCTCAAGGACTCGACCCGCGCCAAGGGCCACAGCCCCGCCGTCCGGAGCACCGTCCCGAGCGTCCCCGCGCAGGCGATCGCCGCGAAGGCGCTGGCCGCCGCACCCGGCATCTCGTCCGCCACCTCCCAGCCCCAGCTGGTCGTCTGGGCCGCCGACGGCACCGCCCGGCTCGCCTGGCAGACCACGGTGAGCGGCCTCGGCAAGCAGGGCCAGCCCTCCGGCCGGGTCGTCGTCACCGACGCCACCACCGGTGCCGAGATCGAGCAGTTCGACGCCGAGCACGAGGCCTCCGGCACCGGCCGCTCGGAGTACACCGGCACCGTCACCGTCGACACCACGCTGCAGTCCAACGGCCTGTACGCGCTGGTCGACCCGACCCGCGGTACCGTCACCAAGGACGCCCGCAACGTCTCGGCGAGCAGCCTGAACGCCGGCTCCGGCACGCTCTACACCGACGCCGACGACATCTGGGGCGACGGCCGGAAGTTCTCCACCGACCGCGCCACCGCCGCCGTCGACGCCCACGCCAACACCGCCTGGACGTACGACTACTACAAGAACACCTTCGGCCGGAACGGCATCAAGAACGACGGCAAGGGCGCCACCGTCTTCGTGCACGTCGGCACCAAGTGGGACAACGCCCAGTGGTCCGACAGCTGCTTCTGCATGATGACCGGCGACGGCGACGGCACCACCGACCCGGAGCAGGTCGACCTCGACACCATGGGCCACGAGATGACCCACGGCGTCACCAGCGCGACCGCCAACCTCCGCTACAGCGGCGAGTCCGGCGGCCTCAACGAGTCGACCAGCGACATCTTCGGCACCATGGTCGAGTGGTACGCCAACAACAGCATCGACACCCCCGACTACCTGTTCAGCGACCAGTCGACCCCGCCGTGGCTGCGCCGCTTCGACAAGCCCTCGCTGGACGGCCGTTCGGCCGACTGCTGGAGCAAGAAGGTCGGCCAGCTGGACGTGCACAACTCCTCGGGCGTGGGCAACCACTGGTTCTTCCTCGCCAGTGAGGGCAGCGGCAGCCGGACGATCAACGGCATCACCTACAACAGCCCCACCTGCAACGGCTCCACGGTCACCGGCATCGGCAACCAGAAGGTCGCCAGGATCTGGTACCGGGCGCTGACCGTCTACATGACGTCCACCACCGACTACAAGGGCGCGCGCACCGCGTCCCTGAACGCGGCCAAGGACCTGTACGGCGCCGGCAGCACCGAGTACAACGCGGTCGCGGCGGCCTGGAGCGCGGTAAGCGTCGCCTGACCCCGGCGGCTCCGGTGCGGCGGCACGGTCCAGGACCGTGCCGCCGCACCGCTGTTCCGCCCCGGGGTTCGGGCAGGGCCGTCAGCGGTAGAGGCGGACGTCCGCCACGCTCCACCAGCTGGGGGCGCTGCCCGTACCGGTCACCCGCAGGTAGCGGGCGCGGGTCCCGCGGACGTCGACCGTGGTGAGCTGGCCCGTCCCGGTGCCGGAGCCGACCCGGTGCCAGGTCGTGCCGTCCTCGCTGACCGACAGCTCCCAGGCCCGGGCGCAGTCACCCGGCTTGTCGCCGCTGTCGACGGCGACCCGGTCGAAGCGGGTCGGCTGGCCGAGGTCCAGCTGCAGGTACCGGCCGGACCTGTACCTGACCCTGAGCACGGCGCCGATGCTCACCACCGTCCGCCAGCCGCTGGAGGAGCTCGGCGGACTGGCCGTCGGTCTCCTGATGCGGCTGATGGAGGGCCACACCGTCGAAGCGCTGCACGTCGAACCGGCCACCGAACTGATCGTCAGGGGGTCGACGGGTCCGGTCCCGACCCGCTGACACCGGGGCACGGCGGCGGCCCGCTGCCCGGCATTCGGCCGCATCCGGACTCCCGTTCGGGGGACGCGGCGGGACGGTCACCCGGCGCGGCGGCTCCGCCCGGGGGACGGTCGTCCCGACCGAGGAGGAGCCCCCTTGCACCGCATCCGCTGCGCCCCGGCCGCCGCTGCGAGGACACCGGCGGGCCCGTCCCTGCCGCCGGGCGGCACCGGATGACGGCGGCCCATCGGCGGCCCGGGCGCCGGGAGGTCCTGGCCGCGCTGGCCGCGCTGGCAGCGGCGGTCTGCACGGGTGCCGCCGCTCCCCCGGCACCGGGGCCGGTGCCGGGGCGCCCGGAGGAGGATCCGCCCGGGACGCTGCCGGCGCCGGCGGTCGCGCCGCACCCGGTGAAGCGGCAGATGCGCGGCCTGTGGATCGCCTGCCTGAACCACACCGACTGGCCGGACCGGCGGCGGCTCGGAGCCGAGCAGATACGGGCGGACTTCGAGGCGCTGCTCGACTCGGCGGTGGCGACCGGGTTCAACGCGGTGTTCGTCCAGGTCCGTCCGACCGCCGACGCCCTCTGGCCGTCCCGGTTGGAGCCCTGGTCGCAGTGGTTGACGGGTGTCCAGGGCCAGGACCCGGGATGGGACCCGCTGGCCTTCGCGGTCCGTGCGGCGCACGAGCGCGGCCTCGCCTTCCACGCCTGGTTCAACCCGTTCCGGGTCGCGATCCACGCCGATCCCGGCCGGCTGGTCGCCGACCACCCGGCCCGCCGCAATCCGCACTGGGCCCTCGCCTACGACGGCGAGCTGTACTACGACCCCGGTCTCGCCGAGGTGCGGGCGTTCGTCCTGGACGCCGTGATGGACGCCGTCACCCGGTACGAGGTGGACGGCGTGCACATCGACGACTACTTCTACCCCTACCCGGCGCCCGACGGCCGCGGCTTCCCCGACGACCGGAGCTTCGCCGCCGAGGCCCGCGGCTTCACCGACCGGGCCGCCTGGCGCCGCGACAACATCGACCTGACCGTCCGGCAGCTGCGCGACCGGGTGCGGGCGGCCCGGCCGGACGCCGTGTACGGGATCAGTCCGTTCGGCGTCTGGCGCAACCGGTCCACCGACCCGGCCGGGTCCGCGACCACCGCCCTGCAGTCCTACGACGCGCAGTTCTGCGACTCCCGCGGCTGGGTGCGCAAGGGCTGGGTCGACTACATCGCCCCGCAGCTGTACTGGCACATCGGCTTCGAGATCGCCGACTACGCCGTCCTGGCACGCTGGTGGGCCGCACAGGCGGCGGGCACCGACACCCAGGTGTGGATCGGCCAGTCCGCCTCCCGGCCCGGTGCCCCGGGGCGGCCCGCGCCCTGGCAGGACCCGGCGGAGCTCTCCCGCCACCTCGCGCTCAACGAGGCCGTCGGCTCGATCGGCGGGGACGTCTTCTTCAGCGCCCGGTCCGCCCGCACCGACCGGATCGGCGCGATCCGCAGGCTCGCCGCCGACCACTGGTCGCGCCCCGCCCTGGTGCCCCTGCTGCCGCGGCTCGCCGGCACCGCGCCGCCCGCGGCACCGGCCCTGCACCCCTCCCCGGACCGGCGGGACCTGCAGATCACCCCGCCGCCGCGCTCGGGCCGCCCGCACGCCTTCCGGTTCGCCGTCTACGGGTACGCCGAGGACCCGGGTCCGCGTCCGCCGGCCGACCCCGCCCGGCTGGTGGCGCTGCTGCCCGCGCTCACCGTCCGCAGGTACCGGCCGCCGTCCGCCGCCACCGGCCCCTGGTACGCCGTCAGCTGCACCGACCGGGCGGGACGCGAGGGCCCGACCTCGGCACCCGTCCGGCTGCCGGCGGGCTGAGCGGCGTCCCCCCGGCGCGGGCCGGGCGGCGATCGGGCGGGCGGGGGAGGTCAGTCGGTGGCGGGACGCCAGCCCAGGGCCGGGCCGAGGGCGGTGGCGATGTCGGTGAGGATCTGCACGTAGTCCTCCGGCCCGAAGGTGAAGGGCAGTGCGAAGGCGACCTCGTCGACCTCGCGGAAGGCGGGGTGCGCGTACAGCCGTTCCGCGATCTCCTGCGAGCTGCCGACCAGGTCGGGCGCGAAGAGCAGCCGGGCCGGGCCCTGCGGGGCCGCCGTCCGCGGCAGCCGGGCGCGGGCGTACTCGCGGTACTTCGCCCGCTGCGCCGGGGTGGCGCTGTCGGTGGGGATCACCACCAGGCCCTGCGAGACCCGGGCGCGGGCGCCGTCGGGGTGGCGCTCGCGGAACGCCCGCACGTGCGAGAGCTGGACGGCGCCGAAGTCCTCGCCCTCCTCGGCCTTCACCACGCTGCTGACCAGCAGGTTCATCCCGTGCTCGGCGGCCTGCCGGGCGGAGCCCAGGCTGCCGGCGCCGTACCACATGCGGTCGGCCAGACCGGGCGCGTACGGCTGGACCCGGTCGGAGAACGCCTCGATGCCCTCCGTCCCGCGGAAGTCACCGGCCGGCTTGCCGCCGACCAGGTCGAGCAGGCGGCGCACCCGGGCGAACCCGAAGTCCTCGGCCTCGGCGGTGTCGGGGTACAGGGCCTCGCGGACCCGCTCGAAGTGCATCGGCGGACCGACGCTGACCCCCGGGTTGAGGCGGCCCCCGGAGAGGACGTCGACGGTCGCGAGGTCCTCCGCCAGCCGCAGCGGGTTCTCCCAGCCGAGCGGGACGACCGCGGTGCCGAGCTCGATGCGGCTCGTCCGCTGCGAGGCGGCGGCCAGCACCGCGACCGGGGAGGAGATGCCGAACTGCAGGTGCCGGTGGCGCAGCCAGGCGCTGTCGAGGCCGAGCCGTTCGCCGAGTTCGACGAGCTGCAGGGTGGACTCGTGGCCGCGGCCGGGGTCGTGCTCGTCGAACAGGCCGATGGTCAGGAAGCCGAGCTTGCGCAGGGGTTCCGCGGGAAGCGGCACGGGCGTCCTCCGGGTCGGGTGCGGCAGGCCGGTTCGGGCACGCCGCACAGCGGGTGGCCGTCGGCGACGGCCGGCCGGCCTCACCTGAGCCTGCTCAGCCGGTCCGCGCCGCAATCACGGCGTCGCGCCGGGTCTGCCGCCGGTGGCCCGCTGGCGGCCCGTCGCGCTCCGTCACGGACGGCCCGGTCCATCGTCATCCTGCTTGTCGGGAGCGGGCGTTGCGGCCGTGCGCCGCCGCCTCGCGGGAGGTGTCCGACCCGCGTGTGCCGGCTCCCCCGGCAGCCGGGCCGGTGCCGTCCCGCGGGCCCCGCGAAGGCCTCGTGAACGTGGCCGCATCCCCATTGCCCGTACCACTCACGACCTGCAAGGATCCTCGGCCGTGAGTCTCCTGCTGATGGTCATCGCCGGGACGTACTTCGTCACCTGGCTCCGGGGTCCCTACCGCACGTCCAAGGCCGCCGCATGGGCGCGCACCACCTTCGATCCCGCCGCGTACGGGTTGGTGCCGCGCGCCCTGCTCGACCCGCGCCGGGCCGGTCCGCCGGCGCCGGCGGACCGCGGCGCCACCGTCCGCTCGATGTGCGAGGCCGCCTGGACGGGCGACTGGCGGCCCGCCGCCGCGTTCGTGGCGGCGGCGGGCGAGGACTGGGACGAACACTGGTCCAGGCTGGAGCTGCTCGCCGAGATCGCCGAACAGGACGACGGCTGGCTGACCGCCTGGCGGGCCGCCGCCCCGGACGACTGCGACGCCGCCACCCTGGAGGCCAAGCACATGGTGCAGCGGGCGTGGGCGATCCGCGGCAGCGGCTACGCGCACCAGGTCCCGGCCGAGCGGATGACCAAGTTCCGGGAGCTGCTGCCGGCCGCGATCGGCGCGGCGCAGCGGGCCGCGCGGCTCGCGCCGGAGAACCCCGGCCCGTGGGTGGTCATGGTGCTCGCGGCACGCGGCGCCCAGTACACGCCGGACCGGTTCGGACCGCTCTGGGACGGGCTGGTCGAACGCGCCCCGTACCACTACGAGGGGCACTGGCAGGCCATGCAGTACTGGTGCGCCAAGTGGTACGGCAGCAACCGGAAGATGATGGCCTTCGCCCGCCGTGCCATGGACAAGGCCCCCGCCGGCAGCCCGCTGGCCGGCGTCTACGTCCACGCGCTCTCCGAACTCGAGACCCACAGCGGTCTGCGGGCGCTCCCCCGCACGCTGGCCGCCAGGCGGCGGCTCAAGGCCGTTGCGGCGGCCCTCGCGACCGTCCCGGCGGACGATCCCCGCCTGCCCCCCGTGCGCCACCTGCTCGCCGACCACCTGACCAAGGCGGGTCTGCACGCCGCCGCCCTGGAGCAGTTCCGGCTGGTCGGACGCTGGTGCGGCGCCGCCCCCTGGACGGACCGGCCCGACCCCGTGGCCGCCTTCGACCTCGCCCGCGGCACCGCCGTCCGGCTCTCCCGCACCGAGCCCCTCCCACCCGAGAACCGGAACCTCAAGGACGCCGTCCTCCACCACCACGCCTGACCCCCGGCCGGCACCGGCGGCCTGCCCCCGGGTCAGCGGTGGGCGCTCAGCAGGAGGGCGGTACGGGGCAGCGAGAGGAACTCCCGGGAGAGGGTGTCGAAGTGGTGCCTGACCCGCTCCCGGGTCGGCTCGTCCTGGCCGAGCAGCACCTGGCCGACGAAGCCCACCCCGGCGGCCGGGCCGCTCCACCACTCCTCGGCGCCGGTGCGGTGCCGCCAGTGCAGCGTGTCGCACCTCGCCCCGCGCGGTCCGGCCGAGGTGAGCAGCCGGACGAGTCCGTCGGGGCCGTGCGGGAGTTCGTCCTCGCCGGGCGGCGGCGGCAGGTACGGGGGCCCGACCACACCCGCCGCCGCGACGGCGCGGCCGAGCAGCGACTGGCCCGCGGGGGCCGGGTGGGCCCACACCGTCAGGGCGATCCGCCCGCCGGGGCGGGCCACCCGGCGGAGTTCCGCCAGCGCCCGCCCGGGACGGCCCACGTGGTTGAGCACGAAGTTGCCGACCCACGGCGTCGAACCCGCCGTCCGCGAAGGGCAGCTCCGGCAGAACGGCCGTCAGGACCTCGGCCCGGGGCACGTTCCGGGCGGCCAGCGCCACCATGCCGGGCTCGGCGTCCACCGCGGTCACCCTCGCACCCCGCTCGCAGGCCGCCGCGGCCGCGGTGCCCGGCCCCGTCCCCACGTCGAGCACGCGGTCCCCTGCCGCGACACCCGCCGCGTCGAGCAACTGCGGGACGGGACGGGCACACAGCTCCGCGACGCTCCCCGCGAAGGCCGCTGCGCGGCCCGCCCACGTCCGGCGCTCGTACGCGTCGAAAGCCGTCATCTGCACGGTCCGCTCCCCCCCCTGTCCCGCCGCGCGGATCGGGAGCCCGACGGTTCACGACCCTGGCGCGGGCGGGAAGGAGCCGCCGGGACGGCGGACTTGAGTCTCCCGTGGGGGGAGACGTCAGAGTGGGGGCATGGACGGCGACACGCTCTTGACGATCGGGGCCCTGGCCCGGCGGACCGGGTTGACGGTCAAGACGGTTCGGTTCTGGTCCGATGCCGGGATCGTGCCGCCGACGGACCGCAGCCCGGCCGGCTACCGGCTCTACGACCTCGGTGCGCTCGCGCGCCTCGACCTGGCGCGCACCCTGCGCGACCTGGGACTGGACCTCGCCGCGATCCGGCGGGTGCTGGACCGGGAGGTCTCGGTGTCCGAGGTCGCGGCCGCGCACGCCGACGCCCTGGAGGTGCAGATCCGCACCCTCCGGCTGCGCCGGGCGGTGCTCCGCGCGGTGGCCAAGAAGGGCTCGACCCTGGAGGAGACGGACTTCATGCACAAGCTCGCCACCCTGTCCGACGCCGAACGCCGGAACCTGATCGACGAGTTCGTCGACGCGGCCTTCGGAGGCCTGGACGCCAACGCCGAATTCGTCGAGATGCTCCGCTCCGCACTGCCGGAGCTGCCCGACGACCCCGAACCCGAGCAGGTCGAGGCCTGGATCGAACTCGCCGGACTCGCCCGGGACGCAGACTTCCGCGCCTCGGTCCGCCGCATGGCGGAGTACCAGGCGGCCGAGCGGGCCCTCGGCGACACCACCGGCCTGCACCACGACCTCACCGAGGCCGTCCGCGACGCCGTCGGCCGGGCACTCGCCGCCGGGACCGCGCCGCGCTCGGCCGGGGCGGCGACCGTGGTCGACGCACTCACCGCCCGCTACGCGCGGACCTTCGGCCGTCCCGACGACGCCGGGCTGCGGCGCTGGCTGCTGACCCGTCTGGAGATCGCCGGCGATCCCCGCACCGAGCGGTACTGGCACCTGCTGGCCGTGATCAACGGCTGGCCCGTCCCGCCCGCCCTGGCCCCCGTCCTCAGCTGGTTCGCCGACGCCCTGCGGGCCCGCACCGAGGCGTAGCGGCCGGACCGCCGACGCACCGGCGGGCCGGCGGCCGGCCGCTGACCCCACAGCGAGCGGGTGCCCTCCGGTCAGGACCGCGGTGTGCTGTCCCACTGCCATCGGGTGAGCCGCTGCCGTCCCGGGAGGTCGCCGCGGCCGGTCGCCCACAGCAGGGTCGGCCAGGGGTCGGTGCCGGTCGGGGCCCCGGGGAACAGCCGGGGCAGGACGCGGGCGCAGACGTCGGCGGGGGCCTGCCAGTCGAGCCCGAGGCCGAGCGCCAGGTCCTCGGCGTGCGCGAACAGTTCGACCAGGCCCATGGCCGCGGAGCCCTCGGGGTCCGTCGTCCCGAACACGTGGAAGGCGCGGGCCTGCGGCGGCGCCGTCCGCACCATCGCCACGTGCAGCGCCCCGCAGGCCTCCAGCACCTGGACCACGCCCTCCGGCCCGCCGGCCCGCTCGGCGAAGATCGCGTTCGCGGGTTTGCCCGGGGCTTCCCGGCGCCAGACGAACGGCACGTGGGTGTCGGCCGGGGGCGACTGCGGGCCGAGCTGGGCCGCGTAGGAGAACAGGTCGTCGGCCAGGTGCTCGGCCGTCTCCCAGCAGCTCCACTCCAGACTGCCGGCGGGCCGCCCCCAGTCCGCGGCGAGCGCAGCGGGCCGGCGCAGCAGGGCGACGACGAGCCGCACACCCTCGGCGAGGTCCTCGGCCGTCACGGGCCCCGCGGCTCCGGCCCGTTCAACGTGATCATGATCAGCCATGCGCCGAGCCTACGGCCCCGCGCCCGGCACGGGGACCGGGTTTTCGCCGCCGCCACCGCACCCACCGGCGGGGAGTCCGCGAGCGAGCGCCTAGGGTGGCCGCATGACGACGACGCGCCCGGACGGGGAACGCCTGCTGTACGGCTGCATGGGCCTGGGCGGTGACTGGGACTCCGAGGGGTACGGCCCGGCGGACGTCGCGGCGGCGGAGGCCGCGGTCGAGGCGGCGCTGGACGCCGGGATCACGGTGTTCGACCACGCGGACATCTACCGGCGCGGCAAGGCGGAGGCGGTCTTCGGCGAGGTGCTCGCCCGGGCGCCGGGCCTGCGCGAGCGGATCACCCTGCAGACCAAGTGCGGGATCCGCCTCTCCGAGGGCGACCGGCCCGGCATCTACGACCTGCGCGGCAGCAGCATCGTCCGCCGGGCCGAGGAGAGCCTGACCCGGCTGCGCACCGACGTCCTCGACGTCCTGCTGCTGCACCGTCCCGACCCGTTGGCGGATCCGGCCGACATCGCCGACGCCCTGACGTCCCTGCACCGGCAGGGCCTGGTGCGGGCGTTCGGCGTCTCCAACATGGGCGCCGCGCAGATCGAGGACCTGCAGGCGCACCTGGACCTGCCGCTGGTGGCGAACCAGGTGGAGATGAGTCTGGCGCAGCGGGACTGGCTGGAGGCCGGTGTGCTGGTCAACACGGCCGCGGCCGCGGGCAACGGGTTCCCGTTCGGCACGGTCGAGCACTGCCGCCGCAACGGCGTCCGGCTGCAGGCCTGGGGCGCCCTCGCGCAGGGCCGCTTCACCGGCCGTCAGCAGTCGGAACGGGAGCACCGGACGGCCCGGCTGGTCGCCGAGCTGGCGGAGGCGAAGGGCACCACGCCGGAGACGGTCGTGCTGTGGTGGCTGCAGCGGCATCCGGCGCGGATCGCCCCGGTCGTCGGCACCGCGAACCCGGACCGCATCCGCGCCTGCCGCGATGCGGCCGTCCGCGAGCCGGAGCTCACCCACGAGGAGTGGTACGACCTGTGGCTGACGGCCCGCGGCGAGCCCCTGCCCTGACCGGACGGCCCGGCGGGCGCGCGCCGCAAGGGACCGGCGGCCCCGGACAGGTCGTGGCGCGCGGGCAGCGCCCGGGATCGCGTCCGTAGCGCCGCCGGGGTAGCTTGGGCAGCCGGAGATCACGGCGCCGTCCCGTCGAGGAGCTGCAGCGGGCCGGGTGGCCGCCACCGCCACCGAGGACCGGGCATGAGTACGCACGAGGGCCTTCCGACCGCCGGACAACTGGCCGCCGTCCGGGCGTTCGTCACCGCGCGCCGGCAGCAGGCCGGGCCGGCGGGGCCGTGGAGCGGCAGGGGTGAGGTCGCCGCGGCGTACGAGACGTGGTCCCGCGCGGTCGACGAGCACCTCACGCGGACGGAGGAGGCCCTGGACCGGGGTGAGTCCGGTGAGGCGGCCCGCGCCTGGGCCGTGGTCCTCGAAGGCCTCGCCGCCTGGTCCTCGCACCCGGACTTCCCGGCCGGCCTCACCGACCTCCCCGAGCCCTGACCTACTCGGCGTCGATCCGGTGGTCGGCCCAGACGTAGGTCTCGGGCAGCAGCTCGGCGACGGGCACGGCACGGACGCGGTCGCCCGAGCCGACGATGACCTCGATGCCGGGGAAGTAGTCGAGCAGGACCTGCCGACAGCGGCCGCAGGGCGGCACGATCCCCCGGTCGCGGTCCCCCACGGCGACGACGGTCTCCAGCTCGTGGACGCCCTGGGCCGCAGCCGCACCGATGAGGACGAGCTCGGCGCAGGGGCCGCCCGTGAAGTGATAGGCGTTCACCGCCGTGACGATCCGTCCGTCCCGGGCTCGGCCCGCAGCCGCCATGGTGTGGTTGTCGCCCCGGCAGCGGGTGCGGGCGACCTCGGCCGCGGCCGCGACGAGTTCGTGGTCGACGTGGGTGCTCTGCGCGGTCATCTCTGCTGCTTCCGTCGGGGTGTCGGCCCACCCTGTCCCGACCCGGGACGGCTGCGCAAGCACATTCGGTCGGACGCGGCGCCGGCCCGTCCGCCCCGGTCGGCCCGTGTCGTGGCCCGGCTCCGGCCCGGGGTGGTCAGCGCTTGCGGGCGAGGGTGACGCCGTCGCGGACCGGGAGCATCACGGCGTCGACCCGGGGGTCGGACGCGACCAGGGCGTTGAGGTCGCGCATCGCCCGGTGGGCGGGCTCGGTGAAGGCGGGGTCGAGGACGCGCCCGCCGAGGAAGACGTTGTCCAGGACGATCAGCCCGCCGGGGCGCAGCCTGGGCACGAGCTCCTCGTAGTAGGCGGGGTACGAGCCCTTGTCGGCGTCGACGAAGGCGATGTCGATGTCGGCTTCGGCGGGCAGCGCCTTCAGGGTGTCGAGCGCCGGGGCGATCTCCAGGTCGATCCGGTCGGCGACACCGGCGCGCTCCCAGTAGCGGCGGGCCAGGGCCGTCCACTCCTCGCTGACGTCGCAGGCGAGCAGCCGTCCGCCGTCGGCGAGGCCGCGGGCGATGCAGATCGAGGAGTAGCCGGTGAACACGCCCACCTCCACGGCCCGCCGGGCGCCGACCAGCCGGGTCAGCATGGTGAGCAGGGCGCCCTCGTCGTGGGAGACCTGCATGCGGGACGCTCCGCCGGTGGCGGCGCGGGTCTCGGCGACCAGGTCCTGCAGCAGGCCGTCGGCGGGCGTGCAGTGGTCGAGGACGTAGTCGGCGGTGACCGGGTGGGTGGGCTCGACGGTGTCCCCGGGGAACCGGTCGCTCCAGGCGACGGCGGGGACATCGGCGGCCGCGCGCTGCACGGCTTCGCCGACGGTCTGCTGCACGGCGGCCAGCGCCTCGGCGTCCGCCGCGGTGGCGGTGAGGGCCAGGTGGTCGCCCTCGAAGGTCAGGACGCAGCGGCCGGTGCCGAGATCGGCCGTGGCCCGGCCGTCCGGGGTGAGGTGTGCGGCGGCGGCGGAGTGGCGGAGCTCCTTGACGATCTGCTCCAGGTGGTGCTGGGGGCGGTCGGTGACGACCTGTGCGGTGGAGAGGGGCACGGTTCCTCCGAAGACGGGGTGGCAGGCGGGCGGACTGGCGGACGGACCATCAAGTGTCGAGAAATCCGAACGCTTTCGAGTGGAGTCTGACGGCCCGTCGGCCCGTTTGTCAAAGCGTTGAGAAAGTTGGACACTTTCCGCATGGACGCCACCGGGGACGAGCCCCTCGTGCTGCAATCGCCCGCCCAGTTCAAGGCGCTCGGGCATCCGGTGCGCCACCGGATGGTCAACGTGCTGCGGCAGCGGCCGGCCACCCTGCGGCAGCTGTCCACGGCGATGGGGCTCGCCAAGGGCACCGTCGGCTACCACGTCCGGGTGCTCCAGGAGGCCGGACTCGTCCGGCTCGCGGAGACCCGGCAGGTGCGTGGCGGCACCGAGCAGTACTTCGGCCTGGTCGGCCGGGGCTTCCGCCTGCACGAGGACGCCGCGATCGGCCCCGAGTTCCTGATCAACGCCGCCCTCTCCGAGATGCTGCCCGACCAGGGCGACACCACCCACACCGTGCTCCGCCACCTCTGGCTCACCCCGGACGAGGCCCGCGCCCTCACCGGACGCGTCCGGGCGCACGCCACCGAGCCCTACTCCACCGAGCCGTACTCCGCCGACGGCACCCCGCACGGCGAGGCCTACGGACTCCTGGTCAGCCTCTTCCGCGCCGACATCCCGCACCTCTCCCCCGACGACGCCTGACCCCCGGCCGCCGGGGGAATCGCCGTGGTGCGCGCGTCCCACCCGTGGGACGATCGGCGGCGCCGCGGGCGGGGACCGGCGGCAGACGGGGGACGACGATGCGCTCGACCGCTGGGTGGGTCCTGTTCACGGCAGGACTGGCGGGGCTCGGATGGGTCAGGAGCAGGACGCCGTCCAGCAGCCTGGGATGGAGCCACTGGAACCGGCGGCAGCGGGTCACCGGCCTGGTCTGCCTGGCCGTCCTCCTCGCCGGAATGATCGTCATCGGCTGACCACGCCCCGCCGGTCGGCGGCGACCGGCAGAATGCCGTCCCACGGGCGGACGACCGCACAGCAACGAAGCGCACCGACCCGGCCCCCGCGACGAGGACCGCGTCGTCGAGGCCTTCGGCGCCCGGTTCACCGCGGCGGGCCGGCGGATCGTCACCCCCACCGGCCGGTACTCCGGCCTGGAGGCGCTGCGCGTGCCCGCCCGGGTCCGCGCGCGGCTCGGCATCGCGGTGTACGAGGCGGCGGCCGACGGCGGCGTCACGGAGCACGCCTGACCGTCGGCCGCCGCCTGCCACCCGCGGTCGCGTCGTCAGTTCCGTTCTCCGCCGAGGGCGGCGACCTCGCGGACGGCGGCGGCGATGGCCGCGAAGTCCTTCTTCAGGACCCCGCCGTGGTTGCTCGCCACCTTCGCGCCGACCGCGATCAGCGGGTTGCGGGCGGTCACCGCGTCGAGGCTGGTGCGGATCCGCTCCTGCTCGTCACCGCGGCTGCCGAGGGACGACCCCGAGGCGACGACGTACCGCACCGGGACGGTGATGCCGTCCAGCACCGGGCCCAGTTCGCGCTCCCGGGAGATCCGGCCGAGTTCGATGTTGCAGTCCGCCATCTCGTCGGCGGTCATCCGCGGGGTCAGGCCGGTCGGGCGCAGCAGCGGCAGGAATCGGCCCCACTGCCGGAACTGCTTGCGGATCCGCTGCTCCATCGCCTCGTCCAGCCAGTCGTAGGGGAAGGCGCCGTCGACCAGGACCGCGCCCAGGGCGCGCTCCGGGTTCCGGGCGGCCCAGTGCGCCCCCACGAACGCGCCGTAGGACCAGCCCACCACCAGGGCCCGGTCGACGCCCCTGGCCGCGAGGACGGCGTCGACGTCGCGGACGGCCGCCTCGAAGGAGTAGTCCGCCGAGCGACCCGACGTCCGGCCGCGGGCCCGCTCGTCGTAGGTGATGTGCCGCCACCCGGCGCCCAGGTCGGCGACGACCCGCCGCCAGTACCCCTGGGTGGCGAACTGGCCGTTGAGGTAGACCACCGGGATGCCGGGGCCGCCGGTGTCGGTGACGGCCAGTTCCGTGTCGTCGACCGGCACCGTGCCGGTCCAGGTCGCAGCGTTCGAGGTCGTGCTGTTCTTCGTCATGGTGTTCCCCCTGGTCGTTCGCGGGTCGTGGTGTTCGGGCCGCTCCTCGCCCCGCGGTGGATCGCGGGGCGGCGGTGACGGCCGGCCTGGCCGCGGGTGGTGCGCTGCGGCCCGGCCGTCGTGGTGACGGTCGTTCAGAGACTGCGGGCGGTGATGTCGCCGTGGTCGGTGGTGGCGCGGATGTCGAGCTCGGTGGTGCCGTTGTTCTTGAGGGCGTTGCCGACGCGGCCGTGGCCGGTTCCGGCGTCCAGGGCGGCGGAGACGCCGGCGGCGGCGCCGACCGAGATGTCGCCGGACCGGGTGCTGAGGACGACGGTGCCGGGGCCGGCCTCGTTGATCCGGATGCTGCCGCGGGTGGTGCTGATCTCCGCGGAGCCGCCCAGTCGGCCGACCTCGACGTCGCCGTCGACCGCGGTGAGCCGCACGCTCGCCGCCTCGTCGAGCTTGATCCGGTGGTACGCGCCGTCGAAGGCGACGTCGCCGAGGCGGCCGACACCGCGCAGCTCGCAGGCGGCGGCCGTGCCCTCGATGCGGGAGCCGGCGGGCAGCTGGACGGTGACCTCCAGCGAGCCCGAGGAGCCGAGGAGCTTGCCCGTGGGCTCGGGGGCGCCGATCCGCAGGACACCGTCGGAGTAGGTGACGGTGGCCCGTTCGGCGGCCCGGACGTCGCGTCCCTTGGACGGGTCGGCGGGCCGGACCTCGACGACGGTGTCCGCCCGGTCGGCGGCGATCAGCTGGATGCGTCCGGCGGGCACGTCCAGGACGGCGGAGATCGGGGCGGTGGTGTCGAACGTCTGCATCGTGCTCTCCTGTGCTCGCTCTGTGTTTCTGACATGAGAAACGCTACGTTGCTTTCCAATTGATGGCAACACACCCGTTGCATCCGATCCACATAACAGCAGGTAGAAGCCGCCAAATCGTTGCAACCAGCGAGAGGATAACGCAACAGGCAGGGCGACGATCATTGCAATGGGAGAGAGGTGAACGCTAGGCTGGCGCGGCCGACCCCACCACGGGCCGGCGCGCAGCAGCACGCAGCACGCAACAGCACGGAGGAGAACGCGATGCCGGGAGGCAGGCTCACCCAGCAGGAACGCCAGCAGATCGCGCTGGGGCTGGCCGACAGCCTCCCCTACGCCGAGATCGCCCGTCGCCTCGACCGGCCGACCTCGACGATCACGCGCGAGGTGATGCGCAACGGCGGCCCGACCTCGTACCGGTCCGACCTCGCGCACCGCGCGACCGAGCGCCGTGCCCACCGGCGCAAGCCGGCCCCGCCCCGCGGATCGGCGCCCGTCCCGCACCCGCAGGGCCGCGACGCCGGGGCCGTCGCCGACTACGAGGAGACCCTCACCACCGTCCTCATGGCCTCGGGCGTGCCCAAGATGGGTGCCAGGGTGCTGACCTGTCTCTTCCTGAGCGACGAGGGCAGCCTCACCGCCTCGCAGCTCGCCCGGCACCTCGACGTGAGCCCGGCGTCCATCTCCAAGGCGATCGCCTTCCTGGAGGGCCAGAGCCTCGTCCGCCGGGAGCGCGACGAACGCCGCCGCGACCGCTACATCGTCGACGACGAGCTCTTCTACCAGGCGACCATCGCCAGCGCCCGCGCCAACGACCGGCTCGTCGCCACCGCCCGCGAGGGCGTCGCCGTCCTCGGCGCCGACACCCCGGCGGCCGCCCGCCTGGAGAACATCGCCCGGTTCCTCGACTTCATCAGCGAGAGCATCGTCCGCGCCGCCGAACAGGCCCGCGCGGTCCTCCACAGCAAGCCCGCACCCCCGGCGGACGAGGACCCCGACCGGCCGGCCGGGCCGGACAACGGGTAAGGGGCGGCCCGGACCGCCGGCTTCAACCGAGCAGGGTCAGCAGGCGATCCGCCTGGCGTTCGGCCGTGCCGGCCGGGTTGCGGGCGCGTGCCGGGTCCTCCAGGGCGAGGATCAGCAGCCACAGCAGGGCGAGGAGCCTGCGGGACTCGCGCAGCCGCCGCTCCTCGGGCGCGGTGAGGTCGAAGCGGCCCAGGAAGGACGGGACGTCGAGGTCGCTGTCGACCCGGGCCGAGACGTGTTCGACCACCTCCGCGAGCTCGTAGGCGCGGTCGCTGCGGCCGGAGTCCTCGAAGTCGACGATGCGGACCTTCGCGCCGTCCCAGAGGAAGTTGGCGAGGTTGCCGTCCGCCTGACCGAGGACGGCGGGGAGGTCCGGGCCGGCCGCACGGGCCCGTTCCGCCAGGTCCAGCCAGCGCATCCCCTCCGCCACCGCCCGCCGTACGGCCCGGGGCGGATCCGCCCGGCACAGGTGCTCGCACCGGGTGCGGATGCCGCGGGCGGCGTGCCGCTCGTTCCACAGGCGGAGCGGCAGCCGCTCGGCGACCGGGCCGGGGACGGCGGAGTGCATCGCGTCCAGCGCTGCAGCCATGGCGCGTACCTGATGATCGGTCACCACCGTGCCGCGCAGCGGGACGCCCGGGATGCGGGCCATGACGACGGTCGGCGGGGTCGCGGCGAGGTCCGCCTCCAGCGGTGCGGGGGCCAGGTCGGGGCAGTGCTGCCCGAGCAGGGTGAGGGCGCGCCACTCCCGCTCGGGTTCGCCGTCGCCGCACGGGCGGAACCGCTTCACCACCCGGTCGTCCAGCAGCTCGATCCCGTGGGTGCTCCACTGCTCCGTCACGGCGCCCCCTCGTCCCGGCGATCACTCCGGAATCCTGTCACGCCCTTCGATTCCCCGTCCTTCGCAGGGCAGTTGACGCCGCCCGTACGCTGTGCGCGTGGACACGAATGCGGCGCTCGCCGAGATCCTCGACCGTGGCGCGGACGAGAACGATGCGGAGGCGCTGATCGCCGCCGTGGCGGACCACGGGGTGTACCTGCCCGTCCTGCCGAGCGGCAAGCTGATGTTCCTGCAGCGCGAGGACGGCGTTCCGGCACTGCCGGGCTACGTGAGTGCGGCGTGCCTCGCCGAGCAGGTCACGGAACCGGCGGCGTCCTTCCACTGCGACGTGCTGCGGCTGTGGGACATCGCCGAACGGACGGGTGTCCGCGTGCTGCTGGTCCACTCCGACCGGAACCGGGTCGCCCTGTCGATCGGGCTGGTGATCCGGACGCTGTCCGACCGCGGGATGCGGGGCACCGAGGGCAGGACGATGCGGCTGACCCGCTCCACCCACCCGGTGGCCGTGGCCCTCCGGGACGCGCTCCGCCGCCGGATCCGCGAGTTCCCGACGGTGCGGTCGGTGTGGGTCTCCCACGCACGGTGGATCGACACCGGGTTCGAGCAGCTGCTGATGCACGTCGCGGTGGACGAGCGACTGCCCTCCGAGACCCCGCGCCGGTTGCTGGACACCCTGCTCGCCGAGGAGGTGACCGTCACCCCGGACGACCCGAAGCTGATGATGATGCCCCTGGACACCACCGCCCACGCGGAGACCGTCGCCGAGCTCGACGGCATGGCCCTGGACACGGTGCGCCACGACCCCGCCACCGGCCGGGTCGAGGTGCTGTCGCGCGAGTACGACGACCCGCGGGCCGCGGAGGCCGCGCGCCTGGCCGTCGCCGCCGAGCGGGACGCCGCTGACGCCGCGGAGCAGGAGCGCCCCCGCCGCTGGTGGCAGCGCCCCTGACGCCGACGGCCGGCGCGCCCGGAGGGGCGACCGCGGGTACACCCGGGCGCGGGCGCCGGTGCGCGACGGCGCCGGGCGCGGAGGATGGTGGTGAGGGCGGGCGGATCGTCGGGAGGTGTGCCATGCACGGTGTCGGCGGGATCTCGTGGCCGGTGCGCGGACGGACGACGGACGGGCGATGGGCCGACCGGTGGCGGCGCGGCTGGCCGGGCGGGCTCTGGCGGGAGGGCACCGGGCTGGAACTGATGCAGCGGTCGATGGGGTTCGCGGCCCTCGGGCTGGTGACGCTCGTCCCGCTGCTGATCGTGGTCGCCGCGATCGACCCGTTCCGGCAGCACGGCTTCGCCCAGTGGGTGGTGGACGGCATGGGCCTGCCGGGCCGCACCGCGGCACCGGTACAGCACCTGTTCGCGGCCGACCACCACGTCCGCAGCACCGCGAGCGCACTGTCGCTGCTCTCCCTGGCGCTGTTCGGCCTGTCCTTCGTGGCAGCGGTGCAGACCGTCTACGAGCGGGTCTGGCGGCTTCCACCGCCGTCGTGGCGGCACCTGTGGCGGCAGGTGCTGTGGTTGGGCGCGCTCACCGTGTTCCTGGTCGTCGAGGTGGAGACCGGCACGGTGCTGCGGCCCGGCTGGTGGGACACCGCGGAGCGGCTGCTCCTGCTGGCGGCGATGAGCGTGGCGTTCTTCTGGTGGGGCCAGCACTTCCTGCTCGGCGGCCGGGTCGGCTGGCGGTCCCTGCTGCCCGGTGCACTCGCCACCACCGCCGGGCTCGGCGGCCTGCGGGTGTTCTCGGCCCTGGTGTTCGACCCGATGGTGGTGTCCAACGCCGAGTCGTACGGCACGGTGGGCGTGCTGCTCGTCGTGGAGTCCTGGCTGATCGGCACCGGGTTCGTCTTCTACGGCGGCGCCCTGGTCGGCCGCTACTGGCTCGACCGCCGGCAGGCGGTGCCGGTGGAGACCGTCCCCTGAGACCGCGCTGCCCGGCCCGCCGGGAAGGGCAGCGCTGCGGGCCGCCCGGCGGGGTGCACCGGGCGGCCCGCAGCGGCCGTCAGGAGAGGTACTCGGTGAGGCCCGCGGGCCGCAGACCGGCCGCGTCGGCGGCGGCCAGCACCCGTGCCAGGTCGCCGGCGAGGGTGTCGGTGAAGTGCAGCAGCACCACGTCGCCGGGGCGCAGCGGCCCGCCGTGGTACACGTTCGACGCGCCCCAGCTGAAGTCGGCGGTGGCCGTCATCACCGTGGTCGCGCCGCAGTTGGCGGCGGCCTGCAGGGTGTCGGCGTTCCACGCGAGGTAGGGCGGCCGGAAGACGGTCGGTGCGGTGCCGGTGCGCCGCAGCGCGGCGTCACGGCCGCCGCAGATCTCCGCCTGCTGCTCCTCGGCGCTCAGCGTGGTGAGGTCGCGGTGGGAGACGCTGTGGTCCTGGACCGAGGAGCCGGGCGCGGCGGTGACGGCACGGAACCAGTCCGGGTCGAAGCCGAGCGGCATCGGCAGCGGGAAGGCGGTGACGGGCAGCTTCCGGTCGGCGATCAGCGCGGCCGCCTCCGGGGTGCGCTGCCAGCCGTCGTCCACGGTGACGAAGAAGACCGGGTCGTCGGTCGGGACGTTCCACAGGGCGCGTGCGGGGGCCGGCTCGGGCCCGTCCACCCGGACGTCGTCGGCGGCGTAGGCGCCCTGGCCGTACCAGCCGTGGAGGTAGAGGCGGACGCTGGTCACCGCCGCGCCGGTGGTGAACGAGGTGGTGAGCCGGTGCCACTCGCCACCGGTGTCCGGGGTCCAGGCGGGGGCCGCGTCGTGGCCGGTGCCCTCGGCGCCGAGGAAGACGTAGGCGCCGCGCACCCAGGCCGAGACCGTGTAGGTGGTGGCGGGCCGGACGGCGAGGAGCTGCTCGCAGCGCCCGGTGGAGTCGGCGGCCGCGGGGGTGACGAGGAGGGCGGAGCCGCCGCTGTGCGCCGTGCCGCCGATCGCCGCCTCACCGGCGGTGCACTGCCAGCCGGGGACCGATCCCCAGTCGTCCAGGGGCAGTTGGGGGATCTCGAACCCCGGGTTGGTGGCGAGGTTGACGGCGGCCGGGGTGTCGGCGTGCGCACCGGTGGCGAACGGTCCGGCGACGGCTAGGGCCGCGCCCGCCGCGCAGGCCGCCAGGCGGTGGAGGAGTCTGGACACGGAAGGGCTCTCCGAGGAGTCGGTGGGCTGGTGGAGGCTCCCCGAGGGAGGGGAGGTCGCGCCGTCCGACCGCACCCGGACCGGGCCATACCCTGTCCCGGCGGACGCCCCGCGTCAAGGGCTACCGACGATTCCCTGATGCATCGTCAACAAGCTTGCGAGGCCGCCTCAGGCGATCTCCTGGGCGGCCTGCGCGAGGAACGCCTCCACCGCCTGTCGGCAGGCCGCGCCGAGCTGCGCGGACTCCGCCTCGTCGCGGGCGTCGCCGATCGGCCGGTGCGAGTCGAACGCCGCCCGGGCCGCCTCCTTCACCCGGTCGCTGCCCGCGACGAGCACGACGCGGAAGAGCGCCTGCCGGGCGGTCGACCGGCGCTCGAAGACGAGGGCCGGGCCGGTTCCGGATCCCGGTCCGGGTGGTCGAGCCGCCGGTGCCAGCGGTTCGACCGCGCCCTGGACAGCTCGGCCATCGCCGCGGCGAAACCGCTGTACGCCTCGACCCACTGCGACCAGGTGTAGCCGTCGCGGCCGTTGCGCTCCGTCCGGTCGGCCGGCCGGAACTGCCGGAACGAGGTCAGCCCGGCACCGAGCAGCGTCCCCACCACGGCCACCACCGCCGTCACGATCTCCCCCACGCGCCCGTCCGACCATGCGGCCCGAGGCCCGTGGTGGGCCGCCGTTCAGCGGTCGGCATCACCGGTGCGGGCTGCCGCCCGCCGGGGCCGCCGTCTGCCGGGCCCGGTACTCGGCTGCGCCCTGCCGGTAGCGGCGGTGCTCCTCGGCCGGGTCGGGTGCGGTGTGCGCGGCGGGCGGGGTGGCGCCGAAGAAGCGGGCGAGCGCGTCGTTGG
Organism: Streptomyces sp. NRRL B-24484; assembly: GCF_000717715.1. Classification (GTDB taxonomy): domain Bacteria; phylum Actinomycetota; class Actinomycetes; order Streptomycetales; family Streptomycetaceae; genus Kitasatospora. The sequence goes on along the minus strand of NZ_JOAI01000007.1, from coordinate 30,113 downwards.
CGTCGGCCGCGAGCGGCGCGGCGCGGTCCGTCATCGCGGCCTCGTAGCGGCGGACGGCCGCGTCCGGGGTCGGCCCCTCGGCGATCGCACGGGCGAGTTCGGCGCCTTCGAGCAGGGCGAGGTTGACGCCGTACCCGCCGAAGGGGGCCATCACGTGGGCGGCGTCGCCGAGCAGGGTGACGCCGCTGCGGTGCTCCCAGGTGTGCGGGGCGGGCAGGACGTGGATGGGCCGGTGCCGGTATCCGCCGTCGACGTCGGTGAGGAAGGGCCGCAGCTGCGCGTCCCAGTCGGCGAACTCGGTGAGCAGGTGGCGGCGGACGGCATCGGCCTCGGCCGGGTCGGAGGGGTCGGCGATGCCCGCCGCCGTGTACCAGTCGGCCGGGGTGCGCATGGCCAGGTAGGCCCGGACGTGGCCGCCGCTGTTGCGCTGGGCGATGACCGCCCGGCCCTCGCCGTCCCGGACGAAGAGGTGGCCGTCGCCGACCAGCCGGGCGATCGCGGGGTGGCGGGTGTCCGCGTCCGCGTACACGACGTCGAGGAAGGAGACCCCGCTGTAGTCGGCGGTGGCGGGCGAGACCAGCGGCCGGACCCGGGACCACGCGCCGTCGGCGCCGATCACCAGGTCGGCCTCGGCGGTGCCGCCGTCGGCGAAGTGCAGCCGGTGGGCGCCGCCGGCGAGCGGCTCGACGCGGGTGAGGCGGTGGCCCCAACGGATCGAGGCGGGGTCGACGTGCGCGGCGATCGTCCGGCGGAGCTGGCCGCGGTCGATCTCGGGGGCGGCCTCGTCGTCGGCCTCGGGCACGAAGCGGTCGAGGACCGTGCCGCGGTGGTCCATGCGGGTCTTGGCCTGGCCCTCGGGCCGGGCGAGGGTGCGGAAGGCGGCGGTGAGTCCGGCGTCCTCCAGGGCGATCTGGCCGGAGTCGGCGTGCAGGTCGAGGGTGCCGCCGAGGTCGCGGGCGTCGACGGAGGCGTCGGCCTCGTACACGGTGACGGGCACACCGTGCTGCTGCAGCACGCGGGCGCAGAGCAGTCCGCCCGGACCGGCTCCGACGACGGCGATGGCGGGGACTGCGGGTACGGCGTTCACGGGCGCCTCCTCGGGCACGACGGCAGGACCGGCCGTACTGAACGACCGGTCATTAAGTTCCACGCTACTTAACGTCCGTTCAGTAAGCAAGGTAGGATGGGAGTCGCCCCGGGACGGCCGGGGACGCACCAGCCGAGGGACGGAGCAGCCGGACATGACCAGCCCCGCCGCGCGAGGCCGCCGCCCGGCCGCGGAGACCCGTGCCGAGATCCTCGGGGTCGCCCTGGCCCTGTTCACGGAGAAGGGCTACGAGGCCACCTCGGTACGGGACATCTCCGAGGCCCTCGGCGTGACGAAGTCCGCCCTCTACTACCACTTCCGCAACAAGGAGGAGATCGTCGCCAGCCTGGTGGCCGAGCGGCGCGAGGAGGTGCGGGAGCTCGCCGCCTGGATCTCCGCGCAGCCGCGGACGCCCGGCCTGGTGCGGGAGGCCGCACTGCGGTGGATCGCCGGCACCACGCCCGAGCGGCTGGCGGTGATGCGCCTGGCACAGGCCAACCAGCCGGTGATGCGCCGTCTGTCGGAGGACGCGGCAGACATCCCGGGCGCGTTCGAGGAGGTCGTCGCATTGCTGGTCGACGAACCCGCCGACGAGCAGCAGCGGCTCGCCGTCCGGATGGCCTTCGACACCGTACGGGCGGCACTGCTCGCCGCCCAGGGCACTACGGCCACCGACCGGAACGTCGTCGAGGCCGCCCGCCGGGCGACCGTCGCCCTCACCCGGCCCGAGGCACTCCCCGGGCCCGAGGGCGACACCGCCGACCGGTGACCGGCGGCGCCGAGCTCCGGACCGGTCCCGGCCGAACGATCAGTCCCGGTCGAACCAGGACACGGCGGCGATCCGCCAGCCGTCCTGCGTGCGGACGAACTGCATGACCTTGGTGCCGCCGCCCTCGAAGGGCTCGCCGTCCAGGACGCCGGACTTGCGGTAGTCGCCGACCCGGGTCGCCATGTCGTCGACGATCTCGGTGCGCTCGGACGTCTCCCACTCCGAGAACTCGACCAGCCGGCCGTCCGCGAGCAGCCGCTCCCGGGGTTCGACGAACTCGTCCACGCCGTAGGCGGCGAAGTCCGGGCCGGTCTTGACGATCACACCGTTCGGCAGCAGCAGCCGGCGGATCCGGGCGACGTCCGCGGGCTTCCCGCCCCGGTTGTCGAACGCACCGAAGAACTCCGTCGTGATCGCGTCTATCTCGGCCTTGGACATGCCCGGACCCTAACAGCCGGCGGCGGCCGCGCGGGGGCGGTCGGCGGCGGGAATCAGCCCCGCGCCCAGGCGGTCAGGACGGGCACGCAGTGCTCGGCGAAGTACTCGTAGTCCGCGGGCGTGTTGTAGACGTGCGTGGAGAGCCGGAAGTAGCCGGTGCCGCCGAAGCTGGTGAAGGCCGCCTCGACGCCCAGCTCGGCCGCGACCCGGTCGCGCAGTCCGTCGGCGGCGAGCCGGTCGGGTGCCAGACCGTCCGGCAGGCGGACCAGGCGCAGGGCGCTGACCGGCATCCCGACGTCGACCGCCGCGTCCGTGCCGGTCGCCTCCGCGAACGCCGCGCCGACGATCCGCTCCGCGTAGTCGGCCAGTTCGCCGAGGTAGTCGCGGGCGGCCTTCCACCCCCAGGTCCGCTCGACGAAGCCGAGGGCGGCCGGAGCCGCGAGGTAGCCGGTCGCGTCCACCGTGCCCTGGGTGTCGAAGCGCTCGGGGAAGGGCTCGCGGGCAGCCCAGGAGTCGATCAGCGGGAAGAGCCGCTCCCGCAGCCCGGAGCCGGCGACCAGTGCGGCGGCGCCGCGCGGCGCACAGCCGAACTTGTGCAGGTTGCCCACCCACACGTCGAACTGCAGCCCGTCGAGCGGGTCCTCGGCAAGGCCGGGCACGTGCGCGCCGTCGATCAGCAGCGGGATGCCGCGCTCGCGGGCGGCGGCCCCGACCGCCCCGACCGGCATCCAGCGGGCGGTCGCCGAGGTGATGTGGTCGAGCACGATCAGGGCCGTCCGGTCGGTGACCTCGGCGAGCACCGCCGCGGCGGCCTCCTCGGGGCCGGCGTCCAGCGGCACCCGGGCCGTCCGGACGGTGCCGCCCCAGCGGCGGGCCAGCCGCTCGGCGCCCATGGTGACCGCGCCGTAGCCGTGGTCGGTGACGACCACCTCGCCGCCGGGGCGGTGCTCCAGACTGCCGTAGACGACGCTGGCACCGGCGCTCGCGTTGGGCACCAGGGCGAGGTCGCCGGCGGGTACCCGCAGGAACTCGGCGACCTCGGCCCGCGCGGCGGCCACCCGGCCCGCCAGGGCGGGGAACCACACCACCGGGGCCCGGTCCATCTCCTCGCGCAACCGCTGCTGCTCGCGCTGCGCGGCCAGCGGCACCGCCCCGAACGAGCCGTGGTTGAGGTGCCTCATCGCCGGGTCCAGGGTCCACGCCGCGGCGGCGGGGCGTCCGTCCGGCAGCAGCAGGGGGCGCGGTGCGGGGGTCACGTCGTCGTCCGTTCGGAGGTCCGCGGCCGGGGGCGGTCCGTCCGCCGGCTCGCCGGCCATCCTCACACGGCACCCGGCCGCCCGGTGCACCGCGGGGGCGGCGACGGGGGGCGGCGAGGTTCCTCCTCCGGTCGGTACCGTTCGGCGCTGCGGCCACGTACCATCGGGCTCACGTCCCGTCAGCCGGTCCCCGTGGAGGTGTGCAGTGCCCTTCGTCGCGCTGCTCCTCGCCGTGCTCCGGCTGTTCGCCGGTGAGCTGCCGCTCAGCCCGTCCGCGCTGACCGCGGTCGCGGCGACCGCGGCCGCCGTCCTGCTGGCCGGTGCCGTCGCGGGCGCCCTCGCGGCCGCCCGCCTGCTCGGGGCCCGTGCCCCGGCCGCCGTCCGCGCCGGTGTGCTGCGCCGCCGGGCCCTCGGTACGGCCTTCCTCCCGCAGCGTGATCCGGATGCCCGCGGCCGACGCCGCCCCAGGGCACCGGGTGCGGCCCCGGCGGCCGCGTAGTCCTCTTCCGCACGGCCGCCTTCCGCCGACACCTCGTTCGTCCGAGTCCCGGAGGGCCCGCCCCGCATGTCCGTTCTCGCTGTTCTCGATCCTGTCGTCCACCTCGCCCACGACGCCGTCTCGGCGCTCGCCGCGGTGGTGCCGACGGCGCTCGCCGTCGTCCTGTTCACCGCCCTCGTCCGGCTGGCGCTGCACCCGCTCGCCCGCTCCGCCGCCCGCGGCGAGAAGGCCCGGATGCGGCTCGCGCCGAAGGTCGCCGAGCTGAACCGGCGGCACAAGGGCAAGCCGGAGAAGCTGCAGGCCGCGCTGACCGAGCTGTACCGGGAGGAGAAGTCCTCGCCGTTCGCCGGCTTCCTGCCGATGCTGGTGCAGATCCCGTTCTTCTCGGTGATGTACCGGCTGTTCACCACCCCGAACGACCTGCTCGGCCACACCCTCGCCGGGGTGCCGCTCGGCCTGCACCTCGGCGAGGCCCGCACGGCCGGCCAGTACGCCGTCCTCGGCACGCTGTACGCGGCGATCGGCGCGGTCTGCTGGGTCGGCTTCCGCCGGGCCCGGCGTGCCTCGGCCGCCGCGGCCGCTTCGTCCGCCGCGGCCGGGGCGCCCGTCGTGCCGGGTGCGCGCCTGCTGTCGTACCTGTCGTTCGGCACGGTGGTGTTCGCCGCGTTCGTGCCGCTCGCGGCCGGGCTGTACCTGCTGACCACCACCGCGTGGACGGCCGCCGAGCGCGCCTGGCTGCACCGGGGCGCACCGGTGCCCGCGACCGCGACCGCACTGGCGGCCTGAGGCCCGCGCGGGACCGGGACCGCCCCCGCCGGAGGTCCCGGTCCCGCGCCGCGCCGACTGCCACGCTTCGTGGTCGCCCTCGGCTCGGTGTTTGAATGGAGCCATGGTCGATCGCGCCGACCGTTCCCGGGGCACCTCCAAGCAGTCACGCAGAGCGAGGAGTCCGCGGAGCCTGGCCGGGCAGGTCTTCGCCGTGCAAGTGGCGGTGGTGGTCCTGCTGGTGCTGGGCGCGATCCTGGCGCTGGTCCTGGAGTCCAGGGGCGCCAGCGAGAAGGAGGCGAAGAACCGGTCGGTGGCCGTCGCGGAGGCCTTCGCGCACTCCCCCGGGCTGGTCGACACCCTCAAGTCGCCCTCGCCGACCACGACGCTGCAGCCGCTGACGGAGGCGGCCCGCAAGGACGCCGGGGTCGACTTCATCGTCGTCATGGACACCCACGGCATCCGGTACACCCACCCGCTGCCCGACCGCATCGGCAAGCGCTTCGTCGGCACCATCGGCCCCTCGCTGGCGGGCCGCATCTACACCGAGAGCGTGCACGGCCCGCTCGGCCACGAGGTGCAGGCCGTGGTGCCGGTCAAGAACGCCGACGGGCAGGTGGTGGGCCTGGTCTCGGCCGGGCTGAAGGTCAAGAACGTCACCTCCGCCGGCAACAAGCAGCTGCCGATCATCCTCGGCACCGGAGCCGCCGCGCTGGCGCTGGCCACCACCGGCACCGCGCTGGCCGCCCGGCGGCTGAAGCGCCAGACCCGCGGGCTCGGCCCCGAGGAGATGACGCGGATGTACGAGCACCACGACGCGGTGCTGCACGCGGTGCGCGAGGGCGTGGTCATCGTCGGGCAGGACGGGCGGCTGGTGCTCGCCAACGACGAGGCGAAGTCGCTGCTCGGGCTGCCCGCCGACGCGGAACACCGGCACGTCGGCGACCTGGAGAACCTCGACCCGGACACCGCCGAGCTGCTGCTGTCCGGCCGGGAGGCCACCGACGAGGTGCACCGGGCCGGCGGGCGGCTGCTCGTGGTGAACCAGCGGCCGACCGACCGCCACAGCGGCGCCATGGGCTCGGTCGCGACGATCCGCGACTCCACCGAGCTGCTGGCGGTGACCGGCAAGGCCGAGGCCACCGGCAAGCGGCTGGCCCTGCTCTACGAGGCCGGCACCGGCATCGGCTCCACCCTCGACGTCGAGCACACCGCCGAGGAGCTGGCCCGGGTGGCCGTCCCCGGCCTCGCCGACTTCGTCACCGTCGACCTCGCCGACCCGGTGCTGCAGGGCAACGAGCCGACCGGCGGCGACATGCAGCTGCGCCGGGTCGCGGTCAGCGGCATCGAGGAGGACCACCCCTTCTACCCCCGCGGCAAGCTGATCACCTTCGTCCCGTCGACGCCGATGGCGCAGGGCTTCGACAGCGGTCTCTCCCAGGTGGTGCCCGACCTGTCGACGGCGGACGGCTGGCAGGCGCAGGACCCGGAGTGGACGCACCGGATCATCGACCACGGCGTGCACTCGCTGATCACCACCCCGCTCACGGCGCGCGGCATCATCCTCGGCGTCGCGAACTTCTGGCGCTCGCAGAAGCCGGAGCCCTTCGACGAGGAGGACCTCTCGCTGGCCGAGGAGCTGGTCGCGCGGGCCGCGGTGAGCATCGACAACGCCCGGCGGTACACCCGGGAGCACGCGATGGCGGTGACCCTGCAGCGCAGCCTGCTGCCGCGGGCCCTGCCGGAGCAGAGCGCGCTCGACGTCGCGCACCGCTACCTGCCCGCACAGTCCGGGGTCAGCGGCGACTGGTTCGACGTGATCCCGCTGCCGGGCAGCCGGGTCGCGGTGGTGGTCGGCGACGTGGTCGGCCACGGCCTGCACGCGGCGGCCACCATGGGCCGGCTGCGCACCGCCGTCCACAACTTCGCCGCCCTGGACATCCCGCCGGACGAGCTGCTCGGCCACCTCGACGAGCTCGTGGACCGGATCGACCAGGAGGAGAGCGACGGCGCGACCGGGACGGGCGTCTCCGGCGCCACCTGCCTGTACGCCATCTACGACCCGGTCTCGCGGCTCTGCACGGTCAGCCGGGCCGGCCACCCGGCGCCCGCGCTCGTCCGGCCGGACGGCAGCGTCGACTTCCCGGACCTCCCGGTCGGGCCGCCGCTGGGCACGGGCGGCGCGCCCTTCGAGACGGCGGAGCTGCAGCTGGACGAGGGCACCCAGATCGTGCTGTACACCGACGGGCTGATCGAGGACCGGGCGCGGGACTTCGACGTCGGCATGGAGCTGCTCCGCGAGGCCCTCGCCGACCACCGGCGGGAGCCCGAGGAGAACTGCCGGGCCGTGATCGACGCGCTGCTGCCGGCCCGGCCGCAGGACGACGTGGCCCTGCTGATCGCCCGCACCCGGGTGCTCGACCCGGAGGACATCGTCGAGCGGGACATCCCGTTCGAGCCGGAGGCCGTCGCCGAGCTGCGCACCTGGGCGGCGGCGGCGCTGGAGAAGTGGGACCTCGGCGACCTGGTCTTCGCCACCGAGCTGATCCTCAGCGAACTCGCCACCAACGCGATCCGCTACGGCACCGAGCCGGCGCGGGTGCGGCTGCTGCGCGACCGCGCGCTGATCTGCGAGGTGTCGGACGGCAGCAGCACCGCCCCGCACCTGCGGTACGCGGCGACCACGGACGAGGGCGGCCGCGGGCTGTTCCTGGTCGCGCAGCTGACCACGCACTGGGGCACCCGCTACTTCCCCCGCGGCAAGATCATCTGGGCCGAGCAGGCGCTGCCCACCTCGGTCGACGCGCCGCACGGCGCCGACCGGGCCCCGTAGCCGCACGGGTGCCGTAGCCGCACGGGCACCGTGGCCGGGTGTCGCTCAGGCGGCGACCTTGGCGACGAACGCGGCGGTGTTGGCGGCGAGCCGGTCGATCCGCTCCTCCAGGGTGAGCGACTCCGGCATGCGCGTGCCGGGGCCGAGGTCGCGCCGGCCCCGGACGTAGAGCGAGCAGGCGAGGTCGCTGCAGATGTAGGCACCCACCGAGTTGCCCTGGCGGCCGGCGAGGCCGGCCCGCGGCGCGACCATCAGCGAGACGCCTCCGGTGTGGGTGGTGATGCAGAGCGAGCAGATGCTGCGGCGGGCGCTCCAGGACGGGCCGGAGGGGCAGCGCAGCACGACGCCGGTCGGCCGCCCGTCGATCTCGGCGACGAGGTGGGCGCGGTCGGGGGCCTGCGGGTCGCGCCAGCCGAGCAGGTCCAGCTCCTCCCACGGCTGCTCGGCGAGGTCCCGCGGGACGTACATGCGCTTGGCCTCGCCCTTGGTGCAGTTGAGGAAGGCGGCACGGATCTCGGAATCGGTCAACGGCTTCATGAGTCGCAGGCTAATTTGCCTAACACTATTAGGCAAATGCATAATCGACCACGACAGACGGGAGAGTGCACATGGTTCGCGCGGGGCTCACCACGGAGCGGCTGGTGCGGGCGGGCGCCGAGCTCGCCGACGAGGTCGGATTCGACCAGGTGACGGTGACGGCGCTGGCCCGCCGGTTCGACGTCAAGGTCGCCAGCCTGTACGCGCACCTCAAGAACTCCCAGGACCTGCGCACCCGGATCGCCCTGCTCGCCCTGGAGGAGCTCGCCGACGAGGTCGCCGACGCCCTCGCCGGCCGGGCCGGGCGGGACGCGCTCGCCGCCTTCGCCGCCGCCTACCGCGACTACGCCCGCCGGCACCCCGGCCGCTACGCCGCCGCCCGGCTGCGGCTCGACCCGGAGACGGCCGCCGCCAGCGCCGGCGTCCGGCACGCCCAGATGACCCGGGCGATCCTGCGCGGCTACGACCTCGCGGAGCCCGACCAGACGCACGCCGTCCGGATGCTCGGCAGCGTCTTCCACGGCTACGTCAGCCTGGAGGCGGCGGGCGGCTTCAGCCACACCCCGGTCGACCCGCAGCAGTCCTGGGACTGGATCGTCGACTCACTGGACGCGATGCTGCGCAGCCGTCCGGCCGGGTGACCACGCCCCCCCGGCCCGCCGCCCGGTGTGGGCAGGCTCACCCTTACGGCGGGTCGGTTCGGCCCCCTACGATCCTGAACGCGGGCACCGGCCGGCGGCCCGCCCCGCACCGCCGGCCACCCTGGTCCGGCCCCGCGGGGCCGGCCGACGAGAGGTGCACCGTGACCGCCCCCGCCGTTCCGTCCGACAGCTACTACCAGCGCACGGGCGAGCACCGCTACAAGCCCACGGCCCACGCGGGGGGCGCCTGGAACACCGAGGAGCAGCACTTCAGCCCGCTGGCCGGCCTCGTCGTGCACGCCGTCGACCGGTACCTCGCCGAACGCCCCGCCACCGGCCTGGCACTCGCCCGGATCAGCTACGACATCCTCGGCCGGATCGCCCTCGACGAGTGCGAGATCACCGTGGAGAGCATCCGGCCGGGCCGCACGGTCGAGCTCCTGGAGGCCGTCGTCACCATCGGGGACCGCGCGGTCGTCCGGGCCCGCGCCTGGCTGCTCGCCGTCCTCGACACCGCGGCCGTCGCGGACTCCCCCGTGGAGCGGCTCGCACCGCCGGAGGCGTGCGACCCCTGGGCGATGGACGAGCTGTGGGACGGCGGCTACATCTCCTCGATCGAGGTGCGCCGGCCGCAGCCGGGCCGGGCGGGACGCGCCGCAGCCTGGATCAGCACCCGGCTCGGGCTGGTCGCCGGCGAGCCGAGCAGCCCGCTGGCCTCCTTCGTCGCCCTGGTGGACACCGCCAACGGCATCGCCGTCCAGCAGCCGCCGACCGACTGGATGTACCCCAACACGGACCTGACCGTCCACCTCCACCGCAGCCCCGAGGGCCCCTGGACGGGCCTGGACACCACCGTCAGCTTCGGCCCGACCGGCCACGGCCTCACCAGCACCGTCCTCCACGACGCCGCCGGACCCGTCGGCCACGCCCAGCAGATCCTCACCGTCCGCCCGCTGGCGCACGGCTAGGAACGGGGTTCAGCGGGCGGCCGGGTGGACGCTCCGGCCGATCCGGGCCCGGCGGGCCAGGGCGGAGAACACGGCCACGGACGCCAGTGCGCCGCCGAGCTGGAGCAGGGCCGGCGCCACCGCCGACACCGCCCCGGGGAGGACGGCGAACAGCGGCCGGGCGACCGGCAGCACCAGCCAGGCCGGCGCCGTCAGCACCTGCGCCACCGCGCGCGCCCCTGGGACGGACGGCTCCACCGCCACCGCCACCGCGGCCGCCGCCACATAGCCGCGCCCCCACCAGGAGGCGGGAACGACGTACGACAGGCGGCGCATCGCGGCAGGACGGTTCACGGGCGGCATCCCGGCAGGCCGCCCCTCCCCCGGTCGAGTCCCGGGTCCTCGGCAGCACCGCGCCCGCCGCGCCGCCGTCCGGGGGTCGTCGGAGCACCACCGTGACCCCTCGCTGTTCGAGGAGTCGGACGGTCTCCTCGAAGGAGGAGAGCCTGCCCTCCGGGTCGTCCACCACGTCCGCCAGGGCGTAGCGGGCGACGGCCGACCCGTGCCGGGGTCGCCGCCGACGCGGTCGCGTTCTTCCGCCGTCACCTGGGCTGAGCGGCGGCCGTCCCGGTGGCGGTGGCCGTGCCGGGCGCCGCGGGGCCCGGTGGTGGCCCCGGTGACCGCCGGCGGGCAGGATGCGGGTGTGAACGCATCCGAGTCCCGGACCCTGGTCGTCCTGCGGCACGCGAAGTCCGCCTGGCCCGAGGGGGTGCCGGACGGGCGCCGGCCGCTCGGGCCGCGCGGGCTGCGGGACGCTCCGGTCGCCGGCCGGTGGCTGCACGGCCGGGGGCTGGTGCCGGACGCCGTGGTCTGCTCCCCCGCCCTGCGCACCCGGCAGACCCTCGAACTGGCCGCCGCCGGGTGGGAGGAGTCCCCGCCGGTGGTGTTCGACGAGCGGCTCTACGGCGCCGACGGGGACGACCTGGTCGAGGTCGTCCGGGGGCTGGACCCGGCCGCGGCGACGGTGCTGCTCGTCGGCCACCAGCCCGGGGTGCAGGACCTGGTCGAGTTCATGGCCGGCGGCCCGGGCGGCGAGGCGATGGACCGGCTCCGCGCCAAGTACCCCACCAGCGGCGTCGCCGTCCTCGCCCTGACCGGCCCGTGGCGGGACGCGGCGTCCGGCAGCGCCCGGCTGGTGGACTTCGCCGTGCCGCGCGGCTGACCACCCGTCGTCTTCCGCCGTCAGGACGGGAATTGCCTCGCCGGAGCCGTTCGGCGCCCTGACGGTGGAGCGGGGCCGGCAGGCCCACGGGTCAGTCAGGTCGGGCAGCGTCGAGGAGTGCGGGGTCGAGCACCCCCGCCGGGTCCTGGCCGACGGTCTCCTCCGCGTACCCGTCGGCGGCCGCGACGGCGGCGAGGAAGTCCGCCTCGACGGGCCGGAGCTGCTCGATCAGTGCGGCGAGCGGGTGGCGGTCGGTGAACCGGGCCCGGGTGGGGCCGGTCAGCAGGACCGCGAGCGGGCGGCTGCCGGCCGTCGGCAGGCCGGGGGCGACGTCGCCGCCCCGGTACATCACCGCGGTCTCGGTGCCGTCCGGCGCGGAGCGCCCGGCTGCGGCCAGCATCAACAGGTCGGCTGGGTGCGGTGTTCGGCGCCGTGGTAGTCGTACAGGTAGACCTCCGGCGCGCCGTCGCGGTGCCGGGCCGGGGTGAGGCCCGTGGCGGCACGGGCCGCGAGGATCGCCGCGACGGCCGCGGGGTACGCGGCGAGCGCCGTCAGCCCCCAGTCCGGTTCGGCGCCGTCGAGGGCCCAACCGGTGTACATCGCGGACGGGTTGTCGATGGCGCCGGGGCCGGGCGGCGGCGTGCGCAGCCAGGCGTCGAAGCCCTCGCGCGGCATCGGGATCCGCGCCGCCACCATGAAGGAACGACCGCCCACCGGTACCTCCTCGAACTCGTCCGGAGCGGGGCCGAAGGCGGCAGTCTCCGCTGACACCCCGTCGGACCGGTACCCGGCCCCGCACCGCGGCGGCCGGGTACCGTGCGGGGGTGCGCATCCTCGGACTGGTCTTCGCCGGCACCTCGACCGAACGGCGCCCGGCGATGGCGCGGTTCCTCCGGGAGACGCTGGGCCTGGCCCCGGCCGCGGTCGACGGGGTGGAGGCGGAGCTGTTCCGGCTGCCGGACGGCTCGACCTTCGCGGTGGCCTCGCCGGGCGGGACGGGCGACACGGACCGCTCGGTGGGCTTCCTGGTCGACGACCTGGCGGGGGCGCTCGCCGAACTGCGGTCCGCGGGCGTGCCGGTCGGCCCGGTCTCGGAGAACGCGCAGGAGCGCTACGCGCACTTCCGGGCACCGGACGGGCAGCTGTACGAGCCGGTGGAGCGCCGGCCCTCGCGCTGACCGCCGGTCAGTGCGACCGCAGGGCGCCTCCCATCCGGGCCAGCGCCTCGCGCAGGACGGCCGGCGGGGTGGCGAAGTTCAGCCGGACGCAGCCCGCGCCGCCGGTGCCGAAGACGTGGCCGGAGCTGAGTGCGACGCGGGCCTCGTCGAGGAACATCCGGGCCGGGCCGGCCAGGTCGCCCACCACGCCGGGGCCGTCGGCGGGGGTGTCGTCGTGCAGGCCGAGGTGGGTGAGGTCCAGCCAGGCGAGGTAGGTGCCCTCGGGCGGGCGGTACCGAACGCCCGGGAGGTGGTCGGCGACGAGCTGCCCGAGCAGGGTGCGGTTGGCGGCGAGTCCGGTGAGCAGTTCGTCGAGCCAGTGCGTGCCCTCGCGGAACGCCGCGGTGTGGGCGATCGCCCCGAGGTGGCTCGGGCCGTGGCCGACCTCCTCCGGCATCCGACGCAGGTCCGCGGCGGCCTCGGGGCCCGCGACCACCAGGGCGCACTTGAGGCCGGCCAGGTTCCACGCCTTGGAGGCGGAGGTCAGGGTGAAGGCGTCCTCGGCGCCGGGCACGCTCAGGTAGGGGGTGAAGACCGCCCCGGGCAGCACCAGCGGTGCGTGGATCTCGTCGGAGACGACCCGGACGCCGTGCTCGCGGGCGAGTGCGGCGACCGTTTCGAGTTCGGCGCGGGTGTGCACGGTGCCGGTGGGGTTGTGCGGGTTGCTCATCAGGAAGGCGGCGCTGCGGCCGCCGCTGCGGGCCCGGTGGAAGGCCTCGTCCAGGGCGGCGGGGTCGAGGCGCAGGTCGGGGCCGAGCGGTGCCTCGACGATGCGGCGGCCGTCGTGGCCGACGAAGGCGTAGAACGGCGGGTAGACCGGCGGGCAGAGCACGACCGCGTCACCGGGCAGGGTGACCAGGCGGAGCGTCTCGACGATGCCCAGCATGACGTCCGGGACGAGGGCGGTGTGCTCGACCCGCAGGCCGTCCCACTTCCAGCGTTCGGCGGCGAAGGCCGCGAGCGCCTCGGCGTAGCCGGTGCCGTACGGGTAGCCGGTGTCGCCGAGGTCGACGGCCCGGTGCAGGGCCTCGGCCACGGCGGGCGCGAGCGGGACGTCCATCTCGGCGACCCAGAGCGGCAGCACGTCCTCGGGGTGGGTGCGCCACTTCATGCTGGTGCGCCGGCGGAGGTCGTCCAGCGAGTACCGGACGAGCGGGTCCGTCCGGCCGTCGTCGGGCCGTTCGGCGGATGTCTGCGTGCTGGGTCCGGTCACGCGGGGCCCTCCTGCCGGGGTGGCGGCGGTGGTGCGGGCGGCCGGGTCGGCGGCCCGCTGTGATGCCTTCCCCGCGGTGCGGCGGCAGAACCGGCCGAAGCCCGGTCCGGTCCGGCCCAGGGCCCCGGGTGCGTCCGGGGTGCACGGCGGACCGGCCGGTCGGTGCGGGTCCGTTCGGCACGCGCCGGGGCCGCCGTGCCGCGGCGGTCAGCCCGCCGGCGGCCGGTCGGGCAGCCGGTCGTCGCCCCACTCCCAGTACAGGCCGTAGACGCCCGGGTCGGTGGCGGGCAGGACGGCGCAGGCGTGGCCGGTCGGGGGGATCCGGAGTTCTTCCAGTTCCTGCGGCGGGGCGTCGTGGCTGGGGCGCCAGGCGAGCCGGCAGCCCACGGGGAGCATCCGGCTGTCGAAGCGGGCGCGCAGCACCAGGTCCTTGCCGGGGAAGCGGACCATCCGCTCGTACTGGGTGGAGGGCTCGGACTGCGGATAGGAGTAGCTGTACTCGACGACCGCGCACCGGCCGGGCTGGAGCGGCAGGTCGAAGAGGAGTTCGGCGGCGGCGAGGCCGTGCTCGGGGTCGTACCGGCGGCGGCCGAGCCGGCAGCCGACGAGGTCGAAGACGGCGGGGCCGTTCCGGTCGGTGCCCTCCGGCCCTTCGTGGGTCATCAGGAGGAGGCGGTCGGCGCCGGTGCCGAGGGCGCGGACGATCTGCAGGACGTCGATCCGTCGTTCCTCGCGGCCGACGCCGATGTGGATGTCGACGCGGGTGTGCAGGTTCTCCACCCGGGCGTTGGTCCGCGGGTCGAAGCCGGCGAGGACGCCCTCGACGGCGGGGTCGCCGAAGGTGGTGAGGTAGTCGAGCGCTCCGGGGACGTGGTCGAGCCAGCGGCCGCGGGGCCGGCGCGGGCCGAGCAGCACGATCAGCGAGTCCGCGCCGAGTCCCAGGACGGCCTCCAGGGCGCGGACGGCGGTGAGGGACTCGGGCCGCTCGGGTCTGCTGCGCCCGCGTTGCCAGTAGCTGAGGCTGGACACGCTGACCTGGACGCCCCGGCGGGCGAGGCGGCGCTGGACGGTGTCGAGGCTCAGTCCGCTGTCGCGGATCGCGGTGCGCAGTGCGAGGTCGAAGGGCCCGGTGCGCAGGGCCTGGGCGAGCTCGGCGCCGGGTGTCGGCCAGGTCTGACGGGGTGTCGGTCCGGTCAGGGCGCACCTGCCTTCCAGGGGACCGCTGGGGTGGCGGTCGTGACGACTGCGAGGAATGTACCGGCGTGCGACGCGGTGTTCCAGGCACATGCGGTGGTGGAGGTGTCCCGCCGCCGGTCCGGTGACGGCGGTGGGACGTGGGGGCCGTCAGCGACGGTCGGCGGCGGGGTCAGCGCACGACGGCGGGGGCGAGTGCGGCGGCCACGAGCAGCGCGGGGGCACCGGTGCCGTCCGCGGGGACGCGCCACAGGGCGGATCCGTCGTCACTGGCCAGGGCGTAGGCGAGGGTGTGGTCGTCGAGCCAGAGGGCCTGGTCGTCGATGGCCCGTTGTTCGGCGGTCGCGGTCTCGGCCATGGTCTTCAGGTCGAGGACGTAGAGCTGCCACGGTTCGTCGTCGGGCAGGCCGGGGACGCGCTTCTTGTACGCGATGCGGGTGCCGTCGGGTGACAGGGACGGGCATTCGACGTTGCCGTGCAGGGTGGTGAGGGTGTGTCGGACGGCATCACCGGCGGCCAGCCAGGTCTTCCCGCCGCTGGCCAGGGTGGCGTAGAAGTACTGGTCGTCGGCGAAGGTGACGCCCCAGATGTTGGTGTCGGGGGCGTGGTGGGGCTTGCCGTCGACGGTGGCGGTGTAGGTCTCCAGGTTCTCCTGCAGGGTCCAGGTGCGGGTGTCGAGGATCGAGGTGCGGGTGGAGAAGTTCGTGCCCGCGTAGGAGTCGCCGCCGACGAAGACCGTCCAGGCGACCATGTGCCCGGAGGGCGAGACCCTCGTCCGGGTGGGGATGCCGGCCAGGTCGTAGTGGCGCAGTTCGCGGAGGTTCGCGTCGAGGACGACGGCGCGGTAGGTGTCCTGCAGGACGCCGTGGACGGCCTGCAGGCAGCTGCCGGTGCCGGCGGCGGTGTGGAAGCGCAGGCAGTCGGGGGCGGAGACGGTGCGGGTGCTGCCGGGGTGGTCGAGCGGCACCGAGGCCAGCTCGTCGCGGTGCGGGCCCCAGATCATGCTGCGGAAGAGCAGCCGGGGTCCGTCGGGCCGGGCGCCCAGGGTGACGGTGCCCGGTTCGCTCGGCGGGTCGTCCGCCGCGGCCCGGCGGTCGTGCCGGGCGTCGTCGGCGGCGTGCAGCACCGCCCAGGTGCCGGCGAGCAGGAGCAGGACGGTGGCGGTGACCAGGACGGTCAGCCGGCGGGCGATGGTCATCGGGCCTCCTCCGGTCCGGGGTGGTCGGTCTGCGGGCCGAGGAGCCGGGCGGCCGCCGTGGCGGCGATCGCGAGCGCGCAGGTCATCACGGTGAGTGCGGTGGTGTCCCCCCACCGGCCCCACAGCGCGCCGACCGCGATCGAGCAGGCGAACCGTCCGGCGGCCTGCCCGGTGCCGACGAGGGCGAGGCCGGCGCCGCGGCCCTCCTCGGGCACGGTGCCCGCAGCGGCGGCGGCGAGCATGCCGTCGGTCGCCGCGTAGAACAGGCCGTGCAGGGCGAGGACGGCGGCGGCGAGCGGCAGGCCGGTGCCGGGCCGCAGCAGGAGCAGGGTGTAGCCGCCGAGCAGGGCGGTGTGGCCGAGCACGAAGGTGCGGCGGCGGCCGATCCGGTCGCCGAGCGCGCCGAGCGGGACGGCGAGCAGCAGGTAGACGGCGGCGGTGCCGAGCGGCAGCAGCGGGAACCAGCCCGCCGACAGATCGAGTCGGCGCTGCAGCAGCAGGTAGACGAACGAGTCGCTGACGGTTGCGAGTCCGAGCAGGGTCGCGCAGAGGGCGATCCGGCGCAGGCCCGGCAGCCGGAGGGTCTCCAGCGGCCGCAGCCGGGCGGCGGTCGGCGCCGGTTCGGCGCGGCGCAGCAGGCGGCCGGGGACGAGCAGCACCAGGACGAGCACGCCGAGCGCCGCGACGCAGGAGCTGACGGTGAAGACGGCGTGGTAGCCGCCGGGTGCGGCACGCAGGATCAGGAAGGCCAGCAGTGGGCCGGCGAGCGCGCCCGCGGTGTCCATCGCCCGGTGGACGCCGAACGCGCGGCCGCGCTGCGCGGGCGGCGTGGCGAGCGAGATCATCGCGTCGCGGGGGGCGGTCCGCAGGCCCTTGCCCGTCCGGTCGGCGGCGAGGACGAGTCCGATCAGCGGGGTGGTCCGGGCGAGCAGCAGCATCGGCTTGCAGAGGGCGGAGAGCCCGTAGCCGGCGGCCGCGACGGCCTTGTGGCGGCCGCCTCCCCGGTCGCCGAGGAGTCCGCCGAGGAGTCGTACGGCGGCGGAGGCGCCGTTGTAGACGCCGTCGAGCAGTCCGAAGCCGAGCGGGGACACGCCGAGGGCGGTGACCAGGTAGAGCGGCAGGACGGCGGTGACCATCTCGGAGGAGACGTCGGTGACGAGACTGACCGTCCCGAGGGCGAGGACGGTGCCGGCGATCCGCGCGGACCGCCCCGGCCGGTCGGCCGGGGCGGCGGCGGACGCCGCGGTCTGGGTGCGGCGGCTGTCCGCGAGGTACACGGTCAGTTCCAGACGCCGGTGATGTCGGACGCGCTGGCGGCCTTGCCGGCGTGGCTGCCGACCCCGGCCAGGTCCTCCAGGGTGCGGAGCATGTCGTAGTGGTTGTACTTGGTGGTCGGCGCGGTACCGGCCTTGACGGGCTGTCCGTAGAGGACGGTGGGGATCTGGTTGCCGCTGTGCTTGTTGTCCTCGTCGTAGGTGACGACGAGCAGGCTGTTGTGGGTCTTGGCCCAGGAGGCGTACGCGCCGAGGTTGTTCTTGATCCAGCCGTCACCGGTGCCGACCGAGCAGTCGTGCATGTCCGAGCAGAGGTCGGGGGTGACGAAGGACACCTCCGGCAGCTTGGTGAAGTCGCTGGGGAACTGCGCGAAGGTCTTGCCGGTGTTGGTCGGCACGTTCTTGAACGCGAACCAGGGGTTGTGCTTCTGCGCGTACCTGCCGCTCTTGCAGGTCGTCGAGCCCTCGCCGGGCAGGGACTCGTTGTAGCTGGCCCAGGTCTTCTTCGCGGCGATCAGTTCCGAGCCCAGGTTGGCGGCGGTCATGGAGCCGGCCTTGAAACAGCCGTCGTCGCTGATGCCCTGGGTGCTGCCCGAGAAGATCGCGAAGTAGTTCGGCTGGCTGGGGTGGGTGATGCCGTACGAGGCCTTCAGCAGCGCGCCGCCCGTGGCGAGCTGGTTGATGTACGGGGCGTCCTTGCTGCCGATGATCTGGCCGTAGGCGTGGTTCTCCATCATCACGACGACGATGTGGTCGGGGCTCGGGACGACGGCCGCCGAGGCGCTGTCGATCCCGGCGACGGTGGCGAAGACACCGGCCGTGAGGGCCGCCGGCACCGTGAGCAGGACCGCGGCCTTGGTGCGGGTGCGGCGGTGTCGGTTCTGGCGTGAGTTGGACATGCCTGTCTCCAGGGGTGAGTCGGGGAGCCGTCCGGGATCCGCGGGGCGCCTTCCGCTGCATCGGACGCGGCTCGAACCTCCTCTCCACGGCCGGGGTGCGTCAAGGTCGGTGCAGTGGGTGCGGTGCGTCCTGTCAAGCTCGGCCCAATTCTGTGGACGGGCCCGCCCTTGCGGGCCGGGAGTTCCGGGCGGGTTGCCGCCCCGGGTCTCCGTCCAAATCTGTGGATTCGTCAACTGGTGTGCCTGCCACGACCGGTGGGGAACCGGAGGAGGATCGGTGCGCAGGCATGCCGAAGGCCGCGTCCACCGCTGCTCCGCGGGCCGGCGGCAGGCGGGGCCGCGGGCGGGCAACGGGTGGGCGCGGCCTTTGGGCAGGCCGGTGCGCGCCGGACCCGGCGGTGTGCCGGGCCCGGCGCTCGTCCGGGCGGGGGCGGGTCAGCCGTTCGGCTTGTCCCCGGTGTAGAGCAGGCGGTTCGGGGTGCCGTTGCCGGCGTTCCCGATCTTGCCGGTGGTGGCGGCCGAGAGCAGCGCGCTCTGCACCTGGGCGGGGGTGGCACCGGGGTGCGCCGCGAGGTACAGCGCGGCGGCGCCGGTGACGTGCGGTGCGGCCATGGAGGTGCCGGTGAGCGACTTGGTGGCGCTGTCGCCGGTGTTCCACGCGGAGACGATGTCGGTGCCGGGTGCGAACAGGTCGGTGCACGAGCCCCAGTTGGAGTCCGAGCGGCGCTTGTCGTCGGAGGTGGCGTTGTTGACGACGATGGCCTCCGCGATGTCCCCTGGCGAGTTCTTGCACGCGTCGGAGTTGCCGTTGCCGGAGGAGACCACCCAGGTGACGCCGGAGGCGATCGAGCGCTTGATCGCCTTGTCCTCGGTGGCACTGACCCCGCCGTTGATGCTCATGTTGACGACGGCCGGCTTGACGGCGTTCTTGGTGATCCAGTCCGCGGCGGCGACGATCGCCGAGGTGGCGGCGCTGTCGTTGCAGTCGGTCACCCGGACGGCGACCAGCTTCACGCCCTTGGCCACGCCGTAGTCCCTGCCGCCGACCGTGCCCGCCACGTGGGTGCCGTGGCCCAGGCAGTCGGTGCCCTGGCGGCCGTCGCCGACCTCGTCGACGCCGATCGAGGCCCGGCCCTGGAACTGGGCGTGGGTGGTGCGCAGTCCGCTGTCGACGAGGTAGACGGTGACGTCGGAGGCAGTGGTCGAGTAGCCGTAGCTGTGGTCCAGCGGCAGGTTCCGCTGGTCGATCCGGTCCAGCCCCCAGGAGGGCGGGTTCTGCTGGCCGGCCGAGCGGTGCTGCACCGCGTCCTGCTCGACGTAGGCGACCGCCGGGTCGGCGGCGACCCGCTGCGCCTGGGCCGCCGTCATCTCGGCGGCGTAGCCGTGCAGCACGGTGTCGAAGACGGTGCGGACGGTGCCGCCGCGTTCCCGGGCGATCCTGGCCGCGGCCGGCGCGACCGCGGCGGCCTGTTGGAGCGCGTCGCCGGCGTCCTTGAACACCACGAGGTAGCGCCCGGCGATCGGTTCGGCCGCGGCGGCGCGGACCTCGCCGGTGGGCGGCGGCGTCGCGTCCGCGGAGGTGACCGCCAGGGTGGCGGCGACGGCCGTCGCCGCGGTGGCGGCCGCGGCGACGGCGAGCGTCCTGCGGCGTATGCGGTGGGCGCGGTGCTTGGGCACGGGTGACTCCCGTTCGGTGTGGGTGCTGCCGCCCCGGACCGTCCGGGACAGCAACGGTCTACTGCCGCACCGGCCGCCCGGTGGCACAGCCGGGTCAGTGACGCGGACGGGCACCCGCCGCCGTACCGTGACGATCCGTCACTCGCGTCGCTCCCGTTCTGGTGCGCCGGCCGCCGGACGTGCCACTATGCAGCCCACCGGCGCGCACCCGGCGCCGTGATCCGCACGGAGAGGCAGGCCCGTTGATCGACGAGGACCTGGGGACGCACCTCGCCCGACTGGGCCTGACCCGGCGCCAGGCCGACGCCTACGCCGCGCTGCTGGCCGACGGGCCCTGCGGTCGCGAGGAGTTGGCCGACCGGATCGGCCGCGCCGACGGCCCGGACGGGGAACTGGACGGGGAACTGGAGGGGCAGCTCGCCGAGTTGCGCAGGCTGGGCCTGATCACGGCGGCCGGTCCGGAGGGCGCCGAGCACGCCCCGGTGGAGCCGTCGGTGGCCCTCGACCACCTCGCGCACACCCGGACGGCCGAGCTGCACCGGGCGCACCAGGCCGCGGTGAACGCCTACCGCGGCTACCGGCGCACCGTCAGCCCGCAGGGCACGGAGGACCTGTTGGAGGTGGTGACCGGCCCCGCGGTCACCGAACGGATCCGGCAGATCGAGGCGGCGGCGGAGCGCGAGGTGCTGCGCTTCGACTCGCCGCCGTACCACACGAACGCCACGGCCAACCCGGTGGAGGAGCGCAATCTGGAGCGGGGCGTGGCCTACCGGGTGGTGTACTCGCGCTCGGCGGTGGAGAACACCGCCTACTACGACGTCAACATCCGGCCCTGCATCGCCGCCGGCGAGCAGGCGCGGGTGCTGCCGACGGTGCCGGTGAAGCTGACGGTCTTCGACGGCCGGCTGGCGATCGTGTCGATGTCGTTCGTGGAGGCGGAGGTCAACGACTCACTGCTGCTGGTGCACCCGTCGAGCCTGCTGTCCGCGCTGACGGGTCTGTTCGAGACCTCGTGGCGGACGGCGCTGCCGATGCACCGGGGCGGGGGCTCGCCGCCGGGGCTCGGCCCGGTGCAGCGCCGCATCCTGGAACTGCTCGCCACCGGCGTCACGGACGACACCATCGCGGAGCTCCTCGGGGTCAGCCGCCGCACGCTCTCCCGGCACCTGGAGCAGATCGGCGCCCGGGCCGGGTCGCGCACCCGCTTCCAGCTGGCGCTGCACGCGGCCCGCAACGGCTGGCTCTGAGCCGGCCCCGGGCCCTCGCCCACCAGGGCGCAGGCAAGACCGGCGGCCCGGCCGCCCGCCCGGTCGCGGCTCGGCCGCCGTGCGGTCTCCGCTCAGCCGCCGCTCAGCAGCCGGGCGACGTCGAGCGGGTCCTCGCCCAGCTCGACCAGGCGCTCGCCGAGCCGCCGGATCTGCGTCTCCTTCTCGTGCTCGGCCGCGGCGACGTTCGCCAGCGCGGTCCGGGCGCCGTGCTCGACGCCGCCCTCGAAGACCCGGCGGACGAAGAGGTCGGCGGCCGGGCGGTCCAGGCCGGCGGCCAGGGCGAGCAGTTCGTCGGTGTACGGCTCGGTGGGGTCGCTCTCCATGGCTTCATCAAACCCGCCGCGGCCCGTCCGCGGCGGTGCGACACGGCGCCGCACCCGGATGGCGGTCGCCCCGGCCCGTCGGCGGGGACGGCGGGGTGCGGGGGTGTGGCAGCCTTGGCTGCCATGGGCGAGCAGGACGCGGGCGGACGGGCACGGGCCGTACCGCTGCTGGTGGTGGACGCCGCCAACGTGGTGGGTTCGGTGCCGGACGGCTGGTGGCGGGACCGGCGGGGTGCGGCCGAACGGCTGCGTGACGCACTCGCGCCGCTGACCGGTCACGGCCTGGGCGACGGGGCGGAGGTGCCGCCCTGGGCGCGGACCGGTCCGCTGGAGGTGGTCCTCGTCGTGGAGGGCGCGGCCCGCGGCGTGCCCGGGCTGCCGCAGGTCCGGGTCGTCGAGGCGCCCGGCAGCGGCGACGACCGGGTGGTCGCCGCGGTGCAGGAGGCCCTCTCCGCCGACCCCGGTCGCAGCTGTCTGGTCGTCACCGCCGACCGCGGCCTGCGCACCCGTGTCACCGCCCTCGGCGCCCTGGTCACCGGCCCCCGTACCGTCCGGCGCGCCTGACGGGCGGCGGGACGCCCCGGGGCCGGCGGCGCCCACCGGTCGCCGGGGCCGGACGGCGCCCGAGTGGCGGTTCGCCGTGGACGCCGTATGGTCTCGACCGTGAATCCGATCGACCGCCGGGGCCTCCTGCGGGCCGTGGGGCTCGGTGCGGTGGGCGCGGCCGCCGCTGCCTGTGCCGGCCGGAGCCGGGCCGTGACCGCTGCGCCCTCGCCCGCGCCGACCGCCTCGCCTCCGCCGTCGCCCGCGCCGAGCCCGAGCGCGACGGCGTCGACTCCTGCCGCGCTGCGGCCGCTGCCGGCCGGCCTGCCGTTCCAGGTGTCCTCGGGGCCGCGGGACGGCACCAAGGTCGCGCTGACCTTCCACGGCCAGGGCAGTGCCGACATCGCGGAGGCGCTGCTCTCCGAGGCCGCCTCCGCCGGCGCGCGGATCACCGTGCTGGCGGTCGGCACCTGGCTGGACGACCAGCCGGACATGGCCAAGCGCATCCTGGACGCCGGCCACGAGCTGGGCAACCACACCCTGAGCCACGGCAACCTCGCCGCGATGGACGCGGACGCGGCCTACGCCGAGATCGCCGGCTGCGCGGAGCGGCTGGAGCGCCTGACCGGCTCGAAGGGCCGCTGGCTGCGGCCCTCGCAGACGGAGTACTGCACGCCCACCGTCATGGAGCAGGCCCGCCGGATCGGGTACGAGCACTGCCTCGGGTACGACGTGGACTCGCTCGACTACACCGATCCCGGGCCGGCCGCCGTCCGCCGGAACGTCATGGACCGGATCAGGCCCGGCTCGGTGGTGAGCCTGCACTTCGGCCACCGGGGCACGGTGCTCGCGCTGCCCGCCATCCTGCAGGACCTCGACGCCCGCGGGCTCCGCGCGGTGACCGCCTCCGAGCTGTTCGGCTGACGGCCCGGCGACGGTCCGGCGACCGGCCGCACCGGTCGGCCGCCGGACCCGTCCGCTCAGCGGCGTCCGCGGCTCACGCGGGGAACGCCTCGGCGTCCGGCTTCAGCAGCTGCCCGGGCCGCGGCGGCGTCCGGTCGACCAGGTACGAGGTGACCAGGGTGTTCAGCGCGGCGCTGCGGCCGACCGCGCAGTGCTCGACCACGTCGACCGTGACCAGCACGGCGTTGCCGAGTTCCCGCTGCATCCGCTGGGCGAAGGCGTAGCGGGTGGCGGGGTCGAAGGTGTTGCCGATCACCATGACCGGGGTGGCCGTGCGGTGGTTCCACGGCCCGGTGTACCGCTCGGAGGTGAGGGCCGGAGCCGGCCAGGTGGCGCAGGGCGGCGCGTCGAAGGCCTGGTACCGGCCGAAGGTCGGCGACTCCCGCTCCCAGGCGCGGGCCACCAGCGGGAACAGCTGCGGCACCGGCGGGAAGGGCTTGTCCTGGCAGTTGACGGCGTAGTAGGAGTCGTCGGCGCTGTACGGGGTGTCCGCCGGGGCTTCGCGCAGTGCGGTCGGGGCGGGGGTCGCCAGCAGCTTCGCCTCGTCCGCGGAGGGTGCGGCGCCGAGGGTCTGCTGCGGGTTCACCACCAGGTGGAGCGCCTGGAGCGAACGGGCCAGCGGAGCCTGGCGGGTCTGCGCGTAGAGGGCGTTGGCGACCTGGCCGGTGAAGGTGCTCAGGGTGACGGTGGAGCCGTCGGGCAGCGTGACCGGGGCGGTCCGCAGGTGGTCGCGGAGGGCGTCGAACTTCGCTCGGGTGTCGGGGGCTGCGAAGGCGCAGCGCGGTGCGCCGGCGGCCTGGCAGCGCCGGAGGTACTCGCCCAGGGCGAGCTCGAAGCCGGTGGCGCGCTGCCGGTCGTACTCGAGGCCGTCGTGCAGGCGCAGTTGCGGGTCGACGTTGCCGTCGACGATCACGGCCCGCACCTTGCCCGGGTACAGGGCGGCGTAGGTGGCGCCGATCAGGGTGCCGTAGGAGAAGCCGGCGTAGGTGAGTCCGGTGTCGCCGACGGCCTGCCGCATCCGGTCGAGGTCGCGGACGACGTTCAGGGTGGACATGTGCTTCACCAGCTCGCCGGCGTTGCGGGCGCAGGCGCCGGTGTAGTCCTTGTCGGCGGCGAGGGTGCCGCCGATCTCGTCGCGGGTGACGGGGACGCCGACCATGCGGTCGAAGACGGCGGTGGCCTCCTCGTCGGTGGTGAAGCACCTGAGGGGGTTGCTGCGGGCGACACCGCGCGGGTCGAAGCCGATCAGGTCGAAGCTGTCCGTGACGCGGGGCTCGAACCGGGTGGTGGTGGCCCAGAGGTATCCGCTGCCGCCGGGGCCGCCGGGGTTGAGGAAGAGCGAGCCGATCCGTTCGGCCGGGTTCCCGGCGCGGCGGCGCATCATCGCGATGCCGATCTTCTCGCCGGACGGGTGCGCGTAGTCGAGCGGGACGGGGTAGACGGCGCAGTCGTAGATCTTCGGGTCGGGCTTGGACGGGTCGGGGTTGCACGGTGTCCAGGCGACCGGCTCCACCTTGGCCGCCGCCGGCTCCGGTGCGGCCGTGGCGGTGGCGGCCGTTCCGGTGACGAGGACGAACGCGCTGGTGAGCGCCACGGCCAGGGTTGACAGGCGTAACAAGGGACCTCCCGGTGTCGGCAAACCCGACCAGCCTGCCAGTCCACCGCCGCCAGGGGAAGACGCGTACACGACATGCCCGGTGGCGCGCCGTCGGTCCGCCGCGCACCGGCGGTGGCGTGCGGTCAGACGATGCCGCCGTTGGCGCGGAGCACCTGGCCGTTGACCCAGTGGCCCTCGGGGCTCGCCGGGAAGGCGACCACCTCGGCGATGTCCTGCGGGGTGCCGAGCCGCTGCAGCGGCGGCTGCGCGGCGAGGCGGGCGACGGTCTCCTCGTCCTCGCCCCGGACACCGCCCTGGAGCCCGCCGAGACCGCCCTCCTGCGCCGCCGGCTGGAGCGCCTCGCGACGGACGGCGAGGGGCGCGCGGGGCGGACGGCCCCGGCGCGCCCCTGATCCGGCCGGCCGGCTCAGCCCTTGGGCTGGGTGAAGCGGATGCTGTTGCCGAACGGGTCGCGCAGGCCGCAGTCGATCCCGTACGGCCGCTCGGTGGGCTCCTCGGTGAACTCGACGCCGCGGCCGAGCAGGGTCTCGTAGGTCTTGCGGCAGTCGTCGGTGCTGAAGATCAGCGAGCCGCCCGTCGCGCCCTTGCTGACGAGTTCGCGGACCTGCTGGGCGGTCTCCTCGGACATGGCCGGCGGACCCGGCTTCTCCAGCAGGACCTGGCGGTCGGGGTGGCCGGGGACGTTGACGGTCAGCCAGCGCATGAATCCCAGGTCGACGTCGGCCCCGACCTCCAGGCCGAGCTTGCCGACGTAGAAGTCGAGCGCCGCGTCCTGGTCGAGGACGTAGATCTGCGAGTGCGTGATGGAGGTGAACATGGGAACCACGCTAGGGCCGGCAGCGGCGGAAGACTTATCCGAAACTGCGCATCCGGCCGCGGCGCGCCGCGATCCGGCTCAGGTGTGCGGCCGCGTCCACGCCATCGTGAAGCAGGTGGGCACGTCGGCCGCCACCGCGGCCCTGCGGTACTCCCGCGGCGACCGGCCCACGATGCCGCGGAAGGTGCGGCTGAACGTGCCCGTGCTGCCGAAGCCCACCTCGTAGCAGATGTCGGTCACGCTGCGCTCCGTCTCCCGGAGCAGGAACATCGCCCGCTCGACCCGGCGGCGCTGCAGGTAGCGGTGCGGCGTCTCGCCGAACACCGTCCGGAAGGTGCGGGCGAAGTGCGCCGGGGAGACGTGCGCGATCCGGGCCAGCGCCGGGACGTCCAGCGGTTGCGCGTACCGGCGGTCCATCGCGTCCCGGGCCCGGAGCATGCGGCGGTTGGTGTCTTCGGCGGCGCGGCTCACGGCCCCATCACACCACGCTCCCGGCCCGCGGTCACGGGCGCTCCCGGCAACGGAAGTCCCTGGGCGGAACGGGGGCGGGCGACCGGGCCGCACTGATGCGCCGTCACCCGTTGGACGCCGTGCGCACGACCGCGGCCGACCCCGGCCGATCTCCGGTCGAACACCCCCTCCCACCTGCACGGATCCTGCCCGCCGGGGACGGGACGCGCCCGGCGGGACGGCCCTGTCGAGCGTCCGTCAGGTTGCCGCACTGACGGGCCGTCGGTTTCCTCGGGCAGAGGGCACGGCACAGCACCCGGCAGACGGCCCGGCCACGTGCCCGTCGGAGGACATCCATGCAGATTGCACGCGTCGCCATCGGTTCCGCCCTGGCTCTCGGCGCCCTCGCCCTGTCCGCCCCCGCCGCCGCGGCGGACGACTCCGGGATCCGCATCGGCCCCGGGAACGCGAGCCCCGGCTCGACCGTCACCGTCAGCACGACGGCCTGCGGCCCCGACGTGACCTACGGCAAGGGCGAGTCCGAGGCCGGCGGCCAGTTCCACCTCTTCCAGGGCGACCGTCCGGGCGTGCTGGTCGGCACCTTCGAGGTGCCCGAGGACGCCGCGCCCGGCAGCAGCAAGGTCACCGTGAAGTGTCCTCCGCGGATCCAGATGACGGACACCGTCGAGATCACCCGCCGGCCCACCGGTGCCGTAGCCGCCGGGCTCGGCGGCAGCGCGGACACCGACGGCGCCCGGGTCGCCCTGGGCGGCCTGCTGGTCGCCGGTGCCGCGGTCGGCGGCGCGGTCAAGGTGCGCCGCCGCGTGCGCCCCGGCCGTATCTGACCGGGCGGCAGCCCCCTCGCCCGGCGCCCCGGACCCGTCCGGGGCGCCGGGCACCTCCCGTCCCCCGCACCCGAAAGCGTGATCACCATGGAGACCGGGCCCGGCAGTCCGACCCGCGGACGCCGCCCCACGCCGTCGGCCCTCGCCCTCGGCTGCGCACTCGCGCTGGGCCTCCTGCTGGTGGGCCGGGGGACGCACCCCGAACGGCCGCCGCAGCCCTCGGCCGCCCAGGCCTTTCCGACGCCCTCGCCCGCTCCGCCCCCTTCTGTCACGTCCCCGTCCGCCGCGTCCCCTTCTGCCGCGCCGGGACCCGCATCCGCGCCCGCACCGACTCCGGTACCCGCACCCGCGACGCAGCGCCCGGCCGAACCGGACGCCGTCCGAGCGTTGCCGCCCTCGGACCCGGTGCGCCTGCGCATCCCCGCCGTCGGCGTGAACGCCCCGATGACCAGGCTGGACCTGGACCCGGCGGGAGCACTGCAACCTCCGCCCGCCGACCGCCCGGACCTCGCGGGCTGGTACGGCGGCGGTGCCTCCCCCGGCTCCTCAGGCACCGCCGTCCTCGCCGGTCACGTGGACACCCGTACCGGGCCGGCCGTCTTCTTCCGGCTCGGCGCCCTCACCAAGGGGCGGACCGTCGAGGTCGACCGGGCCGACGGCCGGACCGCGGTGTTCACCGTGGACGCCGTCGAGGTCTACGACAAGAAGTCCTTCCCCGACGGCAAGGTCTACGGCAACGCCGGCGGCCGGCCGGAACTCCGGCTGATCACCTGCGGCGGCGGCTTCACCAAACGCACCGGCTACCTCGGCAACGTCGTCGTCTACGCCACGCTCTCCGCCGTCGACCCGTGACCGGGACCACCGCCCTTTCGCCTGCTGAGACGATCGCGCACAACCGGACGCACCTGTGCCACAGTCGGCACCGGGCGGCCTGGGCCCGGGGCCAGGTCATGGTTGGGCCACAGGCCGCCCGCATCCGGCGCACTCGGCATCGCCGGCGCGTCCGGCACAGCCCGCCGTGCCGTCATCCCGGACGCGGCCGGCACGCGGGGCGCGGTGCAGCGCCCGCCCGATCCGGCGGCCGGCCACCAGGTGGAGCAGCACCGCACCGGCGGTGTTGAGCAGCACGTCGTCGATGTCGAAGGCACGGCCCGGAACGAGCCCGGCTTGCGCGCACTCCACCAACGCCATCGTCAGGGCCGTGAGCAGCGTGACGCGCACCAGCCCGCCGACCCGCCGCGACAGCAGCGGCAACAGGACCCCGAACGGGGCCCCGAGCAGCAGGTTCCCGCCGACCTGCTTGACCGCCTCGCGGACCGCGGGCCGGTCGAGGTAGAGCTCCAGGGTCGATCCGGGCCGGAGGTTGGCGTGCACGAGGCCGCGCGACCCCGGCTGCGGGACGAGGGTGGCGCGGGCGAGCGCCACCGCGAACAGGACGGTCGCCGCCAGGGCGACCAGGAACACCAGCAGGCGCACCAGTGCGGCCACCGGGCCCGGGCGGTGCAGGAACGGCAGCGGCCGCTCCGGCTCCGGCCGCCGCCGCTTCCGGACGCGCCGCGGCGCCGCGCCCTCCGCCCGTACCCGCTCCGCCACCGCGGCGGCCGCACCGCCGACCGCCCCGCTGCCCGTGCCCGTGCGCCTCAAGGCCATCGCCCCGCCCTCCCCGGATCCACGCGTCGGTGTCCCGACCGGTCTGCGTGTAACCCGTGCAAGGGATTTGACACCTCGTCAGTGCTTCACGACCGAGGCCGTGCCGTGCAGGACGAGTCCCCGCAGGCGGGCGGCCTCCAGGCTGCGGCCGAAGGCCTCCGCCTGCTGCATCGGGTCGAGGCCCATCAGCCCGGGCGGCCAGGTGCCGGGCGGGACGACGAGGACGAGCACACCCGGGGGCTCGGCCGCCGCGGTCTGCCAGACCGAGGAGGCCTGCACCGGCGGGTGCGGCTCCCAGACCCCGCGGCCGCCGACCAGCACCAGCCGTTCGAACCAGCCCTCCCGGACCTCCACCACGCCGGTGGTGGCCGGGGGCTTGCCCGCGGCGAGGACGAACCCGCTGTCCATCGCGTCCGCGACGAGCTCGCCGTACCACTCCTGCCCGACCTCGACGATCGCCTCCGCCTCCGACCGGCCGTCCGGCCCCTCGCGCACCGCCAGGGCCCACACCATCGGCGCGGCACGCCGTCCACCACCACCCGCATCTTCCGCCACACCCACCCAACGAGCCAGAACCGAAAAGTGCACACCCGGGCCACCGAACGGCCGCACCGCCCCGCCCGGCGGCCGCCTCCGGGGTTCGCCCGGGAGCGGTCTTCGAGGACCCCCGGGAGGTCGGTTCGGGGACGTACGGCATCGCGGGCGAAGGCCGACGACCCCTGCGCCTCGGAAGGCAGGGCCCAGGCTGCCGCCCATGGTGCGCAGCGGGCAAAGGGCCCGGCGGACGGTCGTCGGTGACGGGACCGTCCTGTGGTCGGTGCGGCACTCCCACGTGGGTGGCGAGCGCGCGGAGCGTCAGTGCCGCAATGTCCTGACGGTCCGCCGGCCGGGGGTCGCCGGGCGGCTGCCGGTGGTGTTCGCCGAGGGGCTGGGCCGGACGGTGTCGGACGGGTTCCTGCCCTCCGGTGCGGTGACGACGGCGGACGGGCCGGTGCTGAGCCTGCACGAACCGGGGACGGCCCGGGCCTTCCTCGATGCGGCGCCGGCCGGCGGGGCGGAGCTGCCGGGCCGTGCGACCTGTGCGGTGGAGCCCGCCTGCTCCCACCGGATGGGTGAGGGCTTCGGGTGGGTTCCTGCTTCACTGCGCTGCGCGGGCACGGATGCCCGTCTTACCTGCGCTCGACAGGCCGACACCGCCAGTCCGGCGGCCCTGGCGACGTTGACCGCCGCGTTGATGTCCCGGTCGAGGACGGCCCCACAGGCTCCGCAGGTCCATGTCCGGACGCACAGAGGCTTGGGGCCGTCCTTGACGCCGCACTGTGAGCACACCTGGGACGTCGGCTCGAAGCGGCCGATCCGGATGAGGGCGCGCCCGTACCGTGCGGCCTTGTACTCCAGCATGTTGACGAACTGCGACCAGCCGGCGTCGTGCACCGACTTGGCCATGCGCGTGCGCGCGAGCCCCTTCACCGCCAGGTCCTCGACGGCGACCGCTTGGTTGTCGCGGATCAGCCGGGTGGACAACTGGTGGTGGAACTCGCGCCGCGCGTCGGCGACCCGCGCGTGTGCGCGGGCGACCTTGGTGCGGGCCTTGTCGCGGTTCTTCGATCCCTTGGCCTTGCGGCCGAGGGCCTGCTGCGCGCGCTTCAGCTTCTTCTCGGCGCGGCGCAGGAAGCGGGGACTGTCGATCTTCGTGCCGTCGGACAGGATCGCGAAGTGCGTCAGCCCCAGGTCGATTCCCACCGCCGTGTCGGTGTCGGACATGCGGGCCAGGTCCGCGGCGGGGTCGGTCTCGATGACGAACGAGGCGAAGTACCGGCCGGCGGAGTCCTTGACCACTGTCACCGTGGACGGGTCGGACGGCAGGATGCGCGACCACTTCACGTCCAGGTCGCCCACCTTCGGCAGGGACAGCTTCCCGCCCGGCGTGATCTTCCACCGGGCGTTCGCGGTGAACCGGAGTGCCTGCC
>NZ_JOAI01000006.1 GCF_000717715.1 Streptomyces sp. NRRL B-24484 | reverse complement strand
TCACCACCCGCACCACGGCATCGGTCGGCCGCTGCACGACCGGGTCCGGCACCTCCTCGATCCGGATGTCGTTGGGGCCGTGGATCACGGTGGCACGCATGGAGCTTCCTTACGGGGTGGGGGTGGTCCGTCGGGGTGCTGACGACCGGGAGGGGTCGCGAGGATGTACGACCGCTCCGACGACCACTCTATTCCGGGCCGTCCGGGGCCACCGCCCGCCGCCGATCGGCCCGGGTGGGGCACCGGTCGGCCTTAGAGTGGTGCACCATGCATGCGATCCAGTCCCCGTGGGACGGCCTGGCGGCGCCCGCGGCCCTCCCGGCGCCCCGCCCCGCCGCCGAGGCCGGCACCGGCTTCGCCGTCGTCGACGTCGAGACCACCGGGCTCGGCCGCGCCGACCGGGTCATCTCGGCGGGCGTCTACCAGCTGGACGCGCAGGGCGAGGTGACGGGGCACTGGTACACGCTGGTCAACCCGGAGCGCGACCCCGGCCCGGTGTGGATCCACGGGCTGACCTCCGAGATGCTGGCCGACGCGCCCACCTTCCCCGAGATCGCCGGGGAGCTGGCCGAGAAGCTGCGCGGCCGGATCATGGTCGCCCACAACGCGCTCTTCGACTGGAACATGATCGCCCGCGAGTTCGCCCGCGCCGGGCTGCGCGCCCCGGTGGAGCAGCGGCTGTGCACCATGGTGCTCTCCCGCGACCTCGGCCTGCCGCTGCCCAACGGCAAGCTCTCCTCGCTGGCCGCGCACTTCGGGGTGCAGCAGCGACAGGCCCACAACGCGCTGGACGACGCCCGGGTGCTCGCCGAGGCGTTCCGGCCCAGCCTGCAGCTGGCCCGCGAGTTCGGGGTGCCGCTGCCGCTGACCGCGTGCGTGGCCGTCACCGACCTCGGCGAGGACTCCCCCGCGCCGGCCCGCGGTACGTCCTGGTCGTCCTCCTACCGTCCGAGCCGCAAGCGGCCGGCCTGCCCGTACCCGAACCCGGGCCGCTGGCGGGACGGCTCGCCGCTGGTCCAGGGCATGCGGGTGGCGATCAGCGGTGACACCGCCACCGAGCGGGAGCTGCTGGAGGACCGGGCGATCGAGGCCGGCCTGCACATCGCGACCTCCGTGAGCCGGCTCACCAGCCTGCTCGTCACCAACGAGCCGGGCAGCTGGAGCGGCAAGGCGCGCAAGGCCCGGGAGCACGGCACGCCGGTCGTCGGCGAGGACGCCTTCCTCCAGCTGCTGCGGGAGGTCGCACCCCACCCCGGTGTCCGGTCCGCGGATCAGTAGGGCGTAGCGTGCCGGGTGTGTACCGATTTCTGCTGTCCCGGCGCTGGGCGGTCATCGCGCTGACCGTGCTGCTGCTGATCCCCGTGATGATCCGCCTGGGGTTCTGGCAGCTGCACCGGCACGAGGCCCGGGTCGCCCGCAACGAGCTGATCGGCCGCAGCCTGAAGGCCGCCCCGGTCGCCTTCGACTCGCTGTCCTCGCCCGGCTTCGCCGTGCCCGGCGACCTGACCTGGCGCACCGTGACGGCCACCGGTGCGTACGACACCGCGCACGAGTTCGTGATCCGCGGGCGCACCGAGCCGGACGGCAGCAGCATCGGGTACTTCGTCGTCACGCCGCTGAAGCTGGCCGACGGCCGCGGCTCGGTGCTGGTCAACCGGGGCTGGGTGGAGTCGGGCACCGACGCCGCCAGCTACCCGGCGGTGCCCGCGCCGCCGGCCGGGCCGGTGACGGTGACCGGTCGGCTGCGGGCCGACGAGACCACCGCGAGCAGCGGCATCCGCGACCGCGGCGGCCTGCCCGAACGCCAGTACAAGCTGATCAACAGCGGTCAGCAGGCGAAGGCGACCGGGGTCACGGTGCTCGGCGGCTACCTGGAGCTGGTCTCCGCCACTCCGGCCGTCGGCAGCTCGCCGGTGCTGCTGGCGGAGCCGAACCACTCGGACATCGGCCCGCACATGGCGTACGCCGTGCAGTGGTGGCTGTTCACCGGCCTGCTCCCGGTCGGCATGGTGATCCTGGCCCGCCGCGAGGCCAAGGAGCGGGTCGCCGAGGCGGCCGCCGCGGCCGGGGCCGAGGAACTCGCCCCCGCATAGAGAACCCCGGGGGCGCAGGACAGCACACCAGGGGCCGGAACGTTCCCAGGCGCACTCGCCGCGTCAGTGCTGGGTGTTCCAGAAGCCGATGGCGAGGGCGCCCCACCAGCCGAGCTGGGAGACCACGGCGGAGAGGGCTCCGCGCACCAGCAGTCGCCGCTTCGGCCGGCCCGGGCCCATGGCCTCCAGGCGCTTGCCGAGGGCGGTGGCGTGCACCCCGTTCAGCGCGATCAGCAGCACCAGCAGGAGCTTGACCCGCGTCAGCGGGGAGTCGAGCTGGGGCTCCAGCAGGATGCCGCTGGCGGTGAGGCCGGCCAGGCCCGCCCAGACCGGCACGTGCAGCGGGCCGGTGGACTCCACCACCTGGGCGAGGGTGCGGCGGCCGAGCAGCCACAGGGCGGCCGTGTAGTCCACGGCGAGGACGGCGCCGAAGCCGATCACCAGTGCCACCAGGTGCACGAAGAGCGCGACGGTGTGCAGCGAGGCGTCGGTCCGCACGTGCCCGGCCGTCCAGGCGCTGCCCGCCCACAGCGCGCAGAGCCCGACCGAGACGAGGAGGCAGCGGGCGACCGTCCCGGACAGCGGGGCGAGCTCGTCGGATTCGGACATGGTGGTGCTCCGTGGGGGTGGGGGAGGGCGAAAGCGAGGTTAGGTTTCCCTAAGTTCTCCCGTTGCGTCAACCCGGCGCCACGGGCCGGACCCGATCGACGCCCCCGCCCCCGACCGGGGAGGATGGGCGCATGGATCTCGGACTTCAGCAGAAGGTGTACGTACTGACCGGCGCCACCCGCGGCCTGGGCCTGGCCTCCGCACGCGAGCTGGTCGCCGACGGCGCCCGGGTCGTGGTCAGCGGCCGGCACGAGGAATCGGTGGCCGCGGCGGTGAAGGAGCTGGGCGGGCCGGAGCACGCGCACGGCGTGGTCGCCGACAACGGCGACCCGGCGACCGCGGGCCTCCTGGTCGAGGCCGCGCGCGAGCGCTTCGGCCGGTTCGACGGCGTGCTGATCAGCGTCGGCGGGCCGAGCGCCGGCCCGGTGCTCCGGGCCGAGGACGAGGCCTGGCGGGGCGCCTTCGAGTCGGTCTTCCTCGGTGCGCTGCGGATCGCCCGGACGGCGGCGGCGGAGCTGGCGGAGGGCGGCGTGATCGGCTTCGTGCTGTCCGGTTCGGTCCGTGAGCCGATCTCCGGGCTCGGCATCTCGAACGGGCTGCGGCCCGGCCTGGCGATGGCCGCGAAGTCGCTGGCCGACGAGCTCGGCCCGCGCGGCATCCGGGTCGTCGGCCTGATGCCGGCCCGGATCGACACCGACCGGGTGCGCGAGCTGGACGCGCTGAGCGGCGACGCCGCGGCGGCCCGGACGCGGGCGAGCGCGGCGATCCCGCTCGGCCGGTACGGCACCCCGGAGGAGTTCGGCAAGGTGGCGGCCTTCCTGCTCTCCCCCGCTGCCTCCTACCTGACGGGCGTGATGGTGCCGGTCGACGGCGGTGCACTGCGCGGACTCTGACGGTCCGCCACACCGCCCGGCCCGGGCAGGAGTTCAGACCACCCGGGGCGGCTTCGGTTCGGCGCTGCGGCGCCGGGCCGACGCCGTGAGCCGCAGGCGGCACGGGAGTTCGGCGAGGCCGAGGCTCGTCCGGGCGTTGTCCAGCGGACCGGCGTCGAGGGCTCGCACCGTCCGGGCCGTGTCGGCCCCGGGGGCCAGCCGGACGGTGGACCGCAGCAGCAGCCGGTGCGAGGCGCCGCTCGCCCGGACGGTCACCTTGTCGACCCCGGGCAGGTCGATCACCTCCGTCTCCACCGCGTCCTGCAGGGCGCGCTTGCGCATCCGCAGCGCCACGCCGGCCCCGCCGGGCACGGGAACGGTGACGGTGCTCGGGCCGGCCCGGTGCAGCTGTGCGTAGAGCCAGCCGAGGGCGCCGGCCACCACCACGGTCGGGACGGCGATGACCACCGGCCAGAACCAGCCCTGGTGCGGCCAGTTCGCCCGGGTGGCTGTGGCGAGCACCGGCTGGTGCGGCGAGACGAACGGCCAGCCGTCCGGCATCGTGGCGTCCAGCCTGCCGTACAGGTCGAGTCCGCCGGCCAGCACCAGCAGGCCGCCGAGCAGCAGGACGATCCCGGTCACCGCGAGGATCGTCCGGTTCACCGCGGACATGCTCATCGGGGCGCCTCCTGGGCGAGCCGGCGGTGGCCGTGCCGCCGGTCGTCCGGCCGGGTCGGGCGGACGGGCTGGATCCGCAGGTCCAGCCGGTACGGCCCGAGCAGCGGTACCGCGGCCAGTTCCTCCTGCAACTCCCGTTCCACCGCGATCGGTTCGACGATTCCGGTGACCGTCGCAACGACCCGGCGGCGGCCGGCCTTCACGGTGCACCGGTCGACGCCCTCGATCCCGGTGGCCCGGGCCGAGAGCAGCGCGGCCACCCCGGCGCGGTCGATCGCCGCGCCGGGCCGGAGCAGCGGGAGCCAGCGGCGCAGCCCGGGGGCGAAGGCCAGCCAGCAGAGCAGCAGCCCGGCCAGGGCGACGCCGCCGGCGATGCCGAGCACCCAGGGGTCGTCGAGGTGGCGGGCGGCCGTCTCCCGGGCGAGGTCGGCGCGCCACTGCCGGGCGGCGTGCCCGGTGCGCTCGGCGATCGCGTCGTACAGCGCCGACCCGGCGAGCACCAGCAGGCAGGTCACCACCAGGGCGGTGACGGCCGTCCGCGCCGACCGCGGCCGGTGCGGTCGCTCGTACGGCACGGTCGGCCCCCACTCCCCGGGGCTGCCGGGTTCGGCCTCGGGGTGCGCCAACTCGGCTTCCAGACCGATGCGTTCGGGCAGTGCGACCCCGGCGCCGATGAGCTGTTCCGGGCCGGTCGCGGCCGGCCCGGCCCCGTACGGTCCGGGCCCGTCCGGCTCGGCCGCGTACGGTTCGGGCCCGTCCGGTTCGGGCTCCTCCGGCCGGGGCGGGGTCGGCGGTGCGGTCACCGGGCCGTCTCCGGGACGAGGTGCTCGACCAGCAGCGCGACCTCCGTCACGGGGGTGCCGGTGAGTTCGGCGACCTGGCCGGCGGCGGCGTCCCGGCAGAGGTGGGAGAGGCCGGCGAGGTCGGCCGGGTAGGGCAGGTCGAGGTGGAGGGTGACCCGGGCCTTGCCGCCGACCACCAGCACGGTGGCCCGCGGCGGCTTGCCGCGGGCCGTGCGGGCCGCCCAGATCTCGGCGAGGGCCTGCCGGACGGCCTGTTCGGCGAGCCGGGCGTAGACCCGGTCGGAGATCCTGAGCCGTCCGCGGCGGGCCGGGGGGATCGCCGCGGCGGTCACCGCCGGCGCTCCCGGCCGCGGATGAGGTCGCCCAGGTCGCCGAGGTCGATGTCGCCCTCCAGCAGCCGCCCGAGGACGAAGCCGACCGCCCCGAGGACGGCGACCAGCAGGAAGGCGGCGAAACCGCCGAAGTAGCCGGCGAAGCCCAGGGCCATACCGGCGACCAGGCCGACCAGGGCCAGGTTCATCCGCTCCTCCTCGTGTTCGGCGACAGGCTGTGCTGCGGTGGTGCTGCGGGCGCTACTGGACGCGGCCGACCGGCTCCGGCTCCTCCTCGTCCGGCTCGTCCGGCAGGTGGACGTCGTTGACGGCGATGTTGACCTCGACGACCTCCAGGCCGGTCATCCGCTCGACGGCGTCGATGACGTTCGCCCGGACCTCGGCCGCCAGCACCGGGATCACCACCCCGTACTCGACGACCAGGGCGATGTCGATGGCGGCCTGCTTCTCGCCGACCTCGGCCTTGACGCCGCGGCCGGCGCCGGACTTCGAGCCCGGGACGCGGTCGCGGACGGCGCCGAAGGTCCGGGTGAAGCCGGAGCCGAGGGCGTGGATTCCGGGGATCTCCCGGGCGGCCATCCCGGCGATCTTCTCGATCACCCCGACGGCGAGTGCGGTACGGCCCCGCTCGGACGTGAGGGTGGCCTCCTCGGACGACGGGCCGTGGCCCTTCTGCAGGTCGGCGGGGGTGGGGGTCTGCGGCATGGCGGGGTCTCCTGTGTCGTCTCCAGCTATATCGCAAATCAGCCCAACTCTGACATTTCGCCGCACGGTCCGCGCGTCGGGACCGCGCGTCGGGACCGCGCCGGGGCGGCCCGCGGACCCCGGGAACGCCGAGGGCCCGGACCGCCGGTCGGCGGTCCGGGCCCTCGGGGCGGCTGCGGTCAGTCGCCGATGCCGGCGAGGTCCCGCATCCGGCGGTGCTGCGCGGCCCGCTCGGCGCTGCGCTGCTCGTCGTACGAACGGCCGCCTGCGCCCTGCAGCAGCGCCTTGGTCTCGATCACGGCGTTGCGCGGCGCGGCCAGCAGCGCGGCGGCCAGGTCGCGGGCGGCGCCCTCCAGCTGCTCCGCCGGGACGGCCAGGTTGGCGAGGCCGATCGCGACGGACTCCTCGGCGCCGACCCAGCGGCCGGTCGCGCAGATCTCCAGCGCCCGACCGTACCCGACGAGGTCGGTGAGCGGCTTGGTGCCGCCGAGGTCCGGGACGAGGCCGAGCGAGGTCTCCTTCATGGAGAACTGCACGTCCTCGGCGACCACCCGCAGGTCGCAGCCGAGCGCGAGCTGGAAGCCGGCGCCGACGGCGTGGCCCTGGACGGCGGCGACGGTGATCACGTCCGGGCGGCGCCACCAGGTGAAGGCCTCCTGGTACTCGGCGATGGCGGCGCTTGTCTCCTCGTCGGTGCCGGCGGCCAGCTTGAGGAAGGAGTGCTCGCCGGGGATGCCCTCCGGGGTGAACATCTGGCGGTCCAGGCCGGCCGAGAAGGAGACGCCCTCGGCGCGGAGCACCACGACGCGGACGGTGGCGGGCAGGGTGCGGCCGACCGCGGCGAGCGCGCGCCACATCGCCGGGCTCTGCGCGTTGCGGCGGGCAGGGTTGCAGAGCGTGACCAGCGCCAGTTCGCCCTCGACGTCGAGGCGGACGCCGACCTGCGCCCAGTCCTGGGAGTCGGTACCGACGGCGGGAGCGGTCATGGGGGTTACCTCCAGCGGGGGACAGTAGAGCTACTGGAGAGTAACAAAAGCCGGGGCGGCCGAACAGGGCCGCGCCGCGAACGACGAACGGCGGCCCGGGAGACCCGGCCGCCGCTCCGTCCGCACGTGCCGACCGCGCCTCGGGCGCCGTCGGCAACCGCGCGGGACCCGACCCGGCTCGGCTGCTCCACCGCCGGATCGCTGCCCGTCCACGACCGGACCGGGGACACTCCCCGACTGCCCGGCGCGGAACCGTCTTATCTGATGAACCGTCAGGAACCCGCCGCAGCAGTCACCTTGCTCTTGCCGCGCGTCGCACCACCGCGGCCCCGGAGATTCACCCCGGACTCGCTGAGCATGCGGTGCACGAAGCCGTAGGAGCGACCCGTCTCCTCCGCCAGCGCGCGAATGCTCGCCCCGGAGTCGTACTTCTTCTTGAGATCGGCCGCGAGCTTCTCACGCGCGGCACCTGTTACCCGGCTGCCCTTTTTCAGAGTCTCGGCCACCCGTGCCTCCTCGTAGCTGTGCTCGGTCAGATTCCCATGATCACCCATAGCCAGTCTCCTGGCCACCCATTCGACAAGGTCTGTCCCGGGAAAGCGCAGTCTGCCGGTGGTGCCCGCAGTGCACAAGGGCGCTCACCCTGGGTGCACGCGCCCCCGCGGGCGTCGGCCGCCGGGCGAGAATCGGCTGATCAGAACGGACGGCCCCGCCGCGGAATCGCGGCGGGGCCGTCGTCAACGCAATCACCGGAAGACGCATTCCCGCGATCTTCCCGGGACCGGGATTTCTACGAAGATCAGCTGATCCGGTGTCTACTCGGCGCCGGGATCGGCATCCGGAGCGCAGCCCGGTCCGGCATTCCGTCCGGCACTCAGGCGAGCGAGACGAGATCCGCGTAGGCGGGGCTCCAGAGGTCCTCGACGCCGTCCGGCAGCAGGATGATCCGCTCCGGCTGGAGCGCATCGACGGCGCCCTCGTCGTGGGTGACCAGCACGACCGCGCCGGTGAAGGAACGCAGCGCGCCGAGGATCTCCTCGCGGCTGGCCGGGTCCAGGTTGTTGGTGGGCTCGTCGAGCAGCAGCACGTTGGCGCTGGAGACGACCAGGGTCGCCAGCGCGAGCCGGGTCTTCTCGCCGCCGGAGAGCACGCTGGCCGGCTTGTCGACGTCGTCGCCGGAGAACAGGAAGGAGCCGAGGATCTTGCGGATCTGCACCAGGTCGGTGTCCGGCGCGGAGGAGCGCATGTTCTCCAGCACCGTGCGGTCCGGGTCCAGGGTCTCGTGCTCCTGGGCGTAGTAGCCGATCTTCAGGCCGTGGCCGGGGATCACCTCGCCGGTGTCCGGCTCCTCCACGCCCGCCAGCATCCGCAGCAGGGTGGTCTTGCCGGCGCCGTTGAGACCGAGCACGACCACCTTGGAGCCGCGGTCGATGGCCAGGTCGACGTCGGTGAAGATCTCCAGCGAACCGTAGGACTTCGACAGGCCGGAGGCGGTCATCGGGGTCTTGCCGCACGGCGCAGGGTCCGGGAATCGCAGCTTGGCGACCTTGTCGGAGACCCGCGCCTGCTCCAGGCCGGAGAGCAGCTTCTCGGCGCGGCGGGCCATGTTCTGCGCGGCGACGGTCTTGGTCGCCTTGGCGCGCATCTTGTCGGCCTGCGCGTTGAGGGTGGCGGCCTTCTTCTCGGCGTTGGCGCGCTCGCGCTTGCGGCGCTTCTCGTCGTCCTCGCGCTGCTGCTGGTACTGCTTCCAGCCCATGTTGTAGATGTCGATGGCGGCGCGGTTGGCGTCCAGGTAGAAGACCTTGTTGACGACCGTCTCGACCAGGTCGACGTCGTGCGAGATGACGATGAAGCCGCCCTTGTAGGTCTTCAGGAAGTCCCGCAGCCAGGCGATCGAGTCGGCGTCGAGGTGGTTGGTCGGCTCGTCGAGCAGCAGGATGTCGGCGTCCGAGAAGAGGATCCGGGCCAGCTCGACGCGGCGGCGCTGACCGCCGGAGAGGGTGTGCAGCGGCTGGTTGAGGATGCGGTCCGGCAGGCCCAGCGCCGCCGCGATGGTCGCCGCCTCGGCCTCGGCCGCGTAGCCGCCCTTGGTGAGGAACTCGGTCTCCAGGTTGGCGTACTTCTTCATCGCGCGTTCCCGGGTGGCGCCCTGGCCGTTCGCCATCCGGTCCTCGTTCTCGCGCATCTTGCGCAGCACGGTGTCGAGGCCGCGGGCGGAGAGGATGCGGTCCTTGGCGAGGACGTCGAGGTCGCCGGTGCGCGGGTCCTGCGGGAGGTAGCCGACCTCGCCGGTGCGGGTGACCGTGCCGCCCGCCGGGAGGCCCTCGCCGGCCAGCACCTTGGTCATGGTGGTCTTGCCGGCGCCGTTGCGGCCGACCAGGCCGATCCGGTCGCCGGGGGCGATCCGGAAGGACGCGGACTCGATGAGGACGCGGGCGCCGGCACGCAGCTCCAGGGCGTTCGCGGAAATCATGGCTGGGTCTCTCCAGGGACGGGGGCGGGGCCTGGCGGCCGGGCGGAATGCAGGCGGAAGGGCGGGGCGGCGGCGGGCCTTCGAATGCTCGCCGACCGGCGCCTATTGCCCGGGGAACACAGCCATACGGCCCAGTCTACCGGGCGGCCGGGGATTCCCCCGTGGCCCGTGCCCGGTGCAGCCCGCCCCGACCGCCGCTCAGCCCGTCGGGCAGCCCCCCTGCGGGGCGACCGCCGCGAACGGCAGCGCCGGGCTGGTGCAGACCGTCTCCGGGGCGCCGCGCCGGGTGTCGAAGACCTTGGTGCCGAGGATCGGGCCGTCCTCGACCGTCACCCGGTGCGCGTCCAGGCGCTTGAGCACGACCTCCGGCCCGGCGTTGAGCTGCCAGCCGCGGCCGGCCAGCCGGAAGCCGTTGACGCCGCCGGGCAGCAGCTTGCCGGTGTTCGGTCCGGTCACACAGGTGCGCGGCACCAGGACGGCGTTGTCGGTGTGCACCGCGCGCAGCGGGTCGTACGAGCAGCCCTGCGGCGGGCGGGAGTTGTAGCGCAGGTCACCGTCGCGGTCGCGGAAGCCCATGGTGAGCGAGGGCGTGACGACGGCCACCCAGGGCTCGTCCTCCAGGGCCGTCTGCAGCGCGGCGGCGGCCCGGCGGACGGCGGTGGCCCGCTTCTGCTCCTCGGTGCGGTCGGCGGCGCCGGGCTCGCCGTCCGCGCGCAGCCAGTCGGCCAGGCCCGGCACCGCGCGGTGCCAGCGCACCTGGTGGTCGCTCGGGCGCACCGAGGTGACCAGCCCGTCGTCCCAGACCACGACGGCGCTCTCGCCGGCCATCGCGAGGTGCAGGGCGGTGGCGTCCTCGCGGCGGTAGGACCAGAGGTGGTCGCCGGTCGCGCGGTCGTACGCCTCCAGGCCGGGACCGACCTTGAGCTCCAGCGCGCCCGCGTCCAGGACCTGCGCACCGACCGGGCTGGCGTCCGCGACGCCCGGCTCCGCGACCCGGTCGCCGAACGGCACCGGGCGGTTGGCGTGCGCGGCGGCGCCCGCGCCGAGCACGAGCAGCGCGGCGAGCGCGGGGAGCACGGATCGGCGGGTCAGGCTTCGCAGCGGCTTCCAGGACACGGGCGGAGCGTACCCGCCGCACGCCTGTACGTCAGCCGGAATTCGGGGCGCCCCACGGATGTGCGCAGCGTCACGGCGGCCCCGGCCGTCCCCCCGCGACCTG
This sequence comes from Streptomyces sp. NRRL B-24484, assembly GCF_000717715.1. Classification (GTDB taxonomy): domain Bacteria; phylum Actinomycetota; class Actinomycetes; order Streptomycetales; family Streptomycetaceae; genus Kitasatospora. The sequence continues at coordinate 274,294 of NZ_JOAI01000006.1, read as the reverse complement.
CGGTTCGGCGGCGCGGTGCACGGCCCGGCCGGGCCGTCCGGGCGGCCCGGCGGGCGGGGCGACTGTTACACAGGTGGTACAGGCCGCACCGCGATGATCACTGTGCGTGGCCTGCCCGGCGGCCCGGTGAGGGCCACCGCACCGGCCGGGGGGCGGGCGTCCGTACGAACCGCCACTTTCGGGTGATATGGGATATTTCTGACGCCGCGTGGGATTACTGTCGGACCAGCAGCACCCGCCCCCGCACCGCTCCCGGAGTGCCCCATGCGATTCGGCCGACTCGCGCTGGCCGCCAGCGCGCTGCTGCTGCTGACCACGGCGAGCGTGCCCTCGGGCACGCCGCTCAGCCAGACCGCGCGGCACGACGTCTTCTCCGCGGACGGCGCGGAGGACGGCCGGCGCGGGGCCGCCCCGAAGCCCGCCGTGCTGCAACCGCCCCACGAGGTGCCGTTCGGCGCCTTCGTCGGGTCCTGGGACACCTACATCCCGCAGATCGCCAAGCTCTCCACCTGGCTGCGCGGCGCCGACCTGCAGGTCGGCCACACCTACCTGGCGGGCAACGGCTGGGCCGACGTCGAGGGCGAGAACCAGGTGCTGGGCCTGTGGTCCCAGTGGCGGCTGCGCGACCCGGCCCGCACCCTCGTCCTCGGCGTGCCGATGCTGGTGCCCAACGAGGGCAACCTGAGCGACGGGCAGGTGGCCGCGCTGCTCGCCCGCGCCAACAAGGGCGAGTTCGACCAGCACTTCCTCAAACTGGCCCGCAAGCTCGTCGCGTTCGGCGGCGGCGACACCGTGCTCACGCCCGGCTGGGAGATGAACGGCACCACCTACAGCTCCCGCTGCCGACCCGACCCGGCGGCCTGGAAGGCGTACTGGCGGCGGATCGTCACCGTGATGCGCTCGGTGCCCGGCCAGCACTTCCGCTTCGACTTCACCCCCACCCGCGGGCTCGACGCGATCCCCTGGACGCGTTGCTACCCGGGCGACGACGTGGTCGACATCATCGGCATGGACGCCTACGACATGCCGGCCGGCGCCTCCTTCGAGGAGATGGTCACCGAGCCCTACGGGCTGCAGGACCAGGTCGAGTTCGCCGCCCGGCGCGGCAAGCCGGTCTCGTACCCGGAGTGGGGGCTGTTCCGCAACGGCGACAACCCCGAGTACGTGCGGCGCATGATCGAGTGGATGCGCACCCACGACACCGCCTACCAGACCGTCACCGACTACTGTCCGCACGGCTTCTGGGGCTGCGACCGCAACCCGCGGTCGGCCGCGGTCTTCCGTCAGCTGCTGTCCGGCTCGAAGGGGGCGCCGGGCGGCGTCTCCTCACGCGCGCCGGCGCGCCGCTAGCGCCTCCTTCACCCGCGGCAGCCGGGTGGCGAGCAGCGTCACCGCCGCCTGCCGGGCCAGCACCCGCAGGGCGAGCAGGGCCGCCGCCGGGGCCGGGCCCGGCGGACCCACCACCAGCCGCTCGTTGCGCAGCGCGTCCGGACGCCACCGCTGCTTGTACGGCTCCTGGCCGCGCAGCAGGCTGAGCACCGGGATGCCCGCCGCCCGGACCTCGTCCAGGGCCGCCCCGAAGAGCAGGCCGGCGATGTCCAGCCGCTCGCGCAGCCGCGGATGGGCGCCGTACAGGTAGAGGCCGCCGAAGGACGGGCAGAGCACCACCAGGTTCACCGCGACCAGCTCGCCGTCCAGCCGGAAGCGGTGCACGGCGGCCCGGCCGCGGGCGGCCATCGAGGCCGTGGACTCCGCCAGGTGCGCCGCGAACCGCCCGGTGCGGTGCTCGGCGGTGACCCCGCGCTCCTGCCACTGCAGGAAGTGCAGCCGCAGCAGGTCGGCCACCGCCTGCGGCACCTCCTCCGGCGGCGCGGTGTCCACCTGCACCCCGGAGGCGGCGATCTTCCGCAGCTTGACCCGGCTGCGCTGGGCGGTCTTGCCGGGCAGCCGCTTGAGCAGTTCCTCGACGGGCAGCGCGGGCAGGTGCTGGCAGAGCGAGTCCCGGAAGCGCCGGGTGGTGCCGCGGTGGTGGGCGAGCACCTGCTGCACGGCCGCCTCCGGGTGCACCTCGCGCAGCTCCAGGCTGTGCCAGGGCCGGCGCAGCGGCAGGGCGGCGGCCAGTTCGGCGGCGGCCCGGCCGCGGCAGTCGTCGTCGAGCAGCACGTCGGTGAAGTCGACCAGTCCGCCGCCGAGGTTGGTCAGACCGCCCAGCGCGCCCCGGCGGCGCAGGGCCGCGGCGCCGACCAGCCGGCCGTCGCGGCGGACGAGCACCAGCACCAGCGCGCCCGGCCGGCCGTACCGGCGCCACCAGGAGCGCAGCCAGGCGCCGTCCTGGAACGGGGTCGCGGTGCGGCACCGGGTGGCGAGGCCGTCCCACTCGGCGGCGATCCGGTCGAGGGCGTCGTCCCCGCGGTCCACCTCGGCCGTCCAGAGCCCGACGGCGGCCTCGGCCCGTGCCGGGGCGGGGGTGTCGGTGGTCATCGGACGGCCCCGGCGGGTTGCCGTTCCACCGGCTGCCCGGGCACCTGCACGGCGGCGTCCGCGCCGGCCGACCCGGCCGGGCGGCGCCGGGCGGCCATCGCGAGGGCGCCGACCAGCACGCCGGCCGCCCCGCCGACCGCGGTGTCCAGGGCCGCGGACGGCGAGGAGGGGCCGTCGGGGGAGGCTGCCCCGGCCAGCGGGACGAGCTTGACCCCGGTGTCCTGGCTGCTGGTGTTGGCGAAGGCGATCAGGGAGGCGGCCACCGCGTCGGCGGCCCGCACCGCGTCGGCGGCGCGCGGGCCGGTGCCGGTGATCTCGATCATCGGGGCGTCCGGCGAGGTGGTGCCCCGGACGCTCTCCGACAGGGCGGAGACGGTGCGGCCGGTCTTCGCGGCGGCCGCCACCAGCACCTGCGGCTGTCCGGCGAGCCGGCCGTACGCCTGGGCGAAGTTGACCGCGGTCGCGCCCTCCCCCGGGTTCTGCGCGACCACCACCACGTAGGAGTTGGCGGTGTAGGCGGTGGGTGCGACGGCGGCGTAGCCGGCGCCGGCGGCGGCGCCCAGCGGGACGGCGACGGCCACCGGCCACCAGCGGCGGACGGCGGCCCGGACGGATCGGCGCGGTTCGGACATCGGAACTCCTTGACTCGGTCGGTGGTGTCGCGCGTTCAGGCCCGCAGGGCGGCAGGCCTCGGCAGCGCGGTGCGGGCGGGGCCGAGCCGGTCGTAGAGGTCGGCGAGTTCGGCGGCGATCCGCGCGATGTCGTAGTGGTGGACGGCGGGCGGCGGCGGCAGCCGGCCCGGCGGCGCGGCGCGCATCCCGTCCAGGGCCTCGGTGTAGGCCGCGGCGGTGGACGGCAGCCGGCGGGCGCCGGGGGCGGCGTCCGGGCCGAGCGCGTCCAGGGCCGGGCAGGCGGTGCGCAGCACCGGCAGACCGGCCGCCAGCGCCTCCAGCACCGTCAGCCCGAAGGTCTCCTCGGTCGAGGGGGCCGCCAGCACGTCCACGGCGGCGAGCAGTTCGGGGACGTCGTCGCGTTCGCCGGTGAACACCGCGGCCACCCCGGCCCGGGCGGCCCGGGCCTCCAGGGCGGCGCGTTCCGGCCCCTCCCCCACGATCAGCAGCCGGGTGTCCGGGCCGGGCCGGGCGGCCAGTGCGGCCACCGCCTCCACCAGCACGTCGAACCGCTTGCCGGGGACCAGCCGGCCGACCGCGCCGACCGTGAACGCCCGCTCCGGCAGGCCGAGTCGGGCCCGTACGGCGGCCCGGGTGCGGACCGGCACGGCGTACCCGGCGGCGTCGATGCCGTTGGGCAGCAGGTGGACGCGGTGCGGCGGCACGCCCCAGTCGTGCAGGGTCCCGGCGACCTGCCCGGAGACGGCGACCGTCGTCCGGCCGAGGCGTTCGGCGGCCAGGTAGAGCGCCCGGACGCCGCGGCCGGCCGGCCGGCCCTCGATCACCCCGGGGTGCAGCGAGTGCTCGGTCGCCAGCACCGTCCGTACCCCGGCCAGCCGGGCGGCGAGCCGGCCGTACAGCCCGGCCCGGTAGAGGTGGGTGTGCACGGCCTGGTAGCGCCGGCTGCGGATCAGCCGGGTGAGCCGCGGCAGCACCGCGAGGTCGCGGTTGCCGCGCATGTCCAGCTCGTGCACGGCGAAGCCGTCCGCGCGCAGCGCATCGGCGACCGTGCCCGGGTTGGTGAGGGTGGCCACCTCGCAGTGGTGGCGGTCGGGCAGGTGGCGCAGCAGCAGGTGCAGCTGGCGCTCGGCGCCGCCCGCGGCGAGGCCGGTGACCACGTGCAGGACCTTCACCGGACGGCCTCCTGGCGGGCGGCCGGCACCGGGGCTCCGCCGCGCAGGCCGGTCACTGCGTCCCGCCAGTGGTGCCGGCCCTGCTTGGCGAGCAGCCGCAGCGCGCCGTCGCGGTCGCCGACGTAGCAGCGCGGCAGGGCGAACCGGCCGGTGAGCTCGCCGTGCTCGATGGCGCAGGCGTACTGGTACCCGGCGTCGCGGACGGCGTCCGCGGCGGGCCGGTCGACCGCCCCGTACGGGTAGCAGAAGCCGGTGACCGGGCCGCCGACCAGTTGCTCCAGGGCCCGCCGGCTGCCGCGGGCCTGGTCGGCGAGCTCGTCCGCGGACAGGCCGGGCAGCCTGCGGTGGGAGAGCCCGTGCGAGCCGATCTCCCATCCGGCGGCGGCGAGTTCGACCACCTGGTCGACGGTGAGCAGCGGCTTGCGCGGGCCGTCCGGGTCCCAGCCGTTGTGGCCGCCGAGCAGGTCGGGCACCACGTAGGCGCTCGCGGTGAAGCCGTGCCGGCGCAGCACCGGGACGGCGTACCGGGCGAAGTCGGCGTAGCCGTCGTCGAAGGTCAGCCCGACCAGCCGGGCGGCGGCGCCCGCGGCCCGGGCGCGGAGGAGCTCGCGGACGCTCACCCCGCGCCGGCCGCTCCGGGCCAGCCAGGCCATCTGCGCCGCGAACCGCTCCGGGCTGACGGTGAGCAGGTACGGGTCGTGCTCCTCGTGGGTGATCGAGTGGTACATCAGGATCCACGGCGCCGTCCTGGCCGGGTGCGGCTGGGCGGGCACGGCGGGGCCAGGGGCCGGTTCAGCGTCCATGGGGCTTCCTCTCAGCAGCCTGGGTGACCGGGCCCGCGGCCCGGAGGAGGGCGCGCACCGGGCCGCGGACCTCGGGCGCGCCGAGGGCCGTGCCGAGCCCGGCGAAGACGAGCACGACGGTGAGACCGCCGAGCAGGGTGGCCGGCAGCGGCGAGGACGGGCCTGCGGCGGCCACCGCACCGGCCGCGGCGGCGCCGACCGCGGCGGCCAGCAGCCGGGCCTGGCCGCCGAGCACCCGGGGCAGGCGCAGCGCGATGCCGCGCAGCAGCAGGCCGCGGAGGAGCAGCACCGCGGCGGTGGTGATGCCGGCCGCGTTGCCGGCCGCGAGGCCGGGGGCGCCGTACCGCGGGGTGGCGGCGAGTCCGACGCCGGCGGTGACCAGCAGGCCGACGGCCATCGCGGCGACCGGGTACCAGTCCAGCGGCCGCAGCCCGGCCGGCTCCGGGTCGCCGGCCCGGCGGACCACCGGACGCAGCGAGAAGAACGGCCGGACCATCACGCCGATCAGCGCCTGTGCCGGCAGGCCGAAGCTGTAGACCCGGATCACCTCGGCGGTGGCGGCGGTGTCGTGCGCGCCGAACGCGCCGCGCTGGAAGAGCAGCGCGACGACGGAGGGCGCGCAGGCCATCAGGAAGGCGGTACCGAGCAGGACGACCGCGGCGGCCTGGCCGAGGTCCTTCTCCACCCGGTCGCGGGCGGCGGCGAGGTCCCCGGCGGCCAGTGCCCGGGCGACCAGCGGGAAGGTCACCGTGACGATCAGGATGCCCGCCGTCATGGCGAGCTGGGAGACCTTCGCGGCGTAGTTGAGGTGCGAGATGGTGCCCGGCGGCAGGCCCGAGCCGAGGAAGCGCTCGACGAAGACCTGGGCCTGCCGGGTGAGGGTGAAGGCGGCGACGGGCAGCATCGCGAGCGGGATCAGCACCAGGCCGCCGGCGGCCGCGCCGCGGGCCGGGCGGGCCGTCCGCCGGCCGCCGCCGCGCAGCCGCCGGGCGGCGACCAGCAGGAGTCCGGCCATCAGCAGGCTGCCGCAGGTGACGCCGAGGGCGGCGGAGCGGACCCCGAGCAGGGTGTGCCCGCCGAGCAGCACGGCGAGGATGCCCAGGTTGTACGCCACGTAGATGCCGGCCGGGGCGGTGAACCGGTGGTGGGCGCGGAGCATCGAGCAGAGGTAGCCGACCACGCCGAACGGCAGCACGGTCAGGGCGGTGATCCGGGTGCAGGTGACGGCGAGCGCGGGGTCGGCGAGGCCGGGGGCGAGCAGGTGGACCAGCGGGCCGGCGCCGACCGCCGCGGCGAGGGTGAGGGTGCACAGCGCGACCAGCAGCCAGGGCAGCGTGGCGCGCACCAGCTGCCGGACGGGGTCCGGGCCGTGCGGGCGTTCCTCGCGCAGCACCAGGGCCAGGCTGAACGCCGGGACCATCAGGAAGGCCATCGCGTCCTCGATCAGCAGCGGCGCGGCGGTCTCCGGCACCGTCCAGGCGACGAGGAAGGCGTCGGTGCCCCGGGTGGCGCCGAAGTACCGGGCGAGCAGCAGGTCGCGGAGCAGGCCGAGGCCGGAGCCGGCGGCGCTGAGCACCGCGGTCACGCCGAAGGCACGGGCGACGAAGCCGCCGCGCCGGGTCCGGGCGGCGGCGTGCCGCGGGCCCGGGACGGCGGCGCGGGCGGGCCGGGCGGTGGTGGCCGGACGGTCGCCGCTCATCGCGCCTCCGGGTCCGCCGGGCCGGGGAAGGCGGCCCGGGCGGCGAGGCCGAGCACCACCGAGGTCAGCACGGTGGTGGTGCCGCCGATGTCCGCGTACAGGAAGTCGACGAGGATCCACACCAGCAGGGCGAGCGCGGCCAGGGCGCCGCTGCCGCGGGCCCGGCGCAGGCAGCCGGCCAGCAGGGCGAGGAAGAGCGCCGCGTACGCGGTGATGCCCAGCAGGCCCTGCTCGCTGAGCACCAGGAAGTACATGTTGTGCGGCGAGAGCAGCGGTTCGCGCTGGAAGCCGATCGTGGCGTCCTCGGCGTCGCTGCCCGAGGAGAGCCGCAGCGGGGCGTGGCCGTCGCGCAGCTGCTGGAAGGCCTTCGGCCCGGCGCCGGTGGCGGGGTGGTCCTGCCAGATCCGTCCGGCGGTCGCCCACAGGTCGTAGCGGTCGCTGACCGACTGGTCGGGGGCGGCCTGCACCGAGCCGATGCTGCCGAGCCGTTCGGCGACGCCGGAGGCGCCGAGGCCGAATCCGCCGACCAGCACCACCGCGGCGGCCGCGCCGAGCACGGCGCAGCGCAGCGCGAGCCGGGCGTCGGCGCGCAGCATCAGCACGGCGACGGCCGCGGCGCAGGCGATCCAGCTGCCGCGGCTGAAGGAGACGGCGAGCGGGAAGGTCAGCAGCGCGGCCGCGGCGTACAGCGCCCGGCGCAGGGCGGGCCGGCCGCCGGGGCCGCGTTCGCCGAGCGCCAGGGCGAGCGCGGCGAGCAGTCCGAAGCTGACCACGGTGGACATCGCCATGATGTCCAGCGCACCGAAGGTGCCGACGGCGCGGACCGGTTGGCCTGCGTACGAGGCGCCGGTGCGGGTGAGGTACTGCTGCGCGCCGACCGCGCCCTCGGCCAGGGCGGCGGCGACGAAGGCGCCCAGCACCAGCCGGCGGTCGCGGCGGGTACGCAGCGCGCAGGCGACGGCGGCGGGCACCAGGACGAAGATCTGCACCAGCCGGACGAAGCCGGTGGTGCTGGCCTGCGGGTCGATCGAGGCGAGGGTGGCGGCGGCGGCCGCGCAGACCACCGCGCCGAACAGCAGGCAGACCGTGCGGTCCAGCCGGGCCCGGCCGCGCAGCAGGTCGACGGCGGTGAGGGCGACCAGCAGCAGCGAGGCGAGGTCGGCCGGGGTGACGTGGACGGCGGCGGTGACGTCCTTCTCCCCCGTGGGCACGCAGACCAGCAGCACGGTGGCGGCCGCGGCCGCCGCGACGGGCCGGGGCCTCGCGGGCAGCCGCCACCACTGCGGGAACGGTGCGGTGCGGGCGGCCCGGACGCCTGAGGCCATGTCAGCTCCCGTCCGGGTGGAGCATCAGCACGGCGGTGCGGAGCAGGATCTTGGCGTCCTGCCAGAGGCTCCAGCTCTCGATGTAGCGGTTGTCGAACCGGGCCCGGTCCTCGATGGAGGTGTCCCCGCGCAGGCCGTTGACCTGGGAGAGGCCGGTGAGGCCGGCCGGGACGCGGTGCCGGTCCTGGTACTCGGGGTAGGCCTGGCCGAAGCGCATCACGAAGTAGGGGCGTTCGGGGCGGGGGCCGACCAGGCTCATGTCGCCGCGGACGACGTTCCACAGCTGCGGCAGCTCGTCCAGCGAGGTGCGGCGCAGCAGCCGGCCGACGGCACCCATCCGGTGGTCCTGGGAGATGTTCCAGCGGGTGGCCGACTCGTGCTCGTTGCTGGGGCGCAGGGTGCGGAACTTCAGCAGGGTGAAGACCTGGCCGTCCAGGCCGGTGCGCTGCTGGCGGAAGAGCACCCCGGGGCCGGTGTCGCAGCGGACGGCGAGCGCGCAGGCGGCCAGCACCGGTGAGAGCAGCAGCAGGCCGAACCCGGCGGCGGCGATGTCCAGGGCGCGCTTGGCGACCCAGCCGGGGCGGCGGACGGCTGGCCGCTCCAGCGGCAGGCAGGGGAAGCCCCACAGCTGGTCGGTGCCGCGCCGTCCGAGGGCCGCGTACTCGCGCAGCTGCGGCACCACCCAGACCCGGCAGCCGAGCCGGGCGGCGGTGCGCAGGGCGCTGGCGGTGGCCGCGTCGTCGGCGGCGCCCTCGGTGGCGATCACGTGGTGGATCCGCTTGCGGCGGATCTGGCTCTCCAGGGCGTCGTGGCCGCCGAGCAGCCGCAGCGGGGCGTCCGGGGCGAGCAGGACGGGCTGGGAGTCCAGGTAGCCGACCGGCCGCAGCCCGTACTCGCGGTGGTCGAGCAGGACGGCGGCGATCCGCTGGCCGAGCTGGCCGGCGCCGAGCACCAGGGTCGGGCTGGGGCGCCGGCGGCGGGCGCGGCGCAGCAGGGCGTAGGCGGCGGCCCGGCCCAGGCAGGCGAGCAGGGTGAAGGCGGTGAGCAGGCCGGCGAACCTGAACAGCGCCGCCGGGCCGGGGACGAACCGGCCGAGGCAGGCGGCCAGGGTGACCGCGAAGGCGGTGGAGACGGCGGCGCGGCCGGCGAGGGCGGGGAGGTCGTCGAGCGCGGAGACGGTGAGCCGGCTGCGGTAGAGGCCGCCGGCCAGGTTCAGCGGCAGGAGCAGGCCGAGCAGCGCGGCGGCCAGCGGCGGCGGGCCGGGGGCGGTCAGGGCCGCGGCGGCGGCGAGGGCGAGGACGTCGCAGCCGAGGAGTCCGGCCGGGAGGGCGACCCGAGAGCGCAGCGGCCGGCGGTGGCGGCCGACCTGAGGTGCCGGACGCGCCCGGGGACCTGCGGCGGGCCGCTCCAGCAGCTCGGTGCCGAGCCGCCGCCGGGCCGACAGCGGGCCCCCCGGCCGCGGCACGCTCTCGTGGTCAATGGTCATCGGTGCGCGAACTCCCCTGTGGTGTACCCGCGGTCGCGGGGGCGGCCGACCGGCCCGAACCGTGCCCGGTGCCGGGCACGACGAAGTGGACCCTCCGAACAGGTGCGAATCAGGCAAAATCAGACAATAGCGATCGCCGTTGTCACTGCGGCGAGTTGACGTGCCGTGTCATGCCACCTGCTCATTGGTCGGACTGTCGGACGACTCGTACGCGGCGCCCCCGACCCGGCGGCGGCTGCGGACTGGGCAGCGGCCCGCGGGGGCTCCCACGGTCGGATAAACGATCAGAATCCGTGGGGGACACGGGAATCGGGGCGACCGGGCGGACGCCCGGGCAGCACGGCGCGGTACACCGCCTCCACCTGCTCGACCGTGCGGCGGACGTCGTGCCGGTCCGCCACGTGCGCCCTCGCCAGGCCGCCGCGGCGCGCACAGGCGTCCGGATCGGCCAGCTCCTCGACCAGGCGTTCGGCCAGCGCGGCCGCGTCCCCGGGCGGCACCGGCGGCGCGGCACCCCCGGGCGGCAGGCACTCGCGGGCCCCGGGCACGTCGGTCAGCAGCACCGGGCGGGCGGCGGCCATCGCCTCCAGGGGGGCGAGCGCCATGCCCTCCCAGCGGGACGGCAGCACCACCAGGTCCGCGGCGGCCAGCCACGGCCGCGGATCGCCCACCCCGCCGGCCATCAGCACCCGGCGCGGCCCGGGCAGCGCCCGGACCCGCTCGGCCAGGGCGGCCTCGTCCGGCCCACCGCCGACCAGGGCCAGACCGGCGCCGGGCACCGCCCCGGCCACCCGTGGCCAGGCGTCCAGCAGGACGTCCTGGCCCTTCTGGCGGCAGAGCCGGCCCAGGCAGACGGCGAGCGGGGCGTCCGGGTCCAGGCCGGCGCCGGCCAGGCCGAGCGCGGCGCGGGCGGCCCGCCGGTCGGCGGCGCCGGCGGGCCCGTGGTGCTCCAGGTCGACCCCGTTCGGCACCACCCGCCAGGCGGCCGCGATCCCCGCCGCGGCGCCGTCGGCCCGCTCCTGCTCGCTGACGCACAGCAGCGCGTGCGCCCAGCGGGCGGCGTACCGCTCCCAGCGCAGGGTGGCCCGGGCCACCGCGCCCTCGACGGCGGCGAAGGACCAGGCGTGCGGCTGGAAGACCGTGGGGACGGACCCGCGCACCGCCAGCCGGCCGGCCAGTCCGGCCTTGGCACTGTGCAGGTGGAGCACGTCCGGTTCGGCGGCGCGCACGATCCGGCGCAGCCGCCGCACCTCCCCCGCGGTGGCGGGGCCCGGCGCCCGCCCGGCCGGCCAGTCGAGCAGTTCGGCGCCGGCCGCGGCCGCCTCCGTACCGAGCCGCCCGCCGGGCGGACAGGCGAGCAGCACCCGGTGGCCCGCCGCGCGCTGACCGCGGACGAGGTCCACCACCACCCGGGCCACCCCGCCGTCGACCGGCTGCGCGGCATGAAGGATCGTCAGATACACGGCCGCGAGCCTAGGTTGGGCCGAAGCCGGAAAGCCCCGGGATCACCCGTCCCGGGGAGGTGCACCACCCGTACGGCGCGGGCCGTCCGCACGGGTGTGCGCAGGGCCGTACGGCTGCGCGACCGACCGGCGACCGACCGGCGGACGGCCGCCGGGCGGCTGCTCGACGGCTACTCGACCTCGGTGGAGAGCCGGTCGAGAACCGCGCCGTGGATCCGGTTCAAACCCTTGGGGGCGAAGGTGCGCTCGAAGAAGCCGCCGATGCCGGGCGCGCCCTGCCAGGAGGCGTCGACCAGGACCTTGGCGCCCTCACCGGCCGGGGTGACCGTCCAGGTGATCACCATGCTGGAGTTGGCGTCCGTCTCCACCAGGGTCAGCGGGCGCGGCTCCGTCACCGTGAACAGGCAGTCGCGGACCCGCTTCTCGGTGGCCTGCAGCCGCCAGTGCACCTGGGTGCCGGCGCCGGTGCCGCCCGCGCGGACCTCGTACTCGCTGTACTGCTCGGGCAGCAGCCGCGGCCGGACGGTGGCGTAGTCGGCGAGCGCCTCGTACACCCGCTGCGGGGACGCCTGGTAGACCCGCTCGGTGGTGGCCTGGACCTTGCCCATGGGGGCTCTCCTTCACTGGACTTCGCCGCCGCCGCTCGGGGGGCGCCGGCCGAACGCGCCCAAGCCAACCACACCGGCCCCGCCGGACCCGCGACTCACCCCGGGGCCCGGGTTAGGCTTGCCGGTGTGCTCGATCAGGTGACCGCCCTCCGCTACCTCGATCCGCTGCGCGCCGGCGGCTCGGTGCCCGGCGTGGTCGAGACGGACGACCTGGGCACCTACGTGGTCAAGTTCACCGGCGCGGCGCAGGGCGCGAAGGCCCTGGTCGCCGAGGTGATCGTGGGCGAGCTGGCCCGCCGGCTGGGGCTGCGGGTGCCGCCGCTCGTCCTGGTCGACTTCGACCCCGCGGTCGCCGCCCACGAACCGGACACCGAGATCCAGGACATCCTGCGGGGCAGCGCCGGGCTCAACCTCGGCATGGACCTGCTGCCGGGCGCCCGTGACTTCACCCCCGGCGCCCTGCCCGTCGACCCGCTGGAGGCCGGCCGGATCGTCTGGCTGGACGCCCTCACCGGCAACGTCGACCGCACCGTGCACAACCCCAACCTGATGGTCTGGCACCGGCGGCTCTGGCTGATCGACAACGGCGCCGGGCTGATCTTCCATCACCGGTGGTCCGGTGCGGCAGCCTCGGTGCTCAAGCCGTACCCGATGAGTGCGCATGCGCTGGGTGCGTTCCGGCCGGCGGTGGCCGCGGCCGACGAGGAGTTCGCTCCGCGGGTCACCGGGGAGCTGCTGCGCGAGGTGGTCGACCTGGTGCCCGAGCCCTGGCTGGCCGACGAACCCGGCTTCGACTCGCCGCAGGCCGTCCGCGACGCGTACGTGGCGCACCTCGCCGAGCGGGCGGCAGGGTCCGCGGCCTGGCTGCCGACCGAGTTCGCCTCGCCCGAGGAGCTGCGGGCCGCCGAGGAGCGCCGCGCCGCAGCCACCATGGCCGCCCGCCCCGCCTGGCTCAAGCAGGTCCCCAACCGCCACGGCCTCGCCCAGGTCGAATCCGACTGGACCCGCCACATCGGCTGACCCGATCATCCGACGGGGGCACCACCTCCGGGGCGCGACCTCAGGTGGCACCACGCCCCTGGGCGGTGCACCACATCTGCGCAGTTCTCCGTGCCCCTGTTGGCTCACTCTCAATACAAGGGTGGGACCGGTGCGGCGCCGGCGGCGAGGAGGAGGCCCTCGGTGAGGGTGCCGCAGAAGAGGCAGAAGGCCACCAGTGCGGCCCGCTCCAGGGCGTCCAGCCGGCGTACCCGCGGTGTCCACAGCAGGAGTGCCGCCCCGGCCAGGCCGGCGAGCGGGCCGCCGAGCACGAGCAGTCCGGCCCGCAGCCAGTCGCCCGCCCCGGCCGCGGCCGTCCCGCCCACCCCGACGCAGACGCCGACCGCCAGCAGCACCAGCCCCGGCACCGCGACCAGCAGGCTGCCCGCGAGCACCAGCACCGCGCCGGCCCTGCGCCGTCCGTCCGTCCCGGCCGTCCCGGTCATTCCGACCACCCCCCGTCCCGTCGGCCCCCGTACCGAGGGTCGCCGAACACGGCCCTGCCCCGCCTGAGTACGGATACTCGGGCGGGGCAGGGGAGTTCGTCCGTCGTTCAGCCGGCGGAAGCCCGGGACGTCACCGACGTCACGGACGTCACAGGCGCCACCAGTCCGCGGCCTTGTCGGCGTTCACGATGCCCGCGCCGTAGAAACCGTTGGCGTCGCCGGCGCTCTCGCAGACCGCCTTCCAGGCGCCGTCGCCGCTGGGGTCGAAGGTCGCCGGGCAGGAGTGGTCGTCGGCCTGGTGCTGCAGCATGGCGCGGAGCTCGTCCGGGCCGGCCCACGGGTGGGTGGAGGCGAGCAGCGCGGCCACGCCCGCGGCGTGCGGGGAGGCCATCGAGGTGCCCTGCATGTAGGCGTACTTGTTGCCGCGGACGGTGGAGAGGACCCGGCCGTTCTTGTCGGGGGTGTCCGGCAGCTGGTAGCGGGAGTCGCCGCCGGGGGCCGCGACGGTGGCCTTGCCGAGGCCGTAGCTGGAGTAGAAGGACTTGTCGCCCTTGTCACCGACGGAGGTGGTCACCACGATGCCGGGCAGCTCGGTCGGCAGCGAGAGGCAGTTGCCGTCGATCGGCCGCGGGGCGGGGGTGGTGTCGTCGGGGCTGGTGGTGTCGGTGGTCTTGTGGGCGAGGTCGATGTTCTCGTTGCCCGCGGCGGCGACGCTGAGCACGCCGTTGCGCTGCGAGAAGGCGACGGCCCGCCGGACCGCGGTGACGATGGCGGCCTGGTCCGGGTCGTTCTTGCAGTTGAACATCCACGGATCGATGTAGTAGCTGTTGTTGGTCACCTGGAAGTGGTGCTCACCGGCCCACACGAAGCCGCAGACGGCGTACTCGGGGTAGATGAACCCGCCGTCGTCGACGACCTTGACCGCGGCGAGGCGGACGTTCGGGGCGATGCCCTCGATGCCCTTGCCGTTCTTGGCGGCGGCGATGGTGCCGGCCACGTGGGTGCCGTGGTCGCTGGAGGTGGGCTGCCAGGACTGCCAGGAGGTGTCGGCCTTGCCGCCGTTGATGCAGGAGGCGGAGAGCGAGGCGTCGACGTTGGGCGCGAGGTCCTCGTGGGTGGCGTCGATGCCGGAGTCCAGGACGCCGACGACGACCCGGCGGCTGCCGAGGGTCTTCTGGTGGGCCTTGTCGACCCCGATCTTCCGCATGTCCCACTGGTTCGCCCAGAGCGGCTCGGAGCCGTCGGCGGGCGCGGCGGCGGGGACGGCGGCCGGTTCGGCCACCTCCACGTCGTTGCTCTGGACGATGCCGGCGGTGCGGCTGGCACCCACCGACTCGACGGTCTTCGAGGAGCGCAGCTTGGCGGCGAAGTCCTTGTCGGTGGAGCGGGCGACGACCACGCCGATCTGCTCGTAGGAGACGACCACGGTGCCGCCCAGGGCGGTGATCTCCCGCTCGGCCTTCTTCACCTGGCCGTGGTTGGCCTTGGTGTTCACCACGTAGCTGAGCAGTGGGCCGGGCGCGTCCGCGGCGCCGGCCGCGGCGGCGGTCCCCGTGGGCAGCGCGATCGCGCCCGCGGTGGCGAGGGCGAGGCCCAGCGCCGCCGTCCTGGTCCGGCGTATCCGAGGAACACTCATAGGGGTTGACCCTCCGGAGTCTCGAAGTGTGCCCCGCTGGTGGCGGTGGCACGTGAGGTGGACCGGACGCTATTGAACGCGCGCGGTGATCCGCAAGACCACCGACACGAAATGCGCACAACAGCGGTGCCCGACCCGCTGTCAGTCGGGCCGGGCACCTGTCCTGTTTGTCCGTCAGGTCGCGCCGGGGTCGAACCCCGTGCCGCCGTCAGGAGTTGAAGAGCTCCCCGTAGGTCGCGAGGGCGGTCGCGATGTCCGCCTGCGCCCAGAAGCGGTGGTACGTGAAGGTCGGCGCGGCGCCGCCGTCCAGGTAGGACTGGACCTTGGCGAAGGCCGGGTCGTTCTTGTAGAAGGAGCGGATCGAGAGGAAGGTGGACGCCGAGTTGATCGGGTCGCCGTTGGGCATGGTGCCCGTCCAGCCGGACGGGACGGAGACCGAGTCCTTGAACCGGCTGTAGTCCGTGCGGGTCTCCGGGACGGAGATGCCCAGCGCGTCCTGGTTGTTGGCCCACATCCCGTCCAGCAGCTTCTGCGCGGCGGTCTTCGCCGCGGCGTTGCCGGACTTCGCCGCGTAGTAGGACAGCAGCTTGGCGTACGAGCCCGCCACGCCGACGTCACTGGTCTGGTCGACGACGGTCACGTGCAGCGAGGCGTTGCTGCCCGGCGCGCTCGCGTTCCAGGTGTCCGGCTTGCCCGTCCAGGCCAGCGTGGACGGGATCTTGAAGCTGCCGTCGCTGTTGAAGGTGGTGTTCGCCAGCGCCCAGGTGACCCACTTGTCGAGCACGGCCTTGGCCTTGGTGTCGCCGCTCGCGTAGTAGTACTCGGCGAGCCGCTCCACGCCCCAGGCCTGGAAGCCGAACCACTGGTTGGACGGCGGGTCGTGGTAGACCGGCGCCTCGTCGTAGTACATCCCGTAGAAGGTCGGGGTGCCGGACGGCGGGGTGGCGTAGGCGCCGTCCCAGCTGTTGGTGGCACCGCCCGCGATGGCGCCCTCGCTGGACTGCAGCCACTGCAGGAACTCGACCTGGCGGCCCAGGCTGGTCGTCCAGTCGGTCTTGCCGGTGGCCGACTTGGGCGCCATGGCGGTGTTGTTCACCAGGGCGTACGCGGCCATCGGGTTCTGGTAGCCGCCGTGCGCGGCGCTGTCGCCGATGCGCCAGGCCCAGCCGGCGCTGCTGTCGGTGGCGCCGCCCCAGGCGTAGTACCAGGACAGCAGGTAGTGCTCGCTGGTCTTGCCGGAGCCGGCCGCGCACACGGTCGGGCCGACGCAGTTCCCGATCTTCTTGAAGTACTTGTCGAAGAACGAGTAGCGCAGGTAGTCGCCCATCTTGCCGGCCTTGGCCACGGCGGTCGCGACCTGCGAGCCGTTGCCCTGGGCCTTGGCCCAGGTGTCCGCCCAGTAGGCGGCCTGGATGGCGCGGGCGTCGGCGTCCGGGGCGTCGGTGAACTTCCACTGCTTGGCGTAGGACGTGTCCTTGATGAACAGGTCCAGGTAGCCGTTCTTGCCGCCGTAGGCGAACTTGTCGCAGGTGGGCTGCGGGATCGTCTCCCAGACCGACTCCTGCGGGCCGCGCTGGTAGGTGTTGATGTAGGACGGTCCGGTGTCGGTCGGGCCGGCCTCGCACTTGCCGGGCGAGTTGCCGTAGCCGTACACGTTGTCCACGTCCTGCAGCCAGTGCATGCCGTAGATGTCGTCGGTGCCGTAGGCGGACTTCAGCTCCGCGGCGATCGGGTCGTTGCCCGGGGTCACCGAACTGTCCATCTGCGACGGGTAGTCGCTGGGCAGCGGGTGCTCGGGGGCGTAGGTCGCCGGCTTGCTCGCGTTGTAGAAGCTGTTCGTCGGCTGGTCGGCGTGCGTGGGGATCATGTACGTCTCCATGAGCGTCCACGCCGCGTTGAACTTCGACCAGTCCTTCGTCACCCGGCCGTACTGCGCCTCCAGCCACAGCAGGTAGCTGTAGGCCTCGGAGGTGGTCTCGTGGCCCTGGTCCGGCGCCTCGACCAGCAGGGTCTCCACCGAGTGGTAGGGGATGCCCTCGGGCGAGAAATAGCCGTTCGCCGGTGCCTTGATCTTGTTGTACAGCTGCAGGAAGCGGTCGTCGTAGACGCCCGTCCCGGCGGCGAGTTCGGTCACCGTGACCACCGAGCCGGTGTAGCCGGTGGCGGTCGAGGTGAAGTTCGCCGAGCCGGTGGAGCCCGCGTCGGCCGCCAGGGTGACGGTCTGCGCGGTGGACCAGTTCGACGGGGTGAAGGTGAGCGTCGCACCGGAGCTGATGGAGAGCCCGGTGTTGCCCGAGGTGCGGGTGGTGGTGACGGTGACGTTGCCGCTGGGCTGCGAGGACAGCTTCAGGGCGAAGGTGCCCGTCTTGCCCTGGGTCACCGACAGGGTGGTGGGCACCGCGGTGATCGACGGACCGGCGGCGACGGTGATGCCGGCCGGGGTCGACTCGCTGGTCGCGCCGAGGCTGTCGTACGCCTTGGCGTAGACGGAGTGGCTGCCGGAGGCGGCACCCGTCCAGCTGAAGGTGTACGGCGCGGTGGTGGCGGTGCCGATCAGCGTGGTGTTGTCGTAGAACTCCACCTTGCTGATCGACGCGCCGTCCGCCGCGGCGGCACTGGCGGCCAGCGGGATCGCCGCGCCGGCGGCGTAGTTCGCACCCGCCGAGGGGCTGGTGAGCGCGACCGTGGGGGCGGCGTGCCGGCCGCCCAGGCCGGGTTGGTGACGGTGACGTTCTTGCCGGACTGCGACCAGGTGCCGTTCCAGCCGGTGCCGGACAGCGTCTGGTTGCCGGTGTAGGCGTAGGTCAGGTTCCAGCCGTTGATCGCATCGGCGCCCTTGTTGCTGATCTTCACGTTGGCCGTGAAGCCGGAGCCCCAGTCGTTGGTGCTGTAGTCGACGGAGCACTGCAGGACGGCGGCCGCGGCGGGGTTCGCGACCATGGTGGTGAGGCCGGCCGCGAGCACGGCGAGCGCCACACCGAGCGTGGACACACGGGTGGTGCGGGAGATGGCGGGGGGTGACATCACGGCTCCTGAAGGTGGGGGAGATCGACGGCGAGGCGGCGATGCACGGCTCTCGCTTCAGTGCGCGGATCTGTGGGAGCGCTCCCAAGAATGGTGACGCGTTACAGCCATGTCAAGAGATTGCGCAGCCGGGAGGCTTGGCAACTCCCGTACCGCTGGCTATGTTTCAGCCCGGGCCTGTGGGAGCGCGCCCATGAAGCACTCTCGTCGAGGAGTGGACATGTCCCTCCGCACCACCGCCCTGGCACTGGGGTCCGCGCTGGTCGCGACCGCCGCCGCAGGGCTCGCCATGGTCGGCCCCGGCACCGCCGCGGCCGCCACCACCGCCTGCACGGTCGACTACACGACCAACGACTGGGGCTCCGGCTTCACCGCCAATGTGAAGATCAAAGTCCGGCAAGAACGTCACCGTCACCAACCCGGCCTGGGCGGCCGGCATCGGCGCCGGGCAGTCCGTCACCGCCGGCGCCAACTTCTCGTACAGCGGCAGCAACGCGGCCCCCACCTCGTTCGCGCTGAACGGACTCGCCTGCACCGGCACCGGCCCCACCCCGTCCGGCTCGGCCAGCGCCTCGGCCTCGCCCTCGCCCTCGCCCTCCGCGAGTGCCTCCGCCTCCCCCAGCAGCTCGGCCTCGCCGAGCAGTTCGTCCTCGCCCACCGGCAGCACCGGCGCCCCGGCCCTGCACGTCTCGGGCACCTCGCTGGTGAACGAGTCCGGCACGGCCGTCACCCTGCACGGCGTCAACCGCTCGGGCACCGAGTTCATGTGCGTCCAGGGCTACGGCTTCTTCGACGGCCCGGTCGACTCCGCGGCCATCGCGGCGATCAAGAGCTGGCACGCCAACGCCGTCCGCGTCCCGCTCAACGAGGACTGCTGGATCGGCACCAGCAACGTCAAGCCCGAGTACGCCGGCGCCAGCTACCGCTCGGCGATCAAGGGTTGGGTGGACGCCCTGCGCAACGCGGGGCTCACCCCGATCGTCGAGATGCACTGGAGCCGCGGCCAGTACACCGGCAACTCCTCCGGCTGCGCGGACGTCAACGCCACCTGCCAGAAGCCGATGCCCGGCGCCAACGCGGTGCCGTTCTGGAGCTCGGTCGCGGACACCTTCAAGGACACCGACCAGGTGGTCTTCGACCTGTTCAACGAGCCCTACCCGGACCGCTCGGAGTCCTCGACCACCCAGGGCTGGCTCTGCTGGCGCGACGGCGGCAGCGCCTGCCCCGGCATCCCGTACCAGGTCAGCGGTTTCCAGACGCTGGTGGACACCGTCCGGGCCACCGGCGCCAAGAACGTCATCATGCTCGGCGGTCTCGCCTACTCCAACGACCTCGGCCAGTGGCTCACCTACCGGCCGACCGATCCGACCGGCAACCTCGCCGCGGCCTGGCACGTGTACAACTTCAACACCTGCTCCAGCACGTCCTGCTTCGACTCCACGCTGGCCCCGGTGGCTGCCAAGGTCCCGCTGGTCGTCGGCGAGATCGGCGAGAACACCTGCAGCCACGGCTTCATCGACCAGGTGATGGCCTGGCTGGACGCCCGCAAGCTCGGCTACCTCGGCTGGACCTGGAACACCTGGGACTGCAGCTCCGGCCCCTCGCTGATCAGCAACTACGACGGCACCGCGACCAACTTCGGCGCGGGCCTGCGGGACCACTTCCGCGCGATCGGCTGACGCCGGGGCACCGGGTGCCCCCCTGGGGGCGCGGGGAACTGCGCGATTCGACGGTGGCGCACCGGACAGATCAGGGCCGACCCCTGGTTCGTTGCGGCACCCGCCCCCGGACTGCGCAGATCCCCGTGCCCTGGGTGGTCGACCTGGGTGGTGTCCTTCAGATTCCGTACAGGCGGCGGGCGTTGGCCGATCCCAGCGCCTCGCTGATGCGCAGGACGTCCGCCGGGGTGCAGTCGCCGGCGGTCTGCCAGCCGTCCAGCACGGTGGCGAGCGCCCGGCGGACCTGTGCCGTTCCGACCGGGTAGAGCTCGGGCAGTCCGTAGGCGTCGGTGGAGGCCAGCACCTTGCCGAAGGGGGCCAGTTCGAGCACCTCTGCGAGCACCGCGGCAGCCCGCGGCCCGGTGTAGGAGAGGGTCAGCCCCACGTCGGCGTACACGTGCGGGTAGGCCTGGGCGAGCCAGGCGGCCTGCCGGTGGTAGGGGTACCCGTGCAGCAGGACGAGCGGGACGCCGTCCGGCTCGACCGCGCGGACGAAGTCCACCAGCAGGGCCGGGTCGGCCCGGTGCAACTTCAGGTCGGGGTCGCCGAAGCCGGTGTGCAGTTGGATCGGCAGTCCGAGGCCGACGGCCGTCCACAGCAGGTGGCGCAGCAGCACGGGGTCGGTGATCCGGCCGGGCGGCCGGGCCCCCGCGGCCCGGACCACCTCGGAGCGGGCGGGCGGCCCGCCCGGGATGTCCAGGCCGGCACGGTAGGCGAGCACCGACTTCACCGCCACGGCCCCGGCGCAGGCCTCGGCCAGTGCCTCCGCGACCGCGTCCGGCCACTGCGCCGCGGGCGCCCGGACCTCGGCGGCCACCGCCTCCAGCCGCACCACCTCGTGCAGCCGGGCTCCGGCGAGTGCGGCGAGGTCGGCGGGCGGCAGCAGCGGGCGTCCGCCGGCTTCGGTGAGGCCAGTGTCGACCAGCAGGTCGGTGAGGCCCGCGCCGGCGAGCATCCGGGCGGTGGTCTCCGCGGCGCCGGTCTCCCGGCGGGCCGCCAGGTAGTCGGCGGGTTCGGCGAGTGCGGGCAGTCCGAGCAGGGGTGGGCACCAGCGGCGGAGGGCGAGGCCGATCGCGCTGTCGAAGGGCGAGGTGCCGGGGGCGGGCGGCCGGTCGGACTCGGTGACGAGCGCGCCTAGGGCCGCCTCGTCGAGGTCCTCGGCGACGACGCTGTGGCAGTGGTGGTCGACCAGCACGGTCAGTACCGCCAGCGGGTGGCGTCGACCAGGTGCTGGGCGTCGAGCCCGCCGTAGCGGGCGATCTCGGCCTCCCGGACGTCGAGCACCGCGCGGTAGAGCTCCTCCCCCAGGGCGGTGCGCAGCGGGGCGCAGGCGCGGAGGGCGGAGAGGGCGGCGGCGGGGCCGTGCGGCAGCCGTTCGGTGCCGGGCTCGTGGGCCGGGTCGCCGGGCACCTCGGGCGGCAGCTTCAGGCCGGCGGTGAGTCCGGCGAGTCCGGCGGCGAGCGTGCCGCCGACCGCGAGGTAGGGGTTGGCGGCGGCGTCGAAGCACTTCACCTCGGCGTTGGCCTGGTCGGGTGCGGAGCCGGTGATCAGTCGCAGGGCGGCCTCCCGGTTCTCCAGGCCCCAGCAGCGGTAGGGGCCGGACCAGCGGCCGGGCACCAGCCGCAGGTGGCTGGTGGGGCCGGGGGCGCCGAGCGGCAGCAGGGCGGGCAGTTCCTCCAGGATCCCGGCGAGGAAGGCCGCGGCCTTTTCGGTGAGGCCGTGCGGGCCGGGGCCGCCGGCGTGCAGGTTCCGGCCGTCCTGCCAGAGGCTGAGGTGCAGGTGGCAGCCGTTGCCGACGCCGTCCGGCGCGACCACCGGGGCGAAGGAGGCGCGCAGTCCGTGCCGGGCGGAGACCGCGCGGACGGTCTGCCGGACGAGCAGGGAGGTGTCGGCGGCGCGGACGGGGGTGTCCGCGGCGACGGAGACCTCGAACTGGCCGGGCGTGTACTCGGGGTGGATCTGCTGCACGGCGAGCTGCTGCGCCTCCAGGGCGCGCAGCACGTCCAGCAGGTAGTCGGAGCGCTCGACCAGCCGGTCCATGCCGTAGGCGGAGCCGCCCTCCGGTGCGCCGTCCCGGTCGACGATCCATTCGATCTCGAAGGCGGCCCGCACGTCGAGCCCGCGGGCGGCGAGCGCCTGCTCGGTGCGGCGGGCGAACCAGCGCTGGCAGCCGGGGTGGGGTGCGCCGTCCTGGCGGCGGCGGTCGACGGGGGCCCAGGCCCAGCCGGGCTGGGCGGCGAGCGGCACCAGGGCGTCGAGGTCGGGGACGAGGCGGAGGTCGCCGACGGGGCCGCCGCCGGGGGCCATCGAGTCGTCGGCGAGGAAGGAGTCGAAGCAGGGCGAGGCGCCGATGCCGTGGCGGACGGCGTGCGGCAGCCGGGCGACCGGCACCGCCTTCGTCCGGGTGATGCCGGCGTTGTCGACCCAGCCGAGGGCGACGGCGTCCACCCCGGCTCCGGCGAGTTCCGCGGCGGCCTGCTCGGCCCGTTCGACCGTTTCGTCCCTCGTGTGCGCGCTGCCCATGCGCCCATGCTGCCGTCCGGGGCGGCCGCGGCGGGGGATCGCCCCGCGGCGGGGGCTGCCCGGGAGGGTGAAACCGGCCAACTACGCGAATGTGTCGCAGGTCACACCGGGTGGGGAATTTCCGGGGACCGACTCCCCGTTTAACCCCGTGTCCGCACAAACGGGGAACGAGTCCCCGGAAGGGAAGGGAGTCCGATGACCACGGTCAGCGCCAAGCCGGCGGGCCAGCGGCTCCGTGCGGACGCCGAACGCAACCGGGCGAGGATCATCACCGCCGCCCGCGAGGCGATCGTGGAGCACGGCGCGGAGGCCCCGCTCGACGAGATCGCCCGCCGGGCCGGGGTCGGCAACGCCACGCTCTACCGTAACTTCTCCGACCGGCGCGAGCTCCTGCACCACGTCACCCTCTCGGTGCTGACCAGGGTGCTGGAGCACGCGGAGGCCGGACTCGCCGAGCCGGACGCCTTCGAGGGCCTGTCCCGGTTCACGCACGCGGCCGCGGACGAGCGCATCGGCGCACTCTGCCCGATGGTCTCCGACCACATCGACCACGACGACCCCGAGCTGGAGCGGGCCCTGCTGCAGCTCAAGGCCGCCGCCGCCGAGCTCATCGCCCGCGTCCACGCGAGCGGGCAGCTGCGCGCCGACATCGGAGTCGGCGACTACTTCCTCGGCGTCACCCAGCTCACCCGCCCGCTCCCGGGCACCGGCTGCCTCGACCTCGACCAGTTCGTCCACCGCCACCTGCAGGTCTTCCTGGACGGCCTGCGGGCGCCGGCGGCCTCCGCACTTCCCGGCCGCGCCGCGTCCTTCGAGGACCTCAAGCGCGCCGACTGACCGACCCGACCGCACGCAACGCACGTTAGTGGGTACCCCCATGTCCGAATCCGGCCTCCAGGCCGACCCGCGCCGCTGGAAGGCACTCGCCTTCATCGGCCTGGCCCAGCTGATGGTCGTCCTCGACGCGACCGTTGTGAACATCGCCCTGCCCTCCGCCCAGCACGACCTCGGCATCTCCGACGGCAACCGCCAGTGGGTGATCACCGCCTACGCGCTGGCCTTCGGCGGACTGCTGCTGTTCGGTGGCCGGATCGCCGACCTGTGGGGCCGCAAGCGGACCTTCACCATCGGTCTGGCCGGCTTCGCGCTGGCTTCCGCGCTCGGCGGCGCCGCCGTCAACACCCCGATGCTGCTCGGCGCCCGCGCCCTCCAGGGCGTCTTCGGCGCCCTGCTCGCCCCGGCCGCGCTCTCGCTGCTCGCGGTGATGTTCACCGAGGCCAAGGAGCGCGCCAAGGCCTTCGGCATCTACGGCGCCATCGCCGGCGGTGGCGGTGCGATCGGCCTGATCCTCGGCGGTCTGCTCACCGAGTACCTGAACTGGCGCTGGACCTTCTACGTCAACATCCCGTTCGCCGTGGTCGCGATCCTCGGCGCGGTGATGGTGATCCGCGAGCCCGTCGGCAGCCGCAACCGCAACAAGCTGGACATCCCCGGCGTGCTGCTGGTCACCTCCGGCCTGGTCTCCCTGGTGTACGCCTTCACCCGCGCCGAGTCGGACGGCTGGAGCGCCGGCATCACCGTCGGCCTGTTCGTCGCCGCCGCCGTGCTGCTGGGCGCGTTCGCCGTGGTCGAGAGCAAGGTCTCCGCGCCGCTGCTGCCGCTGCGCGTCGTCACCGAGCGCAACCGCGGCGGTGTCTACCTGTCGCTCGGCCTCGCCGTGATCGGCATGTTCGGCCTGTTCCTCTTCCTCACCTACTACCTGCAGGTGGTGCTCGGCTACAGCCCGGTCACCAGCGGCCTGGCCTTCCTGCCGATGGTGGCGGGCATGATCACCGGCTCCACCCAGATCGGCGCCCGGCTGATGACCCGCGTCCCGCCGCGCTACCTGATGGTGCCCGGCTTCCTGGTCGCCTCGCTGGGCATGCTGATCCTCACCCAGATCGACGTGAACAGCTCCTACCCGGCACTGATCCTGCCCGGCCTGATCCTGATGGGCCTCGGCATGGGCACCGCGTTCATGCCGGCGATGAGCCTGGCCACGCACGGCGTCGAGCCGCGCGACGCCGGTGTCGCCTCGGCGATGGTCAACACCTCCCAGCAGGTCGGCGGCGCCATCGGCACCGCGCTGCTGAACACCATCGCGGCCAGCGCCACCACCGCGTACCTGACCTCGCACGCCAAGGACGGCTCGCCGCAGCAGCTGCTCCAGTTGCAGGGCATGGTGCACGGCTTCTCGACGGCGATCTGGTGGTCCTTCGGCATCCTGGTGGTCGCCGCCACGGCCGCCGCCGTCCTGATCAACACCGGCCGTCCCGAGGTCCACGCGACCGCCGAGGGCGCGGCCGAGGTGGACGCCGTCCCCGTGATGGCGCACTGACCCCACCCCTCACCGCAGCGGCCCGCCGGGTTCTCCCGGCGGGCCGCTGCGCGTTCCCCGCTCCTCGCCGACCCGCGCGGCACTCTTCCTACTGGGCGGTAACTCCGCTACAGTGACCGGCACGCACCAGCGCCGGGCCTCGGGAGCCGCACCGGCGTGGTCGGCGCCGCGGCATTCGCGCGGACGCCCCGGTGCGTGGTCTCCGGCCCTCGCGGCCGTCTTCTCCCTGCAGCAGTTCAGCGCCGCCTGTCCTTCTTCTCAGCGCGCCTGAGCACTTCGGCACACCCGCGGCACGACCGGAGCGGACCGGTCCGTGCACCGCGGGGCCGCCCCGTCTTCCCGCACACCCGCGTCGCCACACCCTCCTCCGGCGTGCCCCGGCCGCCGCTCGCCGTCGAGCGGCCGGCCGCGCCCGAGTGCTGCGCGGGCCCATGACAAGGAGTCAGGACAATGGAGCGTCCCTTCCCCACCGTCGCCGTGGTCGGCCTCGGCACCATGGGTGCCGGCGTCGCCGTGGCCGTCGCGAAGAGCGGCCGCCGGGTGCTCGGCATCGAGGCCGATGCCGACGCGGCGGGCCGGGCCCTCGCCCGGATCGAGGAGACCACCGCGCACGCGGTGCAGCGCGAGCGGCTCACCGCCGAGGAGCGCACCGCCCTGCTCGCCCTGATCACCGTCGGCGACCGGCTGGACGCCGCGGCCGGCGCCGACCTGGTGATCGAGGAGCTGCCCGAGCAGTTGGAGCTGAAGCGCGAGGTCTTCGCCGAGCTGGACCGGATCTGCCCGCCGGAGACGGTGCTCGCGACCGGTACCACCGCGCTCTCGGTGACCCGGATCGCCGCCGCCACCGCCCGCCCGGAGCGGGTGCTCGGCCTGCACTTCTTCAACCCGGTGCACACCATGAAGCTGGTCGAGGTGGTGCGCACCGTGCTGACCTCGCCGCAGGCCGCCGAGGACGCCGCCGCCTTCGCCCGCGACCTGGGCAAGGAGCCGGTCGCGGCGGGCGACCGGGCCGGCTTCATCGTCAACGGCCTGCTCTTCGCCTACCTCAACCAGGCCGCCGCGATGTTCGAGTCGCGGTACGCCACCCGCGAGGACATCGACGCCGCGATGCGGCTCGGCTGCGGCCTGCCGATGGGCCCGCTGGCCCTGCTCGACCTGATCGGCATCGACACCGCCCGCACCGTGCTGGAGGCGATGTACGAGCAGTCCAAGGACCGGCTGCACGCCCCGGCGCCGATCCTCGGCCAGCT
Organism: Streptomyces sp. NRRL B-24484; assembly: GCF_000717715.1. Classification (GTDB taxonomy): domain Bacteria; phylum Actinomycetota; class Actinomycetes; order Streptomycetales; family Streptomycetaceae; genus Kitasatospora. Next base: position 248,613 of record NZ_JOAI01000006.1, on the reverse strand, counting down.
CGCCTCGGCGGGCCTGCTCGGCCGCAAGTCGGGCCGCGGCTTCTACACGTACGAGGCGCCCGGCTCCTCGAAGGTGGTCGCCGAGGCCGCCGCCGAGGCCGGCACCCGGATCGCGGGCCGGACGGTCGCGAGCATCGGCGTCTGCGGCTCCGGCACCATGGCCACCGGCATCGTCGAGGTGTTCGCCAAGGCCGGCCTGCCCGTCCTGCTGGCGGCCCGCAGCCAGGAGAAGGCGGACCGCGCGAAGGCGCAGCTGGCCAAGTCGCTGGAGCGCTCGGTCTCCCGCGGCCGGCTCGCCGCCGAGGCCCGGGACGCGGCGCTGGAGCTGGTCACCCCCACCGGCAGCTACGCCGACCTGGCCGGGGTGGACCTGGTGGTCGAGGCGGTCGCCGAGGACCTGGAGGTCAAGCGCGAGCTGTTCGCCGCCCTGGACAAGGTCGTCAAGCCGGGTGCGGTGCTCGCCACCACCACCTCCAGCCTGCCGGTGATCAGCTGCGCGACCGCGACCTCGCGGCCGCAGGACGTGATCGGCATGCACTTCTTCAACCCGGCGCCGGCGATGAAGCTGGTCGAGGTGGTCTCCACGGTGCTCACCGCGCCGGACGTCACCGCCACCGTGCTGGAGCTCTGCGCGAAGGTGAAGAAGCACGCGGTGGAGTGCGGCGACCGGGCCGGCTTCATCGTCAACGCGCTGCTCTTCCCGTACCTGAACGACGCGGTGCGGATGCTGCAGGAGCACTACGCGACGGTGGACGACATCGACACCGCGATGAAGCTCGGCTGCGGCTACCCGATGGGCCCGTTCGAGCTGCTGGACGTGGTCGGCCTGGACGTCTCGCTGACCATCGAGCAGGTGCTGCACCAGGAGTTCCGCGAGCCCGGCCTGGCGGCCGCCCCGCTGCTGGAGCACCTGGTCGCGGCGGGCTGCCTGGGCCGCAAGACCGGCCGCGGCTTCCGCGACCACGCCCGGCGCTGACGCACCACGGGCCGCCCCGCCCGTCCCCCGCGGCCCCACCCGCGGACGGGCGGGGCGGGGCGGCCCGCACGGCACATCCACGGACCGAACGGCCGCCTCGCAGCAAGGAGTCGACATGAACACCGAGCCCGGAGGCAGACTGCCTCGGAGCAACGTCGCGCCGGCCGGCCGGCCGGCGTGGAACGAGGGTGCGCTGCCGCCCCGCTGGCCGCGGCCCGCCGTGCTGCCGCCGGCGCCCCCGGTCCGCCGGGCGCGGCCGACCGGAGCGGCACCCGGGGCGTGTAGCGTTCCGGGCATGGATCGGGAACAGTCATCCGCACAGCAGCCGCCCCGCGAACCGGTGGACGGTGCCCGCCCCGAGGGCGGCACCGGCGGCCGGCGGGCCGCGGCGCAGCGCCGGCAGATGCGCCAGGAGCTGGCGTCCGCGGCGATGGACCTGTTCGCCAACCAGGGGTACGAGGAGACGACGGTCGATCAGATCGCCGCCGAGGCGGGCGTGGCGCGGCGGACGTTCTTCCGCTACTTCCGCTCGAAGGAGGAGGCGATCTTCCCGGACCACGACGACACCCTGGTCCGGGTGGCCGACCTGCTGGCCAGCGCCGAGCCGGAGGAGCACCCGCTGGACGTGGTGTGCCGCGGCATCAAGGAGGTGCTGCGGATGTACGCCTCCACCCCGGGCGTCTCGGTGGCGCGCTACCAGCTGATCCGGCAGGTGCCGGCGCTGCGCGAGCGGGAGATCGCGGTGGTGGCCCGGTACGAGCGGCTGTTCACCCGCTACCTGCTGGGGCGCTTCGACGCGGCGGAGCAGATCCCGCCGGGCTGGCAGCGCGGCGGGGACGACGACTCGATGCTGGCCGAGGTGTCGGCGGCGGCGGTGGTGGCGGCCCACAACCACGTGCTGCGGCGCTGGCTGCGGGCGGGCGGCCACGGCGACGTGGAGGCCCAGCTGGACCACTCCTTCGAGGTCATCCGGGGCACCTTCTGGGCGACCTCGCCGAGTGGCGTGCGACGGCGTGGCACTCTTGTGGCACCCAGTGCCAGTGGTGACACCGGGTCGGTCCCGGAGAGCTCCGCGGTGAGCGCCCTGAGCGCCAGCCCCGGCGGTGAGGTGCTCATCACAGTGGCCCGCACCGACGCCCCGCTGGAGCTCGTGCTGGACTCGATCAAGTCCGCCCTGAGTGCCGCCAACCCGGCCTGACCAGCGGCGTTTCCGCAGTTCACGAGCGTTTCGAAGGCCCGTCCCGGACATCCGGGGCGGGCCTTCGCGCATACCCCGCCGGGCCCGCGTCGAACAGCGATCCACATCACTCGAACTGATGACACCCGGTGTCTTTACGAGTGGCACAGGGTGCCACTACCTTGTTACCCACCAGTCGCGGCGCCGCGGCTCCCCACCTCGGCGCGCCGCGTCCGGCGTCCCCGGACCACGGGGGCACGTACGACCTCGGCGACACCACATCCGTCGCAGACCGTCGGCAAAACCCACCCACAGACCCTCAGCGAAGCCGGTGTCCGCTCCCGGCTCCCCCAGACGCCCTGTGCCCTCACACAGGTACGCCTTCGGAGGCAGCCATGAACGAAATCCTCGACGCGATCCTCAGCTCCGACAGCACCTCGGCGGACTTCGCCGCGATCGAGCTGCCGGAGTCCTACCGGGCGGTGACGCTCCACAAGGACGAGGAGCAGATGTTCGCCGGCCTCGCCAGCCGCGACAAGGACCCCCGCAAGTCCCTCCACCTCGACGAGGTCGCCCTCCCCGAGCTCGGTCCGGGCGAGGCCCTGGTCGCCGTCATGGCGAGCTCCGTCAACTACAACACCGTGTGGAGCTCGATCTTCGAGCCGGTCTCCACCTTCGGTTTCCTGGAGCGCTACGGCCGCCTGTCGCCGCTGACGAAGCGTCACGACCTGCCGTACCACATCCTCGGCTCGGACCTCGCGGGCGTCGTCCTGCGCACCGGCGCCGGCGTCAACGCCTGGAAGCCGGGCGACGAGGTCGTCGCGCACTGCCTCTCGGTCGAGCTGGAGTCCCCGGACGGCCACAACGACACGATGATGGACCCGGAGCAGCGCATCTGGGGCTTCGAGACCAACTTCGGCGGCCTCGCCGAGATCGCCCTGGTCAAGACCAACCAGCTGCTGCCCAAGCCGAAGCACCTCACCTGGGAGGAGGCCGCCTCCCCGGGCCTGGTCAACTCCACCGCCTACCGCCAGCTGGTGTCGCAGAACGGCGCCGGCATGAAGCAGGGCGACAACGTGCTGATCTGGGGCGCCAGCGGTGGCCTCGGCTCGTACGCCACCCAGTACGCCCTGGCCGGCGGCGCCACCCCGATCTGCGTGGTCTCCAGCGAGTCCAAGGCCGAGATCTGCCGCGCCATGGGCGCCGAGGCGATCATCGACCGCTCCGCCGAGGGCTTCAAGTTCTGGAAGGACGAGCACACCCAGGACCCGCGCGAGTGGAAGCGCCTGGGCTCCAAGATCCGCGAGTTCACCGGCGGCGAGGACGTGGACATCGTCTTCGAGCACCCGGGCCGCGAGACCTTCGGCGCCTCGGTCTACGTCACCCGCAAGGGCGGCACCATCGTCACCTGCGCCTCGACCTCCGGCTTCATGCACCAGTACGACAACCGCTACCTGTGGATGTCGCTGAAGCGCATCGTCGGCTCGCACTTCGCCAACTACCGCGAGGCCTTCGAGGCCAACCGCCTGGTGGCCAAGGGCAAGATCCACCCGACCCTCTCCAAGGTCTACTCCCTGGAGGAGACCGGCCAGGCCGCCCTCGACGTGCACCACAACAAGCACCAGGGCAAGGTCGGCGTGCTCTGCCTCGCCCCCGAGGAGGGCATGGGCGTCCGCGACCACGAGCTGCGTGCCAAGCACCTGCCGGCGATCAACCGCTTCCGGAACATCTGATGGCGGATCGCGACCGTCCGTGGCTGATGCGGACCTACGCCGGGCACTCCACCGCGAGCGACTCCAACGCGCTCTACCGGCGGAACCTGGCGAAGGGCCAGACGGGCCTGTCCGTCGCCTTCGACCTGCCCACGCAGACGGGCTACGACTCGGACCACGTCCTCGCCCGCGGCGAGGTCGGCCGGGTCGGCGTCCCGGTGGGCCACGTCGGCGACATGCGCACCCTGTTCGACGGCATCCCGCTCGAACAGACCAACACCTCCATGACGATCAACGCCACCGCGATGTGGCTGCTGGCGCTCTACCAGGTGGTCGCCGAGGAGCAGGGCGCGGACATCGCCAAGCTCACCGGCACCACCCAGAACGACATCGTCAAGGAGTACCTGTCGCGCGGGACGCACGTCTTCCCGCCCGGTCCGTCCGTCCGGCTGATCACCGACATGATCGCCTACACGGTCGCGAACATCCCCAAGTGGAACCCGATCAACATCTGCAGCTACCACCTGCAGGAGGCCGGGGCCACCCCCGTCCAGGAGATCGCGTACTCGATGTGCACCGCGATCGCCGTCCTCGACGCCGTCCGCGACTCCGGCCAGGTGCCGGCGGAGCGGATGGGCGAGGTCGTCGGCCGGATCTCCTTCTTCGTGAACGCGGGCGTCCGCTTCGTCGAGGAGATGTGCAAGATGCGGGCCTTCTCCCGGCTCTGGGAGAAGGTCACCCGCGAGCGCTACGGCATCGAGGACGCCAAGCAGCGCCGGTTCCGCTACGGCGTGCAGGTGAACTCGCTGGGCCTCACCGAGGCCCAGCCGGAGAACAACGTCCAGCGCATCGTGCTGGAGATGCTCGCCGTCACCCTCTCCAAGGACGCCCGTGCCCGCGCCGTCCAGCTGCCCGCGTGGAACGAGGCCCTGGGCCTCCCCCGCCCGTGGGACCAGCAGTGGTCGCTGCGCATCCAGCAGGTGCTCGCGTACGAGTCCGACCTGCTGGAGTACGGCGACATCTTCAACGGCTCCGCGGTGGTCGAGGCCAAGACGGACGAGCTGCTCGCCGGCGCCGAGGCCGAGATCGCCAAGGTGCTGGAGATGGGCGGGGTCATCCCGGCCGTCGAGTCCGGCTACCTCAAGTCCAACCTGGTCGCCTCGCACGCGGCCCGCCGCGCCCGGATCGAGGCCGGCGAGGACAAGATCGTCGGGGTGAACTGCTTCGACACCACCGAGGAGAGCCCGCTCACCGCGGACCTCGACACCGCGATCATGGTGGTGGACCCGGCCTCCGAGCGCTCCGTGCTCGCCGGCCTGGAGCAGTGGCGCGCCGGGCGCGACGAGGCGGCCGCGCAGACCGCCCTGGAGCGGCTCAAGGCCACCGCGGCGACCACCGACAACCTCATGCAGGCCACCCTCGCCTGCGCCCGCGCCGGCGTGACCACCGGCGAATGGGCCTTCGCCCTGCGCGAGGTCTTCGGCGAGTACCGCGCCCCCACCGGCGTGGGCGGCGCCCCGGTCGCGGTGGCGGCCGAGGCCGGCGGCGAGCTCGCCGCCGTCCGCGAGGCGGTCGCCGCCACCGCCGCCGAGCTCGGCACCGGCAAGCTCCGCCTGCTGGTGGGCAAGCCGGGCCTCGACGGGCACTCCAACGGCGCCGAGCAGATCGCCGTCCGGGCCCGCGACGCCGGCTTCGAGGTGGTCTACCAGGGCATCCGGCTCACCCCGGAGCAGATCGTCTCCGCGGCCGTCGCCGAGGACGTGCACTGCGTGGGCCTGTCCATCCTCTCGGGTGCCCACCCCGAGCTGGTGCCGGACGTCCTGCAGCGGCTGCGCCGCACAGGGGTGGAGGATGTGCCCGTGATCGTCGGTGGCATCATCCCCGCTGCGGACGCCGAGGCCCTCAAGGCCGCCGGTGTCGCCGCGGTCTTCACCCCGAAGGACTTCGGCATCACCACCATCATCGGCCGGATCGTGGACGAGATCCGGCTGGCCAACAGGCTCCAGCCGTGGGCCGCGGCGCCGCACTCGACCGCGACCAGCTGACCGGGAAGGAATCACCACCCTCATGACCACCGTCAACCGCCTCCGGCCGCGCCGCTCCTGCCTGGCCGTGCCCGGCAGCAACCCGCGCTTCCTGGAGAAGGCCCAGGGCCTGCCCGCCGACCAGGTCTTCCTCGACCTGGAGGACGCCTGCGCCCCGCTGGTCAAGGAGAGCGCCCGGCACAACATCGTCGACGCCCTCAACAACGGCGACTGGGGCAACAAGACCAAGGTCGTCCGCGTCAACGACTGGACGACGCACTGGACGTACCGTGACGTCATCACCGTCGTCGAGGGCGCCGGCCCGAACCTCGACTGCATCATGCTGCCGAAGGTCCAGGACGCCGAGCAGGTGAAGGCGCTCGACCTGCTGCTCACCCAGATCGAGAAGACCATGGGCTTCGAGGTCGGCAAGATCGGCATCGAGGCGCAGATCGAGAACGCCAAGGGCCTGATCAACGTCGACTCGATCGCGACCGCCTCGCCCCGGCTGGAGACCATCATCTTCGGCCCGGCCGACTTCATGGCCTCGATCAACATGAAGTCGCTGGTCGTCGGCGAGCAGCCGCCCGGCTACGACGCGGACGCGTACCACTACATCCTGATGCGCATCCTGATGGCCGCCCGCGCCAACGACCTGCAGGCCATCGACGGCCCCTACCTGCAGATCCGCAACGCCGACGGCTACAAGGCGGTCGCCCGCCGCGCCGCCGCCCTCGGCTTCGACGGCAAGTGGGTGCTCCACCCGGACCAGGTCGCCGCCGCGAACGAGATCTTCTCGCCCTCGCAGGAGGACTACGACCACGCCGAGCTGATCCTCGACGCCTACGACTGGTGCACCTCCGAGGCGGGCGGCGCCAAGGGCTCCGCGATGCTCGGCGACGAGATGATCGACGAGGCCAGCCGCAAGATGGCCCTGGTCATCTCCGGCAAGGGCCGCGCCGCCGGCATGGAGCGCACCAGCAAGTTCGAGCCCCCGCAGGCCTGACCCGCCCGCCCCTTCCCAGGCCTCCTAAGGACACCCCATGCAGTTCGGACGCACCTACGAAGAGTTCGAGGTCGGCGCGGTCTACAAGCACTGGCCCGGCAAGACGGTCACCGAGTACGACGACCACCTCTTCTGCCTGCTCACCATGAACCACCACCCGCTCCACATGGACGTCAACTATGCGGAGAACACGACGGACTTCGGCAAGAACGTCGTCGTGGGCAACTACATCTACTCCCTGCTGCTCGGCATGTCCGTCCCGGACGTCTCCGGCAAGGCGATCGCCAACCTGGAGATCGAGTCGCTGCGCCACGTCGCCCCGACCTTCCACGGCGACACGATCTACGGCGAGACGACCGTCCTCGACAAGTGGCCGTCGAAGTCCAAGGACGACCGCGGCATCGTGTACGTCGAGACCAAGGGCTACAAGCAGGACGGCACGGTCGTCTGCATCTTCCGCCGCAAGGTGATGGTGCCGACCGAGACCTACATCAAGGAGCGCGGCGGCGAGCAGCCCGGCCGCCCGACCCCCGCTTCCTGAGACCCCGGACGGGTAGGCCGCCGTCATCGGCCTCACCCCACCCGGCCCGGGGGCCCTGCTGCCGCAGCCACGCCGGCAGGGCCCCCGACAACGACTTCCGTGCTCCGGCACGACCCCTCCCCCCCACCCTCACGCCTTCACACAGGGAGCCGCACGATGGGACGCCTCGCACAGACCGACGGCCTCACCGAGATCCAGCGGGACATCCTCGCCACCGTGCGGGACTTCGTCGACAAGGAGATCATTCCGGTCGCGACCGAGCTGGAGCACAAGGACGAGTACCCGACCGCGATCGTCGAGGGGATGAAGCAGCTCGGCCTGTTCGGCCTGACCATCCCCGAGGAGTTCGGCGGCCTGGGCGAGTCCCTGCTGACCTACGCCCTGGTGGTCGAGGAGATCGCCCGCGGCTGGATGTCCGTCTCCGGCATCGTCAACACCCACTTCATCGTGGCGCACATGATCAACGCGCACGGCACCCAGGAGCAGAAGGAGTACTTCCTGCCCAGGATGGCGGCCGGCGAGATCCGCGGCGCCTTCTCGATGTCCGAGCCGGGCCTCGGCTCCGACGTCGCGGCGATCTCCACCAAGGGCGTCAAGGACGGCGAGTTCTACGTCCTCAACGGCCAGAAGATGTGGCTGACCAACGGCGGCACCTCCACCCTGGTCGCGGTGCTCTGCAAGACCGACGAGGGCGGCTCCACCCCGTACAAGAACATGACCACCTTCCTGATCGAGAAGGAGCCGGGCTTCGGCCCGAACCCGAAGGTCCCGGGCCTGACCGTGCCCGGCAAGATCGAGAAGATGGGCTACAAGGGCGTCGACACCACCGAGCTGGTGCTGCAGGACGTCCGCATCCCGGCCGACCGGATCCTGGGCGGCGTCCCCGGCAAGGGCTTCTACCAGATGATGGACGGCGTCGAGGTCGGCCGCGTCAACGTCGCCGCCCGCGGCTGCGGCGTCGCCCGCCGCGCCTTCGAGCTGGGCATCTCCTACGCCCAGCAGCGCACCACCTTCGGCAAGAAGATCGCCGAGCACCAGGCGATCCAGTTCAAGCTCGCCGAGATGGCCACCAAGGTCGAGGCCGCGCACCAGATGATGGTGATGGCCGCCCGCAAGAAGGACAGCGGCGAGCGCAACGACCTCGAGGCCGGCATGGCCAAGTACCTCGCCTCCGAGTACTGCAAGGAGGTCGTCGAGGACGCCTTCCGCATCCACGGCGGCTACGGCTTCTCCAAGGAGTACGAGATCGAGCGCCTCTACCGCGAGGCCCCGATGCTGCTCATCGGTGAAGGTACTGCGGAGATCCAGAAGATGATCGTCGGTCGGCGGCTGCTCGAGGAGTACCGCCTGGCCGACTGATCCGGTACGTCCCCGACTTTCCGCATGGTCGGGCACGGGCGTGCGGGCCCGTTCCCGGCCCCCTGCCGCACCGGTACGGCCTGGTCAGCCGTGGGGGGCGGTGCGGCGGGCCCGGAGGCGGCCGCAGGGCGCATACCAGCAGGTACGCGCCCTGCGGCCGTCTCTGCACACTGCGGCGGCGCCGGCGTCCCCCGGCGTGCCGACCCTCCGTCGAGGGCGCCCGGTGTGCGGTGAGAGGTGGGTCACGCGCCACGCCCGAGCCCTTGGGGAACCACCCCGCCTCGGCTACGGTCGTATACATAGCAGGCATGGTTCGGCACCGTGCCCGGCATATCCACGAACAGGCGGCTTGCCCACCTACCGCCTGGTCCCGATAGCATCCACCGGGACAGCGTCCCCATGTACCCGATCCCCGCGGTGGCCCCCGTCCAGCGGCCATGATCCCCCGCGACTAAGGTCTTCGATGCCCATCAGCCCGTCCCCTCACACCTCCGTCCCGGGCGGCGACCCCTTCGCCGCACCGACGGCCGGTCGGCGTCCGCGCGTGACGATCGCGCGCGGCGCGACCCCCTGGTTCGCCCCGACCCTGGCCACCGCCGCCGTGACGACCGCCCTCACCCGGCGCTCCGGCAAGTGGGCCCTGGCGGCTGTCCCGGCCTGCGCCCTCGGTGCGGGCATGCTGTGGTTCTTCCGCGACCCGGAGCGTGAGATCGGCACCGGCAGAGTCATCTCCCCCGCGGACGGCGTGGTGCAGTCGATCGACGCCTGGCCGGACGGCCGGACCCGGGTGGCCGTCTTCATGAGCCCGCTCAACGTGCACGTCAACCGGGCCCCGCTGCCCGGCACCGTGACGTCCGTCGAGCACGTCGCCGGCGGCTTCGTCCCGGCGTTCAACAAGGACAGCGACCAGAACGAGCGGGTCGTCTGGCACTTCGACACCGAGCTCGGCGACATCGAGATGGTCCAGATCGCGGGGGCCGTGGCCCGCCGCATCGTGCCGTACGTGAGCGCCGGCACCAAGGTCGAGCAGGGCGAGAGGATCGGTCTGATCCGCTTCGGCTCCCGCGTCGACACGTACCTGCCGGCAGGCGTCGAGGTTGGCGTCGAGGTCGGCCAGAAGACCACCGCCGGGGTGACGCGCCTTGACCGTGACTGATCCTGAGACTCTCGTCGGCCTCGGAGACGAGGAGGAGACGGAGCTGCGGCGCCGCCGCTGGGCGCGCGACCGCGAGCTGCGGGCGCCCCGTTCGCCGCAGCACCTGTCCACCGCCGACTTCCTGACCCTGGGGAACGCCGTCTGCGGCTTCCTGGCGATCTACTCGATCACCACCGGGGTCCTGATGCCGCACCTCACCGGTGAGACCACCGCGCCGAACCGCAACAGCGCCGCCACCGCGGTCACGCTGCTGCTGATCGGCTCGATGTGCGACCTGTTCGACGGCCTGGTGGCCCGCAAGCTGCGCTCCTCGGCGCTGGGCGCGGAGCTGGACAACCTGGCCGACCTGATCAGCTTCGGCATCGCCCCGGCGTACTTCGTGGCGGTCTGGGGCATCGTGTCGCCGGACAGCAACCAGCAGCTCTCGGCGTTCATCGCGCTGACCGTCCTGCTGGCGGTGGTGCTGCGGCTCGCCCGGTTCTCGGCGGTCAAGATGCGGCCGGGGATCTTCCAGGGCATGCCGTGCCCGATGGGCGCGATGACGGTGATCGCCATCGTGCTCCTCGACCCGCCGTTCGTGCCGGGCCTGCTGATGATCTTCGGTGTGGCGTACCTGATGGTCAGCCGCATCGAGTACCCGAAGCCGCAGGGGCTGCTCGCCACCGCGACGCTCTGCTGGATCGTGGTCTCGATCGGCTGCCTGGCGGCCTGGGCGGCCGGTCTGCCCGGCGGCGACATGCTGATGCACATCGGCGCCGTCGCCCAGATCACGCTCGCCGCGATGGCGCCGCTGCTGGTCATCCGCCGCAAGGTCGGCGAGAAGGTGGGCGACGTCCGCGCCCGCCGCGCGGAGTCCCGCGGCTGCTGAGCCCGCAGGACCCGGAACGAACGAGGGGCCCGCATCCGATTCGGATGCGGGCCCCTCTCGCATGCCCGGAAGGGCGGCGGCGGCCGCTACCGGCCGGCGCCGCCGTCGTGGACGCTGAAGGCCGAGCGGCGGGCCGCCCGCGCCACCGCCGGGTCCGGGTGGACACCGGAGACGGCGGTCAGCACCGAGGCCGCCCGCGGGTGGCCGGACTGCCGGGCGCGGTTGAACAGCCGCACCGGCTCGCCCGCCGAGGCGCCCTCGACGTGCGGCACCAGCAGAGCCGTGTCGCCGTGGTCGAGTACGGCGGCGGCGGTGTCCACCCACAGCCAGGCGGCGTCCTCCGCGCCCAGCACGTCGGCCGGGGACACCGGGCCGTCGTCGGAGCGCTCGGCCAGCCAGAGCAGCGCGTACGGCCGCAGCGCCTGCTCCTCCACCGCGGCCCGGACGGCCTGCTCGGCGGGGCCGCCGGCGACCCGCAGGGCCTCGAAGGCGAGGCCGCGCAGCAGGGCGTCCTCGCCGCGGGCGGCGTCCAGCAGCTCGGCGACCGCGCGGTCGGCCGGGCGGGCGGCGACCCAGGCCCGGTACTCGGCGCGGGCCGGTCCCGGGGTGTAGTCGGCACAGGCGGCGAGCAGCTCCAGCGCGTCCTGCTCGATGTGGCCGGCGGCGGTCTGCGCGACGGTGCAGATCTCCTCCAGCTTGGCGCGGACCGCCCAGTGCCCGAGCGGGGAGAGCTCGGCGGCGTCGTCGCGGCGCTCCAGGGCGCCGACGGCGGCCAGGCCGTCCAGCATCCAGTCGAGGACCGCGGCGACGTCGGTCGCGGAGGTCGGGGTGTCGACCTGCGGCTCCCGGCAGGTGCCGCGGACGGCGGACATCGCGGAGGCCGCGTGCGGCACCGGCGAAGGGCCGAACGAACCCGTGCCGGCGCCGTGCCGGCGCTCGTCCAGGCCCCGGCGCAGCAGCTCCAGCAGCTCGCTGTCCGGGACGGGCCCGTCCACCAGGTGCAGGAAGGACAGCAGGTGCGGTGCCTGGTCGACGGCCTGGCCGGCGAGCAGCGCGAAGACGCCGCGCAGGGCCGCGGGCGGGACGGGGGCGAGCAGCGTCCAGGCGTCGAACAGCGCGGACCAGCCGCGGATCACCGCCTCGTCGTCGTGCTCCCAGGCGTTCAGCCGCCAGCCGGGCCCGGCGCCGCCGTCGCGCAGCTCCACCAGGCCGACCAGCAGGGCCTGGCCCCAGGCCTTGGCGGCGGCGCCGACGGTCATGGCGAGGGCGCGCCCGGCGGCCCGGGCGTCGTCGGGCAGCAGCTCGCCCCGCTTGTCGACCTCGCCGAGCTCGCCGGCCCACCGGGAGATGCGCACCGCGTCGGCGAGCATCCGGCGGGCGAGCGGCGCCAGCTCGGCGGGAGCGGGGAAGCCGTCCGGCAGCGGCACCCGGCCGCGGCCCGGCTTGGGTGCGGGGGTGCGGCGGCGGACCGGCCCGCCCGGAGGCGTGCTCTCGGCCCGCCGGGCCGCTCCTGGCAGACGGGTCACCGTCGCTCCGGTGCGGATCGCGGGCTGGAGCGGGGCATCACGGTCGCGCGGGTTCCGAGACGTCACGCCGAGCAGTCTTCCCCGTGTACGGGCCTTCTGTCACATCGAGTTCTACGCGCGATCGTAGGTCCGCTCCGCGGACGGGGGATGAGATCGGGCAACAGGCACCAAACCGGGTCGCCCGGGCCGGATTCCTGGCATGAGCACGCTCCCGACGGTCGGGTCCCGGCCGGGCTCACAGCAGCGGGGTGAGCCAGCGGCGCAGCGCCTCGCCGTAGGCGTCCGGGTCGGCGTTCCACAGGGCCGCGTGGGCACCGCCCGGGACGGCGTGCAGGCTCACCAGGTCGTCGCGCCGCCGGGCGAGGCGCTCGGCCGCCTCGAAGGGCGCCACGGCGTCCACCGGGCTGTGCAGCAGCAGGGCGGGCACGTTCAGGTCGGTGCCGGCGGCCAGCCGGGCGAAGCTCGCCAGGTCGACCTTGGTGCGGCCCTCGGCGGCCAGTGCACCGAGCTCGGCGAGCGGGGCGGGCACCCCGGCCCGGGCGGCCTCCCGGCGGACGGTGGCGGGCCAGTCCAGCACCGGCGAGTCCAGCACCAGGCCGGCGATCGAGTCCCGCCAGGCCGAGCGGGCCGCGGTGTGCAGCGCCATGGTCGCGCCGAGCGACCAGCCGAAGATCACGATCCGGCCGGCGCCGTTCGCCTGCGCGAGGCGGACGGCGGCGTCGACGTCCCGCCACTCGGTCTCGCCGAAGTGGCCGAGGCCGTCCGGGGAGGCCGGGGCGCCCTCGTCGCCGCGGTGGGTGACCACCAGCACGGGCATCCGCAGCGCGTGCAGCAGCGGCAGCACCGGGAGGGCCTGCTGCCGGTCGGCGCCCGGGCCGTGCACCAGGACCGCCCACAGCCCGCGGATGCCCGGCAGGTACCAGGCCGGCATCGGGCCGAGCTCGCCGTCGACGGTGGTCGGGGTGAAGTCCAGGCCGAGCGCGGAGGCCGGGTCGCCGAGGTGCACCCGGGCGGTCACCCGGACCTCCGTCCCGCTGTACAGCGAGCCGGCGCCGGTGGCGAGCAGCCGGCGGGTGACGCTCTGCGGCCCGGTGGCCAGCACGTCGCCGACCACCGCGTGGCCGCCCCCGGCCCACTCCAGGGCGTAGCGGCCCGGGCGCACGGTCTCCACGCTGCGGGTGAGCATGACCCGGTCGCCGGCCACCTCCTGCACCCGGATGCCCGGCCCGGCCGCCGCGCCGGCGCCCGCGAAGCCGGGCCGCACGGCCCGCTCGGACACCCGGCGGCCGATCAGCAGTGCCGCGGCACCCGTCCCGACGGCGGCGGCCGCGACGATCGCGGCGGTTCCCCAACGCATGGCGCTCCCGGTGTGGCGGCACGGACACGGCGATCCCAGTCCACGCCCGCGCCCCGGGGCGGGCCACCCGGACGGGGCCGTCCGGGCGGGTCAGACCGGCACGTCGGTGCCCCGGCGGGCCAGCAGCTCCCAGAACCGCTCCGCGAGCGGCCGGGCCGGCGGCCGGGCGGCGTCCGGCACCGAGGAGCCCCAGTGCCCGGGGACGAGGTACTCGTCCTGGAGGTCGGCCAGCACCCCGCCCAGCAGCTCGTGCGGGACGGGCACGATCCGGCCCACCTCCCGCAGCTGCGCCTGCCAGCGGCCGTCCACCACCTGGCGCAGCCGCCGGTCGAGGTCGTCCTGACGGCCGGTCACCCGGACCAGCACCCGCAGCGGCAGCCCGAGCACGTGCGCCAGGGCGAGGCCCTGCTCCCCGTCCGCGTCCCAGTGGCCGGTGGCCTCGGCCTTCGCGTAGGTCGCCGCGCCGACCCCGATCCGGTGGGCGGCCTGCTCCCGGGTGAGCTCCCGGGCCAGCCGGTGGTCCCGCAGGGTGGCCGGCGCGATGCCCATCAGCTGCGCGGGCGGGCACCACAGGGCGCGGGACAGCGCGATGAACTCCTCCTCCGACGGGAGGAACTCACCGGCCTCCCACGCCGCCACGTGGCTCGGCAGCAGCCGGACGCCGTGCGCGGCCATGGCCTCGGCGACCTGCTCCGGGCTCAGGCCGAGCCCGGCGCGGTGCGCCTGGGCGGCCCGCGGGGAGAAGGGCACCGGAGGCGGTGCGGACGGTCTGCGTCGCATGCGACAAGAACGTACGGGCGGCCGCGCGGCACCACCCACACGCCGAACGCACGAACCGGGGCCCGGCGGCCGCGCCGGGCGCTGGAGGATCGTACGGGGCGGACGGCGACGGAACGTGACGACGGGTGTGACCAAGCCCTCCGGAGGCTTTGTTGACTGGTGGTCGGAGCGCGTGATGGGATCTCGGGGCCATACGGAGGCATGCAGAGGAAGCCGGTGCGAATCCGGCGCGGTCCCGCCACTGTCACCGGGGAGCACGCTCGACCTGCACGGTCACGGCGGTCCGCCACAGGGCCGCTGGAAGGCCCGAGCGCGCGCCGGACCCGGAAGCCAGGAGACTCTCGCCGCCGGTTCGTCGATCCAGGGCGCGGACCCTGAGTGAGGACACGCACGCCATGCAGGCTGCCCAGCGGTCACCGCTGCGCCCCGACCGGGGAGCCGGGCCGTGGCCCGGGTGAGCCCCGCCCCCTACCTGCTGGGCGCCGTCGCCGGCTACCTCGCCGACGCCGCCCTCGCCGACCCCCGCCGCGGCCACCCGGTGGCCCTCTTCGGCAGCGCCGCCGGACGTCTGGAGCGCCGGCTCTGGCGCGACCACCGGGGCGCCGGCACCGCGTTCACCGCCCTGAGCGTGGGCGCGGTCGCGGCCGGGGCGGCCCTCGCCGACCACGCCCTGCGGCGCCGTCCCGCGGCCCGCGCCGCGCTCGCCGCGGCGGCCGCCTGGACGGTCCTCGGCGGCACCTCGCTCACCCGCGAGGCCCGGACGATCGGCCGCTCCCTGGAGGCCGGCGACCTGGCCGCCGCGCGCGGGCGGCTCCCCCACCTGTGCGGGCGCGACCCGAGCGCCCTGGACGAGCAGCAGATCGCCCGCGCCGTCGTCGAGTCCGTCGCCGAGAACACCGCCGACGCGGTCGTCAACGCGCTCACCTGGGGCGCGCTGGCGGGCACCCCCGGGCTGCTGGCCTTCCGGGCCGTCAACACCCTGGACGCGATGGTCGGCCACCGCTCGGCGCGCCACCTGCGCTTCGGCTGGGCCTCGGCCCGGCTCGACGACGTGGCGGGCTGGCCGGGCGCCCGGCTCACCGCGCTGCTGACCGTCGCCGCCGCGGAGCACCCGCGGGCCGCCCGGAGGGTCTGGCGGCGCGACGGGTCGTCACACCCCAGCCCCAACGCCGGACAGGCCGAGTCGGCCTTCGCCGGCGGCCTCGGCGTCCGCCTCGGCGGCACCCTGCAGTACGGCGAGCGCGTCGAGCACCGCCCCGTCCTCGGCGCCGAGCTCCGCCCGGTCGCCGTCGCGGACATCGAACGCGCCTGCCGTCTCTCCCGCCGTGTGGGCGTCCTGGCCCTGGCCGTCACCACGGCCGCGCACGCCCTCGGACGCACCGCGCTCGGCCGGGCCACCCGCGGGCGCACCGGACCGGTCGGAGCACCCGAACGGCGCACCCTCGCGGCCGGGACGGCCGTTCTCACGGCCGGCGCCACACGTAAGCAAGGGAGTGTCACGTGACGAAGGCTCTGCTGGTGGCAGGGACGACCTCGGATGCGGGCAAGAGCGTGGTCACGGCGGGGATCTGCCGGTGGCTGGCCCGGCAGGGGGTGCGGGTGGCGCCGTTCAAGGCGCAGAACATGTCGCTGAACTCGTTCGTCACCGCGGACGGCGCCGAGATCGGTCGCGCCCAGGCCATGCAGGCCCAGGCCGCCGGGGTGGCGCCGGAGGCGGCGATGAACCCGGTGCTGCTGAAGCCCGGCGCGGACGGCCGCAGCCAGGTGGTACTGCTCGGCCGGCCGGTCGCCGAGGTCGGTGCGCTGGACTACCGCGAGCGCAAGCCCGTCCTGCTGGAGCGGGCGCTGGAGTGCCTGGCGGACCTGCGCGGCCGGTACGAGGTGGTGGTCTGCGAGGGCGCCGGCTCGCCCGCGGAGATCAACCTGCGGGACCGGGACATCGCGAACATGGGCCTGGCCACGGCGGCGAACCTGCCGGTGGTGGTGGTCGGCGACATCGACCGCGGCGGCGTGTTCGCGGCGATGTACGGCACGCTGGCGCTGCTGTCCGCGCAGGACCAGGCGCTGGTGGCGGGCTGGTTCGTGAACAAGTTCCGCGGGGACGCCCGGCTGCTGGCGCCGGGCCTGGAGATGCTGCGGGAGCTGACGGGCCGTCCGGTGCTGGGCACGCTGCCGATGCTGTCCGGTCTGTGGCTGGACGCCGAGGACTCGCTGGACCTGTCGACCGCGGTGGAGAACCGTCCGACCGCGGCCCCGCACGGCGCCGAGGTGCTGCGGGTGGCCGTGGTGCGGCTGCCGCGGCTGTCGAACTTCACCGACGTGGACGCGCTGGCGCAGGAGCCGGGCGTGCTGGTGCGGTGGGCGACCCGGCCGGAGGAGCTGGCCGACGCCGACCTGGTGGTGCTGCCCGGCACCCGGGCGACCGTGGCCGACCTGGACTGGCTGCGCGGACGCGGACTGGACACCGCCCTGCGGGCGCGGGCGGCGGCCGGACTGCCCGTCCTCGGCGTGTGCGGCGGCTACCAGATGCTCTCCCGGGAGATCGTCGACGCGGTGGAGTCGAAGGCGGGCGCCGTCGAGGGCCTCGGACTGCTGCCGACCCGGGTGGAGTTCGGCGTGGAGAAGGTGCTCGGCCGGCCGGTCGGCGAGGCGTACGGGGAGCGGGTCGAGGGGTACGAGATCCACCACGGCGTGGTGTCCGTCGAGGGCGGGGAGGCCTTCCTGGACGGGTGCCGGGTCGGCGCGGTGTGGGGGACGACCTGGCACGGCGCGCTGGAGAACGACGGCTTCCGCCGGGCGCTGCTGCGCGAGGTGGCGTCCGCGGCAGGGCGGGCCTTCGTCCCGGCGCCGGACACCTCGTTCGCCGCGGCGCGCGAGGAGCGGCTGGACCGGCTGGGCGACCTGATCGAGGAGCATGCGGACACCGACGCGCTGTGGAAGCTGATCGAGGGCGGGGCACCGCAGGGGCTGCCGTTCGTGCCGCCGGGTGCGCCGTGAGCGGGGCCGTGAACATGGGAGAGCAGATGAGTGACGCCCGTTATCCGTTCACCGCGGTCGTCGGCATGGCCGACCTGCGGCTCGGGCTGCTGTTGAACGCGGTCTCGCCGGCCGTCGGCGGTGTGCTGGTGCGCGGCGAGAAGGGCACGGCCAAGTCGACCATGGTGCGTGCCCTGGCCGGGCTGCTGCCGTCGATCGGCACGGTCGCCGACTGCCGGTTCGCCTGCGACCCGGCGGCGCCGGACCCGCAGTGCCCGGACGGCGCGCACGGCGGCGCCGCCGGGCTGGAGCGGCCCGCGCACCTGGTGGAGCTGCCGGTCGGCGTCTCCGAGGACCGGATCGTCGGCTCGCTGGACCTGGAGCGGGCGCTCGCCGAGGGCGTCAAGGCGTACGAGCCGGGCCTGCTGGCCAGGGCGCACCGCGGCGTGCTCTACATCGACGAGGTCAACCTGCTGCAGGACCACCTGGTCGACCTGCTGCTGGACGCGGCGGCGATGGGCCGCTCGTACGTGGAGCGGGAGGGCGTGTCGGTGCGGCACGCCGCGCGCTTCCTGCTGGTGGGCACGATGAACCCGGAGGAGGGCGAGCTGCGGCCGCAGCTGCTCGACCGGTTCGGCCTGACGGTGGAGATCGCGGCGACCCGGGACCCGCAGGAGCGGGCCGAGGTGGTGCGCCGCCGGCTGGCCTACGACGCCGACCCGGCCGGTTTCGCCGAGCGGTTCGCCGAGGAGGAGCGGGCGCTCGCCGAGCGGATCACCGCCGCCCGGGAGCTGCTGCCGAAGGTGGAGCTGACCGACACGGCGCTGCGTCAGATCACCGCGGTCTGCGCCGCCTTCGAGGTGGACGGCCTGCGGGCGGACATCGTGATGGCCCGCACGGCCGTGGCGCTGGCGGCCTGGGCGGGTCGGACCGAGGTGCTGGAGGAGGACGTCCGCAAGGCCGCGCAGCTGGCGCTGCCGCACCGGCGGCGCCGCAACCCCTTCGACGCGCCCGGCCTGGACGAGGAGCAGCTGGACCGCACGCTGGAGGAGCACGCGGGCGCCGAGGAGGACGGCCCGGACGACAC
Organism: Streptomyces sp. NRRL B-24484; assembly: GCF_000717715.1. Classification (GTDB taxonomy): domain Bacteria; phylum Actinomycetota; class Actinomycetes; order Streptomycetales; family Streptomycetaceae; genus Kitasatospora. The sequence goes on along the minus strand of NZ_JOAI01000006.1, from coordinate 230,068 downwards.
CGACCCGGACACCGATCCGGACGGCGGCGGCCCGCAGGACGGCGGCCCGGACGACCCCGGCGGCGCCCCCGCGCCGGCGGACGGACCGGACGCCTCGGCGGCCTCCGACCCGGCCCGTGACGCCTCGCAGACCCCGGAGCAGACCCCGGAGCAGGCCCCGCCGCCGCCCCGCCCGGCGCCCGGCGCCGGCCGCGAGAAGGCGCCGGTGGCGAGCGCCGACCCGTACCGGACCCGGCTGTTCAGGGTGCCGGGCACCGGCCGGGGGGCGATGGGCCGGCGCTCGGCCGCCGAGACCGACGGCGGGCACACCGTGCGGGCGCGCCGCCCGCAGGGCCGGCTGGCCCGGCTGCACCTGACCGCGACGCTGCAGGCCGCCGCCCCGCACCAGGCCGCCCGCGGGCGGTCCGGGCGGGCGCTGGTGCTGGCCAAGGACGACCTGCGGGAGCAGGTGCGCCGGGGCCGCGAGTCCAACCTGGTGCTGTTCGTCGTGGACGCCTCCGGTTCGATGGCGGCCCGGCAGCGGATGGGCGCGGTCAAGGGCGCGGTGCTGTCCCTGCTGATGGACGCCTACCAGCGCCGGGACAAGATCGGCATGATCACCTTCCGCGGCACCGGCGCCGAGCTGGCCCTGCCGCCGACCTCCTCGGTGGAGGTCGGGGCGGCCCGGCTGGAGCAGCTGCCGACCGGCGGGCGGACGCCGCTGGCCGCCGGACTGCTGCGCGCCCACGAGGTGCTGCGGGTCGAGCGGATGCGCGACCCGGACCGCCGTCCGCTGCTGGTCGTCGTCACCGACGGCCGTGCCACCGGCGGCCGGGACGCCCTGGCCCAGGCCGAGCGGGCCGCGGGCCTGCTGGCCGGGCAGGGCGTGGCGAGCGTGGTGCTGGACTGCGAGTCCGGTCACGTCCGCCTCGGCCTGGCCCGCACCCTGGCGGCCCGCCTCGGCGGCCCCGCCGTCACCCTGGACGAGCTGCGCGCCGAGGGCGTGGCGGCGCTCGTCCGCGACCACCGTTCCGTCTCCACCCAGCGAAAGGCGGCCTGAGCCGTGCCCAAGGGAGTGCCCGAGAGTGTCCCCGACGACGGCCTGACGACCCGTCAGCGCCGTACCCTGCCGATCACCGCCGTGCACACCGGCCCGGGCAAGGGCAAGTCGACCGCCGCCTTCGGCATGGCGCTGCGGGCCTGGAACCAGGGCTGGCCGATCGGGGTGTTCCAGTTCGTCAAGTCCGCCAAGTGGAAGGTCGGCGAGGAGAACGCGCTGCGCGTGCTCGGCGCCTCCGGCGAGGGCGGCACGGTGGCCTGGCACAAGATGGGCGAGGGCTGGTCCTGGGTGCAGCGCGGCATGGAGTCCAGCGAGGAGGCGGCCAAGGAGGGCTGGGAGCAGGTCAAGCGCGACCTCGCCGCCGAGACCTACCGCTTCTACGTGCTGGACGAGTTCACCTACCCGATGCACTGGGGCTGGGTGGACGTGGACGAGGTGGTGTCGGTGCTGAAGGACCGCCCGGGCAGTCAGCACGTGGTGATCACCGGCCGGTACGCCAAGGAGCCGCTGACCGACTTCGCCGACCTGGTCACCGAGATGACCAAGGTCAAGCACCCCATGGACGCCGGCCGCAAGGGCCAGCGCGGTATCGAGTGGTAGTCCGTTGAACATCCCCCGTCTCGTCGTCGCCGCGCCCTCCTCGGGCGCGGGCAAGACCACCGTCGCCACCGGGCTGATCGCCGCGCTCGCCGCGCGCGGCCTCGCGGTCTCCCCGCACAAGGTCGGCCCGGACTACATCGATCCGGGCTACCACGCGCTGGCCGCGGGCCGGCCGGGCCGCAACCTGGACGCGTTCATGTGCGGGGAGGACCGGGTCGCGCCGCTCTTCCTGCACGGCGCGGCCGGGGCCGACGTCGCGGTGGTCGAGGGCGTGATGGGGCTGTTCGACGGGGCGGCGGGCCGCGGCGAGCTGGCCTCCACCGCGCAGGTCGCCAAGCTGCTGAAGGCGCCGGTGGTGCTGGTGGTGGACGCCTCCTCGCAGTCCCGCTCGGTGGCGGCCCTGGTGCACGGCTTCGCCTCCTGGGACCCGCAGGTGCGCCTCGCCGGGGTGATCCTCAACCGGGTCGCCTCGGACCGTCACGAGCAGCTGCTCCGCGAGGCCCTGGAGGAGGGCTCCGGGGTGCCGGTGCTCGGCTGTGTGCGGCGCGCCGCCTCGGTCGCGACGCCCTCGCGCCACCTGGGCCTGGTGCCTGCGGTGGAGCGCTCCGCGGACGCGCTGCGGGCGGTGCGGGACATGGGCGAGCTGGTCGCCGCCTCGGTGGACCTGGACGCGCTGCTGGCGCTGGCCCGCAGCGCCCCGCCGCTGGACGCCGAGCCGTGGTCCGCGGCCGCCGAGGTCACCCCCGTCGCGGGCCGGCCGCGGATCGCGCTGGCGGGCGGGGCGGCGTTCTCCTTCTCGTACGCGGAGAACGCCGAGCTGCTGGCCGCGGCGGGTGCCGAGGTGGTGCCGTTCGACCCGCTGCGCGACGAGGAGCTCCCCGCCGGCACGCGCGGGCTGGTGATCGGCGGCGGCTTCCCCGAGATGTACGTGGGTGAGCTGAGCGCCAACGCGGCGCTCCGGGGGGAGATCGCCGCGCTGGCGGCGGGCGGTGCGCCGATCGCCGCGGAGTGCGCCGGGCTGCTCTACCTGGGGCGGGAGCTGGACGGCAAGGAGATGTGCGGGGTGCTGCCGCACACCGGCCGGATGACCGAGCGGCTCACGCTGGGCTACCGGGAGGCGGTCGCGCTGGCGGACAGCCCGCTGGCCGCGGAGGGGACCCGGGTGCGCGGGCACGAGTTCCACCGCACGGTCTGCGAGCCGGGCGCCGGGGAGCAGCCCGCCTGGGGCTGGCGCGGCCCGGCGGGGCCGACCGTGGAGGGTTTCGTGCAGGGTCCGGTGCACGGTTCGTACCTGCACCTGCACTGGGCGGGGGCGCCGCAGCTCGCGGAGCGCCTCGTCCGGGCGGCGCTCTGACGGCCGCCGTCCGCCGCCGTCAGTTCGGGGCGAGCCGGAAGACCGGGTAGCCGGGGGCGATCCGCAGCAGTTCGGCGTCGGAGGCGTCCGCGTCGACGCCGTCGAAGAAGACGCCCACCTCGAACTTCCAGCGCCTGAGGTAGGCGCGGAGCACCGCGGGCTTCTCGGCGTCGGGGAGTTCGGTGGCGCGGAAGGCCTCGGCGCGGCGGCCGAGCCGGAGTTCACCGGTGCCGGCGGCACGGAGGTTGCGCACCCACTGCGTGTGGCCGCGCGGCGCGACCAGGTAGCGCTGCCCGTCGTGGGTGAGCAGGTTGACGGGGGTGGTCCGCCACTCGCCGCTCTTGCGGCCGCGCACGGCGAGGACGCGGGAGCCCCAGAGGCTGAGGCCGGCGCGGGTGAGGGCGGCGACGGTGCGGTTGGACAGGCCCAGCAGGGCGGTGCTGATCCGGCCGGTGGGCATCACGTAGCGGCTGGCGGTGTCGGACACGGGAACCCCCGGGTTCGTGAGCGGCGGACTCTTCCGAGAGCAGTGCTCTCGCTCCTGGACACGACTGTGCCACCACTCCCGACCGCGGTCAAGAGCAGTGCTCTCGTTTCTGTGCAGCGATCCCTGATGTGGCAGGCTGTCCCCATGACCGCCATCAGGACCGCCCGCGAACGGGCCCGCGAGGAGCTCACCCGCGAGATCAAGCAGGAGGCCCGCCGCCAGCTCGCCTCCGAGGGCGCCCAGCGCCTCTCGCTGCGCTCCGTCGCCCGTGAGCTCGGCATGGCCTCGTCCGCGATCTACCGCTACTTCCCCAGCCGGGACGAGCTGCTCACCGCACTGATCGTCGACGCCTACACCGACCTCGCCGACACCGCCGACGCGGCCCTCGCCGCCGCACCGGCCGCCCCCCGCGCCCGCTGGCGGGCCCTGTGCACCGCCGTACGGGACTGGACGCACGCCCACCCGCACGAGTACGCGCTGGTCTACGGCACGCCCGTGCCCGGCTACCGCGCCCCGCAGGAGACGGTCGGGCCGGCCGCCCGGCTCCCGCTCGCACTGATCGCGGTGGCCGGCGAGGGCCGCGCGGACGCCGGTGCGCCGCCCCCTCCGCCCGCACCCGCCGGGCCGCTCGGCGAGCAGCTCTCCCGGCTCCGCGCGGAGCTCGCCCCCGGCCTTCCGGAGGCCGTGCTGGCCCGGGCCGCGATCGCCTGGACCCAGCTCTTCGGCATGATCGGATTCGAGCTCTTCGGGCACCTGGTCGGGTCCTTCGACCCCGCGGACGCCTTCTTCGCACACGCCGTCGAGGAGATGGCCGACCTGGTCGGCCTGCCCGCCGAGGGCTGACGCCCCGCCGGCCGCGCCCCGCGGTCAGGCCCGGGCCGGGGCGCCCCCGGTCACCGACGGGTGGCCGGGGCCGCGCAGGTCTGCGACCGGGGCCGGGCTCTCCGTCCGCACCCCGCCGGGCGCGCCGCCGCCGTCGTGCCGGCCGTCACCGGTCGCCAGGCCCAGCGCGGCCCGGACGGCCGCCGGGCGCTCGAAGCCCAGCAGCTCCTCGGCCGCGGCGAGTTCGCGCTCCAGCGCCTTCGGGTCGGTGGCGGTCCTCGCGGTCTGCAGGTGCGTCAGCGCCTGCTTCAGCTCGTCCTTCAGCGCACCGACCGGAGCCGCGGCCGACCCGCCCCAGCTGCGCCGGCCCAGGTCGCCGACCTCGGCGTCGACCGCGACGGACAGCTTCTGCGCCCAGTCCCGGTAGGCGGCCGGGTCCGCGGCGGGCTTCCCCGGCGGCTGCTCGTCGTACGCCCGGTCGACCCCGTGCTCGGCGCGGAGGTAGGCCATCTGCTCGTCGGTCAGCGCGGTGCGGTCCTGGCGGACCATGCCCTTGGCCGCGGCGCTGCCGTCGGTCAGGAAGCAGGTGGCGTAGTGGTCGTCGTCGAGCGCCCAGGTCGCCTTGTCCGGGTAGAAGAAGTGGATGTCCGTGTCCTCCGGGATCGCCCAGCTGTCCGGCGCGTAGTCGAAGATCGCCTCACCGCAGCTCTTCTGGGCGCCGGCGACGACGCCGTCCTTGCCCGGGTAGGCGTGCTCCGTGTAGCGCGGGGTGGCGTAGACCTCGCCGTAGTGCGGCTCGGAGCAGTCCACCGTGTCGACGTCGGTGAGGTCCTCGCCCCTGCCGCCGCCCAGCTTGACGAAGCACTCGCCGGCGGCGAGGTCGAAGACGCCGGTGGAGGTGGACGTGCCGGAGCCGCTCCCGTCCCGGAACGGGTCGTCGCCGAGCGGGCCGCGGTCGCCGAGGAGCAGGCCCAGCACCATCACCACGGCCAGCACGACGCCCCAGACGCCGCCGAGCACGATGCCGGCGATCGCCAGCCCGCGGCCGCGCTCGTTGCGCTCCTTGACCGTCCGCAGGGCGGCCACGCCGAAGCCGATCGCGCCGACCCACATGCAGCAGGCGAGGCCGAGGACACCCAGCACGAGCGAGGTGATCGCGTAGCCGTTCCAGGCGGTCGGCGGGCCCATCGGCGGCTGCTGCCAGCCGTACGGGCCGGCGCCGCCGCCCCAGGCCCCGCCGCCCCAGGGCACGCCCGGCGGCACGGCACCGGGCGGCACGGCACCGGGCGGCACGGCACCGGGCGGCACGGCACCGGGCGGGACCGCTCCGAACGGCGGGGTCTGCGCCGGCGGGGCGAACGCCCGGGCCAGGGCGTCGTCCCCGGCGGGCGGCGCGTACGGGTTCGGCACGGACGCGCCGAACGGCGGCGGGGTGTGCACCAGGGGCTGCTGCGGGTCCTGCGGCGGGGCGAACGCCCGGGCCAGGGCCTCGTCCCGGGCCGCCCGGTCGTCCGGCTGCGGGCTGTACGGGTCGGACGGCATGCGGGCTCCCTGTGCGCCGGTGCGCGCCGGACACTGGTCGTTCGACGGCGGCGCGAATATAGCGGATCACTCGGACGGCCGTCCGACCATATTCGGGGGCCGGACGCACCGGCCGGTGAGCCCCCTCCCGCGGCGCGGGCCCGCCGCCCGAGGGACCGTCACCGCGCCCGCTGCGGCCGCCGCCCACCGCCGGCGGATCGGCTCAGCCCAGGTCGCGGCGGTCCAGCGCGGCCAGGCCCGCCACCGTCAGCACCGCCGCGAGCGCGGTCAGCCAGAGCAGCGGAACGGCGCTGAACGCGCCGCCCGGCAGGCGCGGGACGTGCGTGAACGGCGAGAGGTCCAGCGCCCACTGCGGGAGGCGCAGGACGGGACCGAGCCAGCCGATCAGCAGGAAGAGCGCGAGGGCGCCCCAGCCGGCCGTGCTCCACCGCGGCAGCGCGCCGACCACGGCCAGCGCGACCGCCGCCGCCAGCCACACCGCGGGCAGTTGGGCCAGCGCGGCGGGCACCAGCCGGGCGGCGGCCCGCCCGGCGCCACCCATCGCGGCCCCCTGCCCGAGGCCGGTGAAGACCCCGGCGACGGCCAGCAGCACGGCGCTGCCGGCCAGCGGGAAAAGCAGGTGACCGCCGGCCCAGCGGAGCCGGGAGACGGCGGTGGCCAGGACCGGCTCGGCCCGGCCGGAGGTCTCCTCGGTGCGCAGCCGCAGCACCGCCTGCACCGCGTACCCGGCGACGACCATGCCGAAGAGGTTGGTCATGGTGCCGAAGTAGGCGTCCAGGATGCCCTGTCGGCCGCCCAGCCGGGCGATCACGTCGGCGACCCGGGCGTTGTCGCCGACCAGGTCGACGACGCCGCGGGAGACCCCGCCGAAGACCAGTCCGGCCGCGGCGAGGCCGGCCGCCCAGCCGGCCAGGGTGCCGCGGTGCAGCCGGACGGCGAGCGCGGCCGCGGTGCGCAGCGCCGGGGCGCCGGCGGCGGGGCCGGGGCGCTGCGGCAGCAGGCCGGCGCCGAGGTCGCGCCGGGCGACCAGGGCGTAGGCCGCCGCGACGGCGAGCGCGGTGCCGGCGGCCGGGAGCAGCAGGACCCACCAGCGGTCCCCGGCGAACGGGCGGACCTGCTCGGCCCAGCCGATCGGCGAGAGCCAGCCCACCCAGGCGGGACCGGCGTCGCCGACGGCGCGCAGCACGAAGGCGGTGCCGAGCAGCGCGCCGGCCAGGCCGTTGGCGGCGCGGGCGGTGCCGGCGACCTGGGCGGTGACCGCGGCGGTGCCGGCGAAGAGCATCCCGCAGCCGCCGAGCGCGAGTCCGAAGGCGAGCGAGCCGGCGGGGGCCTCGCCGGTGGCGGCGAGGCAGCCGGCGACGAGCCCGGCGAGCACCAGGTTGGCGGTGGCGGCGGCGAGCAGCGCGGCGGTGAGCGGGGCGCGGCGGCCGACCGCGCCGGCGCCGACGAGTTCGAGCCGGCCGGCCTCCTCCTCGGCGCGGGTGTGCCGGACGACCAGCAGGGTGCTCATCAGGCCGGCCAGCACGGCGCCGAAGACGCCCATCCGCCAGGCCGTCAGCCCGCCGATGGTGGACGCGTCGTGCAGGGGGCCGTAGAGGGCGCGCAGCGAGGTGTTGGCGGCGATGCCGGCGGCGAAGCGGAGCCGGGCGCCCTCGGTGTCGTACAGCGAGCGGAAGGACACCGCGGTGGAGACGACCGACGCGGCCAGGACGTAGACCCAGACGGGCAGCACGATGCGGTCGCGGCGCAGCGCGAGGCGCAGCAGGACGGGCGTGCCGGCGAGGGCGTTCACCGGGTCACCGCCGGATCCGGCGCCCGGTCGCCGTCGCCGGGGGTGCCCGGCTGCTCGTAGTGGCGCAGGAACAGCTCCTCCAGCGTGGGCGGCCGGCTGGTCAGGCTGCGCACGCCGACGGCGCTCAGGGCACGCAGCACCTCGTCCAGCCGGTCCGCGTCGACCTGGCAGCGCACCCGCCGGCCGTCGGTGACGAGGTCGTGCACACCGGTCAGTTCGGGCGGCGGGCCGGCGAGTTCGGCGTCGATCGCGGTGCGGGTGAGGTGCCGCAGCTCGGCGAGGGTGCCGGTCTCCACGGTGCGGCCGGCGCGGATGATGCTGACGCGGTCGCAGAGCGCCTCGACCTCGGACAGGATGTGGCTGGAGAGCAGCACGGTGCGGCCGCGGTCGCGCTCCTCGGCGATGCAGGTGCGGAAGACCTCCTCCATCAGCGGGTCGAGGCCGGAGGTGGGCTCGTCCAGGACGAGCAGGTCGGCGTCGGAGGCGAGGGCGGCGACCAGGGCGACCTTCTGGCGGTTGCCCTTGGAGTAGGTGCGGCCCTTCTTGGTGGGGTCGAGTTCGAAGCGCTCCAGCAGGTCGGCGCGGCGGGCCGGGTCGAGGCCGCCGCGGAGCCGGCCGAGCAGGTCGATGGCCTCGCCGCCGGAGAGGTTCCGCCAGAGGGTGACGTCGCCGGGCACGTAGGCGAGGCGGCGGTGGAGTTCGACGGCGTCCCGCCACGGGTCGCCGTCCAGCAGCCGGACGGTGCCGGCGTCGGCGCGCAGCAGGCCGAGCAGGACGCGGACGGTGGTCGACTTGCCGGAGCCGTTCGGGCCGAGGAAGCCGTGCACCTCGCCGCGGGCGACGGTGAGGTCCAGCCCGTCCAGGGCGCGCGTCCGGCCGAAGTCCTTGACCAGGCCGGTCACCGAGATGGCGGTCGTCATGGCTCGACGGTACTCTCGATTCACAGATTCGTGAAGTTCATGAATTCAGTGGATTTCCGCAAGGGCCGACCGGTCCCCGATGATGGTCCGGACGGGCGTGGCACGGGGCAGGAGGCGTGGTGGAACGGGACGGCGCGGCGGTGGGGGCCTTCGTGGAGCGCTTCGCCGCGGTGATGGCGGACGCCGGCTTTCCGCGGATGCCCGCCCGGGTCTTCACCGCCCTGCTCGCCAGCGACTCCGGCCGGCTGACGGCCGCCGAACTCGCCGACACCCTGCGGATCAGCCCGGCCGCCGTGTCCGGTGCGGTGCGCTTCCTCGGCCAGGTCAACCTGGTCACCCGCGAGCGCGAGGCGGGCTCCCGCCGGGACCGCTACCGGGTGCACGACGACGCCTGGTACGAGGCCTCCGTCCACCGCGACCGGGAGCTCGTCCGCTGGGAGTCGAGCCTGCGCGAGGGCATCGAGGCACTCGGCCCCGACACCCCGGCCGGGGCCCGGCTGGCCGAGTCGCTGGCCTTCTTCGGCTTCATGCGCGAGGAGCTGCCCGCGCTGCTCGGCCGCTGGCACGACCGGCGCGAGCAGCTGCGCACGGAGCTGACGCAGACCCAGGACGCCGGCGCGCGCTGACCCGGGCCCGGCACGCCCGCCGCGCGGCCGGCGGCGCCGCGGCGCCCGGTCAGCCGAGGTAGGCCGGGGCCACCGCGGAGCGGGTGAGGACGGCGGGGCTGCCGGAGCCGTCGGCCGGGACGGTCCAGAGGTCGGCCCCGTAGTCCCCGGCCAGGGCGTACACCAGGGTGCGGCCGTCGGCCCACAGCGCCTGGTCGTCGACGTTGCGCTGCTCGGCGGTGGCGGTCTCGGTCATGGTGGCGAGGTCGAGCACGTACAGCCGCCACGGCGCGTCCGGGGAGGCGCCGGCCACCCGCTTCTTGTAGGCGACCCGGGTGCCGTCCGGCGAGAGCGAGGGGCACTCGACGTTCTGGTGCAGGGTGGTGAGCGTCCGGGCGCCGAGGTCGCCGCGGACGAGGTAGGTCCGCCCGCCGGTCGCGACGGTGGCGTAGAAGCCGTTGTCGTCGGCGAAGGTGACGCCCCAGATGTTGGTGTCGGGGGCCTTCAGCGGCTTGCCGCCGTCCAGGACGGTGAAGGTCTCCAGGTTGTCGTACAGGGTCCGGCTGCGGGTGTCGACGATCGAGGTCCGGGTGGAGAAGTCGGTGCCCGCGTACGAGTCGCCGCTGACGAAGACCGTCCAGGCGGCCAGGTGGCCGGAGGGCGAGACCCGGGAGCGGGTGGGGATGCCCGCCGCCGGGTACCGGCCGAGCTCGTGCAGGCCCGCGTCGAGGACGACCGCCCAGTAGCGGTCCCCGAGCCCCTCCTGTTCGCCCCGCAGGCAGATGCCGGTGCCCGCGGCTGCGTGGAAGCGCAGGCACTTGACGCCGGAGGCGGTCCGCGGGCCGTCCGGCCGGTCCGCGGGCACGGCGGTGATCTCGTCGCGGTGCGGGCCCCAGGCGGTGGAGCGGAACAGCAGCCGGCGGGGCCCGTCCGGGGCGAGCGGGACGGGGCCCGGGGTGATCGCGGGACCGCCCGCCTGCTCCCGGTCCTTGCGGCCGGAGCGGTCGGCGGCGTGCAGCACCGCGACGGTGCCGACCGCCCCCAGCAGCAGGACGGCGACCAGCAGGGTCAGCAGCCGGGCGGTGCGCGTCATGCGGGGTGCTCCTCGGTGGTGCCGGTGCTGTCGGCGGTGCTGGGGGTCTCGGCGGTGCGGGAGGTCTCGGGGGTCTCGGCGGTGCGGGAGGTCTCGGGGGTCTCGGCGGTGCGGGAGGTCTCGGCGGTGCGGACCAGCAGGAAGGCGAGGCCTGCGGCCACGGCCAGCGCCGCGGCGGCGATCGCCAGCACGGTCCGCCCGCCCCAGAGGGTCCAGCCGGCGCCGAACGCCAGCGAGCAGCCGAAGCGCGCCAGCGCCTGCCCGGTGCCGACCAGGGCGAGCCCCGCGCCCTGCTGCTCAGCGGGCACCGTGGCGGAGGCCGCCGCGGCCAGTACGCCGTCGGTCGCGGCGTAGAACGAGCCGTGCAGCAGCAGCACCGGCGGCGCCGTCCACCAGGCGTGCAGCGGGGCGAGCAGCAGCCCGTACCCGGCGAGCAGCACCAGGTGGCCGAGCAGGAAGAGCCGGCGGCGGCCGATCCGGTCCGCGGCCGCGCCGAACGGCACGGCCAGCAGCAGGAAGGCGGCCGCGGTGCCGAGCGGCAGCAGCGGGAAGAGGTGCGCCGGCAGGTCGAGCCGGCGCTGCAGCAGCAGGTACAGGAAGGAGTCGCTGACGGTGGTCAGTCCGAGCAGGACGGCGGCCAGGGTGAGCCGCCGCAGCGCGGGCAGCCGCAGCAGGGCCAGCGAGTCGCGCAGGGCGGGGCGCGGCCCGTCGGCCGGTTCGGCGGTGGCGGCGCGGCCGGGGACGAAGAGCAGCAGCACCAGCACGCCGAGCGCGGCGACGCAGGCGGAGACGGCGAAGACCGCGTCGTACCCATCGGTGGCGAGCCGGAGCAGGGCGAAGGCGACCAGCGGGCCGAGCAGCGCCCCGGTGGTGTCCATGGCGCGGTGCACGCCGAACGCCCGCCCGCGGTGCTCGGGTGCGGTGGACAGCGAGATCAGGGCGTCCCGCGGGGCGGTGCGCAGCCCCTTGCCCGTCCGGTCGACCGCCAGCACCGCGCCGATCAGCGGCAGGGTGTGGGCGAGCAGCAGCAGCGGCTTGCAGGCCGCGGACAGGCCGTAGCCGATCGCGGCGACGGCCTTGTGCCGGCCCCGGCCGGCGTCCGCGGCGTGTCCGCCGACCAGCCGGACGAGGGCGCCGACGCCGTTGTTGATGCCGTCGAGCAGGCCGAAGCCGAGCGGGGAGAGCCCGAGTCCGGCGACCACGTACAGCGGCAACACCGCGCTGACCATCTCCGAGGAGACGTCGGTGATCAGGCTGACCGCGCCGAGCGCCAGCACGGTGCCGGGCACCGCGGCGGCGCGCCGCCCCGGGCGGATGCCCGGGACGGCGGCCGGATCGGTGCTGCGGCTCGCGGCGCTGTCGGCGTCACCGGTGCCTGCCCCGGTGCTGGCGGCCTTGGTGGTGGCGGCCTTGGTGCTGCGGGAGTCCGCGAGGTACACGGGCGTCAGTTCCAGATGCCGGTGATGTCGGAGGCGCTCGCGGCGTTGCCCGCGTGGCTGGTCAGGCCGGCCAGGTCCTCCAGGGTGCGCAGCGTGTTGTAGTGGTTGTAGGTGGTGGCGGTGGAGCTGCCCGCGGCGACGTGCTCGCCGTAGAAGATCGTCGGGATGCGGTTGCCGGAGAGCTTGTTGTCCTCGTCGAAGGTCACCACGAGCATGCTGTTGTGGGTCTTCGCCCAGGTCGCGTAGGCGCCCAGGTTGTTCTGGATCCAGGTGTCACCGGTGGAGACCGAGCAGTCGTGCATGTCGCTGCACAGGTTCGGCACCACGAACGACACCTTGGGCAGGGTCGTGTAGTCGGTCGGGAACTGGGTCATCGTCTTCGCCGTCGAGGTCGGCACGTTGGAGAAGCCGAACCACGGGTTGTGCTTCTGCGCGTACTTGCCCGAGCTGCTGGAGCAGACGGTCGAACCCTGGCTGGGCAGGCCCTCGTTGTAGCTCGCCCAGGTCTGGCCGGCGGCGATCAGCTCGGAGGCGAGGTTCGGCGCCGAGATGGAGCCGACGGTGACGCAGCTGTCGTCGGTGCGGCCCTGGTTGGAGCCGGAGAACAGCTGGTAGTAGTTGGGCTCGCTGGGGTGGGTGAGGCCGTAGGACTGGGTCAGGTTGGCCCCGCCCGCCTTCAGCGTGTTGTTCAGGTACGGCGCGCTGGAGCTGCCGATGACCTGCGAGTAGGCGTGGTTCTCCATGACGACGACCACCACGTGGTCGGGGGTCGGGAGCGTGGCGGCCTGGGCGGTGGCGCCGGTGGCGGCCCAGATGCCGAGCGATCCGGCGGCCATCGCGACGGCGCCTGCGAGGGCGGTGAAGGTGCGCCGGGTGTGCTTCGGGGTCCGAGCGGCGGTCATGCTGTCCTCCGTACGAGGGGCGGCAGTTGGGGGTGGTGCGAGGCAGTGCTGGCTGCGACCGGTCGAGCGGCCAAACCCTAGGCGGGGGCCGGTGGCCGGGGCCGCGCCGCGGAAGTGAAGAACGGAAGAACAGCGTCCGACGCCGGTACGTTCCATCTCACACCCGTCACGATTGACCCGCCCGTCGCGCCCGTGGTGGGATTTCCGGCAGGTCACAGGGGTTGCGGAGGCGCGGTGGTGGAGCTGCACGGCCCGCTGGTCGCCGGTGTCGGCGCCCGTCCCGGCACCCCCGCCGACGCCGTCCTGGCCCTGCTCGACGAGGCGCTCGCCGGCGCCGGACTCGACCGCGCGCAGCTCGTGCTGCTGGCCACCGTCGAGGCCAGGGCCACCGAACCCGGCCTCCGCGAGGCCGCCCGGATCCTCGGCGTCCCGCTGACCGCACACCCGGCGGCCGTCCTCGCCGCCGTGCCCGTGCCGAACCCCTCCGCGGCCGTCCGCGCCGCCCTCGGCACCCCCGGTGTCGCCGAGGCCGCCGCCCTGGCCGAGGCCCCCGGCGGGCACCTCGTGGTGCCCAAGACGGCCTCCCGGACGGCGACGGTCGCGATCGCCCGCCGCGCCGCCGCGGACACGGCCGGCAGCCCCGACCGCCCCGCGACCCCTCGGGAGAACACCGCGATGAGCACCGACTTCGACCTCCGGCACCACGGTGACGCGGAGGTCCGCGCCGCCGGCCTGGTCGACCTCGCCGTCAACGTCCGCACCGGCACGCCGCCCGGCTGGCTGCGCGACCGGCTCGCCGCCACCCTCGCCGACCTCGCCGCCTACCCGGACCCGGCCGAGGCCCGCGCCGCCGTCGCCGCCCGGCACCGCCGCCCGGCCGGCGAGGTACTGCTCACCGCCGGCGCCGCCGAGGCCTTCGTGCTGCTCGCCCGGGTCGTGGCGGCCCGTCACGTCTGCGTGGTGCACCCGCAGTTCACCGAGCCGGAGGCCGCGCTGCGGGACGCCGGGCACACCGTGCACCGCGCGGTGCTGCGCGCCGGGGACGGCTTCCGGCTGACGCCCGGCGCGGTGCCCGAGGAGGCCGACCTGGTGGTGATCGGCAACCCCACCAACCCGACCTCCGTGCTGCACCCCGCCGAGGACGTCGCCGCACTCGCCCGCCCCGGCCGCACCCTGGTGGTCGACGAGGCCTTCATGGACACCGTGCCGGGCGAGAGCGCCGCCCTCGCCGACGTGCGCGGCCTGCCGGGCCGGGTGGTCGTGCTGCGCAGCCTCACCAAGACCTGGGGCCTGGCCGGGCTGCGGATCGGCTACGTGCTGGGCCCGGCGGAGCTGATCGCCGAACTCGCCGCCGCCCAGCCGCTCTGGCCGGTCTCCACCCCGGCGCTGGCGGCCGCCGAGGCCTGCTCCGCGCCGGCCGCGCTCGCCGAGGCCGAGGAGGCCGCCCACGAGCTGGCCGCGCACCGGGCGCACCTGCTGGCGGGCCTGCGCGGCGTCCCCGGGGCCCGGGTGCACGGCACCCCGGCCTCCTCGTTCCTGCTGGTGGAGCTGGACGGTGCGGCCGCGGTGCGGGAGCGGCTGCGGGCGGCCGGGTTCGCCGTGCGGCGCGGCGACACCTTCCCGGGGCTGGGGCCGGACTGGCTGCGGATCGCCGTCCGCGACCCGGCCACCGCCGACCGCTTCCTCGCCGCGCTGGCCGCCGCCGTCGGCGACCCGCCCGCAGGCCCGGTCACCGCAGGCTGACGGCGTCCCCGCGGCGGACGGTGCCGCCCGCCAGCACCCGCGCGTACACCCCGGCGCAGGGCATCGGACCCGTGCCGGGCAGCGGCTCCACCCGGTTGAGCCGGGCCGCCGCGCGCAGCGCCTCGGGGTCGCGCGGCAGCACGCCGTGCGCCAGGGTCGGGACGGCGCAGCGCGGGGTCGCCGCCAGCACCTCCAGCCGGACGCCGGCGCCGATCCGCAGTTCGCGGCCGACCCAGGCGTTCTCCGGGAAGCCGCGCTCCCCCGGGGTCTCCACCACCAGGTTGGGACGGTAGCGGGCCGCCGCGACCGGCCCGCCGGTGCCTCCGCCGAGGGCCGCCAGGGCCGCGGTGCTGACCAGGTGGACGGGCGCGAAGTCGAAGAACGTCCCGGGCGGCGCCGCACTGCCGAGGGTGTGCACGGTGGCCGGGACGTCGGCGTCCGCGCCGCGGTCGAGCACCTCCTCGGGGACGCTGCGCTCCAGCTCGGCGCCGGGCGGTGGTACGTCGACGGCCCGTACCTCCCGGCCGAGCAGGGCGGTGAGCCCGGCCTCGTCCAACTCCCGTCCGTCGGCGGCGAGCAGGCGGATTCCGTACGGGGTGGTGCGGGCGGTGACGGTCAGCAGGGCGCGCCACAGCCGCGGGTTCTTGGCGCTGACCACGCGGCCGGTGGCGGTGTCGAGCAGGGCGCGGACGCGGTCGCCCTCGATGCCGCGCCCGGTGATCCGCGCCCGGGCGATCTCCTCGCCGAGCGCGGACTTCAGCGGGTGCCGGTGCAGGCTGCGCACCGTCCCGGCGGTCACCGGCCGGCCGCCGGGAGCTGCTCGGCCCAGCGGGCGAGGGCGGTGAAGTCCGGTGCCCGCAGGCCGTGCCGGTGGTCGATCGGCAGGGTCAGCGCGGGGGCGGGGTGGTGGGCCGCGATCCAGGCGGTGTCCTGCGGTTCGATCTCGTCGTCGACCCAGGCGAACGGCCGTCCGGCGGCCCACTCGGTCAGGTGGCGGGTCTTCCAGTGCAGTCCGTCGGGGTCGCCGTGGTGCATCCGCGGCCAGCGGACGAAGGGCAGCCGGGGCAGTCCGATCGGCGGCCCGATCCACTCGTTGGCCTCGTCCTGCCAGGTGGTGCACCAGACGAGCCGGTACGGCAGGGCGAGCAGGGCCGGCCCGTGCTCCGGGTTGAGCCAGAGCCGCAGCGGCTTCACGCGGGCGGGCGGTGTGTCGCGGTGCCGTTCCAGCCAGGAGGCGGGCTTCACCCGGTGGGTGAGGTAGCCCTCGGGCCGTCGATGCGGCTGCGCCCGGTACGGGTTGAGCGGCCCGTCCACGTCCAGCAGCAGCAGCGGCCGCCCGTCGTCGTCCCGTCGTTCCACGACCCCTCCCCCGTACCGCGGTGTCCGCCGCATTGTCGTCGGGGGCGGTGCCGCCGGGCCACCGGGTTTCGGCGGGCACGCCGCGGGGCGCGGACGGCGGTGCCGTCCGCGCCCCGGTGGTGGCGGTCCGTCAGTGGTGCGGGTGGCGGGCGGCCTGCTGCTGGAGGAGCGCGGCGACGTTCGTGACGTCGTCGATGACCTCCAGGAAGTCGTCGAAGTCGGCGGCCTGGGTGTTGTTGACGCCGGCGAAGAAGGTGTGGAGGCGGCCGTTGCCCGCGTCCAGGTAGCCGGCGACGGTCTCCGCGCCGACGGCGAGCTGCTGGTTGAGGTAGTCGAAGCCGGCGACGGTGCCGGTCTTCGCCCAGACCTTGCCCTTGGCCGGGCAGTCGGTGCAGTTGTCGGCGAGGGTGCCGTCGACGCCGAGGATCGGCAGGGCGTTGCGGAAGGTGTCCGCCTCGGGGGTGCGCAGCCAGTACGCGAGGATCTGGTTGATCGCGACGGGCGTGATCCGGTCGACGGGGTCGCCGCCGCGGCCGTCGGCGAGCTGGACCTGGGTGAGGTCGACGCCGGCCCGCTCCAGGAACGCCCGCAGGACGGGGAAGCCGTCCAGGCAGTCGTGGCTGCCGGCGGAGACGGCCATCAGGCAGATCGCCAGGTTGGCGCCGAGGTTGTGGCTGACCTTGAGGATGAGCCGGGTGTACTGCTCGAACGGCGGGGAGACGTACGCGGCGACCCGGGAGCCGGCGGGGTAGGAGGCGGGCAGCAGGTCGACCGGGTTGGGGCCGACCGGGCGGGCGCCGACCGTGACGCCGGCCCGGGCGAGCGCCTCGATCAGGGCGGTGCGGGCGAAGGCGTTCGGGTCCTGGACGTGCGAGATCCGCAGCACCGGGGCGGCGTCGGCGGCGATGGTGCCGGAGAGGGTGATCCGGGTGCCGTCCGGATTGGCGGACACCTGGATGTCGGTGGTGCCGCCGGCCGGGACGGTCCGTACGTCGGAGGTGACCTGGTACGGGGCGACCTGCGGCCGCCAGAACAGCTGGGCGGTCTGCCCGGGGGCGGTCGGGGTGGTGAGCAGGTCGATGACGTTGTCGTTGACGATCATCGGGGTGGGCGCCGGGTCGAGCGGCGGCCCGGCGGTGAACAGCCGCGGGTCGACGACGACGTTGCCGCGGACCTGGGTGATGCCGGCCGAACGGACCTGCTGCGCGATGGTGTCGAGGCCGGCCAGCGGGTTCTCCGGGGTGAGCGTGGCGCCCGGGACGTCGTTGGCGTAGGTGTGGTCGACGGGCGTGTAGGAGACCTGGCCGTCCGGCGCGGTCCGCCCGCCCATGGTCAGGTCGCCCTGCGCGACCATCGCCAGGTTGCCGGTGAGGACGGAGCCGGAGCGGGTGCCCAGCGCGTTGACCGGGGTGGTGAAGCGGTGGTCGCCGCCGAGCGTGTCCCAGACGCCGGAGACGCTCATCAGCTTGGCGACCGAGCCGGGGATGAAGAACTTGCCGCCCTGCAGGTCGTGGATCGTCCGGCCGGTCTGCGGGTCCTGCTCCAGGATCCCCCACTGGGAGTGCTGGTACCGCGGCTTGTCCAGGATCGCGGTGATGGCGGGGCCGAGGTCCTGGCGGGGCCCCTTCGACGGGGCGGCCGCACCGGTGGTCGCGGTGACCGCGATCAGCGCGGCGCCGAGGCCGGCCCACACCCGCAGGCGCCGGGTCTTCACTCGCATGCGTTCAACCATTCGGGAGTCGGAGAGCCGGTCGCACCGGGCCTGACGTCGCAGAATAGGAACGCGGGCACCGCCCGGGACGTTCAGCGCGCCGTTCGGTGACGGCACGTCACCCCGACGGGCGGCGGGTTGGTCCGATCGGCCCCGGCCGCCCTCCCCCGGGCCCGGGGCGGGACCGCGAACGGTCCCGCCCCGGGCAGCACGGTCAGCCGCGCTTGGCGAACAGCAGCTTCCACGGCGCGAGCGCCGACTCGACCTGCACGCCGAAGCTCATCTTGGAGGCGCCCTTGGTCCGCTCCTCGAAGCGGATCGGCACCTCCGCGATCCGCAGGCCGCGGCGGACGGTGCGGTGGTTCATCTCGACCTGGAAGGAGTAGCCGTTGCTGTGGACCGACGGCAGGTCGATCGCCCGCAGGGTGTCCGCCTTCCAGGCCTTGAAGCCGGCGGTGGCGTCCTTGACGTGCAGCCGCAGGATCGCGTTGACGTAGAAGTTGGCCCAGGCGGAGAGCGCCTTGCGGTGCCACGGCCACTCGGCGGCGGTCGAGCCGCCGGGCACGTAGCGGGAGCCGAGTACCACGGCGGCGTCGCCGGAGAGCAGCGTCTCGACCATGACCGGGACGACGGCGGTGGGGTGCGACAGGTCGGCGTCCATCTGCACGACCACGTCGGCGCCCTCGTCGAGCGCCCGGCTCATGCCGGCGATGTAGGCCCGGCCGAGGCCGTCCTTCTCGGTGCGGTGCAGCACGCCGACGGTGCCCGGCGCGTCGGCGACCAGCTTGTCGGCGATCTCGCCGGTGCCGTCCGGCGAGTTGTCGTCGACGACCAGCACGTGCAGGTTGGGCATCCCCAGGTCGGCGATGAGGCCGACGATGACCGGCAGGTTCTCCCGTTCGTTGTACGTGGGTACGACGACGACGACCTTGGGGGAGCTGTCCACCATGAATCAGATTCCTTGTTCGATACGTTCCGTGACGGCTCCGGTGAGTCTACGGCCGGACACCGGACCGCCCGTACGGCGGTGCGCCGGGCCCGCGCCTCAGCCGCCCGGTCGTGCGGCCGCCGGGTGCCAGGCGCGGGCGGCGGCGATCCGGCGGGTGGCGCTGGGATGGGTGCCGAAGAGCAGCACCAGCGGGCGCGGCGGATCGACGTCGGACACGTTGGCCACCGCGAGGCGCCGCTGCATCGCGATGAACTGCTCCGGGTCGTCGGTGAGTTCGAGGGCGTGCCGGTCGGCCCGGGCCTCGATCCGGCGGCTGGCGGCGGCCTGCAGCGGGCCGGTCGCGGAGCCGATCAGCGCGGCCAGTGCGAGCAGCAGCGGCAGTGAGCGCGGGTCGGCGGCACTGTCGGCGCCGGCCGCGTCCAGCAGCGGCGTCCAGTTCGCCGCCAGCCCGATCAGCACGGTGGCCGCGGCGGCCCCGGCCGCGCCGAGCAGCGTGCCGGTCAGCACGTCCCGGTGCTTCACGTGGCCGAGTTCGTGGGCGACGACGAGCTCCACCTCGCGCGGCTCGGCGGTGCTCAGCAGGGTGTCGTAGGCCACGATCCGGCGGGTCGAACCGAGGCCCGAGACATAGGCGTTGAGGGCCGTGGTGCGCCGCGACGCGTCAGCGACGAGGACGTCCCGCACCCGGACGCCGTCCCGGTCCGCGAGGCCGAGCAGGGCGTCCCGCAGCGGGCCGGCCGGCATCGGCGAGAAGCGGTTGAAGACCGGCTCGATCAGCAGCGGGTGCAGGAAGGACAGTGCCGCCACGAGCAGCGCGGCGAGCACCGCGCCGGGGATCCACCACCCGTCCGGGGAGCGGCCGGTGAGGGCGTACAGGCCGAGTGCGGCGGGCAGGAACAGCGCGAGTCCGAGGCCGAGGCCGCGCAGCGCGTCCAGCGCCCAGCCGCCCCAGCCCTGGGTGACCAGGCCGTAGCGGGCCCGGACGGCCCTGACCCGGGCCCCGAACGGCAGCCGGACGGCCTGGCCGATCACCGCCAGCGCCGCCGCACCGCCCAGCACCTCGGCGGTGCGCGAGCCGCCGAACAGGCCGCCCGCCCAGGTCACCAGGCCGGCGCCGGCCGGGGTGAGGCCCAGCACCAGGGTCAGCGCGAGCGCGGTGAGCGCACCGCCGAGCACCCACGGCACCTGGGCGCGCCGCAGCGCCCGGCCGCGGGCCACCTGCTCGGGCGTGAAGTCGGGCGTGGAGTCGGGGTCGTCCGCCATGGCACCACCCTACGGAAGGCAGCGCACGGCAGGGACGAAAGCGCCCGCCGCTCGCCTCCGCGGTGCGGAGGGAGCGGCGGGCGGGAGCTCCGGGGAGCGCGGATCAGACCTGGCCGGCCTTCTCCAGCGCCTCGCAGCAGGTGTTGATCAGGAGGCGGGTGACGACGTAGGGGTCGACGTTCGCGTTCGGGCGACGGTCCTCGATGTAGCCCTTCTGCTCCACCTCGACCTGCCACGGGATGCGGACGGAGGCACCGCGGTTCGAGACGCCGTAGGAGTAGACGTTCCACGGGGCGGTCTCGTGCTTGCCGGTCAGGCGGGACTGGATGTCGTCACCGTACTGGCTGACGTGCTCCATCACCTTCTCCTGGGAGGCGCCGAGCGACTCGCAGGCGGTGATGATCGCGTCGTAGCCCTCGCGCATCGCCTTGGTGGAGAAGTTGGTGTGCGCACCCGCACCGTTCCAGTCGCCACGGGCCGGCTTGGCGTCCAGGGTGGCGTCGATGCCGAACTCCTCGGCGGTGCGGTAGAGCAGGTAGCGGGAGATCCACATGTCGTCCGAGACGGTCAGCGCGTCGACCGGGCCGATCTGGAACTCCCACTGGCCGGGCATGACCTCGGCGTTGATGCCGCAGATCGCGAGGCCCGCGTCCAGGCAGCGGTCCAGGTGCAGCTCGACGATCTCGCGGCCGAAGACCTCCTCGGCACCCACGCCGCAGTAGTAGCCGCCCTGCGGGGCCGGGAAGCCGCCCTCGGGGAAGCCGAGCGGGCGGGAGCCCTTGAAGAAGGTGTACTCCTGCTCGATGCCGAAGATCGACTCCTGAGCGGCGTACTGCTCGGCGATCGGGCGGAGCTTCGCACGGGTGTTGGACACGTGCGGGGTGCCGTCGATCTCGAAGACCTCGCACAGCACCAGGATGTTGTCACCGCCGCGGATCGGGTCCTTGACGACCTTCACCGGCTCGAGCACGCGGTCCGAGGCGTGGCCCTCGGCCTGGTTGGTCGACGAGCCGTCGAAGCCCCAGGTGGGGATCTTGTCCGCGTTCGGCAGCACCCGAGTCTTGGAACGGAGCTTGGCGGTCGGCTGGGTGCCGTCGATCCAGATGTACTCGGCCTTGATTGCCATTGCGGTGAACCTCACTGCTTGGGTGGTGGGTGCCCGCGTAGCGTCGCAAGCCGCCGTTTCCCGGTTGTTCCTCCTATGTAACGCCCATGTGAACCAACCGTCCGCGGCGGCACGCTCACCCTCGGACAGTGCACGTCTCGGGATGTGGGCGCATCGGTGGGACGGTTGGTTCACCGGGGCCGTCAGTGACGGCGCGCGTGGGCCCGCCGGCGCCGGGTGGCCCAGAGCACCGCACCGCCCGCGACCAGCAGCGTCGCCGCTCCGCCGACCATCGCGCCGGTGCCGCTGCTGCCGGTGGATGCGAGCGCACCGGGCTGCCCGGCCGGGCCCGGCAGGTTCGCCTTCGCGGGCTTCGGAGCGGGCGAAGAGGTCTGGACCACCGGCGCCGGCACGGGCTTCTCGCAGGAGACGGAGGCCACCGTCACCCGGCCCGTCACCCGGGCGACATTGAGGTTGAGCGGATTGACGTCGACCGACACCTCCAGGGCGGAGGCCGCGGCGGTCGCCGAGGTGACCGTCTTCTTGGAGAACTCCACCTCCACCGTGCCGACGCCGGGCACGGTGACCCGGCTCGGGCTGTTGAGGCCCACGCCGACCGGCCGGCCCAGCACGGTCAGCTTCGACGGGGAGGTCACCTCGGCGGTCGGCCGCCCGTCCGCCGGGCAGGTGACCTCGGCGGAGAGCGCCTGCAGGCCGAGCAGGGTGGTACCGGGCAGGCCGGGGGCGTGCACGTTCGCGTCGGCGAGCGTCACCGAGGCCGAGGTGCCGCGGTCGTCGGCGTGCGTGACCGAGCGGCCCACGTCCGCCCTGACCAGGGTGACCGGGCGGCCGCGGTCGACGCCGTCCACCGCGGCGGTGAGCATCGAGGCGTCCCGCTCGGCGGGAGTCTGCACCTTGTTGAGGGTCGCGTCGACGGGGACGCGCACCGCCTTGTCGAGCAGCGACACCTCCAGGTCGACCTCGGCGGTGACCGCCCGGGCACTGCCCGCCGACCCCTTGGGGGTGGCGGCCCGCGCGGTGGCGGCCGGCAGCGAGAGGGCGAGCGCGGTGGCGGCGAGCGAGGCGGCGACGGTGCGGACGGAAGAACGGGACGGCATGACGGAGTGACCCCCACACATGGACAAGGAGGAGCGCGCCACCGACGTCACCCCGCGCGGGGCGCGGGAAACCTCGGGGCGCGCACCGGTCCGGGGGTAGGGGCTCGTGCTCTGGACTGACATTCAGTCTCACTCGAACCGTGCGTCACCCGAGCACCACGGAGCGTCGGTTCACTCCTTCGGGTGAGGTTGACGCCGCGGCCCGGCACGGGCGGGCCGCGGCGCCCGAGACTGACGCCAACTCCGTTACGCCAGGCGCCAGTCCACCGGCTGCGCACCCTGCCGGACGAGCTGCTCGTTGGCCCTGCTGAACGGGCGGGAGCCGAAGAAGCCGCGGTCCGCGGACATCGGACTGGGGTGCGCCGACTCGATCGACGGGATCGCGCCCAGCAGCGGGCGGAGGTTGCGGGCGGCCGAGCCCCACAGGATCGCCACCAGCGGGCCGCCGCGGGCGGCCAGCGAGCGGATCGCCTGCTCGGTGACCTCCTCCCAGCCCCTGCCCTTGTGCGCGTTGGGCGTGCGCGGTGCCACCGTGAGCACCCGGTTGAGCAGCAGCACGCCCTGCTGCGTCCACGGAGTGAGATCGCCGTTGGACGGCGGCGGGAAGCCGAGGTCCGTCCCGTACTCCCGGTAGATGTTCACCAGGCTCGCCGGGATCGGCCGGACCTCGGGCGCCACGGAGAAGCTGAGGCCCACCGCGTGGCCGGGGGTGGGGTACGGGTCCTGACCGACGATCAGGACGCGGACCTGGTCGAAGGGCTGCTGGAAGGCGCGCAGCACGTTCGGGCCGGAGGGCAGGTAGGTGCGGCCGGCCGCCAGCTCGGTGCGCAGGAAGTCGCCCATGGCGGCGACGCGCGGCGCCACGGGCTCCAGGGCGCGGGCCCAGCCGGGTTCGACGATCTCGTGCAGGGGACGGGGTGCCATGGTGATCACCCTAGCGGCCCCCGCCGACACGCCGTCGGGGAGCTTGACGTCCGGCCGTCGCCCGTACTCGCGGCCGCCGCCGGGGCCGTACCGCTCAGGCCACCACGCGGCCGCGGAGCACCACGGCCCGCGGATCGGCCAGCACCCGGACGTCCGCCCGCGGGTCCTCGGCGTACACCACTAGGTCGGCCGGCGCGCCCTCGGTCAGGCCGTCCCGGCCCAGCCACTCCCGGGCCGCCCAACTCGCCGCCGACAGCGCCTCGGCGGCCGACAGCCCGGCCTTCACCAGCTCGGCCACCTCCTCGGCGACCAGGCCGTGCGCGAGCGAGCCGCCCGCGTCGGTGCCGACGTACACCGGGATGCCGGCGTCGTGCGCGGCGCCCACCGTGTCGTACCGGCGCTCGTGCAGCCGCCGCATGTGCGCCGACCAGGCCGGGAACTTCTCCTCGCCGCCCGCCGCCAGCTTCGGGAAGGTGGCGATGTTGACCAGGGTCGGCACGATGGCCACCCCGCGCTCGGCGAACTGCGGGATCAACTCCTCGGTGAGGCCGGTCGCGTGCTCGATGCAGTCGATGCCGGCCGCGATCAGGTCCGGCAGCGAGGCGGCGGCGAAGCAGTGCGCGGTGACCCGGGCGCCCTCCTCGTGCGCGGCGGCGATCGCCTCGCGCAGCGCGTCCCCGGGCCAGCAGGCGGTGAGGTCGCCCTCCTCGCGGTCGATCCAGTCGCCGACCAGCTTGACCCAGCCGTCGCCGCGGCGGGCCTCGTGCCGGACGAACGCGGCCAGGTCGCCGGGCTCGATCTCGTGCGCGTAGTTGCGGATGTAGCGGCGGGTGCGGGCGATGTGCCGGCCGGCCCGGACGATCCGCGGCAGGTCCTCGCGGTCGTCGATCCAGCGGGTGTCGGCGGCCGAACCGGCGTCGCGGATCAGCAGGGTGCCCGCGTCCCGGTCGGTGAGCGCCTGCTTCTCGCTGGTGGCCTCGTCGACGGCGCCGTGCGCGTCCAGGCCGACGTGGCAGTGCGCGTCGACCAGGCCCGGCATCGCCCAGCCGGCGACGGTGCGGACGTCGGCGGCGTGCGCGGGGCGGTCGAAGGTGACCCGCCCGTCCACCACCCACAGCTCGTCCCGGACGTCCTCGGGCCCGACCAGCACCCGCCCCTTGATGTGCAGCACCGCGCCATCGCTCATGCTCCGCACTCTACCCACGGGCCGCTGCGGCCAGGGCGGGGAAGCAGGTGTCAGGCGACCGCCGCGAGCGCGACGAACCCGCCCCGGGCGGCGTCCCCGCCGAACACCTCGGCCAGGTCCACCTGCTCGGGCATCGCGTCGAGGGAGACCACCACGGCTCCGCCGGCCTCCGCCACCTCGGCGCACCAGGCGTCGATGTGCGCGGCCTCCTCCGGGTCGCCCGGTGCGGTGAGCGTCGGGATCACGCAGCCGGCCCCGCCCGGCCCGTCGACCACGCACATGATCAGGCTCGGCACGAGCGTCCACCCCGCGCAGACCGGCAGTCGCCCGTCGGGGCCCTCGCTCAGCGCGGGCAGCGCGGTGTGGAAGGTCGCCGCACCGAGCAGCAGCAGCGGGGGCACCGGGCCCGTGACGAAGCGGGCGTTCTCGGGGGGCAGCAGCATCCGGTCACTGTGCCACGGCGGCCCGCCGCCGTCACGGGGTGTACGACTCCACGACCGGGTGCCAGGCGTCCTGGAGCTGCGGCTGGGTGGAGCCGACCGCCCACAGGGCGCCGCCGCCGGGGACGGGGGCGACCGAGAAGAACGAGGCGCCCGCGGCCGCCGGGTCGGCCGGGTGGTACGTCCAGGCGCCGTCGCGGTACCGGAGGGTGAAGGCGGGAACGGCGGCGCCGGGCTGTTCGCCGGCCGCCCAGAGGGTGCCGTCGGGGGCGGCGGCCACCGCGTGCAGCTGCCCCTCGGCCTCGGCGGGCGGGTCGGCCGGCTGCCAACCCCGGCCGTCCCAGTGCAGCAGGTACGGCCGGGCCGGGCCGTCCTCGTCGGTGGCGGAGCCGACCGCCCACGCGTCGTCGGGGGCGAGCACCGCGACCGACTCCAGGGTGGTGCTGAGGCCGTCCTCGCCGGGAGCGTCGACGATGCGCCAGGAACGGCCGTCCCAGTGCTCGGTGAGGGGTCGGCCGGTTCCGTCCGGGTCGTAGGCGACGCCCACCGCCCACAGGCCGCCCGCCCGGTCGGCGGCCGCGCCGAGCAGCAGGGCGTCGCCCTCCGTCCCGGGCGTGGGGACGGTGCGCCAGGCCGAGCCGTCCCAGTGCAGCGCCAGCGGGCGGGGGGCGGTGGTGCGGTCCTGCGCGGTGGCGCCGACCGCCCACAGGTCGTGCGGACCGCCGGCGGCGAGCGCCAGCGGGTGCACCGACCGGTCGGCGGGCTCGGGGCCCAGCGGGACCTCGCGCCAGGCGCGGCCGTCCCAGTGCAGGGCGAGACCGCGGTCCTCGCCGGCCGCCGGGTCGCTGCGGCTGCCGACCGTCCAGACGTCGCCCGGCCCGAACGGCAGCACGGCCTCCAGGCTGCCCGCACCGCGGTGCCCGGGCACCCGCAGCCGGCGCCAGACCCGCCCGTCGTACCGTTCGACCAGCGGGGCGCCGGCGGCCTGGCTCTCCTCGTAGCCGACCGCCCAGACCGCGTCCGGCCCGAGCGCGGCGACCGAGCGGAGCTCCTGGTTGCGCGCGGCGGGCGCCGGCCGGACGGCGTGCCAGCCGGGTGCGGCGGCCGGGCCCGGGACGGCCCGGCCGGCCGGGCCTCCCGGGCCGTCCGGGCCGGCGACCGGGACGGGCGGGGCCGCCGCGGTGGCCGCCGCACAGGCGAGCGCCAGCGTGGCCGCCCGCCGGAGCAGCCGCTCCGCCCGGCCGATCGGTCCGGTCCGTGCCATGGGGTTCCCCTCCCTCGCGCACCGGCCCCGACGAACCGTGCAGCACGAGTGCACCAACCCGCGGCCGTCCGGGCGAGCCCCACCACCCGAGTCGCCGCACACTCGACCCGAACGGGTGATGCCTGACGAGGTTTCAACCCGCCTCTCGCACGCCCGGCCGACCGCGGACGGCAGCGACCGCCGGGCCGTCACGACGGCCCGGGATCTCACGACGGGTCGTCAGCCGAAGGAGACCCGGCCGAGTGCCACGGACGGCCCGGCGGGGGGGTGCGGCTGCGGTCAGTCGCCGTCGCGGGCGTGGCGGGAGAGGGCGGAGGAGGCCAGGGAGTTGTGGATGGAGAAGGCCACCGTGCCGGGCAGGTAGCGGTCCTGGGACCACTCGACGGGCGTGCCGGTGGGGTCGGTGGTGCGGCGCTTCTCGCGGAGCAGCGGGCTGCCGCGGCGGCAGCCGAGCAGGCGGGCGTCCTCGGTGTTGGCGGCGACCACGTCGATGGTGTGGTCGGCGTCGGTGAAGAGGATGCCGTGCTCGCGCAGCGGCTCGGTGTGCGAGACGGCGTCGGCGGGCAGTTCGGCGACGATCTCGCCGACCCGCGGCGGGTAGACGGTGCGTTCGACCATCACCGGCGTGCCGGAGAGGGTGCGCAGACGGAGGGTCACGTAGACCTCCGAGCCGGGCTCCAGGCGGAGCAGCTCGCACTCGGTGGCGTCGGCGGGGCGGCGGACGAGCGACTCCAGCCGGCCGCCGGGCTCCTCGCCCATGGAGCGGGCCCAGTGGGTGAAGCTGAGCAGTTCGGAGAAGCTCTGCACGCGGGCGGTGCCGAGCACCACGCGGCGGGTGCCGCGGCGGGAGGTGACGAGGCCGTCGGCGCGCAGCAGGGCGAGCGCCTGACGGACGGTGCCGCGCGAGACGCCGTACCGCTCGGCGAGGGCGCCCTCGGCGGGGAGGCGGCCGGCCTCGCCGTAGCGGCCGGCGGTGATCGCCTCGCGGAGGTCGGCGGCCACCGTGCGGTAGAGGGCGCCGGTTGCGCGGTCCGGGTCTGCTGGCACGGCGGTGTGGTCCTTCCTGGCAGGTGTCCGCCGCATTCGGCACGGGGCGGACGGCACCGACTGTAACCGTTGTCGATCACCGATCGGCGGGCCGGTCTCCACCGTTCCCGCAGCCGCCCCCTGCACTGGGGCGTCCGTTCACCTTCCCGTCACCGCCCTCCGGCGTACTTACCGGCGTCGCCGAAAGTTGGCTGGCCAACTTGGCCGGCCCGACGGCGCCTCCCCGAGCGAATCCCGCAGCAGCGCCCCTCACCCTGGAGAACCATCCGTGACCGTGCACCGCGCCCGTGCCGCCGCCTTCGCGGCCGTGCTGACCGCCGCCGCGCTCTCCCTGTCCGCCTGCGGCTCCGCGGGCTCCTCCGCGGCCTCCGGCGACGCCGGCAAGCCCGCGGCGGGCGCCAAGGCCGCCAAGGACGCCGCCTCCGCCGCCGACCTCGGCGGCATGGACGCCCTGGTCGCCGCCGCCAAGAAGGAGGGGAAGCTGCACGTCATCACGCTGCCCCACGACTGGGCGAACTACGGCAAGATCCTCGAGGGCTTCAAGGCCAAGTACGGCATCCAGGTCGAGGAGGAGAACCCGGACGGCTCCAGCCAGGACGAGATCAACGCGATCACCTCCCGCAAGGGCCAGGACCGCGCCCCCGACGTGGTCGACCTCGGCAGCGCCTTCGCCCTGCAGGCCGCCAAGGACGGGCTGCTCGCCCCGTACAAGGTCGCGGGCTTCGACAAGATCGCCGACACCATGAAGGACCCGGCCGGCCTGCGGGTCAACGACTACGGCGGCTACATCTCGATCGGCTGCGACGCCAAGCGCGTCGGCACCTGCCCGAAGACCTTCGCCGACCTGCTGAAGCCCGAGTACAAGGGCAAGGTCGCGCTGAACGGCAACCCCACCAAGTCGGGTTCGGCCTTCGGCGGCGTGTACGCGGCGGCGCTCGCCAACGGCGGCTCGCTTGACGACGTCCAGCCCGGCATCGACTTCTTCGCCAAGCTGAAGCAGTCCGGCAACTTCAACCCGGTCGAGTCGACCCCGGCCACCGTCGAGAAGGGCGAGACCCCGATCTCGATCGACTGGTCCTACCTGAACGCCGGCTACACCGACGAGTTCAAGGGCAAGGGCATCGACTGGCAGGTCTCCGTCCCCTCGGACGGCTCCTACGCCCAGTACTACAACCAGGGTGTCAACAAGTTCGCCCCGCACCCGGCGGCCGCCCGCCTGTGGCAGGAGTACCTGTTCAGCGCCGAGGGCCAGAACCTCTACCTGGGCGGCTACGCCACCCCGGCGCTGTTCGACGCGATGAAGAAGGACGGCACCCTCGACACCGCCGCGGCCGCCAAGCTGCCGACCGTCGAGAAGCCCTTCACCACCTTCCCGACCCAGGACCAGATCACGGCCGCGAAGAAGGTCGTGACCGAGAACTGGACCAAGGCGATCGCGGGCTGATCGACACCATGACCACGGCTCCCACCCCGGTGCCGGCCCCGGCCGCCGCTGACCCCAGCGGCGGCCCGGGCGCCGTGGCCGCCGGGCCCGCGACTCCCCCGCCCGCCCCCCGGGCCCGCCGCCTGCGCGGCGGAGCCTGGCTGGCCGCGCTGCCGCTGCTGGCGTTCTTCGCGATCGGCTTCGGCCTGCCCGCGATCGCCATCGCCACCGGCGCGTTCACGCTCTCCTCCGACGCCGAGGCCGGCGCCGGCTCGTTCACCACCGCCAACGTCACCGACTCGGTGCAGGGCGCCTACTGGACGGCCCTGCTGAGCAGCGTCAGGCTCTCCGCGCTCACCGCCCTGATCGGCACCGTGGTCGGCCTGCCGCTGGCCCAGGCCGTGGTGACCTCGCGCTTCCGCGCCGTCCGCGAGGCGGTGCTGACCGCCTCCGGCGTGCTCGCCAACTTCGGCGGCCTGCCGCTCGCCTTCGCCTTCGTCGCCACTCTCGGCAACGCCGGCGAGGTCACCAAGCTGTTCCACCTCACCGAGCACGGCTGGACGCTCTACGGCTTCACCGGCCTGACCGTCGCCTACCTGTACTTCCTGGTGCCGCTGATGGTGCTCACCATCACCCCGGCCCTGGACGGACTGCGCCGGCAGTGGCGCGAGGCCGCCGCCAACAACCGGGCCACCGCCCTGCAGTACTGGCGGCACGTCGCCCTGCCGATCCTGCTGCCCTCGCTGCTCGGCGGCTACGTGCTGCTGTTCGGCAGCGCCTTCGCCGCGTACGCCACCGCCGCCGCGATGGTCGGCGCGACGGTGCCCCTGATCAGCCGGTCGATCGCCGACGCGCTCTCCGGCAACGTCCTGGTCGGCCAGGGCAACCTCGCCCTCGCCCTCAGCCTCGACATGATCGTCGTCGCCGTGCTGGTGATGGCCGTCTACCTGCCCCTCCAGCGCCGGAGCGCCCGATGGCTGAGCTGACCCCGAAGGCCGTCGGCGGCCGGCGCCCGCGCCCGTGGCGCGGGGCCGTGCTGCTCGTCGCCGGCCTGTACTTCCTCGTCCCGATGGCCGCCTCGGTCTGGTTCTCGGTCGACGACCCCAACGGCGGCGTGCAGTTCGACGCCTACACCGGCCTGCTGAGCGCCCCCGGCTTCACCGACGCGCTGCTGCTCACCCTCGAACTCGCCGCCGCCACCGTGGTGGTGCTGCTGGTGCTGCTCGTCCCGGCGCTGATCGCCGCCCGGCTCGGCACCGCCCGGATGCGGGCCGTGCTCGAAGTGGTCTGCACCCTGCCGCTGGTGGTGCCGCCGGTCGCCTTCACCGCCGGCCTGATCGGCGTGCTGCGCTGGGGCCCGGACCACCTGATGGACACGCCGTTCTTCCAGACGGTCGTGTTCGTCCAGCAGCCCGAGTTCCCGCTCGTCCTGGTGATCGCCTACGTGCTGATGTCGCTGCCGCTCGCCTACCGCGCCCTCGACGCGGGGCTGCGCGCCGTCGACGTCCGCACCCTGGTCGAGGCCGCCCGCAGCTGCGGCGCGAGCTGGCCGCGCGCCGTCGTCACCGTCGTCCTGCCGAACCTGCGCGGCGCCCTGCTGAACGCCGCCTTCCTCACCCTGGCCCTGGTGCTCGGCGAGTTCACCGCCGCCTCCATCCTCGGCTACCAGCCCTTCGCGGTCTGGGTGTACTCGGTGGGCAACAGCCAGGGCCAGATGTCCGTCGCGGTGTCCGTGCTCAGCCTGCTGATCACCTGGGTGCTGCTGCTCCTGCTCGCCGCCGCCGGCCGCGAGCGCCGCCCCGCACCCGCCCGTTCCTGACCCGGAGACCCCGCATGAGCACCGCCGCCCCGCACACCCTGCCCGCCGCGACCGCCGCGGGCGGTGCCACCGTCGAGTTCCGCGGCCTGCGCCGCGCGTTCGGCGCCACCACCGCCCTGGACGGCCTCGACCTGGACGTCCGCCCCGGTGAACTCCTCGCCCTGCTCGGCCCGTCCGGCTGCGGCAAGACCACCGCACTGCGCATCCTGGCCGGCTTCGAGACCCACGACGCCGGCGAGGTCCTCGTCGACGGCAAGCCCGTCACCGGCATCCCCGCGCACCGCCGCGACGCCGGCATGGTCTTCCAGTCGTACAGCCTCTTCCCGCACCTGACCGCACTCGACAACGTCGCCTTCGGGATGCGGATGCGCGGCACCGGCAAGGCCGAACGCCGCGCCCACGCCCAGGAACTGCTGGAACTCGTCGGCCTGCCGCAGCACGCCGCCCGCTACCCGCACCAGCTCTCCGGCGGCCAGCAGCAGCGGATCGCGCTCGCCCGCGCCCTCGCCCTCACCCCGCGCGTGCTGCTGCTGGACGAGCCGCTGTCGGCCCTGGACGCGAAGGTCCGGCTCACCCTGCGCGAGGAGATCCGCCGGCTGCAGCGCGAACTCGGCATCACCACCCTGTTCGTGACCCACGACCAGGAGGAGGCGCTCTCGATGGCCGACCGGGTCGCGGTGCTGCGGGCCGGCCGCCTGGAGCAGTGCGCGGCGCCCGCCGAGCTGTACGCCCGCCCGGCCACCGCCTTCGTCGCCGAGTTCGTCGGCACCATGAGCCGCATCCCCTGCGAGCGCGCCGGCGCCGGCGTCGCGCTGCTCGGCCGGACGTACCCCGTCGACGGCGCGCTGCCCGCGGACGGCCCGCTGGAGGTGCTCGTCCGACCCGAGAACGTCGTGCTCCGCCCCGACGCGGACGGCCCCGCCCAGGTCACCGGCGCCTCCTTCCTCGGCGCGGTCACCCGGCTCACCGTCCGGCTCGCCGACGGCACCGAGGTCAAGGCCGACCTGGCCACCGAGGCGGCCGCCGCGCTGCCGCCCGGCAGCCGCGCCCACCTCGTCCTGCCCGACCGCCCCGTCCTCGTCGACCGCCGCCGCTAGAGCGGCCCCGGGGGCGCGGGGACCTGCGCACAGCGGAGGGCTCGACCCGTGTCGCCCCGGCACCGGTCCCGGACCGCGCAGCGCCCCGTGCCCCTTACGACCATCCGACTGCGTAAGGTTCACCCATGCCGCACACCCCCGCCGCCGTCCTCTTCGACATGGACGGCACGCTCGTCGACACCGAGCCGCTCTGGTGGCAGGCCGCCGCGGAGACCGCGGCCGAGCTCGGCCTCTCCCTCGACGACTCCGACCTCCCGCACGTGCTCGGCCGGGCCGCCGAGCACACCGCCGCCCACCTGCACCGGGCGAGCGGCACCGACCGGGCCGAGACCGAGCTCGTCGAGCAGCTCAACCGGGCGTTCGCCGGCAAGGTCGCGGCGGAGGTCGTCCCGCGGCCCGGCGCCCTCGACCTGCTCGCCGCACTGCGCACCGCCGAGGTGCCCACGGCGCTGGTCTCCGCCTCGCCGCGGCGCGTCGTCGACCTGGTGCTGGGCGCGATCGGCGACCGCTGGTTCACCACCACCCTCGCCGCCGAGGACACCGAGCGCACCAAGCCCGACCCCGACCCGTACCTCGCCGCCGCCGCCCGCCTCGGGCTCGACCCGGCCGCCTGCGTCGCCGTCGAGGACAGCCCGGCCGGGGTGGCCTCCGCCGCGGCGGCGGGCTGCGCGGTGCTCGCCGTGCCGTCCACCGTGCCGATCGCCGCGCACGGCCGGATCACCCTGCTCGACAGCCTCGAAGAGGCGGACGTGGCCCTGCTGCACGCGCTCGCCGCCGCCCGGCCGGCCTGATGCCGTACCTGCTGCTCGCGCTCGCCATCGCCAGCGAGGTCTGCGCCACCAGCCTGCTCAAACTCACCGACGGCTTCAGCCGGCTGTGGCCGAGCATCGGGGTGGCCCTGGGCTACGTGCTCTCCTTCCTGCTGCTCGGCCGCGCCCTGAAGCACATCCCCGTCTCGGTGGCCTACGCCGTCTGGTCCGGCGCCGGCACGGCGGCCGTCGCCGCGATCGGCGCCACCTTCTTCGCCGAACCCCTGGGCCGCCTCCAGTGGCTGGGCATCGCCCTGGTCATCACGGGCGTCGTCGTCATCAACCTCCGCGGCGGCCACTGACGCCCCGACCGGCCGGTGCCTTGTGACCCGCCGGTTCGGGGCAGGGTTCGCGGTTCGCCCGACGGGGCGTCATGTCGCGTTCACGCGGGGGCCGCCGGGGGCCGGGTCAATGGTCCGAGTTGTTCAGCCAACTCGAACCAGCTGCGCCAAGGGCGGTGCGGCGGACAGGACTTCCGTGGCGACAGGCTCGACGCTCGTCATCGCGACGCCGGCGAACCCGACCGAGGGCGACCGGATCACCTTCCACTGGACGACCGGCTCCCCGGACCCGAAGAACTGGGTGGGGATCTACGACGGCACCCGGCAGCCGGGCACTGGCTCCTCGCTGCTGTGGAAGTACACGCCCGGCGCCTCCGGGGACGTCCAGCTGGACACCTCGGCGCTGACCGGCGGCCCGTACACCGCGTACCTGCTGGCGAAGGACGGCTACGGAATCCTGGCGCAGACCGCGCCGTTCACCTTCCGCCCGAAGCCGGCGGCGCCCCGGCCGCACGCCGTGGTGGACTCCCTGACGACGGCTCAGGCGGCGCCCGGCGCGGCCGTCTCGGTGAAGCTGGCCGGCCTGTGGACGAAGGGCACCGGCACCGCCGTGTACCGGAAGGTCTCCGGCGACTCCTGGCTGTCGGTGGCCGCCGACGGCACGGTGAGCGGCACCGCGCCCGCCGCCCAGGCGCACCCCGCGGTGGTGACCGTCGGCATCAAGGACCCGGCGGGTGCGACCGACACGGTGACCGTGCAGGTCCCGGTCCGCGACCCGGCCGGGCAGCTCACCCTCAAGGCGGCGAGCTGGAACCTGGCGAACGCCGGTGCGGCGTTCACCGACGCGGTGGAGAAGCAGCTGGCGGCCGTACTCACCCAGGGCCTGGACGTGGTCGCGCTGCAGGAGACCGCCGGCACCGCCGCGCAGTCCCTGGCGACCGCCCTGGGCTGGTACGCCTACCAGAGCTCCGGCAGCGTGGGCATCCTCAGCCGCTGGCCGCTGACCGCCGTCACCGCGCCGACCGCCGCGCTGCCCGCCGCCGGCGCGACCGTGCAGCTGCCGGGCGGCCGGACCGTCCGCTTCTGGGCCGCGCACCTGGACGAGGCCGACTACGGCCCGTACGCGGTCCAGGACGGGCAGGGCGCCGCCCAGGTGCAGGCCGCCGAGGCCGCCTCCACCCGCGGCAGGCAGGCCGTCGCGCTGGCCGCCGCGGTGCAGGCCGACATCGCCGTCGGTCAGCGGGTGGTGCTCGCCGCCGACCTCGCCTCGCCCTCGCACCTGGACTGGACGGGCCAGGGCGGCCGCCCGGCGCTCGCCTGGCCGGTCACCACGGCCCTGCGGGACGCGGGCCTGACCGACGCCCACCGCAGTGCGCACCCCGACCCGGTCGCCTCCCCCGGGAACACCTGGTCGCCGACCCGGGCGGTGCGCGGCGGCAAGCCGGAGCCCCAGGACCGGATCGACCAGGTCCAGTTCGCGGGCGCGCTGACCCTCGTCGAGGCGCACACCCTCGCCACCGGCTGGCCGCAGGCCGAGCCGAACGCCGCCGCCAACGGCTGGCCGAGCGACACCGCCGCCGCCGTCGCCACCTTCACCCTCTGAGAGGCCGTGCCATGACCCCCCAGCTCAGCCGCCGCAGCTTCGTCGCCGCGACGGCGGCCACCGGCGCGGCCGCCGCCGTCGGCCTGCCCGCCACCGCCGCCCGGGCGGCCGCTTCGGTCGCCGACGTGCAGCACGTGGTGATCCTCATGCAGGAGAACCGCTCCTTCGACCACTACTTCGGCACCCTGAACGGCGTCCGCGGCTTCGCCGACAGGCAGGCCCTGCAGTTCCCGGACGGCACCGACGTCTTCCGCCAGCCCGACGCGGGCCGCAGCGACGGCGGCGCGATGCTGCCGTTCCGGATGGACACCACCAAGTACAACGCGCAGAACGCCGGCGGCCTCGCCCACGACTGGGCCACCGGCCACCAGGCCATCAACGGCGGCGCGATGAACAAGTGGATCGCCGCCAAGGGCGAGCGCGCCATGGGCTACTTCACCCGCGAGGACATCCCCTACCAGTACGCGCTGGCCGACGCCTTCACGCTCTGCGACGCCTACTTCTGCTCGATGGCCGGCCCGACCGACCCCAACCGGCTCTACCTGTGGACGGGCACCGCCGGCCCCGGCCGGGACGGCACCACCGGCCCGTGGATCGACAACACCCCGGTCACCGACAACCCCGTCGCGGACTGGACGACCTACGCCGAGCGGCTGCAGACCGCCGGGGTGAGCTGGCGGGTCTACCACAACCCGAGCAAGGACGACCGCACCGGCGACTACGACGACAACGCGCTCTCCTACTTCAAGCAGTTCCACGCCTTCCCCGCCGCCGACCCGCGGTACGTGAACGCGATGACGAAGTGGGACCTGACCGCCTTCGACCAGCACTGCAAGGACGGCACCCTGCCCACCGTCTCCTGGCTGGTCGCGCCCTACCTGTTCTGCGAACACCCCAGCGCCAGCCCGGACTACGGCGCCCACTGGGTCAACACCGCGCTGCAGTCGCTGATGTCGAACCCGGCGGTCTGGCAGCACACCGTCTTCCTGGTGATGTACGACGAGAACGACGGCTACTTCGACCACGTCGTGCCGCCCACCCCGGAGCCGGGCACGGCGGAGGAGTACACCCAGGGCCGGGCGATCGGCCTCGGCAACCGGGTGCCGCTCTGGGTGGCCTCGCCCTGGTCGCGCGGCGGCTGGGTGAACTCGCAGGTCTTCGACCACACCTCGGTGCTGCGCTTCCTGGAGCTGGTGACCGGCGTCCAGGAGCCGAACATCTCCGCCTGGCGGCGGGCGGTCTGCGGCGACCTCACCAGCTGCCTCGACTTCACCGCACCGGACTTCAGCATCCCCGCGCTGCCGGACACCGTCGCCCTGATGGCCAAGGCCGACGCCGGCGCCAAGCTGCCCGCGGTCAAGCTGCCCGCGACCGGCGCCCAGGCGATGCCCGCCCAGGAGCCGGGCAGCCGTCCGCACCGGAGGCTGCCGTACCGGCCGTGGGCGGACGCCGCGGTCGACCGCGGCACCGGCGCGGTCACCTGCACGCTGGCCAACTCCGGCACGGTGGCCTTCCCGTACACCGTCTACCCGAACATCGCGCTGCCGTTCGCCGGCACCCCGTACACCGTCCCGGCCGGCGGGAGCCGCACGTACACCTGGGACGCCGCCACCACCGACGGCCGCTACGACTTCACCGTGCACGGCCCGGACGGCTTCGTCCGCCGCTTCGCCGGGACGGTGGTGCGCGCCCCGCAGGACGACGTCGCCGTGCCCTCCGTGACCGCCGACGCCGGCACCGGCACCATCGCGCTGCGGCTCGCCAACGACGGCCGCACCGAGTGCTCGTTCACGCTGACGCCGAACGACTACGCGGGCACCGCGCGCACGGTCTGGGTAGCCCCCGGCTCGGCCACCACCGTCGACTGGCCGCTCGACCAGGGCCGCTACGACGTCGTGGTGACCGCCGGCACCGGCACCCGCTTCCTGCGGAGGTACGCGGGCACCCTGCACTGACGTCCCGCCCGCGGGACCCGGGGACGGCGAAGGGGCGGTGCGCACCCATGGGTGCGCACCGCCCCTCGTCCGCGGGTCAGCCGGCGGCGGGGGTGCCGACGTAGCCGGTCATGTCGGTGGTGGCCCAGGAGGTGCCGGCGTAGGTGGCGCTGAGGTGGCCGCCGTTGGTGGAGCCGACGGTGAAGATGTAGTGGGTGCCGTCGGGGGCGATGGCGTTGCCGATGCTGCCGCCGGTCACCGGCGTGCCGGCCAGGGCGGTCATGTCGGCGCCGGTCCACTGCCCGCCGTTCGGCAGGTAGGTCATGTGGACGTGGCCGTCGGCCGAGTCGGCCGTGACGACGCCGACCGTGCCGTCGGGCTGCAGGAACGCGGCGGGCGCGCCGCCGGCCGAGGCGGGGGTACCGGCCTGGTTGGTGAGGTCGGCCAGGGTGGTCATGTCGGCGCCCGTCCACTGCCCGCCGTTCGGCAGGTAGGTCATGTAGACGTGGCCGTTCGCCGAGTTCGCCGTCACCACACCGACGGTGCCGTCCTTCTGCACGAACGCCGAGGGCGCGCCGCCGGCGGAGACGGGCGTGCCCACCGTGGCGGTCATGTCGGCCGTCGCCCACGTGCCGGCGCTGTTGAGGTAGGTGGCGCTGAGGTGGCCGCCGTCCGCGGAGCCGCGGCTGAAGATGTACAGGGTGCCGTCGGGGGCGACCGTGTTGCTGACGCCGCCCCCGGTGACGGGGGTGCCGGTCTGCCCGTTGAGGTCGACCGTCGCCCAGTTGCCGCCCTTGGGCAGGTAGGTGATCCGCAGGTGGCCGTTCGAGCAGGTAGGTGACCTGCAGGTGGCCGTTGGCCGCGTCACGGGTGAAGGTGTACTGCGTCCCGTCCTCGGCCACCACCGAACCCTCGGCGCCCAGCGACGGAGCCGGAGCCGGCGGCGGGGTGGTCGACGGGTAGGGGTCGGCGTGGTCCGCTCCGAGGCCGGCCTTGGGACCGCACACCGGCCACGCGCCCTGCCCCTGGCCGGCCAGGACCTTCTCCCCGACGAGGATCTGCTGCTGCTTGGTCGCCTGGTACGGGTACCCGGCGTACTGGCCGCCGCCGTAGGCGAGCCAGGTGCTCCGGGAGAACTGCAGACCGCCGTAGTACCCGTTGCCGGTGTTGATGGCCCAGTTGCCGCCGCTCTCGCAGGCGGCGACCTTGTCCCAGGTGCTCACCGAGGCGGCCGAGGCCTCGCCGGCGGCGAGGACCGGGGCGGCGCAGGCGAGGAGACCGGCGGCGAGGGCGAGGGCGGGGATGCGGCGGGGGCGGGTGGTCACGGTCTGCTCCGGTGGTGTGGCGTGGCGGCGGCGGCGGGCGGCGCCGGTCGGGGTCGGTTCCGGCCGGCGATCGGCAGGGCTGGGCCGCCGGGTGCTCCCGCCCCGGTGGGCGGGGCGGGAGCACCCGGCGCGGGCGGGCCCGTCAGCCGGCGGCGGGGGTGCCGACCTGGTTGGTCATGTCGGTGGTGGCCCAGGAGGTGCCGGCGTAGGTGGCGCTCAGGTGGCCGCCGTTGGTGGAGCCGACGGTGAAGATGTAGTGGGTGCCGTCCGGGGCGATGGCGTTGTTGATGCTGCCGCCGGTCACCGCGGTGCCGGCCAGGGTGGTCATGTCGGCGCCGGTCCACTGCCCGCCGTTCGGCAGGTAGGTCATGTGGACGTGGCCGTTCGCCGAGTCGGCGGTGACGACGCCGATGGTGCCGTCGGGCTGCAGGAACGCGGCGGGCGCGCCGCCGGCGGAGGCGGGGGTGCCGACGTAGCCGGTGGCCAGGGTGGTCATGTCGGCGCCCGTCCACTGCCCGCCGTTCGGCAGGTAGGTCATGTAGACGTGGCCGTTCGCCGAGTTCGCCGTCACCACACCGACCGTGCCGTCCTTCTGCACGAACGCCGAGGGCGCGCCACCGGCGGAGACGGGCGTGCCGACGTAGTCGCTCATGTCGGCGGTGGCCCAGGCCCCGACGCTGTTGAGGTAGGTGGCGCTGAGGTGGCCGCCGTCCATGGAGCCGCGGCTGAAGATGTACAGGGTGCCGTCGGGGGCGACCGTGTTGCTGATGCCGCCTCCGGTGACGGGGGTGCCGACGTTGTCCGTGAGGTCGGAGGTGGCCCACTGGCCGCCCTTGGGCAGGTAGGTGATCTGCAGGCAGGTAGGTGACCTGCAGGTGGCCGTTGGCCGCGTCACGGGTGAAGGTGTACTGCGTCCCGTCCTCGGCCACCACCGAACCCTCGGCGCCCAGCGACGGCGCCGCGGCCGACGGCGGTGCGGAGGGCGGCGGGGTGCTGCTGCCGCCCTGCGGGGAGACGTAGCCGCTGATCCGCTGGCTGCCGTAGTACGAGCCGACGGCGGAGCTGTGGGTGGACTGGTGGACGGAGGAGGTCGCCGACCAGTTGCCCGAGACGCCGCTCTCGTTTCCGCCCACGGTGGTGACGGTCCCGTTCCCGACCGCCGTCACGACGGCGACGTGGTCGGCGTAGCCGCGGCCGTCGTAGTTGAAGAGCAGGGCGTCGCCGACCTGCGGCGTGGAGTGCAGCCCCGACCCGTACCGGCCGAAGCTGCCCGCACCGGCGGTCAGCCCGGAGACGTTGTAACCGGCCCGCGCCCACACCCACTTGGCGAAGTCCGCGCACCACGCCTCCGGAGCGCCGTTGGCGCCGGTGCAGCTGGAGTAGTAGCCCGTCCCGCCGGTGCTGTTGGTCGAGCACGCCTTCTTGCCCAGGTTGGCGTTGGCGACGCTCACGATGGTGTTGGTGTCGGCGTGGGCGGACGGCACCAGCAGACCGCCCACCATCGCGGCGGAGGCGAGCAGGGTGGCCGAGGACTTGGCGGCGATGCGGCGGGAACGCAAGGACATGGGAGAACTCCTGACGGGTCGTGGAAGAAAAGTCGAAGGGGGTGCACGCGGCCGGACACCGGCCGGGCGGCACGACGGCCGGGCGGCGGGGCCGTCGGCGCTGTGCGGGGTGCAGCGGGCACGGCGGGACGCGCCGCGGTGCCGTTGGACGATCGGAAGGGGGTGGGGCGGCCCGTGGGCACCGGCCGGAGGGCCGGGGCGGGGACGGCTGTCCTGCAGGAACAGCGGTCACGGCCACGGGTGCGCCGCGGTGGACCCGCCGGGGCGGAGGCCGGTGGCCCGCCGGTTCAGGGCAGGGCGGGTCGGGCGGTCGCCGGAGCGGGTGCCGGTGGCAGGTACCGGCGGCGCAGCAGGGGTGAGGCCAGGTGGCTCCGGTCCATCAGCGCACGGGCACGGGCGGGGCCTGCGTCCGCGTCGGCGGGGCCGGGGGTGCGGGTGAGGAGGTAGAGCAGGAGGTCGACCCGGTCGTCCTCGATGCGGGCGGAGACGTGCTGGAGGCCGTCGTCGGGCCGGGCGTGCGCCCACAGGGCGGCGAGGACCTCGGCCGCCTCACCGGGCGGAACCGGCCCGGGGCACCTGCGGCGCAGGCTGGCGTAGACGATGTCCATGGGGTGGGATCAGCCGCC
This sequence comes from Streptomyces sp. NRRL B-24484, assembly GCF_000717715.1. Classification (GTDB taxonomy): domain Bacteria; phylum Actinomycetota; class Actinomycetes; order Streptomycetales; family Streptomycetaceae; genus Kitasatospora. The sequence continues at coordinate 190,882 of NZ_JOAI01000006.1, read as the reverse complement.
CCAGCCGAGGCTGTCGGAGGTCCGCACGCCGGTCTGCGCGGCGGCGGTGGCGGCGGTGGCGCCGGCCGGAGTGGTGGGAGCGACGGCCAGGGCGGTCAGGGCGATGGCGGCGACCGCGGCGGCCTGGGCGATACGGGTGCGGATCATGGCGGAGTCCTTCGGCGTTCGAATCTGTACGGGCAAGTCCGTCGGCGCGTCCCGCGGTTGACGCTCCGTCCGGCTGCCGCCCGGCCTGTCGTCCTGGCGGCGATCACTAGCTTCGTCGCTCGCGGAAGCCACCGGAAGGGCTTCCGGGTGTCGCCAACCGGCCAGTCCGACTCCGGACATGCAGCCATGTCCACGTCAGTCAGATTCCCGTCCCGGACGGCCTGCCGGACATCGGCACGACGGTCGATCGGGGGCGATGCGACACAGGACGGAATCAGGCGACATATCCCCTGACCTGCGACGAAAGGCCACCAATTGATCTTGAAAGGGCGTGGCCGGGCTGCGAGGATGCCGTTCTGCCGCCACCGCGGCGCCTGAACCATCGATCCGGGGGGATCTCATGTTGGAGGCACTGGGCCTGTCGGCCGCCGCCACCGCCGTCTACCGGGCCATGCTCGACCACCCTGCCGACGGCGTGGACGAACTGGCCGCCCGCTGCACGCTGACGGCCGTCCAGGTCCACGGCTGCCTCGACGAACTCGGCGAACTCATGCTCGTCCGAGCCTCGGCCGACCACCCGGGGCAGATGCGGGCCATCGACCCCGCGATCGGACTCGCCGACATGGTCGCCCGCCAGGAGGCCGACCTCGCCGCCCGCCAGGCCGCCCTCGCCGCCTCCCGCGCCGCCGTCACCCGCATGGTCGCCGAACGCGCCGAACACCGCGCCTCCCACGGCGAACGGCTGCTCGGCATGGACGCCATCCACGCCCGCCTCGAACAGATGGGCCGCTCCACCACGACCGAGGTCCTCAGCAGCCAACCGGGCAACCAGCGCCCCGAGGACCTCGACGCCTCACGCCCCTCCGACAACGAGGTCCTCGCCCGCGGCGTCACCATGCGCACCCTCTACCAGGACGCCACCCGCCACCAGCCGCACGTCACCGCCTACGCGCACTGGCTGCTGGGCCGGGGAAGCGAGGTGCGCACCGCCCCCGCCGTCCCCCAGCGCCTGATCATCACCGACCGCAGCCAGGCCCTCGTCCCCATCGACCCCGCCGACAACCGCAAGGGCGCCCTCCACATCACCGAACCCGGCATCCTCCACGCCCTGCTCGACCTGTTCGAACAGGCCTGGAACACCGCCGTCCCCCTCGGCGCCACCAGCCCCGCGGACCCGGCGACCGGCCTCACCCCCAACGAACGCGAACTGCTGCGCCTGCTCGGCACCGGAGCCACCGACGACACCGCGGGTCAGCGCCTCGGCATCTCCTCCCGCACCGTCGGCCGCCACATGGCCTCCATCATGGAACGCCTCAACGCCACCAGCCGCTTCGAAGCCGGCATCAAAGCCGCCCAACGGGGCTGGCTCTGACCCGGAGCAGGCCCTCAGGGGCGCGCGGGGTCACCTCGTGTGCACGTGAAGGAACGCCCTAGTGAAGGGCGCCCCGCAGGGTGGCGATCCGGGCGGTGGCGGTGGTGAAGCCGACCCGGTCCAGCCGGCCGTCGGCCAGTGCGCCGGCCAGTGCCTGCGCCGCGAGGTCGCCCTGCCGGGCGTCGCGCGCGGAGCAGAGCACCAGGTCCATCCCGGCCGCGGCGGCCGCCACCGCCCGCTCGCCGGTGCCGCCGAAGCCGTTGAGCGCCCCGGCCTCCAGCGCGTCCGTCACCGTCACCCCGCGGAAGCCCAGCCGCTCGCGCAGCTCCCCCTGCACCACGGTCGGCGAGAGCCCGGCGGGCCGCTCGGCGTCCAGCGCCGGGTAGACCGCCCAGGAGAGCATCACCAGCGGCACCCCGACGGCCAGCGCCGCCCGGTAGGGCGCCTCCTCCACCGATCGCAGGCGCTCCAGCGGCACCGGCAGGCTCACCGGGCCGGCGTCGGTGTTCATCCCGGCCGGCGCCGTGCCCAGCCCGGGGAAGTGCTTGACGGTCGCCGCCACCCCCTCCTGCCGCTGGGCCACCGCGAAGGCCGCCGCCAGATCGGCGACCGCCGCCGGGTCCTGTCCGTAGGAGCGGTGCTTGGCGTCGATGAAGTTGCCGGGCGTCCCGTACACGTCCAGCACCGGCGCGAGGTTGACGTTCAGCCCGGCGGCGGCGAGGTTCTTCCCCGCCTCCGCGCCGGTGCGGGCGGCCACCGCCACCGCGTCCGCCGACTCGCCGACCTCCCGCGCGGACAGCTCCGGGGCACCGGGCAGCCGCCGCACCTTGCCGCCCTCCTGGTCGGTCATCAGCAGCAGCGGCGCCGTCACCGGGCTCTGCCCCTGCGCCTCGCGCAGCCGCTCCACCGCCGTCCGCAGGGTGGCGGTGTCGGGGATGTTCTCCGCGAAGAAGATCACCCCGGCGGCCCGCCCGCCGCGGACCGCCGCCAGCACTGACTCGGGGACGACCGGGCCCGGGTAGGAGTACACGATCCGCTGCCCGGCCAGCTGCTCGTCGGTCACCGGCCCGGACGCCGGGGGCGTCAGCGTCCGCCAGGTGGGCTCCGCCGAGTCGGCGGACCCGGACGAGGGCGGTTGCGACGGGCTCACCCGGGCGCTCCCCGTTCCCGGAGCGGAGGGCGACTGCGGCCGCGCGGCCGCGGAGGACTGCCCGGCACCGGTCCGCGGCGCGGTCGCGCAGGCCGCCATCAGCATCACCAGGGAGACGATCAACCAGCGGGCATGCGACGACACGGGCGCCCTCCTCGGTAGCGGCCCGGTCCGGCCGCCCCCTCACGCTAGACGGCCGCGTCCCGATCCCCGTTCGAGCCACGCACGCCGTCCGGGCGACACACCGCGGACGCCCGGGACCTCGGCGCGGGACGTCGGCGCAGGTCAGCGCAGGTCGGCCCAGGTCACCTTCCCGCCCGCCGTCGGCGCCGTCCCCCAGCGGTCCGCCAGCGTGTCGACCAGGGCGAGCCCGCGGTGGCACTCGTCGTCCTCGGCGGCGGTGAGCAGCGTCGGCGGGGTGCGGCAGGCGTCCTCGACGCTGATCCGGACCCGGCCGTCGAGCCGGCGTCGGACGGTGACCCGGATCCGCCGGCCGCCGCAGTGCCGGACGCTGTTGCCGACCAGCTCGGAGACCACCAGTTCGGCGTCCTCGACGAGGGCGGCCAGCCCGAGGTGGTCGAGGCGGGCCCGGACCAGCCCGCGGGCGAGCTGCGCCGACCGTTCCTCGCACGGCAGTTCGGCCGCGGCGGGCGGAGCCTGGCGCGTCACGGCGGTCGATGACCTCGCGGCGGTCGTCATGGGTCGCTCCTGCTCTCCCGGGACGGCGGGGGACACGGCCTGCCGCCGGTGGGGGGAAACCGGGGCAGGCCGCAGGGAGCCGTCGGATCCAGTCCCTCCAACGGCTCACGTTCAGTCAACTCGTTTACTCCACAGGAGAGAACAGTCCATGCTGTGGACAGGGTTGAACCGGTTGAACACGAGTCGAGGCCGACATGGGACGACGCACGCGTACACCGAACGCCGCTCTCGCCGCGCTGATGCGCGAGGCGGACTGGGGCAACGACCAGCTCGCCCGGGCGGTCCGCCGCACCGGCGCGGAGGCGGGGCTCAGACTCACGTACGACAAGACCACGGTGTCGCACTGGCTGGCCGGGTCGCGGCCGCGTGCGGAGGTCGCCGGGGTCGTGCGGGAGGCGTTCGCGCGGCGGCTGGGCCGGCCGGTGGCGGCCGAGGAGACCGGGCTCGGCGACCGCGAGGCCACCGATCCGGTGAGCGGGCTGGTGGCGCTCGGCCGGGCCGACATGGACCCGTCCCGCCGGAGCGTGCTCGCCGCCGGGCTGTACTCGGCGGCGCTGGCGGTGCCCGGCTTCGGCGAGGCCGCCGAGCGGATCGACCGGGCGGCCGCGGGCCGCACGGTGCGGATCGGCGACGGCGAGGTGGCCACCGTCCGGACGATGACCGACCGGCTGGCCGGCATCCTGGACGAACTCGGCGCGGCGCACGCCCGCCCGATGATGGCGAGTTTCCTGGTGAACAGCGTCGGCCCGTGGCTGCAGGCCGCCGGCAGCGACCGGTCGAAGGGCGGGATGCTCTCCGCCGCCGCGGACCTGACGTACCTGGCCGGCTGGTCCGCGGTCTACGAGCTCGCGCAGGGCCTCGGCCAGTCGTACTACGTGCAGGCGCTGCGCCTCGCCGACCAGGCCGGCGACCACGTGACGTACTGCCGGACGCTGCGCGGCATGTCGCTGCAGGCGTCCAGCCTGGGCCACGGGCCGCGCGCCCTGGAGTACGCGGACTCTGCGGCGCAGGCCGCGCCCGCCGCCGGCCCCCGGCTCACCGCCTTCCTGCGCGGCCAGCAGGCGCACGGGGCGGCGATGGTGAAGGACCGGCGGCAGGCCTTCGCCCGGCTCTCCGAGACCGAGGCGGCGCTCTCCAGGGCGGACGGCCGCAACGACGCGGTCGGCGGCTACGACCTGGCGGCGTACCAGTTCCACCTCGCGCACGTGCTGTACGAGCTGGGCGACCTGCCGGGCTCGATCTCGGCGCTGCAGACCTCCAACCGGGTCCGGCCGCGGGCCGAGCGGCAGGGCCGGGTCCACGGCCTCGGCCTGCTGGCCCGCCGCCAGATGGAGCACGGCCACGTCGAGGCGGCCGCCGCGACCTGGTCGTCCTTCCTGGACGACTACACCGGGATCAGCAGCGTCCGCGGCGACGAGCACTTCGGCGCACTGCGCAGCGGGCTGCGCCCGCACCTGGGCAACCGGGCGGTCGCCCACCTCGACCAGCGGGCCCGCGTGGTGGCCCGGCTGAAGGCGGCCTGAGGCTCCCCCGGCCCGCCGTCAGGCGCCGAGCAGCTCCGGCAGGTCGGCGACCGAGGCCAGCACGTGGGTGGCGCCGTCCGCGCGCAGCCGCTGCTCCTCGTGGGCGCCGGTGAGGACGCCGGCGACGACGGCGGCGCCGGCCCGGGTGCCGGTCAGCATGTCGTAGCCGGTGTCCCCGGCGACGGCGATCTGCCGGACGGAGTCGGTGCCGGTGCGCAGCAGCGCGGTCAGCACCATGTCCGGGTAGGGGCGGCCGCGGCCGGCGTCGGCGGGGCAGAGGGTGAGGTCGGCGAGGTCCTGCCAGCCGAGCGCCGCGAGGATCCGGTCCTGGGTGGCACGGGAGAAGCCGGTGGTGAGGACGGTCGTCAGGCCGGCTCGGCGCAGCCGCCCGATCGCCTCGGCGGCACCGGGCAGCGGGGTGCAGTGCCCGGCGTCGACGAGGTCGTGGTACGCGGCCTCGAAGGAGCGGTTGGCCCGCCGGGCGCGGTCCTCGTCGCCGAAGAGGTGCCGGAAGACGGAGATCTTGGACTCGCCCATGGTGGCGCGGACGTGGTCGAGCATGCGGGCGTGCTCGGCGCTGCCGTCGGCGACGCCGAGGTCGGCCGCGGCGGCGCGGAAGGCCTGCTCGACCAGGCCGCCGTCGGCGACGGTGGTGCCGGCCATGTCGAGGACGACGAGGCGGATGTCGGTGCTCATGCGGGGTGTTCCTTACGGCTCGGCTTACAGCTCGGCGAGGTCGGCGGTGGTCTCGGCGATGGCCGGGGAGCAGGTCATGCCGCGGCCGCCGGGCCCGGTGACCAGCCAGACGCCGTCGCGGATCCGCTCGCGGTGGACGACGCGGGTGGAGTCGAGGCACTGGGCGTAGACGCCAGCCCAGCGGCGGCGGATCCGCGGCAGCGGCCGGCCGAGCAGCTCCTCGGCGACGGCGGTGAAGTGCTCGTACGGCTCCTCGACGGTGTCGAAGCCGAACGGCTGCTCGTACTCGTGGGTGTCGCCGATGGTGAGCCCGCCGTCGGTGCGCTGGACCATGAGCAGCTGCATCCGGTGCTCGGCGGCGGTCTCGCCCTGCGGCTGGACGGCCTTCAGGGCGTCCAGGGCGGTGCCCGCGTAGGCGGGGTAGTAGCGGAAGCTGTCGCCGTCGGCGACGGAGGTGGTCAGCGGCTCGTCCAGCGGGTCGGTCTGCATCATCTGCAGCCGGACCCGGCGGACGGGCAGCTCGGGGGCGAGTTCGCGGACGAGGCCGCCCGTCCAGGCGCCCGTGCAGAGCAGGACGAGGTCGCCGGCGTGCACCCGGCCGTGGTCGTCGCGGACGGCGGAGCCGCCGATCACCTCGCGGACCTCGCGGCCGGGGAGGAAGGTGTAGCGGCCGGTGGCCTCCAGGGCGGCGCGCAGCGCGGGCTGGGCGGCGCGGGGTTCGACCGCGGCGTCGCGGGTGCAGTGCAGGGCGCCGAGGTGGTTGCCGCGCAGGGCCGGGTTGACGGCCCGGGCCTCGGCGGCGTCGAGCAGCCGGAATCCGCGTGCGGCGGCCTCCTCGCCCTTCACCACCTCCTCGGCGACGGCGAGTTCCGCCTCGGTGCGCAGCGCGGTGAGCGAGCCGTTGGCCCGGAAGTGCAGGCCGGGAACGCGCTCGCCGATCCGCTGCCACAGCTCGCGGGCGCGCTGCGCGGTGGCGAGCTCCTCACCGGAGGCGCGACCACCGACCCAGATCAGGCCGAAGTTGCGGACGGAGGCGCCGCGGGCCTCCGCCTCGCGCTCCAGGTGGACGACCTCGTGGCCGCGCTCGACGGCGTGCCAGGCGTGCATGGTGCCGAGCACCCCGGCTCCTACGACGATGACTCTCATGCGGCCAGCCTCGGGCGCCCGGGTGTCCACGGATCGTCCGGTCGGCGGCCCGCAGATGAACCGGCCGCAAAGTTGTACAGACAAGATGCACCGGTCGTTCCGCCGGACCGGGCCCCGGACCAGCCGTCAGCGCAGGCGGGCGGTGCGCTCGACCACCGCCTCGGCGCCGACCCGCACGGCGGCCCCGGGCCCGCTCCCCCGCAGCGCGGCCGTGACGGTGGCGGGGGCGCCGAGCGCGTCACCCATGTCGACCGCGACGGAGGGCACACCGGCCCCGGCCAGACGGGCGGCGACGCACGCGGTGCTGTTGACGTTGGCGATGTCCTCGGGGACACCGATCGACGGGGCGAACATCCGGGCCGCCAGCCGGCCCCCGGCGGTCGGCGGGCCGTACGCGTAGCAGCCCAGGAGACCGAGCCGGTCGCAGGCCGCCCGGAGCCGGTCGGCGTCCGGGGCGAGCGCGGCCAGTTCGGACCGGCCGGCCACCGGGACGAGCAGCCGCGGCCGCCCCGCCGAGGCGACCCGGGCACCCCCCGCGGGCCCGCCGGGCGGAAGACCGAGCGCCTCCAGCACCTCGTCGAACGCACCGGCCGCCGCGGGCCCGCACACCTCGACGGCCCCGACGTCGAACGAGGCCGTGAGCATGCCGCCGACCCGGGCCGCCCGACCTGCAAAGACCCCGGCCGCCGTCCGCACGACGGCCCGCAGCTCCCCGCCCCCGGCACGCTCGGCCAGCAGGGCCAGCGCCGCCAGCGTCCCGTGGCCGCACGCGGGCAGCTCCCCCGCGGCGGTGAAGAAGCGCAACGACACGTCCGGGCCGCCCGGCCCGGCGTCCGCCACCGAGACGAACACGGCATGCGAGGCCCCTGTCCGAACGGCCACGTCCCGCCCCACGGCCTCCCCCGCCCCGGCCCCGACCACCACCGCCGTCGGACTGCCACCGCGCCCGTCCCGCAGACAGACCCGCACGACCGTCACGGACAGACCCCCACCGTCGACCACCGCCCCAGCACAGCACCCGCCCCGGCTCCCGTAAAGACCGCCGCTGCCGGGACCGGCCGCCGTCCGGAGCCCGGCGTCAGGCCCCGGCGAGGACCCGCAGGCGGCCGTCGCGGACCTCGGCGATCCGGTCGGCGGCGGTGAGGTGGGTGCGGTCGTGGGTGACCAGCACGGTCGCGGTGGACCGTTCGCGGGTGAGGGCGGCGAGCAGGTCGACGACGGCGGCGCCGCGCTCGTGGTCGAGGGCGCTGGTGGGCTCGTCGACCAGCAGCACCTGCGGCTCGTTCATCAGGGCACGGGCGATGTTGACCCGCTGCCGCTGGCCGCCGGAGAGCCGGCCGGGGCGCCGGTCGGCCAGGTCGGCGAGACCGACCGCGTCGAGCAGGTCCAGGGCGCGGGCCCGGGCGCCCCGGGCGGGACGGCCGGCCAGGTGGGCCATCAGCTGGAGCTGTTCGACAGCGGTGAGCGAGGGCAGCAGGTTGGGCTGCTGGAAGACGATGCCGATCCGGTCGCGCCGCAGTTCGGCCCGCCCGGCTGCGGTGAGGCCGGCGGTGTCGGTGCCGTCGACGAGGACCCGGCCGCTGTCGGGGGCGATCAGGGTGGCGGCGACGGCGAGCAGGCTGGACTTGCCGGAGCCGGACGGGCCGACCACGGCGGTGAGCGAGCCCCGCGGCACGTCCAGGCCGACCCGGTCGAGGGCGGTGAGGCGGCCGTCGCCGTCGGGGTAGCTGAGGGTGATGTCGGCGAGGTGGAGGCTCATCGGGTGCTCCCCAGGGCGGTCAGCGGGTCGACGGAGGTGATGCGGCGGACGGCGAGCGCGGCGCCCGCCGAGCCGAGCGCGACCATGACCAGGGCGGGCAGCAGCAGGGTCGGCGCGTCGAGGACGAAGGGCACCGTGCCGGAGACGGCGGCGCCGGCCGCCGCCGCGATGCCGCTGCCGAGTGCGGTGCCGAGCACCAGCAGGACGGCGGCCTGGCCGAGCGCGTCGCCGGTGAGTCGGCGGGTGGAGGCGCCGAGCGCCTTGAGCACGGCGATGTCGCCGGTCCGCTGGATCGTCCAGACGGTGAAGAAGGCGCCGATCACCAGCGCGGAGATGGCGAACAGGAAGCCGCGCATGAGCTGCAGCGAGCCGTTCTCCGAGGTGTAGGCCCCGATCGCGGTGAGCGAGTCGTCGCGGCTCAGCGTGCGGGTGCCGAGCCGGGCGTCGGCGGCGGCGAGGTCGGTGCCGGGGCCGGTGCGCAGGGCGACCACCGTGGCGTGCGGGCCGTCCCCGGCGGTGCCGGGGGAGATCGTCTGCCAGTCGGCGAGGCTCGTCCAGACCACCGGGGTGTGGTTGTACGCGGCGTCCCCGGCGATCGCGGCGACCGCGAGGGAGCGGCGGGCGAGGACGACGGTGTCGCCGGCCCGCACCCCGAGTTCCTCGGCCGCGGTGGCGGAGAGCACGGCCGTGCCGTCGCGGACGGGCTGCGGGGCGAGGCCGGCGCCGGGGCGGCTGCCGAAGGCGGAGACGGCGGTGGAGCGGGGGCCGGCGACGGCCTTGGTGGTGGCGACGCCGAGCGGTTCGGCGGCGCGGACGCCGGGCACCGCCGCCCACTGCTGCCAGCTCCGCTCGGGGAGGACGGAGTCCCCGAAGGAGGGCCCCCGCCCGTCGGCCGGGGCGGCGAAGGCCAGGTGGTCGGCGTCCAGTCCGGTGACGGCGGAGACGTTGCCCCGGGCGAGGCCCGCGGTGAGGCCGGACAGCAGCCCGACCAGCACGGTGATCAGCACGACCACCGCCCCCATCAGGGCGAACCGGCCCTTGGCGAACCTCAGGTCCCTCCAGGCGACGAACATGACGGCGCGGGCTCCTTCCGCAGTGGTTCCGGTGGACGGGCTCCACTCTCGTCACCGCGCCTCGGCTTCACATCGCGCCGCGGTTCGATCCTTCGGAATCGAAGGGCGGTGACCGGAATCAACCTTTTGATCGATCGGTGGGCCGGGGGTCGCCGGGTACCGTGGAGGCACCATGAACCCCCGCGCCCTGACCCCCGTGCTGCGTGTCGTCAACCACTGCCTGCACCTGCTGGTCGCCGGGCTGCTGGCGCTGGCCGCGGCCCGGGCGGTGCACGGCGGCGGGCCGGACGCCCCGCGGGCGGTGCTCGCCGCCCTGACCGCGGGCGCGGTGTACGCGGCGGGCCCGCTCACCCCCGCGGTGGGCCGGCGGCGGGCCGCCACCGTGCTGTGGCTGGCCGCCCTGGGCGCCGCCTGGCTGGCGCTGCTGGCGGTCAGCCGGGACGGCGTGTGGCTGGCCTTCCCGCTGTACTTCGTGCAGTTGCACCTGCTGCCGCGGCGGGCCGGCCTCGCCGCGGTGCTCGCCACCGCGCTGGCCGCGGCCGGCGGCTTCGCGCTGCACCAGGGCACGCTGGAGGCCGCGGCCTTCATCGGCCCGGTGCTCGGCGCGGCGGTCGCCACCGCGACGGTGCTCGGCTACCAGGCGCTGTACCGGGAGAGCGAGCAGCGGCGGCGGCTGATCGAGGAGCTGCGCACCGCCCGGACCGACCTGGCCGCGGCCGACCACGCGGCCGGGGTGCTCGCCGAACGGGAGCGGCTGGCCCGCGAGATCCACGACACCCTGGCACAGGGCCTCTCCTCGATCCAGCTGCTGCTGCGCGCCGCCGAGCGCGCCCTGCCGGGCGACCCGGCCGCCGCCGAACGGCACGTCCGGGTGGCCCGGGAGGCCGCCCAGGACAACCTGGCCGAGGCCCGCCGGTTCGTCCGCGAGCTGGCCCCGCCGGTGCTGGACGGGCTGCCGCTGGCCGGCGCCCTGGAACGGCTCTGCGCGACCTCCGCCGACCGGTACGGGCTGCCGGTGCACTTCACGCTCTCCGGCTCCCCGGCGCCGCTGCCGGGCCCGTACGAGCCGGCGCTGGTCCGGGTCGCCCAGTCGGCGCTCGCCAACGCGGCGCAGCACGCCGGGGCCCGCCAGGTCGAGGTGACCCTGAGCTACATGGGCGCCGAAGTGGCGCTGGACGTGGTCGACGACGGCTCCGGCTTCGACCCGGCGGCCGTCACCGGCGACGGCGGGAACGGCGGCGGGAACGGGGGCGGCGGCTTCGGGCTGGCCGCGATGCGGCACCGGGTGCAGGCCCTCGGCGGCAGCCTGACGGTGGAGTCCGCGCCGGGCCAGGGCACCGCGGTGGCGGCCCAGCTCCCGCTGCCCGCCCCGGCCGGCCACCGGAGCGAGCCGACCCCCGCGGTCCACCGGGCCTCCGCGACCCACCGGACCCCCGCGGAGCCGGCCCCCGTACGGTCTGCGGACCGGGGCGTACCGGCGGCGCGCGAGGCGCAGGAGGAGCGGGTATGACCGCCGCGATCCGGCTGCTGCTGGCGGACGACCACCCGGTGGTGCGGGCCGGGCTGCGCGCCGTCCTGGAGACCGAACCGGACCTGGTGATCGTCGCCGAGGCCGCCACGGCCGAGGAGGCCGTCCGGCTCGCCGCCGAGCAGCCGGTCGACGTGGTGCTGATGGACCTGCAGTTCGGCGCCGGGATGAACGGCTCGCAGGCCACCGCCGAGATCACCGCCCGGCCGGGGGCGCCCCGGGTGCTGGTGGTGACCACCTACGACAGCGACGCCGACACCCTGAGCGCGATCGAGGCCGGCGCCACCGGCTACCTGCTGAAGGACGCGCCGCCCGCCGAGCTGGCCGCGGCCGTCCGGGACGCGGCGGCCGGACGCACCGCCCTCGCCCCGGCGGTGGCCGACCGGCTGCTGCACCGGATGCGCACCCCCGCGACGGCGCTCAGCCTGCGCGAGGTGCAGGTCCTGGAACTCGTCGCCCGCGGCCTGGCCAACCTGGACGTGGCCCGCGAACTGCACATCAGCCAGGCCACCGTGAAGTCCCACCTGGTGCACATCTACGCCAAGCTCGGCGTCGACTCCCGCACCGCCGCGGTCGCCGCCGCCACCACCCGCGGTCTCATCCGCCGCTGACCGGCCGGGGCGCGGACCGCCCGGATGCCGGGCCGCGGGCCCCGCGCCGGGCGCCCCGATCAGGCGGGTGCGCCCACGCCGAGGACACCGCCCAGCCGCCCGGCCCGGGCCCGCTCCACCAGCGGCGCGGCGCGGCCGGCGGCGGCGCCGAGCAGCACCCCGGCGGCCAGCCCGATCACGGCGCCCGCCAGCACGTCGTGCGGATAGTGCACGCCGACCCAGACCCGGGAGGCGCCCATCAGCACGGCGGCGACCGTCGCGACCGCGCCGAGCCTGCGGTTCGCCGTCCAGAGCGCCGCCGCGGCGGCGAAGGCGATCACCGTGTGGTTGCTGGGGAAGGACCAGTCCCCGGCGGCCGGACAGCTCTCCAGGGTGACCCGGACGGCCAGCTGCCGGCACGGCCGGACCTCCTCGACCGCGGACTTGAACACGGTGTCCGCGACGTAGGCGGCGACCACCACCACCGGTGCCGCAAGCGCCCGGGCCATCACCGCCGGTGCGGCGCCGCGCGCCTGCCACCAGGCGCCGAGCATGAGCAGGGCGAACACCCCGAGCCCGAGCGCCGACCAGTCGGCGATCAACCCGTCCAGCCAGCCCGGGGCGGAGCCCGCCCATCCCACGACCCGGGTGTAGAGACCGCCGTCGATCCCGCTGCCGTCGTAGGCGAGCAGTGCTGGTGTCATCGGCGGACCTCCGGTGCGCGTGCAGCGGCTCCCCGGGGACGCCGCGATCGTCTACATGGACGTAGACGGTCGACACGACTGTAGACGACCCCCGGACCGCCCGCCGCCGCACCCGGGCACCCGCCGGCCCGCCCGCCGGCGCCGACCGCCCGCGCACGCCCCCTGACGGAACGTCACCACCCGTGCACGCGGCGGCCGTCCGCGCCGGAGCCGCGCCGCCCGCAACCACGCGAACCGGCCATCATGGCCGATCCGGGACGGCAAAAATGAGAATTCCGACTCCCTCGGCATGTCCAGATCGAGCAGCCTTACCCTGTCTGCGGACCGGGGAGAGTCGACGAAGGGCGGGTGATGGGTGTGCGCAGCACGCACCGGCCTGCCCGGAACCGCCGCGCGCCGCTCTCCGCCACCGCCCTCACCACCACCTACGACCTCGTCCTCGGCGCCGGCCCGCACGACACCGACCTCGCGGGCCCCGTCCCCAGGCCCGAGATCACCGACTCCTGGGAACGGCTGCGCCGACTGGGTCTCGACCCGGACGCGGGCCGCAACGTCCGCCGGATCGGCGTCGCCGACGTCCAGCACCGCCGCCGCGCCTCACAGCTCGACACCCTGCTGCCGATGCTCCGCACCACCCTGCTGGCCTCCGACGACGCCCCCGTCCTGCTCGCCGTGACCGACCCCGAGGGGCACCTGCTCTGGCTCGACGGTGCCCGCCACCTGCGCCGCAACGCCGACGACATCGGCTTCGAGACGGGCGCCCGCTGGACGGAGGACGAGGTCGGCACCAACGGCATCGGCATGGCGCTGCGCACCGAGCGGCCGATCGCGGTGCACTCCGCCGAGCACTACCTGCGCAGCCACCACGCCTGGACGTGCGTCGCCGCACCCGTCCGGGACCCGCGCACCGGCCGGCTGCTCGGCATCCTCGACCTTAGCGGGCCCGCCCACCAGGTGCAGCCCCACCTGATGCGGCTGACCGCCACCGCCGCCCGGCTCGCCGAGGCCGAGCTCCGGGCCGCCCAACTCGAATCGCTGCACCGCCTGCGCACCCTCGCCACCGGCCTGCTCGCCCGGGTCAGCGGGCCGGCCCTGGTCGTCGACGGTGCCGGCTGGACGGCGGCCGCGGTCGGTGTCCCGCCGGTGCAGCGGTTGCGGCTGCCCGCCGAGGGCTGGGGCAGCCGACCCGTGGAGTGGCTGCCGACGCTCGGCGAGTGCGCGGTGGAGCCGCTCGGCGGCGGCTGGCTGGTCCGCCCGCTCGGCGCCACGTCCGCCGGGGTGGCCGAACAGAGCACCGGCACCCGTGTCCGGCTCGACCTGCGGCAGCCCGGACGGCCCGAACTGCACGTATCCGGCGGCGCGGGCAGCTGGTCGCACGTCCTCAGCCCGCGGCACGCCGAAATGCTGCTGCTGCTCGCGGTGCACCGCACCGGGCTGAGCGCCGCCCAGCTCGCCGAGGGCCTGTTCGGCGACCGGGCGCGCACCGTCACCGTCCGCGCCGAACTCTCCCGGCTGCGGCGCTACCTGGGCGCCCTGCTGGACCACCGCCCGTACCGGCTGACCGCCTCGGCCGCCGTCGCGGTGGACGGTCCGGCGGAACCGCTGGACCTGCTCGCGACCTCCTCGGCCCCGGCGGTCCGCGACCTCCGCACCGCCCTCCACGCCGGCACGGCCCGCCTGCCGGTCTGAGCGGCCCGCGAGGGGCGCCCGCCGGTCAGCCCGTGGCGAGGAGGGCGGCGAGTTCGGCGTCGGTCGGGCCCGCGCCCAGTTCCTCGTCGGCGGAGATCAGCGCGTAGGTGCGGTCCAGCCAGGCCCGCACCCGCGGCAGCGAGGCCTCCAGCATGGCGCTGCCGTGCGGGGAGTCCAGGGCGATGTGCAGGGTGGAGCCGTGGCAGGGGCAGTACGCCGGCCACAGCTTGATGTCGCCCTGTCCGCTGATCACGTCCATCCCGTCGCGCAGCAGGTCGCGCGAGAACACCCAGTCCGCCTCGTCGGGACGGCCCAGGTGGAAGGTGAGCAGCACCTCGCAGGGCCGCTCGGTGTCGTACCGGAAACGGGTACGCACCTCTCCCACCTGGTCGTCGTCCAGCGCGATCCGCAGGGTCATCACCTCGTCCAGCACCGCTCGTGCGGCGGTGGTTCGGCCCGGGTCGTCGCCCGTGGGGGTGGCGGCGATCGGGTCGGAGGGTACGGACAGCGGGTCGCGCGGCATGACGGTCTCTCCGAGGCGGCTGGGGTTCGCTCCAGCCTGCGGCACGCGGGCGCGCGGGGCAACGGTTGCAAGAGGTTGCACCGACCGCGGAACCGTACGATTGGACGGTGCGTCAGTTATCCGCCACAGTACGTCATTACGGTTAACACATCCGTTGCGTTCCGGGTCTGGCGGAGACCGCGGTCACCGCTGCTACATTCGTGCCCTTGTCACTGCGGCCGGGGGCCCGCGGCACCCCGGGAGCAACGGCATCGGGTGGGGAGGAGGGGAGCCGGTGGCGCTCCGCGAGGACACCGGGCCGGGCCGCACGGCCGTCCGGTACGGACGGCACAGCCGGCCCAAGCCGATCGGGGGCAGGTTCCGGCTGCCCACCATCCGCTTCTCCGGCGCGGCGGTGGCGATGTCCACGGTGGTCGGGATCAGCATCGCGACGACCTGGCTGCTGAACGAGCAGCAGGGCGTCGGACGCCGGCCCGGCATGTCCAACGTCGGTGCCAGCCCGCCGCTGCCCAGCCCGGACGGACACGGCACCACGAGCGCCGCCGCCGTGGCGGAGACCGTGCACACCGCGCCCACCGCGCCGACCCGCAGCACGCACACCGGCAGCGCGCCCGCGGCCGCCTCCGGGCGCCCGTCGGCGGCGGCCCCGGGCAGCGGCGCGCCGTCCGCGGGGGCGCCGAGCGGCTCGCCCTCGCCCTCGCCGAGCGGCACCGCGGCCACCGGCACGCCCGGCACCTCGCCGTCCCCGCAGCCGCCCGCCGCCCGGCCGCTCGCCCCGCAGCCCGCCCGGCCCGGCCCGGCCACGCCGACCGGCCGTCCGACCCCCGACGGGAAGACCGGCGTCGAGCCGCTCTCCGGCCGGGCGAACGTCGAGCTGATCGGCCCGGCCGGCACCCGGCACACCCTGCTGCTGGAGGTGCGCGAGCCGATGACCGCGCTCCAGGTGGAGCTGCGGCTGCTGCGCCCCGTGGTGCTGCCCGGCACCGCACCGTGGACGAGCCTGCCCGGGGCGGTCACCACCGTCTCCCAGGAGCGCGGCGTGCTGGTCCACCGGTACACCCTGCCGGGCGGGCTGGACATCGAGCCCGGCACGTACGCCTTCGAGGTGCTCGGCACCCGGCTGCCCGGCAGCGGCCGGCCCACGGGCACCGTCCAGGAGACGTGGAGCGCCTCGGCGTTCGTCCCCCACGGCCGCGATCCGCACGCGGTCGCCGTCCGCGGCGTCTTCGAGTGGCCGCGCGGCTCCTGACCCCGGCATGCCGTCGGTGCCCGCCCGTCCCGCGGGACGGGCGGGCACCCGCGCGGGTCAGCCCCGGTGGGCGAGCGCCCGCCGGAGGTCGTCCAGCTCGTCGGCGAGCACCCGGCGCAGGGTCGGCGTGAGGTCGGTGCGGGCCAGGCACGCCTCGGCCGCGCGGACGGTGCCCGACAGCGCCAGCCCGGTCGGGAAGAGCGAGTGGCCGAGCGCCTTCACCACCGCGCCGCCGCGCGCGCCCACCGCCGGCATCTGCTCGAAGTACCGCCGCATGTAGGCCTGCTGGAGGTCCGGGCGGCCGGAGCGCCAGAAGCCGTCCGCGGTGGCGACGAGCAGGTGGTTGGAGAGGCCGTCCGGGGTGAACAGCGTCTGCCAGGCGCGCTCCTTGGCGGCCGCGTCGGGCAGTGCGGCGCGGGCCCGGGCGGCGCCCTGCTCGCCGGTGTCGCTGGGGTCGGCGGCGAGTTCCGCGGCGATCCCCTCCTCGTCCACCGCGCCCGCTGCGGCCAGCTGCACCAGCACCGCCCAGCGGAGCTCGGTGTCGAAGGGCACGCCGCCGGGCAGGTCGCGGCCGTCCAGCCAGCCGGCCAGTTCGGCGAGCCGCTCGGGGCCGGCCGCGGTGGCGACGGCGGCGCGCAGGGCGGCGATCCGCAGGCTCTCCCCGGCGTCCGGCCGGGCCAGCACCGCACGGGCGGCGTCGTCGACCAGCGCCAGCGCGGCGGGCCGGTCGGCGGGGTCGAGGTAGCGGGCGACGACGTGCTCGGCGGCGAACTTCAGCACCGCCTCGGTGATCGTCACCTCCGTCTCCGCGGGCAGGTGGTCGGCGACCAGCCGCAGGTACCCGGCGGCCGGCAGCTCGGCCGAGCGCACCAGGTCGCGGGCGTGCTCCCAGAGCACCGCCCGGGCGAGCCCGTCCTCGATCCGGGAGAGCGAGGTGCCGACGGTCGCCGCGGAGTGCTCGTCCAGGCGGATCAGCGCCCAGGTGAGGTCGCCGTCGTTGGGCAGCAGCAGGGCCGGACGGGCGGCGCCTGCCAGCTCCGGCAGCGGGGTGCGGCCGCCGGGGGCGACGTCCGCGTCGATCCGCTCGCGGAGCACCACCGCACCGTCCGCCCGGTCGTACACGCCGACCCTCACCCGGTGCGGTCGGGTGCCGTCGTTGACCAGCACCACCGAGGCGAGCACGTCGCCCTCGGCCTCGACCTCCAGGCGCAGGGTGTCGACGCCGCTGGTCCGCAGCCAGGCCTCGGCCCAGCCGGGGACGTCCCGGCCGCCGGCGGCGCTCAGCGCGGCGAGGAAGTCGGCGAGGTCGGCGTTGCCCCAGCGGTGTTCGGCGAAGTACGCGTTGAGGCCGGCGAAGAAGGCCTTGTCGCCCAGCCAGTGCACGAGCTGGCGCAGCGCGGAGGCGCCCTTGGCGTAGGAGATGCCGTCGAAGTTGACCAGCGCCTCGGCGACCGAGCCCATCCCGGTGGCGGCGACGGGGTGGGTGGAGCCGCGCCGGTCGGCGTCGTAGCCCCAGCCCTTGCGCTTGACCGCGAAGGACGTCCAGGCGCCGGTGAAGCGGGTGGAGTCGGCGGCCGTCCGGTAGCCGAGCATCTCGGCGAAGGACTCGTTCAGCCACAGGTCGTCCCACCAGGCCATGGTGACCAGGTCGCCGAACCACATGTGCGCCATCTCGTGGCAGACCACCATGGCCCGCATCTCGCGCTGCGCCTCGGTCGGCGCGGAGCGGAAGAGCAGTTCGTCGCGGAAGACCACGCAGCCCGGGTTCTCCATCGCCCCCCAGTTGAACTCGGGGACGAAGGCCTGGTCGTACGTCCCGAAGGGGTAGCGCTCGTCGAAGAGGCCGTGCAGCCGGTCGAAGGAGGCCCGGGTGACCTCGAACAGCTCCTCGGCCTCGCGGTCGAGCTCGGCGGCGAGCGAGCGGCGGGCGTACAGGCCGAGCGGGATGCCGTCGTGCTCGGTGCGGACGGCGTGCAGCGGGCCGCCGACCACGGTGACCAGGTAGGTGGAGATCGGGCCGGTCGGGGCGATCTCCCAGCGGCCGTCGGGCAGCCGGGCGGAGCTGCCGTTGCCGATCACCGTCCAGTCGTCGGGCGCGGTGACGGTGACGGTGAACGGCGCCTTCAGGTCCGGCTGGTCGAAGCAGGCGAACAGCTGCGGCGCGAGGTCGGGGCCGAGGCTCGCGAAGACGTACACGGCGCCGTCGGCCGGGTCGGTGAAGCGGTGCAGGCCCTCGCAGGTGCGCGAGTACGCCATGTCGGCCTCGACGAGCAGTTCGTTCTCGGCGGCCAGCCCGGGCAGTGCGAGGCGGTTGCCGTCCAGCGCGGCGGGATCGAGCGGCCGCCCGTTCAGCTCGGCGCGGAGCAGCCGGGCGGGGGCGACGTCGACGAAGGAGTCCCGGCCGGGCTCCGCGCAGCCGAACCGGATCACGGTGGTGCTGCGGAGGAGCTCCTCGCCGCGGGTGAGGTCGAGGTCGACGGAGTACGACCGCACGTCGAGCAGCTGGGCACGGACGGCGGCCTCGGAACGTTGCAGAGCTGGCATTCCAGCATGCTTTCCCAGCCGGACGGGCTCGACAAGCCCTGTTCTCTCACAGCGGGAAGCGACTGACAGCGGGTCACCCCGCGTCCGGCGGCCGGGGTGCCCTAGGGTGGCCGGGGACACGCCCGGACGCCGCGAGGAGCGAGGAGGAGCACCGTGACCACGGTCCTGACCCAGGGCGGCAACGCCCCACTCAACGCCGACCGGGTGACGGTCGAGGTGACGGCGCCCAAGGCGCTCGACGTCTCCGGCCTGCTGCTGACCGAGGCCGGCAAGGTCCGGTCGGACGACGACTTCGTCTTCTTCAACGCCCCGCACGGCCCCGGTGTCACCCACCGCCCCGGGGGCGGCGGCACCCCCGACGCGATCACCGTGGACACGGGCTCGGTGCCGGAGGGCATCGACAAGATCGTGGTGACGGCGAGCCTCGACGAGGCGGGCGCCACCTTCGCCGGCACGGAGCCGACCGCCACCGTGCGGGACGCCGGCAGCGGCGAGGTGCTGGTGACGTTCACCCCGCCCAGACTCAGCAGCGAGACGGCCCTGGTGGTGGTCGAGGTCTACCGGCGCGGCGGTGTCTGGAAGGTCCGCGCGGTCGGCCAGGGCTACGCGAACGGCCTGGCCGGGATCGCCACCGACTTCGGCGTCAACGTGGAGGACCCCGGTCCGGCGGCCGCGGCCGCCCCGCCGCCGATGCCCGCCGCGCCGCCCCTGCAGGCCCCGCCCGTGCACGACGTGCAGAAGCCCGCCGCGCCGCCGCAGCCCGCCGCTGCGCCCGCCGCTCCTGTTGCGCCGTCCGCGCCGTCGATGACCAAGGTGACCCTGGACAAGGGCCGGGTCAGCCTCACCAAGGGCGGCTCGGTCTCGCTGGAGAAGGGCGGCAAGCCGTTCCTGTCCGCCGTCCGGATGGGTCTCGGCTGGGAGCCGGCGGGGCGCGGCCGCAACGTCGACCTGGACGCCTCCTGCATCGCCTTCGACGCGCAGCGCAAGAAGATCGAGACGGCCTGGTTCATGAAGCTGTCGATCTTCAACGGCGCGATCGCGCACTCCGGCGACAACCTGACGGGTGCCGGCACCGGCGACGACGAGTCGATCACCGTCCACCTGGACGGGCTGCCGCCCGAGGTGTGCGGCCTGGTCTTCGTCGTCAACTCCTTCTCCGGACAGAAGTTCACCGACGTCAAGAACGCCTACTGCCGCCTGCTGGACGCGGGCAGCGGCCAGGAGCTGGTCCGGTTCGACCTCACCCACGCCGAGTCGCGCACCGGCGTGGCCATGTGCAAGCTGGTCCGCCAGTTCTCCGGCGAATGGGTGATGACCGCGCTGGAGGAGTACGTCGACGCCAAGACGGCCCGCGGCATGGTCGACCCCGCGGCCCGCATGCTCTGACGGCCCCGCAGCACGGCATGACGAAGGGGACGGGCGCCCACACGCCCGTCCCCTCCTTGGACCGGCCGGCAGCTGTCGGCCGGTCCCACATCCCCCGCGGCTGACGGTGCGATCAGCCGCGGGTGGCCATGGCGCGCAGGAAGAAGGTCAGGTTCGCCGGGCGCTCGGCGAGGCGGCGCATGAAGTAGCCGTACCACTCCTGGCCGTAGGGCAGGTACACGCGCATGGTGTTGCCCTCCTCCGCGAGGCGCAGCTGCTCCTCGGGGCGGATGCCGTACAGCATCTGGTACTCGAAGCTGTCGGTGTCGCGCTTGTTCCACTCGGCGAGCTGGCCGGCGATCCGGACCATGCGCGGGTCGTGGCTGGCGATCATCGGGTAGCCCTCGCCGCCCATGAGGACCTTGAGCGCGCGGACGTAGGCGAGGTCGACCTGCTCCTTGCCCTGGAAGGCGACCGACTCGGGCTCCTTGTAGGCGCCCTTGCAGAGGCGGACGCGCGAGCCGGCGTGCGAGAGGTCGCGGCAGTCGGCCTCGGTGCGGCGCAGGTAGGCCTGGAGGACGACGCCGAGCCACGGGAAGTCGGCGCGCAGCTCGCGGGCGATCTCCAGGGTGGAGTCGGTGGTGGTGTGGTCCTCCATGTCGAGGGTCACCGTGGTGCCGGCCGCGGCGGCGGCCTCGCAGATCCGCCGGGCGTTCTCCAGCGCGATCTTCTCGCCGTCCGCCGGCAGGAACTGGCCGACCGCGGAGAGCTTGACCGAGACCTCGGCGTTCGCGGCGAGGCCGGTCTCCTCCAGGGCCGCCAGCAGGTGCTCGTACGCCTCCGCGGTGCCGGCCGCCTGGGCGGCGTCGGCGGTGTCCTCGCCGAGGTGGTCCAGGGTCACCCGGCGGCCGCTGGCCACGAGTTCGGCGGTGGCGTCGATGCCCTGCTGCAGGGTCTCGCCGGCGACGAAGCGCTTGACGATGGCCTGGGTCGGCGGGAACTTCTCGACGACGGTGCGCACCTGCGGGGAGCGGGACGCTGCGAGGAGGGCGGAACGGAGCATCGGTGACTCCTGGGCTTTCTTCCGGAGTGGTGGAGAGGGCGGGACGGCGGCCCCAGGGGGTGTCGCGCGCAGCGCGTCCCGTGAGGGTGGCGGCGGGCGACGGGTGGGCGGGCCGCCGTCCCGGAGGTGCAACGGGGTGTCAGCCCATGTGCGGGTAGCGGTAGTCCGTCGGCGGGACGAACGTCTCCTTGATGGAGCGGGTGGACGTCCAGCGCATCAGGTTCTGCTTGGCGCCGGCCTTGTCGTTGGTGCCGGAGGCGCGGCCGCCGCCGAAGGGCTGCTGGCCGACGACGGCGCCGGTCGGCTTGTCGTTGATGTAGAAGTTGCCGGCGGCCTGGCGCAGCACCTGCATGGCGTGCTGCACGGCCTCGCGGTCCTGGGCGATGATCGAGCCGGTCAGCGCGTACGCGGCGACGGACTCCATCTGGGCCAGCATCTCGTCGTACTTCTCGTCCTGGTAGACGTGCACGGCGAGGATCGGGCCGAAGTACTCGTCGCGGAAGTACTCGCTCGCCGGGTCCTCGCAGACCAGGACGGTCGGGCGGACGAAGTAGCCGACCGAGTCGTCGTAGGTGCCGCCGGCCAGGACCTCGACCTTCGGGTCGGCCTTGGCGCGGTCGATCGCGGCCTTGTTCTTGGCGAAGGAGCGCTCGTCGATGACGGCGCCCATGAAGTTGGTGAGGTCACAGACGTCGCCCATGGTGAGCCACTCGACCTCGTCGCGGAAGTCGTCCTTGATCTCGGCCCAGAGCGAGGCCGGGACGTAGGCGCGGGAGAGCGCCGAGCACTTCTGGCCCTGGAACTCGAAGGCGCCGCGGGTCATCGCGGTCTTCAGCACGGCCTTGTCGGCGGACGGGTGGGCGACCAGGAAGTCCTTGCCGCCGGTCTCGCCGACGATCCGCGGGTAGGTGCGGTAGCCGGCGATGTTGGTGCCGACCTCGCGCCACAGGTGCTGGAAGGTCGCGGTGGAGCCGGTGAAGTGGATGCCGGCGAGCGCGGGGTGCTTGAGGGCGACCTCGGAGACGGCCAGGCCGTCGCCGGTGACCATGTTGATGACGCCCTTGGGCAGGCCGGCGGCCTCCAGCAGCTGCATCAGGTAGTGCGCGGCGAACTGCTGCGTCGGGGACGGCTTCCAGATCACCACGTTGCCCATCAGCGCGGGCGCGGTCGGCAGGTTGCCGGCGATCGCGGTGAAGTTGAACGGGGTGATCGCGTAGACGAAGCCCTCCAGCGGGCGGTGGTCGCTGCGGTTCCACACGCCGTCCGAGGAGATCGGCTGCTCGGAGATGATCTGCCGGGCGAAGTGCACGTTGAAGCGCAGGAAGTCGACCAGCTCGCAGGGGGTGTCGATCTCGGCCTGCTGCGCGGTCTTGGACTGGCCGAGCATGGTGGCGGCGGCCAGGGTCTCGCGCCAGGGGCCGGCCAGCAGGTCGGCGGCGCGCAGGAAGATCGCGGCGCGGGAGTCGAAGGAGAGCGCCTGCCACGCGGGGGCGGCGGCGAGGGCGGCCTCGACGGCGTCCTGCGCGTCGTCCCGGGTCGCGTTGCGCAGGGTGCCGAGGCGGGCGGCGTGGTTGTGCGGCTGGACGACGTGGATCTCGTCGCCGCCGCCCATCCGGTGCTCGCCACCGACGGTCATGGTGAGCTGGAGCGGCTCCTGGCCACCCAGCTCCTTCAGCTTGGCCTCCAGGCGGGCCCGTTCCGGGCTGCCGGGGGCGTAGCTGTGGACCGGCTCGTTCACCGGCGCGGGGACCTGGGTCACAGCATCCATGGCGCGCACGCTCTCCTTCTCGTCATGGGTCGGCCGGCGGGGGTCGCACGTCGGCCTTGCGGCAACGCTATGCCGCGGCCGGGGTCCGCTTGATTGGCCGGGCCGCCAAAGTGCGGCCGATACCCTTGTACGTGTGAACAGACCAGCCGACCAGCCGAAGACCGCCGTCCGATGAGCGCCGCCCGCTCCGCGCCCGGGGCGGCCCGGTGACCGCCGTCGCGGGCCTGCCGCTGCGGCAGTTGCTGATGTCGCTGGGCGAGCCGTTGGTCGAGCTGCAGGCCGCCCCGGCCGGCCTGGACGTTCCGGTGCGCGACGTGGCGATCCTCGACCCGGAGGAGCCGCCCGCGGCCGGCCCCGGCGAGCTGGTGCTGGCGATCGGCGTCCGCGGCCGGGCGGCGCTGCCGGTGGTGCGCGCGGCGGGCCGGGGCGGGGCCGCCGCGGTCGCCGTCAAACTGGACGCGGGCGGTGTCCCGGACGCCCTGCGGGAGGCCGCCGCGGAGGCCGGGGTGGCGCTGCTGTCCGTCCGTCCGGAGACCCGCTGGGAACACCTCGACGGGCTGGCCCGGATGCTGATCGCCGGCCCCGACACCCCGGAGGCCGCCGAGCCGAACGCCGGCGACCTGTTCTCGCTCGCCCAGACCGTCGCCGTGCTCACCCACGGCGTGGTCTCCATCGAGGACACCTCCAGCCGGGTGCTCGCCTACTCCCGCTCCTCCGACTCGGACGAGCTGGACGACCTGCGCCGGCTCTCCATCCTCGGCTGGCAGGGCCCGGAGCCGTACCTGTCCAAGCTGCGCGAGTGGGGCGTCTTCCAGCACCTGCGCGGCTCCGACGCCGTGATCGAGATCGACGCCCACCCGGACCTCGGGATCCGCCGCCGGCTGGCGATCGGGATCCGGGCCGGCGCCCAGCCGCTCGGCACCATCTGGGTCCAGGAGGGCGCCCAGCCGCTCGCCGAGCAGTCCGAGCAGACACTGGTCGGTGCCGCCCGGGTCGCGGCCGGGCAGTTGGTCCGTCGGCGGCGCGAGCTGTCCGCGGACGTCCGGCTGACCCGCACCCTGCTGACCGGACTGCTGGAGGGCTCCACCGGACCGCAGTCGCTGGCCACCCACCTCGGCCTCGGCCTGCGCCGCCCGGCGACCGTGCTGGCGTACGCCGCCGACTCCCCCTCCGAGGGCGCCGACCCCGAACTCACCCGCGCCGAGGTGACCGGCCTGATCTCGGTGCACGCCGCGGCCCGGCACCGCGGGGCGCTGCTCGCCCCGATCGAGAACCGGGTGTACGTGCTGCTGCCCGAACTGCCGCCCGCACTGCCCGCCGCCACCCTGCGCGGCTGGGCGCAGGAGGTGGTCGATGCGGCCCACGAGCACCTCGGGGTGCGGCTGCGGGCCGCGATCGGCACCACCGTGGACGGCCTGGCCAAGGTGACCGAGTCCCGGGCGCAGGCCGACCGGATCCTGGACGCGATGGTCCGCGGCGGGGTCGCCCGCCAGGTCGCGGCGCTCTCCGACGTCCAGGCGGAGGTACTGGTCAGCGAGGTGCTGGCGCTGCTGCAGGAACACACCCGGCTGCGCGACCCGCGGCTGACCGAACTCGCCGAGTACGACCGGAAGCACGGCACCCGGCTCGCCGAGTCGGTGCTCGCCTGGCTGGACGCGCTCGGCGAGGTGCGGGTCGCCGCGGACGCCCTGCACATCCACCCCAACACCCTGCGCTACCGCGTCCGCCGGGCCGAACAGATCACCGGGCTCGACCTCGCCCAGCCCCAGCAGCGGCTGCTGGCGATGCTGCAACTGCGGCTGCCCGCCGAGGACGCCTGACGGGGCGTCGACGGCGGGCAGCGGACGGGTCCTTCCCCGGCCCGCGGGCCGGGGGCCGGTCAGTGGCGGCGCAGGCGGTGCCACGGGCCGGTGATCGCGAGCATGATGCCCGGCTCCTGGATGTTGGCGAACAGCGTCCCGCCGTCGGCCGAGAAGGTGACGCCGGTGAACTCGCTGAACTCCGGCGCCTGCGCGGTGCCGAGGTTGAGCTCGTTGCGGGCGATCGGGAAGGTCCGGCCCTCGTCCGTGGTGCCGAACAGGTGCTGCTGGCCCTCGCCGTCCTCGGCGATCACCAGGCCGCCGTGCGGGGAGACGGTGATGTTGTCCGGGCCGTCGAAGTTCCCGTTGTCCGCCCAGACGTCCTTGTTGACGCCGAGCAGCACCTTCAGGGTGACGGTGCGGCGGGCCGGGTTGTAGAACCACACCTGGCCGTCGTGCTGGACGGGGCTCTCCTCGCGGGCGTAGCTCGCCACGAAGTAGGTGCCGCCGTCACCCCACCACATGCCCTCCAGCTTGCGGGAGCGGGTGACCTCGCCGTCCTTGAACTGCTTGCGGACGGAGACCGTCTTCGCGTCGCGGTCCGGCACCTTCACCCAGTCCACGCCGTAGGTGGTGCCGATCTCCGTCGCCCGCGACAGGTCGTCGACCGGCTTGCCGTGCGAGTCGAAGCACGTGAAGGCCTCCAGCACACCGGCGTCGTCCGCCAGCGTGCGCAGCCTGCCCCGGCCGTGGTGGAAGCCGGCCGGCGGGGTCCACCGGTAGAGCAGGCCGTTCGGGCCGGACGCGTCCTCCGTCAGGTACACGTGGCCGCGCTTCGGGTCGACCACCGCCGCCTCGTGCGGGTAGCGGCCGAAGGCCTTGACCGGCTTCGGGTCGCGGTTGGCGTCCTGGTCGTACGGGTCCACCTCGAAGATGTAGCCGTGGTCCTTGGTCATGCCGTTCTGGCCGGCCCGATCCTCGGTCTCCTCGCCGGACAGCCAGGTCCCCCACGGGGTGGCGCCGCCCGCGCAGTTGGTGGAGGTACCGGCGATGCCGACCCACTCGCGGACCTGCCTGCCGTGCTCGGCGACCTCGACGACGGTGCAGCCGCCGGCCGCGGCCGGGTCGTAGACGTGGCCCTCCAGCAGCGGCACCGGGTGCGGCCAGCTGCTCCGCTTCCCCTTCAGCTCGTGGTTGTTGACCAGCAGGGTCGCGCCGTGCCGGCCGGGGAAGGCCGCGGTGCCGTCGTGGTTGCTGGGCGTCGACTCGCCGGTGACCAGCGTCGTCTTCCCGGTGTACGTGATGATCCGGTAGCTGAAGCCCCTGGGCAGCGCCAGGACGCCCTCCGGGTCGGACACCAGCGGGCCGTAGCCGAGCGCGGTGTGCGCGCCCTTCCCGGCCGCCGGGGCGTCGCCGCCGAGCGGGGCCGCGATCGCGCCGGGGGCGGTGGCCAGCACCTCGGCACTGCCGGCGATGAGGACACCGGCACCGAGCACGGTCGAGCGGTTCACGAAGTCCCGGCGGGACAGCGACATGTCGGTCACTCCAGAGGGTGGGCGTACGGGAAGGACGCGCAGCAGACTCTTCGCGGCGGGTGAACCCGGCATGAACCGGGGGCTGCGGCACCGTGGTGTTTTGCCGTCCTGATGCGAACCCATGACCTGCTCTTCACCTGGGACCGCTGTGCTCAGCCCCGGCGCAGCAGTCGCCAGTCCTCCCAGGACTCCAGCCAGAGCGCCTCCGCACCGTCCGCACCGCCCGGCTCGCCGCCCGCCCACAGCCGCGCCCAGGCCAGCTGCGCCGACAGGCTCGGCACCTCGCTCGCGAAGGCGGTGTACCGGACGGACTCCGCGACCGCCGCCTCGCCCTCCGCCGTCCCCACCAGCCAGTCCGTCCGCTGGGCCAGCCGGGTCAGCTGGTTGACCATCGCGGAGACCGCCTCCACCGCCTCCGGCCGGCTCTCCGACGCCAGCCGCATCTGCTGCCGCACCGCCGCCTCCCAGCGCTCCGCGCCGGCCTCCCCGCGCAGCCGCCGCGGCATCCGGCCGGAGCGCCGCGAGCACAGCTGCGCCTCCATCGCGATGGCCTCCTGGATGCTGTGCTCGATTACCGCCCGGTGCGCCTCCAGCCCGGTGACCGGCGGCAGCTCCCGCTCCTCCACCGGCACGGTGCGCCCGCTCCGGCGCTCCGACAGTTCCCGTGTCAGGGCGGTGCGGCCGCGGACGAAGGGCTCGGTGTCGACGACCCGGCGCAGCTCCACCCCGCCCGGCGGCAGCCCCCGCACGGTGACCGTCACGGCGACACCGTCCACCTGCAGCCGGCCGGCCCAGACCGGCGAGCCCCCGGCCACGGGGTCCGCGCCGTCGGGTCCGACCGGCCGGCTGTCCTCGTGGATCTCCACCGGGAGCGGCTCGCCGTCGACGGAGATCCAGCCGCGCAGCGCCCTCGTCCGCCCCGGCCCGTCACCCTCGTCGATGTCCAACTGGTCGTACACGCGGTCGCGTTCGTCCTCGACCAGGTCCTCCAGCTCGGGCAGCGGCGGCCCGGCGGGGTCGGCGGCGTGGGTGCGCACCGAGACGTACGGTCCCTGCGGGCGGGTCCAGTCCCCGCGGCGCAGCTCGACCCAGCGGAGCCGGCCGTCGAGCACCTCGTAGCCGGCCAGGCAGTCCCGATCGGCGGGGCCGCCCGTCCCACCCGGTTCGACGGCGGCGTACAGCGGGAAGTCCGCGCCGGCCAGCACCTGGCGGTCGTGCTCCTCGTGCTCCAGGTCCTCGCGGCGCTGCAGGTCCTCGCGGTGCGCCCGCCCGCCGTGCCGGCCGGGGTGCTCCGGGGCCCGCCCGGGGCCGGCGGGGGCGTCCTCGGGGTCCTGGGGCCCGCCCACGTGCCGTCTGGTCATGCTGGCCGCACCCCCGGTCCTCGCCGCGCCGACCGCGGCGGCCGCCGGGCGCGGACCCGGCCACCGCACCGCGTCCGCCCCACGATACGGGTCGGCGCACCTGGCAGGCCATCAGGCCGCACGACCCGCCGACCGCCCGGGAACACCCGCCGGATGTCGGCGGCGCTGCCTACCCTGAGCGGCATGACTTCGACCTCCGACTTCCCGGCCCGGATCAGCATCGTCACCCTCGGGGTCACCGACCTGGGCCGGTCCACGGCCTTCTACGAGGCGCTGGGCTGGCGCCGCTCGGCGGCGTCCAGCCCGGAGATCGTCTGGTTCCGCACCGCCGACTCCGTCCTCGGCCTCTTCCCCACCGAGGAGCTCGCCGCCGACGCCGGGGTGCCGGCGGCGGGCGAGCCGTCCTTCCGCGGGGTGACCCTCGCGGTGAACCTGGAGTCCACCGCGAGGGTGGACTCCGCACTCGCCACCGCGGTCGCCGCCGGCGCCACCGTGGTCAAGCCCCCGACCGCCACCTCCTGGGGCGGCTACTCCGGCTACTTCGAGGACCCGGACGGCCACCTCTGGGAGCTGGCCCACAACCCCTTCTTCCCCTTCACCGAGGACGGCAGCCTCGACCTGCCGTAGGCCGACCGACGAACGGGCGCGCCAACCGGGAGCCGTCGACCGCCCGTTCGGGTTCCGCCGAACGGGCGCGTCACGGTGTGCTGCTCATTCCGCCGTTACCCGCGCCCTACTGGGTGGCGAAGTCCGACCACGGTCGGGCACCGGACGCGACGTCGCAGACCTCGGAGAACGACGTGAAGAGTGCTGCGTCACCCTTACCCGTCCAGAAGAACCTCCACGACACGGCGGGGTCTGGGCTCAGCATGAAGATGCCCTCGCTTGCCTCGGCGTTGACCGCCACCGGCACCAACGCCACCCCCTCGGGCACACCCTCGTCAAGGTGGACCTCCGTGTCCAGGACGGCCTGCAGGAATTCCTCGGCCCGAGCCAGCACCGCGGAGGCCGGACGGTCCCCGCAGCCGAGGACCGACATATTGAGGTGGAAGTGCTCCATTCCATCGGTGTACGCAAGGAATTCGGCGTAGGCGGATTCCACCGGCATCCCGATCGACCGTTCGAGGGCCGCGATGTCCTGCGCGGTCGCCGGGGGGCGAAGGGCGGGCGACCCGGAGCCGCTTCCGGCGTTCTCCGCCGACCATTCGAGCCCACGCACGTGAACCAGCCGCGCGATCCACTCTTGCATCACAACCGTCCTCGCTATCGGGTGATTTCACAGATGCCGTGCGCACCGGCCGAGACGGACCCGCTCACGCGTTCCGTGGTGTACGTGCTCGGATTGCCCGCCACTCCCGCGTAGAAAAACTCGGTCGGCTTGTAGCCGAGCTCGTACTTCTGTGCATAGGAGCCAACCGTACTGTTCACCCGGGTGTCCTGCTGGTGCCAGCAGTACGGGGACCACTTGCCGGACCACGTCGTGTCTGGCAGGTGCCCTGCCACCTTGCCGTTGTACTCGTACGGCGTTCCCTCGACCTCCTTGATGTGCTTGTCCTTGACCTTCTCGGCCAGGTACTCCAGGTCGAGGCACGGCTTCCGGCCGGACCTGTCGGCGCCGACGCACTCCGCCTTGGGCGAGACACGTCCCTTGGGGGAGAGGTACTGGCGTGTCGCGTTCAGCGCGGCAATGTGGTCCTTCAGCTCCTCGATCTGCTCGGCTGTGGCTCCAGACGGTGCTCGAAGACAGACGATGCCTGCCTGACCGCGCTGCGCCCGAGTCTTCTGAAGGTGCTTGGTGCAGTCATCCTGCTGGTCGTCCGTGTCGGTTCCCCCGCCTGACCCGGGACTCGCTCCCGGCGCGGGCTGCGTCGCGTCCGCCTGGTCCGGAGTCAGCCCACGATCGTCCTGGGAGTTGTTCAGCATGTCCCAGATCTCGTAGATCCGGGTGACCGTCTTGATGAGTTCCTGGTAGTCGGGGCGCTTCCACTCCGGGGCCGGCGGGCGGCGGTCGGTGTTGGGCCTGGGGTTGACCCGCGGGAGCGGCTTGGGCTTGGTGGCCACCCGCGGGTGGGTGCCCCCTCCGCAGTGGCTGCGGCAGCGGCCGTCGTCGGTGTCCGTGTCAGGTGTCGCGGCATCGGCGGCGGCAGCAGCTGCGGCAGCTGCAGCCGCGGCGGCCGCACCCGCGTTGCCACGGCAGTAGAGGTAGTAGCAGCCTGCGTCCCACGCCTGCGGCGGCGAGTAGGTCGTGGCGCTGGAGCCTGCGTGGGAGTCCGCCCACTGGTTGCTCTTGTAGTTGTCGTACGCCTTGTCCGCCGCGATGGCGGTACCGCCGATGACGATCGTGGTTGCGGTTGCCGCCGCCACGGCCTCCCAGATCGCCATTCCACCGAGGATCACGAGCGGGAGGAAGTGCCCGGACGGGTCCGTGTTGAGGGTCGGGTTGCCGTTGCCGTAGGTGTAGCGGTTGGCCTGGACGGACGGGCTGGGGTCGAGCTGGTAGCTGTCGCGGCTGGTGAAGTTGCCGGCACCGGGCTGGTACCAGCGGGCGTGCATGTTGACCTGGCCGGTGGCGGGGTCGGTCCAGCCGCTCTGGTAGCCGAGGCTGGTGCCGGTGCCGGTGCGGGCGACCGGCTTGCCGAACGGGTCGTAGGCGGTGCTGGAGCCGACGGAGGTGCCGGCGGTGTTGAGGGTGGCCGTCACGTCGGTGTGGCGGTCGGTCCTCAGACGCTGGGCGCCGTTCGGGTCGGCCGCACCGGTGGCCGTCCCGGAGGCGTCCCGGGTGTAGCGCCAGGTGCCGTCGGAGATGAGGTTGTTGGTGCCTCCGTCGTAGGCGAGGCTGGTGCTGCCGCGCAGGATGAGGCGGTCGAGGCCGTCGTAGGTGTAGCCGGTCGAACCGTCGGTGACGAGTCGGCCGAAGGCGTCGAACTTCTCGGTCTGCTCGGGGCTCGTGCCGGTGGTGGTTCCGGCGAGGGTGCCGCGCGCCGTGTAGCGGTAGGTGCTGGTGCCGTCGGCGAGGAGGCGGTTGCGCTCGTCGTAGGTCGAGGTGGCGGTGCCGTTCCCGGTGCGGTTGCCGGCGTTGTCCCACGCGTACGCGGTGGTGGTGGTGCCGTTGTTCCAGGAGGTCAGGCGGTCGGCCTGGTCGTAGGTGTAGCGGTTGTCGGTGGTGGGGTCGCCGGGCTTGCCGGTGACGGCCTTGCGGGTGAGGCGGTCGTCGAGGTCGTACTCGTACGTGGTGCCGGTGACCGGTGTCCCGGCCGTGTCCTCCTGGACGACCCGGTCGCTGCTGAGCCGGCCGAGGCCGTCGTACGCGAGGTAGCGGCCGGAGGTGGCCTTCCACTTGGTGGTGTCGGCGGGGTCGCGGGTGACGTAGTACTGGGTCTTGAGGCGTCCGTCGCCGTCGTAGCCGTACCAGAGCTGGGAGGCGGTGAGCTGGTCGCTGGACCAGGCGACCTGGCCGTCGGCCTTGTAGCCGAAGGTGGCCCAGCCGGTGGTGCTGTCCCAGCGGTCGGTCGTCCGCCCGTCCTTGTCGTACGCCCATTCCTGGTCGACGCCGGAGATCCGGGCCCCGGTCAGCTGGCCCCGGTCGTTGTACGAGAAGGTCTGGGTGCTGACACCGGCGCCGTTGGCCTCGACCATCCGGCCGGCCTTGTCGTAGGCCAGGGTGCGGTCGGCGGTGGCGGCCTCCGCGCCGCTGCCGGTCTCCTTGGTGAGCCGGCCCATCGGGTCGTAGCTGCGGGTGCGGACGACGCCGCCGGGTTCGGTGAGCTTCACGGCCTGGCCGGCCACGTCGTAGGCGGTGGTCCAGGTGCGGTCGGCGGCGGCCGGGTGGGCCGCGGTCGAGGGCTCGACGGTGGACTCCGGCAGGCCCCAGGGGGTGAAGGTGTAGCCGGTGGTGTTGCCCTTCCCGTCGGTCAGACGGGTGCGGTTGCCCGCGGCGTCGTAGCCGAAGGTGGTGGTGATCGTCCGGCCTGCCGCCACCGGCTCGACCTGCTTGGTCAGCCGGCCGATCGGGTCGTAGCTGCGGGTGGTGACGGCGCCGGTGGTGGGGCTGGTGCCGGTGAGCAGGTGCCCTTCGAGGTCGTAGCCGGACTGGCGGGTGCGCAGCACGGTGCCGGCGGGGTCGAGGTCGACGAGCCGGGTGGCGTTGCCGAGGCCGTCGTAGCCGTAGGTGGTGGCCTCGCCGAGCGGAGCGGTGGTCTTCACGGTGCGGCCGAGGCCGTCGTAGTCGGTCCTGGTGATCCGCCCGACGGCGTCGGTGACGGTCACGGGCTGGCCCGCGGCGTTGTAGGTGGACGCGGTCACGTTTCCGCCCGCGCTGGTGAGCGAGGTCTGGTTGCCGGCGTCGTCCCAGGCGTACCGGGCCGTCAGGTTCTGCAGGGTGGGCTTGCGTTCGACCACGGTCGCGGTGAGGGTGCGTCCGAGCTGGTCGTAGGTGGACTCGGTGCGGCCGCCGACGGGGTTGGTGACGGACAGCTGCAGGCCGGTCGGGGTCCACGTGGAGGCCCAGGTCGGCGGGTTGGCGTCGACCGGGGGCTGCAGGGTGCCGAGCGAGTTGGGGTCGGTCCGCTGGACCTGGTGGCCGAGCCGGTCGTAGCCGAAGACGGTCTTGCGGCCGGCGGCGTCGTAGGACGCCGACACCCGGGACAGCTTGTCGAACTCGGTGCGGGCGACCGCCACGAGCGGGGCCGACGCCCCGGGCGGGGTGTAGTCGGGCAGGCGGGTCTCGGTGACCCGGCCCATCCGGTCGGTGGTGCGGGTGGTCGTCCGGCCGAGCGCGTCCTTGGTGGAGACCGCTTCGCCGAAGGTGTTGTAGCCGGTGGTCGCGGTGGGCCGGCCGGCCACCGCGGTGCCCGCGGTGTTCTCGTTCGAGACGGTGGGGGACGCCGTGGTGGTGAGGCGGCCCAGCACGTCGTACTGGTAGGTGGTGGTGAAGGCGGCGGGGTCGGCGCCGGACGCGTTGCCGTTGGGGCTGGTGCTGGAGGTCACCAGGCCGCGCTGGTCGTAGGTGAAGGTGCTGACGGCGGTGGGCCCGCCGGCCGTGGAGGAGAGTTCGCTGCGGGTCATCCGGCCCGCGGTGTCGTAGGTCGCGGTGGCGACCCGGTTCTCCGTGGCACCGGCCTTGCTGGTGGTGGAGGTGACCCGGTCCTCGGCGTCGTAGCCGAGCGTCGTGGTCCGGTCCAGGCCGCCGGGGTCGAGCACGGTGCGGGTGGTGCGGCCGGCCGCGTCCACGGTGGACTCGGTGGTGGTGCGACCGCCGCCCGTCACCTGCTTGACCAGGTGCCCGGCGCCGTCGTACTCGTTGCGCTCCAGCACCACCGGGTGGCCGGACCCGTCGGACTGGGTGACCGCGCGGGCGGTCACGGTGGCGGTGAGGCCGTCGTCGAAGTAGGTGTAGTCGGTGCTGGAGCCCATGGCGTCGGTGACGGACGCCAGGCGGCCGGCCGGGTCGTAGGCCCGCGACTCCGCGGTGATCGTCCGGACGGGCTGTCCGTCGCCGTTCCAGCCCTCGACGAGGGTGTCGGCGAGCTGGCCGGTCGGGGTGTAGGTGAAGCGGGTGATCTGGCCCAGTGCGTCGCTCACGGAGTTGACGCGGCCGACGGTGTCGTAGCCGTACGTGATGACGCCGCCCTCGGCGTCGGTCTCGGTGGCGGGCCGGCCGAGCGGGTCGTAGGTGGTGCTGGTGGTGCGGGCGGTGTCGCCGCCCAGCAGGTCGGACGTGGTGGCGGACAGCACGCGGCCGTCCTCGTCGAACTCCCGCGTGGTGCGGGCCTGGTGGGCGGTGCCCGAGACGGCGTCGACGGTCCGCGGGCCGGTCTGCGCGATCTCGCGGGAGAGCGCGTCGTAGGTGGTGCCGCTGCTCACTCCGCCGGGCTGAGCGTCGGAGTACTCGGTCTCGCCGATCTTGCGGCCCATCGGGTCGTAGTCGTACGTGGTCCTGAGGCCGGACGGCTCGGTCGTGGACGCGAGGTCGCCGGAGGCGAGGTAGCCGAAGGAGGTGGTCGCGCCCGAGGCGGTGACCTGAGTGGCGACCAGGCCCGCCGGGGTGGTGCCGCCGCCCGTGGCCGGCTCGCTGCCGGTGGTGTAGGTGGTGCGGCTCACCCGGCCGTCGGGCAGGGTCGTGCTCTCGGCGAGGCCGAGCGCGGTGTAGCCGATGGTGGTGCGGTACCGGTTGTCCGTGGGCCCGCCGGAACGGGCGTCGCGGGTCTCGGTCGGCTTGTCGTTGCGCGGGTCCTTGTCGTTGTCCCTGTTCAGGAAGTACGAGGTGTAGCTCGTCCAGCAGGAGTTGGCGTCGCGGCAGGTGGTCTTCGAGACGGTGTTGCCGCGGGCGTCCTGGCCGGTGATCGTCGAGTGCCCGTTGGGGTCGATGACGGTGTGCAGGAAGCCGCCGGTGTCGTACGAGTACGTGGTGGTGCCGCCGGAGGCGTCGGTGCGCGAGATGAGGCGCATGCCGCGCTGGGCGTCGTGGACGTCGGTGGAGACCGCGCCGGACGGGTCCGTGACGGTCACCAGGGACGCGAGGCCGGTCGCGGCGGAGAGCGAGCGGGCCTGGTAGTGCGCGGCGACCCGCTCGGCGGTCAGCGGGTGCTGGTAGAACGCGACCTCGTCGATGCTGCCGGTGAAGCGGCTGACCTCGGCGGGAGCGGACGGCCAGCCCTTGACGGTGCCGCCGCCGACGTAGGTGTGGACGTTGGCCTGGTGGTTGACCGCGCCGGACTGGGTGCCGAGCGGGGCGCCGTCCAGGTAGAGGGTCTGCTGGGTGCCGTCGGCCGAGAGCACCGCGTGGTGCCAGGCGCCGTCGGTCACGGTGGCGGGCGAGGTCACGCTGCCGGCACCGCCGAAGAAGCGGCCCCACAGCTTGTTGTCACTGCCGACGTACAGCAGCGGTGACCAGTCGCCGCCGGCACCCGCCGGGTCGTCGATCGTCCGGGACTGGTCGCCGAGCACGACGCCGGGCTTCGTGGTCTGGAACCACAGCTCGACGGCCGGAGTGGCCGACGCGTGCAGGATCGCGGAGGGAACCTCCGCCACCGAGTCGGACGCACCGGTGAACTGCGCGGCCCGGCCGTCGCCGACGCCGAACACGCCGGAGGCCCCGCGCTGGACGCCGTTGCCGTAGCTGCCGTTGCCGTTGTTGGCGGCGACCTCGCTCACGACGGTGCTGCCGGACGTCTCGTCCAGCCGCCAGAAGGCGGCCGGAGCGTCGGCGACCACGGAGCCCCGGTAGCCGATGCCCTGCCCGGCGACCTGGGCACTGCGGGCCCGGTAGTGGGCGAGTGCGTCGGCCGCGGTGAGCGGGTGCTGGTAGACCGCGACCTCGTCGATGCCGCCCGTGAAGTGGCTGATGTCGGCCGGGGCGGACGGCCAGCCCTTCACGAAGCCCGCGCCCACGTAGGTGTGCACGTTGGCCTGGTGGTCGACCGCACCGGACTGGGTGCCCACCGGGACGCCGTCGAGGTACATCGTCTGCTGGCTGCCGGCCGCGGAGAGCACGACGTGGTGCCAGGCGCCGTCGGTGACCGGCCCGGAGGAGGTGATGCTGCCGGCTCCGCCGAAGAAGCGGCCCCACAGCTTGTTGTCACTGCCGACGTACAGCAGCGGCGACCAGCTGCCGCCGACCCCGGACGGATCGTCGAGCGTCCGGGACTGGTCGCCCAGCAGGGCGCCCGGCTTGGTCGTGTTGAACCACAGCTCCACCGCGACGTCCTTCGACGCGTGGAGGACGCCCTCGGGGATCTCCACCTGCGCCTGGGCGCTCCCGTCGAACTGCGCGGCGGTGTCGTCCGTGGTGGAGAACACGCCGGGGGCGCGCTTGGTCACGCCGTCGCCGTACCCGCCGTCGAGGCCGCTGCCGACCTGGCTGACGGCCACCGCGCCGTCGCGCTCGCCGAGCCGCCAGTACCCGGCCGGGCCGTTGGCGCCGACCGCGTTGTTGTAGAGGAAGGAGCCGCCGGTGTAGCCGGGCGCGGAGACCTTCCAGGCGTTGCCGGCCCCGTCCTTGACGGCGGTGACCCGGTCGGTCGACGCGTCGTAGGAGACCTGGGCGGACGTGCGCCCGGACGGCAGGACCACCTTGGCCAGCTGGGCGCTGCCGCCCCGCAGGGCGGAGTGCTCCGCGGCGGCCTGGTCGGTCACCGGGTAGTCGTAGACCGCGACCTCGTCGATCTGGCCGTTGAACCAGGACATGCCGCCGTTGCCGCCGGGCCAGCTGCCGGTGTAGCCGCCGCCCAGGTAGGTGCGGTCCATGTCGAGGTGGTCGATGGCGCCGGAGGTCACGCCGACCTTGGCGCCGTCGAGGTAGAGGGCGGCGCTGTTCTGGGCGCTGGACAGCACGACGTGGTGCCAGGCGTTGTCGGTCACGGTTCCGGAGGAGGTGACCGGTGCGCCGGACATGTTGAACTTGCCGCGGAGCTTGTTGTCGGAGCCGACGTACAGGGCGGGCACCACGTTGTACGGGGGCTCGGCCATCGTCCGGTTCTGGTAGCTGAGGATGACGCCGGGCGCACCGGTGCGGAACCACAGCTCGATCGAGCGCTGGGTCGATCCGCTCACGGTCTTGAGCGGCAGCTCGACGTAGGAGGACCGGCCGTTGAAGGAGGCGGCCTTGTCCGACGAGCCGGCGACGGGCCCGTCCGCGCCCCAGGTGACGTCGGTGGCCTGACCGGGTGCGCGGTCGGTGACCCGGGCGGCGTTGGAGACGCTCGCGCCCTCGGTCTCGCCCAGGCGCCAGTAGCCGATCGGGCCTGCGTCCTGCACCGCGGCCTGGTAGCGGGAGCCGGTGCCGTACTCGTAGCCGGTGCAGCCCTTGTCGGCCGTGGTGGCGACGCCGGGCGGGCAGACCTTCACCAGCCGGTCGCCGCTGTACACGTAGCTCCAGGAGCCCGCGGCTCCGGACGCGGTCACCGAGGTGACGTGGGAGCCCGTCCAGACGAAGTCCAGGTACCGGCCGGAGAGGAGGTCCTTGGCCCGGCCGAGCCTGCCGTTGGCGTAGGTCAGCTCCTGGGCGTGGCCCGCGCCGTCCGTGACCTTCACCAGGCGGCCGGCCGCGTCGAAGGTGTGGACCTTGCCGGTGCGGTCGGTCAGCGTCCAGCCGCCGCCGGTCTCCTTGCGGAGGTCGGCGGCCATGCCGCCGCCGGTGACGTAGGCGTTCTTGGCGGCGTCCCAGGCGAACCGGGCGCGCGAGCCGTTGGAGGAGGTCAGCAGGACGTTGCCGGGCAGCGCGAGCCAGGAGCTGGACTCGACCTGGATCCGCATGTCCCAACGGGTGGTCCAGCCCGCTCCGAAGGCGCCGTCGGTGCGCGGGTCGAGCGAGTTGTAGCTCCGGGTCACCGAGAGCTCGGGCCCGACCGTCGGCAGGGCGGCGTCCGTCGCGGCGTTGGTGTAGTTGCCCACGGCGGCGTTGAACGAGCGGCCGGCGTCGGCCGCGGTGCTGTACTGCGCGGGCTGGGGCAGCAGCGTCCGCAGGAAGGAGGCCTGGGACTTGGGGCTGGCTCCGTCGCCGTCGCCGGCCTCCGCGTACCAGGCGTACTGCTCGTTCCAGGTCAGCCAGCCCTCGGGCACCACGAAGCTGCTGGACGGGAGCCACGCGGACTGCTTGCAGTCGACGCGGGCGTCCTGGCCGACCACGCGGCAGACCTCGTAGCGGTAGTCGAGGTTGGGCTTCGGCGACCGGTCCGGGTCGGTGCCCTCGGCGGTGAGGGTGGGCTGGAGCTGCTGGACGACCGAGTGCGACGCCGGCGCGAGCCTGGTCAGCGACGGCAGCATGTTGACGGACGAGAAGCGGATGGTCGGCGGAGCGATGCCGTTGTCCGCGTAGAAGTTGCTGTGCTGGTAGTCGTCCATCGTCCAGGCGATGGTGTACGTGCCCTGCGGCAGCGCCCGGATGTGCGCGTCGAACATCGCACCCGCCGACGGCGGGGTGTCCGACGGCACGGAGGTCCAGGCGATGTTGGTGCCGTAGTTGGTGATGTTGTTCCCGTTCTGGTCGAACAGGAGGTACGACATCTTGTAGTTGCTGCTCGGGGTCCAGGTGTCCTGACCGCGGTTCCACGCGCGGATCCGGAAGATGCCCTCCTGGGTCGCCGTCACCGGCTGCACCCAGCCGAACAGTTCGTAGTCGGCGCCGTACTTGGACCAGGTGACGTCCAGGCTGGGGGCGGTCGTGGAGTTGTTCTCGCTGTCGAACTTCTTCCAGCCGTAGGCGTCGCGGTCGTCGGCCTTCACGGCGAGGCCGTAGTTCGCCTGCCAGCCGTGCGTCCACCGGTTGACCAGGTCCTTGCCCTCGGCACCGAGGTCGATGGACCGCCAGTTGGGCTGGCACACCCAGTTGCCGGTGTTGTTCGGCCGCCAGCCGAACGCGAAGCTGTCCGACACCAGGGCGCTGCCGACGGACGGTCCGGGCCAGGTGCGGACGGAGCCCTGCGACCAGTCCGAGGTGATCGGGTGCACCGTCACCGGGCGGGCGTTGCAGGAGTAGGACCAGTTGTTGTACAGCGCCAGCTTGGCGTTGAGGATCGTGGCGTTGCGCAGGGTGTTCTCGACACCGGTGAACTTCAGGAACGACGCCGCCTTGGTGGAGCCGTCGTACGTACCGACCTTGAGCAGCGAGTCGGAGGAGAAGTCGGCGTTCTGTCCGGA
The DNA here is from genome assembly GCF_000717715.1 of Streptomyces sp. NRRL B-24484. Lineage (GTDB taxonomy): Bacteria > Actinomycetota > Actinomycetes > Streptomycetales > Streptomycetaceae > Kitasatospora. Next base: position 152,964 of record NZ_JOAI01000006.1, on the reverse strand, counting down.
CAGCACGTAGGTGCCCTGGACGGCCTTGGCCGAGTACACCGACGGGTCGACCTTGACCGGGAACACCCGCTCGGACGCCTTCAGCCACGCCTGGTCGAGGACCATCCGCAGGATCCGGGTGCCGCCCTGCTCGGCCAGCTCGTAGCGGACGCCGCCGGAGACTGCGCCCTGGCCGCCGGAGTTCGGGGCCCCGTTGGAGTCCTCCATCCATCCGGAGGGCATCCGGCCCCGGACCGCACCCGACGCGTCGGTGAGGACGAGCGCACCGCCCGCGTCGATCGACGGCGTGACGCCCTGGAGGCGGAGCGGGAACTCCCAGACGGCGGGCGCGGTCGCGTCGTTGAGGATCAGCGTCTCCTTGAAGGAGTCGCTGCCGGCCTTGACGGACAGATCGGCCTTCGGAGCCACTCCGGCGTAGGTGACGGTGTCGCCCTCGGCGGCGCCGCGGACGGCCGCCGCACCCTTCAGGGCGTAGCCGACCGAGGCCCCGTCGCCGAGGTCCAGCCTGACCAGCGGATCGGCGTCGGCCCGGACGGCGAGACGCACCTCGCGCTCGCCGGACTTGGTGATCCACGCGTCCTGCACGGCCTCGGCGCGCCCGAGCGAACCGTGGCCCGCCGGGATGAGTGAGGTGTCGATCGGAGTCCACGACCCGTCGGCCCTGCGGAAATTCACGGGATTCGTGTAATACCGCGTGGTGAACGTTCCGTCGGCGTTCTGGAAGGTGCGCTCGCGTTCGCCGCGCTTCGTGGCGATCTCCCGGCTCTTCGCCGGGTCGAATGCGTCGCCGAGCCCCTCGGGGGTGGGCGGCGCCGCGACGACCTCGGTCTTCGGGGCGGCCGGTGCGGGCGCCTTGGCGGCCACCGGCCGGACGGGTCCGGCGGCGTCCTCGGCGAGTTCTCCGGCGGCGGGCGCGTGGCCCGCACGGCCGCCGGCGGCGTCGGCGTCGGTCTGGCCGGAGGCCGCGCGGTGCGACAGCCCGGAGGCCGTCCTGCCGCCCTGCCGGGGCAGCGCTCCCGGGTCGGCCGCGACCTTGTCGCGGGCCGCCCACAGCCCGGCGGCGACCGCCCCGTCGGCTGCGCCGAGCACGGCCAGGCACACACACACGAGAACGGCAACGAAGCGACGCAACGTCAACACTTGGACTCCACCCCGGGATTACGCAGATCCCCAGAGGTATATCCATGAATGGATTCCGAGCGTTAGCTGTGAGCAGCCTGTGCAGGCATCGAGTGACGAGTATCACATTCGCAAAATTCAGGTAATGCAGCAATGGGCCATAAATCGTCCACAGTCGAATTCTTGGCTGCTCGGTCCGCACGAGAACTTCCCGGAATGCAACGGCGCCCCCACCGGCCGTCCGACCGGTGGGGGCGCCGCGGCCCGGAGTCCGTTACCCGTTGCCCTGCTGCGACTTGGCCTTGAAGGCGGCCTTGCGGGCCTCCTTCGCGACGGCGCGGTCGGTGTGGAGCTCGCCGACGGTGTCGAGGACCTGGGCGGTGTAGGGGTGCGGCACCCGCCACAGCTCGCCGAAGAAGGAGGCCGGGTTGTCGGTCACCGGCAGGCCGCCGACGAGCTCGCGGAGCTGGCCGGCGTCGCCGCGGCCGACCAGCAGCACCGCGGCGAAGTGGTCGACGGTCCGCCAGAGCGCGACCGGCCGGTCGGCGGCGGCGACGTCCCGGCCGTGGGTGCGCAGCAGTTCGCGGGCGAGCCCGCCCAGCTCCGGGTCGTCGACGACCTCGGCGAGGGCGGTGTCCCCGGCCTCGCCGAGACCGTCGATCGCGGCCGCGGTGTACATCCGCCGCACCGGGCTGTGCGCGTCCAGTCCGCGGGAGGCGGCGAGCAGCTCGCGGGCGCCCTCCAGCGGCTCGCGCCGGGCCAGCCAGACCTGGACCTCGCGGTCGGGCAGCACGTTCGGGGACTCGGCGAGTCCGCGCAGCAGCGCGGCGGCGTCGCCCTGGGCGAGGTCGCCGATCAGCGGGGCGTCGTAGCCGTCGGCGAGCAGCCACTCGCGAACGCCGTACTGGCCGAGCGGGGTGAGCCGGACGAGACCGAAGCGGGCGGCGTCCTCCTCGGTGGGCTCCCCGTCGGCCGCCCCGGCGTCCGGCCCGGCCTCCGTGCCCTCGTCCTCCTCCTCGAAGAGCTCCGGGTCGATCGGCCGGTGCTCGACCAGGCCGAGTTCGGCGAGGTCGGCGAGCATCGGGTCGAGTTCGACCATGAGGTCGGTGATCTGGCCGAGCATCTCCTCGTCGGGCTCCTCGCCCTCGGGGACGACCAGCAGCGCGGCGAGCACGCCCAGCGGCACGGTCTCCTCGCCGGGCTCGGCGAACGCGGTCAGCTCGTACAGCACCTGGAGCGCCTCGTCGAGGAGCTCCGCGGCGGCCTCGCTGGCCTCCTCGACCTCGGCGAGCGCGCTCTCGGCGGCCTCCTCGTCGGCGGCGTCGCCGCCGCCGCCGTCCCCCGCGTCCTCGCCCTCGATGTCGAGCAGGTCGGTGTCGACGGCGAGCTCGCGGACGATGCCGGCCGCGGTCAGCCACAGGTCGAGGACGGTGGACGGGTCGCCCGCCTCGGCGTCCGCGACCTCCTCCATCGGGACGGCGACGTGCTCGCCGGCCTGGGTGGTGCCGAGCTCGACCAGGTCGAGGTCGCACGCCAGCGACCAGGCCCGCAGCACCTCGACCACGGCCTCCTCGGACACCTCGCCGTCCTCCGGGGCGAGCCCGATCAGCCGGGCGGCCGGCCCGCGGTCGTCCTCGACCAGGTCGCCGAACTCGTCCACGACCCGGTGCGGGGCGGCCCAGCGGGCCAGCTTGACGGCCTGCGCGATCAGCGGGACGGCCAGCGCGGCGGCGGCCAGCTCCGCCTCCGGCGGCAGTGCGATCGGCGGGACGAGCACCGCGGTGTCGTCGAGGTCCTCGTCGTCCTCGTCGCGGCCGCCGGCCCCGTACAGCTCGGCCAGGTCGTAGTCGGCGGGCAGCAGGCTCTCGGCGGGTGCCGCCTGCGGCCCGGCACCGGCCGAGTGGTCAGGGGTGTTGCGGCGTCGTCCGGCCATCGTTGGCGATCTCCCGTGGTGGCTGTGGTGGGCCCGGGCCGTCGCGTGTCGGCCCATCCACTCAGCGTATCGGGCGGCGCGGCCCACTGCCGTGCCCGCGGGGCGCGCGCCGCCCGGGGTGTGACGGAAAACCGCCGGTCGACGGGGGTCCGAACGGCCCGGCGCCCCCGCTCGGGCGCGTAAACTGCTGCGGGCGCCGCGCACACCCCGCGCGGGCCCCTCGGGCAACGAAGCCCTTCTCCCCTCCGTTCCCTCCCACGGGCCGGAGGGTCCGTACGCTCACCGCGCCGCCCGGGCTCGTTGTCGCGGCCGCCACCCCTGGCCACGTCGTCCCCGGTGGTGCCCGGCCACAGGAGACCCCTGCCATGGCGGACCTCTCCCCCGCCGGCCCCGGCCTGCGCTCCGCGCACTTCCCCGGACGCCGACTGTCGGAGGCCCTGCTCCCCCCGGAACTCGCGCCGCGCGCGCAGCTCCGCCTCGCCGCGATCAGCCGCTGGAACGCGCTGCGCGGCATCCGCGTCGGCCTGGTGGCCGGCGCCCTGCTGCTGATGCTGGTCGGCGCCAACCTGGCCACGCCGATCTACCCGCTGCTGCAGCAGCAGCTCGGTCTGACCCCGCTGCACACCACCGTGCTGTTCACGGTCTACGTCTTCGCGCTCGTCCCGGTGCTCGCCGTGGTCGGCCACTGGTCGGACCACCTGGGCCGGCGGGCGCTGATCCTGCCGGCGGTGGCACTGGCCGCGGTCGGCGACCTGATGTTCGCCAACGCGCACGGCTTCGGCCTGCTGGTGGCGGGCCGCGCCGTCCAGGGCGTGGCGGTCGGCCTGTCGACCGGTGCCGCCGGTGCGGCGCTCGGCGACCTGCTGCCGGACCGGCCGTCGCTGGCCGCGAAGCTGACCCTGGCCTGTTCGGCGGGCGGCGTGGCGCTCGGCCCGGTGGTCGGAGCGACCCTCGCCACCGGTGCGCACCCGCTGCTGACCCCGTTCCTGCTGCACGCGCTGGCGCTGCTGGCGCTGTGCGTGCCGCTGGCGATGGTGCACCCGCGGATGCCCGGCCGGGTACGCCCGCCGGCCGCGCCGCCGCGCATCACCACCCCGGCCCACCTGCGTCCGCAGCGGCTGCGGCTGCCGCGCCGTGGCCGCCGGACCTTCCTGCTGGCCGCCGGTGCGGGCTTCGTCTCGTACGCGGTCTTCGGGGTGTACCTGTCGCTGGCGCCGGCCTTCGCCGCCCGGCTGCTGCACACGGACTCGCACCTGACCGGTGCGGTGGTGGCGGCGCTGCTGCTGGGCTCCTCCGCCGCGGCGCAGCTGCTGGTGCCGCCGACCTCGGACCGTCCGGTGATCGCCGCGGGCCTGGGCGGTCTGGCGACCGGCCTCGCGCTGGTGGTGGCCGCCGGGTACACCGGCACGCCGGCGCTGCTGTTCATCGGCAGCGTGCTGGGCGGGGCCTGCCAGGGCGTGGCGTTCCGCTCGCTGTTCACGACGGCGGTCGCGGCGATGGACCCGGAGCGCCGGGGCAGCGAGCTGTCGGCGCTGTGGGTGATCGTCTACCTGGGCAGTTCGCTGCCGATCGTGGCGGTCGGCTGGCTCACCCAGCGCTACGGCCTGCTGCCCGCTGTGAGCGGGTTCGCGACCGTGGCGGCGCTGCTCTGCCTCGGGCTGGCGGCGGCCGTGGTGCTGCCGCGGGGTGCCCGCAGGCCGTAGGAGTTGTTGTCGTCGTCGACGAAGGCCCGGACGCTTCCGCTGACCAGGCCGAGCACGAGGAACAGCACGACCAGCGCCTTGGCCCCGCCGGTGAGGATCAGCGGGCGGGTCGCGGAACGGGCTGCCGCCACCGGCGGCAGCCCGTCGTCGCCGAACAGCCGCTTCGGGTAGGCCGGGGTGAGCAGCAGCACGTAGGCGCCGAAGCGCATCGCGTAGCGCAGGGCCGCGGCGGTCGCGCCGAACAGCGGCTCGGGCATCCGGCCGAGGATCAGCGCGATCAGCCAGACCACGAAGGAGATCGCGTACCAGCCGCTGAGCACCAGGCTCTGCACGATCGCCGCCGGGATCATCAGGATCAGGCGGAAGAACACGGCGAGCCGGTTCAGCTCGCCGGGCCGCAGCTCCACCCGGACGGGGTAGTCCTCCGGGCGCCAGGCGAACGGCGGGTAGTCGTCGACCAGCAGCATGGCGGAGGCCCGCACCCGGGTGTCCCAGCCGATGAAGCCCGAGAGGTACTCCTCGATCGGCTCCGGCAGCCGGCCGAGGAACAGCGCGCCGAACCAGCCGACGATCACGGCCGGGATCGCCAGCACCCCCAGCACCCACACCACGACGAACTGCGGGATCAGCAGCAACCAGCGCAGCAGAACGGTCCAGCGGCGCTGCGGCCCGGCCTTCGGGACGTCCAGCTCGGGGAGGAATTCCAGCGGCGCGCTGCCCTGGGGGACCTGCCAACTGCCCGTCGCCACGCTGTGCTCCCTGGTCTCGACCGGTGGGGACGAGGGGATGACATTCCCGGTCGGGACGGGCCCCGACACCTGCCCGGACCCGTACGGCGCAAAGGGACGGCCCGGCCGGGAACGCCGCCGCCCCCGGCCCGGCGAGCGGGACGGGGGCGGTGCGGTCCGCGCGGGGCGCGCGTCAGACGTTGAAGCCGAGGGCGCGGAGCTGGTCGCGGCCCTCGTCGGTGATCTTGTCGGGGCCCCACGGCGGCATCCAGACCCAGTTGATGCGCAGGTCCTTGACCAGGCCGTCGGTGGCGGTCTTCGCCTGGTCCTCGATGACGTCGGTCAGCGGGCAGGCCGCCGAGGTGAGCGTCATGTCGACGGTCGCCACGTCGTCCTCGTCGATGTGGATGCCGTAGATCAGGCCGAGGTTGACCACGTCGATGCCGAGCTCGGGGTCGACGACGTCCATCAGGGCCTCGTGGAGGTCCTCGACGGAGACGGTGCCGGCGGTGGTGAAGGCGACGGGGGTGTCGGCCTGGGGCTCGGCGGCCTGCTCGGCCGGGGTCTCGGTGTCACTCATGGGAGAGTCCGTCCGTTTCAGTCGTTGATGGCGGGCTGCTCGCCCAGGGCCTTGGCGGTGGCGTCCTTCCAGGCCATCCAGCTCAGCAGGGCGCACTTGACCCGGGCCGGGTACTTGGAGACGCCGGCGAACGCGACGGCGTCCTCCAGCACCTCCTCGTCGCCCTCGGCCTGGCCCTTGCTCTGCATCAGCGCCAGGAAGGCCTCCTGGACGGCCTGGGCCTCGCCGACGGTCTTGCCGACGACCAGGTCGTTCAGCACCGAGGCGCTGGCCTGGCTGATCGAGCAGCCCTGCGACTCGTAGCTGACGTCCGCCACGGTGGCGCCGTCGAGCCTCACCCGCAGGGTGATCTCGTCGCCGCAGGTCGGGTTGACGTGGTGCACCTCGGCGTCGCCCTCCCGCAGCCCCTTGCCGTGGGGGTTGCGGTAGTGGTCCAGGATGATCTCCTGGTACATCGAGTCGAGCTTCATCCCGTCACCTCAGCCGAAGAAGTTGCGGACGTGGTGCAGGCCGTCGATCAGCGCGTCGACCTCGCCCGGCGTGGAGTACAGGTAGAACGACGCCCTGGTGGTCGCCGGAATTCCGTACCGCAGGCAGACCGGCCGTGCGCAGTGGTGACCGACGCGCACCGCGATGCCCTGCTCGTCGAGCACCTGGCCCACGTCGTGCGGGTGGATGTCGCCGAGCGTGAAGGAGATCGCGGCGCCGCGGTCCACGGCCGTGCGGGGGCCGATGATCCGCAGGTCCGGGACGTCCAGCAGGCGCTCGATCGCGTACTCGGTGATCGCGTGCTCGTGGGCGGCGATCTTCTCCATGCCGATGGCCGACAGGTAGTCGACGGCCGCGCCGAGGCCGACCGCCTGGGCGATCGGCGGGGTGCCGGCCTCGAACTTGTGCGGCGCCGGGGCGTAGGTGGACGAGCCCATGGTGACGGTCTCGATCATCTCGCCGCCGCCGAGGAACGGCGGGAGGTCCTCCAGCAGCTCCTGACGGCCCCACAGCACGCCGATGCCGGTCGGGGCGAGCATCTTGTGGCCGGTGAAGGCGACGAAGTCGGCCTCCAGCGCCTGCACGTCCAGCACCATGTGCGGGGCGGCCTGCGAGGCGTCGATCACGACCAGCGCACCGACCGACTGGGCCTTGCGGACGATGGTCTCGACCGGGTTGAGCGTGCCCAGCAGGTTGGAGACCAGGGTGAAGGAGACCACCTTGGTCTTCTCGGTGATCAGCTCGTCGATGTTCGACAGATCGAGCCGGCCCTCGTCGGTCAGCCCGAACCACTTCAGCTTCGCGCCGGTGCGCTGCGAGAGCAGCTGCCACGGGACGATGTTGGAGTGGTGCTCCATCTCGGTGATCACGATCTCGGCGTCCGCGTCGACGCGGTAGGGCTCGTCGGCCCAGCCGAGCATGTTGGCGACCAGGTTGAGCGACTCCGAGGCGTTCTTGGTGAAGATCACCTCGTCCCGGCTCGGCGCGTTGACGAAGGCCGCGACCTTGTCGCGGGCGCCCTCGTACAGTGCCGTGGCCTCCTCGGCCAGCACGTGCACACCGCGGTGCACGTTGGCGTTGTGCCGCTCGTAGTACGCGTTCAGCGCCTCCAGCACCTGGCGCGGCTTCTGCGAGGTCGCCGCGTTGTCCAGGTAGACCAGCGGCTTCTCGTCGTGCAGCAGGCGCTGCAGGACGGGGAAGTCCTTGCGGATCGCGTCGGTGTCGAGGAGCCCGGTCAGCGCCGAGCCGGTATGAGTCGTCGTCACTCGGAAGCGCCGCCCTTCACGTAGCTCTCGTAGCCCTCTTCCTCCAGCTTGTCGGCCAGCTCGGCACCGCCGGACTCGACGATGCGGCCTGCCGCGAAGACGTGGACGTGGTCGGGCTTGATGTACCGCAGGATGCGGGTGTAGTGGGTGACCAGCAGGGTGCCGACCTCGCCGGTCGAGCGGACCCGGTTGATGCCCTCGGAGACGACGCGCAGCGCGTCGACGTCCAGGCCGGAGTCGGTCTCGTCGAGGATCGCGATCTTCGGCTTGAGGAGCTCCAGCTGGAGGATCTCGTGGCGCTTCTTCTCACCGCCGGAGAAGCCCTCGTTGACGTTGCGCTCGGCGAAGGCCGGGTCCATCTGGAGCGCGGCCATGGCCTCCTTGACCTCCTTCACCCAGGTGCGCAGCTTGGGGGCCTCGCCGCGGATCGCGGTGGCGGCGGTGCGCAGGAAGTTGGAGACGGAGACGCCGGGGACCTCGACCGGGTACTGCATGGCCAGGAAGACGCCCGCGCGGGCCCGCTCGTCGACGGACATCTCCAGCACGTCCTCGCCGTCCAGCAGCACCGAGCCGCCGGTGACGGTGTACTTCGGGTGCCCGGCCAGGGAGTAGGCGAGGGTGGACTTGCCGGAGCCGTTGGGGCCCATGATGGCGTGGGTCTCGCCCTGCTTCACGGTCAGGTCGACGCCGCGGAGGATCTCGCGCGGGCCGTTCTCGGCCTCGACGGAGACGTGCAGGTCGCGGATTTCAAGCGTTGCCATGGGGCTCAGGACTCCTGGTTGACGGAGACGAGCACGTCGTCCCCTTCGATCTTTACGGGGTAGACGGCGACCGGCTTGGTGGCGGGCAGCCCGGACGGCTTGCCGGTGCGCAGGTCGAAGCTCGATCCGTGCAGCCAGCACTCGATCATGCAGTCCTCGACCTCGCCCTCGGACAGCGAGACGTTGGCGTGCGAGCAGGTGTCGTTGACGGCGAAGACGCCCTCGTCGGTGCGGACCACCGAGACCGGGACACCGTTGAGCTCGACCCGGCGGGGGACGTCCTCGGCCAGGTCGCTCAGCGCACACGCCCGGAGGAAGCTCATGCGACCGTCGCTTCCAGCTCGGCCTCGATCTTCTCCATCAGGTGGTCCTGGATCTCGGCGACGCCGATCTGCTGGACGAGCTCGGCGAAGAAGCCGCGGACGACCAGGCGGCGGGCCTCCTCGGCCGGGATGCCGCGGGCCTGCAGGTAGAACAGCTGCTCGTCGTCGAAGCGGCCGGTCGCGGAGGCGTGGCCGGCGCCGACGATCTCGCCGGTCTCGATCTCCAGGTTGGGGATCGAGTCGACCCGGGCGCCGTCGGTGAGCACCAGGTTGCGGTTGAGCTCGTAGGTGTCGGTGCCCAGCGCGGCGGCGCGGATCAGCACGTCGCCGACCCAGACCGCGTGCGCGTCCTGGCCCTGAAGGGCGCCCTTGTAGACCACGTTGGACCGGCAGTGCGGGGTGTCGTGGTCGATGACCAGGCGGTGCTCCAGGTGCTGGCCGGCGTCGGCGAAGTACAGGCCGAACAGCTCGGCCTCGCCGCCGGGGGCCGCGTAGGTCACCCGCGGGTGGATGCGGACCAGGTCGCCGCCGAAGGTCACCGCGACGGACTTGAAGGTGGCGTCGCGGCCGACCAGGGCGGTGTGCTGGGCGGCGTGCACCGCGTCGCGCTCCCAGTCCTGGACGGAGACGAAGGTGAGCTTGGCGCCCTCGCCGACGAGCAGCTCGACGTTGGCGGCGCGGGTGCCGGTGCCGGTGTGGTTGATCACCACGACGGCCTCGGCGAACGGCTTGACGTCGACGACCACGTGGGCGAAGCGGACGCCGCCCTCGCCGTGCACGTCGATCTTCACCGGCTCGGTGAGCACCTGCTCCTTGGGGACGGTGACCACCAGGGCCTGCTCGAAGGCGCTGAACGCCTGGGCGGCGACCCGGTCGACCGGCTTGCCGGCGGTGCCGAGGCGGGCGTCGTCACGGCCGACGGTCTCGGCGGTGACGCCGTCCGGCAGGGCCAGTTCCAGCTTGTCCTGGCCGGTGGCGCCCTCGGCGGCGGTGCCGTCGTGCAGACCGTTCAGGCGGTGCAGCGGGGTGAACCGCCAGTCCTCCTCGCGGCCGTGCGGCACGGGGAAGTCGTTCACGTCGAAGGACGGCTTGACCGCGACGCGGGCGTCGATCGGCTGCTGCACGGCGGTGCTGCGGCCGGTGCCGGGGCCGGCCAGCTGCGCGCCGGCGGTGCCGACCTCGATCGAACCGGCGGTGGTGGCACCGCTAGGGGTGTTGACGTCAGCCATGGCTGTCGTAGTGCTCTCTTCCTGGGGAACGGGACGGACGGGGGCGGCGGGGCGTCAGCCGACCGCACCCTCCATCTGCAGCTCGATCAGCCGGTTGAGCTCCAGCGCGTACTCCATCGGCAGCTCGCGCGCGATCGGCTCGACGAAGCCGCGGACGATCATCGCCATGGCCTCCTGCTCGGTCATACCGCGGCTCATCAGGTAGAAGAGCTGGTCCTCGCTGACCTTGGAGACCGTCGCCTCGTGGCCCATGGAGACGTCGTCCTCGCGGACGTCGACGTAGGGGTACGTGTCGGAGCGGGAGACGGTGTCGACCAGCAGCGCGTCGCAGAGCACGTTGGACTTCGCGCCGTGCGAGCCCTCGCCGATCTCGATCAGGCCGCGGTACGAGGTGCGGCCGCCGCCGCGGGCCACCGACTTGGAGACGATGGACGAGGAGGTGTGCGGGGCCATGTGGACCATCTTGGCGCCCGCGTCCTGGTGCTGGCCCTCGCCGGCGAAGGCGATGGAGAGCGTCTCGCCCTTGGCGTGCTCGCCCATCAGGTAGACGGCCGGGTACTTCATGGTGACCTTGGAGCCGATGTTGCCGTCGACCCACTCCATGGTCGCGCCCTCGTACGCCACGGCACGCTTGGTGACCAGGTTGTAGACGTTGTTCGACCAGTTCTGGATGGTCGTGTAGCGGCAGCGGCCGCCCTTCTTGACGATGATCTCGACGACCGCGGAGTGCAGCGAGTCCGAGGAGTAGATCGGCGCGGTGCAGCCCTCGACGTAGTGGACGTAGGCGTCCTCGTCGACGATGATCAGCGTCCGCTCGAACTGGCCCATGTTCTCGGTGTTGATCCGGAAGTAGGCCTGCAGCGGGATGTCGACGTGCACGCCCTTCGGCACGTAGATGAACGAGCCGCCCGACCACACGGCCGTGTTCAGTGAGGCGAACTTGTTGTCACCCACCGGGATGACGGTGCCGAAGTACTCCTTGAAGAGCTCCGGGTGCTCCTTCAGCGCGGTGTCGGTGTCCAGGAAGATGACGCCCTGCTGCTCCAGGTCCTCGCGGATCTGGTGGTAGACGACCTCGGACTCGTACTGCGCCGCGACACCGGCGACCAGGCGCTGCTTCTCCGCCTCCGGGATGCCCAGCTTGTCGTACGTCGCCTTGATGTCGGCGGGCAGGTCCTCCCAGGACTCGGCCTGCTTCTCGGTCGAGCGCACGAAGTACTTGATGTTGTCGAAGTCGATGCCCGACAGGTCGGAGCCCCAGGTCGGCATGGGCTTCTTACCGAAGAGCTTCAGGCCCTTGAGACGCAGGTTGAGCATCCACTCGGACTCGTTCTTCTTCGCCGAGATGTCGCGCACGACCTCCTCGCTGAGACCGCGCTTGGCGACCGCGCCGGCCTCGTCGGAGTCGGCCCAGCCGTACTCGTAGGTGCCCAGGCCCTCGAGCTCGGGGTGTGCGATGTCAGTCATGCGAATTTCCTCCGCGCGGACGAGCCGTTTCATTGGGGGACGTACCGGCAGTCGGCACGGCACCGGGCGCCCGCTCGGCGGACGACGGTGCGGCACCGGATGCCGGCACATAGGTGGTGCAGACCCCGTCGCCGTGGGCGATCGTGGCCAGTCGTTGCACATGGGTGCCCAGGAGCTGCGAGAAGACCTCGGTCTCGGCCTCGCAGAGCTGCGGGAACTGCTCGGCGATGTGCGCGACCGGGCAGTGGTGCTGGCAGAGCTGGGCGCCCGCCGGGGCCTTCGCGGCCGCGGCGGAGGGCACGCGCCGCACCGTGGCAGCGTACCCGTCGGCGCTCAGCGCCTCGGCGAGCGCCTCGGCGCGGTGACCGGCCGCGGCCTGCTCCAGGCTGCTCAGGTACTTCTGGCCCTGCTTGGCGAAGCGGGCCCGGGCGAAGGCGGCGACCGCCTCCTCGCCCGCCGTGCCGCCGCCCACCGACTCCGAGATCCAGCGCAGGGCGTCGGCGGCGATCTGGTCGTACGCCTGGTAGAAGGCGTCCCGGCCGGACTCGGTCAGGGCGAACACCTTCGCCGGACGGCCGCGGCCGCGGCTGCCGTAGACCCGCTGCTCACGGGACTCGACCAGGCCGGCGGCGGCCAGCGAGTCCAGGTGGCGGCGGACGGCCGCGGCGGTCAGGCCGAGGCGGCTGGCCAGGTCGGCCGCGGAGGAGGGGCCGTGGTCGAGGATCGAGCGGGCGACCCGGTCCCGGGTCGCCCGATGGCCCTCCAGCAGGACCTCCGCCGCCGTCGCGGGCACGGCGCAGCCGGGGGCCGTCTCGGCCGCTCCGTCCTGTGCCGGGTGCTCGCGCATGTTTTTCACAACACCATTGTTGCGTAATTCGTTCCGGAGGAACAAGCCGTGATCCACGCCTCAGCGGTGTCCTCAATCACGCAGGTAAGGCTTACCTGACCCGCATGGACGGGCGGCGGCGGCCCGGTGTCCGGGGCCCGGCCGGCCGCCTCTTACACTCGCCGGTATGCGACTCGAACCCGCCGTAGAGGTGGCCGGGCTGGTCAAACGGTACGGCGAGAAGACGGCCGTCGACGGCCTCGACCTCACCATCGCCCGCGGCACCGTCACCGCCGTGCTCGGCCCGAACGGCGCCGGCAAGACCACCACCGTCGAGATCTGCGAGGGCTACCGCCGCGCCGACGCCGGCACCGTCCGGGTGCTCGGCCTCGACCCGGTCGCCGACGGCGCTGCGCTGCGCCCGCGGATCGGCGTGATGCTGCAGTCCGGCGGCGTCTACCCGGGCGCCCGCGCCGTCGAGATGCTCCGGCACACCGCGAAGCTGTACGCCGACCCGCTGGACGTGGACGCCCTGGTCGAGCGACTCGGCCTCGGCTCCTGCGGGCGCACCGCCTACCGCCGGCTCTCCGGCGGGCAGCAGCAGCGGCTCGCCCTCGCCATGGCCGTGGTCGGCCGCCCCGAGCTGGTCTTCCTGGACGAGCCGACCGCCGGCCTCGACCCGCAGGCCCGCCGCGCCACCTGGGAGCTGGTCCGCGAGCTGCGCCGCGACGGCGTGACCGTGGTGGTCACCACCCACCACATGGACGAGGCCGAGCAGCTCGCCGACGCGGTCGCGGTCGTCGACCGCGGCCGGGTGGTCGCCGCCGGCTCCCCGCAGGAGCTCTGCCGGGCCGAGGACGGCGTCCGCTTCGACGCCCCCACCGGCCTGGACCTGGACGGCCTGCGGGCCGTCCTGCCGTCCGGCGCGGTCGCCGTCGAGGCGGCCCCCGGCTCGTACCGGGTGGACGCCCCGGTCGACCCGCAGCTGCTCGCCGCCGTCACCGCCTGGTGCGCCGGGGCGGGTGTCATGCCGGAGGGGCTGGCCGTGCAGCGGCGCAGCCTGGAGGACGTCTTCCTGGAGCTGACCGGACGGGAGCTGCGCTCGTGACCGACTACTCACCGCGGCCGGCGGCCGCCCCGGTCGGCCGGATGCTGCTGGCGCAGACCGCGCTGGAGACCCGGATGCTGCTGCGCAACGGCGAGCAGCTGCTGCTGACGGTGATCATCCCGACCGTGCTGCTGGTGCTGTTCAGCGCCGTCGACATCGTCGCCGCGGACGGCCCCGGCAAGCGGGTCGACTTCCTGGCGCCCGGGCTGCTGGCGCTCGCCGTGATGTCCACCGCCTTCACCGGGCAGGCGATCGCCACCGGCTTCGAGCGGCGCTACGGCGTGCTGAAGCGGCTCGGTGCGACGCCGCTGCCGCGCTGGGCGCTGCTCACCGCGAAGACCGGCTGCGTGCTGGTCACCGAGGTGCTGCAGGTGGCGCTGCTGACCGTGATCGCGCTGGCGCTGGGCTGGTCGCCGCAGGGCGGTCCGCTCGCCGTCGCCGGGCTGCTGGTGCTCGGCACCGCCGCCTTCTCGGGCCTGGGCCTGCTGATGGCCGGCACGCTGAAGGCGGAGGCCACGCTGGCCGGCGCGAACCTGGTCTTCGTCCTGCTGCTGCTGATCGGCGGCGTGGTGGTGCCGCTGTCGCGCTTCCCGGAGGCCGTGCGGCCGGTGCTGGAGCTGCTGCCGATCAGCGCCCTCTCGGACGGGCTGCGCTCGGTGCTGCAGTACGGCGCCGGGGTGCCCTGGTCGGACCTCGGGGTGCTGGCCGTCTGGTCGGTGCTGGGGCTGGCCGCGGCGGCGCGGTTCTTCCGCTGGGAGTGAGTCCCGGCGCGGCGGTGCCCCCGTACCCCTCGGGTGCGGGGGCACCGCCGCGTCCGGGGCCGGTCAGGCGCGGCGCCGGCGGACGGCGAGGACGATGCCGCCGCCCGCGGCCAGCACCAGGGCGCCGCCTATCGCCAGCGGGACCACGCCGTCGGCGCCGGTGAAGGCGAGCCCGCCGGTGGTGGAGCCGGTGGTGGCGGGCGGGGTGGCCGGGATGGAGCCCGAGGGCGTCGGGGACGGGCTGCTGCCGCCGGTGGTGCCCCCGGTGGAGGTCCCGCCGTTCGTCGACGCACCCGTCGCACCTGTGGTGCCCGTGGTGCCGGTGGAGCCGCCGCCGGTGGTGGCCGGCGGGGTGGAGCCGGAGGGCGTGGGCTTCGGGGTGTCCGTGCCGGGCAGGCAGCCCGCGAACGGGTAGTGGTGGGTCTCGGCCCCGCCGCTGCCCTTGAGCGACTCGGCGATCACCGAGCCGTTGACCGGGCCGCCGGAGCCGAGGTCGAAGGCGGCGTTCGGGGCGAGCACGCTGCCGGGCCAGGCGTTGCCGCTGTTCTTGACGACCTTGGTGGCGGTCGGGAAGTTCCACAGCAGGCGGGCCCGGACGGCGCCGCCCGAGGCGGACCGGCTCTTGTCGTCGAGCACGTACGTCGCGGCCGCCGCGTCCCACAGGAAGAAGCCGGTGGTGTGCGCCGCCGCCTGGTCGTAGCCGTCGCCGGTGACGCTGACCACGGTGACCGCGCCGACGGGCACGTGCAGGTAGACCTCCTCGGCGCCCTGGAGCTGCGCGGCCGTCAGCACGAAGGCGTTGAGGCCGGCGTCGGTGCCGGTGAGGGTCAGGGTTCCGCCGGCGGCCTTGATCGCGGTGCCGGGGGTGGTCAGCTTCGCCAGGTCGGTGGAGACCGCGCGCAGCTTCGCGAACTCGGCGGCGAAGTCGATCGGCGAGGCGCCGTGCACGACCGTGCCGTGGTGGGCCTCGGCGGTGCCGGCGAGCGTGCCGCCGTACACGCCGTTGCCCTGCATGACCTGGACGCCGCCCCTGATGCCGCCGGCCACCACCAGGGCGTTGCCGCCGGGCAGGGCGGCCACCTGGGCGGCCGTCAGCTCGTTGCCCACCGAGAAGCCGCCGCGGAAGTCGGCGTTGCCGCCGACCGCGACCGCGCCCTCGGCGTCCGGCGAGTGGGTGTCGTCGCCCTCGACGAACTCGCCGTACAGGCCGGCCGTGCCGAGGCCCGGGCAGGTGCCGCCGGACGGGGCGGCGTGCGCGGCCGGGGCGAGGGCGCCGAGGGCGAGGGATCCGCCGAGCACCAGGGCGGCGACGGGTCGGGATATGCGCATGGGAAGGGGGCTCCGCGGAGAGAGTGGGAGTGATCAGTGCGCACTCTCCCGACCCTCCGGGCCATTGGTCAAGACCAATGCCCGAGGTGCGCCGATTGCCCCCGTTCCTCCCGCGGTTCCGGCGGCGCCCGGCGCTCCTCCCGCCGAGGGGCCGCCAGCGGCGGGGCCGTCCGCTCCCGCACCGGCGGCACACCGGGGACCGATCGGGCGATCGCACACGGCAGTCCGGTCCGCACCCGAGGCGCCCACCGCACGTCTCGATCCGGTCACAAGCTCACCGCATATCTCCCCACATCGGACATTGACACTGATTCAGGTCGACCGGGTGCACTACGGTCTGGCAGGCGGCGGTTCAGCGCGCCCGCCTGACCCTGGAGGGCCCGGATCCCGATGTCGATCTCCCAACCCCGGACGGACGACCCGGCTGCCATACCCACCGGAGCCGAGCCGGCACCGGTCTTCGTGGACGAGTCCGGGACCCGCGGCCGCCTCCTGCGGCACCTGGGCTGGATGGTCGGCGGCAGCGGGCTGCTCTTCACCGTCGGCATGGTGGTCAGCCTCTTCGGCGCCGTCGCCCAGGCCCCGCCGCTGGAACTGCCCGACTCGCTCGCCTCGTCCACCGCGGTGCCGAGCCCGCAGCCCGTGCCGACCGTGTCGGCGAGCCCCTCGCCCACGTCCTCCAAGGCCACCCAGATCGGCCACCCCGGCGCCTCCGGCAAGCCCAGCGGTTCCGCGTCCAAGTCCGGCACCGCCAAGGCCACCGCCTCGCACTCCGCGGGCACCAAGACGTCCACCACCGCCAAGCCCGGCACCACGGTGAAGACCGGCACGACCGCCAGGACCGGCACCGCCACGACCACCACCGGCCACTGAACCGGCACCCCGTACCGGCCCACCAGGAACACCCATGCCCCGCAGTCAGCACCGTCGGCAGTCGGTCCTCCGCGCCCGCCGCCTCGCCGCCCCGCCGCTGAGGCCCTTCCTGCCCGCGGCCCTCGCGGTCTGCCTGCCCGGTCCGGTGCTGCTCCGCGGCACGGCGACCGACGCGGTGTTCCACGACGGGCGCACCGGCGTGCTCGCCGCCCAGGGCCTGCTCGCCCTCGTCGCCGTCCTCGCCCTGCGGCTCGGCCGCGAGGCGCCCGGGCACCCGATCACCCCGCCGGTCCAGCGGACGGTCCACCGGCGACCCCTGTACTTCGTGCCACCGCAGTCGTCGATCACCGCCGTCACCGGCGGCCGACCGCGTCGGCACAACCTGCGGCGTACCGGCGAGGTCTCCGCCCCGATCGTGGAGGTTTGACCGTGTCCGAGCCGACCGAGCGGCCCGATCCGGCCGAGAGCTTCTTCACCCCGCGCAAGCGCCCCCAGCCCGGCGAGGGCACCGACCGTCCGGCCGCCCCGGGCCGTCCCGGCGCGCCCTCCGGTCCCCCGCCCGGCGCCGCCGGCGCGCCCCGCGGCACCGGCGGCCCGGGCCGTCCCGACCCGACTGGCCGCCCGCAGGGACCGGGTGCGCCCAACGGCCCGCAGGGACCGGGCAACGGGTACCGCCCGCAGGGGCCCGGCCCCCGCACGGGCGGGCGCCCGGGCGCCGGCGAGCGCCCCTCCGCACCCCGGAGCGGCTTCTCCCCCGACGAGACCATGGCCCTGCGCGTCCCCCCGCCGCCCGGCGGCCGCGGCGGCCTGCCCCCGCAGCGCCGAGGCCCCGGGTCCGCCGGGCCGGGCCGTCCGCAGCCCGGCCCGGAGCACACCGGGCCGCGCCCCGCCCCGGCGGCCGCGCAGCGCACCGCCGAGCGGCCGGTCTTCGACGAGCCCGCACAGGACGGCCCCGCCGGGGGCGACTGGCCGGCGCCGCCCACCGCGGCCCGCAACTCCGTGCCCCGGCACGACGAGACCCTCAAGCTCCGCGTCCCGGACGAGCTCGCCGCGCTCGCCAAGGCCTTCGACGCCCAGTACGCCCGCCCGCCGGGCTCCCCGGCCGAGGAGGAGGAGCAGGAGGCCTCCCCGGAGGCGAAGCCCGCCCGCAGCGGTGGCGGCCGCGACCGCTACCTCGACCTGCTGCGCGGCCTGGCCCTCGTCCGCGTGGTGCTCTACCACAACTTCAGCTGGGCGTGGCTGCCGCTGGTCTTCCCGTCCATGGGCGTGATGTTCGCGCTGGCCGGCTCGCTGATGGCGCGTTCGCTGAAGCGGCCCGCGCTGACCGTCATCCGCGGCCGACTGCGCCGCCTGCTGCCGCCGATGTGGCTGTTCGGCGTCGTGATGATGACCCTGTGGATCCTGGACGGCTGGGGCCCGGACTCCGAGGGCCACCCCAACTGGTGGTGGGGCAAGCTCGCCTTCTGGATCCTGCCGATCAGCACCCCGCCCTACCCCGTGGGCGAGCTGCACGGCTTCGGGCTCATGGAGGACAGCTGGGGCACCCAGGTCGGCGTTCCGCTCTGGTACCTGCGCGCCTACCTCTGGTACGTGCTGCTGTCGCCGCTGATGCTGCGCGCCCTGCGCCGCTTCCCGCTGGTGACCGTGCTCACCCCGCTGGTGCTGACCTTCTTCTCCGGCCTGCTCCCGGAGGACGGCCGGATCTGGGAGACCTACTCCGACTTCACGATCTTCGGCTCCTGCTGGATCCTCGGCATGGCCCACAACGAGGGCCTGCTGAAGAAGATCCCGCAGTACGTCGCCCCCTCGGTGGCGCCGCTCGTCATGGTCGCCGGGTACTGGTGGTACGTCAGCCGGCCGGCACTCGACCCGACCGAGGTCGGCGACCTGGAGGGCGTGCCGATCGCCCAGGCCGTCTGGTCCTTCGGCTTCGTCCTGCTGCTGCTCCACCTCAGCCCGTCCTGGGAGCAGTGGCCCCGGCGCCTGGAACCGTTCAACGGCATCATCAGCCTGCTGAACGCCCGGGCCGTCAGCGTCTACCTCTGGCACACGCTCGCCCTGGAGCTGTCCGTCCCGGTGATCGACCAGCTCTGGCGGGTCGACTACCTCGCCGACAACTGGGGCTCGGTGCTCGGCAGCCCCTATCCGCAGCTCTTCGCGGCGATCCCGCTGATCGGGCTGTTCGTCCTCAGCTTCGGCTGGATCGAGGACGTCGCGGCGAAACGCTCGCCACGGCTGTTCCCGTACCCCCGCAAGTCCCGCGGGAGGCGGCGGGCCGCCGGCTGACCGCCGCGGCCGGGCCGCGGTCGGTGATCGGATAAGGGCAATCTAGGATGAAGCGGTGTTCACCCCCACCGCACTCCTCGCCGACCGCTGGCACCCGACGGCCGCGACCGTCCGCCGGGCGGCGCTGTCCGCCCTGGTGATGAGCGTGGTCATCGTGCTCACCGGCGGCGCCGTACGGCTCAGCGCGTCCGGCCTCGGCTGCACCACCTGGCCGCGCTGCACCGGCGAGAGCATCACGCCGACGCCCGAGATGGGCATCCACGGCGTCATCGAGTTCACCAACCGGATGCTCACCTACGTGCTCTGCGCGGCGATCGCCTGGGCCACCCTGGCCGCGCGCTGCGCCGCGCCGTGGCGCCGCTCGCTCACCCGGCTCGGCTGGGCGCAGTTCTGGCTGGTCATGAGCAACGCCGTGATCGGCGGCATCACCGTGCTCACCGGTCTGAACCCGTACGTGGTGGCGGTGCACATGGTCGCCGCGATGGGCCTGGTCTGGGTCGCCGTGCTGATGTGGGAGCGCACCGCGGAGGGCGACGGCACCCCCGAACTCCTCGTGCCCCGGCCGCTGCTGCAGCTGTCGTACGTCCTGGTCGCCGTGGTCGGCCTGCTCGTCACGGCGGGCACCCTGGTCACCGGCGCGGGCCACCACCCCGGCTCCTCCAGCGACGTCTGGCGCATCCCGGTCGACTACGACCGCCTCGCCCAGGCCCACGCCGACCTGGCCTTCCTGTCGATCGGCCTCGTGCTGGCCGCGGTGTTCGTGCTCGCCGCGGTGAAGGCCCCGCGGGCGGCCCGGGCGCGGGTGCGGGACCTGCTGGTCGTCCTGCTGCTGCAGGGCGTGCTCGGCTTCGTCCAGTACTTCACGGACGCCCCCGAGGTCATGGTCGGGCTGCACATGGTGGGCGCCGCCCTCACCTGGGCCGCCGCCCTCCGCATCCCGCTCGCCCTGCGCACCCGCCCCGCGACCGACCCGGCCCCCGTCCCGGCCCAGCTGGTCCCCGCGAGCTGACCGGCCGGACGCAGGGCGCAGAACAGGGGCGCGGTTCCCCGCGCCCCTGCGTGGTTCTCGGCAGGCCTCAGATCTGGATGCCGGCCATCCGCTTCCACTCGTAGGCGCTCGTCTTCACCTTGAGGCCGAGCTCGCCCTCGAAGCTGTCGTGCAGGGTGACGCCGGCGAGCTGGGCCGCACGCTGCCCGATGGCGTAGGTCGGGGCGACCTGGTCGCCCCAGGCGCCGTCCGCACCGACGAGCACGATCCGGGTGGCGGTGCGGCCGACGTACTCGACGACGCCGTCCGCGCTGCCGCCGTGCTGGGCGGTGAAGGCGGTGATGTGCTTGGCGATGCGCTTGGCGCGCCGCTCGGCGCGCGCGTCCTGCGCGGTGGGGGTGGCGGTCTCTGCGCTGGTCATGCCCGCATGCTACCGAGCGGTAGAACGCGTGGCGACGGCGGCGAGGTGTGCGGCGGGCCACACCGGCGCGCCCTACCCTGGCAGGATGACCTTCGATGGCTGGCCGGCCGAGGCGCTCGAGTTCTACGAGCAGCTGGAGGCCGACAACTCCAAGACCTTCTGGACGGCGCACAAGGACCGCTACGAGCGGTCCGTCCGGGCCCCGATGGCCGATCTGCTGGACGCCCTGGAGGACGAGTTCGGGCCGGGCAAGATCTTCCGTCCCAACCGGGACGTCCGGTTCAGCGCCGACAAGTCGCCGTACAAGACGCACATCGGCGCCTTCCTGGAGGCCGGCGGCTACGTCCAGCTCTCGGCGGACGGCCTGGCCTGTGGCAACGGGATGTACCAGCTGGCGACGGACCAGCTGACCCGCTACCGGGAGGCGGTCGCGGAGGACGTCACCGGCGCCGAGCTGGAACGGGTGGTCGCGGCGGTCGGGGCGGCCGGGCCCTCCGTGGTCGGCCGGGACCCGCTGAAGTCGGCGCCCCGCGGCTACCCCAAGGACCACCCGCGGATCGGGCTGCTGCGCAACAAGGGCCTGATCGCCTGGCAGGAGTGGGAGCCCGCCGCCTGGCTGGGCACCGCGCAGGCGTACGAGCGGATCACCGGCTTCCTGCGCGCCTCCCGCCCGCTCAAGGACTGGCTGGACGGACACGTCGGCCCGAGCGAGCTCCCGCCGCGCTGACACCGGCGCAGCCGCCCGACACCCCTGTCCGCACCCTGGCCGCCCCGCACCGCCTCTGGTAGACCTGCCGCATGCAGCCCTCCCGAGGTGACGCGACCACGCCCGACTCCCCCGTCCGCGGCCGCTACGACGTCGTCGTGGTCGGCGGCGGCCACAACGGCCTGGTGGCCGCCGCCTACCTGGCGCGGGCCGGCCGCAGCGTGCTGGTGCTGGAACGGCTCGGCCGCACCGGCGGGGCCGCGGTCTCCACCGAGGCCTTCCCCGGGGTCGCCGCCCGGCTGTCCCGGTACTCGTACCTGGTGAGCCTGCTGCCGCAGAAGATCGTCGCCGAGCTGGGGCTGCACTTCGCGGTGCGGCCCCGGCGGATCTCCTCGTACACCCCGACCGTCCGCGGCGGACGGCCGACCGGGCTGCTGGTCGACCGGGCGGACGACTCCCGCACCGCCGCGTCCTTCCGCGCCCTGACCGGCTCCGACCGGGAGCACGCGGCCTGGCAGGAGTTCTACGGGCGGACGTCCGTGGTCGCCGAACGGGTCTTCCCGTCCCTCACCGAGCCGCTGCCCACCCGGGCGGAGCTGCGGCGGCGGATCGACGACCCGGCGGCCTGGGAGGCGCTGTTCGAGCGGCCGATCGGCGAGGCCGTGGAGGGCGCCTTCGCCGACGACCTCGTCCGCGGCGTGGTACTCACCGACGCCCTGATCGGCACCTTCACCCACGCCCACGACCCGGGGCTGGCGCAGAACCGCTGCTTCCTCTACCACGTGATCGGCGGCGGCACCGGCGACTGGAACGTGCCGGTCGGCGGCATGGGCGCGCTCACCGACGCACTGGCGGACGCCGCCCGGGCCGCCGGCGCCGAGATCCGCACCGGCTGCGAGGCGACCGCGATCGACCCGGGCACCGCCGGGGGCACCGCCGAGGTCGCCTTCCACCACGACGGCCGCGAGCACCGGGTGGGCGCCGGGACGGTGCTGTGCAACGCCGCCCCGCAGACCCTCGCCCGGCTGCTCGGCGAGGCACCGCCGGAGCCCGCCCCGGAGGGCTCCCAGCTCAAGGTCAACATGCTGCTGCGCCGACTGCCCCGACTGAGGGACACCGCGGTGGACCCGCGGGACGCCTTCGCCGGCACACTGCACCTGGCGGAGTCGTACGGCGAACTGGAGACCGCCTACCGGCAGGCGGCCGAGGGGCGGATGCCCTCACCGGCGCCCTCCGAGATCTACTGCCACTCGCTGACCGACCCGTCGATCCTGGGTCCGGAGCTCGCCGCGCAGGGCTTCCACACCCTCACCCTGTTCGGGGTGCACCAGCCGGCCCGGCTGTTCGCCGACGACCCGGAGAAGGCCCGGGCGGCCGCACTGGAGGCGGTGCTCGCGCCGCTGCAGGAGTGCCTGGACGAGCCGCTGGCCGACTGCCTGGCCGTGGACGGCGAGGGCCGGCCCTGCATCGAGGCGAAGAGCCCGCCGGACCTGGAGGCCGACCTCGGCCTGCCCGGCGGCAACATCTTCCACCGCGAGCTGGCCTTCCCCTGGGGCGAGGACCCGGCCGACCGCTGGGGCGTCGCCACCGCCCACCCGAACGTGCTGCTCTGCGGGGCCGGCGCGGTGCGCGGCGGCGGCGTCAGCGGGATCCCCGGCCACAACGCCGCGATGGCCGTCCTCGGCCGGTAGCCGCCCGACCGGGCCGGTCCGGTACGACGGAGCGACGGAGCCCCGGGGCGCAGGCCCCGGGGCTCCGGTCGGTCTCAGGCGTTCGCCGTCACTTGACGAACGGGTCCACCGCGATGACCACGAACAGCAGGGTCAGGTAGGTGATGGACCAGTGGAAGAGCCGCATCTCCTTGAGCTTGGCGCCGACCACCCCGGCCTTGGCGCGGGCGTGCAGGCCGTGCGCCTCCTTCAGCCAGAACGCGCCGAGCACCACCGCGGAGACCGGGTACAGCCAGCTGGTGTGGCCGAGCGGCCACAGGGCCAGCGAGACCGCGACCATCACCCAGGAGTAGGCGACGATCTGCCGGGCGACGGCCAGGTTGCCCTTGATGACGGGGAGCATCGGCACGCCCGCCTTGACGTAGTCCTCGCGGACCTTCATCGACAGCGGCCAGTAGTGCGGCGGCGTCCAGAAGAAGATCACCAGGAAGAGCACCAGCGCGGACCAGGAGAGCGAGTTCGTCACCGCGGCCCAGCCGACGAACACCGGCATGCAGCCGGCGATGCCGCCCCACACGATGTTCTGGGTCGTGCGGCGCTTCAGGCCGAGGGTGTAGACGAACACGTAGAAGAGCAGTGCGCCCAGCGCCAGCGCCGAGGAGAGCGCGTTGACCAGCAGACCCAGCCAGAGGGTCGAGCCGATCGCCAGCGCGATGCCGAAGACCAGCGCCTCGCGCGGGGACACCATGCCGGTGACGATCGGCCGGCGCTCGGTGCGGGACATCACCGCGTCGATGTCGCGGTCGATGTACATGTTGAGGGCGTTGGCGCCACCCGCGGAGAGGTAGCCGCCGACGACGACCTCGACGACCAGCCACGGGTCGGGTACACCGTGCTGTGCCAGGAACATCACCGGGACGGTGGTGATCAGCAGCAGCTCGATGATCCGCGGCTTGGTCAGTGCGACGAATGCGCCGACACGGGCCCCGAACGGCCGGTGCGCAGGCGTCGCCCCGACCGCCCCGGCGGGGCGGGATTCGACGGCGGTCACGAACACCCCAACTCACGATGAACTTCCACAGGCGTCCCCTGGGCCCGTGGGCTCCGGTGCGTCCGCGCTGCGCGTACCACGCCACCTTAGACGCTCCATATGTCCCGTCCCGCCCCGGGGTGCCCCGGCGAGCCGGAGCCGCACACCCGCGGGTGAATCGCCGCAGTTCGCGCCGCGGACGGCCGGGCCGCCCGTCTTGCCCCTCGGACGAGCGGACCGTTCGGGTCCGGGTGAGGGTAGGACAGAGCCCGCGAAGCCCTTCGGGAATGCCGATAGCGCCACCCCGGTTGCCCCGGCACGCAAGGTGAGGCCCCTTGTGAGCGGTAGGCTCGCACAGAGAAGCGGGATCAACCCTCCGTGACCGGCACCAGCGAACGTCAGGACCACAGCGACGTGGCCGACCGGTCCCCTTCACGGGGTCACTCTTCACCACCAGGAAGGAGCCCTGAGACAGGGTGAGCACCACGCCGACGAACGCATTCGAATGGACCGAACTGGACCAGCGGACCGTCGACACGGCCCGCGTCCTCGCGATGGATGCCGTGCAGAAGGTGGGCAACGGGCACCCCGGCACCGCGATGTCGCTGGCCCCGGCTGCATACGTGATCTTCCAGCGCTTCCTGCGGCACGACCCCACCGATCCGGCCTGGGTCGGCCGCGACCGCTTCGTCCTCTCCCCCGGGCACACGTCGCTGACTCTCTACACCCAGCTCTACCTCTCCGGCTACGGGCTGTCCCTGGACGACCTGAAGGCCTTCCGGGTCGCCGGCAGCCGTACCCCGGGTCACCCCGAGCACGGCCACACGGCGGGTGTCGAGACCACCACCGGCCCGCTGGGCCAGGGCATCGCCAACGCGGTCGGCATGGCGATGGCCGCCCGCTACGAGCGCGGCCTGTTCGACCCGGAGGCCGCCGAGGGCGAGTCCCCGTTCGACCACACCGTATGGGCCATCGTCTCCGACGGCGACCTGGAGGAGGGCATCTCCGCGGAGGCGTCCTCGCTGGCCGGCCACCAGAAGCTGGGCAACCTCGTCGCGCTCTACGACGACAACCACATCTCCATCGAGGGCGACACCGAGACGGCCTTCTCCGAGGACGTCCTCGCCCGGTACGAGGCGTACGGCTGGCACGTCCAGCGGATCACGCCGAAGTCCGACGGCGACGTCGACGTGCAGGCGCTGGCGACCGCGCTGGCCGCCGCCAGGGCCGAGACCGAGCGCCCGTCGATCATCGCGATGCGCACCATCATCGCGTGGCCGGCCCCGAACGCCCAGGACACCGCCAAGGCGCACGGCTCCGCGCTCGGCGACGCCGAGATCGCCGCCACCAAGAAGGTCCTCGGCTTCTCGCC
Organism: Streptomyces sp. NRRL B-24484; assembly: GCF_000717715.1. GTDB lineage: Bacteria > Actinomycetota > Actinomycetes > Streptomycetales > Streptomycetaceae > Kitasatospora. Next base: position 127,997 of record NZ_JOAI01000006.1, on the reverse strand, counting down.
GGAGAAGACCTTCGAGGTCACCGAGCAGGTCGTCGAGCACGCCCGCCAGGTCGTGCACCGCGGCAAGGCCGCCCGTGCCGAGTGGGAGGCCTCCTTCCACGCGTGGCGGGCCGCCAACCCGGAGCGCGCCGCCGAGTTCGACCGGATCCAGATCGGCGAGCTGCCCGACGGCTGGGAGAAGGCCCTGCCGGTCTTCCCGGCCGGCAAGGACGTCGCGACCCGCAAGGCCTCCGGCGACGCGCTGAAGGCCGTCGGCAAGCACGTCCCGGAGCTGTGGGGCGGCTCGGCGGACCTCGCCGAGTCCAACCTCACCACCATCGACGAGGAGTCCTCCTTCCTCCCGGCGAGCAACCCGCTGAAGACCGCCTCGCCGTACGGCCGGACGATCCACTTCGGCATCCGCGAGCACGCCATGGGCGCGATCATGAACGGCATCGCGCTGCACGGCCGGACCCGCATCTACGGCGGCACCTTCCTGGTGTTCTCCGACTACATGCGCCCGGCCGTCCGCCTCGCCGCCCTGATGAAGCTCCCCGTCACCTACGTGTGGACGCACGACTCCATCGGCCTCGGCGAGGACGGCCCGACCCACCAGCCGGTCGAGCACCTGGCCGCGCTGCGCGCCATCCCCGGCCTCGCGGTGGTCCGCCCCGGCGACGCCAACGAGACGTCCGTCGTCTGGCGCACGATCCTGGAGCGGCAGACCAGCCACCCCGGCCCGGTCGGCCTCGCGCTCACCCGCCAGGGCGTGCCCACCTACGACCGCGAGGTGTTCGGCTCCGCCGAGGGCGCGGCCAAGGGCGGCTACGTGCTGGCCGAGGCCGAGGGCGCCTCGCCGAAGGTCATCCTGATCGGCACCGGCTCCGAGGTGCAGCTGGCCGTCCAGGCCCGCGAGGCCCTGGAGGCGGACGGCATCCCGACCCGCGTCGTCTCGATGCCGTCGGTCGAGTGGTTCAACGAGCAGGACCAGGCGTACCGCGACAGCGTGCTGCCGCCGAACGTCCGTGCCCGGGTCTCGGTCGAGGCGGGCATCGCCCAGGGCTGGCGCGAGCTGGTCGGCGACGCCGGCCGCATCATCAGCCTGGAGCACTTCGGTGCCTCCGCCGACTACAAGGTGCTGTTCCAGGAGTTCGGCCTGACCGCCGACGCCGTGGCCAACGCCGCCCGCGCCTCGCTCCGCACGGTCGAGGCCGTCTCCCGCTAGCAGCGCCCTCCAGGCCGGGTGTCCGACCGCACATCGGACGCCCGGCCTGTCTGACGACCCCACAGCAGACGTACGAAAAAGAGGATGTAGCACCATGACTGACGCTCTGAAGCGCCTCAGCGACGAAGGCGTGGCGATCTGGCTGGACGACCTCAGCCGCGAGCGGCTCAACAGCGGCAACCTGGCCGAGCTGGTGCAGGAGAAGCACGTCGTCGGTGTCACCACCAACCCGACCATCTTCCAGAAGGCCATCGGCGGCGGCAGCGCCGCGTACGACGGCCAGCTGACCGACCTGGCCGTCCGCAAGGTCTCCGTGGACGAGGCCGTCCGCATGATCACCACCTCGGACGTCCGCGACGCGGCCGACGTGCTGCGCCCGGTCTACGACGCCTCCAACGGCCGCGACGGCCGGGTCTCGATCGAGGTCGACCCGCGCCTGGCGCACGAGACCGCGGCCACCGTCGCCGAGGCCAAGCAGCTGTGGTGGCTGGTCGACCGCCCGAACGTGTTCATCAAGATCCCCGCCACCGAGGCCGGCCTGCCCGCCATCACCGAGGTGATCGCCAGGGGCATCAGCGTCAACGTCACGCTGATCTTCTCGCTGGAGCGGTACCGCGCCGTGATGGACGCCTACCTGTCCGGCCTGGAGAAGGCCAAGGCCGCCGGCCTCGACCTCTCGCAGATCGAGTCGGTCGCCTCCTTCTTCGTCTCCCGCGTGGACACCGAGATCGACAAGCGCCTCGACAAGGTCGGCGGCGACGCCAAGGAGCTGCGCTCCAAGGCCGGTGTGGCCAACGCCCGCCTCGCCTACCAGGCGTACGAGGAGGTCTTCGGCCCGGTCGACGCCAAGCGCGACGGCTCGGACCGCTGGAAGGCCCTGGAGGCCGCCGGCGCCAAGCCGCAGCGCCCGCTGTGGGCGTCCACCGGCGTCAAGGACCCGAACCTGCCGGACACCCTGTACGTGACCGAGCTGGCCGCACCCGGCACCGTCAACACCATGCCGGAGGCCACCCTCAACGCCACCGACGACCACGGTGTCGTCACCGGCGACGCCATCACCCCGAACTACGCCGACGCCAAGGCCGTGATGGACGCCGTCGCCGCGGCCGGCGTCGACTACGACGACGTCGTCCAGCTGCTGGAGGACGAGGGCGTCGAGAAGTTCGAGGCCTCCTGGAAGGAACTGCTGGACACGGTCGCGGCCTCGCTCGCCGCGCACGGCGACCAGAACTGACACGACTGCTCACGACCTAGCGCACGGAGAGCGGAGCCAACACCAGTGAGCAACACCCCTGCTTTTCCCGATGTCGAGGGGGCCGAGGTCGGGCAGGGTGACCCCCTGCAGCCCTCCAACCCGCTGCGCGATCCGGCGGACCGCCGGCTGCCGAGGATCGCCGGGCCGTCCGGCCTGGTGATCTTCGGCGTGACCGGCGACCTGTCGCGCAAGAAGCTCATGCCGGCCGTCTACGACCTGGCCAACCGAGGCCTGCTGCCGCCGGGCTTCTCGCTCGTCGGCTTCGCCCGCCGCGAGTGGGAGGACGAGGACTTCGCGCGGGAGGTGCACGACGCGGTCAAGGAGCACGCGCGCACGCAGTTCCGCGAGGAGGTCTGGCAGCAGCTCGCCAAGGGCATGCGGTTCGTCCAGGGCGACTTCGGCGACGACGAGGCCTTCGACACCCTGCGGAAGACCATCGAGGACCTCGACCGGGCCCAGGGCACGGGCGGCAACTTCGCCTTCTACCTGTCGGTGCCGCCGAAGTTCTTCCCGACCGTCGTCCAGCAGCTGAAGAAGCACGGCCTGACCGACCCGCCGAAGGGCTCCTGGCGCCGCGCGGTGATCGAGAAGCCGTTCGGCCACGACCTGGAGAGCGCCCAGGAGCTGAACCGGATCGTCCACGAGGTCTTCCCCCGGGACGAGGTCTTCCGGATCGACCACTACCTCGGCAAGGAGACCGTCCAGAACATCCTGGCGCTCCGCTTCGCCAACCAGATGTTCGAGCCGATCTGGAACCGGTCCTACGTCGACCACGTGCAGATCACCATGGCCGAGGACATCGGCATCGGCGGCCGCGCCGGCTACTACGACGGCATCGGCTCGGCCCGCGACGTCATCCAGAACCACCTGCTCCAGCTGATGGCGCTCACCGCCATCGAGGAGCCCGCGTCCTTCCACCCCAAGGCCCTGGTCGCCGAGAAGCTCAAGGTGCTCAGCGCCGTGAAGCTCCCCGCCGACCTCGGCAAGCACACCGTGCGCGGCCAGTACGCGTCCGGCTGGCAGGGCGGCGAGGAGGTGGTCGGCTACCTGGACGAGGACGGCATCAACCCCGAGTCCAAGACCGACACCTACGCGGCGATCAAGCTGGAGATCAACAACCGGCGCTGGGCCGGCGTCCCGTTCTACCTGCGGACGGGCAAGCGCCTCGGCCGCCGGGTGACCGAGATCGCGGTCGTCTTCCAGCGCGCCCCCTACCTGCCGTTCGACTCCTACGCCACCGAGGAGCTGGGGCAGAACGCCCTGGTCATCCGGGTACAGCCGGACGAGGGCGTCACCGTGCGGTTCGGCTCCAAGGTGCCCGGCACCGCGCTGGAGGTCCGCGACGTCACGATGGACTTCGCCTACGGCGAGTCCTTCACCGAGTCCAGCCCGGAGGCGTACGAGCGCCTGATCCTCGACGTGCTGCTCGGCGACGCCAACCTCTTCCCGCGGCACCAGGAGGTCGAGCTCTCCTGGCAGATCCTCGACCCGATCGAGCGGTACTGGGACGCCCACGACAAGCCCGCGCAGTACGCGGCCGGCACGTGGGGCCCGATCGAGGCTGACGAGATGCTCGCACGAGACGGCAGGAGCTGGCGCCGGCCATGAAGATCGACCTGACCCACACCACCTCCAGCCGGATCAACGCGGCGCTGATGGACGCCCGCCGCGCCAGCGGTTCCACCGCGGCCGGCATGGTGCTCACCCTGGTGATCGTGACCGACGAGGGCAGCGCCTACGACGCCCTCAAGGCCGCCAACGACGCCTCCCGCGAGCACCCCTCGCGCACCCTGGCGGTCATCAAGCGGGCCGGGCGCTCGCCGCGCGCCCGGGCCGAGACCCGCCTGGACGCCGAGATCCTGGTCGGCAGCGACGCGGGCTCCGGCGAGACGGTCGTCCTGCGCATGCACGGCGAGCTCGCCGCGCACGCCCAGTCGGTCGTCCTGCCGCTGCTGCTGCCGGACGCCCCCGTGGTCGTCTGGTGGCCGGACAACGCCCCGCTGCACCCGGCGAACGACCCGCTCGGCGCGCTCGCCCAGCGGCGCATCACCGACGCCGTCACCGCCGAGTCGCCGGTCGGCCAGCTCGCCCAGCGGGCCGCCAGCTACACCCCCGGCGACACCGACCTCGCCTGGACCCGCATCACCGGCTGGCGCTCCATGCTGGCCGCCGCGCTCGACCAGCGGCCCACCGCGATCACCGGCGCGGTCGTCGAGGGCGAGTCGTACAACCCCAGCGTCGAGCTGCTCGGCCTCTGGATGACCAACCGGCTGCGGGTCCCGGTCGAGCGGATCGTCACCGGCGGCCCCGGCATCACCGCCGTCCGGCTGCGCACCCAGGACGGCGAGATCGTCCTGGACCGTCCCGACGGCCTGATGGGCACGCTGTCCATGCCCGGATCGCCGGACCGGATGGTCGCGCTCAAGCGCCGCGACACCGCCGAGCTCATCGCGGAGGAGCTGCGCCGGCTCGACCCGGACGACATCTACGCGACGGCCGTCCGCACCCCGGTGGACCGGCTGCGCGAGAAGCTTCCGGAGGAGGCCTCACCGTCGGCCGACGCCGTCCCGGCCGAGGTCGCGGCCCCGGCCCGGGTCACCGCCAAGCTGCCGGCCGACAAGCCGGTCGAGGCCGAGGCAGTGGACGCCGAGCCGGTCGAGGCCGAGGCAGTGGACGCCGAGCCGGTCGAGGCCGGGTCGGCGGCGAAGAAGCCGGCCGGCAAGAAGGCCGCCCCGCGCAAGCGGAGCGCCTCGTGACGGCGGCGACCCCGCAACTGGTGGTGCACCGGGACAAGGAGCTGATGGCGCAGGCCGCGGCGGCCCGGCTGATCACCCGCATCGTGGACGCCCAGTCCGCCCGCGGCACCGCCTCGGTGGTGCTGACGGGCGGGCGGAACGGCAACGCCCTGCTGGCCGCGATCGCCGCCTCCCCGGCGCGCGACGCGGTCGACTGGGCGCGGCTCGACCTCTGGTGGGGCGACGAGCGCTTCGTCACGGCCGCCGACCCGGACCGCAACGCCGTGCAGGCGCGTGCCGAGCTCCTCGACCGCGTCCCGCTGGACCCGGCGCGGGTGCACGAGATGCCGGCCTCGGACGGCGTGGACGGCTCGGACGTCGAGGCCGCCGCGGCCCGGTACGCCGAGGAGCTCGCCAAGGCCGCCGGCCCCGGCGAGCACGCCGGGGTGCCGGCCTTCGACGTGCTGCTGCTCGGCGTCGGCCCGGACACCCACGTCGCCTCGCTCTTCCCGGAGCACCCCGGTGTCCGGGAGCAGGAGCTCACCGTGATCGGCGTCCGCGGGGCGCCGAAGCCGCCGCCCACCCGGATCTCGCTCACCCTCCCGGCGATCCGGGCGGCCCGTGAGGTCTGGCTGCTCGCCGCCGGCGAGGACAAGGCGGGGGCGGTCTCCCTCGCCCTGCGCGGCCCCGGGGAACTCCAGGCACCCGCCTCCGGCGCCTACGGCACCGCCCGGACCCTCTGGCTGCTCGACCGCTCCGCAGCGGCCGAACTGCCGCCCCAGCTGTACCCGCCGGCCTCGGCCTGAGGAAGCCCCGGCACACGCGTGCGCCCCGCCGGACAGGTCGTCCGGCGGGGCGCAGGTGCGTCCGGGGTCAGGCGGCGGCCGGAGCGGCCGTCCGCTCACCGGCGGCCGGCCCGGCCTCCGGGACGGGCGGGGTCGGCCGGCCGCCGGCACCGCGGTCGTCCAGCCGCCGGATCAGCCTCCGGCCGAGGGCGATCATCGGCTGCTCGACCCGGTGGTACAGCACGTCCGCCGCGAGCAGCGCGAAGGACGCCACCACCAGGCCGGCGAGCGGGGAGTTGTGACGCAACTCGGGTGCCATGCCGAAGACCGCGGACGCGGCCAGCACCTGCACCAGGTAGAGGCCGTACGAGCGCTCGCCGACGAAGACCAGCGGGCGGCGGGAGAGCAGCCAGCGCCCGGCCCCCGGACCGAGCAGCGAGGGCAGCAGCAGCGCCACGCCCACGCCGTAGACCACCACGGTGTGGCCCTGGCCGTGCAGGACGGCGGTGAGCCGGGGCACCGACAGGTGGAGCAGCACGAACGCGGCGCCGACCACGGCCCCGGCCACCGGGTGGGTCAGCGGGGCGAGCAGGGCGAACCCGCGGCGGCTGTGCAGGACGAGGGCCAGCAGGGCACCGGTCATCAGCACCGCGTAGTGGACGGCGAGCGACTCCCACGCCGGGGAGAACGGCACCAGCAGCACCGCGATGCCGAGCAGCGCCACCGGGATCCGCAGCCGGAGCGCGACCGCACCGGCCAGGATCAGCGCCAACGGCCAGACCAGGTAGAACTTCTGCTCGATGCCGATCGTCCAGGAGTGGAGGAACGGCGTGCCGGGAGCCAGGTCGTACTCGTTGAGGAAGGTCGCATAGTGCGGCAGGTGGTCGCGGAGCAGCCGCCACGACCCGCCGTGGCGGAACTGGGTGGCCACGGTCGCCGCCAGGACGACGTAGTACAGCGGCACGATGCGGAAGATCCGGCGCAGGTAGAAGTCGCGCAGGGAGATCCGGCCGGTCCGGTCGCGCTCACGGAGCATCAGCGTGGTGATCAGGAACCCGGAGACCACGAAGAAGACGTGCACCCCGATCCAGCCGGAGAGGAACGCCGCCCGCGGCCCGGCGAAGTGGAAGAGCACCACGATCACCGCGGCGAAGGCGCGGAGACCGTCGAGCGCGTCGAACCTGCGCATCCCCAGGTACTCGGCGTGGGTCAGCTTGCGCACGGGTCACTCCAGGTCGGTGCTACGGGGGACGGTACGCCGGGAACACGCGAAGGGCGCCACCGGTGACGGCGGCGCCCTTCGCGTGTTCCCCTCAGATCTCGCCGCGGAGCTTGGCCAGCGCCTCGGCCAGGATGGCCTCGCCGTCGGCGTCGGTGCGGCGCTCGCGCACGTACGCGAGGTGGGTCTTGTACGGCTCGTTGCGGGCCGGCGCCGGGGGGTTGTGCTCGTCCTGGCCTGCCGGGAACCCGCAGCGCGGGCAGTCCCAGGTCTCCGGGATCGCCGCCTCGGCGGCGAAGCTGGGGCGCGTCTCGTGCTTGTTCGCGCACCAGAAGGAGATCCGGGTACGGGGGGCGGACTCGCCGCGCTCCGCCTCGCCCATGGGGCCTGCGCCGACTCTGCTTCCTCGGATGGCGTTGCCACTTGCCACGGTTGGACTCCCTGCGTGCTGGTGCCGCCCGGCCGCGGCAGTGCGGACGGTGGCGAAGTCGTCCTAGTGTAAGCGGCAGTTAAAGCTCTGCCACCACCGCCTGACAAACCGGGCTCCGGCCCGCGCGGACGGGGCCGGACGCGACGTCGGCTACTTGTACTTGAGCAGCAGGCTCAGCACCACGATGCAGGCGAACCAGGCGAGGCCGACCAGGATCGTGATGCGGTCGAGGTTCCGCTCGGCCACCGCGGAGCCGCCGCCGGTGGACATCGCGCCACCGCCGAACATGTCGGACAGGCCGCCGCCCTTCCCCTTGTGCAGCAGCACCAGGAGGATCATCAGCAGGCTGAAGATGATCAGGGCAATCGAGAACCCGAGAACCACGGCGGGACCAACTCTCTCGTATCTTCGGCGAAGGGGCCGGGCCGCGTGGAAGCGGTCCGGCCCCAAAGCCTACGTTGCTGCGGCGGCGTTAGCCTACTGCCTGCTCGCGGTAGCGCACGATCTTGACGAACTCCTCGGCGTCCAGCGAGGCACCGCCGATCAGACCGCCGTCGACGTCCGGCTTGGCCATCAGGCCGGCCGCGCTGGAGGACTTCACCGAACCGCCGTACAGGATGCGGACCTTGCCGGCCAGCTCCGCGTCGTACAGCTCGGCCAGGCGGGCGCGGATCGCACCGCAGACCTCCTGGGCGTCCTCCGGGGTCGCCACCTCGCCGGTGCCGATCGCCCAGACCGGCTCGTACGCGACGACGACCGTCTCCGCGTCCGAGGCCGGCACGCCCTCCAGCGCGCCGTCCAGCTGCGCCAGGGTGTGCGCGACGTGGGTGCCCGCCTTGCGGACGTCCAGCGGCTCGCCGATGCACAGGATCGGCGTGATGCCGCTGCGGTAGGCGGCCTTCACCTTGGCGTTGACGATCTCCTCGTTCTCGCCGTGGTACTGGCGGCGCTCCGAGTGGCCGATCACCGCGTAGGTGCACTTCAGCTTGGACAGCATCGGGCCGGAGATCTCACCGGTGTAGGCGCCGGAGTCGTACTGCGAGATGTCCTGCGAGCCGTACTTGATCTTCAGCTTGTCGCCGTCGACCAGCGTCTGCACCGACCGCAGGTCGGTGAACGGGGTCAGCACGGCGACCTCGACGGCCTCGTAGTCCTTGTCGGCCAGCGCGAAGGCCAGCTTCTGGGTGTGCTGGATGGCCTCGAGGTGGTTGAGGTTCATCTTCCAGTTGCCCGCCATCAGCGGGAGGCGCTCAGTCATCTTCCTCAGCCTTCCAGGGCGGCGAGACCGGGGAGGGTCTTGCCCTCCAGGTACTCGAGGCTTGCGCCACCGCCGGTCGAGATGTGCCCGAACTTCGTCTCGTCGAAGCCCAGGGTGCGGACGGCCGCGGCGGAGTCGCCGCCGCCGACCACGGTGAACGCGTCGGAGTCGATCAGGCCCTGGGCCACGACCCGGGTGCCCTCGGCGAACGCCGGGTGCTCGAACACGCCCATCGGGCCGTTCCAGAACACGGTCTTCGCGTCGGCGATCTTCTCCGCGAACAGCTGTGCCGTCCTCGGGCCGATGTCCAGGCCGAGCGCGCCGTCCGGGATCGCGTCCACGTCGACCACGGCGAAGTCCTCGACCGGGGCGCCGTTCTTGACGTCCGGGAACGAGCCGGACACCGCGGTGTCCACCGGGATCACGAACTCCACGCCCTGCTCGGCGCCGCGCTTCAGGTAGTCCTGGACGACCGGGATCTGGTCCTCCTGCAGCAGCGAGGCACCGACCCCGTGGCCCTGGGCCGCGATGAAGGTGTACATCATGCCGCCGCCGATGAGGATCTTGTCGGCCTTGCCGAGCAGGTTCTCGATCACGCCGACCTTGTCGGAGACCTTCGATCCGCCGAGCACCACCACGTACGGGCGGGCCACCTCGTCGGTGAGCCGCTTCAGCACGCCCACCTCGGTGGCGATCAGGTCGCCGACCGCGTGCGGCAGCCGGGCCGGCAGGTCGTAGACCGAGGCGTGCTTGCGGTGCACCGCGCCGAAGCCGTCGCCCACGTAGAGGTCGGCCAGGGCGGCCAGCTCGTCGGCGAAGGCGCCGCGCTCGGCGTCGTCCTTGGCGGTCTCGCCCGCGTTGAAGCGCAGGTTCTCCAGCAGCACGACCTCGCCGTCGGCCAGGGCGTCGACCGCGGCCTTCGCGCTCGCGCCCACGGTGTCGGTGGCGAAGGCCACCGGGACGCCGAGGATCTCGCCGAGGCGGACGGCCACCGGCGCGAGGGAGTACTGCGGGTCGGGCTCGCCCTTCGGGCGGCCCAGGTGCGAGGCCACGACCACCTTGGCGCCGGCCTGCACCAGCTTGGCGATGGTCGGCGCGACGGCGCGGATCCGGCCGTCGTCGGTGATCGTCCCGCCGGACAGCGGCACGTTCAGGTCGGCGCGGACGAACACCCGCTCGCCGGCGACCTGGAGGTCTTCGATCGTCTTCACGGTCTTGGGTCTCCCGAGGAAGGTGGTGCGTGTCGGCGGCACGGCGGCGGGCCACCGGATGACACGACGGGCGAGGGTCGGGACGCGAAGCGGGGGCCCGGACGGCGTCAGCCTTCCGGGCCCCGCACCTCACATCACGTCAGCTCCCGCGCAGGGGTCAGAGCTGGCCGCCGACGAGCGTGGTCAGGTTGACGAGACGGTTCGAGTAGCCCCACTCGTTGTCGTACCAGCCGAAGATCTTGACCTGGTTGCCCTGGGCCATGGTCATCAGGGAGTCGAAGATCGTGGAGAACGGCGAGTTGACGATGTCGGAGGAGACGATCGGGTCCTCGGTGTACTGCAGGATGCCCTTGAGGTCGCCCTCGGCCGCCTTCTGGAAGGCCGCGTTGACCTCCTCGACGGTGACCTCGCGCTCCAGGGTCACCACCAGGTCGGTGATCGAACCGGTCGGCACCGGGACGCGCAGCGAGGTGCCGTCGAGCTTGCCCTTGAGCTCGGGCAGGACCAGGGCGGTGGCCTTGGCGGCACCCGTCGAGGTCGGGATGATGTTCAGCGACGCGGCACGGGCGCGGCGCAGGTCCTTGTGCGGGAAGTCCAGCGTGACCTGGTCGTTGGTGAACGCGTGGACCGTGGTCATCAGACCCTTGACGATCCCGAAGTTCTCGTTCAGCACCTTCGCCAGGGGGGCGACGCAGTTGGTGGTGCAGGAGGCGTTCGAGATGACGGTGTGGTTCGCCGGGTCGTACTTGTCGTCGTTGACGCCCATGACGATGGTGACGTCCTCGTCCGTCGCGGGCGCCGAGATGATGACCTTCTTCGCGCCGGCCGTGACGTGCTTCTTTGCAAGCTCGGCCTTGGTGAAGATACCGGTGGACTCGATGACGATGTCGACGCCCAGCTCGCCCCAGGGGAGGTTCGCGGGGTCGCGCTCGGCGACGACCTTGAAGGTCTTGCCGTCCACGGTGATGCTGTCGGCGGTGTGGGAGACCTCGGACTGCAGGGTGCCGAGGATCGAGTCGTACTTGAGCAGGTGCGCGAGGGTCTTCGTGTCGGTCAGGTCATTGACACCGACGATCTCGATGTCCGCGCCCTGAGCCTGAACCGCACGGAAGAAGTTGCGGCCGATGCGGCCGAATCCGTTGATGCCTACCCGGATCGTCACGAACCGATCTCCTCTTAGGTACGCCGGACTGAATTCCGACGGGGGTTGAAATGGGATGTCCCCGACCACCCATGACCCTACCTCCCCGCGGCTCCGCCGGGCACATCGCCTCTCCGCCCCGGACGGCCCTGAGCGAGCCGTCGGATTACCCGCTGGTAACTCCTGTGACCCCCGTGCACAAAGGGGCGCGGGGAACGGCGCGAATCACCGGACGCGGTGTCGCGCCTTCCGATTCGCGCGGTTCCCCGCGCCCCTTTATGTGTCCGAATAGCGACACCGATTGTCAGCTGAGCGCCATCTCGTCGGTGAGGTTGGCCTCGGTGCTCGGCAGCCCCAGCTCGGCGGCGCGCTTGTCGGCCATCGCCAGCAGGCGGCGGATCCGGCCGGCCACCGCGTCCTTGGTGAGCGGCGGGTCGGCGAGCGCGCCGAGCTCCTCCAGCGAGGCCTGCTTGTGCTGCATCCGCAGCTGGCCCGCGGCCGCCAGGTGCTCGGGCACCTCGTCGCCGAGGATCTCCAGCGCGCGCTGCACGCGCGCGCCCGCCGCGACCGCCGCGCGCGCCGAGCGGCGCAGGTTGGCGTCGTCGAAGTTCGCGAGCCGGTTCGCGGTGGCACGGACCTCGCGCCGCATCCGGCGCTCCTCCCACGCGAGCACCGCCTCGTGCGCCCCCAACCGCGTCAGCAGCGCGCCGATCGCGTCACCGTCCCGGATGACCACCCGGTCGACGCCGCGGACCTCGCGGGCCTTGGCCGGGATGCCCAGCCGGCGCGCCGCGCCGACCAGGGCGAGCGCCGCCTCCGAACCCGGGCAGGTGATCTCCAGCGAGGAGGACCGGCCGGGCTCGGTGAGCGAGCCGTGCGCCAGGAAGGCGCCGCGCCAGGCGGCCTCGGCGTCGCAGGTCGCCCCGGACACCACGGCCGGCGGCAGACCGCGGATCGGCCGTCCGCGCCCGTCCACCAGGCCGGTCTGCCGGGCCAGCAGCTCGCCGTCCTTGACCACCCGGACCACGTACCGGCTGCCGCGGCGCAGCCCGCCCGGGGCCATCACCACCAGGTCGGAGGAGTGTCCGAAGATCTCCAGCAGGTCCTTGCGCAGGCGCCGGGCCGCGATGGCCGTGTCCAGCTCCGCCTCGATCACGATCCGGCCGCTCACGATGTGCAGACCGCCTGCGAACCGCAGGATCGCCGAGACCTCGGCCTTCCGGCAGCACGCCCGGGTGACCGGGAGCCGGGAGATTTCGTCCTTCACCGCAGGAGTCATCGCCATGGGCCGATCCTTCCATGTGTCCGGAAAATCCGGTCGTACGCAGCCGCCAGGAGCTCCGGGTCGTGTCGCGGGGTTCCGTCCGCCCGGGCGACCCGGCCGAGCACCAGGGCCGCGCCCATCCGCTCGGCGGCCTTCTCCAGCCCGGCCAGGTCGGCGAGGCCGAAGGCCCCGCCGGTGACCGCCCGCTCGTCGACCAGCACGGCGTCCACCGCGAGGTCGGGCGCGTGGTCGGCGATCACGTCGAGGTGCCGCTGCGGGCTGAAGCCCTCGGTCTCGCCCGGCTGGGGCGCGAGGTTGAGCGTGAGCAGCCGGCGCGCGCGGGTCCCGACCAGCGCCTTGGCGAGCTCGGGCACCAGCAGGTGCGGCAGCACGCTGGTGAACCAGGAGCCCGGGCCGAGCACCACCCAGTCCGCCTCCAGCACGGCCTCGACGGCCTCCGGCACGGCGGGCGGCTCCTCCGGCAGCAGCCGGACCGACTGCACGGTGCCGGGGGTCACGGCGACGCTGGCCTGGCCGCGGACGGCGGTGAGCTCGTGCGGGCGGGCCGGGTCGTGCCCGCGGACCTCCGCCTCGATGTCCAGCGGGACGGCCGACATCGGCAGCACCCGGCCCTGCACGTTGAGCAGCCGGCCGACCCAGTTGAGCGCCTCGACCGGGTCGCCGAGCTTCTCCCAGAGGGCGACGATCAGCAGGTTGCCGACGGCGTGGCCACCGAGGTCCCCGTCGCCGGTGAAGCGCTGCTGGATGACCTCGGACCAGGTGCGGCCCCAGTCGTCGTCGCCGCAGAGCGCGGCGAGCGCCTTGCGCAGGTCGCCCGGGGGCAGCACGCCGAGCTCGGTGCGCAGCCGCCCGCTGGAGCCGCCGTCGTCGGCGACGGTGACAACGGCGGTCAGCTCGTTGGTGAGCCGGCGCAGCGCGGACAGCGAGGCGGACAGCCCCTGGCCGCCGCCGAGCGCGGTGATTTTGGGCGCGCCGGGACGCGACTTCTGGGCAGCCGGACTGCCTCCGGCCGGGGCTCGCTCGCCAGACCTCTGCTGGAACTGCCGTGCTGGCGAGTATCCCGTCACACCGACCCCATGTTCCTGTCTCGTGCTCCCGTGGGCCGGGCCGCGGGCGGCCCGCCGGGGTCAGCCCCGGCCGGTCACTCCCGGCCCATGTCGCGGTGGACGAGCACCGTTTCGACGCCGTCCGCGATCAGACGCCTGGTCAGCCGCTCGGACATGGCGACGCTGCGGTGCTTGCCACCGGTGCAGCCTACGGCAAGAGTCATGTAGCGCTTGCCCTCCCGGCGATACCCTTCGGTCACGATCCTCAGCAACTCTGCGTAGCCGTCCAGGAACTCCTGGGCACCGGGCTGCTTGAAGACGTAGTCGGCCACGTCGCTGTCGGTGCCGGTGTGGGCCCGCAGCTCGGGCACCCAGTGCGGGTTCGGCAGGAAGCGGCAGTCGACCACCAGGTCGGCGTCGACCGGCAGGCCGTACTTGAAGCCGAAGGACATCACGGTGGCGCGCAGCTCGGGCTCGTCGTGGTCGGCGAACTGGGCGTCGAGCTTGGCGCGCAGCTGGTGGACGTTGAGGTTGGAGGTGTCGATCACCAGGTCGGCCTCGCCGCGCAGGTCGCGCAGCAGCTCGCGCTCCTGGGCGATGCCGTCGACGATCCGGCCGTCGCCCTGCAGCGGGTGCGGGCGGCGGACGGACTCGAAGCGGCGCACCAGCGCCTCGTCCGAGGAGTCCAGGAAGACGACGCGCAGCCGCACGCCGCGCTTCTCCAGCTCCTCCAGCGAGGTGAGCAGGTCGTCGAAGAAGCTGCGGCCGCGGACGTCGACGACGGCACCGATCCGGGGCACCGAGCCCTGGGAGCGGGCGCCGAGGTCCACCATGGTGGGGATCAGCGCGGGCGGCAGGTTGTCCACCACGAACCAGCCCAGGTCCTCCAGGCACTTGGCCGCGGTGCTCCGGCCGGCGCCGGACATACCGGAGATGATCACCAGCTCCGGTGCGTTGTCGCCCACGTCGGACACGTTCACTTCGGTTCCCCGCTCTCGGTGGTTCGCTTCGGAAGAACGCCCCGGACCCGTCGGTGCTTCCCGGCACCGCCGGCGGGGGCGGTGCCGGGGTCCGCGCGGCGACGGGCGTCATCGGCCGTCATGGCGTCTCCCGGGGTGCGCCGGCCCCGGCAGGGTCGGCGCTGTCGTCAATGATCTCGCCGGTGGCGGTGTTCACCGCGAGTGCGGCAGGTGGCCGGGAGGCCAACGCGGCCGCAACAGTCTCCGCGGTGCGGCGGCCGATCCCGGGCACCTCGCACAGCTCGTCCACGGTGGCGGCCCGCAGCCGCTTGAGGGAACCGAAGTGCTTGAGCAGTGCCTGGCGGCGGGTCTCGCCGAGCCCGGGCACGGCGTCCAGCCCGCCGGTGGTGAGCCGCTTGGAGCGCTTGGAGCGCTGGTAGGCGATGGCGAAGCGGTGCGCCTCGTCGCGCACGCGCTGCAGCAGGTAGAGGCCCTCGCTGGTGCGCGGCAGCACGACGGGGTCGTCCTGGCCGGGCAGCCAGACCTCCTCCAGCCGCTTGGCGAGGCCGCAGAGGGCGACGTCGTCGATGCCGAGCTCGTCGAGGGCCCGGCGGGCGGCGGCGACCTGCGGCTGCCCGCCGTCGACGACCAGCAGCTGCGGCGGGTAGGCGAAGCGGCGGGGGCGGCCGGTCTCCGGGTCGACGGGGCCGGCGGCGGCGTCCTCGGCGAGCCCGTCCGTGCCGTCGGCGCCGGTGATGCCCGTGATGCCGTCGGGAGCCCCGTCGGGGCCGGTGTCCTCGGGGACGACCCACTCGCCGGTCCGCTCGCGTTCCCGGAGGTAGCGGCGGAAGCGGCGGCCGATCACCTCGTGCATCGAGCGGACGTCGTCCTGCCCGGCGAAGCCCTTGATCTGGAAGCGCCGGTACTCGCTCTTGCGGGCCAGGCCGTCCTCGAAGACGACCATGGACGCGACCACGTCCTCGCCCTGCAGGTGGGAGATGTCGAAGCACTCGATGCGCAGCGGCACGGAGTCGAGCTCCAGCGCGTCGGCGATCTCCTGGAGGGCGCGGCTGCGGGTGGTGAGGTCGGAGGCCCGCTTGGTCTTGTGCAGCGCGAGCGCCTGCTGGGCGTTGCGGTGCACGGTGGCCATCAGGTCCTTCTTGTCGCCGCGCTGCGGGACGCGCAGGTCGACCTGGGCGCCGCGCAGGCCGGTGAGCCACTCGCGGACGGGCCCGGGCGGCTCGGGCAGCGCCGGGACGAGCACCTCGCGGGGCACGTTCTCGGTGCCGGAGCCGTACAGCTGCTGCAGGGCGTGCTCGACCAGGGAGGCGGTGTCGACGTCCTCGACCCGGTCGGTGATCCAGCCGCGCTGGCCGCGGACCCGGCCGCCGCGGACGTGGAAGATCTGGACGGCGGCCTCCAGCTCGTCCTCGGCGAGGGCGAGCACGTCGGCGTCCGTGCCGTCGGCGAGGACGACCGCGTTCTTCTCCATGGCGCGCTTGAGGGCGCCGATGTCGTCGCGCAGCCGGGCCGCCTTCTCGTACTCCATGGCGGCGGCGGCCTCCTGCATCTGCTGCTCCAGGCGGCGCAGGTACCCGCCGGTGCGGCCGGCCATGAAGTCGCAGAACTCCTCGGCGAGGTCGCGGTGCTCGTCGGCGGTGACCTTGCCGACGCAGGGCGCGGCGCACTTGCCGATGTAGCCGAGCAGGCAGGGCCGGCCGACCTGGCTCGCGCGCTTGAAGACGCCGTTGGAGCAGGTGCGGACGGGGAAGACCCGGAGCAGCAGGTCGACGGTCTCGCGGATGGCCCAGGCGTGGCCGTACGGGCCGAAGTAGCGCACGCCCTTCTTGTGTGCCCCCCGCATGACCTGCACGCGGGGGAACTCCTCGTTGAGGGTGACGGCGAGCTCGGGGTAGCTCTTGTCGTCGCGGTACTTGACGTTGAAGCGGGGGTCGAACTCCTTGATCCAGGAGTACTCCAGCTGCAGCGCCTCGACCTCGGTGCCGACCACCGTCCACTCGACCGAGGCGGCGGTGGTGACCATGGTGGCCGTGCGCGGGTGCAGACCGGCGAGGTCCTGGAAGTAGGAGGAGAGCCGGGGGCGCAGGCTCTTGGCCTTGCCGACGTAGATGACCCGGCCGTGCTCGTCGCGGAACCGGTACACCCCGGGTGAGAGCGGGATCGCACCGGGCGCCGGACGGTAGGTGGACGGGTCTGCCATGCCCCCTACCGTACCGACTGCCGATGACCGCCCGTGGCCGGTTTCCCGGGGTGCGGCCGCGAACCGATCAGGCGGGTGTGACCTGGACGTTGTTGTTGACGACGGCCACCTTGTAGGAGGGGAGCGGCTTGGGCGCGGGGCCGCCCTCGACGGCGCCGTCGGTGATCGAGAAGCGGCTGCCGTGGCAGGGGCAGTCGATCGTCTTGTCCTTGACCTCGTCGACGATGCAGCCGGCGTGGGTGCACTTGGCGCTGAAGGCCTTGTACTCGCCCGCGGCGGGCTGGGTGACCACGATCTTCTGCTCGCGGAAGACCTTGCCGCCGCCGACCGGGATGTCGGCGGCCGGACCGAGCTCGACCGGGGCGGCGTTCTGCGCCTGGGTGCCGCCGGAGCCGCCCGTCGAGCCGGACGAACCCGAGGACCCGGAGGACCCCGAGGACGAGCAGCCGGTGACCGCGACGGTGCCGCCCGCGGCGAGCACGGCTGCCGCGCCGCACAGCAGGGTGCGGCGGGAGGCGGCGGGGCCGCGGTCGGTCTCGGCGGCGGAGGCGGTGGCGACGGGCTCGTTCATGCGGGCGGCTCCTCGGACGCGGGTACGGGCGGACCGGCCGCAGTCTATGCCCCGTACCTGGGCGTTCCGCCCGGTCGAGCGGTACTGACACACCACCTCCCCGGCCGGCGCGGGGCCGGGGAGGTTCGGTGAGCGTGTGCCCCGCTACTTCTTGGCGGCGGCCCGCTTGCGGGCGGTGCCGGCGCCGGCCTTGGCGGTGGTGCCGGCCACCTTGGCGGTGGTGTCCGCGGCCTTGGCCGCCGTGCTGCGGCTGCCGCCGCGGCGGGCGGCGGGGACGGCCGCGTCGGAGACCCCGGCAAGGATGTCCCGCAGGAACTTGCCGGTGTGGCTGGCGGTGACCGCGGCGATCTCCTCCGGGGTGCCCTCGGCGACCACCGTGCCTCCGCCGCTACCGCCCTCCGGGCCCATGTCGACGATCCAGTCGGCGGTCTTGATGACGTCGAGGTTGTGCTCGATGACGACCACCGTGTTGCCCTTGTCGACCAGGCCCTCCAGCACCTTGATCAGCTTGCTGATGTCCTCGAAGTGCAGGCCCGTGGTGGGCTCGTCGAGGACGTACACGGTGCGGCCGGTGGAGCGCTTCTGCAGCTCGGAGGCGAGCTTGACGCGCTGCGCCTCGCCGCCGGACAGGGTCGGGGCGGACTGGCCGAGCCGGACGTAGCCGAGGCCGACGTCGTTGAGGGTGCGCAGGTGCCGGGCGATGGCCGGGACGGCCTCGAAGAAGGCCAGCGCCTCCTCGATCGGCATGTCCAGCACCTCGGCGATGGACCTGCCCTTGTAGTGGACCTCCAGCGTCTCCCGGTTGTAGCGGGCGCCGTGGCAGACCTCGCACGGGACGTAGACGTCCGGCAGGAAGTTCATCTCGATCTTGATGGTGCCGTCGCCGGAGCAGTTCTCGCAGCGGCCGCCCTTGACGTTGAAGGAGAACCGGCCGGGCAGGTAGCCGCGGACCTTGGCCTCCTGGGTCTCCGCGAAGAGGCGGCGGACGTGGTCGAAGACGCCGGTGTAGGTGGCCGGGTTGGACCGCGGGGTGCGGCCGATCGGCGACTGGTCGACGTGCACCACCTTGTCCACCAGGTCGGTGCCGGTGATCCGGGTGTGCCGGCCGGGCACGCTGCGGGCGCCGTTGAGCTCGCGCGCGAGGTGGGTGTAGAGGATGTCGTTGACCAGCGTGGACTTGCCGGAGCCGGAGACGCCGGTGACCGCGGTGAAGGTGCCGAGCGGGAAGCCGACCGTGACGTCCTGCAGGTTGTGCTCACGGGCGCCGTGCACGACGAGCTGGCGCTTCTTGTCCCGCGGGCGGCGGACCGCCGGGGTCGGGATGGAGCGCCGGCCGGAGAGGTACTGGCCGGTCAGCGACTCGTCGTTGGCCAGCAGCTCCTTCAGCGAGCCGGAGTGCACGACCTTGCCGCCGTGCTCGCCGGCGCCGGGGCCGATGTCGACGACCCAGTCGGCCGTCTTGATGGTGTCCTCGTCGTGCTCGACGACGATCAGGGTGTTGCCGATGTCGCGCAGCCGCACCAGCGTCTCGATCAGCCGGTGGTTGTCCCGCTGGTGCAGGCCGATGGACGGCTCGTCGAGGACGTAGAGCACGCCGACCAGGCCGGAGCCGATCTGGGTGGCGAGCCGGATGCGCTGGGCCTCGCCGCCGGAGAGGGTGCCCGCGGCGCGGTTGAGCGAGAGGTAGTCCAGGCCGACGTCGACCAGGAAGCGCAGCCGCTCGTTGACCTCCTTGAGGACCCGCTCGGCGATCTTCTTGTCGCGCGCCGTCAGCTTCATCGCGCCGAGGAACTCGGCGCAGTCGCTGATCGACATCGCCGAGACGTCGGCGATCGACCTGTCCTGGATCGTCACCGCGAGCACCACGGGCTTGAGCCGGGTGCCGTTGCAGGCGGGGCAGTGCACCTCGCGCATGTAGCCCTCGAAGCGCTCCCGGCTGGAGTCGCTCTCGGCCTCGGAGTGGCGGCGCTGCACGAACGGCACCGCGCCCTCGAAGGAGGTGGTGTACGAGCGGTCGCGGCCGTACCGGTTGCGGTACTTGACCTCGACCTGGGTGCGGTGGCCGTACAGCAGGGCCTTGCGGGCGCGGGCGGGCAGCCCGGCCCAGGGGATGTCGGTGCGGAAGCCGAGCTCGCCGGCGAGCGCGTCGGTCAGGCGCTGGAAGTACTCCTTGGTGTGGCCCTGGGACCACGGGTGGATGGCGCCCTCGTCGAGCGACTTCTCCTCGTCCGGGATCACCAGCTCCGGGTCGACCTCCATCCGGTTGCCGAGGCCGGAGCACTCCGGACAGGCGCCGAACGGCGAGTTGAAGGAGAAGGAGCGGGGCTCCAGCTCCTCGAAGGAGACGTCGTCGTACGGGCAGTAGAGGTGCTCGGAGTACATCCGCTCGCGCTCGGGGTCGTCGTCCGGGAGGTCGACGAAGTCGAGCACCACCATGCCGCCGGAGAGCTTGAGCGCGGTCTCGACGGAGTCGGTGAGGCGGCGCTTGGCGCTCTCCTTGACCGTCAGTCGGTCGACGACCACCTCGACGGTGTGCTTCTCCTGCTTCTTGAGCGTCGGCGGCTCCGTCAGCTGGACGGTCGCGCCGTCGACCCGGGCCCGGGCGTAGCCCTTGGACTGCAGGTCGGCGAAGAGGTCGACGAACTCGCCCTTGCGCTCGCGCACCACCGGGCTGAGCACCTGGAAGCGGGTGCCCTCGGCGAGCTCCAGCACCCGGTCGACGATGGCCTGCGGGGACTGCCGGGCGATCGGCCGCGAGCAGTGCGGGCAGTGCGGCTTGCCGATCCGGGCGAACAGCAGGCGGAGGTAGTCGTAGACCTCGGTGATGGTGCCGACCGTGGACCGCGGGTTGCGGCTGGTGGACTTCTGGTCGATCGAGACCGCGGGCGACAGGCCCTCGATGAAGTCCACGTCCGGCTTGTCCATCTGGCCGAGGAACTGCCGGGCGTAGGAGGACAGCGACTCGACGTAGCGGCGCTGGCCCTCGGCGAAGATCGTGTCGAAGGCCAGCGAGGACTTGCCGGACCCGGAGAGGCCGGTGAAGACGATGAGGGAGTCGCGGGGCAGGTCGAGCGAGACGTTCTTGAGGTTGTGCTCGCGAGCACCGCGGACGATCAGGCGGTCGGCCACTGCTTCTGGCGCCTTTCTCCGGGGAGGTGGGGCTTCTGGGGACTTCTGGGCTTCTGAAGAACTGCTGCTGGGACTTCGCGGCTTGCTGCTTCGGGGCATGCGTACGGGCGGTCGGCGCGTCCTCGGATCCCACCGCGGCCCGGCCCTGGCGGCCGCGGCCGCACGGTGGCGGCAGCGAGCGTGCCCCAGGGAGGGCAACCAGCTGGGCGGGCGATTTCTTCCGACTCGGGACAGCCAGCCTATAGCTCAGGCGTTCGAATATCGACCTTGTCCAGTGGAGACCACCCGAATGAGTGATGCGACCTCGACACGTTGATCATCAACGCGGGGAAAGCCCCTGCTCGGAGCCGTCGGCGGGCGGTAGCGTCGCCGTGACAACGACCGGCGGCCCCCGCGGGAAACGCCGGACGCACCACGGCACCACCCGGGAGACCCCCATGACCGACCCCGCAGCCACCGGCGTCCTGCCCGAGGAGGCGGCCGCCCGGGCCGCCGAGAGCCTCAAGGCCGTCGCCGAGGGCACCGACCACCTGCTGCGCACCGTCGCCGACCTCGACCCGGACGCCGTCGCCGGCCCCTCGGCCCTGCCCGGCTGGACCCGCGGCCACGCGCTGGCCCACCTGTCGCGCAACGCCGACTCGCTGGTGAACCTGCTGGAGACCGCCCGCACCGGCGTCGACGTCCCGCAGTACGCGAGCCCCGACGCGCGCGAGCAGGGCATCCGGGACGGCGCGGGCCGCCCGCTCGACGAGCAGCTCGCCGACCTGCGGCGGAGCTCCGAGCGGCTGGCCGCGGCGGCCGAGGGCCTGCCGGACGCCGCCTGGACCGTCCCGCTGCGGCACCGCACCGGCTACGTCTTCCCCGCCTGCGACGTGCCCTGGAAGCGGCTGATGGAGGTCGAGTACCACCACGTCGACCTGGACGCCGGCTACACCCCCGCGCACTGGCCGGAGGCCTTCGCCTCCGCCGAGCTGGCCCGCCTCGCCGCCCGGCTGGACGGCGCCGAGGGGCTGCCCGGCGTCGCGCTGACCGCCGAGGACACCGGGGCCCGCGCCAGGATCGGCGAGCCGACCGGCCCCGAGCTGACCGTGGAGGGCCCCGTCCGGGCGCTCACCGCATGGCTCTCCGGCCGCTCCGACGGGGACGGGCTGCAGGTGCACCGGGCCGGTGTGCTGCTGCCCGATCCGCGCACCGTGCTGCCGCAGCTTCCGCCGCTGAACTGAACAGGCGATGATGCAGGTGACGGACTTTCAGCCGGGACCCGGCCGCACCGCGGTGCCCGGCCACGACGACCGAGGAGCAGAGCGATGACCTACCACGGAGCGGTCAAGGTCGGCGGCCCGCCCGACGTACGGGAGCTCGCCCACCTGATCGTCACCAAGGTGGCGGTCGGACCGTACGACAACAACGCCTACCTGCTGCGCTGCCGGGCCACCGACGAGCAGCTGCTGATCGACGCGGCCGCCGACGCGCCCACCCTGCTGGAGACGGTCGGCGAGAGCCTGGCCACGGTCGTCACCACCCACCGGCACCACGACCACTGGGCCGCGCTGGCGGAGGTGGTGGCCGCCACCGGCGCCCGCACGGCGGCCGGCCGGATCGACGCCGAGGCCATCGACGTCCCCACCGAGCTGCTGCTGGACGACGGCGACGTGCTGCGGGTCGGCCAGGTCGAGCTCACCGTGCGCAAGCTGGTCGGCCACACCCCCGGCGCGATCGTGCTGGTCTACGACGACCCGCAGGGCCATCCGCACGTGTTCACCGGCGACTGCCTCTTCCCCGGCGGCGTCGGCAACACCTGGAAGGACCCGGAGGCCTTCGCCAGCCTCTTCCGCGACGTCAACGAGAAGATCTTCGACGTGCTGCCGGACGAGGCCTGGGTCTACCCCGGCCACGGCAACGACACCACGCTCGGCACCGAGCGCCCGCACCTCGGCGAGTGGCGCGAGCGCGGCTGGTGACCGTCAGGTGACCGGAGGCGCGCGGCCGGGCCCGACGGTCGAGGCCGAGCTCAAGGCCGTCGTCCGCGACCCCGCCGCCGGCCGGGCCCGGCTCGACGCCCTGGCCGGCCCGGCCGGGCCGAGGTGTACCGGCACACCTACTGGGACCTGCCGGACGGCTCGCTGGCCGGCGGCGACCGCGAACTGCGGCTGCGCACCGTCACCGGCCCGGCGGGCAGCCGCACCCTGCTGACCCGGAAGGACGCCCGGGTGGACGCGGCATCCGGCGCCGAGCCGGAGGCCGAGACCGCCGTCGGCGACCCGGCCGGCACCGCCGCGGTGCTGCACGGCCTCGGCTACCGGCCGGCGCCGGCCTTCGAGAAGCACTGCCGCAACCACCCGCTGCACCGGGACGGCCGGGAGCTGCCGGCCACCCCGGTCGAGGTCCCGGAGCTCGCCGGGGTCTTCCTGGAGGTGGAGACGGTCTGCGGCGAGCAGGAGCTGCCCGCCGCGCTGGCGGCGGTCCGCGGCGTCCTCGCCGAACTCGGCGTGCCGCCGGCGGACCTCACGTCCGAGGCGTACACGGACGCGGTGGCCGCCGCACGCGGACGCAGCGGCGGGGTGTGACCGGTCCCCGCGGTCGCACCCCGCCGCTGCGGGATCGGGTGGGTCAGACGTCCGCGCCGTCGCGCTCCCGGGCCGCGGCCAGTGCCTCGCGCTGCTGCCGGCGGGAGGCGATCAGGCTGGTGACCGTGGTGACGGCGAGCACCGCCACGATGAAGCCCAGCGAGACGCCGATGCTGACCTCCGGCACGTGCACGCCGCTCTCGTGCAGCGCGTGCAGCACCAGCTTGACGCCGATGAAGCCGAGGATCACCGACAGGCCGTAGGCGAGGTGGACCAGCTTCTTCAGCAGGCCGCCGATCAGGAAGTACAGCTGGCGCAGGCCCATCAGCGCGAAGGCGTTCGCGGTGAACACGATGTACGGGTCCTGGGTCAGGCCGAAGATCGCGGGGATGGAGTCCAGGGCGAACAGCACGTCGGTGGTGCCGATCGCCAGCATGACGATCAGCATCGGGGTCATCAGCCGGCGGCCGTTCTCCACGACGAACAGCTTGGTGCCGTGGTACTTGTCGGTCGCCGGGAAGCGCTTCTCGATCGCCTTGAGCAGGCGGTTCTCCTCGAACTCCTCCTCCTCGTCGGAACGGGCGTCCTGGATGAGCTTCCAGGCCGTCCAGACGAGGAAGGCGCCGAAGATGTAGAAGACCCACGAGAAGGTGGAGACCAGGGCCGCGCCGCCGGCGATGAAGACCGCCCGCAGCACCAGCGCGATGATCACGCCGAACATCAGCACGCGCTGCTGGTAGATCCGCGGCACCGCGAACTTGCCCATGATCAGGATGAACACGAAGAGGTTGTCGACGCTCAGCGACTTCTCGGTGACGTAGCCGGCGAAGAACTCACTGGCGGGCTGCGAGCCGTACTGCTTCCAGAGGAAGGCGCCGAACAGCACCGCGAGGACGATCCAGACGGTCGTCCAGATCCCGGCCTCCTTGACGGAGACCTCGTGCGGTTTGCGGCCGCCGATGAAGAAGTCGGCCACGATCAGGGCGACCAGCACCCCGATCGTGCCGATCCACAGGCTGAGGGAAACGTCCACGTCTGCTCCTCCGGCAGGTAGGCGAACAGGCATCGTCACTGCCGGAGGTCTCCTCCACCCTGCGGCTCACCGAAGGAGCACGCGGGCCGGCACCCCGGGACACCCGATGGGCGGACGTCCGTGATGACGGGGCTGCCGCTGGGGAGTACTCCCCTCCGTCTCCGCCGAGGCTAACAGAATTCCCAAGACAAGGTAAAGAAGGTAAAGAACCGTCAGGCGCGGAGCCGCTCCGGGGGCGCCCCCGGAGGTGTCCGTCGGCTCAGAGGAAGGGCTCGATCGCGGGCAGCATGTCCTGGAAGGTCCTGGCCCGCGCCGGTGCGCCGATCGCCTGCATCGCCCAGCCGCCCTCCGGCTCGCGGTACACCTTCGCCATGATCTGGCCGGTGTGCCGGCCGCCCGCCGCCAGCTCGTAGCGGGCCAGTTCCTGCCCGGTGGACTCGTCGACCAGCCGGCAGTGCGCGTCCTGCACCTCGGCGAAGCTCTGGCCGGTGTACGAGCTGACGGTGAAGACGATCTGGGTGATGTGCACCGGCACCCGCATCAGGTCGACCAGGATCGCCTCGTCGTCCCCGCCCCCGCCGGCGCCGCCGGTCAGGTTGTCCCCGGTGTGCTGCACGGAGCCGTCGTTGCTCGCCAGGTGCTGGAAGAACACCACGTCGGACGGGGTGCGCTCGGCGTACAGCAGGGCCGAGGCGTCCAGGTCGACCTGGCGGCTGCGGCTGCCGAACAGGCCCTTGCGGACGGCGGCCCGCCAGCCCAGGCCCATCCGGACGACCGTCAGCGACTCCCCCGAGCTCTTCTGCAGGCTGACGCTCTGCCCCTTGGCCAGATTCACCGACACGGTGCTTCCCTCTCTCTCCTCGGCCGGCGGGAGCGGTCCCACCGTGCCCGGACGGAACACCCCGTTGCCGTCCCCCGGCTGAGGCCCCCAGTGCCCTGCGGCCGCACCGCCGCCGCCCGCCGCACCCGCGCGGCCGGATCCTGTTCGACGACCGGTGCCCGCAGGCCAGCCTAGGGCCTGCGGGCACGCGTCATGCAGGGTGCTCCCGCACCCCGGGGTGCTCCCCGTGGGAGCGCGTCCGGCCGGGCTCAGGCCATCCCCGCCTCGCGCATCTGCCGGAGCTCCTTCTTCAGCTCGCCGACCTCGTCGCGCAGCCGCGCGGCCACCTCGAACTGCAGCTCGGCCGCGGCCGCGTGCATCCGGTCGGTGAGGTCCTGGATGAGCTGGGCCAGCTCCGCCGCGGGCAGGCTCTTGGCCGGCTTGCGGTCCGCCCCGAGGGCCGGGACGGGCGTGCGGGTCTTGCCGCCCGACGCGCGGTAGCCGGTGGAGAGCAGCTCCTCGGTGTCCACGTCCTCGCGGGCGAGGGTGTCCAGGATGTCGCCGATCTTCTTGCGCAGCGGCTGCGGGTCGATGCCGTTCGCCTCGTTGTAGGCCTGCTGCACGGCCCGGCGGCGGTTGGTCTCCTCGATCGCGAGTTCCATCGCCGGGGTGATCCGGTCCGCGTACATGTGGACCTGGCCGGAGACGTTGCGCGCCGCGCGGCCGATGGTCTGGATCAGCGAGGTGCCCGACCGCAGGAAGCCCTCCTTGTCCGCGTCCAGGATCGCCACCAGCGACACCTCGGGCAGGTCCAGGCCCTCGCGGAGCAGGTTGATGCCCACCAGGACGTCGTACTCGCCGGCCCGCAGCTCGCGCAGCAGCTCGACCCGGCGCAGCGTGTCGATGTCGCTGTGCAGGTACCGCACGCGGATGTCCAGGCCGAGCATGTAGTCGGTGAGGTCCTCCGCCATCTTCTTGGTGAGGGTGGTGACCAGGACGCGCTCGTCCCGCTCGACGCGGGTGCGGACCTCGTGCACCAGGTCGTCGATCTGGCCCTCGGTGGGCTTGACGATCACCTCGGGGTCGATCAGGCCGGTCGGGCGGATGATCTGCTGGACGGCGCCGTCGCCGCGGGACAGCTCGTACTTGCCCGGGGTCGCCGAGAGGTAGACCGTCTGCCCGATCCGCTCCAGGAACTCCTCCCACTTGAGCGGGCGGTTGTCCATCGCGGAGGGCAGTCGGAACCCGTGGTCGACCAGGGTCCGCTTGCGGGAGGCGTCGCCCTCGTACATCGCGCCGATCTGCGGCACCGTCACGTGCGACTCGTCGATGACCAGGAGGAAGTCCTCCGGGAAGTAGTCGAGCAGGGTGTTCGGCGGGGAGCCGGGCGAGCGGCCGTCGAAGTGCATCGAGTAGTTCTCGACGCCCGAGCAGGTGCCGATCTGGCGGAGCATCTCGAGGTCGTAGGTGGTGCGCATGCGCAGCCGCTGGGCCTCCAGCAGCTTGCCCTGCTTCTCCATCACCGCCAGGCGCTCGCCGAGCTCCTTCTCGATGTCGTTGACCGCGCGCTCCATCCGCTCCGGGCCGGCGACGTAGTGCGAGGCGGGGAAGACGTAGATCGAGTCGTCCTGGCTGATGATCTCGCCGGTCAGCGGGTGCAGCGTGTACAGCGCCTCGATCTCGTCGCCGAACATCTCGATCCGGACGGCGAGCTCCTCGTAGACCGGGAAGATCTCGATCGTGTCGCCGCGGACCCGGAAGGTGCCGCGGGTGAAGGCGAGGTCGTTGCGGGTGTACTGGATGTCGACGAAGCGGCGGAGCAGTGCGTCCCGGTCGATCTCCTCGCCGACCCTGAGCGGGACCATCCGGTCCACGTACTCCTGCGGGGTGCCGAGGCCGTAGATGCAGGAGACCGAGGCGACCACGACCACGTCGCGGCGGGTGAGGAGGGAGTTGGTCGCGGAGTGCCGCAGCCGTTCGACCTCCTCGTTGATCGAGGAGTCCTTCTCGATGTAGGTGTCCGTCTGCGGGACGTACGCCTCGGGCTGGTAGTAGTCGTAGTACGAGACGAAGTACTCGACCGCGTTGTTGGGCAGCAGCTCGCGGAACTCGTTGGCCAGCTGGGCGGCCAGGGTCTTGTTCGGCGCCATCACCAGGGTGGGGCGCTGCAGCTTCTCGATCATCCACGCCGTGGTGGCGGACTTGCCGGTGCCGGTCGCGCCGAGCAGCACCACGTCCTTCTCGCCCGCCCGGATGCGGCGCTCCAGCTCGGCGATCGCCGCCGGCTGGTCGCCGTTGGGTCGGTAGGGGCTGACGACCTCGAAGGGCGTCACTGACCGCTCGATACTCGTGATGGGTCGCACGGGTCCACCGTACGACCCGCCACCGACAATCCGCGGACGAATGGGGGCCGGCCCCCGCGGGCACGGGCCCGGGGCCGGCCCGCGAGGGATCAGCGGGCGCTGTCCCGGGCGAGGGCGACGAGGCGGGAGACGGCTCGGAGGTACTTCTTGCGGTAGCCGCCCTTCAGCATCTCCTCGGGGAAGACCCGGTCGAAGGGCACGCCGGAGGCGGTGACGGGCAGCTCGCGGTCGTACATGCGGTCGGCGAGGACGACCAGCCGCAGGGCGGTGGACTGGTCCTCGACCGGCCGGACGCCGCGCAGGAAGACGGCGTGGACGTCGTCGAGCATGGCGCCGTAGCGGCTCGGGTGGACGTTCTTGAGGTGGTCGAGCAGGGCGTCGAAGTCGTCCAGCGAGGCACCGGGAGCGGTGGCGGCGCGGGCGGTGACCTCGTCGTCGGTGTACGGCGCGGGGGCGTCGGGCAGGCCGCGGTGGCGGTAGTCCTGGCCGTCGATCCGGACGGGCCGGAAGTGCGCGGAGAGGCCCTGGATCTCGCGGAGGAAGTCGGCGGCCGCGAAGCGCCCCTCGCCGAGCTTGTCGGGGAGGGTGTTGGAGGTGGCGGCGAGCTTGACGCCGTTCTCGACCAGGCGGCTGAGCAGGGTGGAGACGAGGACGGTGTCGCCCGGGTCGTCCAGCTCGAACTCGTCGATGCAGAGCAGCCGGTGCCCGGAGAGGGTCTCGACGGCGCCCTTGAAGGTGAGCGCGCCGACCAGGTTGGTCAGCTCGACGAAGGTGCCGAAGGCCTTGGGCCCGGGGGTGGCGTGCCAGAGCGAGGCGAGCAGGTGGGTCTTGCCGACGCCGTAGCCGCCGTCGAGGTAGATCCCGGCCGGGCCGGCCGGGGCCGCGGGGCCTCGCCGGAACCAGCTGCGCTTCGGGGCGGCGCCGCTGCCGTTGAGGGAGGCCGCGAACTGCTCCAGGACCTGCACGGCCTCGTACTGGCTGGGCTGGGTGCTGTCCGGGAGGTAGCTGCCGAAGCTGACGCCGGCGAACCGCGGCGGCGGGACCATCTCGGCCACCAGGCGCTCGGCGGGCACGACCGGCCGGCGGTCGGTGAGGGCTGTCACGGTGGCCGTCTCGGGGGCGGTCGCGTCGGCGTGGGGGGCTGCGGGCACGGTAGTACAGCGTACGCCCCGTGGAAGACTCGCCACCATGCAGCTCTTGATGAATCCGCTCACAGCCCCCGTCGCCGACCCGGCCGCGCTGGAGTCGCTCGCCGCCCTCTACGCGTACCCGGACGGGGTCCGCGCGGGGCGGCCGTGGCTGCGCGCCAACATGGTGTCCAGCCTGGACGGCTCGGCCCGGCTGGGGGGCCTGTCGGAGGGCCTGTCGAGCGCGGCGGACAAGCGGATCTTCGGGGTGCTGCGGGCGCTCGCGGACGTGGTGCTGGTCGGGGCGGAGACCGTCCGGGCGGAGGGCTACCGGCCGGCCCGGGCCCGGAAGGAGTTCGCCGCGGCCCGGGCGGCGGCGGGCCAGGACCCGGCCCCGGCGATCGCGGTGGTCAGCCGGCGGCTGGCGCTGGACCTGTCGGCGCCGCTGTTCACCGAGCCGCTGGTGCGGACCGTGGTGATCACCACGGAGGACTCCCCCGCCGAGGCCCGCCGGGCGGTGGCCGGGGTCGCGGACGTGGTGGTGGCCGGCGAGCGGTCGGTGGACCTGGCGGCGGCGGTGGCCGGGCTTGCGGCGCGCGGCTGGACGCGGCAGCTGACCGAGGGCGGCCCGCGGCTGCTGGGCGGGCTGGCGGCGGCCGGGCTGCTGGACGAGCTCTGCCTGTCGCTGGCGCCGCTGGTGACGGCCGGCGACGCGCCGAGGATCGCGTACGGCGCCGCGGTCGAGGAGGCTCGGGCGATGCGGCTGGAGTCGCTGATCGAGGAGGGCGGCTTCCTGTTCACCCGGTACGTGCGGGTCGAGGACGGTCCGGTCGGCCCGGTCGCTCCGGCGGCGGGGTGACCCAGACGGCCGCTGTGGCCCGTGTGGTGCGTGTGCAGCGTGAGGAAAGCTTCCGCCGGGCAAGATGAGGGCAGCGGACCCGGGGGCCTGCACTGTACGAAGGGACTCACGTGTTCAAGACCGTACTGATGATCGAAAAGGCGCTGTCCGACGCGGACGTCGAGCTGGTCACCACCCTGCACGGCGACGAGAAGGTCTCGTTCGTCGTGCTGATGCAGCCGCGGGGGAAACAGGACGAGCTGCTGAGAGCACTCGACGACGTGGCGCTGGGCCATCTCGACAAGGCGGTGCACGAGCACGACGACGAGTCGGTGCCCACGGTGGCCGAGGAGTCCCTGGAACACAGCCTGCGCCACCTGCGCGAGGCGGGGGCCGAGGCGACCGGCCGGGTGGTGGAGGAGAACCCGCTCGACGGGCTGCGGAGCGTGGTCGAGGAGCACGGCGCCGACGAGGTGCTGGTACTGACCTCGCCGCACTTCGTGGAGGAGTTCTTCCACCGCGACTGGGCGTCGCGGGCACGGCACAAGGTCGGCGTGCCGGTCCTCAAGCTGTTCGCCAGCGACTCCTGAGCCGCTCCGCCGGTGGTGCAGAATCGTCCTTGCGGAACCACCGCGAGGACGGTTCCCGTCCTCCAGTCCCCGGCTGTACGGAGCATCCCTTGAACGACGCCGCGCACGACCTGCACGCCCCGCACTTCATCGGCATCGGCGGCGCCGGCATGTCCGGACTGGCGAAGATCCTCGCGGTACGGGGCGCCAAGGTCTCCGGCAGCGACGCGAAGGAGTCCGAGACGGTGCTGGCGCTGCGCGCGCTCGGCGCCGAGGTCGCCGTCGGCCACGCCGCCGAGAACCTGCCGGCCGGCACCAGCAGCGTGGTCGTCTCCAGCGCTATCCGCGCGGACAACCCGGAGCTCGCGGCCGCCCGGGAGCGCGGGATCCCGGTCGTGCACCGGTCCGACGCGCTCGCCGCGCTGATGGGCGGCCGCCGCGCGCTCGCCGTCGCCGGCACCCACGGCAAGACCACCACCACCAGCATGCTGGCGGTCAGCCTCGGCGAGCTCGGCCTCGACCCCTCGTACGCGATCGGCGGCGACCTGGACGCACCGGGCTCCAACGCGCACCACGGCACCGGCGACATCTTCGTCGCGGAGGCCGACGAGAGCGACCGCAGCTTCCACAAGTACGCGCCCGAGGTGGCGATCGTCCTCAACGTGGAGCTGGACCACCACGCCAACTACGCCTCGATCGAGGAGATCCACCAGTCCTTCGAGACCTTCGTCGGCCGGATCGTGCCCGGCGGCACCCTGGTGGTCTCCGCCGACCACGAGGGCGCCCGGGAGCTGACCCGCCGGGTCCGCGGCCGGGTGGGCCTGAACGTGGTGACGGTCGGCGCCGCCGAGGACGCCGACGTGCGGGTGCTCTCGGTCTCGCCGCGCGGCATGACCAGCGAGGTCACCGTGGAGCTGGGCGGCGAGGAGCTCTCCTTCACCGTCTCCGTGCCGGGCCGGCACTACGCGCACAACGCGGTCTCCGCGCTGGCCGCCGGCGTGGCGCTCGGCGTGCCCGCCGCGGACCTGGCGAAGGCGCTCGGCAGCTACACCGGCGTGCGCCGCCGGCTGCAGCTCAAGGGCGAGGCCGCCGGTGTGCAGGTGATCGACTCCTACGCGCACCACCCGACCGAGATGGCCGCCGACCTGGAGGCGATCCGCGAGGCCGCGGGCGCCGGCCGGGTGCTGGTGGTCTTCCAGCCGCACCTGTTCAGCCGCACCCAGCAGCTGGCCGTGGAGATGGGCGACGCGCTGGCGATGGCCGACGCCTCGGTGGTGCTCGACATCTACCCGGCCCGCGAGGACCCGATCCCCGGCGTCACCAGCGAGCTGATCATCGACGCCGCCCGGAAGGCCGGCGCCGACGTGGCCGCGGAGCACGCCTTCGCCGCCGCCCCGGACCGGATGGCCGCCCTGGCGAAGCCGGGCGACCTGGTGCTCACCATGGGCGCGGGCGACGTGACCAACCTGGGCCCGGAAATTCTCGCCCGCCTCGCGGACGTTGCACCCGGTGCCTGATGGGAGGACTTCCGTGACCCACGAGATCCAGAAGACCGACGCCGAGTGGCGTGCCGAGCTGTCGCCCGAGGAGTACCGCGTGCTCCGCGAGGCCGGCACAGAGCCCGCCTTCACCGGCGAGTACACCGACACCAGGACGGTCGGCGTGTACGGCTGCCGGGCCTGCGGCGCCGAGCTCTTCAGCAGTGAGACGAAGTTCGAGAGCCACTGCGGCTGGCCCTCGTACTACGCGCCGCTGGCCGAGGACCGCGTCGAGTACATCCAGGACACGTCCTTCGGGATGCGCCGGGTGGAGGTCCGCTGCGCCCGCTGCGGCAGCCACCTCGGCCACGTCTTCGAGGGCGAGGGCTACGAGACCCCGACCGACCAGCGCTACTGCATCAACAGCATCTCGCTGACCCTCCGGCCCGCCGAGTAGCACCGGCCCCGGCAGCACGCTCCCGCACGCCCTGTCACCACAGCTCCACACCGTGCCAGACTGATCATCGGTCGAACGCACGAGAGGACAACGGTGGCAGGGCGTCGCACTTCCGGAGTACTGGCCATGCTGGCGGAGGCACAGCGCCAACAGCACCGCCGGGAGGAGGCGCAGCGCCGCGCCGACGCGGCCGCGCAGCGGCAGTACGAGCGGGCCCGCCGGGAGGCGGAACGGGCGGCCGCCCAGGGCCAGCGCGAGGCGCTCAAGGCGTACCGGCAGAGCCGGGAGGCGGACGCGGCCCGGCGGACGGCCGAACTGGAGGACCGCGTCGCGTCGCTGCGCGGCACGCTCGCCGCGGGCCTGCGCGGGCAGCCCTTCTCACCCGCGGACCTGGCGGCGCCCGCGGCCGCCTTCGACCCCGGGCAGCTGGGCGTGCCGGTGCCGATGCCGGACCAGTCCTGGTACCTGATACCGCCGCTGAGGGACGGGCAGATGTTCAACCCGGCGGCCCGCCGGGAGTGGGACGAGCAGGCGGCGCAGGCCCGCGCCCGGTTCGAACAGGACTGGTACGCGGCGCAGGCCGCCGAGCAGGAACGGCAGCGCCGGCTCGCCGAGTACCGGGCCGAGTTCGACGGCTGGCTGGCCTCCCGGCAGCAGCTCGCGGCCCACGCCGGGCAACTGGTGGCCGGACTGCGCTCGGGCGCCCCGGAGGCCGTCGAGGAGTACTTCGAGACGGCGCTCGGCTGGCGCGACGACTGGCCCGAGGGCTTCCCACACACGGCCGAAGCCCGCTGGGACGCCGGGGCCCGCCAACTGGTCGTGGAGTGGCCGCTGCCGGACTTCTCGGTGGTGCCGGCCGTCGCTCGGCACCGGTACGTGAAGGCCGACGACCGGGACGCCGAGGTGGCCCGCCCGGCCGGCGAGCGGCGGACGCTCTACCGGGAGGTCGTGGCGCAGTGCGCGCTGCGGGTCCTGGCCGAGGCGTTCCGGGCGGACGACGGCGGCCTGCTCTCCTCCGTCGTGGTGCACGGCGTCGTGGAGGCCGTCGACCCGGCGACCGGCCGGGAGGAGAGCCGCTGCCTGGTCTCGGTGGCCGCCGAACGGGCCGACTTCCTCGCGCTCGACCTGGAGCGGGTGGAGGCCGTGGACTGCCTGGTGGAGGCGCTGGACGGCCGGCTGTCCGCGCGCCCGGACAAGCCGGAGGGCGTCCGGCCGCACGCCACGGGCTCGCCGTCCGCGGCCGCGTCCGCGTCCGCACCGGCCGGCGACGAGGGGCCGGACCTGTTCACCATGGACCCGATCGCCTTCGAGGAGCTGATCGCCGAACTCTTCCGCCGCCGCGGCCTGCGCACCCGGACGACCGCCCGCAGCGGCGACGAGGGCGTGGACGTGCTGGCCGAGGACCCGGACCCGATCACCGGCGGACAGATCGTCATCCAGGCCAAGCGGTACCGGCACACCGTGCCGCCCACGGCCGTCCGCGACCTGGACGCCACGATGGCCCGCTGCGGCGCCAACCGCGGCATCCTCGTCACCACCTCCGGCTTCGGCCCCGGCTCCCGGCGCTGGGTGGAGGGCCGGCCGCTGACCCTGGTGGACGGGCCGATGCTGGTCGCCCTGCTCCGCGAGCACGGGCTGCCCGGGCGGCTCGGGGCGGACGGCGCGGCGGGCCGCGGCACCGGGCGGCGTTCGGCACCCGCCGCCGTGCCCACGGCGACCGCGGCGGTCCGGGAGCCCGCGGCGCCGACGGTGCTCGCGCCCGGGCAGAACGCGGTGTTGCCGGAGAGTGCGCTCGGAGCGCTGACCGTCCGTTTCTCCTCCGCGGGCGCGGATGCCGATCTGACCCTGTTGCTGCTCACCGCCGAGGGCGTGGTGCGTTCGGACGGGGACTTCGTCTTCTACCACCAGCGCAGTGCGGCGGGCGGGGCGGTGCTGCTCGGCGAGAAGGCGGCCGCGGGCGGCCGGCGCACGGAGTCGGCGGTGCTGCGGCCGGCGGACCTCCCGGCGGACGTCCACCGGGTCGCCGTCTCCGTCAACATGGACGCCGACACCGGTCTGACCTGCGCCGGGCTCACCGACGCGGACCTGCTGCTGCACGCCGCGGACGGCACCGCGTGGTCGTTCCGGCCGCCGTCCGACCCCGCGGTGTCGGCGATGCTGGTCGCCGAGGTCTACCGGCACCGGCCCGCCGGCGGCCCGGAGGTGTGGAAGGTCCGCGCAGTCGGCCAGGGCTGGGCGGACGGCCTCGCCGGCCTGGCCCGCGCCCACGGCGTCGACGTCGGCTGAAGGACGCCTGAGCAGGCACCACGTCAGGGGCAGCACCTCGGGGGTGCTGCCCCGCGCCCCTGGGGTGCCGGCCGATCACACGGGGAGCCGGCGGCTGTACTTCCATTCGGCGGCGCAGCGTTGGTAGCCGAGCCAGTCGTTGACCGCCAGCATCGGGGCGTTGCCGCCGTCGTTGTGGGTGAAGGCGGCGGTGATGCCGGCGGCGCGGGCCCGGTGGAGGGAGTCGGCCTTGGCGAGCTTGGCGAGGCCGCGGCCGCGGTGGGCCCGGACGGTGGTGGTGAAGGAGGACCAGTAGCGGCCCTCGCCGTCGGTCTGTGCGGCGGAGAAGCCGACCGGCCGGCCGCCCGCGAGCACCACGGTGGTGAGCTCCCGGTCGAGGTCGGGCCGGTGCCAGATCTCGTCCAGCCAGGAGGCGTAGCCCTGGTCGGCGAGGTCGACGTCGCCGGGCTCGTCCCGGGTGCCCTCGACGTCGACCAGGTAGAGCGGGTGCGGGTCGTCCGCGAAGTCGGCGGCGGTGCGCAGTTCGACGCCGGCGGGCCGGGCCGGGAGCGGCGGCAGTGCGGCGGTGAGGTCGCGTTCGGCGAAGTAGGCGACCCGGCCGCAGGTGTAGCCGCGGCCGGCGGCGAACGCTTGCGCGGCCGGTTCGTCGTCCACCCAGCAGTGCGCGTGGCGGACTCCCTCCGCGGCGAGCGCCTGTTCGGTGGCGGCCAGCAGGGCGGTGCCGGCGCCCCGGCGGCGGCGACCGGGGACGACGTGGACGGCGGCGAAGCCGTGGCCGGGCTCCTCGCTGTCCGGGTAGGCGCCGAACCGGGCGGTGGCGACGATCTCCCCGTCCGCCTCGGCGACCAGCATCCGCAGGTGGGGCTGGGCGGCGACCTGCCAGGCGACCGTCTCGGGGGTGGTGACAAGATACGGGCGGCCGGCGCGCAGGGCGGCGCAGGCCGCCGTCGCGTCGTCGGGCCGGAAGGCGCGGATCGTGAGCGTCATAGACACGTCACGTTAACGACTCGGCTGCCTCCGCGCCCTCGAATATCGGTCTCCAGGACGGGAGTTGCCCGCGAATCGGGCGGCTCCGGGGAGAAAGCTCAAGTTCAGCTCTGAGTTCGGCTGCCGGTGGTTGGCAGCCGTGTCCGGCCGGTACACCCTCAGCAGCGGACACAGGCGGTGGGGGAAGCAGGAGAGACGCAGGAGAGGGGGGAGCGCGCATGGCGCACTCGACGGAGCCGCCCCGGCTGGGGGTGGGGATCGGCTGGCGGGCGGAGATCGACACCGCGGTCGAGCGGCTGCCCGGCGTGGACTGGGTGGAGGTGGTCGCGGAGAACGTCTGCGCCGACCACCTGCCGCGTTCGCTGGAGGTGCTGCGGGGGCGCGGCGTCACGGTCGTCCCGCACGGGGTTTCGCTCGGCCTCGGCGGTGCCGAGCCGCCGGCCGCGCACCGGCTGGAGCGGCTGGCCGGGGTGGCCGAGGCGCTCGGTGCGCCGCTGGTCACCGAGCACCTGGCCTTCGTGCGGGCCGGCGGGATGGAGTCCGGCCACCTGCTGCCGGTGCCGCGTTCGCGGGACGCGCTGCGGGTGGTCGCGGAGAACGTCCGGATCGCGCAGGAGCAGCTGCCGGTGCCGCTCGCGCTGGAGAACATCGCGGCGCACCTGCGCTGGCCGGACGACGAGCTGACCGAGGGCGAGTTCCTCGCCGAGCTGGTGGAGCGGACGGGCGTGCGGCTGCTGGTCGACGTCGCCAACCTGCACACCAACCGGGTCAACCTGGGTCTGGACGTCGGCGCCGAGCTGGCCCGGCTGCCGCTGGAGTCCCTCGCCTACGTGCACGTCGCCGGCGGGGTGGAGCGGGACGGCGTCTGGCACGACACCCACGCCCACCCCGTCACCGAGCCGGTGCTGGAGGTGCTCGCCGACCTGTGCGGGCGCGCCGTGCCGCCCGGTGTGCTGCTGGAGCGCGACGACGCCTTCCCGCCGCCGGCCGAGCTGGCCGGCGAACTCGACGCGATCCGGGCCGTCCTGGAGCGTGCGCCGCTCGCCGAGGGGGTGCGGCACGGTGGCTGAACCCGACGAGTACCTGGCGCGCGCGGACGACGCCGAGCTGGCCCTGGCGCGGGCCCGGCTCGCCGCGCGGCAGACCGGGCTGATGGCCGCGCTGGTCGCGGGCGGGCCGGTGCCGGAGGGCTTCGACCCGGCGCAGGTCGCCACCCAGGCCCGCGGGCTGCTCGCCAAGCGGCGGGACACCACCGCGCGGGTGGTGCCCGAGCCGGCCCGGATCCTCGGCGCCGACTGGCGGCCGCTGTTCGAGCGGTACGCCCGGCAGGGCCCGCAGCGCGGCGGGTACCGGGCCGACGCGCGGGAGTTCGCCGTCTGGGCGCTGGCCGCGCAGCCGGCCGCCGCCTGGCGGGAGGAACTGGAGCACTGGCTGCGGCCCGCGGCCGGGGCGAAGGCCCCGGGACCGCTGCGGGCGGCCCGGGCGGTGTCGGCGTGCACGGTGCTGGCCCGCGCGGTGCACGACCGGCTGCGCCGCCGCGGCGGCGCGGCCACCCACGGCCGGCCGGCCCCGTCCCGGGGCTGAGCACGGCACCACCGGGTCCGCCGGACCCGTTCGACCCACGGGGGAGACAACGATGTGGAGCACGGAGTTCACCGTGGCCCTCGTCCTGGTGCTGGCCACCGGGACGGCAGTGGGCGTCACCCGCGCGCGGCTGCGCCGGGTGCCGCACCCGCAGGGCCTGTCCGGGCGCGGCCTGGAACTGATGGAGACGGCCTTCCTGGCCGGCGGCCCGACCCGGGTCGCGGTCACCGCACTGGTGCGGATGCAGCAGGAGGGCCGGGTGATCGTGGCGCGGTCCGGCCTGGTCACCGTCACCGACCCGGCGCCCCGGGACGCCGTGGAGGCGGCGCTGATCGACGCGGCCGGCCCCGGGCGGCAGCAGGACGCCGACGTGCTGCGCCGCCAGGTGGCGCGCAGCACCGCCGTCCAGGAGATCGGCGACCGGCTGGCCGACCGCGGCCTGATGCGCCGGCCCGACCGGCACCGGGCGGTGGTGCGGGCCCGCCGGCTGATGGGCCTGGCGCTGCTGGCGACGGTGGTGCTCGGCATCTTCGCGATGGTCGCCTGGACGGACCGCACCTTCGAGGGCCGGTACACCGGCCCGCCGCCGGTCTTCCCGTTCGCGGTGCTGCTGATCGCCGGCGTCTTCTTCATGGTCGCGACCAGGCCGGACAAGGGCCGGGTCACCCCGGCGGGCCGCCGCCAGCTGTCGATGATGAAGGAGGGCGGCGCCTGGCGCCCGTACGACGTGGTGGCGCCGGTCGCCGCGCTCGCCGTGCTCGGCGCACTCGCCCTGGAGGGCACCGACGAGCTGGACGAGGAGATGCGGGCGGCGCTGACCGCCCGGCAGCTGGCCTCCTCGTCCTCGGCCTCGTCCTCGTCCTGCTCCACCGCGACCTGGTGCGGCTCCGGTTCGGACAGCGGTTCCTCGTCGAGCTGCGGCTCGTCCAGCTGCGGATCCTCGTCGTCGAGCTGCGGTTCGTCCGGGAGCTCCTGCGGGTCCTCGGGCAGCTCCTGCTCGTCGGGGAGTTCCTGCGGCTCCAGCTGCGGCGGCGGGTGCGGCGGATCCTGATCCGGCTTGTCACAGTTTCGTATCGCGGGCGGGGCACGTGTTCCCCGCCCGCCCCTGCCGGGGCTAGAACAAGCCCATGTGGGTGCTCCTCCTCATCCCGGCCTGCGCGGCTGCCGCGTTCTCCTGTCTGCAGCTGGTCCGGGCCGCCACCAGGGCCGACCTCCTCGACGGCTTCGGCCCCCGGCCTCCCGAGGCGGTGGGGATCGGCCTGTACGAGACCGCCTACCTGGCGGGCGGCCCCGGCCGGGTGGTGGAGCTGGCGCTGGTGCTGATGGCCGGCCGGGGCCGGCTGCACCTCGCGCACACCGGCTGGACGACCGTCGTCGACCCGCGCGGCCGCAGCCGGCTGGAGCGGGCGCTGATCGAGCAGATCGGCCCGGAGGGCCAGTGCCGGACGGCGCCGCTGCGGGCCTCGCTGGCGGCGCACCCGACCGTCCGGGAGATCGGTGACCGCCTCGCCCGGGCCGGGCTGGCGACGCCGGAGACCGTCCGCCGGGACACCTCGCGGGCGGTGCGACAGGTGCGTATGGCGCTGCTGCTGTGCGTCCTGCTACTGGCGGCCTCGCTCGCCCTCGCCGCCCCCGGCAGTGGGGACGCCGGCGCGGCGATCGCCTGGTTCTCGCTGCCGCTGATCCTCACCTGCGGCACCCTGCTGATGGCCCGGGTCGACGTGCACACCTACACGCGGTTCGCGGCGCCCGCGGGCCTGGAGGTGCTGCGCACCGCGCGGGTGCCCCGCCAGCTCGGCCACACCCGCGACCCGGAGCAGGCGCTGCTCACCGCGGTGGCCATCGTCGGCCCGGCCGCCCTGACGGACGAACGGCTGCGGGCGGCGCTGCGGACCTGAGTCCGCGGCGCCGCCCGCAGCCGTGACCGACCGGGCCGTCCCCGGCGGGCGCGGCTCAGACCAGGCCGGCGAGGAGCTCGGAGACGGGCTTGCGGCGGCCGGTGAAGAACGGCACCTCCTCGCGGACGTGCAGCCGGGCCCGGGACGGGCGCAGGTCGCGCATCAGGTCCACGATCCGGTGCAGCTCGTCGGCCTCGAAGGCGAGCAGCCACTCGTAGTCGCCGAGGGCGAAGGAGGCGACGGTGTTGGCCCGGACGTCCGGGTAGCCGCGGGCCATCTTGCCGTGCTCGGCGAGCATGGCGCGGCGCTCCTCGTCGGGCAGCAGGTACCACTCGTAGGAGCGGACGAACGGGTAGACGCAGACGTAGTCGCGGGCGTGCTCGTCGGCGAGGAACGCCGGGATGTGCGACTTGTTGAACTCCGCCGGGCGGTGCAGCGCCATGTTCGACCAGACCGGCTCCAGGGCGCGGCCGACGGCCGTGCGGCGGAAGCGGTTGTACGCCTCCTGCAGGTCGTCCGAGCTCCCGGAGTGCCACCAGACCATGACGTCCGCGTCGGCGCGCAGGCCGGACACGTCGTAGGTGCCGCGCACGGTGACGTCCTTGGCGGCGAGCTGGGCGAAGAGCTCGTCCACCTCGGCGGCCAGGGCGGCACGGTCCTCGGGCAGCTCACCCTTGAGCTTGAACACCGACCACATGGTGTAGCGGATGACCTGGTTGAGGTCGCGGGCCTTCTTCTTCACGGGCTGCTGTTCAGTGCTCTCAGTCATGTCCTCATTGTCCCTTCCGGGGCCCCGGCGCCGTCCGCCGGGGTCAACAACTCGTTGACGGCGCGGCGGGCGCTGCCGACGCAGGCGGGGATGCCCACCCCGTCGTAGGCGGCGCCGCAGACCGCCAGCCGGCCGGCCCCGGCGACCAGCCGGCGGATCCGGGCCGTCCGGTCCAGGTGGCCCACCGGGTACTGCGGCAGGCCGGCCCGCCAGCGGGTGACCGCGGTGGCGTACGGCGCGGCGCGCAGCCCGGTCGCCTCCTCCAGGTCGGCCAGCGAGCGGGCGACGAGCTCCTCGTCCGGCAGGTCGAGGGCGGCCTCCTCGCGGTGCCGGCCGAGCGAGGTGCGCAGCAGGAAGGACCCGGGGGCGGCGCGGTCCAGCCAGCCCCACTTGTGCGAGGAGAAGGTCGAGGCCTTGATCGCCCGTCCGTCCACCGGCGGCACCAGGAAGCCGCTGCCGTACGGGAGCGCGGCCGCGTCGGCGCGCTCGAAGACCATGGTGACCAGGGCCATCCCGGCGTACTCGACGGCGTCCAGCTCGGCCGCGGCGGCGGGGACGTCGGGGCGCAGCAGCGCGGCGGCCTGCGGGGCGGGCACGGCCAGCACCACGGCGTCGGCGTGCAGCACCTCGCCGCCGACGGTCACCCGCCAGCCCTCGGGGGTGCGGCGCAGCCCGTCGACGGGGCTCGCGGTGCGCAGGTCGGCGCCGGCCCCGCGCAGGTGGGCCGCGGCCGCCTCCGGCAGGGTGCCGAGGCCGCCGCGGATGCCCTGGAAGACCGGGCCGGCGTCGGGGCGGGCCCGGCCGACGAGCTCGTGCACGCCGTCGACGAGCGGGCCGCCGCTCCGGGCGAGCGGCAGCAGCTGGGGGACGGCGGCGCGCAGCGAGATCTCGTCGGCGTGGCCGGCGTAGACGCCGCCGAGCAACGGTTCGACGAGCCGGTCGACGACCTCGCGGCCGAGCCGGGCGGAGACGTACGCGCCGATCGCGACGTCCTCGCCGACGGTGCTCGGGCGCTCGTGCCGGGCGCGGTCCAGGCCGGCGGCGGAGAGCACCTCGGAGGCGGCCAGCGCGTCGAGGTCGCCGGGCACGCCCATCAGCTGGCCGCCGGGCAGCGGGCGGAGCGCGCCGCGGGTCCAGATGGCGGCCTTCGCGCCGGTGGGCGGCTCCAGTGCGTCGGCGAGGCCGACGGCGCGGGCGAGTTCGACGGCCTCGGGGCGGCGGGCGAGCATCGACTCGGCGCCGAGGTCGACCCGGACGCCGCCGACCTCCCCCGCCATCAGCTTGCCGCCGAAGCGCTCGGACGCCTCCAGCACGGTGACCCGGTACGGGCCGTCGGTCAGGAACACCGCTGCGGCGAGTCCGGCGATGCCGCCGCCGATCACCACGACATGAGGTTCTGCCATGTCCCGCAGTCTCGCACTCCTTACCCCGCGGCCCCGGGCTGCCCCGCTCGGCCGCGCCGGAGCGGCCCGGCCGCACTGTCGCCGGTCCGTCAACTCCGCTGCACGGCACGGCCGGTGTACACCGGGACGAGGCCGGACCGTGACCGGTTCGGGATCACCGGGACGGGTCCGGCCGGGCCGTCGGGGCGTCCAATGGTGCGACCGGCGCGGAACGCCGCGCGGAGGGACCAGGGGAGGACGGACATGGGGCGCACGGACACGGGGCGGGCGGGCAGACGGGTGCTGGCGGGCACCGCGCTGGCGGCGGTGCTGCTGCTGAGCGGGTGCGGTGCGGAGGGGGGCAGCCGGTCCTCCTCGGACGCCGCGGCGCCCGCCCAGGCGGCGGCGCCGAAGGCCGCGCCGACTGCGGGCGGCGGTGCGGCCGGGGCGGGGTCGGCGGACCGGCCGGCCGGTCAGCCGACCGCGGCGGGCACCGGCAACCCGTCCGGAGCCCCGGTGGGCAACGCGGCCGACCACCGCTACATCGCCTACTCCGGCCGCCTGGTGCTGCAGTTGAAGGCCGGGGACAAGGGCGGCACGGCGGACGCGGTGCGCCGGACGGCCGCCGAGAACGGCGGCTACGTCGGCAGCGAGTCGCTCTCCGACAGCGACGGCGCGGAGGCCGGGCGGCTGGTGCTGCGGGTGCCCTCGGCCCGCTACCAGCAGGCGACGGACCGGCTGGCCGGCCTCGGCACGGTGGTGTCCCGCAGCAGCGACGCGGACGACCTCACCGGGCAGGTGGTCGACACCGAGAGCCGGCTGAAGACCCAGCAGGCGTCGGTGGACCGGGTGCGGGCGCTGCTCGCGGACGCGAAGTCGCTCTCCGAGGTGGTGTCGCTGGAGAGCGAGCTGACCCGGCGCGAGGCGGACCTGGAGTCGCTGAAGCAGCGCCTGCAGGAGCTGGGTTCGCAGACCTCGCTGTCCACCATCACGGTCGAGCTGCGCCGGGCCGCCGATGCGCCGGCCGCGGCGGCGAAGCCGGAGCGGGGGCTGTGGTCGGCGGTCGGGCACGCCTTCGCGGGCGGCTGGCACGCCCTGCTGCTGCTGGTCCGCGGGCTGCTGGTGGCGCTGGCCGCGCTGGCGCCGTTCCTGGCGGTGCTGGCCCCGGCGGCCTGGCTGCTGCGGCGCGGGCTGAAGCGGCGGGCGGCGTCCCGTCCGGCGCGGCCGGCACCGCCGGTGCCGCCGGTGCCGGTCTGGGGGGTGCCGCGGCAGGCCGGTGCTCCGGTCCATGCCCCGGCGCCCGCACAGCCCGAGGACCCGCAGGCGGGTGCCGGGCCGGAGGGGCCGGCCGGTCCGCAGCAGGCGGACGGGGAGTGACGGGGCGGCGGGGCCGGGCGACCGGCCCCGCCGGGCCGGTCAGCGGGCGCTGGCCTCGTGCACGAAGGCGACCAGGCGGGTCAGCGCGTCCGGGTCCATGGTCGGCATGACGCCGTGGCCGAGGTTGAAGATGTGGCCGCTGTCGCCGAGCGCGGCGGCGGCGTGCAGCACCTCGCGGGCCTTGGTCTCGACGACGTGGGTGGGGGCGTAGAGCACGGCCGGGTCGAGGTTGCCCTGCAGGCCCTTGTCGGGGCCGACCCGGTCGGCGGCGACGTTCAGCGGCACCCGCCAGTCGACGCCGACCACGTCCGCGCCGGCCTGGCCCATCAGCCCGAGCAGTTCGCCGGTGCCGACGCCGAAGTGGATCCGCGGCACGCCGTAGTCGGCGACCGCCTCGAAGACCTTGGTGCTGGCGGGCATCACGGACCGGCGGTAGTCGTCCGGGGCGAGCGCGCCGACCCAGGAGTCGAAGAGCTGCACGGCGGAGGCGCCGGCCTCGATCTGGATCTTCAGGAAGGCCGAGGTGATC
The DNA here is from genome assembly GCF_000717715.1 of Streptomyces sp. NRRL B-24484. Lineage (GTDB taxonomy): Bacteria > Actinomycetota > Actinomycetes > Streptomycetales > Streptomycetaceae > Kitasatospora. The sequence continues at coordinate 85,484 of NZ_JOAI01000006.1, read as the reverse complement.
GCGGCCAGCCGGTCCACCAGGCCCGCCCAGAGCTCGGGCGCGCCGTACATCATGGCCTTGGTCTTCTCGTGGCTCTTCGACGGGCCGCCCTCGACCAGGTAGCTGGCCAGCGTGAACGGGGCGCCGGCGAAGCCGATCAGCGGGGTGCCGCCGAGCTCGTCGACGAGCAGGCCGACCGCCTCGGTGATGTACGGCATGTCGTCCGGCTCCAGCGGGCGCAGCCGCTGCAGGTCCTCGACCGTGCGGATCGGGTCGGCGATCACCGGACCGACGCCGGGCTTGATGTCCACGTCGATGCCGACGGCCTTGAGCGGCACCACGATGTCGCTGAAGAAGATCGCCGCGTCCACGTCGTGCCGGCGCACCGGCTGCAGGGTGATCTCCTTGACCAGCTCGGGCCGCATGCAGGAGTCGAGCATCGGGATGCCCTCGCGCACCTTGAGGTACTCCGGCAGCGAGCGGCCCGCCTGCCGCATGAACCAGACCGGGGTGTACGGCACCGGCTCGCGGCGGGCGGCGCGCAGGAAGACGGAGTCGTACGCGGCGCCGCGGCGCACGGTGGACTGCTGGTCGGTCTCGGCTGCGGGGCTGGCCGCGGGTGTCTCGCTCACGGGTCAAATCTTCGCACGCGCCGTGCGCGCGGCGGCCGCGGGCGCCTCGTAGGTTCGTCCGAGATGTCCGACCCGTGACGCTACGGCGCGCCGCACCGCGGGAAGTTGCTCGGATTGGGGCCGCGGGCGACCTAGGCTTCCCTCCATGGCAGCGGTCGGCGGACACCCCGCACAAGGTGGCGGAACGGACAAGGAGGCGGCGCCGATCGAGTTCCGCCGTGCGGTCGAGGCGCTCGCGGGCGCCCGGCTCCGGCCCGAGGTGCAGCTCTCCCCCGCGCCGGCGCCCCGACGGCTGGCACCGTTCGCGTGGGCGGTGACCGCCACGGTCGAGGTGGACGGCGACGAGCTCGCGGACGGCCGGCTGGTGCTGCTGCACGACCCCGCCGGGCAGTCCGCCTGGAACGGCGACTTCCGGGTGGTCACCATGACCCGTGCCGAGCTGGAGCCGGAGATCGCCGGCGACCCGATGCTCGGCGAGGTCGGCTGGGCCTGGCTGATGGACGCGCTGCAGGCGCACGGGGCCGGGTACGCGGAGCCGGGCGGCACGGTGACCCGCTGCGCCTCGCACTACTTCGGCGCGCTGGCCGAACGCCCAGCGTCGACCGAGATCGAGGTGCGGGCGTCCTGGACGCCGGCCGACAAGCGGTTCGAGCGCCACCTGGCGGCCTGGGGCGACCTGCTGTGCATCTGCGCCGGCCTGCCGCCCGCCGCGGGGGCGCCGATGCCGATGCCGGACGCCCCGTCACTCGGCGGCGTGGTGCCGATGCCCGCCCGACGCCGGCCCCGCCCGCACTGAGGGTCCGTCCGCACCCGGATCCGCCCCCGTCCGGGCCCCTCCGCGGGGACCGGGCGGCGCAACGACCCCTGTCGGGACCGGGCCGTTTCCCTTCCGGGGGACGCCCCGGACGGTCGGGCGCAGCGCCACTCCCAGGGCTGATGGAGTGTGACTTCCGTCCCGGTCCGTGTCAATTACCCGGTTGAAATTGATCATTTCGATCCGGTTGCGATCGAATCCGTGCGATTCCAGGGCATGTCGTATCAGTCACCTGCGCGATTTGTCCGTATTGTTACTCACTAGATCGTGATCTTTCGCTAAAGCCGGGCACGGATGATGCCGAAGGTGTCAGTGACCCTTTCCGAACGCGGAACACTCCGACCGCCCCCATCGGGGTTCCGTCCGCCACTCCCCACAGGAGGCCTGGTGTCGGTCCTTCTCGAGCACCCCGCAAACGTGGTCGCGTACCGTCCGACGAAGCCCACCGCCATGGTGGTCATCGCCGACCCGCGCGTCCGAAACACCGTCACCCGGCACCTGTGGGCCCTGGGTGTGCGCGACGTGATCGAGGTCTCCTCGATCGCCGAAGCCCGCCCGCGGGTCGCCACTCCGCGCGACATCTGCATCGCCGACGTGCACCTCCCGGACGGCTCCGGGCTGACCATCCTGGCCGAGACCCGCGCCGCGGGCTGGCCCAACGGCCTCGCGCTCTCCGCGGCCGACGACATCGGGGCCGTGCGCTCCGCGCTCGCCGGCGGCGTCAAGGGCTACGTGGTCACCGGTACCCGCACCAACCTCGCCATGCCCGGCCGCCCCGGCATGCCGCTCGGTGCCGCCCACCTGGCCGGCCGGATGCGCCGCCCCGGCATGCCGGGCGTCCCCGGCGCCCCCGGAGCGACGGGTGCGCCCGGAGCCCCCGGTGCGCCGGGTGCCCCCGGTGCGCAGCCCACCGCGTACCGGGAGCTGTCCGGCCGCGAGGTCGAGGTGCTGAGGCTGGTGGCGGAGGGCCAGTCCAACAAGGCGATCGGCGTGGCGATGGGCCTGTCCGCACTGACCGTCAAGAGCCACCTCGCACGGATCGCCCGCAAGCTGGGCACCGGCGACCGGGCCGGCATGGTCGCGGTCGCGCTGCGCACCGGCATCATCCACTGACGCCCGGACCGGCCCGGCCCCCGCGCGGGCCGGCTCCGGCGCAACCATCCGGCGGAGGCCCGGAGGAACGTTTCCTCCGGGCCTCCGCCCGGTCCCGGACGGGTCCGCGGACCGGTCCACGGCAGGTGGAGGACCTGTCAGGGGCCGGTGACCGGCCGGCCACGGGCCGGGGGCATATGTCGGAACGCGGTCTGACCAGTCCGACAACACTCCCGGCCCCGTACGCCGTCGTACCCTTGGGGGGTGACCGACGCCGTAGCAGCCATCCCAGAAGAGACAGCCCCGGTCCCGCTCCTCGAACCGCGGGAGGGGCTGCCACCCGTCGTCGCCGACGAGCAGGCGCTCGCCGCCACGGTCGCGGCCTTCGCCGCCGGACGGGGCCCGGTCGCCGTGGACGCCGAGCGCGCCTCCGGCTACCGCTACGGCCAGCGGGCCTACCTCATCCAGCTCCGCCGGGCCGGCGCGGGCACCGCGCTGATCGACCCGATCGCCTGTCCCGACCTGCACGCCCTCGGTGCGGCCCTCGCCGACGCCGAGTGGGTGGTGCACGCCGCCACCCAGGACCTCCCCTGCCTCGGCGAGGTCGGCATGCGCCCGCGGTCGCTGTTCGACACCGAGCTGGCCGGGCGGCTCGCCGGCTTCCCCCGGGTGGGCCTCGGCCCGATGACCGAGAGCGTCCTCGGCCTCTCCCTGGCCAAGGAGCACTCCGCGGTCGACTGGTCCACCCGCCCGCTGCCCGAGCCGTGGCTGCGCTACGCCGCTCTGGACGTCGAGGTGCTGGTCGAGCTGCGCGACGCACTCGAGCAGGAGCTGGACGCCCAGGGCAAGCTCGACTGGGCGCTGCAGGAGTTCGCGGCGCTCGCCGCCGCGCCGCTGCCCGCCCCGCGGGTCGACCCCTGGCGGCGCACCTCCCAGCTGCACAAGGTCCGCCGCCGCCGTCAGCTCGCCGCCGTCCGCGAGCTCTGGCAGACCCGCGACCGGATGGCCCGCGAGCGCGACGTCTCCCCCGGCCGGGTGCTGCCCGACGCCGCCATCGTCAACGCCGCCCTGGCCATGCCCACCAACGCCGCCGGCCTGGTCGCCGTGCAGGGCTTCGGCCCGCGGGTGAACCGGCGCCAGGTCGACCAGTGGCTGGCCGCGCTGCAGCGGGCCCGCGAGCTGTCCGAGTCGCAGCTGCCGGCCGCCACGGCACCGCACGACGGCCCGCCGCCGCCGCGGGCCTGGGCGGACAAGGACCCGGTGGCGGCGGCGCGGCTGAGCGCGGCGCGCGCCGCGGTGTCGGCGATGGCCGAGGAGAAGCACCTGCCGGCGGAGAACCTGATCACGCCGGACCTCGTGCGGCGGGTCTGCTGGGAGCCCCCGGCGGTGTCCGACGCCGAGAACATCGCCGCCTCCCTGCGCCGCCTCGGTGCCCGCCGGTGGCAGACCGACCTGGTCGCCCCGGCCCTCGCGACCGCCTTCGACCAGGCCGCGAGCTAGGGCGCAGCCCGCGATCAGGGGCAATCACAGGGCGCTGGGGACTGCGCGACCCGGAAGGTGCGGACCGTCGCCTTCCGGGTCGCGCCGTTCCGCCCCCGACTCTCGGCCGGGAGGTGCCCCCGGCGCCCCTGTTCCCGCTCTCCCGACGGGTGTGCTGGGGGACACACCCCGTCCGGGGGGTGTGGCCCCTGGGCAAGTTAGTTACCGGCGGGTAGCATGGCTCTGAAGCAGCGCCGCTCCACCCGTGGGCCGTGCGGACTGCGCTTAACGTCATGTCCCCTGGGAGGAGAGCCCCCGTGCCTCGTACCGTGAGGGACGTCGTCTTCGTCGACGGCGTCCGCACCCCGTTCGGCAAGGCCGGCCCGAAGGGCATCTACCACGAGACCCGCGCGGACGACCTGGTCGTCAAGTGCATCCGTGAGCTGGTGCGCCGCAACCCGAACCTGCCCGTCGAGCGCATCGACGAGGTCGCCGTCGCCGCGACCACGCAGATCGGCGACCAGGGCCTGACCATCGGCCGCACCGCCGGCCTCCTCGCCGGCCTGCCGCAGTCCGTTCCGGGCTACGCGATCGACCGCATGTGCGCCGGTGCGATGACCGCCGTCACCACCACCGCCGGCGGCATCGCCTTCGGCGCGTACGACATCGCCGTCGCCGGCGGCGTCGAGCACATGGGCCGCCACCCGATGGGCGAGGGCGTGGACCCGAACCCGCGCTTCGTGTCGGAGAAGCTGGTCGACGAGTCCGCCCTGTTCATGGGCATGACCGCCGAGAACCTGCACGACCGCCTGCCGCACATCACCAAGGAGCGCTGCGACGCCTACGCCGTACGCTCCCAGGAGAAGGCCGCCAAGGCGTACGCCAACGGCGACATCCAGCCGGACCTGGTGCCGATCGCGATCCGCAACACCAACCCCGAGGTCGGCGAGACCGGCTGGGGCCTGGCGACGACGGACGAGCCGATGCGCCCCGGCACCACCATGGAGTCGCTGGCGAACCTCAAGACCCCGTTCCGCCCGCACGGCAACATCACCGCGGGCAACGCGGCCGGCCTGAACGACGGCGCCACCGCCTCGCTGCTGGCCGCCGAGGACGTCGCCGAGGAGCTCGGCCTGCCGATCAAGATGCGGCTGGTCTCCTTCGCCTACGCCGGCGTGGAGCCCGAGGTCATGGGCATCGGCCCCGTCCCGGCGACGCAGAAGGCGCTGGCCAAGGCCGGTCTGACCATCGACGACATCGGCGCCTTCGAGATCAACGAGGCCTTCGCCGTCCAGGTGCTCTCGCTGCTCGACCACTACGGCATCGCCGACGACGACGAGCGCGTCAACCCGTACGGCGGCGCGATCGCCTACGGCCACCCGCTGGCCTCCACCGGCGTCCGCCTGATGACGCAGCTGGCGCGCCGCTTCGAGCAGCGCCCCGACATCCGCTACGGCCTGACCACCATGTGCATCGGCTTCGGCATGGGCGGCACGGTCATCTGGGAGAACCCGCACTTCGAGGGGAACAAGTGACCGTGAGCACCACCGAGCTGCTGAAGCGCGCCGCCGAGCTGTTCCCCGGCGAGGTCGTCACCACCGCGCACGTGCGCCACCTGGACCTGCCGAAGCAGGCCGGCAAGCTGGCGCTGATCACCCTGGACAACGGCTTCGACCACACCAAGCCGACCACCTTCGGCCCGGGCTCGCTCGCGAAGCTCTCCGAGGCGCTGGACCAGGTCGAGGCCGAGGCCGCCGAGGGCAAGATCGCCGCGGTCGCCATCACCGGCAAGCCGTTCATCTTCGCGGTCGGCGCCGACCTCAAGGGCGTCGAGGTGCTCAAGGAGCACGGCGACGCGCTGGCCATCGGCAAGGGCGGCCACGACGTCTTCAAGCGGATCGCCGCGCTGCCCGTCCCCTCCTTCGCCTACTACAACGGCGCGGCGATGGGCGGCGGCGTCGAGGTCGGCCTGCACTGCACCTACCGCACCGTGAGCTCCGGCATCCCGGCGTTCTCGCTGCCGGAGGTCTTCCTGGGCCTCGTCCCGGGCTGGGGCGGCTGCACCATCCTGCCGAACCTGATCGGCCCGGCGAAGGCTGTCAAGGTCATCGTCGAGAACTCGATGAGCCAGAACAAGCAGCTCAAGGGCAACGAGGTGTTCGAGCTCGGCATCGCGGACGCGATCTTCGAGCCGGCCGACTTCCTGGAGCAGTCGCTGCACTGGACGGCCTCCGTGCTCACCGGCGAGACCGCCGTCGAGCGCGAGGAGATCGACCGCGGCAAGGCCTGGGACGACGCCGTCGCCTGGGGCCGCCTGGTCGCCGATGCCAAGGTGCACGGCGCCGCGCCGGCCGCCTACAAGGCGCTCGACATCATCCAGCAGGTCAAGGACGAGGACCTGCAGGCCGGCTTCGACGCCGAGGACGTGGCGCTGGCCGACCTGATCATGGGCGGCGAGCTGCGCAGCGGCATCTACGCCTTCAACCTGGTGCAGCGCCGTGCCAAGCGCCCCTTCGGTGCGCCGGACAAGTCGCTGGCCCGCCCGGTCAGCAAGGTCGGCGTCGTCGGCGCGGGCCTGATGGCCTCGCAGCTGGCGCTGCTGTTCGCCCGCCGCCTGGAGGTGCCGGTCGTGCTGACCGACATCGACCAGGAGCGCATCGACAAGGGCGTGGGCTACGTCCACGCCGAGGTCGACAAGCTCCTCGCCAAGGGCCGGATCAACGGCGACAAGGCCAACAAGCTCAAGGGCCTCGTCTCCGGCCACCTCGACAAGGCGGTCGCCTTCGGCGACGCGGACTTCGTGATCGAGGCCGTGTTCGAGGAGATGGGCGTCAAGCAGAACGTCTTCGCCGAGCTGGAGGCCGTGGTCTCTCCGACCACCATCCTGGCGACCAACACCTCCTCGCTGTCGGTCACCGAGATGGCCTCGAAGCTGGAGCACCCGGAGCGGGTCGTCGGCTTCCACTTCTTCAACCCGGTCGCGATCCTCCCGCTGCTGGAGATCGTCCGCGCGGAGAAGACCGACGACGCCTCGCTGGCCACCGCCTTCGGTGTCGCCCGGAAGCTGAAGAAGACGGCCGTCCTCACCAAGGACGCCCCGGCGTTCGTGGTGAACCGGATCCTGCTCCGCTTCATGGACGCGATCCAGGGCGCCATCGACGAGGGCACCCCGATCGAGACCATCGAGAAGGCCGTGCTGCCGCTCGGCCTGCCGATGTCCCCGATCGTGCTGCTGGAGCTGGTCGGCCCGGCCATCGCCCTGCACGTGTCGGAGACCCTGCACCGGGCCTTCCCGGAGCGGTTCACCGTCTCCGAGAACCTCGGCAAGCTCGTCAAGGCCGGCAAGCGCGGCTTCTACGTCTGGCAGGACGGCCAGCAGGTCCTCGACCCCGAGGTCCTGGAGCTGCTGACCTTCGGCGACACCGTGCTGACCGAGGAGCAGGTCCTCGCCCGCGCCCTGGAGGCGGTGGCGCAGGAGATCGGCCTGATGCTGGACGAGGGCGTCGTCGGCGAGGCGCAGGACATCGACCTGTGCATGATCACCGGCGCCGGCTGGCCCTTCCACCTGGGCGGCATCACGCCGTACCTGGACCGCGAGGGCGTCTCGGAGCGCGTGAACGGCAAGCGCTTCCTCGCCCAGGGCCTGGCCTCCGTCCCGGCCTGAGCCCCGTAGCGACACGAAGGCCCCCGCCCCCCGGCGGGGGCCTTTCGCACGTCCTGGAAAGCCCTGGAGGCCCTGGAAGGCCCTGGAGGCGCCCTGAGGGCGTACCGGGCCGCCCCGAGGCGGCCCCTGGGCGCCCCGGGCCGTCTCCGGCGGGGCTACTTCTTCTTGAGGCGGTAGATGACGGTGTCGCCGGTGACGCCGACGACCTCGTAGTGGGTGTCGAGCAGGCTCTCGATGCGGGGGATCAGCAGCGGCTGGTAGGGGGCGGTGCCGGAGTCGTCGACGACGATCTCGGGCAGGCCCTTGGCGGCGAGCTCCTCGTCGAAGGTCTGCCAGGCCTCGCTGACGCTGTACTGCTCGCCGACCTTCTGGCCGTCCTTGCCGCCGCTGTAGTTGGTGAGGAAGCCCGCGGTCAGGTACCGGCTGGCGGGGCGACGGTCGGCCAGCCAGTACAGCTCCGGGTGCATGCCCCAGACCAGCACGGTGTCCTTCGGCGTGGTCTGCTTGGCGACCGCGGTGGCGACCTCGGTGGTCTGGGTGAGCTTCTGGCCCGGCCAGAACACCGCGAGGCCCCAGAAGAAGGTGCAGGCCACCGCCGAGTACGTGAGCACCGGCCGCCAGCGCACCGCCGAGGTGGAGACCGCGCCGACGCCGAGCAGCACCAGCGGCGGCATCAGCTGCAGGTAGTAGTGGCCGAAGAAGTGGAAGCCCACGCTGACCGCGACCGCCGAGGAGAGCAACCACACCCACAGGTCGGTGGTGGAGCCGTGCTCCTCCCCCGCCCCGGGGACGCTGCGGCGGCCGCGCCGCAGCCACAGCCGGTACCCGATCGGCACCACGAAGCCGAGGCCGGCGGCGAGCAGGATCGCCGAGTTGCCGAGCGCCCGGCCGGTCATCTGCAGCCAGGCGCCGCCGAGCGAGGCGTAGTCGCCGCTGCCGGTGACCACCCAGAACAGGAAGCCCTTGGGCTTGGTGAGGATCAGCGCGACGAGCGCTATCGGCAGCGCGAAGCCGAAGCCGATCGCGGCCAGCACCGGGGGCCAGCGCACCCCGCGCCGGCGGGCGTCCTGCAGCATCATCCACAGCACCGGCAGCAGCACGGCACCGCCGGTCTGCTTGGTCAGCGAGCAGAGCGCCACCGCGATGCCCGCGGCCAGCCAGCGGCGCCGCTCGGCGTACCGGAAGGCGGCGACCATCGCAGGCAGCATGAAGACCTCGAAGGTCGCCGCCTGGGTGTCCTCCGGCGACAAGCCGATGGACAGCAGCAGGTAGAGCACGCCGGCGGCGCCGCCGGCCCGGTTGCCCCAGCGGCCGCGGGCGATGGAGGCCAGCAGCACGGCGGTGAGCAGGTGGGCGACGATCGCCAGGCTGCGCAGCGGCCAGAGCGAGCCGGAGCCGAAGAGCGCGAAGCAGGCCTGGTACAGCCAGGGCAGCAGCGGGGGCTTGCGGTCGACGACGGTGTCGTAGAGCACGCCGCCGTCGGCCAGCATGCGGGCCTGGGTGGCGAGGTAGCCCTCGTCCGGGCTCCACACCGGCCGCAGGAACGACGGCACGTGGGTGGCCGCGGCGAGCAGGGCCAGCACCGGCACCAGCCTCGTCCAGTAGCCCGTGCGGACCTGCTCGCGGAGGCGGGCGGTCGCGGTGGGGCTGCTGGGGGTCGGTGTGGGCACGGGTGACAACCTACCCGGCGCCCCCGTCGGCGGGCGCGCCGGATCGGGATCGCGCCCGATCTGCCCGGTTCGTGACGTGCCGGAGCCCCGGGTGCGGGGCAACCGCTCCCGGGGCTCCGGCACGATCGGGCGTCAGGCCTGGACGGGCTGCGCGTCGAGGCGCGCCACGAGGGCGGTCACCTGACGGGCGACGTCCGGGGCGGTGAGGCCGATCTCGGCGAGGATCTCCTCGCGCTTGGCGTGGTCGAGGAACTCCTGCGGGATGCCGAAGTCGCGCAGCGGCAGGTCGACGTCGGCGTCGCGCAGGGCCTGGGCGATCGCGCTGCCGACACCGCCGACGCGGCCGTTGTCCTCGACGGTGACGACGACCCGGTGCTCGGCGGCGAGGCCGGGCAGCGCCTTGTCGACCGGCTTGACCCAGCGCGGGTCGACGACGGTGGAGGTGATGCCCTGGGCGTCGAGCAGCTCGGCGGCCTCCAGGCAGAGCGGGGCCATCGCGCCGACGGAGACGATGAGCACGTCGGCGCGCCTGTCGCCGCCGCCCTCGCCGCTCTCGCGGAGCACGTCCATGCCGCCGACCTTGCCGACCGCGGGGACGGCGGGGCCGACGCTGCCCTTGGAGTAGCGGACGACGGTGGGCGCGTTGGGCACCTCGACGGCCTCGCGCAGCTGGGCGCGGACCTGGTCGGCGTCGCGCGGGGCGGCGAGCCGCAGGCCCGGGACGGTCTGCAGGATCGACATGTCCCACATGCCGTTGTGCGAGGCGCCGTCGGTGCCGGTGACGCCGGCCCGGTCGAGGACGAAGGTGACGCCCAGCTTGTGCAGCGCGACGTCCATCAGCACCTGGTCGTAGGCGCGGTTCAGGAAGGTCGCGTAGACGGCGACGACCGGGTGCAGGCCGTTGGTGGCCAGGCCGGCGGCCGAGACGGCGGCGTGCTGCTCGGCGATGCCCACGTCGAAGATGCGGTCCGGGTAGGCCTTGGCGAAGGGCGCCAGGCCGACCGGGTGCAGCATCGCGGCGGTGATCGCCACGATGTCCTTGCGCTCGCGGCCGAGGGCGACCATCTCCTCGCCGAAGACGGAGGTCCAGTCCTTGCCGGAGGACTTCACCGGCAGGCCGGTGTCGGGGTGGATGACGCCGACCGCGTGGAAGCGGTCCTCGTCGTTGTTCTCGGCGGCGTGGTAGCCGCGGCCCTTCTCGGTGATGCAGTGCACGATCACCGGGCCGCCGAAGCCGCGGGCCTTGGTGAACGCGGACTCCAGCGCCACCAGGTCGTGGCCGTCGATCGGGCCGATGTACTTGAGGCCGAGGTCCTCGAACATGCCCTGCGGGGCGATGAAGTCCTTCAGGCCCTTCTTGGCGCCGTGCAGGGTGTCGAACATCGCCTGGCCGACGACGGGGGTGCGCTGCAGCGCGTCCTTGCCCCAGGACAGGAACCGCTCGTAGCCCTGGGTGGTGCGCAGGGTGGCGAGGTGGTTGGCCAGGCCGCCGATGGTCGGGGAGTACGAGCGCTCGTTGTCGTTGACGACGATGACGACCGGCAGGTCCCTCGCGTCCGCGATGTTGTTGAGCGCCTCCCAGGCCATACCGCCGGTGAGCGCGCCGTCGCCGATGACGGCGACGACCGGGCGGTCCTTGTGGCCCTGGATCTTGTTGGCCTTGGCGAGGCCGTCGGCGTAGCCGAGGACGGTCGAGGCGTGCGAGTTCTCGATCACGTCGTGCTCGGACTCGGCGCGCGACGGATAGCCCGACAGGCCGCCCTTCATCTTCAGCCGGGAGAAGTCCTGGCGGCCGGTGAGCAGCTTGTGGACGTAGCTCTGGTGGCCGGTGTCGAAGAGGATCCGGTCGCGCGGCGAGTCGAAGACCCGGTGCATCGCGATGGTGAGCTCCACCACGCCCAGGTTCGGGCCGAGGTGGCCACCGGTCTTCGAGACCTCCTCGACCAGGAAGCCCCGGATCTCCTCGGCCAGGTCGGCCAGCTGCGCCGGGGTGAGCCGGTCGAGATCGCGCGGTCCCCTAATGCGGGTCAGCAGGGCCACCCGTTCCTCCTCGTTCACTGTTCCCAGACCTCTCTGTCCGGCCTGGCCGGGCTTCCCCGACTGCAAGAGTCTAATGTCCGGCTGGCGGACACCATGCGGCGCATGGGGGCTCCGGTTACACATGACGGGGCCCGGCACCCGATCGGTTCGGGTGCCGGGCCTCACACTGCTCCGGGCGTGTCGTCAGCCCCGGCCGCTGGACTTCTGGGTGCGGCGGGAGACGGAGTCGAGCACGACGGCGCCGAGCAGCACCGCGCCGGTGATCATGTACTGGATCGCCTGGTTGACGTGCACCAGGTCGAGGCCGGTGATGATCGACTGGATGACCAGGATGCCCAGCAGGGCGGACCAGGTCTTGCCGCGGCCGCCGAAGAGGCTGGTGCCGCCGATGACGGCCGCCGCGATCGAGTTCATCAGGACGTTGCCGCCACCGAGCAGCTTGTCCGCGGAACCCTGCTGGGAGGCGATGAACAGGCCGCCGAGGGCCGCCATGCCGGCCGAGATCATGAAGACCGAGATCCGGACCCAGGCGACGTTGATGCCGGCCCGGCGGGCCGCCTCGACGCTGCCGCCGACCGCGAAGATCTGGCGGCCGTAGGAGGTGCGGCGGAGCACGAAGTCGGTGATGACGACGACCGACAGGAAGATCACCAGGGGCAGCGGCAGGCCGCGGTCCTGGTTCAGCATGTAGGCGGCGACCAGGGCGATCACCGCGATCACGCCGGTGCGCAGGGCGATCTCGCTCATCGGGCGGGCCGGCAGGCCGGCGTCGCCGCGGCGCTTGGCGTCCAGGAACTGGCCGGCGCCGAAGAGCGCGATGCCGAGAACCGCGAAGCCCCAGGTGAAGGCGACGTCGCCGTCACCGAGGAAGTAGGTGTCCAGGTTGGCGAGCACACCGTCGTTCAGGACGTTGACGGTGCCCTTGTCGCCGAGGACGAACATCTGCAGGCCGCTCCAGGCGAGCAGGCCCGCCAGGGTGACGACGAAGGCGGGGACGCCGATCTTGGCGAAGAAGAAGCCGTGCAGGGCGCCGATGGCGAGCGCGGCGACGATCGCGATCAGGCAGGCGAGCCACTCGTTGAGGCCCGAACGCACCGAGAGGACGGCGGCTATCGCGGCGGAGACGCCGGCGACCGAACCGAGGGAGAGGTCGATCTCACCGAGCAGCAGCACGAAGACGATGCCGACGGCGATGAGGCCGGGGCCGGCGACCCACTTGGTGATGTTGGTGAGGTTGTCGGCGTTGAGGAAGTCGCCGGTGATGCCCTGGAAGATGGCGCCGATCAGGATCAGGCCGAGCACGACCGGGACGGAGCCCAGGTCGCCGCTCTTCATCTTGCGCTTGAACTCGGCGACGTAGCCGGCGAAGCCGGCCTCGCGGACGAGCAGGCGCGGGTCGACCGCGGGGGCGGCCGGGGCGGCGGCGGGCTCGGGAGCCTTCTCCGCGGCGTTGGTGGTCTGGTCGGTGGTCACTTCGCTTCCTCCGCGATACGTGCCTGGCGCCGGGTGACGGCGTTCTCGGTGGCGCCGGTGATGGCGGAGATGATCTCCTCGTGCGAGGTGCTGGCCACCTCGAAGACGCCGTTGTTGCGGCCCAGGCGGAGCACCGCGACGGTGTCCGCGACGGCCTTGACGTCGGCCATGTTGTGGCTGATCAGGATCACGCCGAGGCCGCGGTCGCGCAGGCGCTCGACCAGGTCGAGGACCTGGGCGGTCTGCTCGACGCCGAGGGCGGCGGTGGGCTCGTCCAGGATGACGATCTTGGGGTCGCCGACCAGGGCGCGGGCGATCGCGACGACCTGGCGCTGACCGCCGGAGAGGGCCGCGATCGGGATGCGGACGCTGGGGATGCGGATCGACAGGGTGTCGAGCAGCTCCTTGGCGCGCTTCTCCATGGCGACCTCGTCGAGCGCGCCGAAGCGGCGCAGCTCGCGGCCGAGGAAGAGGTTGCCGACGACGTCCAGGTTGTCGCAGAGCGCGAGGTCCTGGTAGACGGTGGCGACGCCGAGGGCCTGGGCGTCGTGCGGTCGGTTGATCGCGACCTTGCTGCCCTCCCACTCGATCGCGCCCTCGTCGATGGGGTGCACGCCGGCGATCGTCTTCACCAGCGTCGACTTGCCTGCACCGTTGTCGCCCACCAGGGCGACGACCTCGCCGGCGTGGACCTCCAGGTGCACATCGGTGAGCGCCTGAACGGCACCGAAGCGCTTGGAGACACCGCGCAACGCCAGTACGGGTGCGCCTGTCACGTGAACCATCTCCTTCGTTCCGTGCCAGCCCCCGGATATGGGCATGACACGGCCTGCCGCGCGCCGACCCGGGCGCGAAGGTTAGTGCGAGAAAAGGGGTGGGGACCGGCCGGGGCCCGGTGGGGCCCCGCCACGGGGGCGGGGCCGGCCCCGCCGCGAGGTGGGCGCTCCCGCCGGGGAGCGCCCACCCGGGTGGACTTACTGCAGGCCCGCGGCCTTGCAGCCCTCGGCGTAGGCGCCGGTGCAGATGTCGGCGACGTTGTACAGCTTGTCGGCGATCACGGTGTCCTTGATGTTGGCCTTGGTGACGACCTTCGGGTCGAGCAGCTTGGCCGGGATGCCCTTGTCGGTGTCGCTGTCGATGCTGGCGGAGGCGACGGCCTTGACGTCCTTGCCCTGCAGCAGCGCGACGGCGAGCTCGGCGGCCGAGTCGGCCAGCGGCTTGTACGCCTTGTAGATGGTGTACGACTGCTCGCCGCTGACGAGGCGCTGGATGGCGTCGAGGCCCGCGTCCTGGCCGCCGACCGGAACGTTGATGTTCGCGGACTTCAGCTGGGTGATGATCGCGGCGGCCATGCCGTCGTTGGCCGAGTAGACGGCCTGGAAGCCGTCCTTGCCGAGCTGGGTGATCGCGGCGCCGATCTTCTGGCCGGCCACGGTGGGCTTCCACTCACCGGACTGCTCGTAGACGACCTTCTTGACCTTGCCGTCGAGGACCTTGTGCGCACCGGACTTGAACTTGCCGGCGTTCGGGTCCGCGTCGTCACCGTTGATCATGACGATGTTGGCGTCGGCGGCCTTGGCGCCGAGGGCGTCCAGCAGGGCCTGGCCCTGCAGCTCGCCGACCTTCTCGTTGTCGAAGGAGACGTAGGCCGAGACCGGGCCGGTGGCCAGGCGGTCGTACGCGATGACCTTGACGCCCTTGTCGGCCGCCTCCTTCACCCAGGACTGGGTGGAGGCCGCGTCGAACGCGTCCAGGATGATGACCTTGACGCCCTGGGCGATCAGGGTGTCGAACTGCTGCTTCTGCTTCGCGGCCGAGCCCTCGGCGTTGCTGTACTTAACGGTGCAGTCGCCGCACAGCTCCTTGACCTTGGCCTCGATGAACGGCTTGTCGAAGGACTCGTAGCGGACGGAGGAAGCGTTCTCCGGAAGCAGCAGGCCGATCGACTTGCTGTCGCCGCTCTTGGCGTCGTCCTTCTTGTCGCTGCCGGCCTTGCCACAGGCGGCCATGGAGAGGGCCATCGAGACAGCAGCGGTGCCGATGACAGCGCGACGCATCATTGCGTTCATGGTGGGGGTGCCTCCCTGACAGTGCCGCAACCTTGCGGCGAGGTTGAGTGGAGTCAACCCGGCCCGCACCTTGTCGTCAATAAGTAAAACCGCAACTGCGGTGATCCGAACCCTTTCGTTATCTTCCTGAAGGCGAAGCCGAGATCAAACGACCGCGGCCCCCGCCTGCCGGGGCAGGTCGGGGGCCGGTCTGCGCAGCTCAGAGGCGGCGCGGGGGTCGCTCGGCGGCCGTTCGGCGGGCCGCCCGCGGTGTCTCAGGCACTGGACGCGGACGCCAGCCCGGTGTGCCGGATCGCGCCCGATTCGCCCATCTCGCTCATCACCAGGGCGAGCGCGCCGAGCACCTCCGCCCGGCCGCCCAACGTGCCCGGAACGACCGAGAGCTGCCGCGCCGCACTGGGGATGGCGTACCGCGCCACCGAGTCCCGGATCGGGGAGAGCACCAGCTCACCGGCCTCCGCGAGTTCGCCGCCGAGGATCACCCGACGCGGATTCAGCAGGTTGCACAGGGTGGCGACGCCCGAGCCGATCTGCCGGCCGGCGTCCGCGATGACGCGCCGGCAGCCCAGGTCGCCCTGCTGCGCCAGCTGCACCACCTTCGTGAGCGTCAACTCGCCCGGGTGGCTCGCGTTCAAGAGGTTGAGCAGGTAGCGCGAGCCGACGAAGGTCTCCAGGCAGCCCCGGTTGCCGCAGCGGCAGACCGGGCCGGCCTCGTCCAGCGTGATGTGCCCGATCTCGCCGGCGGTGCCCCCGGGGCCGCGGTAGATCTGCCCGTTGATGACCAGTCCGGAGCCGACGCCGCTGGCCACCTTGATGTACGCGAGGTCGCTCAGGCCGCGGCCCGCGCCCCACACCAACTCGCCCAGTGCACCCAGGTTGGCGTCGTTGTCCACGTACACCTGCATGCCCAGGCGCTGGGAGAGCTCCCGCCCCGGGTTGACGCCCGTCCAGCCCGGCAGGATCGCCGTCGAGCCGAGCGCGCCGGTCTCCACGTCGATCGGGCCGGGCACGCCCAGGCCCACGCCGATCACCTTGTCCGGGCGGAACCCGGCCTGCGACAGCAGCCGCCCGACCAGCGTCTCCGCCCGGTCGAAGCCCTGCTGGGCCGACACGTCGGTGTCGATCGGTTCGCTCTCCTCGGCCAGCACCCGGTGCGCCAGGTTGCCCACCGCGACGCGCAGGTGGGTGTGGCCGAAGTCGACGCCGACCACGATCCCGGCGTCCCCGCTGAGCGAGACGCTGCGCGCCCGTCTGCCACCTGAGGAGGTGTCGGCCACCACGACGGTGCCGCTCTCCTTCAGCTCGCGGACGATGTTGGACACCGTCGCCGCCGACAGCCCTGTGGACCTGGCGATCTCGGCCTGGGTCAGCGAGCCGGCCATCCGCACGGCCCGCAGCACCCTCTCGAGGTTCGCCCGGTGCAGCGAGGACTGCGATCCCGGCGTGTCCATCGACATGATTCACCCTCCCAGGGCACGGGAACCCGACCGCTCCCGTCCCTGCCGCGCCCTTGCGGCGGAGCTCGTTGTGGCCGGCCGGGCCGTCACCCTGCGGTGTCGAATCCTCAACCGGGCGTTCATCTTCAACTTCTGAACTCTAAGCTCAGCCAAGTCCGCAATACAGAGTCAAGGGCGAATGCAGATCGTTGCGAAACCTCAGCCGCCGCCCTACGTCGAGTGTCGTAGCCGAACGCCCGAACCGCCCGACGACCCCGGAAATCGCAGGTCCGCGCGGGGGACGCTCGTGAAAGGATGCCCCCAACCAAGCCTGACGAAGGAGTCCTGCGAGTGCCTGGCACCAACTTGACCCGTGAGGAGGCCCGTACCCGGGCCGCACTCCTGCATGTGGAGTCGTACGACATCGAGCTCGACCTGGGCTCGGCCCCCGAGGGGGGCACCTTCCGGTCCACCACCGTGGTCCGCTTCTCCGCCACCACCCCGGGTGCCGCCACCTTCATCGACCTGGTCGCGCCGAGCGTCTCCGAGATCGTGCTGAACGGTGAGTCGCTGGACCTCGCCAACTTCGCCGACAGCCGGATCGCACTGCCCGCCGTCCGGGCCGAGAACGAGCTCCGGGTGGTCGCCGACTGCGCCTACACCAACACGGGCGAGGGCCTGCACCGCTTCGTCGACCCGGTCGACGGCGAGACCTACCTGTACACCCAGTTCGAGGTCCCGGACGCCCGCCGGGTCTTCGCCGCCTTCGAGCAGCCCGACCTCAAGGCGGCCTTCCGCTTCACCGTGACGGCCCCGGCGGGCTGGGTCGTGGTCTCCAACTCCCCCAGCCCCGAGCCGGCCGGCGAGGGCGCGACCCGCACCTGGGCCTTCGAGCCCACCCCGCGGATGTCCACCTACGTCACCGCGCTGGTGGCCGGCCCCTACGTGGGCGTCTTCGACGAGTATGTCAACGGCGACCAGCGGGTGCCGCTCGGCGTGTACTGCCGCCCCTCGCTGCGCGAGTTCCTGGACGCCGAGGCGATCTTCGACGTCACCAAGCAGGGCTTCGACTACTTCCAGGAGAAGTTCGACTTCGCCTACCCGTTCGCCAAGTACGACCAGCTGTTCGTTCCGGAGTTCAACGCCGGCGCGATGGAGAACGCGGGCGCCGTCACCCTGCGCGACCAGTACGTCTTCCGCTCCAAGGTCACCGACGCCTCCTACGAGATGCGCGCCGCGACGATCCTGCACGAGCTCGCCCACATGTGGTTCGGCGACCTCGTGACGATGGAGTGGTGGAACGACCTCTGGCTGAACGAGTCCTTCGCGACCTTCGCCGAGGCCGTCTGCCAGGCCGAGGCCCCCGGCTCCAAGTGGCCGCACTCCTGGACGACCTTCGCCAACCAGATGAAGACCTGGGCGTACCGGCAGGACCAGCTGCCGTCCACCCACCCGATCATGGCGGAGATCAACGACCTGGAGGACGTCCAGGTCAACTTCGACGGCATCACCTACGCCAAGGGCGCCTCGGTGCTCAAGCAGCTGGTCGCCTACGTCGGCCAGGACGCGTTCTTCCAGGGCGTGCAGGCCTACTTCAAGCGCCACGCCTGGGGCAACACCACCCTGCCCGACCTGCTCGGCGCCCTGGAGGAGGCCAGCGGCCGCGACCTGAAGACCTGGTCGAAGGCCTGGCTGGAGACCGCCGGCATCAACGTGCTCCGCCCCGAGCTGCGGATCAACACCGACGGCGAGATCGAGTCCTTCGCCGTCCTCCAGGAGGCCCCGGCGCTGCCCGCCGGAGCCCGCGGCGAGGCCGTGCTGCGCCCGCACCGGATCGCGGTCGGCCTGTACGAGCTGGTCGACGGCTCCCTGGTGCGCACCGACCGGATCGAGCTCGACGTCGACGGCCCGCGCACCGAGGTGCCCGAGCTGGTCGGCCGGCACCGCCCCGCCGTCCTGCTGCTCAACGACGACGACCTGTCCTACGCCAAGGTCCGCCTCGACGAGGACTCGATGGCCGTCGTCACCGGCCACCTCGGCGACTTCGCCGACTCGCTGCCGCGCGCCCTGTGCTGGGCCTCCGCCTGGGACATGACCCGCGACGGCGAGCTCGCCACCCGCGACTACCTCGCCCTCGCCCTCTCCGGCCTGCAGCGCGAGTCCGACATCGGCGTCGTGCAGTCCGTGCAGCGCCAGGTCAAGCTCGCCCTGGAGATGTACGCCGACCCGGCCTGGCGCGAGGAGGGCCTGCAGAGCTGGGCCGCCGCCGCCGAGGAGCAGCTGCGCGCCGCCGCCCCCGGCAGCGACCACCAGCTCGCCTGGGCCCGCACCCTGGCCGGCGCCGCCCGTACCGACGCCCAGCTCGGCCTGCTGGCCGGCCTGCTCGACGGCTCCGAGGTGATCGAGGGCCTGGCCGTCGACACCGAGCTGCGGTGGAGCCTGCTGGCCCGCCTGGTCGCCACCGGCCGCGCCGACGACAAGGCCGTCGACGAGGAGCTGGTGCGCGACAACACCTCCTCCGGCCAGGAGCACGCCGCGAGCTGCCGGGCCGCCCGCCCGACCGCCGCCGCCAAGGCCGAGGCCTGGGCCTCCGTGGTGGAGTCCGACAAGCTCACCAACTACGTCCAGGAGGCCGTCATCGGCGGCTTCCAGCAGCCCGACCAGCGCGAGCTGATCGCCGCCTACCGCGAGAAGTACTTCGCCGCGGTCAAGGGCGTCTGGGAGAGCCGCAGCCACGAGATCTCGCAGCAGATCATCGTCGGCCTGTACCCGGCCTACCAGGTCGAGCAGGCCACCCTGGACGCCACCGACGCCTGGCTGGCCTCGGTCGACCCGGCGCCGGCGCTGCGCCGCCAGGTCGTGGAGTCCCGCGCCGGCATCGAGCGCGCCCTCCGCGCGCAGGCCGCCGACCGCGCGGCCGGCGAGCGCCACTGACCGTTCCGGCGGCCGGGCGGGTGCGTCCCGCCCGGCCGCCGGCGGTCACACCGGCGGTCACACCGGCGGCACCGGCCCGGCGGCCGGCAGCCGGACGGTGAAGACGGTCCGGCCCGGCCGGCTCGCGGCGTCCACCGTGCCGCCGTGCGCCTGGACGACCGCCTGCACGATCGACAGGCCGAGCCCGGTCGAACCGGTGGCCCGCGACCGGCCCCGGTCCCCGCGCACGAACCGCTCGAAGACCCGGTCGGCCAGCTCCGGCGGGATCCCCGGTCCGGTGTCGGCGACGGACAGCCGCACCTCCGCGCCGGCCCGTTCCAGGGCGAGCTCGACCACCGTGCCGGGCGGCGTGTGGGTGCGGGCGTTGGCCAGCAGGTTGGCCGCCACCTGGGCCAGCCGGTCGGCGTCCCCGCGGACGAGCACCGGCTCCTCCGGCAGCACCAGCCGCCAGCGGTGGTCCGGTCCGGCGGCGCGGGCGTCGGCCACGCCGTCCAGCGCGATCCGGGTCAGGTCGACCTCCCGGTCGGCGAGCGGCCGGCCCGCGTCCAGCCGGGCGAGCAGCAGCAGGTCCTCGACGATGGCGCCCATCCGCCCGGCCTCGGCGCCGATCCGCTCCAGCGAGTGGACCAC
This sequence comes from Streptomyces sp. NRRL B-24484, assembly GCF_000717715.1. GTDB lineage: Bacteria > Actinomycetota > Actinomycetes > Streptomycetales > Streptomycetaceae > Kitasatospora. The sequence goes on along the minus strand of NZ_JOAI01000006.1, from coordinate 65,572 downwards.
CGGTTCGGGCACCGCACCCGGATGGCGCAGCGCCAGCTCGGCGTGGCCGCGGACGGCGGCGACCGGGGTGCGCAGCTCGTGGCTGGCGTCGGCGGTGAACGCCCGCAGCCGTTCCTCCACCGCGTGCCGCCGGGCGAGCGCGGCACCGACGTGACCGAGCATCCGGTTGAGCGCGGCACCCACCCGGCCGACCTCGGTCGCCGGGTCGTCGTCGGGCACCCGCTCGGAGAGGTCGACGGCGCCGCTCGCGAGCGGCAGCGTGCTGACCCGCTCGGCGGTGGCGACCACCCGGTCCAGCGGCCGCAGCGACCAGCGGACCCAGAGCGCGCCGGCCACCCCCGCCGCGGAGACGGCGATCGCGAAGACGGTGAGTTCAAGCGTCGTCAGACGGTCGACGGTGTCCTCGACCTGACCCAGCGGCAGGCCGCTGACCAGCACGTCGCCGTCCCGGCCGGCGACCGCCTGCATCCGGTACGGGCCCTCCAGGGCCGGCAGCCGGACGGTGCGGGCCGGGCCGCCGACCGGCAGCGCGGTCAGGGCGCGCTGATCGGCCGCGGAGAGGGCGACCGTGTCGTCGGCGTTGGGGCGGTCGGCGTCGTCGGCGTCCCCGTCCACCACACCGGCCGCGGTGGCCCGGCCGTCGAGCAGCCGGGCGCCGAAGGTGCCGGGGGTCTGCGCCCGGGTGTCGGTGGCGCCGCCCCGGTCGGCGTGCTCCAGGCTCGCGGCGTACCGGCCGCCGGTGTCGGAGAGCTGCTGGTCCAGCCGGTCGACCAGGAAGTGCCGCAGGGCCGCGGTGGTGGCGAAGCCGACCGCGGCGCAGGTGACGACCAGCAGCACCAGAAGTCCGGCGATCAGCCGGGCCCGCAGCGTCCGCGGCACGAGCCGGCCGGCCCGCGCGCGCAGCCGGGCGGCCCCCGTCCGGACGGTCCGCTGCCGGGCGGCCGTCACGGGGACGCCTTGATCAGGTAGCCGGCGCCGCGCACGGTGTGGATCATCGGCGTCCGGCCGGCGTCGATCTTCTTGCGCAGGTAGCTGATGTACAGCTCCACGACGTGCGCCTGCCCGCCGAAGTCGTACGACCAGACGGCTTCCAGCAGCTGCGCCTTGCTGAGCACCTGCCGGGGGTGGTGCATGAGGTGGGTCAGGAGGGCGTACTCGGTGGGGCTGAGGTCGATCGGCTCGCCGCCGCGGGTGACCTCGCGGGCCTGCTCGTCGAGGACGAGGTCGCCGAGGACCAGGGCGTGCGCGGGCGGCCGCCCGGCGGGGGCGGGCGGGGCGGCGCGGCGCAGCAGTCCGCGCAGCCGGACGACCACCTCGGCCAGGCTGAACGGCTTGGTGACGTAGTCGTCGCCGCCCGCCGCGATCCCGGCGATCCGGTCCTCGACTGCGTCCCTGGCGGTGAGGAAGAGCACCCGCACCTCGGGCCGGGCGGCGTGGATGCGGCGCAGCACCTCCATGCCGTCGAGGTCGGGGAGCATCATGTCGAGCACCACGGCGTGCGGCCGCCAGGCGGCGGCGGTGCGGACGGCGGCCTCGCCGGTGGTCGCGCCGACGGCCTCCCAGCCCTCGTAGCGGAGCGCCCCGCAGACCACCTCCACCAGGTCCGGTTCGTCGTCGACGACGAGGACCCGCCAGGCCTGCCGGTCGGCGGAGTCGTCCATGGTGCTCCCTCGGTGTGCTGTCACGGGCTCTCATTCTGGCCCGCCGCGATGAGAAAGCGCTGAGATCCCCGAACGCCTCCCCTGGCCGACGCACCAGGCCTGACCTGCACGGACGTGCTCGATGAGGGCCTGTGGGAGGCTGCGCACTCAGAGGCAACTGAGAGCTTGCGGTGCCATCGTGGGCCACCTCGGCGGCACTCGCCGCCGGGTTCGAAGGAGGTTCCCGATGGCCACCGCAGCCCCACCGCGGTCCGCGGCCCGGACGCACCGGGCCGTCCCGCGCCGTCCGGTCGCCGCCGCGCCGACCGTCGTGCTCGCGCTGATCGCGGCGGGAGCGCTCGGCGTCGCCGCGCTCTGGTGGAAGGACACCGCCTCGGTCGCCGGCGCGGCCGGCTGGCTCACCAACGCGGGCCGGCTCTCCGGCCTGCTCGCGGGCTACGCGGCGCCCGTGCTGATCCTGCTGATGACCCGGCTGCCCCCGCTGGAGCGGGAGGTCGGCGCCGACCGGCTGGCCCGTTGGCACGCCTTCGGCGGCCGCTGGATGGTCGCCATGGTGACCGTCCACGTGCTGACGATCACCTGGGGGTACGCGCTCACCAATGACCGGGGGGTGGTCGCCGAGGGCGTCGACATCGTCTTCCACTACCCCGAGATGATCAAGGCGACGCTGGGCACCCTCCTGCTGCTGGGCACCGGCGCGGTCTCCGCCCGGGCCGCCCGCCGCCGGCTCTCCTACGAGACCTGGTACTACCTGCACCTGGCCACCTACGTGGCCGTCGCGCTCACCTTCGGCCACCAGCTCGCGACCGGGGCGGACTTCGGCGACCCCAAGGCCAAGGCCCTCTGGTACGGGCTGTACTTCGGCACCGCCGTCCTGGTCGGCTGGTACCGGCTGGCGCGGCCGTGGCTGCTCGACCGCCGGCACCGGCTGCAGGTCGCCGAGGTCCGGGCGGAGGCCCCCGGGGTGGTGTCGCTCTTCCTGACCGGCCACCGGCTGGACGAGCTGCGGGCCGAGCCCGGGCAGTTCTTCCGGCTGCAGTTCCAGGCACCCGGACTGCGCTGGGCCGCCAACCCGTACTCGCTCTCGGCGCCGCCGCACCCGAACTTCCTCCGGTTCACCGTCAAGGACCTCGGCGGGCACAGCGCCGCGGTGGCCGCCCTGCGACCCGGCACCCGGGTCCGCGCCGAAGGCCCGTACGGGGCGTTCACCGGCCGGCTGCAGCGGGAGCAGCGGGTGCTGCTGCTCGGCGCCGGTGTCGGCATCACCCCGCTGCGGGCGCTGTTCGAGACCCTGCCGGGCCGGGTGACCCTGGTGCAGCGGGCCAGCCGGCCCGAGGACCTGATGTTCCGGGAGGAGCTGGAGGCCCTCGCCCGGCGGCGCGGCGGCCGGGTGCACGCCCTGGTCGGGTCGCGCAGCCGGATCGGCGACCTCGGCACCGCCCTGCGCCGGCTCGTCCCCGACCTCGCCGACCACGAGGTCTACCTGTGCGGACCGGAGGGGATGGCCGAGGAGGCCGTCCGCTCGCTGCGGGCCGCCGGCGTGCGGCCGAACCGCATCCACCGCGAGTCCTTCGCCCTCTGATCCCCCCGTCCCCCAGGAGGACCCCATGCGCCGAGCCGTCGTCAGCAGCGCCGCCACCGCGGCCGGAATCGTGCTGCTGCTCTCCCTGAAACCGCACGAGGGGGCCGGGGCCGCCGCGGTGATCAGCTCGGGCGGCACGGGCGGCGCCACCGACACCTCGTCGGGCTCCTCCGGCAGCTCGTCCGGCAGCTCGTCGGGCACCTCCGGCTCGACGGGCTCGACGAGGACGGTCACCGGGGACGCCGCGAACACCCGCTACGGACCCGTCCAGGTCAAGGTCACCCTCGACGGCAGCAGGATCACCACCATCGACGTGGTCCAGTACCCCTCGAACGACCACCGCGACCAGGAGATCAACAGCTATGCGCTGCCGCTGCTGAACCAGGAGGCGATAGCCGCCCAGAGCGCACAGATCGACGTGGTCAGCGGCGCGACCTTCACCAGCGACGGCTACACCCGCTCCCTGCAGAGCGCCCTCGACAAGGCCGGGCGGTGAGGCGGACGTGCTGCGCCGTGCCGAGCCGGTGATGGGCACCGTCTTCTCCTTCGCCGTGCGCGACCCCGGCCCGGACACCGCCGGGGTGCTCGACAGGATCGCCGAACGACTGCACCGGATCGACGCGGTCTTCTCCCCGTACCGCGCCGACAGCGACATCAGCCGCCTCGACCGCGGCGAACTCGCCCTCGACGCCTGCGACCCGGAGGTGCCGGCCGTGCTCGCCGCCTGCCGGGAGGTGGCGGCGGAGACCGACGGCTGGTTCACCGAACGGCCCGGCGGGCGGCTCGACCCGAGCGGCTGGGTGAAGGGCTGGGCGGTCGAGGAGGCCGCCCTGATGCTGCGCGCCTCCGGCTCCCGGGAGCACTGCGTCAGCGGCGGCGGGGACGTGCAGACCGCGGGCGGGCCGTGGCGGATCGGGGTCGCGCACCCGCTGCGGCCGGGCCGGCTGACAGCCGTCCTGGGCGGCCGCGGCCTGGCCGTGGCCACCTCCGGCACCGCCGAACGCGGCGCGCACGTCGTCGACCCGCACACCGGCCGCCCCGCCGCCGGCCTCGCCTCGCTCACCCTGGTCGGCGACCCCGGGACCGGCATCGCCCGGACGGACGCCTGGGCGACCGCGGCCTTCGCCATGGGACCGGACCGTGCCCTCGCCTGGGCCGCCCGCCGGCCCGGCGTCGAGGCGCTCGCCGTGCTGCCCGACGGCACCAAGCGCTGGACGGACGGCCTGCGGCGCCACCTCCCGGCCACCGGCCCCGCCGACTGGCACCCGGCCGCCGCCTCCTGACCGCCCCCGCGTGTCGGCCGCAGGCCCGGAAACTCCCCCGGACATGCCGGAGCGCCGCCGGGGCGGGGCCCCGACGGCGCTCGGACGGACGTGTTACTTCTTCTTGCCCTTGTTCTTCAGCGAGGGCAGGCAGACCAGGCCGGCGATCAGCAGGAAGAGCGCGATCGGCAGCAGCACGTAGATGCCGACGACCTCGGCGGTGCTGATCCCGGAGCCCGGCTGGTCACCGTCGTCGCGGGTCAGGGCCATCGCGGGCGACGTCATCAGCATCATCAGCGTGGCCGCCGCGGTGACCGCACCGGCGCGCATAGCGTTCCTCTTGTCCACGTTGTCACCGTACCGGCCGCTCACACGGCGCCGCGCGGCGGGGTGGGCCTTCCGAGCCGGGCCGCCGGGCCGGCCACCAGGCGGGCGGTGGAGGGGGCTCCGGCGAGGGCGTCGAGGGTGACCGGGCGGCCCTCCCGGTCGGCCACCGGGAGGCGCCAGTTCGGGTACTGGTCCCAGGTGCCGGGCAGGTTCTGCGGGCGCGGGTCGTCGACCGCGTCCGGCAGCCAGACGCCGACCAGGGCGGCCGGGGTGGCCAGCAGGAAGGCGTACAGCGCCTCCGGCGTCGGCTCGGCGCCCTCGGCGAGCAGGCCGCGGGCGGTGAGTTCGGCGGCCCACTCGGCGAGTTCGGTCCGGGCCGCGTCCTGCTCCTCGCCGAGCGGGCGGGCGAGCAGGCCGAGCCGGTGGCGCAGCTCCACGTGCTCGCCGCCGATCCGGGCCGCGGTGGGCGGCAGGTCGTGGGTGGTGAGGGTGGCCAGGCAGCCGGCCCGCCAGCGCTCCGGCGGGAGGATCTCGCCCTTGGCCCGCCAGTCCCGCTCGAACCAGAGGACGGAGGTGCCGAGGACGCCCCGGGAGGCCAGCTCCTCGCGGACGCCCGGCTCCACCGTGCCGAGGTCCTCGCCGATGACGTACGCGCCGGCCCGGTGCGCCTCCAGGGCGAGCACGCCGAGCATGGCCTCGGCGTCGTAGCGGATGTAGGCGCCGCGGGTGGGCGGGTGGCCGGCCGGCACCCACCAGAGCCGGAACAGGCCCATCACGTGGTCGATCCGCAGGGCGCCCGCATGCCGGGCGGCGGCCCGCAGCAGTTCGGCGAAGGGCCCGTACCCGGTGGCGGCGAGCGCGTCGGGGCGCCAGGGCGGCAGCCCCCAGTCCTGGCCGTGCGCGTTGAAGGCGTCCGGCGGGGCGCCGACCGAGATGCCGTGGGCGAGCACGTCCTGCAGGGCCCAGGCGTCGGCGCCGTCCGGGTGCACGCCGACGGCGAGGTCGTGGATCAGACCGACCGCCATGCCGGCGTCCTCGGCGGCCTGCTGGGCCCGGCCGAGCTGCTCGTCGACCAGCCAGGCCAGCCAGCGGTGGAAGCCGATCCGGTCGGCGAGCTCGGCGCGGGCGGCGGCGAGGTGCGGGCCGTCGGGGCGGCGCAGGCCCTTCGGCCAGGCGTGCCAGTTCGGGCCGTGCTGCTCGGCGAGGGCGCACCAGGTGGCGTACCGCTCCAGCCACTCGCCCTCGCGGGCGGTGAAGGCCTCCAGTGCGGCCCGGCGGCCGACCGTCCGGGGCACCGCGTACAGCGCCTCCAGGGCCTCGCGCTTGAGCGCCCAGACGGCGTCCCGGTCGATCAGGCCGTCGTGGTCGAGCACCTCGGCGCGCAGCCGGCCGGCCCGTTCGGCGGCGTCACGGACGACGGCGTCCGCGTACGCGTACTCGGGCACCGCCTCGATCCGCAGGTGCACCGGGTCGGCGAAGCGGCGCGAGGACGGGCGGTAGGGGGAGGGGTCGGACGGGGCGCCCGGCATGCCCGCGTGCAGCGGGTTGATCTGCAGGAAGCCGGCGCCGTGCGCGTGGCCGGCCCACTGCGCGAGGTCGGCCAGGTCGCCGAGGTCGCCCATGCCCCAGGAGCGGTCGGAGAGCACCGAGTACAGCTGGGCGAGGAAGCCCCAGCTGCGGCCGGGCGGCGCGGCCAGCCGTTCGGGGGCGACGATCAGGGCGGCGGAGGCCTCGCGGGGGCCGGCCTTGGCGGTGAGGCGGTGCCGGCCGAGCGGCAGGTCGGCGGGCAGCCAGTGCGAGTGGCCCTTCGGGAGGTCCCAGTGGCCGCCGTCCTCCAGTTCGACGGCGAGCTCGGCCTCGGCGGGGACGTCCAGGGCGGTGCGGCGGCCCTGACGGACCACCACCGTCGGGGGCAGCAGCCGGGCCGCGGTCTCCACCCGGTGCCGGTGCAGTCCGGCCCGGACGGCCTCCGGCGTCGAGGCGTCCACCCCGAGCGCGGCCAGCACCGCGACCAGGGTGTCCGATCCGACCGGGACCGTCCCGCCGCCCGGGTTGTACGTGCTGTCCACCCCGTACGCGTGCGCCAGCGCCACCAGGTCCGGCGGCGGGGGCGGTGCGTCCTCGGCGGGGACCTGCTCCCCGGCTGCCTGGTCACGGTCAAGGTATGCGGCCACTCGCGGCTCCCTGGAGTCGGGACATCACCGAACGCGAACAGGCACAGTCCTACCCGCCCGCACCCCGTGCGACCCCGACCGACACGGCGCCGAGGGGGCGCGCCGACGCGGGATCGGCGGACGCGCGCCGGGCCGGGCCCGGTCACGGGCCGGCAAGTACGCAAATCGGGCATACCAGCCAACGGCGTTGACACCCGGCCGGTCACCTGGTGGGCTGAGGCGGGTACGGCGGTGACACGGGTGGCGGGCCCGGTCGCCCGGCCGTCCCGGGGCGCGGAGGAGGTCCGGTGCAGGCACGGGTGTCGGTGGCCGCCGGGCGGCGGCTGAGGCAACAGCTGGACCAGAGCGCCGCGCTGCGCGAACTCCTGAACCACCCGGCCGCGCTGACGGCGCGCCGGACGGCCGCCCGGACGGCCCGCCAGCTGGCGCCCCGCGCCGCGGACCGCTTCATCGCCGACATCAAGGGGACCGAGCCGCTGCTCGCGTCCGTCCGCGCCGAGCGGCGCTCGCCCGCCGGCCGGCGCCGCAGCGCCCTGCAGCTGGCCGCGACGCTGTCCGCGGCCGCCGTGGTCGGCGGTCTGCTGGCGGGTCCGGCGGCCCTCGCCGCACCGTCGATCGGCGACCGCCCCGTGACCAGCGCCCCGGTCACCCCGCTCGGCTCGATCACCGAACCGCAGGTGTACCCGCGCCCGCAGCAGCTGCAGGCCGCGGGCGGCGCGGTCTCGGTGCCGGACACCGTGTCCCTGGTCGCACCGCACCGCGCCGACGGACCGGCCCTGGCCGCCGTCCGGCAGGTGCTCGGCACCGCGGGCGCCACCGACATCGTCGAGGCCGACCCCGGCGCCTCCCCCGTCGCCGGCTCGCTGGTGGTGTACGTGGGCGGCCCCGGCGAGGGCGCGGGCGGCGACGCCGACCAGGTCCTGCGCCGGCTGGCCGCGGCCGCCGGACGGGCCGCCTCCGACGTGTCGGTGACCGGGCTGCCGGCCGGCGGCTACGTGCTGGCGGCCGGGCAGCTGCCCGCCGCGGGCGGCGGGACGTACGGCGCGGTGGTGCTGTCCGGCGCCGACGCGACCGGCACCTTCTACGCGGCGCAGAGCCTGCGGCAGCTGCTCGCGCCGATCCTGAACGGCCAGGGCCAGGGCCCGGCCGAGGCCGGCCGGGGCTTCCCCGGGGTCGTCCTGCGCGACTGGCCGACGGGCGCGCCCGTCCGCGGCACCGCCGAGTCCTTCTACGGCACCCCGTGGACCACCGCGGAGCGCCTGGAGCAGATCGACTTCCTCGGCCGCACCAAGCAGAACTTCTTCCTGTACGCACCCGGCGCCGACCCGTACCGGACCTCCCGCTGGCGCGAGGCCTACCCGCAGGCGCAGCAGGACGCGCTGCGCCGGCTCGCCGAGCGGGCCCGGGCCAACCACGTGGTGCTCGGCTACTCGATCGACCCCGGCCAGTCGTTCTGCTACAGCTCCGGCAAGGACGTGGACGCGCTGGTCGCCAAGCTGGACGGGCTGCGCCGGCTCGGCTTCGGCGCGTTCCAGCTGCAGTTCCTGGACGTCAGCTACGACGAGTGGCACTGCCCGGGCGACCGCCGCACGTACGGCACCGGCCCCGCCGCGGCCGCGAAGGCGCAGGCGGAGCTGGCCGCGAAGGTGCAGCAGCGGCTGATCGCCGCGCACTCCGAGCTGGCGCCGCTGTCGGTGGTGCCGACGGAGTACCAGAAGCAGGGCGCGACGCCGTACCGCAAGGCACTGGCGGCGGCGCTGCCGGCGGGCGTGCAGGTGGCGTGGAGCGGCGGCGCGGTGATCGCGCCCAAGGTGACGGGCGACCAGCTGGCCGAGACGGCGGCGCTCTTCGACCGTCCGCTGGTGACCATGGACAACTACCCGGTCAACGACTCCACGCCGGACCGGCTGTTCCTCGGCGGCTACACCAGCCGCGACCCCGCGGTGGCGACCCGGTCGGCGGTGCTGCTGACCGCGGCGATGGCGCAGCCGGTGGCCTCCCGGCTGCCGCTGGCGACCGCCGCGGACTTCGGCTGGAAGCCCGAGGGCTACCGGGCCGCGGACTCGGTGAAGCAGGCGATCCACGCCATGTCCGGCGGCGGCGCGGCCGAGGCGGCGCTCTCGGCGCTGGCCGGGAACAGCTCGTCCTCGCCGCTGGACAAGCAGGAGTCGGGCTACCTGGCGCCGCTGATGGAGCGTTTCTGGGCGGCGCTGGAGCCGTCCTCGGGCGGCACCCCGGACCGGGCGGCGCTGCAGGCGGCGGCCGCGCCGCTGCAGGCGGCCTTCGCGACGATGGCGGGCGCGCCGCAGGCCCTCGCCGGCGACGCGGTGGCGCAGGACGCGGGCCCGTGGCTCGTCCGGCTGGCCACGTACGGGCGGGCCGGGCAGGCGGCGGTCGCGATGCTGATCGCGCAGCGCGGCGGCGACGGCAGTGCGGCCTGGCAGTCCCGGGTCGACCTGCGGCAGCTGCGCGAGCAGCTGGGGCAGGGCACGGTGACGCTGGGCGCCGGAGTGCTGGACCCGTTCCTGGAGCGGGCGCTGAAGGACGCGGACACCTGGGCCGGTGTGGACGCCGGGGCGGGCACCCCGACCACCACGATCGGCACCGCCAACGACCACGGCCCGGCGCTGATGACGGACGGCGCCCCGGACACCTTCTACTGGAGCGCGTCCCCGCCGCAGGCCGGCGACGCGGTCGGCCTGGACCTCGGCAACGGCCGGCCGCTAGGCCGGGTGACCGTGCTGATGGGCTCGTGGGGCGACGGCCCGGACGCGGCGACGGCGGCCGACGACTACCTGCGCGACGGGGTGCTGGAGTACTCCACGGGCAGCGGTGGCTGGAAGCAGCTGGCGGTGGTGCACGGCCAGAAGAGCGTGTCGGTGACGGCTCCGGCCGGCACGGTGGCGAAGGCGGTGCGGCTGCGCGCGCGGACGGCGCAGAAGACCGCGGTGGCCGTCCGGGAGTTCTCGGTCGCGGCGCCCGACGACACGCCCGCGGTGGTGACCGGCCCGGCCGCCGCGCCGGGCTCCTCGCCGGACGCGGTGCTGGACGGCGACCCGGACACGGCGTTCCGCGCCGCGGAGGCGCCGACCTCGATCTCGGAGCCGCTGACGGTGGAGCTGGGCGCGGCCCGGCCGCTGGACCGGGTCACCGTGCTGACCGACCCGACGGTGCAGGCCGTCGCGACGGTGGCGGTGCGCGGCACGGACGGTCTCTGGACGGCGATCGGCACGCTGAAGCCGGGCTACAACGAGCTGCCGGCGGGCGGCCGCCCGGCCGACGCGATCCGGCTGGTGTGGGCGCCCGGCTTCCAGGCGCCGGTGGTCAACCAGATCGTGCCCTGGTACGCGGACACCCCGGCGGCGCGGCTCAGCCTGTCGGACTCCAGCCTGGACGTGGTGACCGGGCAGGCGGTGCCGCAGGTGACGAAGGCGGTGCTGGAGACCGGCCGGCCGGAGGGCACCAGCGGCGAGCTGAAGGTGGAGGTGCCGGCGGTCGCCAAGGGGCTGACCGTCACCCAGGGCAGCGCGGTGGCCGTGCCCCGCGGCGGCCGGGTCGGGGTGCCGCTGCAGGTGGTGGCGGCGGCCGGGACGCCCTCGGGCACCTACCGGCTGCCGGTGACGTTCACCGCGGGCACGCTGACCGTCCGGCAGGACCTGCTGGTGCACGTGGTGCCGCCGGCCGGCGGGCCGGACCTGGCGCGGGGCGCGACCGCCACCTCCTCCGCGGACGAGACGTCGGCCTTCCCCGCCGCCAACGTCAACGACGGCGACCCGCGGACCCGCTGGTCCTCGCCGGCGACCGACGGCGCGTGGGTGCAGCTGGAGCTGCCGCAGGCGGCCCGGCTGGGCTCGGCGGTGCTGCACTGGCAGGACGCGCACGCGGCCGCCTACAAGGTGCAGACCTCGGCGGACGGGGTGACCTGGACGACGGTGGCCACCGTGGACGACGGCGAGGGCGGCGTGGAGACGGTGCGCTTCGACGCGCCGGGCACCCGGTTCCTGCGCGTGCAGGGGGTGACCCGGGCGACGAAGTACGGATACTCGCTGTGGGGCGTCGAGCTGTACGCCGTCACCGGCTGAGCAGCTCGGCCAGTGAGGTGAGGGCACCGGGGGTGCGGCCGGTCCGGTCGATCAGCCGCGCCTGGAACCCGGCGGCGCGGGCCCCCTCGACGTCCTCGACGGGGTGGTCGCCGACGTGCAGGATGCGGGCCGGTTCGACGCCGAGCCGCTCGGCGGTGATCCGGTAGATCGCCGGGTCGGGCTTGGAGCGGCCGCAGTCGACGGCGCGGACGACCACGCGGAAGTAGGGGTCGAGGCCCGTCCAGGAGAGTTCGGCGTTGCCGTTGGTGGTCAGCGCGAGCGGCATCCGGGCGGCGAGCGCGGCGACGACCTCCGCGACCTCGGGGAAGAGCCGGGTGGAGCGGGCGCGGGCGGCCATGAAGGCCAGGAACATCCGGTCCGCGAGCTCCGGGCGGCCGGGGGAGCGGCGGCGGACGGCCTCGGCGAAGGCGGCCCGGCGCAGCTCGGGCAGGGTGGCGCCGGGCAGGTCGGCGACGACCTCCTCGCGGATCCGCTGCAGCCAGTCGACCTCCACCGGCGGCCCGCCGAGCTCCGCGCCGAGCAGCTCGGCGGCGTGGGCGATGGCCGGCGCGAACGCGGCGGCGAAGTCCCAGAGGGTGTCGTCGCCGTCGAACGAGACGGCGTCGAAGGACGGGTGCTCGAACGGGACGGGCTCGAAGGGGACGGGCTCGGTGGTACGGGGACGGCTCTCGGGCGGCACGGTGCGGGCTCCAGGGATGCAGACGGCGGGCCGCCGACGCTCCCGCTGAGGGGTGCGCCGGCGGCCCATGAGGCGTACCGAAGTGTGACGGGCAGGCCCTTGTCTGTCAGGCGGAGAGCGGTTCCGGCTCTCCGCGGCGGCGGGTCGGGTGGGTCCTCGTGGCCGGAGCCGGCAGGGCACCCGCGTGGTCGATATGGTCGTGGTGCTCGTACTCGCGGAACTGGTCGAGGCCGCCGTAGGGCTCCAGGTAGGGGCGCCAGCGGGGGTCCTTGATGCCGGTGCCGATGACGCGCCAGGCCAGGCCGCTGGGCGGCGCGGGGGCGCGCTTCATCCGCCACCCCAGTTCGGTGAGGTGGCGGTCGGCCTTGACGTGGTTGCAGCGGCGGCAGGCCGCCACCACGTTGTCCCACCGGTGCTGGCCGCCCCGGCTGCGCGGAATGACGTGGTCGACGCTGGTCGCGGCGGCCCCGCAGTACACGCAGCGCCCGTGGTCGCGGGCGAACAGTGCGCGGCGGGTGAGCGGGACGGGCCCGCGGAAGGGGACCCGCACGAAGCGGGTCAGACGGACGACGGACGGTGCCGTCACGGTGGTGGTGGCGCTGTGCAGTGTGGTTCCGGAGTCCTCCAGGCTGACCGCCTTGTGGTTGAGGACCAGGATGAGGGCGCGGCGGGTGGAGACCACTCCGAGTGGTTCGTACGACGCGTTGAGGACCAGGACATGCGGCACGGATGCCTCCTTGGGCGCCTGCGGCGCGTGGCTCGCGCCGGGACGAGCGGGTGATCGCATTGCGGCGCGATCTCCCCCAGTGTCGCCTTACGCCTTCGTACGGCGCCACCACTCCTGTGTAACGGACCGGATGTGGAATCCGTCATAGGACGTATGCCCGCGCGCCGGGTCCGGTGCACGCGTCGCCGCCGGTGAGGGGGTGTGCGCGGGGGCCCGGGCAGGCTGACGGGCCGTCCGGGGGTGCCCGCGCGGGCCGCTAGGGTTGGACGGGACGGTCCGCCAGCCGGGCCGTGCCGGCGTCGCGCGCCGGCCGTACCCCGCACCACGGAAGGCCCGCACGTGTTCCGCTCCGGTGTCACCGGCCTCCTGGCCGAAGCCACCCCCTCGCCCGCCCAACCCACCCTCGACCTGAAGCTGCCGACCAGCGCCGAGGAGGTGACGGCCTCCACCAAGCAGGCCGCCAGCTGGTTCGACCAGAACTGGCAGAGCTGGGTCGAGGGCGGTGTGCGGATCGTCTTCATCGTGGTCCTCGCGCTGGTGCTGCGCGCCGTCGTCCGCAAGCTGATCACGCAGCTGGTGTCGCGGATGGGCCGCCCCGCGGAGGACGAGGACGAGATGATGGGCCGCCTCGGCGGCCTGCTGGCCAACAGCGGGGTGGTGAACACCGAGCGCCGCCAGCAGCGCTCCGAGGCGATCGGCTCGGTGCTGCGCAGCGTGGCCTCGTTCAGCATCCTCGGCACGGCGGCGCTGATGGTGCTCTCGGCGCTGGGCGTGAACCTCGCCCCGCTGCTGGCGAGCGCCGGTGTGGCCGGTGTGGCGATCGGTTTCGGCGCGCGGAACCTGGTGACGGACTTCCTGTCCGGCGTCTTCATGATCATGGAGGACCAGTACGGCGTCGGCGACGAGATCGACACCGGGGTGGCCAGCGGCACGGTGCTGGAGGTCGGCCTGCGGGTGACCAAGCTGCGCGGTGTGGGCGGCGAGATCTGGTACATCCGCAACGGCGAGGTGAAGCGGATCGCCAACATGAGCCAGGGCTGGGGCACCGCAACGGTGGACGTCCAGGTCGGCTACAAGGAGGACCTGCTCCGGGTCGAGGGGCTGATCGTCGAGGCGGCCGAGCAGCTGTCCAAGGAGACCCCGTACGACGAGCTGATCTGGGGCCGGGTCAAGGTGCTGGGCGTGGACTCGGTGGCGACCGACTCGCTGGTGCTGAAGGTCGAGGCGCGGACGACGCCGGGCCGGTCGGCGCAGGTGGCGCGGGCGCTGCGGCAGCGGCTCAAGCAGGCCTTCGACGAGGCCGGGGTGCGGCTCAAGGACGAGGCGGTCACGGTGTCGGCGACGCCGGTCGCCGCCGTCACCGCCGCGGAGATCGCCGCGCCGTCGGCGCTCTCGGACCCGCTGTCGCCGCAGTCCGCCGCGGTCAAGCCGATACCGGCGCAGTCGGTGGAGTAGCCCCGGCGGCAGATCTTCGGCAGGGCCCCGTTCCCGGGTGGGAGCGGGGCCCTTTCGCGCGCCCGGGCCGCGTACCCGGGGTAACGCTTCGACATCGGGTCATTGACACCTGCTCCGGCCGGGATCTACGGTCCTCTCGAAGCAATTGGAAACTTTCCTAACAGTTCACCGCGTCACCCGGCGGACCCGCGGGTGACCGTGCCGCCCCCGCAGAGGAGGATCGAGCCGTGACCGACACCACCCGACCCCCGCTCGCGGGCACCCCGAGCCTGCTCCGCGCGATCAACGACCGCGCCGCCCTGGAACTGCTGCTCGCCAACGGGCCGCTCTCCAGAACCCAGATCGGCACCCTCACCGGCCTCTCCAAGCCGACCGCCTCCCAGCTGCTGACCCGGCTGGAGGCCGCCGGCCTCGTCGTGCCCGTCGGCACCACGGCGGGCGGGCCCGGGCCGAACGCGCAGCTCTACCAGGTCAACCCGGCCGCCGGGTACGTCGCCGGACTGGACGTCACCACCACCCACGTGCGGATCGCCGTCGCCGACATCACCGGCACCACGCTGGCCGAGCACCAGGTCGCCACCAAGGGCTGGTCCGCCGCCGGCACCGTCGAGAAGGTCGGCGAGGCCCTCGCCGCCACCGTCCGCGGGGCCGGTCTCGCGGAGGGCAGCCTGCACCGGGTCGTCATCGGCGTGCCCGGTGCGCTCGACCCCGTCACCGGCAAGCTCCGCTACGCCTCCCACCTGCCCGGCTGGCACTCCCCGCGGCTGCTCGCCGACCTGGAGGCCGCGCTCGGCACCCCGTTCTCGATCGAGAACGACGTCAACCTGGCCGCCATCGCCGAGCAGGCCCTCGGCGCCGCGCTCGGCTGCGAGGACTTCGTCCTGCTCTGGGCCGAGGAGGGCATCGGCGCCGCGATCGTCATCGCCGGGCGGCTGCACCGCGGCTTCACCGGCGGCGCCGGCGAGGTCGGCTACATGCCGGTGCCGGGCGCCCCGGTCGTCCGCGACGTGCGGCGGCGCAACTCCGGCGGCTTCCAGGAGCTCGCCGGCGCCGACGCCGTCCTGGAGCTCGCCGCCGCGCACCACCTGACCGCGGGCACCGCCGAGGAGGCCGTCGCCCTGGCCCTGCGGACCGAGGGCGACGGCGACGCCTTCCTCGCGGAGCTCGCCGAGCGGATCGCCGTCGGCCTCGCCGTCATCGTCTCCGTCGTCGACCCCGAACTGCTGGTGCTCTCCGGCGGCATCCCCACCGCCGGCGGCGAGCGGCTGCGCGCCCTCGTCGAGGAGGCGCTCGCCCTGATCTCCATCCCCCGACCCGAGGTGCGCTGCAGCGCCGTCCCGGGCTCCCCCGTCCTGCACGGCGCGCTCCAGCGCGCCCTGGCCGCCGCCCGGGAAGCGGTCTTCTCCACCCACTGACCCGCACCACCGCCACGCCACCGTCTCCCGCACACGGGCCGAGGGGCGATGCCCCCTGCCCGCGTCCCCCCAGGAGGACCCCGAAGTGCACACTCCGCGCAGAACCCGCCGGACGCTCGCCGCCGCCACCGGCGCCGCCGCACTCGCCCTGCTCACCGCCTGCACCGGCACCCCGCAGGGCGGCGCGGACGACGGCTCCGCCGAGGGCAAGGACGTCACCATCACCTTCTGGCACGGCTGGAGCCAGGAGAACGAGACCAAGGCGATCGACGCCAACATCGCCGCCTTCGAGAAGCTCCACCCCAACATCCACGTCAAGGTCGTCGGCAACATCGCGGACGACAAGAGCGAGCAGGCGCTGCGGGCCGGCGGCGCCGACGCCCCCGACGTGGTCTCGTCCTTCACCACCGACAACGTCGGCAAGTTCTGCTCGGCCAAGGTCTGGGCCGACCTGACGCCCTTCCTGAAGAAGGACGGCATCGACCCGGCGAAGACCTTCCCCGCCGCGATGCTCTCCTACAGCGCCTACCGCGGGAACCAGTGCTCGCTGCCGCTGCTCGGCGACGCGTACGGCCTCTACTACAACCGGACCGCCTTCGCCGCGGCCGGCATCACCGCCCCGCCGAAGACCTTCTCCGAGTTCGAGGCGGACGCCGTCAAGCTGACGTCCGCCCGGGGCGACGGCTACCAGCAGCTCGGCTTCATGCCGAACTACCACGGCTACGAGTCCACCCCCTCGCACTTCCTCGGCCAGTACGGCGCGGGCTACTTCGGGCAGGACGGCAAGTCCGACATAGCCGCCGACCCGAAGGTCGCCGCGATGTTCACCTGGCAGAAGGGCCTGGTCGACAGGCTCGGCGGCTTCGAGAAGCTGGAGAAGTACCGCACCGGCTTCGGCGACGAGTTCAGCGCCAAGAACCCGTTCACCACCGGCCAGGTCGCGATGGCCCTCGACGGCGAGTGGCGCACCGCCTCGCTCGCCGAGGACAAGCCGGCCTTCGAGTGGGCGACCGCGCCCTTCCCCGTCCCGGACGACCAGGCGGCCTCCTACGGCCGCGGCTACCAGACCGGCACCATCATCGGCATCGCCAACGGCAGCCGGAAGCAGACCGCCGCCTGGCAGCTCGTCAAGTACCTGACCACGGACACCGACGCGGTCGTCGGCTTCGCCAACGCCATCCACAACGTGCCCAGCACCTTCGCCGCACTGGACTCGCCGAAGCTCGACGCCGACGCCGACTTCCGCACCTTCCTGGCCATCGCGAAGAACCCGAACTCCTCGACCACGCCCGCCTCGGTCAACGGCGGCGCCTACCAGGTCTCCCTGCAGAACCTCGGCTACGCGTACGAGTCCGGCCGGCTCTCCGACCTGAAGGCCGGACTCGCCGCCACCGCCAAGGAGATCGACGCCGCCATCGACCAGGCCCAGTGACGGACGCGCCATGGCACTCCTCGACACCCCCCGGCCGGCACTGCTGCGCCGCAAGCGCCGCCGGGAGCGGGCCCGCACCCTGGCCTTCCTCTCGCCCTGGCTGATCGGCTTCGGCCTGTTCTTCGCCTACCCGCTGGTCTCCACCGCCTACTTCTCCTTCATGAAGTACGACGGCTTCACCGCGCCCACCTTCAACGGCCTGAAGAACTGGACGTACCTCTTCGCCCACTACCCGTTCTTCTGGCAGGGCCTGCGCAACACGCTGTGGCTGGTGGCCGTCATGGTCACCCTGCGGGTCGCCTTCGGCCTGGGCGTCGGCGTGCTCATCACCAAGGTGAAGACCGGTGCGGGCCTCTTCCGCACCGCCTTCTACCTGCCCTACCTCGCCCCGCCGGTGGCCGCCACGATGGCCTTCGCCTTCCTGCTCAACCCCGGCACCGGCCCGGTGAACCACCTGCTCGGCGACCTCGGTCTGCCGCAGCCCGGCTGGTTCACCGACCCCGACTGGTCCAAGCCCGCGCTGACCCTGCTCGCCATGTGGGGCATCGGCGACCTGATGGTGATCTTCATGGCGGCGCTGCTCGACGTGCCCAAGGAGCAGTACGAGGCCGCCGAGCTCGACGGCGCCGGGCCCTGGCAGCGGTTCCGCTTCGTCACTCTGCCGAACATCACCCCGATCGTGCTGTTCGCGGTGGTCACCGGGGTGATCCAGGCCATGCAGTACTACACCCAGGCGATCGTCGCCGGGAAGGTCGCCAGCGGCGTGATCGGCGGCTCCGGCCAGCAGTTCGAGCCCGGCTACCCGCACGGCTCGACCTGGACCCTGCCGCAGATGGTCTACAACCTCGGCTTCCAGCGCTTCGACACCGGCACGGCCTGTGCCGCCGCCCTCGTCCTGTTCACGATCTCGATGGCCTTCACCGCCCTGCTGCTGCGGCGCGGCTCCGGCCTGGTGGAGGACTGAGCCATGACCCTCAACCCCGCCCTGCCGCTGCCGGCCGGCGTCCGGACGGCCGCCGCCCGCACCGCCCGCCGCCGCGCCGCCCTCGAATGGGTCGCCGTGCACTCCCTGGCGATCGCCGCCGCGCTGTTCTTCCTGCTGCCCTTCGTCTTCGTGCTGCTCACCTCGGTGATGAGCGACCGTCAGGCACTCACCTCCGAGCTGTGGCCCACGAGTTGGCACTGGGAGAACTACGCGCAGGTCTGGCGCACCCCCGGCTTCCTCACCTGGTGGCGCAACAGCCTGCTGTACGCGGGCCTCGGCACCCTGCTCACCGTCGTCTCCAGCCTGCCCGTGGCGTACGCCCTGGCCAAGTTCCGCTTCCGCGGCCGGCGGCTCGCCCTGATGGCGGTCGTCTCGATGATGATGCTGCCGCCTCAGGTCACCGTGATCCCGATGTACCTGTTCTGGGCCAAGCAGCTCCACCTCACCGGCTCGCTCTGGCCGCTGGTGGTCCCGATGGCCTTCGGCGACGCCTTCTCGATCTTCCTGCTGCGGCAGTTCCTGCTGACCGTCCCGAACGAGTACCTGGAGGCCGCCCGGATCGACGGCTGCGGCGACGTCCGCACCCTGCTGCGGGTCGTCCTGCCGATGGCCCGGCCGGCGATCGCCGCCGTCGCGCTCTTCCAGTTCTTCTCCTGCTGGAACGACTACTTCGGCCCGCAGATCTACGCCAGCGAGAACCCGGGCGCCTGGACGCTGAGTTACGGCCTGGAGTCGTTCAAGGGCGCCCACCACACCGACTGGAACCTCACCATGGCCGCCACCCTGCTGGTGATGGCGCCGGTGATCATCCTCTTCTTCTTCGCACAGAAGGCCTTCATCGAAGGCGTGACACTGACAGGGGTCAAGGGCTGATGTCCGCACTGAAGTTGGCAATCGTCGGCGGCGGTTCCACCTACACACCCGAGCTGATCGACGGCTTCGCCCGGCTGCGGGACACCCTGCCGATCGGCGAGCTCGTCCTGGTCGACCCGGCCGCCGACCGGCTGGAGCTGATCGCGGGCCTCGCCCGGCGGATCTTCGCCCGGCAGGGCCACGACGCGCGGGTCACCACCGCGTCCGAGGTCGCCGCCGGCGTGCAGGGGGCGGACGCCGTCCTGCTGCAGCTGCGGGTCGGCGGACAGACCGCCCGCAACGAGGACGAGACCTGGCCGCTGGAGTGCGGCTGCGTCGGCCAGGAGACCACCGGCGCGGGCGGGCTGGCGAAGGCGCTGCGCACCGTCCCGGTGGTGCTGGACATCGCCGAGACGGTGCGCCGGGCCAACCCGGACGCCTGGATCGTCGACTTCACCAACCCCGTCGGCATCGTCACCCGCGCCCTGCAGACCGCCGGCCACAAGGCCGTCGGCCTCTGCAACGTCGCGATCGGCTTCCAGCGGAAGTTCGCCGGCCACCTCGGCGTCGAACCCGAGCGCGTCCGCCTCGACCACGTCGGCCTGAACCACCTCACCTGGGAGCGCGGCGTCACCCTGCTCGACGCCCCCGGCGCCGCCACCGGCCGCGAGGTGCTGCCCGAACTGCTCGCCGGCCACGGCGAGGCGATCGCCGCCGACCTTCACCTGCCGGTCGACGTCGTCCGCCGGCTCGGCGTGGTGCCCTCGTACTACCTGCGCTACTTCTACCAGCACGACCGGGTGGTCGAGGAGTTGAGGGTGCAGGGCTCGCGGGCCGCCGCGGTCGCCGCGATCGAGCGGCAGCTGCTGGAGATGTACGCCGACCCGGCCCTGGACACCAAGCCCGAGCTGCTCGGCAAGCGCGGCGGCGCCTTCTACTCGGAGGCCGCCGTCCAGCTGATCGCCGCACTGCTCGGCACCGACGGCACCACCGGCGTGCAGGTGGTCAACACCCGCAACGACGGCGTACTGCCCTTCCTGCCCGACGACGCGGTGATCGAGGTGCCCGCCGAGGTCGACCCGCAGGGCGTGCGCCCGCTGCCGCAGCGTCCGGTCGAGCCGCTCTACGCGGGCCTGATCGCCGCCGTCACCGCCTACGAGCACCTGGCGCTGGACGCCGCGCTCAAGGGCGGCCGGGACCGGGTCTTCGACGCCCTGCTCGCCCACCCGCTGGTCGGCCAGCTCGACCTCGCGGACCGGCTCACCGACCGGCTGATCGCCCACAACCGCGCCCACCTCGGCTGGGCGTGACCCGACGATGACCGCCTCGCACCACCCCGGGGAGAACCGATGAACCGCCAGCACGACGCCCCTCTCCCCGGCGTCCTCGCCGTCGACGCCGGGAACAGCAAGACCGACGTGGCGCTGGTCGCCGCCGACGGCACGGTGCTCGGCTCCGCCCGCGGCGGCGGCTTCCAGCCGCAGCTCGACGGCGCCGACGAGGCCATCGGCGGCCTCGCCCCGCTGGTCGAGTCGGTCGCCGCACAGGCCGGTCTGAGACCCGGCGCCCCGGTGGCCGCGCACGTCTCCGCCTGCCTGGCCAACGCCGACCTGCCGGTCGAGGAGGAGCGGCTGCTCGCCGCCCTGGAGGCCCGCGGCTGGGGCACCACCAGCGCCGTCGCCAACGACACCTTCGGCCTGCTGCGGGCCGGCACCGACGGGCCGCGCGGCGTCGCCGTGGTCTGCGGCGCCGGCATCAACTGCGTGGGCCTGCTGCCGGACGGGCGCACCGCCCGCTTCCCCGCGCTCGGCCGGCTC
Source organism: Streptomyces sp. NRRL B-24484 (assembly GCF_000717715.1). Lineage (GTDB taxonomy): Bacteria > Actinomycetota > Actinomycetes > Streptomycetales > Streptomycetaceae > Kitasatospora. The sequence continues at coordinate 45,101 of NZ_JOAI01000006.1, read as the reverse complement.
ACCGGCGACTGGGGCGGCGGCGGCGGACTGGCCGCCGAGGCGATGTGGCACGCCACCCGGGCCGAGGACGGCCGGGGCGCGGCGACCGGGCTCGCCGCGGCGATCGGCGCGCACTTCGGACGGCTCTCCGCCACCGCGGTGGCCGAGGGGATGCACCTCGGCGAGATCGCCGCGGAGCGGCTGCACGAGCTCGTCCCGGTGCTGTTCGCCGCCGCGGAGGCGGGCGACCGGGTGGCGCTCGGCCTGGTCGACCGGCAGGCCGACGAGATCGTCCGCTTCGCCGCCGTCGCGCTGCGGCGGCTCGACCTGCTGGACGAGGCCGTCCCGGTGGTGCTCGGCGGGGGCGTCCTCGCGGCCCGGCTGCCGCTGCTGGTCGACAACGTGACGGCCCGGCTGGCCACCGCCGCGCCGCTCGCCGAGCCGCGGATCGTGGTCGCCCCGCCCGTCCTCGGCGCCGCCCTGCTCGGCCTCGACCGGATCGGCGCCGACGAGCGGGCGCAGCTGCGGCTGCGCGCCGCGTACGAACCGGTGCGCCCGGCGGCGGCCTGACCGGCCGTCCGGATCCCGCGGCCCGGGTGGGCGCGTCCCGATCCCCCGCCGCCGTCCCCGGGGCCCGCACACCCCGGGGGCGGCGGCGGGTCCGCCGGTGGTGCGCGGACGGCCGACCGGTCAAGGACCGGTCAAGAATCCAGGTGCGGAGGTTTGAACGTTGATAGGACCGTCCGACGAACGCTACGCTCCCGGCTTCGTACGGCGCCCGTCCACGGGGCGCCCACCCGATCCCCAGGGGGAACCGCCAGATGGCGATCCGTAAGTCCACCATGCAGGAGCAGGTCGCCGAGGCGATCGCCGCGATCGAGCCGAACGACCGGCCCGTCGTCACGTTCCACACCGTCACCGGCCCGAGCCCGTGGCTGATGAGCCAGCTCGGCCTGATCGGCCAGCTGTTCGTGAAGTACTACTTCGTCACCCTGACCGAGCGCGTGGTCGTCGTGCACCGCGCCTCGCGGATGAGCAACCGGCCGCAGGAGCTGGTGCACGTGGTGCCGCTGGAGCAGGCGCGCACCCTGATCACCGAGGTGAAGCGGGCCGCGATGTGGAGCTCGATGCAGTTCCACTTCCCCGGTGAGCAGAAGGCGACCCGCCTGAACGTCGCCCGCTACTGGCGCACCGAGCTGGACCAGTTCGTGCCCGCGCTGACCGGCGTGCAGATCACCGGCTGAGCCGTCCGCCAGGACGCACCGGAGGCCGGGACCCCGAGGGTCCCGGCCTCCGCCGTGTCCGCGGTGCGCGCCTCAGCGGTCGCCGAGGTGCTCGTCCGCCCAGGCCGCGAGGATCTTCGCGCAGGCGTCCACCGACTCGCGCCAGGTGTGCGCGGCGCCGTCGTCGGCCTCGTCGCTGACGTACTTGACCAGCCGCACCGGCACCTCGGCCCGGCGGGCGACGGTGGCGATCGCGTAGCCCTCCATGTCGACCAGGTCGGCCTGCTCCGCGAGCCGGTCGCGGGCGGCGCCGTCCGAGACGAAGAGGTCGCCGGTGGCCAAAGTCGGGCCGACGCCGTCGTTGAGGGTGATCGGCGCGCCGTAGCTGCGGCCGGTCAGCGCGCGCAGCACCGGGGTGTCGATGTCGTGCTGCAGCACCCGGGAGACCTCGTGCATGGTGCCGGCCAGGCCGGGGCGCAGCGCACCCGCCGTCCCCAGGTTCACCACCTCGGCCGGCCGGACCGCCCCGGCCAGCACGGTGGCCAGCGCGGCCGTCGAGTTGATCTTGCCGATGCCGGTGAGCAGCACGGGGAGGCGCTCGCCCAGGTGGGCCGCCTCCTCCCGGACGGCGACGACGAGCAGCGGACGGTCCGGGGTGATGGTGCCGAGCAGACGCATGCCGCCATGCTACGGCCGCCCCCGCGGCGCCCCGGGCGGGAGGGTTCGGGCCCACGGACGGGAGGGTTCGGGCCCGTGGGCGGACCGCTGCGCGCACGGAACGTCCGCGTTCGGGCGGATCGGCCCTTTGGCGCAGTCTCAAGATCGGCACAACTCGCGTGTGATCGTCACATCCGGCGGCCATACTGCTGGCATCAGGGGGCCGGCGTCCCGCGGGGCGCTCGGGGACACGGGGTACACAGGGGGGGTGGGGCGGGTGACGGGACCTGCGGTCGTCGAAGGCACGGCGCCGTTGCCGGAGCCGGCGGGGCGCGGCTCCGCGGCACGGCTGCCCGGGCTGCAGGACGCCGGCGAGCGGCTGGCCGCCCTGCGGCGGGCGGCGGACACCCCGCCGGGCCGGCTGCGGCTGGCCGGCGCGGCGCTGGTCGCACTGGTGCTGCTGTTCGGGGGGACGGCGGCCTGGCAGGCCGACCGGCGGGCCGCGGCCACCGACCTGGTGGTCGGGCACAGCCAGCCGCTCAGCCGGGACGCGGCCGAGATCTACCGCTCGCTCGCCGACGCGGACACCACCGCGGCCGGCGGCTTCCTGCTGGCCGGCGACGAACCGGCCGGGCTGCGCAAGCGCTACGAGGACGACCTCGCCACCGCCGCCGAGCTGCTCACCCGGGCCGCCGCCCGGACGGCCGCCAACTCCGAGGCGCAGCACCGGATCGACGAGCTGAGCCGGCAACTCCCCCAGTACGCGGGCCTGGTCGAGACCGCCCGGGCCGACAACCGGCTGGGCCTGCCGCTCGGCGGGGCCTACCTGCGGTACGCCTCGGGGCTGATGCAGAACACCATGCTGCCGTCCGCGCAGCAGCTGGTCGCCGCCGAGTCGGGCCGGCTCGACGCCGACTTCGACGCGGCCGCGGCGATGCCGGCGGCGGCGCTGCTGCTGGGGCTGGCCGCACTGGCCGCGCTCGGCGGGTACCAGGTGCTGCTGTTCCGCCGGACCAACCGGGTGTTCAACCCGGGGCTGGTGGCGGCCTCCGCTGCGGTGCTCGCCGCGCTGCTGTGGCTGACCGTCGGCGGCACGGTCGCCTCCGCCTCGCTGACGGCCGGCCGCACCGCGGGCGCCGAGCCGCTGCAGGTGCTGGGCCAGGCCCGGACGGAGGCCCTGCAGGCCCGCGCCGCGGAGAACCTGAACCTGGTCGCCCGCGGGGCGAGCGACAGCTACGGCAAGCGCTGGCAGGCGGTCACCGGGTCGCTCGGCGGTGCGCCGACGCCGGGCGGCGGCCGGGCCGGCGGCGGCACCCTGGCGCGGGCCGCCGAACTGGCCCCGGCAGGCGAGGCGGAGCGCCGGCTGGGCGAGGCGGCGAAGCAGTTCGCGCAGTGGGACTCCCGGCACGACGCGGCCGCCGCGAGCGACCGGGCCGGCGACTACGAGGCGGCGCTGCGCGCCACCGTGGCGGTGGCCTCGGACACCACCACGGAGGCGGCCTGGGCCGCGATGGACCGGCAGCTGGCCGCGGCCGGCGAGGCCGAGCAGGCCCGCTTCGCCGCGGAGACCTCCGGCGTGGCCGGCGGGTACGAGGTGCTCGCCGCAGGGGCGGCGGTGCTGGCCGTCCTGGCGGCGGCGGGCGTGGTCAGGGGCATCGGCCGCCGACTGGCCGAGTACCGGTGAGGGGGCGGGGGATGACGGTGCGTACGGTGACGGTCCGCAGGAGGCGGGCGGGCATCACGGCCTGCGCGGCGGCCCTGACGGTGGCCGGCGGGCTGCTCGCGGGCGGCCCGGACTCGTCCGGCGGGCACGCCGCGCCCGCAGTGGTGCGGGCCGCCCCGGCGGCGGCCGCCGCGCCCGTGCTGGCGCCGTCCGCGGACTGCGACGTGACGAAGAGCGCGCCGCCGGCCGAGGACCCGGACGGGGCCGCGATCCGGCGGATCCGGCAGCGCGGCACGCTGGTCGTCGGCGTCGACCAGAACAGCTACAACTGGGGCTACCGCAACCCGCGGACGGGCCGGATCGAGGGCTTCGACATCGACCTGGCGCACGCGATCGCCGCGTCGCTGCTGGGCGACCCGGAGAAGATCACCTTCCGCACGGTGCCGACCGCCCGCCGGATCGACGCGATCAAGAACGGCGAGGTGGACCTGATCACCCGCACCATGACCATCACCTGCGAGCGGCTGAAGGACGTGGCGTTCTCCGCCCCGTACTTCCGCACCGGCCAGCAGGTGGTGGTGCCGCGGGCGGCGAAGGCGACCTCACTGGCCGCGGCCTTCAAGGGGCGGCGGGCCTGCGTGGCCGCGCAGTCCTCCTCGGAGGCCGAGCTGAAGCGGGACCCGCGGGGCACCAGCGCGGTGCGGGTGGTGGAGAACCAGCTGGACTGCCTGGTGCTGATGCAGCTCGGCCAGGTCGACACCACGCTCACCGACGGTTCCCTGGCGGCCGCTCAGGCCGCGCAGGACCCGACCGTGCAGGTGCTCGACGAGTCCGTCTCCGACGCCTACATGGGGGTGGCGGTCAACAAGGCGGCACCCGATCTGGTGGCCTGGGTGAACCAGGTGCTGGCGGAGTACCGCGCGGGCGGAGGGTGGCAGCGCAGCTACGCGCACTGGCTGGCGCCCACCATGGGTGCCTCCGCCGCACCGTACCTGCCGTAGTCTCGTCACCCCGTCCCCCGTCACCGATCGTCGCGTCACCCGACCGTCCCGTCGACCGATCGTCCCGTCATCCGTCGCCCCGTCACACGAAGCACCGTCACCGGGGGCCGCGCCGCAGGGCGCGGGAGGTGCCGCACCGGCGCCGGGCGACCGCACCGGAGAGGAAGGACCGTTGGCAGGAACTGCCGGCCCGGCGATGAGCCGGGAGGAGGTGGACCGCGCACTCGCGCGGCTGGGCGCCGAGCGCGACGCCGTGGAGGCGGCGCTGCTCGACCTGCAGGACCATCCGGGCCGCCGGCTGCTGGAGGGGGCCGCCCTCACCGGGCGCACCGGGGAGCGCTGGTCCGTCGCCGGGCAGGGCCTGTCCGTGCTGTGGGCGCTGTTCGACCGCTACTCGGAGGCGCTGGCCTCGGCGCGGGCCGTCCGCTCGCGCCGCAACCGTCCCGGCTCCGCCGAGCTCGCCGAGCTCGGCGAGCTGCTCGGCGGTGCCTCGGTCACAGTCTCCGGCGGGCAGCTGCCGGACGGCGGCGCCCGGCTCGGCGCACCGGCCCGGCTGGTCGAGCGGATCAGCCTCGCCGAACTGCTGGACCGGATGAACGCGTGGTACGCGACGGTGCTGGAGGTGGTCGCCGCCGCGGACGCGGTCTGGTCGGCGCTGCCCGCCCGGATCGACCTGCTGCTCGCCGAACTGCACCGGGTGCAGATGCTGGCGCTGTCGGTCGGCGTGCGGCCCGGCGGCCACCCGCTCGCCGACGACCTCGCCGAACTGGCCGAGGACCTCGCGGCGCAGCGCACCGAGGTGGTCTCCGACCCGCTGGCGCTGTGGCGGCCCGCCCGGGTGCCCGCACAGCGGGCGGAGGACGGGCCCACCGGGGCGGCGACGACGGCCGGCACGGTCGCCGGGGTGGTCGACACCTCGCGCTTCGACCGGGCGGGCCGGGCGCTGGACGACGTCCGGGTCGAGCTGGAGGGGCTGCTGCGGCTGCGCGACGAGTCGCACGAGCGGCTGCAGCAGGTCGCCGACCTGCTGCAGCGGGCCGACGCCACGCTGGCCGAGGCCCGGCGGGCCCGCGGCGAGGTGCTGGCGAAGATCGCCGCGACCGAGGTGCCGGCCGTGCCGGGCCCGGCCTCGGCGCTCCGCGAGCGGATCGGCCACGCCGTCGAGCTGCAGCACGGCGGTCAGTGGTACCGGCTGGGTCCGCTGCTGGACGCCCTGGAGGACGCGGCCGCCAAGGAGCTCGCGCGGGCCCGGCACTCGCTGACCGAAGTGGCCCAGCCGCTGGCGGTGCGAGCCGAGCTGCGGGGGCGGCTGGAGGCGTACCGGGCGATGGCGGCGCGGCTGCGGATCACCGAGGACCCGGAGGTCGTCGAGCGGTTCGAGAAGGCGCGCTGGCTGCTGTGGAGCGCGCCGTGCGACCTGCGCGCCGCGGCGGAGGCGGTCGCCCGCTTCCAGCAGGCGGTGCGGCCGGCGCCCGCGCTCCCGGCCGGTCCCGCGGCAGCGGACGGCGCGGGGGTTGCGGGCGGTCCGGGGGTTGCGGGCGGCGGGAACGGGCAGGACCACCAGGCCCCGACGGTGCAGGACGGCCGGCCGGGGAACGTCGAGGGGGGCGGGGAAGGCGATGGGTGAGGCGTGCACGCGGCCGGAGTGCTCCGGCAGCGGCGTGATCGACGCGGACGGCTACTGCGACGAGTGCGGGCTGGCCGCCGTCGCGGGCACCGCACGGGCCGCGGGGGCGGCGAACACGGCGGCCGCACCGGCCGCGGCCGGCCCGGCACCGGGGCGGTGCACCCGGGACTGCCCCGGCACGATCGACACGGACGGCTACTGCGACGAGTGCGGGCTGGCCGCCGAGGCCGGGGCACCGCAGGTGCCCGCGGCCCGGGTCTCCCCCGACTCCGCGCACACCGGCCCGTCCCGTCCCGGCTCGTCCCGGACGGGCTCCTCCCGGACGGGCTCCTCCCGGACGGGCTCCTCCCGGACGATGTCCGGCCGTTCCCGTTCGCACCGCTCCGCCCGGACGGGATCGGGGCGCTCGGTCTCGGTCCGCAGCAGCGGCGGCACCGGCGGGACGGGCCGCCGCGGCAACCTGGGGGCCGGCCTGGTCACGGTGCCCGCGGTGCCGCGGCCCGACCCGTCCGCGGCGGTGCTGGAGAACCCGGAGGTGCCGGAGCGCAAGCGGTTCTGCTCCCGGTGCGACGCGCCGGTCGGCCGCTCCAAGGGCGAGCAGCAGGGCCGGCCGGAGGGCTTCTGCACCAAGTGCGGCACGGCGTACTCGTTCACGCCCAAGCTGCGCCGCGGCGACCTCGTCGGCGGCCAGTACGAGGTGGTGGGCTGCCTGGCGCACGGCGGACTCGGCTGGATCTACCTGGCGATCGACCGCCGGGTCAGCGACAAGTGGGTCGTCCTCAAGGGCCTGCTGGACACCGGCGACGAGGACGCGCTGGCGGTCGCGCTCGCCGAGCGGCGCTTCCTCGCCGAGGTGGACCACCCGAACATCGTCCGCATCATCAACTTCGCCGAGCACCCGGACCTGCGGACGGGCGGCTCCGACGGCTACATCGTGATGGAGTACGTCGGCGGCAAGTCGCTGAAGGACATCGCCAACGAGCGCCGCACCCCGGACGGCCGGCGCGACCCGCTGCCGGTCGAGCAGGCGATCGCGTACGCGCTGGAGGCACTGCCCGCGCTCGGCCACCTGCACGCCCGCGGCCTGGTGTACTGCGACTTCAAGATCGACAACGTGATCCAGAGCGAGGACTCGCTCAAGATCATCGACATGGGTGCCGTCCGGCGCCTCGACGACGACGGCCCGATCTACGGCACCGTCGGCTACCAGGCGCCCGAGATCGCCACCGACGGTCCGACACCCGCCTCCGACCTCTACACGGTCGCCCGCACCCTGGCCGTGCTCAGCCTCGACTTCCGCGGCTACGACACCACCCACCGGCACGACCTGCCCGGCCCCGACGAGGAGCCGCTCTTCGCCGCCTACGAGTCGTACTATCGGCTGCTCGTCCGGGCCACCGACCCGGACCCGGCCCGCCGCTTCGGCTCCGCCGAGGAGATGGCCGACCAGCTCACCGGCGTCCTGCGCGAGGTGCTCGCGCTGCAGGACGGCCGCCCGCGGCCCGCGCTCTCCACCCTGTTCGGGCCCGAGGTGCGGGTGCCCGACACCGAACTCGCCGCCGGCCCGCTCGACCCGGCCGCCGCCGCCCTCGCCCTGCCGGTGCCGCGGGTGGACACCGCCGACCCGAACGCCGGCTTCCTCGCCGCACTGGCCGGCACCGCCCCCGGCGAGGCGCTGGCCGCACTCGCCACCGCGCCCGCGCCCTCGCTGGAACTGCGCCTGCGCGCGCTGCGCGCCCACCTCGAACTCGGCGACCCCGAGGCCGCCGCACGCGACCTCGCCGCCGTCGAGCAGGACCATCCCGGGGACTGGCGGGCCGTCTGGTACCGCGGACTCACCGCGCTGGCCGCCGGCAGCGCCGAGGCCGCCGCCGAGGCCTTCGACGCGCTGTACGACGCGTTCCCGGGCGAGGCCGCGCCCAAGCTCGCCCTCGCCCTCTGCGCCGAACTGCTGGGCAACGGCGAGGACGCCGCCGCCTTCCACCGCCTGGTCGCCACCACCGACCGCAGCTACGTCGGCGCCGCCTTCGGGCTGGCCCGCGTCCGCCTCGCGGCCGGCGACCGGGCCGACGCGGTCGCCGCCCTGGAGGCGGTGCCGGAGGCCTCCGCCCACCACACCGCCGCCCGGATCGCCGCCGTCCGCGCCCGGCTGCGCGACCGCCCGGCGACCGATCCGCTCGGCCCCGACCTGGCGCGCTGCTCCGAGCAGATCACCGCGCTCGGCCTGGACGCCCGGCGGCACGAGGAGCTCTCCGTCGAGCTGCTGGACGCCGCCCTCGGCTGGGTCGTCGCGGGCCGCCCGGACACCGCCGGAGAGCCCGCCGCGGGCACCGCGGAACCGGCGTACGAAGTGCTCGGACATCCTGCCGGTGAACGGGAACTGCGCTTCGCCCTGGAGCACTCCTACCGGGTGCTGGCACGGTTGTCCGACCGGGCCGAAACAAGGATCGAGATGGTGGAGCGGGCCAACCGTGCCCGTCCACGGACGTGGGTGTGATCAATGCCGCAGCAGCAGACCGTGTGCCCGAGCTGTGCCGAGCCGCTGGGCCCGGACGACGCCTACTGCGGCGCGTGCGGACACAGCACCGCCGAACCCGCCGCACCCGCCGGGGCACGGGTGGTGACCGACGTCCGGGGCCCCGGGGCCACCGTCCCCGACCTGCAGCCGGCCGGGCCGGCCGCGGGCACCTGCGCGCACTGCGGGGCCGCCGGCCTCGCCGCCGACGGGTACTGCGAGTCCTGCGGCAAGGCCCAGCCGAAGCCGCGCGACCACCAGGAGCGGGCCATGGCCGGCGTCGCCGGCGTCAGCGACCGCGGCCTGCGCCACCACCGCAACGAGGACGCCTTCACCGTCGCCGGCACCTCGCTGCCCGGCGGACGGCCCGCCGTCGTCGCCGTGGTCTGCGACGGCGTCTCCTCCTCGGCCCGCCCGGACGAGGCCTCCGCGACCGCCGTGGACGCCGCCTCCGAGTCGCTGCTCAGCTCGCTCGAACGCGGCGTCGACCCGACGGCCGCGATGCGCCGCGCGATCGCCGACGCCGCCCGGGCCGTCACCGAACTCGCCTACGACGACAAGAGCCGCGCCCGGCCGGACGGCGGCCTCAACGCGCCCGCCTGCACCTACGTCAGCGCCGTCGCGGCGGACGGCCTGGTCACCATCGGCTGGGTCGGCGACACCCGCGCGTACTGGATCCCGGACGACCGCGAGTCTGCCGAGCCCTACCGGCTCACCGAGGACGACTCCTGGGCGGCCCGGATGGTGGCCGCCGGGCTGATGGGCGAGGCCGAGGCGTACGCCGACCCGCGGGCGCACGCCATCACCGGCTGGCTCGGCGCCGACGCCGAGGAGCTGCTGCCGCACACCGTGGCGTTCACCCCGCACGTGCCCGGCGTGGTGCTGATCTGCACCGACGGCCTGTGGAACTACGCGGAGGCCGCCACCGACCTGGCCTTCTTCGTCCGCGCCGACGCCCGGACGGAGCCGCTGGCCGCCGCCCGCTCCCTGGTCGACTTCGCCGTCACCGCCGGCGGGCACGACAACATCACCGTCGCCGTGCTGCCGATCACCCCGGGCGAGGCCGAGCACGAGCCGACCCTGCTCGACCTGCCCGTGCAGCGTCCCGCCGCCGAGGCGGCCCCCGCACCGCAGGGGCACGACGCCACCCTGGCGGACGGGCCGCACCCGGCCCCGCCCGCACCGTCCGCACCCCCGGCCCCGCCCACGCCCCCGATGCCGCCCTTCCCGCCGGCCCCGGCCCCGCGCGACTGACGAGGGCCCCACCCGGGCGCGCCGCAGCAGCGGCGCGCCACCGCCCGCGCGCCCGCCGCACGGGCGCGGCCCGACGACGCCCGCCCCCCTGACGGCGCACCACCACGCACGACCGCACGACCCCACCGCACCACGACTGCACCACGGCCCGACCGCACGACGCCCCGACCGCACGACGACCACGGCACGACGACCCCACCGGACCCGCCCGCCCGCTCGACAGGAGCCCTCAGCCCATGGCAAGTCTGTCCAAGCCGAACGCGCCCCGATTCGACGTCGACATCTTCCAGAACGAGTACCTCGCCGAGGGCGCCCGCGAGGTCAACGCGATCGTCACCGTCACCGCCACCGGCGGCGGCACCTCCGGCGGCCGGCTGCCGGCCTCCGCGGACGGCGGCGACGCCGCCGTGGTGATCATGATCGACTGCTCCGGCTCGATGGACTACCCGGCCTCGAAGATGCGCAACGCCCGCGAGGCGACCGCCGCGGCGATCGACACCCTGCGCGACGGCGTCGCCTTCGCCGTGGTGGCCGGCACCCACGAGGCCAAGGAGGTCTACCCGGGCGGCGGCGAACTGGCGGTCGCCGACCCGTCCGCCCGGGCCGCCGCCAGGACCGCCCTGCGCCGGCTCACACCGATGGGCGGCACCGCGATCGGCACCTGGCTCGCGCTCGCCCACCGCCTCTTCGAGAGCCGCCCGGAGCGTTCCATCCGGCACGGCATCCTGCTCACCGACGGCCGCAACGAGCACGAGAAGCCCGCCGAACTGCAGGCCGTCCTGGACCGGGCCACCGGGTGCTTCACCGCCGACTGCCGCGGCGTCGGCACCGACTGGGAGGTCGACGAGCTGCGCCGGATCTCCTCCGCGCTGCTCGGCACCGTCGACATCGTCGCCGAGCCCTCCGGCCTGGCGGACGACTTCCGGGCGATGATGTCCACCGCCATGGGCAAGCAGGTCGCGGACGTCGCCCTGCGGATCTGGACCCCGGCCAACGCCGTGGTGAAGTACGTCAAGCAGGTCGCCCCCTCGGTCGAGGACCTCACCGGCCGCCGCACCGGTGCCGGGCCGCGGGCCGGCGACTACCCGACCGGCTCCTGGGGCGACGAGAGCCGCGACTACCACGTCTGCGTCGAGGTGCCGGCCGCCGCGGTCGGCGACGAGATGCTGGCCGCCCGGGTCAGCCTGGTGCTGCCGCGGCCCGACGGCACCGCCGAGACGCTCTCCCAGGGCCTCGTGCGGGCCGTGTGGACCGATGACCTGGCCTCCTCCACCCGGATCAACCAGCAGGTGGCCCACTACACCGGTCAGGCCGAGCTGGCCTCGTCCATCCAGGAGGGTCTCGCCGCTCACCGCGCCGGGGACGTCGACCGGGCCACCGCCAAGCTGGGCGCGGCCGTCCGACTCGCCCACGCGACCGGCAACGACGGCACGTTCCGTCTGCTGGAGAAGGTGGTCGACGTGGTGGATCCGAAGGAGGGTACGGTTCGATTCCGTAAGAACGTGAGCGAGGCCGACTCGATGACACTCGAGACCCGGTCGACCAAGACCGTGCGAGTGAAGAGATGACCGGCCGATTCCCTGGGCCGGACCTGCTGATGTGGGGGATTTGATGCCGATCTGCCCTAGGGGCCATGAGTCGCAGGCCGAGGACTGGTGCGACTTCTGCGGCTTCCCGATGACTCCGCCGCCCGGTCTGGCCGTCCCGGGCGCCCCGCCGGCCCAGGGCTCGCCCTTCGGTGCGCCCGCCGGGTCCGGCTACCCGCCGCCCCCGCCCGCCTCCGCCCCGCCGGGGCCGCCCCCGGGCGGTCCGGCCTACGGCGGCCAGGGCGGGTACGAGCGGCCCTCCTACGAGCCGTCCGGCCGTGACTCCGGTTACGGGCAGCCGCCCTACGAGGAGCCGGTCTACGAACGGCGCGGCGGCCTCGGCGGCCTGTCCATCGGCGGCTCCTCGCACGGCGAGCCCTCGCACGGAGGCTCCCCCGACATCACCGCGGGCCTGGTGACCTGCCCGATCTGCCGCAGCCCGCAGACCGGCCGGTACTGCGAGGAGTGCGGCTACGACTACGACCTGTCCGCACCGCAGCGTCCGCCGGCGCCCACCCCTCCCCCGGCGGCCCCGCCCACGGCTCCGCCGCCGCCCCCGCCGGCCGGGCCGCGCGGCGGCTACGGCTACCCGCCGCCGGCCGGCGCCCACGCCCCCGCTCCGCCCGGCCGTGACTCCGGCTACGGGCAGCCGCCCAGCCTGGAGAAGCAGGGCTTCGACCGGCCGGCCCCGCCGCCGTTCGCCGAGCCCGACGGCTACGAGCGGACGGGACCGGTGTACGCCGAGCCCGCCGGCGGACCGGGCAGCGACGGCTTCGGGACGTCCTTCCGGCTGGCCCCGCCCGGCCCGGGCCAGCAGGGCCAGCAGAACCACCAGGGCCAGCCGGGCCCGCACGGGCAGTACGACCAGCACGGCCACCAGGGGCACCCCGGCGCCGGCCAGGCCCCGCCGCCCCCGCCGGTCCGCACCCAGTGGATCGCGGTGGTCAGCGCCGACCGGGACTACTTCGCCGACATGATGGCGCGCAGCGGCCCGGACGCGTCGGGGCTGTTCTTCCCGCCGTACTGCCCCGAGCGGCGCATCCCGCTGACCGGCCGCGGCCAGCTGCGGATCGGCCGGCGCAGCCAGCAGCGCGGCACCGTGCCGGAGATCGACCTGTCGGTGCCGCCGGAGGACCCGGGCGCCTCGCACCAGCACGCCATGCTCGCCGAGCAGCCCGACGGCAGCTGGGTGCTGGTGGACCAGGACTCGACCAACGGCACCACCATGAACGGCGGCGCCGACCCGGTGCCGCCGCACACCGCGATCCCGCTGAACGACGGCGACCGGATCCACGTCGGCGCCTGGACGACGATCACGCTGCACCGCGCCTGACGCCCCCTCGGGCGGGGCCGGTCCGCAACCGGCCCCGCCCGACGGGTTTTCCGCGGGCTTTGCACGCCAACCACCACCGCACCGGCACGCGAACCCCTAATGTCGTGCACCATGACAGCTGCTATATCCGCGGACGGAATACGGAAGCGGTACGGGGACGTCCAGGCCGTCGACGGTGTGTCACTCACCGTCGAGGCGGGCGAGTTCTACGGGATTCTCGGACCGAACGGGGCCGGCAAGACCACCACTCTGGAGATCCTGGAGGGGATCCGCGAGCCCGACGAGGGCCGCGTCGAACTGCTGGGGCTCGCGCCCTGGCCGCGCAACACCGCACTGCTGCCGCGCATCGGCGTGCAGTTCCAGGCGTCGTCGTTCTTCAACCGGCTGACCGCCCGTGAGACGATCCGCACCTTCGCCTCCTTCTACGGCGTCGGACCGAAGCGGGCCGACGCGATGCTCGACAAGGTCGGCCTGGCCGACTCCGCCGCCGTCCAGACCGAGAAGATGTCCGGCGGCCAGGCGCAGCGCCTGTCCATCGCCTGCGCCCTCGTCCACGACCCGGAGCTCGTCTTCCTGGACGAGCCCACGACCGGTCTCGACCCGCAGGCCCGGCGCAACCTCTGGGACCTGCTGCGGGACATCAACGCCGAGGGCCGCACCGTCGTCCTCACCACCCACTACCTCGACGAGGCCGAGGTCCTCTGCGACCGGGTCTCGGTGATGGACCACGGCAAGGTGCTCAAGACGGGCGCACCCGCCGCACTCGTCCGGGAGATCGACGACACCGTCCGGATCAGCGTCGAGTCCGGGCTGCTCGCCGCCGACACCGCGCGCGACCTGTTCACCGCGGCCGGCGCCGAACTGGCCGGGCTGGAGGACGACGGCGTCTCGCTGTCGGTCTCGACCCGCATCCCGGCGCCGGTGCTGTCGGTGCTCGCCGAGCAGAACGCGCTGCGCGGCCTGGAGGTCCGCGGCGCCACCCTGGAGGACGTCTTCCTCCGCCTGACCGGACGGGAGTACCGGGCATGACCGCGACCGCCCCCACCGCGACCGAACGCGAGCCGGCCGCCCCGGCCCCCGGGGCGCCAGAGCGCGCCAGCGCCTTCGTCGGACTCGCCCGGGTCATGCTGCTGGGCTTCGTGCGCGACCGCGGCGCGCTCTTCTTCACCCTGATGATGCCGCTGATCTTCCTGCTGATGTTCGGCACGCTCTTCAAGAGCGCGGGCGCCCCGCACGTGAAGGTCGCCCAGGTCGGCGCCGTCCAGGTGCTCGACTCCGTGCAGGGCGACGACCGCAGGGAACTGGAGAAGGTCCTCACCGTCACCCGGGTCGACGACGAGGCCGCCGCCCTGGAGAAGGTCCGCAAGGGGGACCTCGACGCCCTCGTCGAGCAGGGGCCGAACGGCCAGGTCGTGGTCCGCCACAGCGCCGCCGACCCGGTCAAGGCCGGTAGCGTCCAGGCGATCGTGGACAACCTGGTGAAGGCCGCCAACCAGGCGGCGTCCGGCAAGCCGCCGGCGTTCACCATGCAGTCCGTCCAGGTCGAGGACCGGTCGCTCAAGCCGATCCAGTACCTCACGCCGGGCCTGCTCGGCTGGGCCATCGCCTCCGGCGCGGTCTACGGCGCCTCCTTCACCCTGATCAACTGGCGCACCAAGCGGGTGCTGCGCAGGCTGCGGCTCGCACCGGTCTCCATCCCGGCGGTGATCGGCGCCCGGGTCGCGGTGAACTGCGTGATCGCCCTGGCCCAGACGGCGATCTTCCTGCTCATCGCCACCACGCCGTTCTTCGGGCTGAAACTCAGCGGCGACTGGTGGCTGATCGTGCCGCTGGTGCTCTGTGCCACCGTCGCCTTCATGTCGATCGGCCTGCTCACCGGCGGGCTCGCCAAGACCGAGGAGGCGGCGAACGGCATCAACCAGCTGATCATCCTGCCGATGTCCTTCCTCGGCGGGGCGTTCATCCCGATCGACGGCAGCCCGGGCTGGCTGCAGACCGTCTCCAAGGTCTTCCCGCTGCGCTACCTGGTCACCGCCTCGCAGTCGGTGCTCAGCCGCGGCGGCGGCGTCATGGACGCGCTGCCCGCGATGGGCGGACTGCTGGCCTTCTCGGCCGTGCTCTGCCTGATCGCCTGGCGCTTCTTCAACTGGGACGACGTGTAGTCGCGGCGCCACGGGGACGCACCGGACCCGTGACGGGCGGCGGGGGTCGTAGGCCGGAAGACCGGTGTACGGCCCCCGCGGCCGTCTGCGACCATGGTCGGGTGAACGAGACCCGGCAGAACACTCTTCCCGAGGAGACCTTCTTCGACGCGGTCGGCGGCGAGGCCACCTTCCGTCGGCTGGTGCACCGCTTCTACCAGGGGGTCGCCCAGGACGAGCTGCTGCGGCCGATGTACCCCGAGGAGGACCTCGGCCCGGCCGAGGAGCGGTTCGCGCTCTTCCTCATGCAGTACTGGGGCGGGCCACGGACGTACAGCGACGAGCGCGGCCACCCGCGGCTGCGGATGCGGCACGCCCCGTTCAAGGTCGACCGCGCCGCGCACGACGCCTGGCTGCGGCACATGCGCACCGCCCTCGACGAGCTGGACCTGCCCGAGGACGCCGAGCGCCAGCTCTGGGACTACCTGACCTACGCCGCCGCCTCGATGATCAACACCGCGGGCTGAGCGGGGCCGGGCCTCGCCCTGCACGATCCGGAAGAAGGACCTACCGCAGCGGGCTCAGGCCCAGGCCCGCGCCGGGCGCGGCCGCGCTGCGGACGGCGACCGAACCGGCCGGCGCGCTCAACCGCAGCCAGCCGCCCGCACGGTGCGCGGTCAGCGGCACCGCGGGCCGCAGGAATCCGATCACGTAGGCCGCGTGCGCGGCACGCAGCGGAAGCTCCGGGACGGCACTCAGCGGGCGCGACCAGATCTCGTCGGCCAGCGCGTCCAGCACCTGCCGCGAACGGTGGTGCTCCGGAATCTCCTCGCTGCGCCGGCGGAACTCGCCGACCGCGGCGGACACCTCCGGCAGCACCTCGAAGGCCTGCGGTTCGGCGACCGGCTGCCAGCCCGTCCGCGGCGGCAGCAGACCGGCCCACGCCGGTCCGGTGACCGGCGGCGGCACCGCCACGGTGCCGCTCTCCACGTCCACGGCCTCCAGCAGCTGCCCGGCCGAGACGGTGGTGTCCGTCCCGGACGTCGGGCCGGCCAGCCGCGCGGTGCGGACGGCGATCGCTCCCGCGGAACCCAGCGGGAGCCGGCCGAAGACCGCCAGGACGCCACCGGACTCCGGGCCGGGCACGGCCTGCAGGCGGACGGCGGCCGCCCTGTCGAAGCGCAGCAGCCGGCCCAGGAACGCGGCGAGGTCCGCCGCCCCGCCGCTCTCGGCGAGGACGAGTGCGGCGGGCCGACCGGTCACGGGGGTGCTGCTCACGTCGCTGGTCACGTCCGGATCAGGCCGCGGCCACGGCGGCGGGCACCGCGTCCATGAAGCGGGAGAGGAACTCCCGCTCGACCGGGCTGATCCGGCGCGGCCGGCCCTCGGCCAGGTCGTAGGGGACGACGACGGTGGAGGCCTTCACGTAGACCGTCTCGGTGCCGTCCGGCGCGGTGTCCTTGATCTCGTAGGACACCGTGAGGGAGGCGCCGCCGATCTTGGTGACCCAGGTCTCGATCGTCACCGGGGCGGGACGGTGCACCAGCGGCTTCTTGTACTCGATCTCGTGGCGCGCCACCACCGAACCGCCCGCGAACTCGCCCGCGCCGGCCTCGGCGGCCTGGGTGAACATGAAGTCGATCCGGGCCTCCTCCAGGTAGCGCAGGAAGACCACGTTGTTGACGTGGCCGAAGGCGTCCATGTCGGACCACCGCAGGGGGCAGGCGTAGATGTGGCGTGCCACGAAGGATCTCCTCAGACTTCCGGTCGCCCGCGGCCGGGCCGCGGGCGGGTGGCCGGGCGGCCGCCCCGAGGGGCAGCCTGCCCGGCCCTTGTTGCGCCGGCGTTGCCGGCGGCTGTTGTCGCGGGGACGGTCAGCCGCGGGTCAGCTTCTTGTAGGTGGCGCGGTGCGGGCGGGCGGCGTCCGGGCCGAGCCGCTCGATCTTGTTCTTCTCGTACGACTCGAAGTTGCCCTCGAACCAGAACCACTTGCTGTCGCCCTCGTAGGCGAGGATGTGGGTGGCGACCCGGTCCAGGAACCAGCGGTCGTGGGAGATGACCACGGCGCAGCCGGGGAAGTCGAGCAGCGCGTTCTCCAGCGAGGAGAGCGTCTCGACGTCCAGGTCGTTGGTGGGCTCGTCGAGGAGCAGCAGGTTGCCGCCCTGCTTGAGGGTGAGCGCCAGGTTGAGGCGGTTGCGCTCACCGCCGGAGAGCACGCCGGCCGGCTTCTGCTGGTCCGGGCCCTTGAAGCCGAACGCGGAGACGTAGGCGCGGGACGGCATCTCGACCTGGCCGACGTTGATCCAGTCGAGGCCGTCGGAGACGACCTCCCACAGGGTCTTCTTCGGGTCGATGTTGGCGCGGTTCTGGTCGACGTAGCTGATCTTGACGGTCTCGCCGACCTTGACCTTGCCGTCGTCCGGGGTCTCCAGGCCCTGCAGCATCTTGAACAGGGTGGTCTTGCCGGCGCCGTTGGGGCCGATCACGCCGACGATGCCGTTGCGCGGCAGGGTGAAGCTCAGGTCGTCGATGAGCAGCTTCTCGCCGAAGCCCTTGGAGAGGTTGTCCACCTCGACGACGACGCTGCCCAGGCGCGGGCCCGGCGGGATCTGGATCTCCTCGAAGTCCAGCTTCCGCATCTTGTCGGCCTCGGCCGCCATCTCCTCGTAACGGGCGAGACGGGCCTTCGACTTGGCCTGGCGGCCCTTGGCGTTGGAGCGGACCCACTCCAGCTCTTCCTTGAGCCGCTTGGCGCGCTTGGCGTCCTTCTGGCCCTCGACCTTGAGACGGGTCTGCTTGGTCTCCAGGTAGGTGGAGTAGTTGCCCTCGTAGGGGAACGCGCGACCGCGGTCGAGCTCCAGGATCCACTGGGCGACGTTGTCGAGGAAGTACCGGTCGTGGGTGACCGCGACGACGGTGCCGGCGTACTTGGCGAGGTGCTGCTCCAGCCAGTTCACCGACTCGGCGTCGAGGTGGTTGGTGGGCTCGTCGAGGAGCAGCAGGTCGGGGGCCTCCAGCAGCAGCTTGCAGAGCGCGACGCGGCGCTTCTCGCCACCGGAGAGCTTGGTGACCGGCCAGTCGCCGGGCGGGCAGCCCAGGGCGTCCATGGCCTGCTCCAGCTGGGCGTCGAGGTCCCAGGCGTTGGCGTGGTCCAGGTCCTCCTGGAGGCGGCCCATCTCCTCGAGCAGCGCGTCCGAGTAGTCGGTCGCCATCAGCTCGGCGATCTCGTTGAACCGGTCGAGCTTGCCCTTGACCTCCTTGACGCCGTCCTGGACGTTCTCCAGGACCGTCTTGGACTCGTCGAGCGGGGGCTCCTGGAGGAGCATGCCGACGGTGTAGCCCGGCGAGAGGAACGCGTCGCCGTTGGACGGCTGCTCCAGCCCGGCCATCATCTTCAGCACCGTGGACTTACCGGCGCCGTTGGGGCCGACGACGCCGATCTTCGCTCCGGGGAGGAAGGAGAGCGTCACGTCGTCAAGGATGACCTTGTCGCCGTGTGCCTTGCGCACCTTGCGCATGGTGTAGATGTATTCCGCCACGTGAGATCGCTCCGGCGTCGTCGGGTGTATTCGGCTTGCAGCCTTCCATTGTGCCGCACTGCGCGGCGCCGCCCGAACTCCCGCCGGTCACACGGGCCGGACCGCACCGGGTGCGGGGCGGCGGCCCCGACCGGGCGGTGCGCCGCGGTACGGGGCCGGGGCGGTGCGCAGCGGTACGGGCCGGGCGGGGCGGTACGGGGGCGGGCAAGGCGACGGCCCCGCCCTCCGGTGTCGGAGGACGGGGCCGGGCCCGGTGTCACGTCCCGGGTGTCACCCCGGGGGTCGCACCGCGGGTGCCACGGCCGTGGGAACGGCCCGCACCCCGGGTGGTTCAGGCCGCGGAGCGACCGTGGCGGCCGCGACGGCGCAGGGCGAACACCGCACCGCCGCCGGCGGCGACGAGCAGGGCCGCGATGCCGGCGATCATGCCGGTGTGGCTGCCGCCACCGGTGCTGGCCAGGCTGCCGCCGGTGGTCGAGCCGGTGGTGCCGCCGGTCGTACCACCGGTGGTGGTGCCGCCCGTGGTGCCGCCGTTCGTGCCACCGGTGGTGCTGGTGGTCTTGCAGTCGAGGATGCCCTTGAACTCCTCGGTCAGGTTCGGGCCGCTCACCTTGATGTCGTAGGTGGCGTCCTCGGCGACCGGCACGAGCACGGTCTCGGTCTTGCCGGCACCGACGGTGACGGACTTGCCCGGGGTGATCGTGACGGTGGCCTGCTCGTCACCGCTGTTGGTGACGGTGACCTGGACGCCGTTCTTGGTGCAGTCGACCTTGGAGGTGGCCTCCAGCAGCGGGCCCTTGGCCTGCGTCCAGGTGGCCTTGGCGGTCTTGGCGACGCTCAGCTCCTCGGAGCCGGCCAGGATCATGGTCTGGCTGTGCTTGTCCGGGGTGTAGCCGACGCTCAGGAAGACGCGGCCGGTGGGCACCGAGGTGGTGGCCGAGGCCTTGACCGTGGCCGAGCCGGCCGCGGTGCCCGAGGGGACGTCCAGGAACAGCTTGGTGTCCTTGGCGATCGGGCCCTTCAGGTCGGAGACGGACTTGCCGTCCTGGTCGACCAGCTTGACCTTGCCGCCGGAGGTGTCGCCGGACAGCGCCAGCTTGACCGCCGAGGCGCTGCTGTTGAGGGTGAACGGGCCGAGCTTGCTGCCCGACTTGCCGTTCACCGACGCCGGGTCGAGGTCCAGCGAGGGCGCCGGCTCCTCCTTCAGACCGGTGTTCTTGCTGCCCGCCAGGTAGTCGGTGAGCTGCTTGGCCTCGGCGTCGACCGGGGTGGCCGCGGTCTTGTTGTCGGAGTAGCGCCAGATCGCGGCCTGGGTGCCGGCCGCGGCGTCCTCCTTGGTGAACTCGCCCTTGATGCCGACGGCGGCCTTCACCGCGTCGAGCGAGAGCTTCGGGTAGGAGTGCTCGAGGATCCAGCGGATCTTGCCCGCCGCCTCGGCCTTGCCCGGGGCGCCGAGCGAGCTCGACGCCCAGTTCGACTCCTGGTACTTGACCGCGTCCTTGATCCGGACGCCGTGGTCGATGTCGATGCAGTACGTCTGGATGAGCTTGCCGTCATCCGTCTTCAGCGTGAAAAGACCGCCCTGGATCACGTGGCCGCCACCGGTGTCGACGGCCCCGCTGACCATGGTCGGCTGGATCGTCGCGGTGATGCCCGCGCCGCCGTCGGCCGAAGCTGCGCCGGCGAACGACAGGCCGCTCGCCACGGCGATGCCGGTCGCGAGCATGACAGTACCTATGCGGGAGACAGCCCGCTTCTGGCTGTGGAACATGAGTGATCCCTCCGGGCCGGGCCCTGCCGATGGCAGCCCGCCCTGCAAAGCGGTGCCCCCTGTGACACCGCTGCACATGTGTGGACCCGACGCATCATATTGAGGGTTGAGACGCTTCCCATAGTTGTGCGGAACCAGGACAGTTCCGTTGTCGTTCCGTTATCAAGCCGTCGGGGAACCGTTTTGGTTGACGCTTCACCAGATCCAACGGATCGTCATCGCACCGTCCTTGCAGCGACCCTGTCGCCCCCTCCGCCCGCCGCCTCCCGCCGGCGGCGACGGGCGGTCAGTCGGCGTCGGCACCGGACGCACCCGCGGCACCTGCGAGCACCGGCGGTGACGCCGGACCAACTGCCCCCGCCGGCCCGGCAGTCGTCCGGTCGGCCGCCCGCCGGGCCTCCACCGCGGCGACGATCCACTCCGGCACCGCCTCGCCGACCGGCGCGGGATCACCCACCCGCCGGCCGCCCGAAGGACCGAACGCATCCGAACCGACCTTCTCCCGGTCGGGCCGTCCGCGGACGGCCCACCGGAAGGCGGAGGTGCCGCGGGAGAGGTCGTGGCCCACTGAGCGGGCGTCGATCTCCACCGCCGTCCGGCGGCGGTCCTCCTCGCCCCACTCGCGGACCCGCAGCCGGCCGCTGACGACCACCGGATCGCCCTTGTTCACCGAACTCACCAGATTGGTCGCGAGCCATCGCCAGGCCACCACCGTCACCCAGGTCGTCTCGCCGTCGACCCAGTCGCCGGTGCCGCGGTCGAAGCGGCGCTCCGTGGTGGCCATCCGGAAGTTGGCCACCGGCACGCCGGCCGGCGTCTGCGCGTAGGTGACCGTCGACGCGACATTGCCGACGATCGTCACCAGGGTCTCATTCACAAGAACTCCCTCCGGGCGGAAAATGTCCGAGCCGAATCGCTCGCACCCGGATGCTGTCGCACCGGCGGAATTTCCGGGCGGCCCGGCGGAAACCTGTGGAAAACCCCGGGGTGTGGAAAACCGGACCCACTCGGGCGAGTGAATATGAACAGGAATTCGAGATTCCGCGAACGACCCATCCTGCGAGGTCATGACAACGCCGCACCCGGTCCACACCGTGCACGGGGCCCCTAACGGGTGGCCGCCGCCCGCTTCCGACCAGGTCATCCAACCGAAGTAACCCAAATCCGACCCCCACCGCACGGACGCCGGGGCGATTCACACGCCGAATCCATAACAGGTGAGGAGGCAGCCCCGTAACGACTGCACAACGTCCGGGTCCAGATCCCCTCAGACCGCTGCACGTCCGGCCGCCACCTGCGATTATCGGACCGCTCCACCGGGGCCGACACACCCGAAGCGGTGCCGGAAGGCCCGACGGAGGATGCAGTCACCCTTATCCTGTCCCGGGCGTCCCGTGCCGGACGGGCCGAGGCCCCACCCACCCAGCCGTACCCGGGAGCCCCGCGCGGGCCCCGCCCGAACGCCCGCCGGTCTGCCGCCGCCCAGGTCGGCACCCCTGCGGGCCGCGCCAGTCTTGCCCCCATAGCTCAGCGGATAGAGCACCCGCCTTCTAAGCGGTAGGTCGCAGGTTCGAATCCTGCTGGGGGCGCCAGCACACCGGCACCGCCGCCGCCTCGCACCGCCGCCGTCCCGCACGACGGCCCTCCGCCGGTTCCGGCCACCCCTGCGTCCCCGCACCCCGCACCCCCGTGCCCCCGTGCCCCCGCGCACGGGATCAGCCCGCGGCCACGCCCGCGAGGTACCCGTCCAGCAGCGCGGCCTGGCGCTCCGCCGGGAACTCCTCCGGCGCGAACAGCGCCTGCACGACCAGCCCCAGGACGAAGGACTGCGCGGCGGCCGCGATCTCCTCCGGCGTCCGGCCGGCGGGCAGTTCGCCCAGCCGCTGGGCATCGGCGACGAGTTCGGCCATCCGCCGGCGGGATCGCCGGTAGCGCCCGGCGTGCTCCTCGGCCAGCCCGCCGTCGGCCAGCGCGGCGTCCCAGGAGCCGACCCAGATCCGGTTGTCGGCGGCGCTCGCGGCGTCCAGCGGCAGCACGTCCAGCAGCACGGCGCGCAGCATCGGCAGGCCGCCGGCCGGGGCGGTGCTCTCGGCCGCGGGGCGCGGCCGGGCCGCCGTCCGCCGGTCCAGCACCTCCAGCGCATGGGCCACCAGGGCCCGCTTGTTGGGGAAGTAGTGGGTGAGCAGCCCGGTGCTGGCGCCCATCTCGGCGGCCACGGCACGCAGGGTGAGGCCGCCGAAGCCGCGGTCGGCCAGCACCCGCCAGACCGCCTCGGAGACGTCTCGGCGGCGGGCGTCGTGGTCTCCACGGGCTGGCGTCATGCGCGCTATGGTACCTACCAAACGTTTGTTACGTACCGGCGGCGCGATCCGCCGCCGGTCGCCGCCGACCGGAGGGACGACCGCCGTGTACGCCGTACCGCTCGCCGAGGATGCCGAGCTGTGCCCGCTGGAGCCGTGGCAGGCCGCGGAATTCTTCGACCACATGGAGCGCGCCCGGGGCAACACCGCCCCGTGGATCCCCTGGGCCACCCGGTCCACCGATCTCGAATCGGCCCGGGCGACGCTGCAGGGATTTGCCGATCGGCAGGCTGCCGACACCGGCCGGATCTTCGGAATCCGGCTCGGCGGCACGCTGGTCGGCGGTGTGATGTTCGTGCGCTTCGACGTCGCGTCCGGGGTCTGCGAAATCGGGGCGTGGACGGAAAAGGACGGGGAGGGCCGCGGTCTGATCAGCGCCGCCGTCCGCCGGCTGATCGACTACGCGCTGGTCGAACGCGGGATGCACAAGGTCGAGTGGTGGAACAGCAGCGGCAATTCACGCAGCCGGGCGGTGGCGCAGCGGATGGGCATGCACCACGACGGCACCATGCGCGAGCACGTGCTGCACGGCGGGGTCCGGCAGGACTACGAGGTGTGGTCGGTGCTGGCCCGCGAGTGGCGGGCCGACGGCGGCGGCGCGCAGTCCGGGTGACCCGGCCGGCGGCCCGGCCGGCCCCGGGGAAAACCGGATGACAGCGGGTGCTCCGCCGACGGACGATCGGGGGCCGGCCGGTGCCGGCACAGAGTCCGCCGAGCCGAGGAGGCCCTTCGCATGGTCCAGCGCAGCATCGTCCCGAGCCTCTTCCCGCCGCCCGGCTACGCGCACACGGCGGTGGTGGAGCCCGGCACCCGCCTGGTGTTCCTGGCCGGCGGGGTGCCGCTGGACGCGGACGGGAAGCTGGTCGGCCCCGGTGACGGCCCGGCGCAGGCCCGCCAGGTGCTGGCCAATCTGGAGGAGGCGCTGCGGCACGCCGGCAGCACCCTCGCCGACGTGGTGGCCAGCACGGTGTACGTGGTCTCGCCCGAACCGGGTCCGCTCTCCGAGGTGTGGGACGTGGTGAACGCCTCCGCCCTGGCCGACGGTCCGCACACGTCGACGCTGCTCGGCGTGGCCTGCCTCGGCTACACCGGCCAGTTGGTGGAGATCACAGTGACCGCCGTGGTCCGCGAGGACGCCGCTGTGGAAGGGTGAGGGGCATCCCGATCAGCCCCCGGAGGCAGTGATGGTCCACGTGTTGGAGACCGGTGTCGCCGGCCTGCGTGCGGAACTCGACGGCCCGGTGGCCACGCTGGTGCTGGACCGGCCGGAGCGGCGCAACGCGATGACGCTGGCGATGTGGCGGGGCCTGCCGGGAGTGCTGGGGCTGATCGCGGCGCAGCCGGGCGTGCGGGCGCTGCTGGTGACGGGGGCGGCCCGGACGTTCTGCGCGGGCGCGGACATCGGGGAACTGTCCGAGGTGTACGGCGATCCGGCGCACGCGGACGCGTACCACGCGGACAACGTGGCGGCGGAGGAGGCGCTGGCGGCCTTCCCGCACCCGACGGTCGCGGTGGTGCACGGTGCCTGCGTGGGCGGGGGCTGTCAGCTGGCGGTCGCCTGCGACCTGCGGTTCGCGGCGCACGACGCGCGGTTCGGGATCACCCCGGCGAAGCTGGGCGTGGTGTACCCGTCGGTGCCGACGGTGCGGCTGGCCTCGCTGGTGGGGCCGGCGCGGGCCAAGTACCTGCTGTTCTCGGGCGAGTTGGTGACCGCGGAGCGGGCGGAGCGGTTCGGCCTGGTGGACGAGGTGCTGCCGGCCACCGAACTGGACGGCCGGGCGAGGGAGTTCGCCGGTCTGCTGGCGAAGCGCTCGCCGCAGACGATCGGTGCCGTGAAGGCCGCGCTGTCGGTCGTGCCGCAGGAGGCGGCCGCGGCGGTTGCGCCGTGGGAGCGCGAGTCCCGTGAGGCGCCGGACGTCCGGGAGGGCCTGGCCGCCTTCCTGGAGCGGCGCGAGCCCCGATTCTGAGGCCGGGGCCCGGCGCCGCCGCCCGGGTCAGCGGATCGGCATCCCCGAGATGGCGCGGGAGATGACCAGCCGCTGGATCTCGCTGGTGCCCTCGAAGATGGTGTAGATGGCGCTGTCGCGGTGCATCCGCTCGACCGGGTACTCGCGGGTGAAGCCGTTGCCGCCCAGGATCTGCATGGCCTGCGAGGTGACCCACTTCGCGGTCTCGCCGGCGTAGAGCTTGGACATCGAGCCCTCGGCGTTGTGGAAGGGCTGGTTGGTGGCGGCCATCCAGGAGGCCCGCCAGACCAGCAGCCGGGCGGCGTCGATCCGGGTCTTCATGTCGGCGAGCTGGAAGGCGACGCCCTGGTTGTCGATGATCGGGCGGCCGAACTGCACCCGGGTCTTCGCGTAGTCGAGGGCGACCTCGTAGGCGGCCCGGGCGATGCCGACGGCCTGCGCGCCGACCGCGGGGCGGGACGCCTCGAAGGTGGCCATCGCGGCGTTCTTGCCCTTGGCGCCGCCGGCGCCGGCGGCGCGCTCGCGGGCCCGGGCGAGCCGCTCGTCGAGCTTCTCCTTGCCGCCGAGCAGGCAGTGGCCGGGCACCCGGACGCCGTCGACGACGACCTCGGCGGTGTGCGAGGCGCGGATGCCGTGCTTCTTGAACTTCTGGCCCTGGGATAGGCCCGGGGTGCCCGGCGGGACGACGAACGAGGCCTGGCCGCGGGCGCCGAGGGCCGGGTCGACGGTGGCGACGACGACGTGGACGTCGGCGATGCCGCCGTTGGTGGCCCAGGTCTTGGTGCCGTTCAGCACCCACTCGTCCTTGGCCTCGTCGTAGACGGCGCGGGTGCGCAG
This sequence comes from Streptomyces sp. NRRL B-24484, assembly GCF_000717715.1. Classification (GTDB taxonomy): domain Bacteria; phylum Actinomycetota; class Actinomycetes; order Streptomycetales; family Streptomycetaceae; genus Kitasatospora. The sequence goes on along the minus strand of NZ_JOAI01000006.1, from coordinate 19,648 downwards.
GGCGGAGACGTCGGAGCCGGCGTCGGGCTCGGAGGAGCAGAACGCGGCGACCTTGACGTCGTCGGGGGTGCCGAACATCTGCGGGGCCCAGGTGCCGATCTGCTCGTCGGTGCCGTTGGCGAGCACGGCGACGGCGGCGAGTGTGGTGCCGACGATCGCCAGGCCGATGCCGGCGTCGCCCCAGAAGAGCTCCTCCATGGCGATCGGGATGCCGACCCCGGAGGGGTCGAAGTACTGCTGGGCGTAGAAGTCCAGGGAGTAGATGCCGATCTTGGCGGCCTCCTGGATGATCGGCCAGGGGGTCTCCTCGCGCTCGTCCCACTCGGCGGCCGCCGGCCGGATCACGTCGGCGGCGAAGCCGTGCAGCCAGTCGCGGACGGCGGTCTGGTCCGGTCCGGGGTCCAGGGAGAAGGTGCTCATCGGGAATGCCTCCGCAGGAGCGTGCACGAGGGGAAGGGCGGGAGCGGCGGCGCCGCAGCATGGTGTTACCTCGGGTAACATCGGGGGAGTCTGCTACTCATTGGTAGCGATGTCAACGCTCGACCGAGGAGGACGCAGCACCGTGTCGACCCCCGCCGCAGCACCGGCCGGCGAACCCCGCCGCGAGCAGCTGCTCAACGCCGCCGACCGGGTCGTCCAGCGCGAGGGGCCGGGCGCCAGCATGAACGCCATCGCGGCCGAGGCGGGCATCACCAAGCCGATCCTCTACCGGCACTTCGGCGACCGGAACGGCCTGATCGCCGCCCTGACGGAGCGCCACACCGCGGGCCTGCTGGAGACCGTCCGCGCGGCGCTGAGCGAGCCGCTGGAGCGCCGCGACCAGGTCGAGCACGTCATCGACACCTACCTGGCGGCGATCGAGTCCCGCCCCCAGGTGTACCGGCTGCTCACCCACCCCGAGCCTGGCGACCCGACCGGCGCCGGGAACGCACTGGCGCCGGCGCTGAAGCAGATCGCCGAGGAGATCACCCGGGCCGTGCAGACCCAGGTCGACCTGGGCGCCGACACCCCGCTGCTCTCCGAGGCCTGGGGGCGCGCGATCACCGGGATGGTGCTGGCCGCCGGGGACTGGTGGCTGGACCGGCGGCCCTGCCCGCGGCCGCGGATGGTGCAGGCGCTGGCCGACCTGCTCTGGGGCCGGCTCGCCGCGGCCGCCGCCCTGCCGCCGGTGGTGGCACCCCCCGCACCCGGCCCCGAGGACGCCGCCGAGCCGGCCGCACCGGAAGAAACCTGAGCACTGCTCACCTCTTGCGGCGGCGGGAGCTGACGGCGCATCATCGCGCTCACACCCACTCCCCCGTGCGAGGTGGCCCGTGCGCGTCCTCCGTACCGCTGCGGCACTGCTCCTGACCGCCGCCGTCCTGCTCGGCGCCGCACCCCCCGCGGCCGCCGCACCCGCCCCGGGTGCCGGCCGGACACCGGCCGGCACCGTCACCACCCCCGACGGGCGGACGCTCTTCACCGACCGGGACGGCCGCGTCCTGCAGCTGCGCGGCTTCAACCTCGACAAGTACGCCGAGGCCGACGCCGCCGACCTGGGCGACATCGCCGCCCGGGGCTTCACCCTCGTCCGGATCGCCGTCTCCTGGACCCGCCTCGAACCGGCCCCCGGCCGTTACGACCGGGGTGAACTCACCCGCGTCCACCGGCTGCTGGACGCCGCGGCCCGGCACGGGCTGCTCGCCGTCGTCGACTTCCACCAGGACGTCTACGGGCCCGCCTTCGGCGGCGGCGACCGCGGCGTCCCGGTGTGGGCGACCCGGGACGACGGACTGCCCTTCGAACCCGACCCGGACGACTGGTTCGCCGGCTACTTCCAGCCCGCCGTGCAGGCCGCCTTCCGCCACCTCTACGACGACGCCGACCTGCGCCGCGCCCAGGCGGCGCTGTACACCACCGTCGCCCGCGAGCTGCGCGGCCACCCGGCCCTGCTGGGCTACGACCTGTTCAACGAGCCGTTCGGGCCGGTCGACGGCGACCCGGCCGACCCCGCCGTGCTGGCCGCCGCCGCGGCCGAACTGGAGCAGGGCCGGCTCGCCGGCATGTACCGGCGGCTGATCACCGCGGTGCGCCGGGTCGACGACCGCGCCTGGCTGTTCGTCGAGCCGACCGTGCTGGTCGGCCAGGGCGTGCCGACCCGGCTGCCGCAGTTCGCCGACCCCCGCCCGGGCGCGGCCCGGATCGGCTACGCCCCGCACTTCTACGACACCGCCGTGGAGGCCGGGCAGGACTGGGACCCGGCCGGCGGCTTCGTCGGGCGCTACACCGAGGCGGTCACCGCCTACCCGCGGGCCGGCCGGCTGCCCGTCCTGGTCGGCGAGTGGGGCCCGCCGAGCGCCCGCACCCCCGGCAACGCACGCCTGGTGGAGCGCCAGGTCGCCGCCATGACGGGCTTCGCCGCCGGCTGGACGATGTGGTACTGGTGCCGCGGCGACGGCGGGTACTGCGCACTCGGCCCGGACGGCCGCCCCGCCCCCGGCGACGGCCCCGCCTTCGGCCCGTACGCCACCGCCCTCGGCGGGCGGCCGTCCGCCGAGTCCTTCGGGGGCGGCCGCTACCGCCTCGCCCTCGCCACCGGGCGGCGCGGCACGGCGACCACGATCGCGGTGCCAGCCGGCGCCTTCCCGCAGGGGTTCCGGGTGCAGGCCCCCGGCGCCCGGGTCGAGGTCCGGCCGCCGCAGGGCGACCGGGCCGGGTCGGTGCGGCTGGTGTACCCCGCCGCCCGGCCCGGCACCCCGGTCACCGTGCTGCTGACGCCCTGACCGCCGGGGCCGTGCGCCCCGCCCGGCCGGCTCAGGCCAGGCCGCGGCGGGCCAGCAGCGGGCCGATCTCCGGGTCGCGGCCGACCACCGCGCGGAAGCAGTCCAGCGCCGGCCGGCTGCCGCCGCGGGCCAGCAGCTCGCGGCGGAACACCTCGCCGCTCTCCCGCGCCCCGAGGCCGTTCGAGGCGAACCACTCGACGGTGTCCGCGTCCAGCACCTCCGACCAGATGTACGCGTAGTACCCGGCGCTGTACTCGCCCGAGAACACGTGGCTGAAGTACGCCGTCCGGTAGCGCGGCGGCACCGCGGCCACCGCGAGGCCGGCCCGGGCGAGCGCCTGCGCCTCGAACTCCTCGGCGTCCGCGACCTCGGTGCCGGCCGGCAGGGTGTGCCAGGCCCAGTCGATCACGGCCGCGCCCAGGTACTCGACGGTGCGGAAGCCCTGGCCGAAGGACTCCGCCGCCGCCATCCGCTCCACCAGCTCGGCCGGCAGCGGCTCCCCGGTGGCGTGGTGGCGGGCGTAGTTGGCCAGCACCTCCGGCCGGACCATCCACATCTCGTTGACCTGGGAGGGGAACTCCACGAAGTCGCGCGGCACTTCGGTGCCGGCGAACAGCGGGTAGCGGACGTCCGAGAACAGCCCGTGCAGCGCGTGCCCGAACTCGTGGAAGAGCGTGCGCACCTCGTCCCAGGTGAGCAGCGCCGGCTCGCCGGGCGCCGGCTTCGCGATGTTGAGGTTGTTCACCACCACCGGGCGCTTGCCCAGCAGGTGCGACTGCTGGACCAGTTCGTTCATCCAGGCGCCGCCGCGCTTGGAGTCGCGGGCGAAGAAGTCGCCGACGAACAGGCCGAGCGAGCCGCCGTCCCCGTCGAACACCTCGAAGACCCGGGCGTCCGGGTGGTACGCCACCAGCTCCGGCCGCTCCTGCAGCACCACCCCGTAGACCAGCTGCGCCGCGAAGAACACGCCGTCGTGCAGCACCCGTTCGAGTTCCAGGTAGGGGCGCAGCTCCGCCGCGTCCACCCGGTACGCGGTCTGCCGCACCCGCTCCGCGTAGTACGCCCAGTCGTGCGCCGCGATCGAGGTGAGGCCGTCCGCGCGGGCGGCGGCGAGCAGTTCGGCGGCCTCCCGCTCGGCGTTGGCCACCGCCGGGCCGGCCAGCCGGGCGAGCATCGCGTCGACCGCGGCCACGCTGCCCGCGGTCTCGTCGGCCACCACGTACGCGGCGTGGCTCGGGTGGCCGAGCAGGGCGGCGCGCTCGGCCCGCAGCCCGGCCGTCCGGATCGCCAGCGGCCCGTTCGTGGCGGCCGCCCGGCCGAGCGAGGCCGCCAGCAGCCGCTCGCGCATCGAGCGGTCGGTGAGCTGGGCGAGCTCGGTCTGGTTGGAGAAGTTCTTCAGGCTGAGCACGTACGAGCCGTCCCGGCCGAGCGCCCGGCCGTTCTCGGCGGCCGCGGCGACCGCGTCCGCGGACAGCCCGGCGAGCCGCTCGGGCCCGTCCAGCACGATCGCCCGGGCCCGGGTGTCGTCCATGAGGTTGCGGCGGAAGGCGGTGGCGGCGGCGGCCAGTTCGGCGTTGATCTCGCGCAGCCGCTGCTGGTCGGCGGCGGGCAGCTCGGCGCCGGCCCGGACGAACGCGGTGTGCCGGCGCTCCAGCAGCCGCAGCGACTCCGGGTCGAGGCCGAGCTCGGAGCGGCGGCGGTACAGCGCGTCGATCCGGGCGAACAGCCCGGCGTCCAGGTGCACGGCGTCCCGGTGGCGGGCCAGCCGCGGGCTGATCTCGGCGTCCAGCTCCTGCAGCCCCGGGCTGGTGTCGGAGTCCCCCTGGTTCTCGAACGCGACGGCGACCCGCTTCAGCAGCGCACCCGAACGCTCCAGCGCCACGACCGTGTTGTCGAAGGTCGGCGGCTCCGGGTCGGCCACGATCCCGGCGATCTCGGTGAGCTGCAGCGCCATGCCCTGCTCGAAGGCCGGCAGGTAGTGCTCCTCGCGGATCTCGGCGAAGGGCGGCAGCTCGTGGACCAGGGTGCTGGTCGGGAAGAAGGGGTTGTCGGTCATTTCGCCGACCCTATGCGCTGTCACCACCGCTGCCTACGGCCTCCGGAGGCGGCTTCCGACCGCTGGCGGAACCTCGCCGCGGGCCCGGCGCCCGCCCCTCCGGGCGCCGCGCCGGTCGGGCCCTGTCGGTGCCGCGCGCTACGGTCGGGGCAAGGGCCTCCCCGGCCCCACCCGGTACGACGTACGAGTACCCCGAGCGAGGAAGGAGGCCGCCGATGGCCCCCCGGTACGCCCTGGTCCCCGACCAGCACGGCCCCGGCGGCCGGCTGCAGCCGCTCGGCGAGGACGGCACCCCGCTCGGCCCGCCCGGGCACGCACCCGCCCTCGCCGACGCCGTCGCCGAACGCGAGGCCGCCGACCGGCCGCGCTGGGTGTTCGCCGCCACCGACGGCGCGTACGCGCCGCTGCTGCCCGTCCGCCTCGCCCGCAGCCACGACCTGCGGCTCACCGAGCCGCTGCTGCTCGGCCTGGAGGGCCGCTTCGGCGAGCCCCGCTCGCTCGGCGCCGCCTGGGCCCGGCTGCGCGGGCTGCCCGTCCCCACCGACCTGCCGGAGAGCGGCGCCGAGGACGAGCAGGACGGCCTCTTCGCCCCCGACCGGCTGCAGCTGCCGCCCGGCACCGACGCGCTGGCGGCCGTCGTCGCCGTCCACGCCGAGCAGCAGCGCCGCACCGCCGCGATCGCCGACCCCGGCGAACGCCACCGCTTCCGGCTGCTGGCCGCCGCCGAGTCGGCCGGCGGCCTGCTCGCCGCCGAGATGGCCCGCGACGGCCTGCCCTGGCGCAGCGACCTGCACGACCGGCTGCTGACCGAACTGCTCGGCCCGCGCCCGCAGGTCCCCGGCGCCCCGCCGCGCCGGCTGGCCGAACTCGCCGCCGAACTGCAGCGGTCCCTGGGCGGGCGCCCGTTCAACCCCGACTCGCACGGCCAGGTGCTGCGTGCCTTCGCCGACCGGGGCATCCAGCTCGGCTCCACCCGCAGCTGGGAGCTGCGCCGGGTCGACCACCCGGCCGCCGAGCTGATGATCCGCTACAAGGAGCTGTCCCGGCTGCACGCCGCGCACGGCTGGGCCTGGCAGGCGGCCTGGGCCCGCAACGGCCGGTTCCGCCCCGAGTACGTGGTCGGCGGGGTGGTCTCCGGCCGCTGGGCGACCCGCGGCGGCGGCGCCCTGCAGATCCCGCGGATCCTGCGCCGCGCCGTGGTCGCCGATCCCGGCTGGTCCCTGGTCGTCGCCGACGCCGCCCAGCTCGAACCGCGCGTCCTCGCCGCCCTCTCCGAGGACGCCGGCCTCGCCCGCACCGCCGCCCAGGGCGACCTCTACGAGGCGCTCGCCGCGACGGCCTTCCACGGCGACCGGTCCAAGGCCAAGCTCGGCCTGCTCGGCGCGATGTACGGGCAGACCAGCGGCGACATCGGCCCGCTGCTGGCCACCCTGCGCCGCCGCTACCCCGCCGCGATGGGGTACGTGGAGGCCGCCGCCCGGACGGGCGAGGACGGCGGCATCGTCCGCTCCCGGCTGGGCCGCACCTGCCCGCCGCCGTCCGCGGACTGGCTGGACCTCACCGAGGCGCCCGAGACGGCGGGCGAGGCCGGCGGCCGTTCCGCCCGGGCCCGCGGCCGCTTCACCCGCAACTTCGTGATCCAGGCCAGCGCCGCGGACTGGGCGCTCGCCCTGCTCGCCGCGCTGCGCCGCCGGCTGGCCGGGCTCGCCTCCGGCGCCGACCGGCCGCACCTGGTGTTCTTCCAGCACGACGAGGTGGTGGTGCACACCCCGGCCGACCTCGCCGACCGGGTCGCCGAGGAGGTCGCCGCCGCGGCGGAGGAGGCCCGGCTGCTGGTCTTCGGCGACACCCCGGTCCGCTTCCCGATGAGCACCGCGGTGGTCGACTGCTACGCCGACGCCAAGTAGGGCCCGGCCCCGGTCAGAGCTTGCGGTGACCGCGGGCCTCCTCGGCGGCGGCCACCACCTCGTCCAGCGGGGCGCCGGCGGAGGCGGTCACGGTCGCGGCCACGGCGCCCTCGACGAACGGCGCGTCGACCAGCACCGCGCCGGGCCGGTCGGCGAGCACCAGCCGGGCGGTCAGCACGGCGCTGCCCAGGTCGGCGAGGACGGCGACCCCGCCGCCGCCGTCGGCCTCGGCGAGCGCCCGGGCGATCTTCTCGTCACTGGTGCCGAGCCCGCCGTCGGCGCTGCCCGCGGCGAGCGCCACCCGCACGGCGCCGGCGCCCAGCTCGGCCAGCAGCTCGGCCAGGCCGGCGGCGAGCGCGGGGCTGTGCGAGACCAGGACGATGCCCACCGGTGCGGTCATGCCCGCACCCTAGCCCCGGTGCGGTGGCTCCGGGCGGGGCCGGCTCCGGGGCGTTCCGGCGTGTCGCAGCCCCCGGTGACCGGGGGTGCCGGGCGTAACGTCGGGCGCGGAGAGCCGGGCCCGAGGGAGTGCCGCGTGAAGAAGCTGATCAACAGTCCGGAGACGGTCGTGGCGGACGCCCTCGCCGGGCTCGCCGCCGCCCACCCCGAGCTGGTGGTGGACACCGCGGCCCGGGTGGTCCGCCGGGCCCGCCCCGGCGCGCCCGGCAAGACGGCCCTGGTCTCCGGCGGCGGCTCGGGCCACGAGCCGCTGCACGTCGGCTTCGTCGGCCCGGGCATGCTGGACGCGGCCTGCCCGGGCGAGGTCTTCACGTCGCCCGTCCCCGACCAGATGCTGGCCGCCGCGCGGGCCGTCGACACCGGCGGCGGGGTGCTGTTCGTGGTGAAGAACTACACCGGTGACGTGATGAACTTCGCCCTGGCCGCCGAGCTCGCCGCCGAGGAGGACATCGAGGTGGCGACCGTCCTGGTCGACGACGACGTGGCCGTGCAGGACTCCACCTTCACCGCGGGCCGCCGCGGCACCGGCGCGACCCTGGTGGTGGAGAAGGCCGCCGGGGCGCTCGCCGAGCTGGGCGCACCGCTCGCCGAGGTCGCCGCCCTCGGCCGCCGGGTGAACGCCGCCTCCCGCTCCTTCGCGGTCGCGCTGACGGCGGCGACCGTGCCGGCCGTCGGCCGGCCCGGGTTCGACCTGCCGGAGGACGAGATCGAGGCCGGTGTCGGCATCCACGGCGAGCCGGGCCGCCGGCGCGAAGCGATGCGCCCGGCCCGGGAGCTGGCCGCCGAGGTGGTCGACACCGTCCTGGCCGACCACGGGCTCGCGCCCGGCGACGAGGTGATCGCCCTGGTCAACGGCATGGGCGCGACGCCGCTGCTGGAGCTGTACGTGGTCTTCGGCGAGGTCGCGGCCCGGCTCGCGGACGCCGAGGTGGGAATCGCCCGCAGCCTGGTCGGCAACTACGTCACCAGCCTCGACATGGCGGGCTTCTCGCTGACCCTCACCCGGGCCGACGCCGAGCTGCTCCGGCTCTGGGACGCACCGGTCGACACCCCCGCCCTGACCTGGTCCTGACCCGGTCCCGACCTGACCCGACCGCCGCCCGGCCGACCGGCAGGAGAGCCGCATGGAGCTGGACACCGCCCGCACCGAGGCCTGGCTGCGTGCTGCGGCCGCCGCCGTGACCGACCGGGAGGCCGAACTCACCGAGCTGGACACCGCGATCGGCGACGGCGACCACGGCAGCAACCTGCGCCGCGGCTTCACCGCCGTCCTGGCCGGCCTGGACACCGCGGGCACCGGGGGTGCGGCGGACGCCGACCGCTCCCCCGGTGCCCTGCTGGCGGCAGCGGGCCGGACCCTGATCTCGACGGTCGGCGGGGCCTCCGGGCCGCTCTACGGCAGTGCGCTGCGCGCGGCCGGCCGGGCGCTGCCGGGGGCGACGGCCGGCCCGGACGAGGTGGCCGCGGCACTGGCCGGGGCGCTCGGCGCGGTCCGGTCGCTCGGCGGGGCGCAGCCCGGGGACAAGACGATGGTCGACGCCTGGGCGCCGGCCGTCGCGGCGTTCGCGGCCACGGCGGGGCAGGGGCTGGCGGCGGCTTCGGCTGCGGCGGCCGCCGCGGCGGAGCAGGGCGCGCGGGCGACGGTGCCGCTGGTGGCGCGCAAGGGCCGTGCCTCGTACCTGGGGCCGCGCAGCGCGGGCCACCTCGATCCGGGGGCGGTGTCGTCGGCGCTGCTGTTCGCCGCACTGGCCGAGGCCTGCCGGGAGCCGTGACGGGGCCGTCTTCAAGGGCGTACGGATGCCGCACAGGGCGCCCGAGCCCCCCCGGAGACACGTCCTAGCGCTCGTGGTGCGGGACGTGCGGGTGCTGCGGCTGGTCGCCGGGGCGGCTGACCAGCATCAGCAGGGCGTCGTCGCCGAGTTCGCCGCCGGTGTGCAGCAGCAGGTCGGCGTAGACCCGGCCGACCGCGGACTCCAGTTCGGCGGCGGAGCGGGCGGTGCCGCGCACCAGCGGGCCGACCCGTTCGGCGAGCGGGTAGAACTCGCCGGTGCGGTGGTGGCGGGCCTCGACCACGCCGTCGGTGCAGAGCACCAGCACGTCCTCGGGCCCGAAGGGGTACCGGACGGCGGTGGGTTCGCCGGTGGCGAGCGGGCCGAGCCCGAGCGGCACCCACGGGTCGGCGGCCTCCAGCACCGCGACGGTGCCGTCCGCGGCGACCCGGATCGGCGGGACGTGTCCGAAGTGCAGCAGTTCGACCGTGCCGGCCGCGCCGAACTCGGCGAACAGGGCGGTGGTGAACTCCCCGTCGGGCACGTGCCGCTCGACGCTCGCCTCGATCCGGGCCGCGACCCGGTTGAGCTTGTCCTCGTCGTAGGCAGCCTCGCGGAAGGCGCCGAGCACCACCGCCGCGGTCTGCACCGCGCCCAGCCCCTTGCCGCGGACGTCGCCGACCAGCAGCCGGGTGCCGTGCGGGGTGTCCAGGGCGGAGTAGAGGTCGCCGCCGATCCTGGCCTCGTCCGCGGCCGAGACGTAGCGCACGGCGAGGCGCAGCGGTCCGACCTTGGGCCCGGGCCGGCGCAGCAGGGCGCGCTGGGCGGCCTCGGCGACGGAGCTGACGGCGGCGAAGGCGGCGGCCCGGCGCATGCGCAGTTCGGCGATGTAGGCGCTGATCGCGGTGAGCGCGACGTAGCTGACCATGGCGCCGATCAGGAAGCGGCCGTCGTGGAAGTTGGCGACCTGGTCGTAGTTGCTGAGCCACAGCAGCGAGAGGAAGCCGACGCCGCAGACCAGCAGGAGTTCGACGGGGGTGAGCAGCAGTGCGGAGATGGGCGGCACGACGACCATCAGCGGGGCGAGGTAGCGGTCCTGGCCGGTGAAGAAGTCGACCAGCGAGATCGTCAGGACGGCGAGGAGCGCCGGGGCTGCGCGGCGGCGGAAGGAGAGGTCCTGGAGGTCGGTGGCGAGCATCGCGGACTTGCGCCGGGCCGGGGCCAGCCCGGTGGCGTCGCGCACGGCGGCGCGCTGGACTCGGCTGCTCCGGAACACATACCGAACATATCGGACAGGGCGCCGGATCGCGCCGCCCACGGCCGCCCGCCGGCGGGGTGACATCCGTGCGCACGCCGGATGCGCGGAGCGCGCCTGCACGGCCACCGCCCGTCGCGGCGGTGTACGTTCCGAGGTCCACGCCACAGCCGACCCGCCGCGCGTGGAATACCCCTGGGGGGTATGGTGTTGGCAGAGGCAGGCGCACGGCAGCAGGCCGCGCCCGACACCGCCCGGAGGCACCCATGTCCAGCACCGTCACCTACACCGTCGCCGGCATGAGCTGCGGCCACTGCGAGAAGTCGGTGACCGCCGAGGTGTCCGGCATCGCCGGTGTCACCGAGGTCGCCGCCGACGCCAAGGCCGGCACCGTCACCGTCTCCTCCGCCGCCCCGCTCGACGACGAGCAGGTCCGCGCCGCCGTGGACGAGGCCGGCTACGAGCTCGTCGGCCGCACCGCCTGAGACCGCCGCGGGGGGCGCGGCCCGAGCCCGCGCCCCCGGTACGCTCGTCCGAGGAGATGAGATGAGCACGACCATGCACGCCACCGGGGACACCGCCCAGCAGCGCGTCGAGCTGTCGATCGGCGGGATGACCTGCGCCTCCTGCGCCGCCCGGATCGAGAAGAAGCTCAACCGGATGGACGGCGTCGAGGCCACCGTGAACTTCGCCACGGAGAAGGCCCGGGTGGACTTCGCCGCCGGCGTCACCGTCGACGACCTGATCGCCACCGTCGAGCGCACCGGCTACACGGCGGAGCCCCCGCCGCCGCCCGCCCCCGAACCGGCCGACGAGCGCCAGGCCGACACCGCGCGCGAGCCGGACCCGCTGCGCGAGCGGCTGCTGGTCAGCGCCGTGCTGACGGTGCCGGTGGTGCTGCTGTCGATGGTCCCGGCCCTGCAGTTCGACAACTGGCAGTGGCTGGCCTTCGCCCTCACCGGCCCGGTCGTCGTGTACGGCGGCCTGCCCTTCCACCGCGCCGCCTGGACCAACCTCCGGCACGGCGCAGCGACCATGGACACCCTGGTCTCGCTCGGCACCCTCGCCGCGTTCGGCTGGTCGGTCTGGGCGCTGTTCCTCGGCGACGCCGGCATGCCGGGGATGCGGCACGGCTTCACCCTCGCGGTCGGCACCGGCGACGCCTCCTCCACGCTCTACCTGGAGACCGCCGCCGCCGTCACCACCCTGATCCTGCTCGGCCGCTGGCTGGAGGCGCGGTCCAAGCGGCGGGCCGGCGCCGCCCTGCACGCCCTGCTGGACCTCGGTGCCAAGGACGTCGCCGTGCTGCGCGACGGCCGCGAGCAGCGCGTCCCGGTCGCGCAACTGACCCCCGGCATGCGCTTCGTGGTCCGCCCCGGCGAGAAGATCGCCACCGACGGCACCGTCGTCGAGGGCGCCTCCGCCGTCGACGCCTCCATGCTCACCGGCGAGTCCGTCCCCGTCGAGGTCTCGGTCGGCGACACCGTCACCGGCGCCACCGTCAACGCCGGCGGCCGCCTCGTCGTCGAGGCCACCCGGGTCGGCGCCGACACCCAACTCGCCCGGATGGCCCGCCTGGTCGAGGAGGCGCAGAACGGCAAGGCCGCCGCCCAGCGCCTCGCCGACCGGATCTCCGCGGTCTTCGTACCGGTCGTCATCCTGATCGCGCTCGGCACCCTGGTCACCTGGCTGCTGCTCGACGCCGACCCCACCGAGGCGTTCACCGCCGCGGTCGCCGTGCTGATCATCGCCTGCCCGTGCGCGCTCGGCCTCGCCACCCCGACCGCCCTCATGGTCGGCACCGGCCGCGGCGCCCAGCTCGGCATCCTCATCAAGGGCCCCGAGGTGCTGGAGACCACCCGCCGGGTCGACACCGTCGTCCTCGACAAGACCGGCACCGTCACCACCGGCCGGATGTCCCTGGTCGCCGTGCACACCGCCGACGGCACCGACGAACGGCAGGCACTGCGCCTGGCCGGCGCCGTCGAGCACGCCTCCGAGCACCCGGTCGCCGCCGCCATCGCCGCCGCCGCGGCCGAGCGCACCGGCCAGCTGCCGCCGGTCGAGGACTTCGCCAACGTCCCCGGGCTCGGCGTGCAGGGCACCGTCGAGGGCCGCACCGTCGTCGCCGGCCGCGAGGCGCTGCTCACCGGCCGCTCGCTGCCGCTGCCGCCGGAGCTGGCCGCCGCCCGCGCCGCCGCCGAACGGGCCGGCCGCACCGCCGTCGCGGTCGGCTGGGACGGCTCCGCCCGGGCCGTCCTGGAGATCGCCGACACGGTGAAGCCGACCAGTGCCGGAGCCGTCGCCGACCTGCGCGCCCTCGGCCTGCGCCCGGTGCTGCTCACCGGCGACAACCGGGCCGTCGCCGAGGCCGTCGCCGCCGAGGTCGGCATCCCCGCCGAGGACGTCCTCGCCGAGGTCCTCCCCGAGGAGAAGGTCGCCGCGGTGAAGCGGCTGCAGGCAGAGGGCCGCTCGGTCGCCATGGTCGGCGACGGCGTGAACGACGCCGCCGCGCTCGCCCAGGCCGACCTCGGCCTCGCCATGGGCACCGGCACCGACGCGGCGATCGAGGCCGGCGACCTCACCCTCGTCCGCGGCGACCTCCGCGCGGCCGGCGACGCGATCCGGCTCGCCCGCCGCACCCTCGGCACCATCAAGGGCAACCTGTTCTGGGCCTTCGCCTACAACGTCGCGGCGATCCCGCTCGCCGCGGCCGGGCTGCTCAACCCGGTCGTCGCCGGCGCCACCATGGCCTTCTCCTCGGTCTTCGTGGTCACCAACAGCCTGCGGCTGCGCCGCTTCGACGCCTCCTCCTGAGCCACCGCACGGTGACGGCCCCGGGCGGAGATCCGCCCGGGGCCGTCACCGTCGCGCTCAGCGGCCGAGCAGCTCGCCACCGTTGCAGTGCAGGATCTCGCCGGTGATGAACCCGGCCTCCGGCGAGGCCAGGAACTGGACGGCCGCGGCGACCTCGAACGGCTCGCCGATCCGCCCGAGCAGGGTGCGCGCGGCCCGGCGGGAGACCTCCGCCTCGTCCAGCCGCGGCCCGAAGAACTCGGTGCCGGAGACGGTGCCCGGGGCGACGATGTTCGCGGTGATCCCGGACGGGCCCAACTGGGCCGCCAGGAAGTTGTTCCAGGCGTGCAGCGAGGCCTTCGCCGCCCCGTACGAACCCGCGCCGCGCAGCGCCGCGATGGAACTGACCGTCACCACCCGGCCGGAGCCCGGCGTCAGCCGCTCCCGGATCGACTCGGTGAGCAGCACCACCGTGAGCACGTTGCGCTCGAAGTCGCCCCGCCAGCGCGCCAGCACGGCGTGCGGGCCGGCCCCGATCACGGTCTCCCGGCTGCCCGCGTTGTTGACCAGGACGTCCACGGTCGCCGGCAGGGAGTCCAGGGCGTGCTCCACCGCGTCCGGGTCGGCGAGGTCGCAGACCAGGGTGGAGACGTTCTCGCCGAGCTCGGCGGCCGCCCGGTCGAGCACCGCGCGCCGGCGCCCGACGATCACCACGCGCTCCCCCGCCTCGGCGAAGCGGCGGGCCACCTCGTACCCGATGCCGGTGCCACCACCGGTGACGACGACGTTCCTGGTCATCTGCGCACTCCCTCCCTGCCCCGACGCCACCGCGGGCGCGTGCGGACGCTCCGTACCGGAATGAGTCGATTCCTATCACGCTGGGTTGCGAAGGCTGCGGGGAGGGTGACGCAGCGCGCCGGAAAGCGTGTGATAAGGGGACGGACCGCTCGGCCCGGTTCCGGCACCGCGCGCACACGGAGCGTGGAGAGAGGCAAGTCACACTCCGGGAACGTAACTCCCGGACCCCGGATACGTCATACCGTGTGTACTGCGGCGGTTTTCTCCGGCCCCGCGGCGGTGTGGCGAACGGCTTCACGCCTCCGCACCGGCCGGGCTGCCGCGAACGGGGCTCCGGCGGGCCCCGGTACCGTCGCCGACGGGTTCGGCGGCACAGCGCACGGCGCCGGGGTGCGAAGGTCAGGGACGCTTTGAGCGGCCGTCCCTGGCGCGGTCGCACCCGGGTGCCGTGCGCCGGGTCTTCCCGGCGGACCTCCTCGGTCCGCCGGAACGCCGAAGGGCCCGGCCGCCCCGAGGGGAGCGGCCGGGCCCTTCGCACGTACCGGGTCAGCGCTCGCCGAGCTCCACGTAGTCGCGGATCGCGGTGCCGGTGTAGATCTGCCGCGGACGGCCGATGCGGCTGGTCGGGTCGTTGATCATCTCGTGCCAGTGGGCGATCCAGCCGGGCAGCCGGCCCAGCGCGAACAGCACGGTGAACATGCTGGTCGGGAAGCCCATCGCGCGGTAGATCAGGCCCGTGTAGAAGTCCACGTTCGGGTACAGCTTGCGCGAGACGAAGAAGTCGTCGCTGAGCGCGTGCTCCTCCAGCTTCAGCGCGATGTCGAGCAGCTCGTCGCTCTTGCCGAGCTGGCTGAGCACCTCGTGCGCCAGGAGCTTGACCTGCGCGGCGCGCGGGTCGAACGCCTTGTACACGCGGTGGCCGAAGCCCATCAGCTTGACGCCGTCCTCGCGGTTCTTCACCTTGCGGATGAACGCGTCGACGTCGCCGCCGTCCTTCTGGATGGCCTCCAGCATCTCCAGCACGGCCTGGTTGGCGCCGCCGTGCAGCGGGCCCCACAGCGCCGAGATGCCCGCCGAGATCGAGGCGAACAGGTTGGCGTGGCTGGAGCCGACCAGGCGCACCGTCGAGGTCGAGCAGTTCTGCTCGTGGTCCGCGTGCAGGATCAGCAGCTTGTCCAGCGCGTTCACCACGACCGGGTTGAGCTCGTAGTTCTCCGCGGGGACGGCGAACGTCATCCGCAGGAAGTTCTCGACGTAGCTCAGGTCGTTGCGCGGGTAGACGAACGGCTGGCCCATCGCCTTCTTGTAGGCGTAGGCGGCGATCGTCGGGAGCTTCGCCAGCAGACGCACCGTCGACAGGTGGCGCTGCGCCGCGTCGAAGGGGTTGTGGCTCTCCGGGTAGAAGGTCGACAGGGCGCCGACCACCGACGACAGCATCGCCATCGGGTGGGCGTCCCGCGGGAAGCCCTGGTAGAAGCGCTTGACGTCCTCGTGCAGCAGCGTGTGCTGGGTGATCTCGGTGTTGAAGGCCGACAGCTCTTCGGCCTTCGGCAGCTCACCGTTGATCAGCAGGTACGCGGTCTCGATGAAGTTGCCGCGCTCGGCGAGCTGCTCGATCGGGTAGCCGCGGTAGCGCAGGATGCCGTTGTCACCGTCCACGAAGGTGATCGCGGACTTGTAGGCGGCGGTGTTGCCGAAGCCGTTGTCCAGGGTGACCAGGCCGGTCTGCGGGAGCAGCTTCGAGATGTCGAAGCCGGCGTTGCCCGCAGTGCTCTCGACGACGGGGTACTCGTACTCGCCGTCCTGGTACCGCAGTACTACCGAGTTGTCGCTCACGTCTTCCTCACCGACGAAATGAATCCTCATCCGAGTGCCCTGACGTTCCTACGATCCCCCATCCGGAGGACAGCCGCGCACCCGGGGTGGGCCGAAAAGGGGCCCGCCATACAAAACCTGTCGCCGAAGCCGGTGTGAACCGGACAAGATCGGCACCAGACCAGGTTCCGCCCTAAATCTCTTCACGTCAAGACAACCTGGGACCGTACCGCACCCCCGGGGGATCATCCAATCGCCAGCCGATGATCAAGCGCGGAGTGCCGGCGACCTGCACTGACGGCCCTCACGGCCTGCCCGATCGCCCTCCGTGACCCCACCAGTACAACCAGTCTCTTCGCCCTCGTCACAGCCGTGTAGAGAAGATTTCGCTGAAGCATCGACCATGCCGATGTAGTGACCGGAATCACCACCGCCGGATACTCGCTGCCCTGCGACCGGTGGATCGTCACCGCGTACGCGTGCGCCAGCTCGTCCAACTCGTCGAACTCGTACGGCACCTCCTCGTCCTCGTCGGTGCGCACCGTCAGCCGCTGATCCTCCACGCTCAGTGAGACGACCACCCCCACCGTGCCGTTGAACACACCGTTCTCCCCCTTCTCGTAGTTGTTCCGGATCTGCGTGACCTTGTCCCCCACCCGGAAGGTCCGCCCGCCGAACCGCCGCTCCGCCAACCCCTCCCGGGCCGGCGTCACCGCCGCCTGCAGCAGCGTGTTCAGGTTCCCCGCCCCCGCCGGCCCCCGGTGCATCGGCGCCAGCACCTGCACGTCCCGCCGCGGGTCCAGGCCGAACCGCTGCGGGATCCGCCGCGCCACCACGTCCACCGTCACCCCCGCCGCCCGCTCCGCGTCCTCCTCCGCGAACAGGAAGAAGTCCGGCAGCCCCTCCGTCACCGGCGGCAACCCCTCGTTGATCCGGTGCGCGTTGGTCACCACCCCCGACTGCTGCGCCTGCCGGAAGATCCGCGTCAACCGCACCGACGGCACCGGGCTCCCCTCCGACAGCATGTCCCGCAGTACCTCGCCGGCCCCCACCGACGGCAGCTGGTCGACGTCCCCCACGAACAGCAGGTGCGCCCCCGGCGCCACCGCCTTCACCAGCTTGTTCGCCAGGATCAGGTCCAGCATCGACGCCTCGTCGACCACCACCAGGTCCGCGTCCAGCGGCCGGTCCCGGTCGTACGCCGCCTCCCCGCCCGGCCGCAGCTCCAGCAGCCGGTGCACCGTCGACGCCTCCGCCCCCGTCAGCTCCGCCAGACGCTTCGCCGCCCGCCCGGTCGGCGCCGCCAGCACCACCTTCGCCCGCTTCGCCAGCGCCAGCTCCACCACCGACCGCACCGTGAACGACTTCCCGCAGCCCGGACCGCCGGTCAGCACCGCGACCTTCCGGGTCAACGCCAGCTTCACCGACTCCCGCTGCTCCGGAGCCAGTTCGGCACCCGTCCGGCGCGCCAGCCAGGCCAGCGCCGCCTCCCAGTCCACCCCCGCGAAGCCCGGCAGCCGGTCACCCTCCGCGTTCAGCAACCGCAGCAACTGGTTCGACAGCGACACCTCCGCCCGGTGGAACGGCACCAGGTACACCGCCGTGACCGGCTCCCCGCCCTCCCCCGGCACCCGCTCCCGGACGACCCCCTCCTCCGTCACCAGCTCCGACAGGCAGTCGATCACCAGCCCCACGTCCACCTGCAGCAGCTTCACCCCGTCCGCGATCAGCCGCTCCTCCGGCAGGTAGCAGTGCCCCTGGTCGCTGCTCTGCGACAGCGCGTACTGCAGCCCCGCCTTCACCCGCTCCGGCGAGTCGTGCGGGATCCCCACCGCCTGCGCGATCCGGTCCGCCGTGAGGAAACCGATGCCCCACACGTCCGCCGCCAGCCGGTACGGCTCGTTCTTCACCACCCCGATCGAGGAGTCGCCGTACTTCTTGTAGATCCGCACCGCCAGCGAGGTCGACACCCCGACCCCCTGCAGGAAGACCATCACCTCCTTGATGGCCTTCTGCTCCTCCCACGCCGCCGCGATCATCCTCGTCCGCTTCGGCCCCAGCCCCGGCACCTCGATCAGCCGGCCCGGCTCGTTCTCGATGACCTCCAGGGTGTCCACCCCGAAGGCGTCCACGATCCGCTCCGCGAAGCGCGGACCGATCCCCTTGATCAGTCCCGACCCCAGGTACCGCCGGATGCCCTGCACCGTCGCCGGCAGCACCGTCGTGTAGTTCTCCACCGCGAACTGCCGCCCGTACTGCGGATGCGACCCCCAGCGCCCGAACATCCGCAGCGACTCGCCGGGCTGCGCCCCCAGCAGTGCCCCCACCACCGTCAGCAGGTCGTTCCCGCCGCGCCCGGTGTCCACCCTGGCCACCGTGTAGCCGGTCTCGTCGTTCGCGTAGGTGATCCGCTCCAGCACGCCCTCGACCTGGGCGAGCTGCCGCGGGGCACCCGCCGGCGCCGCGCCCTGCTGGCCGGCGCCCTGCTGGCCGGCATTCTGCTGCGCGGCGTTGTGCTGCGCGGTGCGCTGCTGCCCGGCCCGCTGCTGCTCCGTGGTCACGAGGCCCTCCCCGTACTGGCGACGCCCCGGCGCCGGCGACCGTTGTGTCACGCACGGTACCTCCCGACGCGGACAGCCGAGCCCCCCACCGGCGAGAACGCCGCTCCCGGGGGCGCGTCCCGCGGTCACTGCGCGACCCCACACCACCCCGCGGGATGACGGACCGTCGGACCGGCGTAGGGTCGGTCCGTGAGCGGCCTCGTCATCCGGCCCGCGACCGAGGCCGATCTGCCCGCCGTCGTGGCCATGCTGGCCGACGACCCGCTCGGCGCCACCCGCGAGTCCCCCGACGACCTCGCGCCCTACCGCGCGGCCTTCGCCCGGATCGCCGACGACCCCCACCAGCACCTGGTCGTCGCCGAACGCGACGGCCGCACCGTCGGCACCCTGCAGCTCACCGTCGTCCCCGGCCTCTCCCGCCGCGGCGCCACCCGCACGATCGTCGAGGGTGTCCGGATCCACTCCGGCGAACGCGGCAGCGGCCTCGGCAGCACCTTGATCGAATGGGCCGTCGAACGCTCCCGCGAACTCGGTGCCACCCTCGTCCAGCTCACCTCCGACGCCACCCGCACCGACGCCCACCGCTTCTACGAGCGTCTCGGCTTCACCGCCTCCCATTTGGGCTTCAAGCGCGCCCTGCCACCCCGGGAGTAGCCGCCACAGGGTGGCCGAGCGGCCCATCGGGACTGTCGTACCCCCTGGCAGACTTGGTCGATGATCGACACTCGCGCACCGATCGCGGCCTACTGGAACGCGGCCGCCGACACCTTCGACGACGAGCCCGACCACGGCCTGCGCAACCCCGCCACCCGCGAGGCCTGGGCCGCCCACCTGCACGGATGGCTCCCGGAGGCACCGTCCCACGTCCTCGACCTCGGCTGCGGCACCGGCTCGCTCTCCCTCCTGCTGGCCCGGCAGGGCCACCACGTCACCGGCGTCGACCTCGCGCCCGCCATGATCGACCGGGCCCGCGCCAAACTGGCCGCCGCCGGCCTCGAAGCCGCCTTCCACGTCGGTGACGCCGGCGACCCGCCCGCCCGGCCCGGCGGCTACGACGCCCTGCTCTCCCGCCACCTGGTGTGGACCCTCCCCGACCCGCCCGCCGCACTCCGGCACTGGGTGAGCCTGCTGCGGCCCGGCGGCACGCTGCTGCTCGTCGAGGGCCGCTGGCGCGAGGCGGGTGACTCCACCTCTCCGTACGCTCCCGGGGCCCATCCGCTCCCGTGGGCCGGCGGCGTCCGCGCCCAGGACCTCGCCGACACGCTGCGTCCGCTCGTCGCCGAACTGTCGGTGACACCGCTCAGCCAGGAGGCGACCCTCTGGGGCGGCCCGGTCTCCGACGAGCGGTACGCCCTGGTCGCCCGGATCTGATCCGGAAATGCGAGAAGCCCCGCCCGGTGTCCCCGGGCGGGGCTTCTCAGAAGAATTGTTCGGCGGCGTCCTACTCTCCCACAGGGTCCCCCCTGCAGT
>NZ_JOAI01000005.1 GCF_000717715.1 Streptomyces sp. NRRL B-24484 | reverse complement strand
CGGCTCCAGCGACACCCGGCCCCCTCGATCGACGAACAGGCCGATCATGGCAGCCAGGACCATCCGCCATCACCGGTTTGCGGATTTCCCAACGGAGTCCTGAACGGGGCGGGACGGTGGCCGGAGGGGCTCAGACGTCGGCGCCGATCCGGGCCGCCAGGTGCCCGGGCAGCGGGTACGGGGTCTCGGCCGGGATCAGTGCGTCGGCGAGGTCGGTGCGGCCGTCGCGGACCAGGGCCCGGGCCTCGTGCGCCAGCGCGGTCACATCGGTGATCCCCAGGATCCAGTCGTCGACGTAGCCGGTCACCGCCCGTCCGGACAGGCCGAGTTGCAGGGCGCGGTGCTCCAGTGCGCCGAGCCGGGTGGAGCGCTCCGGGTCCCACTGCACCCGCACGGGGCTGGCCGCCAGCTCCGTGCGCCACTCCTCCGCCGTGGCGTGGCAGCGCCGGTCGTGGTGGCTGGGGCAGGCCAGCGCGAGGGCCTGCTCGAAGCCGTCCCGCCCGATCCGGACGGCCAGCACCCGCTCCTGGCCCGGCCTTGACGCCCAGCCCGAGCGGTACATCATCCAGCGGAACGAGGGCTTGATCCAGGTCATCCGGCCGCGCTTGAACGGCGGCACGAAGGTGCCCGCAGCCAGCGCCGCCTCCGCTATCTCCGCCGGGTACGCCTGGTAGACGGTCAGGCCCAGGTCGTCGTGGACGGCCCGGACGGCGCGGAACGGCTGATCGGTCACTCGGGCTCCAGGGCTGTGCGCGGACGTCCCGCGGAGCCTATGCGCGGCACCCCGGGCGGTCATCCCGATTTCGGCCGGTCCGCGGCGGCCGGCCGATCCCGCCGGCCGGGTGGCTGCCCGCCGCGCACCACCAGCCGGCCGTGCCGGACTGCCGGACGGCGTGCAGGCCGAGGCCGTGCTCGGGGCAGAGCGGCAGGACCCGGCGGTCGCGCTCCATCAGGCTCTCCTGGACGTGCGCGGCGACGGCCGCCACCGCCGTGGCCGGGTCGCCGCCGGCGGAGACGGGCAGACCGCCGCCGTGCAGCCAACCGCCGGCGAGGACCACGCCCGCGGAGGGCGGGTACCAGCCGTCCCGGACGACCAGGCGGCCCCGGGCGCGGGAAGGTCCTGCAGGACGGTGTCCAGTGCCCGGCGCAGGGTCTCCAGCTGCTCCGGGACGAGGTCGAAGCCGGGCTCGAACCCCGCCTCGGCGAGCAGCCCTGCGGCGAGGCCGGGGAGTTCGGCCGGCGGGACGTCGGCCGGCCGGCGTTCCACCGCCTCGCGGACCGCCGGGCCGTCGTGGCCGAGGTCCAGCAGCGCACAGCCGAGCGCGGCCGCGTCGGCCGCCGTCAACGGGCCCTCGCCGCGCAGCCCGCGGTGCAGCCGGACGCAGAGCGCCTCCGGCGGATCGTCCACGGGGTCGCCTGGGGGTTGTCCGGGGACGCTCAGCGGGCCGGTGCCCAGTGGGCCGGGCGGTCCAGGCCGGCCGGCAGCCGGGTCGCGGCGTCGCCGCGGGCGGCGTTGACCTGCGACTGGGTGAGGAAGACCGCGCCGGTGAGGTCGGCCCCGCTCAGGTCGGCGTCCCGCAGGTCGGCTCCGATGAGGTCGGCGCTGCGAAGGTCGGCCCGGCCGAGGTCGGCGGCGATCAGCAGCGCGCCGCGCAGGTTGGCGCCGCGCAGGTTCGCGCCCCTGAGCCGGGCGCCCATCAGGTCCGCGCCGCGGTGGTTGCGGGTGCGGCCGGGCACGCCGGCCCGGACGAGCTCGCCGACCCGCAGCAGCAGGGTGTTGACCTCCTGGCGGAGGGCGGGGACGTCCAGCGCGGTGATCTCCTCGGCGGTGCCGAGGGTGAGCCGCTCGGTGGCGTCGAAGGCGCGCTGCAGCTCGGGGTGGACCGGGCGGGCGGCGGGCAGGGCGAGGCCCTCGGCGAGGTAGTGCAGCAGCTCCTGCAGCTGCCGCAGCACGGGGAACACGGCGAACATCCGCCGGGCCGATCCCGGGTCCTGCCGCCAGTCCTCGCCGCCGAAGGTGATCTGCGAGACCTTCTGGCCCGCGCCGAAGCACTCGAAGACGGTGCAGCCGCGGTAGCCCTCCTCGCGCAACCGGGTGTGGATGCCGCAGCGGAAGTCGGCCCGCAGGTTGGTGCAGGGCGTGCCGGCGTCCTTGGTGGCGGCGAAGTCCGAGGAGGCGGCGAACGGCAGCGCGACGCAGCACAGGCCGAAGCAGCGCGAGCAGTCGGACCGCAGGTCGGGGCGGTCCGGGGCGGGCGCGGGGGAGGGTTTCCGGCTGGCCAACGTGCGTCGTCTCCTCGGTGCGGACGTGCTCGGTACGTGCACATTCTCGCCGAAGGACGGGGGCGGGCTCGAACCGGTTCCCCGCCGCGGGTCGGTTTCCCGCCGCGGGCGTCACTCCTCGTCGAGGAGGACCTGGAGCTGCTTGAGCTTGCCGGTGGTGGAGACGACGGCGGTGACGGGCTGCTTCCCGACCACCCCCGCCCGGCGTGCGGCGTGGACGAACTTCTCCAGTTCGTCGAAGGTCAGGTTCTTCGAGGCCCCGCTGAACTTCAAGGGAACTGTCATACCGTCATTGTGCGCGGGCCGGGGCGCGGGCGGCCGGTGGCCGAAGCGCGTGTCGGGCACGCGGGTTGGGTGCGGACGCCGGCTTCACTCCCCGTACAGGGCCGCGAGCCGGGGCAGGCGCCGGGCGGTCTCCGCCGCGTCGTCGAAGTCCCAGTCGAAGGCGATCTCCGGACAGGCGATCGTGTAGCAGTCGCCGGACATCTGCTCGCCGGTGGCGGCGAGATGGGCGTCCCAGGCCAGGCCGAGCGCCCGCTCGCAGTCCAGCTCCTCGCGGTTCGCGGCCGCTTCGCGGACGGACGGCAGTTCGGCGAGGGTGTCCGGCGCGGCGACGGCCCGCTCGAACACCTCGCGGCCCTGCACGATCAGCCAGCCGCGGAAGTAGTCGAAGGCGTCGTCCGAGCAGCCGCCGTTGATCAGGTACGCGGCACCCCAGAGGTCACCGCGGTACGACTCCGCCATCAGGTCCCACAGCAACTGCTGTGCGGCGAGGATCTCCTGGCGCGGCCGGACGGCGAGCAGGGCGGTGGCCCGCCCGACGACGGCCTCGGCGTCCTCCGGGCCCGGCCGGCGGGCTGCTTCGATCACGTCCCAGAACTGCTGCTTGTCCATGCCCCGGAGCATGCCGTACCGCTCTGACAGGCCGGCCCGCCCCGGTGCCGTCAGCCGGCCGCCAGTGCGGCGGCGATCAGGGCGGCCGTCTCCGCGGCGTGCGCCTCGTCGCGGTAGCGCGTCCGCGGCCAGAAGAAGCCGCGCAGGCCGTCCTTGGGATTGCGCGGCACCACGTGGACGTGCAGGTGCGGCACCGACTGGCTGACCCGGTTGTTCGCGGCGACGAAGCTGCCGGCCGCCGCCATCGCCGACTCGACGGCCGCGGCGATCCGCTGCACGCGGGCGAAGTACGGCCCGATCTCCTCCGGTGCCAGGTCGGTCAGGGTCGGTACGTGCCGCCGCGGCACGACCAGGACATGGCCGGGGAACAGCGGACGGTGGTCCAGGAAGGCGACCGCGGCCTCGTCCTCGAACACCCGGTGGGTGTCCGCCCCGCCCGCCACGACCTCGCAGAAGATGCAGCTCATGCCGGTGATTGAAGGGCATCCGGCAGCCGGGCGGCGGCAGGGTCGACGGCGTGTCGCATCCGGTCGTACGCCGGGTCGACCGTCCCGAACAGGCGGTCCCACACGGTGGTGTAGAAACCGAAGTTCACACCCGGGTCGAGGTGGTGGCCGATGTGGAACATCGGCAGCGCCACCCAGCGGAACACCGGCCACCGCCGGACCCGGGCCGGCAGCGGCTCCACCCCGAGGTGGCCGAGCAGCCCGAACACCAGGTTCAGCAGCACGAACCCGCCCAGCGCGAGCGCCGACAGCTCCCACACCGTCAGGATCGCCAGCCAGGCGCCGCCGAAGCCCAACGCCTCCAGCGGGTGCAGGACGAACAGCGTCGACGGCCGCGGATCCGGGTAGCGGTGGTGGAGCTCGTGGGCCAGCCGGTACAGCCGGCGGCGGTGCGCGATCCAGTGCGCCGCGTACGCCAGGACGTCCATGACCAGCGTGAACGCCAGGAGTTCGAGCAGCACCCGCGGACCGGTCGAGGCCGAGAGGGTCACCAGGCCCGCCTTCCACAGCGCCCACCCGGCCACCCCCACACCGCTGTTGATCAGCAGGGCGACCACCGTGAGGGCGACCTCCGCCCCGGTCACCGGGCCGGGCGGCGGGGCCACCCGGCGGTCCCCGTAGCGCCGCACCAGCACCCGCCCGGCGGCCACCGCCGAGACGAACAGCACCGCGTTGAGCAGCAGCGCCCCCGCCACCACCTCGCCCGCACCCAGCCGGGCGGCCCACCCCAGGAATCCGTCCACCGCCCCAGCCTGCCACGGGGGCCCGACGCGCGGGAGCCTGTGAGCGGCGGTCACAGGATGATCGCCTGTCTGGTTGCCGCCGAGGCACCGGCACACGATGGCCCGGCCGAGATCCGTCGTCCGTGTGCCCGTGAAGGGCCTCCCGAAGGGGTGTGAGGGCCGTGACCAGTGTGTCCGCGTCGCCGCCGAGTGCCGAGCCCGCGGCGCAGCCGTTCGACCGGCTGCGCTACGCCGGGGTGTTCCTGCTGCTGTTCCTGTTCGGCACCGAGACCTTCCTGGTCTCGCCGCTGCTGCCGACGATCGCCGACTCGATCCGCGTCAGCGAGGCCGCCGCGGCCTCCGGCGTCACCGCGTACGTGCTGGTGTACGCCGTGGCCGCCCCCTTCCTCGGGCTGCTCAGCGACCGGTTCGGACGGCGGCGCACGCTCGTCGCCGGAACACTGCTCTTCGTCCTGTCCAACGCCGCGGCGGCGCTCTCCACCGGGCTGACCCCGCTGGTCCTCTCCCGGGCGGTCGCCGGACTGGCCGCCGCCGCGGCCGGACCGGCGATCTGGGCGCACATCGCGGAGACCGCACCGGACGCCGTCCGCGGCCGCGCGCTCGGCCTCGGCATGGCCCTGTTCTCCGCCGGCCAGGTCGTCGGGGTGCCGCTCGGCGGCTTCCTCGCCGGGCTGGCCGGGTGGCGCTCCGCGTTCTGGGCGCTCGCCGTCGGGACGGCCGCCGCCGTGCCGCTGCTGCTGAAGCAGGTCCCGGCGGGCGGGAGCGCGGCGCCGGCGGACGGGCGCGGCAGTGCGGTACGGGCCGTGCTCGCGGGCTGGGCCGATCCGGCGCTGCGGCGCGCACTGCTGGTCAACACCGTCTTCCACGCGGCGAACCTGGGTGCGTACACGTTCCTGGGAGCGGTCCTGGTGCAGCGGTTCGACCTGTCGGTGGAGGCGCTCGGACTGGTCGGTGTGCTGGTCGGCGCCGGCAGCGTCGTCGGATCGCTGCTCGGCGGGCGGCTCGGCGACCGGGCGCGGGCCGCCGGACGGGACGGCGTGCCGCTGCTGCCGCTGTGGGCGCTGCTGCTGGCCGCCGGCATCGGGCTGGCGGTCGGCGGACCGGGGATCGTCCTCGCGCTCCTCGGGGTGACGGTGTGGTTCCTCGCCTCGGGCGGCTTCGTGACCGACCAGCAGACACTGGCGGGGACGGTGGCCCCGGAACTGCGGGCCACCTCCAGTGCCTGGCTGACCTCGACGATGTACGCGGGGACGGGCGTCGGGGCCTGGGCGGTGGGGGCCTTCGCGGACGTCGCGGTGGGGACGGCCGTGGTGGGGATCGGGCTGGCCCTGGCGGCGGCGGTGGGGGCGCGGGTGCTGCGGGCGCGGTAGCGGGGCGGACCCGTCCGGCGGGCCCGCCGCATCCGGATCGCGCAGTTCTCCCGAGCCCCCGGGGGTGCCCCGCCTATCCCGCGCTGCGGAGGGGGTGGGTGGTGAGGGCGGTCATGCGGGCGCGGGCGGTGGGGTCGGCGGGGGTGAAGAGGAGGACGAGGGCGGTCGGGTCGTCGACCGGGTGGAAGGAGGAGAGGGTCAGCCGGATCGGGCCGATCCCGGCCGGTTCGACGGTGACCGTGCGGGCCGTGAGCTCCGCCACGGAGTGGCATCCCCACCAGTGGCGGAGCTCCGGCGCGTCGGTGTCCAGATGGCGGTAGACCTCGTCGGTGCGGGGGTCGGAGAGGGCGGGGCCGGCCTGGGCGCGGAAGTGCTGGAAGACGTTCATGGCGAGCGGCTCCCAGTCGTGCAGGACGCCGCGCAGCCGCCCGTCGGCCGCCATCAGCCACATGAGGTTGCGGCGGTCGGCGGGAACGGCCTCGGGCGGGCCCCAGAGTGCGGACCAGGCGGCGTTCCAGCCGAGCAGGTCGAAGTGGCGGTCGAGCAGGGCGGCGGGGCTGGCCGGCCAGGAGTCGAGGACGGGCCGGACGGCCGCGGCGAGCCCGTCCCGGTCGGCGGCGTCGGCCGGTGCGGGCGACTCGTGGTAGCCGGCGAGGCGCATCGCGTGGCGCAGCCCGGCGGCGTCGAGGCGCAGGGCACGGGCGACCGCCTCCAGGACCTGCCGGGAGGCGGTGACCCGGCCCTGTTCCAGCCAGGTGTACCAGGCGAGGCCGACGCCGGAGAGCGAGGCGACCTCCTCGCGGCGCAGCCCGGGGGTGCGGCGGCGGGCGGTCGCGGTGAGGCCGACGTCGGCGGGCTTGAGGAGCTCGCGGTGGGCGCGGAGGAAGGCGCCGAGTTCCTGGCTCGCGGCGGGAGTTGACACGGATGGCTCCTCGGGCGGAGGCGGTGCGGTCGGGTCCGGGGCAGGTGCCGCCGGCCGGCCGCCGCGGGAGGTGCGGCGGTCGGCCGGCGGCGCGGTGACGGTCCGTCAGCGGGTGGTGAGCTCCCACAGCCGGACGGGCATGCGGCTGACGTGGCCGCGTTCGCCCTGGCGTTGCCGGGCGGCCTCGCCGACGGCCCGGAAGAAGTCGGCGCGGCGTTCGGCGGGGACGAGGCGGCTGTAGTAGTCGCCGAAGGTGGCGGCGTGGAAGTGCGCGTACTGCTCGGCGCTCTCCACGGTGACCACGGCGTCGCGCTCCTGGTGGCCGGCGACGGCGAGGTGCGGACGCAGGACGGCGGCCAGGTCGTCGACGGTGCGGGTGCGGGTGGCGATCGGCAGCACGCCGGCGCGGGCGAACAGCGCCGGCACGTCGGCGCGCGGCGTGCCGAGGGCGGTGAGCGCCTCCCGGACGATCTCGTCCTCGCCGCCGAGGCCGTGCTCGTCCCGGGCGGGGTGGTAGGTGGTGAGCAGGAACCGTCCGCCCGGGGCGAGACGGCCGGACACCCAGGCGAAGATCCGTTCCTCGTGCGGGAAGAGCCAGTGCAGGACGGAGGTCATGGTGACGGCGTCCGGGCGCAGCGGCAGCGGTTCGGGGTCGGTGAGGTCGGCCCGGTGCAGGACGGTTCGGGCGCCGTACGGGCGCAGCCGCTCCGCGGCCTCGGCGATCCGGTGCTCGGACCGCTCCAGGCCGGCGGCGAGGCGTATCGACGGGAAGCGTTCGAGGGCGGCCTGCAGCAGTTGGCCGATGCCGCTGCCGAGGTCGACCAGGATCTGCGGCTCCGCGGGGAGCCGTTCGAGCACCCAGTCGCGGTCGTGGACCTGGCGGAGCCGGCTGGCGTCGGCGTACCCGGCGAGGGTGCGGGACTGGATCTCGGTGGCGGACGCGGTCACGGGCGGGCCTCCTGGGGCCGGTCGACGAGCTGCAGCAGCCGCGCGCGGGCGGCGCTCTGGTCGTAGCGCTTGAACAGGTTGATCCGGTTGCGGGCGAGGTCGCCGCGGTGCACGTACTCGTAGAGGTCCTGGCGCTGGCCGAAGCCGTCGCCGGTGAGCTCCCAGGCGAGCCGGAACAGGCGGGACTTGCGCTCGGCGTCGATGCCGCGGCCGCGCATGTAGCGGTCGAGGTGCGGGCGCAGCCGGGGGTTGGCGAGGTCGCCGGCGGTGGGCTGCATCAGCAGGCCGGAGGCGCCGATCCGGCGGACGATCGCGACCGCGTCGGCCGCGACCTCGGCGGACCACACCCGGGAGGCGGCGGTGTCGCCCGGCGCGAACAGGCCGCCGTCGGTGACCTTGCCGCGGGCCTCGGCGGCGTCCAGGAAGTACTCGGTGAGCTCGGCGTACCCGGCGAGCCGGCCGAGGTCCTCCTGGACGTTGCGGAAGCCGTCCACGCCGATCGACTCGGCGACCAGGGTCGCGGTGGCGAGCAGGACGCGCAGCCGCTCCCGGTAGCGGACGTGGCCGACGTAGGCGCTCCAGGCGTTGATCCGGCCGAGTCCGACCCGGGCGAGGTCGGCGTCGCGGAGCAGCAGCACCCGCTCCCAGGGGACGAGCACGTCGTCGAAGAAGAGCATGGCGTCCTGCTCGTCGTACCGGGCGCCGAGCGGGTGGGCGTGCCCCCAGGGGGCGCTGCCGAGCGGCTCCCGGGCGAGGGTGACCAGGCCCGGGGTGTCGAGCGGCAGCGCGAACCAGACCACGAACTGCTCGCCGCGGCGCTGCGCGAACGAGGCCGACAGGTAGACCAGCACCTCGTGGGCGAGCGGTGCCAGGGTGGTGAGCTGCTTGGCGCCGCGCACCACGATGCCGCGCTCGGTCTCCTCCAGGACGCGCAGCGCCAGGTCGGGCTCGTCCACCGGGTCGGCGGAGCGGTCGATCTGCGGGTCGCCGAGGGCGTGCGACAGGACGAGGTCGTTGGTGGCGCAGTGCCGGTACCAGGCCTCGGCGTTGGCGCCGAACCGCGGGTCGTTGCCGGCCAGCCGGTGCCGGAAGTCGTAGACGCCGACGGCGATCGAGGCCATGAAGGCGGGGGAGCGGCCCTGCTGGCCGAGGGCCTCGGCGTGCCAGAACTCGGCGCTGCGCCGCTGGACGCGCAACTCCTCGACCGTGCGGGGCGGCTGGTAGGCGCGGGCGAGCCGCAGGCCGGTCTCCGGGTCCTTCCAGGTCAGCAGCTCGCGGTGCTCGGGCTCGTGCTGCAGGTCGATCAGCCGGGCGAGTTCGTCGGCGGCGGGCCGGAAGGCGGGGTGCTCGGCGGGATTGCCGATCCGCTTGCCGTCCAGGTAGAGCTCGCGCCCGTCGTCAAGCTCGGCCCGGTACCGGTCGCCGGTGAGCAGGCCCCGCGCGGCGGCGGGGGTGTCGAGCAGGGTCATGCGCCAACTCCAGGTGAGTGGTGGGCTAGTGAGCGGAACCGGCCGTCGTGGTAGAGCAGCGGCTCGCCGGGCGAGGCGTCCGCGGCGGCGACCCGGCCGACCAGGACGGCGTGGTCGCCGCCGGGCAGGACGCCGTGCAGCCGGCAGTCGAACCAGGCGAGGGCGGCCTCCAGCACCGGCGCGCCGGTGGCCTCGGCGCGCATCGGAACGGCGGTGAAGGTGCCGAGCGCCCGGCCCGCACCGGGCGTGGCGAACCGCCGTGCCACCCCGTGCTGGCGCTCCGTCAGGACCGAGACGGCGAAACGGCCGCTGCCGCGGACCGCGGACACCAGCGGGCTGTGCCGGGCGACGGCCACGCTGACCAGCAGCGGCTCCAGCGAGAGGGTGCAGAACGAGGAGACGGTCTTGGCGAACACCTCCTCGCCGGCGCGGGTGGTGAGCACGGCGACGCCGGTGCTCCAGTGCCGGGCGGCAGCCCGGAAGGCGTCCTCCGGTGCCGGCGCGGGGCGGGCGGGGGCGCTCATCGCAGCCCCACCCGGTAGGCGCGCAGCCACTCGTCGACCTGGACGAGGTGGTCCAGGCCGCCGACCGGGTTCGGCGCCGTCCGGGGGCTCGGCAGCGGCCGGCCCCCGGCGAGGAGCCGGCGGACCGTCCCCCTGTCGACCAGGTCGAACACCGGGGCGTTCGGGTCGGCGAGCAGTTCCCGCGCCCGATCGGTGAGCACCTCGGTGTAGCGGACGGCCGGCGTGGACGGGTAGCCGCTCTTCGGCCGCTCGGCGACCTGCGGCGGCAGCAGGTCCCGGACGGCGTCGCGCAGCAGCCCCTTGGACCGGCCACCGGACGCCTTGAGGGCCCACGGCACGTTCCACAGGTACTCGACCAGCCGGTGGTCGCAGAACGGCACCCGCACCTCCAGCCCGACGGACATCGAGACCCGGTCGACCCGGTCCAGCAGCGGCGGCAGCCAACGGGTCAGCGCCAGGTGGAACACCTCGCGCACCCGCGCGTCCGCCGCCGGCTCGCCGTCCAGCCGCGGCACCTCGGCGAGCGAGCGGCGGTACGCCTCCGCGGTGTACTCCTCGGGCCGGACGGCCGCGCGCACCTCGGGGCGCAGCAGCGCGGCCGGGGTGGTGCGGCCGTGCAGCCACGGGAAGGTGCCGGAGGCGAGCGCGGCCGGATCGTGGAAGTACGGGTAGCCGCCGAAGATCTCGTCCGCGGCCTCGCCGGAGAGCGCCACCGTGGAGCGGCGGCGCACCTCGCGGAAGAGCAGGTGCAGCGAGGCGTCCATCTCGCCCCAGCCGGGCCGGTCGCGGGCGCGCAGCACGGCGTCCCGGGCGTCCAACAGGTCGTCGTCGGGGACGAGGACGGCGGTGTGCAGGGTGCCGATGTGCTCGGCGGCGGCCTGCACGTACGGGGCGTCCGGGGTGGTCCGCCAGGCGTCGGGCGTCCGGTCGGCGCTACCGGGGAAGTCCACCGAGAAGCTGGTGATCTTGCCCTGGCCGGACCGCTCCCGGGCGGCCGCAGCCAGCGCCGTGATCGCGCTGGAGTCGACCCCGCCGGAGAGCAGCGTGCAGAGCGGGACGTCGCTGATCAACTGGCGCTCCACCGCGTCGGCGAGCAGCCCCCGGACGCGCTCCCGGGTGGCCACCCCGCCGTCCCGGTGCGGCCGGGACTCCAAGGCCCACCAGCGCAGTTCGCGGGTGGAGTGCCGGGTGACGGCCACCAGGTGGCCGGGCCGGACCTCGTGCAGCCCGCGGAACAGTCCGTGCCCGGGGGTCGGCGCGGCGGGCAGCGCGAACAGCTCGGCGATCCCCCCGGCGTCCAGCTCGGCGGGCAGCAGTGGGTTGGCGAGCAGCGCCTTCGGCTCGGAGCCGAACAGCACGCCCGTGCGGTGCGCGTGCCAGTACAGCGGCTTGATGCCCAGGTGGTCGCGGACGAGCAGCAGCTCCTCGGCGCGGGCGTCCCACAGGGCGTACGCGAAGATCCCGTTGAAGCGGCGCGGCGCCTCGCGGCCCCAGTGCAGGTGGGCGCGGAGCACCACCTCGGTGTCCGAGCGGGTGCGGAACACGTGCCCCAGGGACTCGAGTTCGCGACGGAGCTCGTGGTGGTTGTACAGCTCGCCGTTGTAGCCGAGCACCGCGCCGGGCGGTTCGGCGTCCGCCTGCGGCTGGGCTCCGCCGTCCAGGTCGATCACCGACAGCCGGCGGTGGCCGATCGCGGCGTGCCGGGACAGCCAGACGCCGTCCGCGTCCGGGCCGCGGCAGGCGAGGGTGGCGGTCATCTCCCGCAGCAGGTGCCCCTGGTGGCGCAGGTCGGTCTCCCAGTCGACCCAGCCGGTGACTCCGCACATCAGGACTCCCGGGGTTCGTCGTCGGTGGTGGTGGCGGGCTCGGGCCGGGCGGCCTCCCAGTGGCAGCCGTGGCCGGTGGGGCCGCTGCGCAGCCGGTGCGCGGGCCGGAATCCCTTGGCGCGGATGTTCGCGGACAGTGCCTCCGTGCAGTACGTGCACGGGGACGCGAGGGTCAGCCGGACGCCGCTGCGGCGGGCCTTCTCCCGGTAGTCCCAGATCGCGCAGTGCGTGATGGTGAGCACCGCACGGTCCGCGGACGGCGGCTGCTCGTCGTCGAACTCGTAGTCGGAACCGTAGAGTTCGGCCTGTCGGGCGATCCGGTGGATCGGGTCGGCGGCGCCCCGGCCGAGGTCCGGCTCGACCTCCCGGTGCACCTCGGCGTTGGACCGCGCCCACTCCGCCAGCACCTGCTCGCCGTACCGGGCGACCAGGAAGCGTTCCATCAGGGCCTGGCCGCGGAAGAACACCCGCTGCCACTCGGTGGCCGGCGCGGTCGCCGGATCGGGCAGGTCGGCGAAGATCTCCGCCTGCAGGGCGAACCAGTCGGCCAGTTGCACCTCGTCGCCGCGCGAGACCAGGTAGCGGGTGAGGCCGGCCTCGGCCTCGTGCAGGCGCCGCCGCCACAGGGCCGAACGGTCCGCGTCCGGCATCGACCGGTACGGGGAACGCTGCGGTTCGGGGCGGGCGGCACCGCGGCCGGCGGGAAGCACGGCGGTGCCGGCGGGCAGGTGGGGCGGCACCGGGCCGGCCCGGTCGCCGGTGTGTGCGATGGTGCCGTCGGACGCGTCGCCCATCGGGCTCTCCCTTCGGCTGGACGTGGTGCGGCCACGCTACGAATCGCCGACGGTCCGTCAGAAGCCCCGAACGGAGCCTCCCCGGGCGACGATCGGCGCCACCGATTGCTCCGAAGGTCGCCTTCTGCGCAGAGGGTCAGCAACCGTAGGGGCGCATGGGGGCACCTCCCGACCGAAGGCCGGGAGGTGCCCCCGGCGCTCCCTGCGGCTTGCCCTCCGGGCCGGTGCTGGTTCAGCCCGCGAGGCCGTGGCGGTGGGCGTAGAGGGCGGCGCGCAGGCGGTCCGAGTGGCCGGTCTTGCGCATGGCCTGGGTGAGGTGCTTCTTCACGGTGGCTTCGGCGAGGGCGAGTTCGCGGCCTATCTCGGCGTTGCTGAGGCCGAGGGCGAGCTTGGCGAGCACCTCGCGTTCGCGTGCGGTCAGCCCGACCTGCTGCGGTGGCGGTTCGACGGCGTGGCCCGGCGGCGGGGCCGGGTGGGTGCGTGCCGCTGGCGGCGCCGGGAGGAACACCGAGCCTCCGGCGGCGGCGAGTTGGACGGCCGCGATGATCCGTTCCTCCGGCAGGTCGAGCGGGAAGCAGCCGCTGGCACCGGCCAGCAGGATCCGGCTGGCCTCGGCGGTGGACTCGGCCCGGCGCAGCAGCAGCACCCGGGCGTCCGGGGCACCGTCCGGCCCGCGCAGCGCCGCCACGGCGGCGAGGTCCTCGCCGAGGCCGCCGCCGCGGCCCAGCAGGACGACGTCGGGGTGCACCCGCCGGACCGCCGGTACGGCGCGCAGCGGGTCGGCGGCGGAGCCGGCCACCGTCAGGCCGGGCACGGTGGAGAGCACGGAGCGCAGTCCGGCCGCCGCCACCGGGTGCCGCTCGACGAGGAACACCCTTACGGCGTGGGCCGGGTGGCCGTCGCCGGGGCACACCGGGTGGCCGCAGCCGCAGTCGGCGGCCGCGGCGCCCGGTCTGTCCGGCGGCGCGGCGGCCGGTTCGGCGAGCAGCTGGTGGCCGGCCAGCAGGTCGAGGGGGTTGTCGATCTCGGTGTGCAGGGCTTCCGCAGGCGCTGCGGTGGCACTGCGCGGGGTGCGGCGGACCGGGTGCCGGCAGGTGCGCGGTCCGGTCGGTGCGGGCAACTGGGTCAGTGCTGCCATCGCGAACCCCCCTGGTCGGAGGGCGAGTCGGTGCGGTAGGGCATGGCGGTGCGGTCCCCTCGGAGATGGCGGGCCGGCCGGGCGGGCGCGGCGCAACGGCAGGGAGCCGCCGA
Source organism: Streptomyces sp. NRRL B-24484 (assembly GCF_000717715.1). Taxonomy (GTDB): domain Bacteria; phylum Actinomycetota; class Actinomycetes; order Streptomycetales; family Streptomycetaceae; genus Kitasatospora. The sequence goes on along the minus strand of NZ_JOAI01000005.1, from coordinate 379,478 downwards.
CGGGGGCGGGCCGGGCTCCGGATGCGGAGACGGCGGGCCGGGGCGGTCCCGGAATGAGGAGGGCGCCGAACGGGCCGCGGGCGAGTGCCGGGCGGTCAGCGCGGGGAACGCAGCGGACACAGCTCGTCGAAGCACCTGCGGTGCCACGAGCCGCCGATCCCGACCAGGGTGAAGTCGGTCCGCCGATAAGCCATACGAGAACCCTAGGTCCGGCTCTCGCAGCAGGTCAAGGACGGGACGGGCTTCCGGGGCCCGGGGCATCCGCACAGGGGGCTCCCGCACTCCCGGTACCTGCTCCTATGACCGCCGGTATCAGCATGAACTCCTGACTGGCTGTCCGCACCGCCGGTCCGCAACCTTCCTCACAGTGAACGCCGCAGGCCCGGGCCCCGTGCCCCGCCGTCCCTGCACCCCGCACCGCCCGGAAGGACACCGCGCCATGCCCACCCCGCCCGCCGGCCCGGCCGGCGCCCCGCCCCGGAGGGCCGGCGGGTGACCGGATTCCTGCTCCGCCGCCTGCTGTTGGCCGTGCCGACCCTGCTCGGCGTCACCGTGGTGGTCTTCGCGACCGTGGCACTCGTCCCCGGCGACCCGGTCGCCGCCTTCCTCGGGCCGGGCGCGCCGCCGGAGGCCCGCGCCGAGTTCGCCGCCCGGCTCGGCCTGGAGCGCCCGCTGCCCGTCCGGTACCTGTCCTGGCTGGGGCACGCCCTGACCGGTGACCTCGGCACCTCGATCGCCGACCAGCGGCCGGTCGGAGGGCTGCTGCTCCCGGCGATCGGTCAGACCCTGGTCCTCACCGCAGCCGCCTTCGCGCTGGTGCTGGTGGGCGGGGTCCTGCTCGGGGCCGTCGGCGCGCTGCGGCCGCGCGGCCCGCTCGGCCGGCTGTCCGGCGCGGCGACCACGCTCGCCGTCTCCGCCCCGCAGTACTCGGTGGCCCTGGCGCTGATCGCGGTGGTCGCGGTACGGCTTCGCTGGCTGCCCGCGGGCGGCACCCACGACGTGTTCGGAGACGGCGGCTCCGCGGACCTCGCCCGGCACCTGGTGCTGCCGGCCGTGGCGGCCGCGCTCGTCCCGCTCGGCCTCACCGCCCGGGTCTTCCGCGCCGCGCTCGGCTCCGTCCTCGCCGGGGACCTCGCCGACGGACTGCGCGCCCGCGGCCTCTCCAGGGCTGCAGTCCTGCGGCACTGCGTGCACAACGCCTCGCCCGCCCTGCTCGCCATCGGCGGCCTGCAACTCGCCTATCTGCTGGAGGGGGTGGTCTTCGTGGAGACCCTGTTCGCCCGGCCCGGCCTCGGCCGGCTGCTCTACGACGCGCTCGCCGCCCGTGACCTTCCGCTCGTCCAGGGCGGGGTGCTGGTCGTCGCGGCGGCGTTCGTCGGCGTCAACCTGCTCGTCGACACCGCGCACGCCGCCGTCGACCCGCGGACGAGGAGCTGAGATGGCCCGCAGCCCGTTCCGCGACCCGGCGGTCGCCGTCCCCGCCGCCCTCGCCCTGCTGGTCGTCCTGGTCGCCGCCGCCGCACCGCTGCTCGCCCCGTACGACCCGGCCGCCGGCCGCTTGCAGGACCGGCTCCTCGACCCGGGTGCCCCCGGACACCTGCTCGGCACCGACGGCCAGGGCCGTGACCTGCTGAGCCGGCTGATCTGGGCCGGCCGGGCCTCGCTCACCGGCGGGCTCGTCCCGGTGGCCGCCGCCACCGCGGCCGGCACCCTGACCGGCATCACCGCCGGTCTCGGCGGCCGCGTCCTCGAACAGGCCCTGCTGCGCGCCCTCGACGTGCTCTACGCCTTCCCCGGGGTGCTGCTCGCCATCGCCGTCGCCACCCTGCTGAGGCCCGGCCTCGGCGCCACCGTGCTCGCCCTCTCCGTGGTGCTCACCCCGGCGGTCGCCCGGGTCGCCTTCACCGAGGTCCGGCGGATCCGCACCGCCGAGTACCTGGAGGCCGCCCGGGTCTCCGGCGCCGGCCCGCTCGCCCTGGTGCTCCGCCAGGTCGTCCCGGTGGTCGCCCCGGTCGTCCTCGTCTACGCCTCCTCCCTGGTCGGACTCGCCGTGGCGTACGCGGCCGGACTCGCCTTCCTCGGCCTCGGCGTCGCCCCGCCCACCCCCGAGTGGGGCGCCATGCTCGACGAACTGCGGCCCGCCCTCTTCACCCACCCGTGGCCCGCGGTCCTGCCCGGCCTGGCCGTGCTCGCCGTCTCGGTGGTGTTCACCACCCTCGGCGAGGGACTGCGGCAGCGGATCGGCGACCGCGGCGCCCTGCTGCCGGAGGCCGCCCGATGAGCCTGCTCCGCGTCGACGACCTCACCGTCACCCACCCGGGCGGCGTCCGCGCCGCCGACGGGGTCTCGCTCGACCTCGCCGCGGGCGGCGCCCTGGTGCTGCTCGGCGAGTCCGGCAGCGGCAAGACCACCGTCGCCCGCACCGTCCTCGGACTGCCCGGCCGCGGCGCCGCCGTCACCGGCCGCGTCAGGCTGGCCGGCACCGACCTGCTCGGCCTGGACGAACGCACCCTCGGCCGGATCCGGGGCCGCCGCATCGGCTACGTCCCGCAGGATCCGGCCGCCGTCCTCGACCCGCTGCGCCGGATCGGTCCGCAGATCACCGAGGTGCTGCGCCGCCACCGGGTCGCCGACTCCCGCCGGGCCGCCCGCGCGGACGCCCTGCGGCTGCTCGCCACCGCAGGCGTCCCCGACCCGGAGCGGGTAGCCCGCGCCCACCCGCACGAGCTGTCCGGCGGGCTCCGCCAGCGGGCGGCCATCGCCGTCGCCGTCTCCTGCGGCCCCGAACTCCTGATCGCCGACGAGCCGACCACCGCGCTGGACGCCCTGGTCCGCGGCCGGATCCTCGACCTGTTCGGCACCCTGCGCACCGACTGCGGGATCGCCCTGCTGCTCGTCACCCACGACCTGGCGGCCGCCCGCCGGATCGGCGGAGAGGTCGCCGTCATGCGGACCGGCCGCATCGTCGAACGCGGCCCCGCCACCCGCGTCCTCGCCGACCCCGACCACCCCTTCACCACCGCCCTGGTGACCGCCGACCCGGGAGCCGACCGATGACCCCTTCCACCGCTGCCCCCGGCAGCACCCCGCTCCTTCAAGTCGACAAGGTGACAAAGAACTTCCGGGGCCGCCCCGCACTGCAGGAGGTCTCCCTCGCCGTCGCCGCGGGCGAGACCCTCGGGCTGGTCGGAGAGTCCGGCTCCGGCAAGTCCACCCTCGCCCGGCTCGCCCTCGGCCTGCTGGCTCCGGACGCCGGCACCGTCCGCTTCGCGGGCCGGGACCCGTACCGTCTCCGCGGCCGTACCGGACGGTCCCTCCGTGCCCGGCTGCAGTTCGTCCCGCAGCACCCCCGCGGTTCGCTCAACCCCGCCCTGCGGGCCGGCGAGGCCGTCGCGTTCGCGCTGCGCCTGCACGGCATGCCGCGCCGGGAGCGCCCCGAGGCCGTCGCCGCGCTGTTCCGCCAGGTCGGCCTGGAGCCGGGCCTCGCCCGCCGTTTCCCGCGGGAGCTGTCCGGCGGCCAGCTCCAGCGGGTGGCGGTGGCCCGCGCCCTCGCCACCGGCCCCGACCTGGTGGTCTGCGACGAGCCGACCTCGGCCCTGGACCGCACCGTGCAGGCCCGGCTGCTGGACCTGCTCACCGGTCTGCAGGAGAGCACCGGCGTGGCCTACCTGTTCATCTCGCACGACCTGGCGGTCGTCCGGCACCTCGCGCACCGGGTGCTCGTGCTGCGCCGGGGCCGGGTGCTGGAGGAAGGGCCGGCCGCCGAGCTCTGGGAGGCGCCGGCCCACCCGTACACCCGGGCCCTGCTGGAGGCCGCCACCGGCGGCCCCGCCACCCCCTGACCACCCACGTACCCACCCCGTGCACCCGCACCGCCCGTTCCACCGAACCGAACGAACAGGAAACCGCCATGACGAACGGTCATCACCGCCACCGCCCCGTCCGATCCAGAGCCGGCGCGCTGTCGGCCGCCGCCGTGCTGTTCGCGGCCGCCGGCTGCGCCTCCGGAACCGCCACCGGCGCGGGTGACGCGGGCGGCGGCCCGGGCCGCGGCGGCACCCTCGTCATCGGTGCGACCGGCAAGCTGCCGAACCCGGACACCGTCATCGGCGGTGCGGGCTTCGAGGGCAAGCGCCTCGTCAGCTTCCAGATCTACGAGGGCCTCACCCGGTACGAGCTGCTCAAGGACACCGACCGGCCGCCGGTCGTCACCGGCGCCCTGGCGGAGTCCTGGCAGGTCGCCGCCGACGCGAAGACCTGGACCTTCACCCTGCGCAAGGGCGTCACCTTCCAGGACGGCACCCCCTTCGACGCGGACGCCGTGATCTTCAACCTGGCCCGCTACCTCGACAAGCGGAGTCCCGAGTACACCGACGCGCTGGGCGCCGCCGCCAAGGAGTACGCGGGCGACATCGTCTCGTACCGGAAGACCGACGCCGACCACGTCGAGCTCGTCACCGCGGAGCCCAACGGGCACTTCCCCGAGGACCTGGCGCACGTCCTGATCGCCAGCCCCACCGCCGTCCGGAAGACCGGCTCCGCCGACTTCTCCCGGCACCCGGTCGGCACCGGTCCGTTCGCCTTCGTCTCGCAGACCGAGGGCAAGGAGATCGACCTGGTCGCCAACCCGTCCTACTGGCGGGGCGCTCCGAAGCTGGACCGGCTGGTCGTGAAGTCGCTGCCGGACGCCGCCGCCCGCACCGCCGCACTGCGCTCCGGCGGCGTCAACTGGATCGAGTACCCCAACCCGGACGACATCGACAGCCTGAAGGCCGACGGCGTGCGGATCGCCACCAACAGCTACGACCACCTCTGGTACTGGATCCTGGACACCGCCAAGGCGCCGTGGAACGACCCGCGGGTGCGCCGCGCCGCCAACTACGCGATCGACCGGAAGGCCATCGCCGAGAAGCTGCTGCACGGCACCGCCGACCCGGCCCAACAGGCCGCCCCGCGAGCCACCTTCGCCTACGACCCGGCCGGTGACACCTACGGCCACGACCCCGCGAAGGCCAAGCAGCTGCTCGCCGAGGCCGGGCTCGCCGGAGGCTTCTCCACCTCCGTCACGGTGCCGACCGGAGGCTCCGGCAACCTGCTGCCGGTGCCGATCGCGGAGGCGATCCAGCGCGACCTCGCCGCCGTCGGCATCAAGGTCGAACTGCGCACCACCGACTGGTCCACCCTGATCGGCGCCGAGGCCAAGGGACAGGTCGCGCTGGGCTCGGACGCGATCGCCCAGTCCACGACCCTCTTCCAGTCCGAGGCGCTGCTGCCGCTGTTCATCGGCTCCAAGAGCCCGTTCTGGACGGGCCACTACGCCAACCCGCAGGTCGACGCGCTGCTGGCGAGCGCCTCCGCCTCGCCCGACCGGCAGAAGCGGCAGGCCGACTACCGCAAGGCGCTGTCGCTGGTCACCCAGGACGCCCCGTGGCTGTTCGTGGTCAACGACCGCAACCCGCGGGCGCTCTCGCCGAAGGTCGAGGGGCTCGTCCAGCCGCAGTCCTGGTTCCTCGACCTCACCACCGTCCGGGTCCGCCCGTAGCCACGGCGCTCCGCCGCCCACCGAACCGTCCAGGAAGGACGTCCGCCGCCATGACCGCCCCGTACCCACCGCACGGCCGCACCCCGGCCGGACCGCCGAAGTGGGGCATCACCCTGCCGCTGCCGGGCCTCACCATCGACCGGCACCGCTTCCTCGTCGAACGGCTCCCCGACCTCGGCTACACCGACGTCTGGAGCGCGGAGGGCGGCGGCACCGACGCCTTCACCCCGCTGGCCGCCACCGCCGCCTGGTCCCCGGGTCTGCGCATCGCCACCGGCATCGTGCCGGTGCACACCCGGGGGCCGGCGGTGCTCGCCCAGACCGCCGCCACCCTCGCCCAACTCGCCCCCGGACGGGTCCTGCTGGGCATCGGGGCGTCCGTGCCCGCGCACGTCACCGACATCAACGGCATCCCGTTCGACGAGCCCTTCAAACGCACCCGGGACGTGCTGCGCTTCGTCACCCGCGCGCTGCGCGGCGAGCACGTCGCCGGGGACTTCGACACCTTCTCCATCACCGGCTACCGGCTGCCGCACCCGCCCGCCGAGCCGGTCAAGGTGATCCTCGGCGCCCTGCGCCCCGGCATGCTCCGGCTCGGCTTCACCGAGGGGGACGGCGCCATCACCAACCTGCTGTTCCCCAAGGACCTGCCGACCGTGCTGGGCGCCGTCGGCCCGCAGCCGCCGGGCAAGGAACTCGTCGTCAAGGTCTTCGTCTGCCCCACCGAGGACACCGACCACGCCCACCGGGCCAGCCGCCCCTTCCTCGCCTGGATCCTCAACCGCGAGCCCTACCGGAAGTTCCACGAGTGGCTCGGCAACGGCGAGCTGCTCGCCGAGACCCACGAACGCTGGGCGGCCGGCGACCACGAGGGCGCCCAGAAGGCACTGCCCGACGAGGCCGTCGACGGCCTGTTCATCAGCGGCTCGCCCGAGGAGTGCCGGGAGCGGATCCTGCAGTACCACCTGCCCGGCGTCACCACCATCCAGCTGTACGTCTCGCTGCCGCCGGAGGTCTTCGTCAGCCGGTCCCGCCTGCTCGACACCCTCGCCCGCCTCGGCCCCGCCGCGGGCTAGAGACGGCCCAGGCCCTGCCCGACCCGAGGAGGTACCCCGATGGAACTCGAGATCCGCGGCGGCGTCCGGGCCGCCCCCGTCACCGGCCGCACCCCGCAGGAACGGCAGGCGCTGCGCCACGCCCCCGACCCGCGGGACCGCACCGCCGACCCCGGGCACGTCGCCCGCACCGCACGGGAGTTGGAGGAGGACGGCTTCGACTCCGCCCTCGTGGTGCAGTCCAGCTCCTGGCCCGACCCGTGGCTGGTCGCCGGCTGGGCGCTCGCCGCCACCGACCGGCTGCGGCTCGCCGTCGCGCACCGGGTCGGCGCCGCCGCGCCCACCACCGCCGCCCGCGCCCTCGCCACCCTGGACCGGCTCTCCGGCGGACGGGCGGCCGCCCACGTGATCGTCGGCTCCAGCGACCTGGACGTCGCCCGCGACGGCGACCTGCTCGGCAAGGCGGACCGCTACCGCCGGGCCGGCGAGTACCTGGAGGTGTTCCGGCGCTACCTCGCGGCCGACGCGGACATCGACCACGACGGCGAGTTCTACCAGGTGCACGGCGCCAGGCCGGGGCTGCGCCCCGACCCGGGCGGCGAGCTGCTGTCCTTCGGCGGCTCCGCCCCGGAGGGAGTCGCCCTGGCCGCCCGGTACACCGACGTGTACGCGGTGAGCCCGCTGCCGTTGCCGGACACCCGCCGCAGGATCGCCGAGGTCCGGTCCGCCGCGGCCGCGCACGGCCGCACCCTGCGGATCTGGCGGCACGTCACCGTCGTCCTCGACGACACCGACGAGGCCGCCCGGGAGCGCGTCCGGCGGCTGCGGCGCGACGCCCTGCGGCTCACCGCGGGCCCCGCCGCCCACGGCTTCGCCGAGGCCGTCCAGCTCGACCGGGACCGCGAACGCGGCCGCGCCGACCCGCGGCGGGCCGGCAGCGACGGTGCCGACCAGGTCGCCGCCTACGTCCGCCGCTCGCTCGCCGCCACGTACACCGGGTCGCCGGACACCGTCGCCGACCGCATCGGCCTGCTCCGTTCGGCCGGCGTGGACATCGTCCAGCTCGACCTGCCCGCCGAGACCGACCACGACCGCGAACTGCGCCGCGCCCTCGTCGCCCGCCTCCGCCACGGCGTCCGGATCCCGGCCGCCCGACGCGGCTGGTGACCGGCCCGCCACCGGAAGGAACCCCCGTGACCAGCACCGCGTACGACCCGGCCGGGCGGATCGTGGTTAGCGGCTCCATCGCCACCGACCACCTGATGGAGTTCCCCGGGTCGATCGCCGAACAGCTGCTGCCCGACCGGCTGGACCGGGTCTCGCTCTCCTTCCTGGTCGGCGGGCTGGAGGTGCGCCGCGGCGGCGTGGGCGCCAACATCGCCGTCGGCCTCGGCCGGCTCGGGCTGGCCCCGGTGCTGGTCGGCGCCGCCGGGGCCGACCACGCCGAGTACGACGCCTGGCTGCGCGCCAACGGCGTCGACACCACCGGGGTGCTGACCGTGCCGGAGCTGTTCACCGCCCGCTTCCTGTGCACCACCGACCGGGAGCAGAACCAGATCGCCTCCTTCTACCCGGGCGCGATGGCCCGCGCCGCGGAGATCGACCTCGCGGGGGTGCTGGCCCGTAGCGGACCGGCGCGGCTGGTCCTGGTCGGCCCGGACGATCCCGCGGCCATGCGGCGCCGTACCGAGGAGTGCCGCCGGGCCGGGATCCCGTTCGCCGCGGACCCGTCCCAGCAGCTCGCCCGGCTCGACGGCGAGGAGATCGCGCAGCTCGTCGGCGGCGCCGCGCTGCTGTTCACCAACGCGTACGAGCGGGAACTGCTGCTCCGCAAGACCGGGTTGACGGCGGAGCAGGTGCTCGGGCGGGTCGGCAGCTGGATCACCACCCTCGGCGCCGACGGCGTCCGGATCGAGCGCCGCGGCGCACCGCCCGTGCGCACAGGCCCGCCGCCCGAGCGGGCCGTGGCCGACCCGACCGGTGTCGGCGACGCCTTCCGGGCCGGCTTCCTGGCCGGGACGGTCTGGCGGCTGCCCGTGCTCGCCGCGGCCCGGGTCGGCTGCCTGCTGGCCACCCTGGCGCTGGAGGCGGTCGGCACCCAGGAGTACCGCTTCGACCGGGCGGACTTCCTGCACCGGCTCGCCGAGGCCTACGGGCCCGCGGCGGCCGCGGCCGTCCGGCCGCACCTGCCGGCCCGTTCCGGTATACGCTCGAAAGGTAATCCAGCGCCCGCCGGTCCTTCCTCGAACAGCTCGACCGCAGCGGCCGGAACATGACTCTGTCGCTCGAGGTTGTGCCCGCTCCCGGCGCACGTCGCGACCCGTCGGATCCGGCGAGTCCACCGAGCCAAGACCAACTGCCATGGACCTCAACACCATCACCGAAGTCGTGCGGCGGCCGGCCGACCGTCCGGGCGCCGACTGGCGCGAGGGCGACGCCTGGCTCGCCGGCGGAACCTTCCTGTACTCCGTGGAGCAGCCGCACCTCGACCGCCTGGTCGACCTGACCTCGTTACGCTGGGACCCGCTCGTCACGAGCGACGCCGGTCTCTCGATCGGGGCCACGTGCACCGTCCGTGACCTCCACGCCTTCGAGCCGCCCGGCGACTGGACGGCCGGCCCGCTCCTGGCGGCGAGCTGCGAGGCGTTCCTGTCGTCGTTCAAGGTCTGGAACGCGGCGACCGTCGGCGGCAACATCTGCCTGTCACTGCCGGCCGGCCCGATGATCACCCTGACCGTCGCCCTGGAGGCGACCTACGAACTGTGGGCCGCCGACGGGTCGGTGCGCACCGTCGACGCCCACGACTTCGTCACCGGCAACAACCGGAACGTCCTCGCGCCCGGGGAGATCCTGCGGCGCATCGACATCCCCGCGCGCGCCCTGCGCAAACGCACCGCGCACCGCCGCTTCTCACTCACCCGCCTCGGCCGTTCGACGGTCTTCCTCGTCGGCACCCGGGCGCCGGGCACGGGCGGGATGCTGCTCACCGTCACCGCCGGCACCACCCGGCCGGTGCGCCTGGCCTTCGAGACCGTGCCCGACGCCGAGACGCTGCGGCGCGGCGTCGACGCGATCCCCGACGACGTCTGGTTCGACGACCCCAACGGGACCCCCGACCACCGCCGCCACCTGACCCAGCACTTCGCCGAAGAGATTCGCCGCGAACTCGCGGACGGAGGCCCGGCATGACCTACAGCGTGAACGGCAGGGGCTTCGAGGAGGAGCCCGCTCCGGGCCAGTGCCTGCGCACCTTCCTCCGGCAGCTCGGCCACCACGGTGTCAAGAAGGGCTGCGACGCGGGCGATTGCGGGGCCTGCACGGTGTGGGTGGACGGGAGCCCGGTGCACAGCTGCATCACCCCCGCCTTCCGCGCGGAGGGCCGCGAGGTCACCACGATCGAGGGTCTCGGGTCCCCGGGGAACCTGCATCCGATGCAGCGCCGGTTCCGGGACGCCCCGGGCTTCCAGTGCGGCTTCTGCACCGCAGGGATGATCATGACCTCGGCCACCTTCACCGAGGCCCAGAAGGAGGACCTGCCGAGGGCGCTGAAGGGCAACCTCTGCCGATGCACGGGCTACCGGGCGATCGAGGACGCGGTACGGGGCGTGACCGGTGTGGAGACGGCCGCGCCCGGGCGGGCCGTCGGGACGTCCGTGGGCGCGCCGGCGGCCAACGACGTGGTCACCGGCCGTGCCGAGTTCACGATGGACACGCACATCGACGGCATGCTGCACCTCAAGGTCCTGCACTCGCCGCACGCGCACGCCCGGATCGTCTCGATCGACAGGACCGCGGCGCTCGCCGTCCCTGGCGTGCACCGGGTCTACACCTGGGAGGACGTGCCGCGCAAACGCTTCACCACGGCGATCCACACCGACCACCTCGTCGATCCGGACGACACCTTCGTCCTGGACGACACGGTGCGGTTCGTCGGCCAGCGGGTCGTCGCGGTGCTGGCCGACACGGTCGCGGCGGCGGAGGAGGGCTGCCGCCGGGTCGTCGTCGACTACGAGCCCCTGCCGGCGGTGTTCGACCCCGAGGAGGCGATGGCCGACGGGGCGCCGCAGCTGCACGGCACGGCGGACCCGTTCGTCCGCGACCCCGTCCACAACATCCTGCTCGAACTCCACTCGCACATCGGCGACGTGGACGCGGGGTTCGCCGAGGCCGACGTGATCCACGAGGGCACCTACTCCTCGCCGCGGGTGCAGCACGCGCACCTGGAGACCCACGGCTCGATCGCCTGGATGGAGGACGGCCGGCTGAACGTCCGGACCAGTTCGCAGTCGCCGTCCATCGCGAAGGTCAAGCTGGCCTACCTCTTCGCGCTGCGGCCGGACCAGCTGCGGGTGTTCTGCAAGCGGGTCGGCGGCGGCTTCGGCGGCAAGCAGGAGGTGATCTCGGAGGACCTGGTCGCGCTCGCGGCCCTGGACACCGGCCGGCCGGTCTGCTTCGAGTACACCCGCGAGGAGGAGTTCACCACCGCCTCGCCCCGGCACCCGATGACGCTGACCGTCCGGCTCGGCGCGAAGGCGGACGGAACGCTGACGGCGTTCCAGGTGCGCAACGTGTCGAACACGGGCGCCTACGGCAACCACGGCGGCGAGACGCTGTTCGCGGGCGGCGCGGCCGTCATGATCTACCGCTGCCCCAACAAGAAGTACGACGCCTTCTCCGTCTACACCAACACCGTCCCGAGCGGGGCCCTGCGCGGCTACGGGATGACGCAGCCGGCGTTCGCCGTGGAGTCGGCGATGGACGAACTGGCCCGTTCGCTGCACATGGACCCGCTCGAACTGCGGCGGCGCAACATCGTGCGCCCGGGCGATCCGCTGGTCGCCCTGCACGACGGCCCCGACGACGTGATGTTCACCGAGGACGGACTCGGCAAGTGCATCGACCTGGTGGGCGAGGCGCTGGCCCGGACGGCCGACGAGCCGCCGCCCGGTCCGGACTGGCTGGTCGGGACGGGCGTGGCGAGTTCGCTGCACGAGACCGCGCCGCCGACCGACCACACCTCCGAGGCCCGGGTCACGCTCGGCGACGACCTGGTCTACGAACTCTCCGTCGGGACGGTCGAGTTCGGCGAGGGCACCTCGACCGCCCATGTGCAGATCGCGGCGAACCAGCTGGGCACCACGCCGTCGCGGATCCGTCTCGTCCAGTCCGACACCGACCGCACCGGGTTCGACACCGGCGCCTTCGCGAGCGCCGGCCTCTTCGTGGCGGGCAACGCGGTGCTGCGGGCGGCCAACGCCGTGCGCGACCGCATCCTGGAGTTCGCCGCCGCGCACACCGGCGTCCACCTCGTCCTGTGCTCGATGGACGACGACGGTGTCGTCTGCGGCGACCGGCGGGTGTCGCTGGCCGAACTCGTCGCGCTGGCACGGGCGCGCGGGATCCGCTTCAACGCCGCCCGCAAGGCCTACGGGTCGCCGCGCAGCGTCACCTCGAACACGCACGGGTTCCGGATCGCCGTCCACCGGGTGACGGGCGAGATCCGGATCCTGCGCAGCGTCCAGGCGACCGACGCCGCCGTGGTGATCAACCCCGCGCAGGTCCGCGGCCAGGTGGAGGGCGGTGTCGCCCAGGGCATCGGCTTCGCGCTGACCGAGAACCACCACGTCGACGCCGGCGGGGCCGTGGTCAACCCGAACTTCCGCAACTACCGCATCCCCACGTACGCCGACGTGCCCCGGACGGAGGTGCTCCTGGTGGAGTCGTCGGACTCCTTCGGGCCCATGCGGTCCAAGGGGATGGCGGAGTGCTGCATCAACCCGGTCGCCCCGGCGCTGGCGAACGCGCTCCACGACGCCACGGGCGTCCGCCACCGTGCGCTGCCGCTGACCCCGGAACGCATCTACGGCCGGCTCGCCGGGAGCAGGCGGGCACCCACGGGGCGGACGACATGAGCAGCGACCTGAGCAGCGGCACGAGCACCGAGGCGCGCGACGGCGCGACGGCGACGGCCATCATCGGCCAGAAGGTCCGGCCCGGACTGGACCGCGAGTACGCGACCTGGCAGCTGGACGTGAACAGCGCCGCCGCCGACTACACCGGGTACCTGGGTGCGGAGATCTCCCCGCCGACGGCCCTGCAGCCGGACTGGGTCGTGGTGTACCGGTTCGACTCGATCGCCCACCTGCAGGCGTGGATCAACAGCGCCACCCGGCAGACCCTGCTCGACGTCGGCCGCGGCTACTTCGACGGCCCGGCCACCCAGCAGGTGGTCAGCGGCGGCGCGAGGCCGCCGGATCCGCTGGTGACCATGGTGGTCACCCACCGCGTCCACCCGAACCACGTCGAGGACTTCCTCGCCTGGCAGCAGCGGATGAGCCAGGAGGAGTCCACCTTCGTGGGCTACCGCGGCACTGAGCTCTTCCGCCCGATCGAGGGACTGCAGGAGGAGTGGACCACGCTGTACCGCTTCGACAACGCCGAACACCTCGACGCCTGGCTGACGTCGGCCGAGCGGCGGGAGATCCTGGCGGAGGGCAGGAAGTTCGACGAGTTCAAGCTGCACACGATCGACAACTCGTTCGGCAGCTGGTTCGCCTTCGAGGAGAACGGCAGGGAGGTGCCGCCGCCCTCGGAGGCCAAGACCGCCCTGGCGGTCTGGGTCGGCCTCTACCCGACGGTCGTGCTGCTGACGCTCGCGCTGTCGCCGGCGCACATGCCGCTCTGGCTCGGGCTGCTGGTGGGCAACCTGCTGTCGAGCTTCATCATGACCTTCTTCACGATGCCGTACTACGTGAACCGGCTGCTCAAGCGGTGGCTCCGGCCGAAGCCCGACGAACCGGCGGCGAGGACCAACCGCATCGGCCTCGGCATCGTCGCCGCGGCGACCGCGTTCTGGGTCGCGGTCTTCTACCTGATCACGACGCAGTTCTGGACGCTGCCCTGACCGACCCGGCGTCGGTCCGCGGCGCCTGGACGCGCACCCGCCCCGGCGCCGCGACGGCCCGTTCGGGAGCGGGTGCGCTGCGTCCGCGGCCGGCCAGGCGGCAGCCGAGGCAGTCGGGGTGGCCGTGCCGGGCGGTGCGGTCGCGCAGGTGCCAGTCGCGGCGGCCGAGCGGCCGCGGGCCGGTGGCCTTGCCCCAGCCGGCGAGGTGCAGCAGCCAGGTGGTGAGGGCGGCGGCCGGCAGCAGTGCCAGGCCCGCCCACAGGGCGGCGGTGGAGCCCGCCGCGAACGCCGTTCCGGCCACCGCGGTGCCGGCGACGGCGAGCAGGGAGCCCGTCCAGCCGGCGACGGTGTGCCCCATGTCGTGGTCGCCGTGTGCGCTCATGTCTCCTCGTACGGTGTGATGGTGCCGTCGGCGGCGCAGGCCCGCGCCCGGCAGAACTTTTATCTCACGAGCTAAGTAACTTAGATGCTAAGGAGACTGTCCGTGGAAGGCAAGCCGCGCCCGGCTGCGACCCCCGAGCAGGCCCTGCAGGCGATGGACCGGATGATCGCCCTCGCCCACTTCGGGCAGCAGGACATCGCGGCGCGACTCGGCCTCAACACCACCGACCTGACCTGCATCGGCTTCCTGATCGAGGCCGAGCTGGCCGGCGAGTCACTGGCCGCCGGCGACTTGGCCGAGCGGGCCAACCTCACCACCGGCGCCGTCACCGGGGTCCTCAACCGCCTGGAGAAGGCCGGCTACGCCCGCCGCGCGCCGGACCCGGACGACCGCCGCAAGGTCCGGATCGCGATGGACCCCTCGGCGCAGCAGCGGATCATGGAGGCCTACGGGCCGTTCTACCTGCGGCTCGGCGGACTCTTCGCCGACTACGGCCCGGAGGAGGTCGCCGTGCTGGCCGACTGGTTCACCCGGGCGCGGGCGCTGATGCAGGAGTCGCTGGACGAGATCCGCGCCGGACTCTGACGCCCCGGCCGGCCCCTGGTGCCCGGCCGGGCCGATGGGTTGCCGCAAATCGGTGGCGCTCCGCGCGGCCTCTCTTCTACGGTGTACAAGTCTTATACACCGTAGAATAGAGTGGAGCCGGCAGTGACCGATCCCCAGCGCCGCCCCGACCGATGGGTGATCCTCGCGGTCATCTGTCTGGCACAGCTCGTCGTGATCCTCGACAACACCATCCTCAACGTCGCCGTGCCCTCCCTCACCGAGGAGCTCGGCGCCACCACCTCCCAGACCCAGTGGGTCATCGGCGCCTACTCGCTCGCCCAGGCGGGCCTGCTGATCGCCGCCGGCGGCCTCGCCGACCGGTACGGGCGCAAGAAGGTCCAGATGATCGGCCTCGGCCTGTTCGGCGCCGGATCGCTCGCCGCGGCCCTCGCCGGCGACCCCGGCCAGCTGATCGCGGCCCGCGCCGGCATGGGCGTCGGCGGCAGCCTGCTGCTCGCCACCAGCCTCGCCATCGTCGTCCGCACCTTCGACGCGGACGAGCAGCCCAAGGCGATCGCCGCCTGGACGGCCGTCGCCTCGCTCGGCATCGCCCTCGGACCGGTCATCGGCGGCCTGCTGCTCAACCACTTCTGGTGGGGCTCCACCTTCCTGGTCAACCTGCCGGTCGCCGCCCTCGGCCTGGTCGCCGTCGGCCGGCTGGTGCCCGAGTCCAAGGACCCGCGCGGCGACCGCCCCGACCTGCTCGGCGCCGTGCTCTCCACGGCCGGCCTCACCGGCCTCGTCTACGCCGTCATCCAGGGCCCCGGCTACGGCTGGACGGCGCCCCGCACCCTGCTCGCCGGCGGCCTCGGCGCGCTCTTCCTGCTGGCCTTCGGCCTCTGGGAGCGCCGGATCGAACACCCGCTGCTCGACCTCGCGTTCTTCCGCAACGCCCGCTTCCGCGGCGCCGTCTCCGGCGGCGTCCTGGTCAGCTTCGGCATGGGCGGCTCGCTCTTCCTGCTCACCCAGCACCTGCAGTTCGTCCTCCACTACGGGCCGCTCGACGCCGGTCTGCGGACCGCCCCGATGGCCCTCACCGTGGTCGCCCTCAACCTCACCGGCGCCGGCATGCGGCTCACCGCCCGGCTCTCGCCGCCCACCGCCATCGCCACCGGCCTCTCACTGCTGGCCGGCGGACTCGCCGCGATCGCCCTCTTCGGCCACGGCGGCTCCTACCCGGGCATCCTGCTCGGCCTGGTGATGATGGGCGCCGGCGTCGCCTGCGCCCAGCCCGCCATGGCCGGCGCGGTGATGACCTCGATCCCGCCGGAGAAGGCCGGCGTCGGCTCCGGCCTGATGGGCACCCTCGGCGAACTCGGCAACTCGCTCGGCGTGGCCGTCCTCGGCGCCGTGCTCGCCGCGAAGTTCGCCGCCGCGCTGCCCGCCGGGCTGCCCGACTCCGCCGCCCGCTCGCTGCCCGACGCGCTCGCCGCCGGCGGCCCCTCCGCGGCCGGGACGATCCGGTCGGCCTTCGCCGACAGCCTCACCGCCGGCCAGCTCATCGGCGCCGCCGCGGTGCTCGCCGGCGGCCTGGTCGCGGCCTGGCTGCTCGGCCGGGCCGCCGGTGCGCCGCCTGCCGCGTCCGTCCCCGCCGAGCCGGTGCCCCAGGCCGGCTGATCCGGCCCTACGATCGCTGCACGGCCGCAGCACCGGCGGCCGTGCAGCGAGCACGAAGGACGAGCATGGCGGACAAGCCCCGCGACCCGGCCGTCAGCATCTGGGTGGCGCCGCCCCGCGAGCGGCGCCGCGGCAGCGCGCCCGCCGGCCTCAGCCGCGAGCGGATCGTGCGCACCGCGGTCGGACTGCTCGACGCCGACGGCGTCCAGGCCTTCAGCATGCGCAAGCTGGCCGCCGCCCTCGACGTCACCCCCATGTCGGTCTACTGGTACGTCGACAACAAGGACGAACTCCTCGAACTCGCCCTCGACGAGGCCTTCGGTGACATGCGGATCCCGCCGCTCGGCGATGGCGACGACTGGCGGGCCCACCTGCGGCTGCTCGCCCACGAGTACCGCCGCTGCCTGCAGGAACACCACTGGGCCGCCCAACTCGTCGGCCAGTTCCTCGCCCTGGGCCCCAACGCGCTCTTCTTCTCGACCAGCGCGATCGGCGCGATCCGCCGCACCGGCCTCACCGGGGCACGGCTCGGCGGCGCCCTCGGCCTGGTGCTGCAGTTCGTCTACGGCTTCGCCCTCGCCGAGTCGCAGTGGATGCAGCGGGTCAAGGCCTCCGGCCTCGACGAGGACGGGCTCAACCGGGTCGTCCGCGGCGTCGCCGAGCGGGCCGACGCCCGCTTCCTCGACAACGCCGACCTGCTGCCGCCCACCGAGGACGGCGGCCTGCGCGCCTCCCGCGACAGCCAGTTCGAAGCCGGGCTCGACATCGCCCTCGCCGGCATCGACGCGACCGTCGCCGCGGACCGCTGACCTCCGCCGACGGCCGGTGATCAGCCCGGCGTGGTCGGGTGCGGCTCGCGGCGCACGGTGCCGGACAGCAGCGGCGCGTCGTGCCGCTCCGGACGGTGGCTCGCCGGGTCCCCGACCGGGTGGCGCGGCACGGACCCGCCGGAACCCGCCAGCGGCACCAGCCGCCGGGCGACCAGGTGGCCGACCCAGTGCCGCCCGCACTCCGGACACGGGACCCCGCCGTCCGGGGTGTAGGGCGAGGCCGCGCCTATGCCGTCGTGGGAGAAGTACTCCCAGTCGCCTCCGTCGTCGTCGCGGTAGTGCTGGACGTCGTAGTCCACGGACCAGTGGTGCCAGCACTGCCCGCAGGTGAATTCGACCCGCTCCACGGCCAGTTCGGTGATCATCGCGCCCTACCTCCCTGCCTCGGCCCTTGACAAGCCCTTTATCCAGAATTATCCCGGTTTCAGGGGCTGCGGATACCGTCCGGAGGGAGTTCCGCCCATGGCGCACTCGGCAGGCGACGGCGAGGGCCCGCACGCCGGGCCCGACGAGGACCTGCGCCGCCTCAAGGCCGACTACGACAACTACCGCCGCCGCGTCCACCGCGACCGCCTCGCCGTCCGCGAGATCGCCGTCTCCAACGTGCTCGGCCGGCTACTGCCCGTGCTCGACGCCATCGACCGGGCCCGGGTCGCCGGGGAGGTGGTCGACGGCTTCGGCGCCGTCGCCGACCTCCTGGAGACCGAGCTCGGCTCCCTCGGCCTGCAGTCCTTCGGCGAACCCGGCGACGCCTTCGACCCGGTCCTGCACCTCGCCGTCGGCTACACCCGCTCCACCGTCGTCACCGAGCCGATCTGCATCGAGGTCGTCCGCACCGGCTACCGCGTCGGCGACCAGCTGCTGCGCCCCGCCGAGGTCGTCGTCGCCGAACCGCCGCCCGGCCCGGTCTGAGCACCCGCGGTCACGACAGCCCGAGCTCCCCGCGCATCGGCTGCGGGACGCTCCCGAGGACCGACCGCGGAACGTTCCCGTACTCGGACCTGTCGACCGTGCGTGGGGACCAGGCTCCGCCGCCCGCCTCGGAGACCACGTGGATCGCCACCGCCGGGTACGGTTCCCCGCCGGGGGTGAGGACGATCCAGACGCGGTCCGCGGCGTCCTCCCACCGGAAGGTCGGGCTGTCGGCGAGGGTGCCGTACGCCGCGGTGTCGCGCCACACCACCGGCCCGAGCGTCCCCTCGCCGGTCGACGAGGACGACGGCGTGTAGGACCTGATCACCGCGCGGCGCCGGACGCCCCCGGGATCGCCCTTCGAGCCGGACTCCTCCACCAGGAGGGCGAAGCGGTCCGTCGGCGACCTGACCCAGTACGACGGGCTCGCCTCGCTGCCCGTGTGGATCCGGTTGTTGTGGCTCGGCCCGCCGTCCGAGGGGACGGGTGTGGCGGCGTGCGGCGCGCCGGGGGTGCAGCCGGTGAGGAGCAGTGTTGCGGCGAGGGCCGGCGCGAGCAGGGCCGACGCGGCTCGGGTCCGTGGCTGCACGGGTTCCCTCCCTGAGCGGTGGTCCCCGGGGCTGCCGGGACGGGCCGGCGGGCCCGGGGCGGCCGATCCGGTCGGCCTCCTGACGGACGGTCCGGGACAGCCTCCGGCAGGGTCGGCGCGCCCGTCAACGCGATTCCGCGGATCGGGCCGGGGCTCAGCCCTGCGCCAGGTGCTCCAGCGGGTCGGCGGTGAGGCCGAAGCGGTGCTTCAGGGCGCGGCGGGCGGCGTGCAGGCCGGCCATGCCGTGGACGCCGGGGCCGGGCGGGGTGGAGGCGGAGCAGAGGTAGACGCCGTCGAGGGGGGTGGCGTACGGGTCGAGGGCGGGGACGGGGCGGAAGACGGTCTGCCACAGCGACATCGCACCGCCGCCGATGTCGCCGCCGACGTAGTTGGCGTTGTGCAGCTGCTGGTCGGCGGCCGTGGTGGTGGAGCGGGCGAGGACGAGGTCGCGGAAGCCGGGGGCGAACCGCTCGATCTGCCGCTCCACCGCCTCGCTGACGTCGACCGTCGAGCCGTGCGGCACATGGGCGTAGCTGTACAGGGTGTGCATCCCGGCGGGTGCCCGGCCCGGGTCGACGACCCCCGGCTGCACCGCGAGCACGTACGGCCGCGCCGCATGGCGGCCCGCGGCGACCTCGCGCTCCACGGCGACGGTCTCCTCGCGGCTGCCGGACAGGTGCAGGGTGCCCGCCTCGGCACAGGCCGGGTCCGCCCAGGGCACCGGCCCGGACAGCGCGAAGTCGACCTTGCAGGCGGCCGGGCCGTAGCGGAAGGCGCGCAGCCTCCGGGCGTACCCCTCGGGCAGGGCGCGCCCGGCGAGGTGGAGCAGCCCGGCGGGCGTGAGGTCGAGCAGGACGGCCCGGGCGGGCGGGAGTTCGGCGAGCGATCCGACCCGGTGGCCGGTGACGACCCGGCCGCCGCGGCGGACCAGTTCGGCGGCCATGGCGTCGGCGATCGCCCGGCTGCCGCCGCGCGGCACCGGCCAGCCGACGGCGTGCCCCAGGGCGGCCAGCAGCAGGCCGGCGCCGGCCGGGGCCAGGGCGCGCGGCGGGGCGACGGCGTGGGCGGCGACGCCGGCGAGCATCGCCCGGGCGGCCGGGTCGCGGAACCGCGCACCCCAGGCCGGGGTGCCGAACTCGGCGACCCGCAGGCCCAGCCGGAGGGCCGTCAGCGGGTCGGCCGGCAGCCGGCGCTGGTCGGAGAGCGCGGCGTCGACGGTACCCTGCCAGCGGTCCACCAGCGGGCCGAACAGGGCCCGCCAGGCGCGGCCGTCGCGGCCGAGGCGTTCGACGGTGCGGTCGAGGTCCCGGTAGGCGATCCCGGCGGGGGCGCCGTCCAGCGGCTGCGCGTACGGCGCGGGCGGCTGCAGCAGGTCGACCCGGTCGGCGAGGCCGAAGGCACGGAAGAACGGCGAGGCCAGGGCCATCGGGTGGGCGACCGAGCAGAGGTCGTGCCGGAAGCCGGGCAGGGTGGTCTCGGCGGTGCGCATGCCGCCGCCGACGGTGTCGGCGGCCTCGTACACCACGGTCTCCAGGCCGGCCGCGGCGAGCAGCAGGGCGGCGGCGAGCCCGTTCGGTCCGGAGCCGACCACCACCGCGTCGACCCGGCTGCCCCTGCCGCCGCCGCCGCCACCGACCCGGCCGCCGCCGCCCGAAGTGCTGCCGGAAGCCCGCCCTGCCACCGCGCCCACGCTCCTCGTACCCGCCCGCTGACGATCCGTCCGTCCGCACTCTCGCACACCCGGGCGGTGGCCCCGCGCACCCCCGGGCGGTCGGGGGTGCGCGCCGGGCGGGCGGTGCGGCGGTCAGCCGCGGCGGGGCTCCCAGCGGAACAGCCGGCGGCCGAGGACGGCCGCGGCGGCGACCCAGGCGGCGATCATCAGCAGGGAGGGGGCGGCGTGCGCCCAGCCGTGCAGCAGGTCGAGCCGGTCCAGCGGGGCGCCGGCCCAGGTCTCGTGGCCGAAGCCGCGGCCGAACCAGGCCGTCCGCAGGGTCTCCACGACCGGGGCGAGCGGCAGCACGTGCGCGACGGGCTGCAGCCAGTCCGGCATCGAGGCCACCGGCGCGACCACGCCGCTGCCGAACATGCAGAGCAGCAGCACCGGGGTGGCCACCATCGGCGCAGTCTCCGCGCTGGGGGTGACGCCGGAGAGCGCCACGGCGAGCACCGCGAAGAGCAGGTAGCCCGCGGCCACGGTGAGCAGGAAGAGCAGCGGGTCGGCGGGCAGTTCCGCGCCGAACCAGCCGACCGAGACCGCGCCGAGCACCAGCACCTGCAGCAGCACCACGGCCCCGCCCGCACCGATCTGACCGGCGAAGATCGCCGTCGGCGGGACCTCGGTGCCGCGCAGCCGCTTGAGGACGAGGTCGTCGCGGCGGGCGACCACCCCGTTCAGCAGGTTGATGAAGGAGGTCACCAGGGCCAGGCCGATGAAGCCGACGGTGGTGTAGCCGGCCGCGTTCACCCCGGCGATCTCCTTGCCGCGCAGCGGGGCCGCGACCACCAGGTCGAGCAGCACCGGCAGCAGGAAGCCGATGAAGGTGGACCGTCGGTTGCGCCAGAACACCCGCCAGGAGAGCAGGAACTGGCCGCGGGCGTAGCGGGCCCGGCCCGGGGCCGCGGCCGATCGGGACGGGCCCGCGGCGGCGGTCCCGGAGCGGCGGGCGGCGAGTGCGCCGGCCGGGTCGGTGGTGGTCATCGTGCACCTGCCCCTTCGTGCGCCGCGCCGGTGTCGCGGCCGTCGTGCGCCAGTTCCAGGAAGACGTCCTCCAGGGAGGCGGACCGCACCTCGATGCCGTCCAGCTCCACCGACCACTCGGCCGCCCAGGCGTGCAGCGCGGCCAGCGCCGGGGCGGTCCGGGCCGCCGTGTACACCGCGACGCCGTCCGTGACGCTCGCCGACCCGCCCAGCACCTGTGGCAGTTGGGCCTCGCTGACGCCCTTCGGCAGCGGGAAGGTGATCCGGGTGCCGTGGCCGGAGAGCACCTCCTCCACCGTGCCGACCGCGGCCAGCCGGCCCTTGTCCATGATGGCCACCCGGTCGGCCAACTGCTGGGCCTCCTCCAGGTAGTGGGTGGTCAGCAGCACGGTGGTGCCGGAGGCCTGCAACTCCCTGACGATCCGCCAGGTGGTGCGGCGGGCCTCCGGGTCCATGCCGGTGGTGGGCTCGTCCAGGAAGAGCAGGTCGGGGCCGTTCAGCACGGCCAGCGCGAGGTCCAGCCGGCGCCGTTCGCCGCCGGACAGCTGGGCGACCCGGGTGCCCGCCCGCTCGGTGAGCCCGACCTGGGCCAGCACCTCGGCGGTCGGCCGCGGCCCGGTGAGGAAGGTGCGCCAGGAGTCGACCGTCTCCGCGACGGTCAACTCCTTGAAGAAGCCGCCCTCCTGGAGCATCACGCCGGTGCGCCGGCGGACCTCCGGCCCCTGCGCGTACGGGTCCAGGCCGAACACCCGGACCGTGCCGGAGCTCGGCGGGCCGTAGCCCTCCAGCACCTCCAGCGTGGTCGTCTTGCCGGCGCCGTTGGTGCCGAGCAGGGCGAAGAGTTCTCCGTGGGCGACGGTGAAGGACACGCCGCGCACCGCCTCGTAATCGCCGTAGCGGCGGTGCAGGTCCCGCACCTCCACGGCTGCCGTCCCGGGAATTCCGGAGCTGTTGGTGGATGTCATGGAATACAGCGTGAGGGGTGATGCGCGGCCAAGGCAAGAGTCCACATATAGCCAGGTCAGAAGCGGTTCAAAATGTCATGTGAGGCGGTGTGTCATTTTCCACGGGTGAATTCCTGACATCCCTTACTGTCGCGCTCCTGTGCCCCGGGTGCATATTTTTCTCGTCGCCGAGAGCGAGCCGGAGAAAAGGCCGGCGGACGAAGGCGGAGAACGGTGACCGGGCCCCGGCCGGGGTGCGGCGCCGACCATCGGAGGGAGACCACCATGGCCGAGAACGAGATCACCGAGAACGAGCAGTTCGACATCGAGGTCGAGGAGCTCGACACCGTCAACGGTGGCATCAGCGTCAGCTCGCTGGCCTGCGCCGCCTGCCCGGTCTCCAGCTTCAGCTCCGTGTCCAACTCGGCCGCGGAGACCGCCGCGGAGTAACGGGTCCTGTGCCGCGGTGGGCCCGCCCTGCGGGTTCCACCGCGGCACCCCTGTTTCCGCGCCCAACTCCGCACGCCACCGACCCAGTTGAGGAGAGCCGGGCATGGACAGCCTCCGGCACGAGCTGACGCGGTTCATCCAACAGCCCGCCGCGCAGCAGGACCCACCCGCGCTCTACCGCCGACTGCTCGCCGAGGCGCCGGTCCTCGACCTCGGCCGGGTGCACGTCGTGGCCGGCTACGAGGAGATCGTCACCGTCCTCATGCACCCCGGCACCACCGTCGACCCGACCGCCGTCGGGCTGCCCCGGGCCGGTGCCACCGCGCTCTCCCGCGTGGTCGACCGGATGCTGCCGATGCGCGACGGCGCCGACCACACCCGGCTCAAGCGGCTCGCCACCACCGCCTTCAGCGCCCGCCGGCTGGAGCAGATGCGGCAGCGGATCGAGTCCACCGCCGGGCGGATGCTCCGACCCCTTCTCGCCGCAGGCGCGTTCGACGTGGTCGCCGACCTGTCCGTGCCGCTGCCGGTCGCCGTCTCCTGCGCGATCCTCGACATCCCCGACAGCGAGCAGGACCGCGTCACCGGCTGGGCCCGCCTGGTCGCCCGCTCCCTGCTGGACGACTTCGACGGCACCGAGGGTGCCGCCCGCATCGCCGAACTCGACGCGGAGTTCGAGGAGTTCCGCGGCTACGTGGAGGAACTCTGCGCCTCCCGCGCGGCCCGGC
Source organism: Streptomyces sp. NRRL B-24484 (assembly GCF_000717715.1). Lineage (GTDB taxonomy): Bacteria > Actinomycetota > Actinomycetes > Streptomycetales > Streptomycetaceae > Kitasatospora. The sequence continues at coordinate 356,221 of NZ_JOAI01000005.1, read as the reverse complement.
CCGGCGACGACCTGATCAGCCGACTCGCGGCCGCCCGCGGCGAGGGCCGGCTCGACGACCAGGACCTGCTGGCCTTCGTCGTCATGCTGCTGGCCAACGGCCTGGAGACGCTCACCTCGGGACTCTCCTTCGCCGTCTGGCAGTTGCTGCACACCCCGGGGCTCGCCGAGCGGCTGCGCGAGCGGCCCGCCGACGCCGCCGCCGTCTTCGACGAGGCCCAGCGGCTCGGCAGCCCCGTCCGGGCCAGTGCCCGTGCCCTGACCCGCGAGGTGGAGGTCGCCGGGACGGTGATCCCGGCGGGCCGGGTCGTCCTGCTGCTGTACGCCGCCGCCAACCGGGACCCGCGGCGCTTCGCCGATCCCGACCGCTTCGACCCGGACCGGGCCGAACTGCGCCACCTGGCCTTCGGCCACGGTCCGCACCACTGCCTCGGCGCCCCGCTCTCCCTGATGGCGGGGGCCGCCGTCCTGCGGGGTCTCGCGGCGGCCGGCGAGCACCGTGCCCTGAGCACCCCGCTCACCGCCCGAACCGCCCCCTGGAGCACCCAGTTCGTCTTCGGCGGCCTGCGCGAACTACCGCTGCAGTGCCCGCCCCGACCGGTCCTCGCGGAGGTGGGGCAGGCATGAGCGGAACCGCCACCAGGAAGCGCGCCCGCCGCGGCGGCACGACCGCCGCACCGGCCCCGAAGCCGGCCGTGACTCCGACGCCCACCGCCGCGGGGGAGCAGGCCCCGGCCCCGACGCCCCCGCCCGAGCCCGCACCACCCGGCGCGGCGCGCACGGCAGAGCCGACCCCCGCGACCCCCGCGACCCCCGCGACCGCGGCGGCCGCCGGGCGGGCCGCGGCCGTCCTCGAACCCGGGCTGGACCAGCCGGTACGGCTGGTCGGTGCCCGGCTGTCGGCCGCCGCCGCGGCGCTGCTGCTCGCGGTCGGTGCCGGGACGGCCTGGGTGGTGCTCGGCACGCTGCCGCACACCGTGGCCCTGCCCGCAGTGGTGGCCCACGGCACCGCCCCGGCGACCGTCCGGGCCGAGCAGGCGGGCACGCTCGTCCGCCTGCTGGTGTCGCCCGGCGAGCGGGTGGCGGCCGGGCAGGCCGTGGCCGTGGTGCGCGGCACCGACGGGCGCCAGTCCGAGGTGCGGGCCGATCGGGCCGGCACGGTCTCCGCGCTGGCGGCCGGCCCTGGCGGGCTGTTGGCCCCCGGCGCGCCCGTCCTCACCCTCGACCCGGCCGGACTCCCGCTGACCGTCCGGCTGTTCGCCACCGACCCGACGCGGGCCCGGGAGCTGCGGCCGGGCCGGACGGTGCTCGTCCCCGTCCCCGGTGGGGCGCCCGTCCGGGCCGTGATCACCGCCGTCGACCCGCTGCCCGCCCGCGCCGACTCGCTGGACGGCACCCTGCCCGTCGCCCTGCCGGGCCTGCCCGCCGGTGCGGCCCCGGTCTGGACGGCGTACGCCGAACTCCCGCCCGCCGCACAGCGGTCGGCGGCGGCCCTGCCGGGCCCGCTGCCGGTCACCGTGAACCTCGACCTCGGCGCCCGCCACCCGTACCAGGCCGTGCTCGGCAAGGGGGTCGCGCGATGAGCCTCGACGTCCGGGAGACCCCGGCCGCCGCCGCTGACGCGCCCGGCCGGGCCGCCGTGCCGCAGAAGCCCGCGAAGGCCTCGCGGCGGCGCAGGCCGCGCCGGTACCTGCGCACCCCGGTGGTCCCGCAGATGGAGGAGCAGGACTGCGGCGCCGCCTGCCTCGCCGTGGTGCTCGGCGCCTTCGGCCGGCGGGTGACCCTGCAGGAGGCGTCCCGGTCCTGCGGGGTCAGCCGGGACGGGGTGAGCGCCGCCGCGGTGGCCCGCGCCGCCGGCCGGTACGGGCTGAACGCCCGCGGCCGCCGGGTGGTGCGCGCCGAGGGCCGGCTGCTCGGCCTGGAGAAGGTGCCGGTGCCGTCGATGGTGCTGGTCACCGGCCCGCACTTCGCCGTCTTCGAGGGCGTCCGGCGCGGCCGCGTCCACATCAACGACCCCTCCCTCGGCACCTACTCGGCCTCGCCCGGGGAGTTCTGGGAGTCCTTCGCCGGGATCGCGGTCGGCTTCGAACCGGGCCCGGACTTCGAGCGCGGCGGCCGCCGCTTCCCGCTGCTCCACGCCCTGACCGGCCGGATGCGGCCGTTCGCCGGCCCGCTGCTGCTCGCCGTGCTGCTGGCGGTGCTGCTGGCGGTGCCGGGGGTGGCGGCGGCGTTCCTGCTGCGGGCCTACCTCGCCTCGGTGACCCTGGCCGGCACCGCCTCCTGGGCGCTGCCGCTGACCCTGACGGCGGCCGCCGTCGCCGCGACGGTGCTGCTCGGCACCTGGCTGCAGCAGAGCCTGGTCAACCGGGTGCTGGAGGCGATGGCCGCCCGCGGCTCGTCCGGCTTCCTCTGGCGGATGCTGCGGCTGCCCGGCTCGTTCTTCCACCGGCGGCAGCTCGGCGGCCTGGTGACCCGGGTGCAGATGAACGACGGCCTGGCCGCGCTGCTCTCGTACCGGGCCGCGGGCGCCGCCGCCTCCGCCGCCGGGGCCGCCGTCCACCTGGGCGCGCTGGCCTGGCTGGAGCCCCGGCTCGTGGCCGTGCCGGTCGCCGTCGCGGTGCTGGACGTGCTGGCGCTGCGGGTCGCCGACCGGCGCCGCGGCGGTCTGGTGCACCGGCTGCACGCCGAGCAGTACAAGCGCGACGGCGTCGCCTTCGCCGGGGTGTCGGCGATCGAGACGGTCAAGGCCGAGGGCGCCGAGGACTCCTTCTTCCGCTCCTGGGCAGGCTGGCAGGCCCGGGCGATGGAGACCGGCCAGAAAGTGACGGCCGCGGTGATCGTGCCGCTGTCGCTGCCGGGTGCGCTCAACTCGGCCGCCACCGCGACCGTGGTGGTGGCGGGCACCGCGCTGCTGCTCGGCGGCTCGCTCACCCTGGGCACCCTGGTGGCCTTCCTGCTGCTGCTCAACGGCTTCCTCCTGCCGGTCGGCCAACTGGTCGGCGTCGGGTCGGAGTTCACCGTCGCCCGGGCGCAGAACGCGCTGCTGGAGGACGTGGAGACCACCGAGCCGGACCCCTTCCTCGCCCCCGTCCTCGACGCACCCGCCGAACCCGTCCGGCTGAGCGGTGAGTTGGAGCTGCAGGACGTCTCCTTCGGCTACGACCCCAACCGGCCGCCGGCGATCTCCGGCATCTCGCTGCGGATCCGCCCGGGGGAGTGGGTCGCCGTGGTCGGCACCAGCGGCAGCGGCAAGTCCACCGTGGCCCGGCTCGCCGCCGGGGTGCTCCGGCCCTGGAGCGGCCGGGTGCTGCTCGACGGGCGCCCCCGCGACGACTGGCACCGGTCCGTGGTGACCGCCCAGGTGGCTTACGTGGAACAGCAGTTGCGGCTCTTCGAGGGCACCGTCCGGGAGAACCTCACGCTCTGGGACCCGACCCTGCCCGAGGACGCCCTGCACCGGGCGCTCGCCGACGCCGAGGCCGCCGAGCTGGTGCGCCGCCGCGGCGGCCCGGACGGCGCCCGGATCGAGGAGGACGCCCGCAACCTCTCCGGCGGCGAACGCCAGCGCCTGGAACTCGCCCGGGCGCTCGCCCTGGAGCCGGCCCTGCTGGTCCTGGACGAGGCCACCTCGGCCCTCGACGCCCACACCGAGGCCGCCGTCAACGCGCACCTGCGCCGCCGCGGCACGAGCTGCCTGGTGCTCGCCCACCGGCTGAGCACCGTGCAGGCCGCCGACCGGGTGGTGGTGATCGCGGACGGCCGGATCGTCCAGCAGGGCACCCCGGCCGAACTCGCCGCCGTCCCGGGCCCGTACCGCACCCTGCTGGCCGACACCGCGCTCGCCGACACCGCGCTCGCCGACACCGCGCGCGCCGACACGCTGCTGGCCGACACCGCGCGCACCGACACCCCGCTCGCCGACCGGGCGACCGGCACCCAGGAGACCGCATGACCACCGCGACGACCCCGGCGGCCCCCGCAACCTCGGGTCCGGCCGCCACCGCCGCCGCCAACCGGGCGGCGCTGGCCGCCGCCCTCGGCGAGCTGCACACCGCGGGCCCGGCGGCCGCCGCACCGCCGCCCGCCGCCACCGAGCCGGCCGACCGGGCCCGGGCCGTCCTCGACGCGCTCGGCCTCGACCCGCCGGGCCTCCGCAGCGAGGACGGCCGGCCGCCCGCGGACCTGCCCGCCGCGGTGCGGACGGCCCGTGACCCGCTGGCCGCGCTGCTGCGGTCGGCCGGGGTGCGGTCCCGCCCGATCACCCTGCCGGAGTGCCCGGACGGGTACGGCGACCCGGCCGGGCTGGCCGGCCCGGTGGTCGGGTTCGCCGCGGACGACGGCCGTCCGATCGCGCTGGTGCCGCGCCCGTCCGGCGGCCACCGGCGGTACGACCCGGCGGGCGCCCGACCCGCCGGCCGCAAGCACCGGGTGGCGCTGCAGCGGCGGGCACTGCTGCTGTACCCGCCGCTGCCGCCCGGTGCGCTCGGTCCGGCCGGGCTGGCCCGGTTCGTGCTGGCCGTCCCGGGTGCCCGCCGGGACCTCGGCCGGCTCACCGCGGCCGGCCTGGCCGCGGCCCTGCTCGGCCTGCTGGTGCCGCTCAGCACCGGTGTGCTGCTGCCGAAGCTGCTCGCGGCGGACCGGCACCCCGTCCGCTGGCTGGCCCTGCTGCTGGGGTCGGCGGTGGCGGCGTCCTGGCTGCTGGTGCTCGTCCGCAACACGGCGGCCGTCCGGCTGACCGGGCGGGTGCAGTCCGCACTGGAACCGGCCGTCTGGGACCGGCTGCTGGGCCACGACGCCCGGTTCTTCCGCGACTTCACCACCGGCGACCTGGTGCACCGGGCGAACGCCGTCGCCCAGGCCCGCCAGGCGATGTCCGAGGTGCTGGTCGGCGCCGTGCTCGGCGCGGTGTTCGCCACCTCCGGGCTGACCGTGCTGCTGCTGGTCGACCCGTGGCTCGGCGCGCTGCTGCTGCTCGCCGTCCTGGTGGTCACCGGGCTGCTGCTGGCCCTCGGCCGCCGCCGGCAGCGGTACGAGAGCGAGGTGTTCGCCCTGCACGGCCGGCTGCAGGGCGTGCTGTACGGGCTGCTGCTCGGCATCGACAAGATCCAGACGGCGGGCCGGGAGATCCAGGCCTTCGCCCGCTGGGCGGTGCCCTTCGCCGCGCAGAAGCGGGCCGACGCCGCCGCCCAGCGGGCCGACGCCGCGGCGGGCGCGCTGACCGCCGCCCTGCAGCCGCTGCTGCTGGCGGTGCTGCTGGCGGGCGCGACGGCGGCCGGGGACACCCCGTCCGGGCACCTGATGGCCGCCGGTGTCGCGGCCGGCCAGATCGCCATGGCGCTCGGCCAGGTCACCCACGCCGCCGCCGGTGCGTACGGCATCGCCCCCGTGCTGCACCGGCTGCGGCCGATCCTCGCCGAGTCCGGACCGAGCGAGCGCCGCGGGGCGCTCGCCGACCCGGGCCCGCTCGGCGGCGAGGTCGCCCTGGAGAACGCGGTGTTCCGCTACCCGGGCACCGCCGCCCCCGCCCTGGACGGCGTCTCGCTGCACGCCGCACCCGGCGAACTCGTCGCCGTGGTCGGCCCGTCCGGCGCCGGCAAGTCCACCCTCGTCCGGCTGCTGCTCGGCTTCGAGCAGCCGGAGTCCGGCACCGTCCGCTACGACGGCCGCGACCTCGCCACGCTCGACGCCCGACTGGTCCGCCGCCGGCTCGGCGCCGTCCTCCAGCACGGCCGGATGCTGCGCGGCTCGCTGCTGGAGAACCTCGCCGGCACCGACAGCGAGGTCACCGAGGACCGCATCTGGGAGGCCGCCGAACTCGCCGGCATCGCCGACGACCTGCGCCGCCTGCCGCTCGGCCTCGGCACCCGGATCGGCGAGGACGCCCAGGGCTTCTCCGGCGGCCAGGTCCAGCGGCTGCTGCTGGCCCGCGCCCTCGTCCGCCGGCCCGCCGTGCTGCTGCTCGACGAGGCCACCTCCGCCCTCGACAACGCCACCCAGCGCAAGGTCGCCGAGGCCGTCGCCGGCCTCGACACCACCCGCATCGTCATCGCCCACCGGCTCAGCACCGTCCGCACCGCCGACCGCATCCACGTGCTCTCCGGCGGGCGGGTCACCGCCGCCGGCACGTACGACGAACTGCTCGGCACCGACCCGCTGTTCACCCGCCTCGCCCGACTCCAGGAGATGTGAGATGTCGCTCGACCTGCAGACCTGGCTCCGCCCCGCCGACGCAGCCGCCGACGAGGGTGCCGACGGCCCCGCCCGGCTGCTCCCCGGCACCGCCCGGGGCGACGAGCGGCTGCGCGCCGTGGTGGCCGCCGCGGCCTCCTTCGAGGACCGGGCCGCCGCCCGGGCGGACGGCACCGCGCACTTCGCCCCCGACCCGGACGAGGACCGGCGGACCCGCGCCGCCGCCGTCGACACCTGGCTGCGCCGCGCCGCCGGCGGCCACGGCGGCGCCGGCGTCCTGCTCGACCACCTCGCGGAGACCGGCCGGCCGCTCGGCGACGGCCTGCGCCCGGTCGTCCTCGCCGACGCGGCCGCGCTGCCGCCCTGGGCGCTCGCCCTCGCCGCCTTCCTGCGCACCCTGCCCGCCGCACCCGGCCCGGAGACCTCCGCGCCCGGCGCCCTCACCGCAGCCTTCGGGGCCGCCGCCCGGGCGCTGCTGCCCGACGGGCCCGGCGGGATCCTCGGCGTCCCGGTCACCGACCGGGCCCGCAAAGACCTGGCCGACGCCCTGACCACCCGGCTCACCGAGGCCTGCAACCTCTCGCTCTGCCACGAGCTGCAGGCCGCCACCGGCCGCCCGCGCGCCACCGACTGGGACGCCGCCGGCGGCCTGGACACCTCCGCCGAGGGCTGGCTCGCCCGGCTGGAGCGGCTGCCCGCCCTCGCCTACCTGGTCGGCACCGTCTGCCGGCAGTGGCAGCACGTGCAGACCGAGCTGTTCGCCCGGCTCGCCGCCGACCGGGCGCTGCTCGTCGAACAGCTCTGGGAGGGCGCGGACCCGGGCCCGCTCGACCGGGTCCGCGGCGACGCCGGCGACCGGCACGCCGGCGGCCGCTCGGTCGCCCTGCTGCACTTCGCGACGGGCCGGGCCGTCGTCTACAAGCCCAAGGACATGCGGCACGCCGCCGCCTACCTCGACCTCGTCCGCCGGCTCAACCGGGACCTCCCGCTCGACCTGCCGGTGCGCACCGTGCTGCTGCGCAGCGACCGCGGCGACGACGGCCACGGCGCCTCGCTCGCCGCCGACTGCGAGAGCGACTACGGCTGGGAGGAGCTCGTCCCGCACCGCCCCTGCGCGGACCGCGGCGGCTTCGCCCGCTTCTACCGGCGGCTCGGCATGACGATCCGGCTCGTCCAGCTGCTGGAGGGCCGCGACCTGTGGGCCGACAACCTGGTCGCCGACGGCGAGCACCCCGCCCTGATCGACCTGGAGTGCCTGCTCTACCCGCGGGTGCAGGCGCCGCCGGTGCTCAGCCCCGGCCAGCACGGCCTGCTCGACGAGCTGGAGTCCACCGTGGTGCGCACCGCGATGGCCTTCCAGGCGTGGACGCCCGCCAAGCACTCCGGTGCCCTCGACATCGGCTGCCTCTCCCGGGTCGGCAGCCTGGAGGTCGCCCCCGGCGTGCCCGCCCTGCCGCTGCCCCCGTACCGGCCCGTCCACGGCGACGAGACCGCCGACCCGTGGCAGTACACCGACGAGCTGACCGCCGGCTACCGCGAGATGCACGCCGCGCTGTACGCACTGCGCGGCGAACTCGCCTCCGCGGACGGCCCGCTGGCGCCCTTCCGGGGCATCTGGGTGCGCTACATCTGGCGGCACACCTGGGACGGTTACAAGATCGTCCGCGCCTCGACCAGCCCGCTCGCGCTCGACAGCGGCGCCACCCGCGAGACGGTCATCGCGGGCGCCCTGCACGGCGCCGTCACCGCCCGGGCCGGCGACCCCGGCCGCGGCGACCTGCTGGACGTCGTCCTCGCCGAACTCGACTCCTACCGCGTCCTCGACATCCCCTTCTTTCGCTCGCTCACCACCTCCACCTCGGTCTTCACCGCCGACGGCCGGGAGATCCCCGGACACTTCCAGGGCACCGGCTGGCAGCGCCTCCAGCACCGGGTCGCCGAACTCGACACCTTCGACCTCGACACCCACCTCGCCGTCCTCACCGGCTGCATCGACGCCGCCCGGGCCGGCACCGAACGGCCCGCCCCGGCCGGCGCCCGCACCCGCCGTACCGCCACCCCTGGTTCCGGCGAACTCCTCGGCCACGCCGTCGCCGTCGGCGACCGCATCCTCGCCGACCGGCGCGGGCACGGCTGGCTCGGCCAGAGCTGGTACCCCGGCACCAACCTGCGCCAGGTCGAGGTGCTCGGCCTCGACCTCGTCACCGGCACCCCCGGCCTCGCCGTGCTGCTCGCCGAACTCTGGGCCGCCACCGGCGAACCCCGCTTCCACCGTGCCGCCCTGCACGCCCTCACCACCGCCGCCGACCTCATCGACCCGGACTCCCCGCGCGGCTTCGCCTTCGCCGCCGACACCCGGCTCGCCGCCGGTGCCCCCGTCCCCGGCGGACTCGCCGGCCCCGGCTCGCTGATCCACGCCCTCGCCCGCGCCGGCGTCCTGCTCGGCGAACCCGAACTCCTCACCCGCGCCCAGGCCCTGGTGCCCGGCGCACTCGCCGTCGCCACCCCCGCCGAACCCCGCCCCGGACGCCCCGCCCGCACCCCGCAGCCCGACACCCCGATGGGCACCGCAGGCCTGCTGCTCAACCTGCTGCGGCTGCGCCGCGCCACCGGCCCCGGCCACGCGCCGACCGAGGACGGCATCCGCACCCTGGCCGCCACCGCACTGGACGCCCTCTCCGCCGAACCGGGCGAGGAGCCGGCCGACAACGGCTTCCTCGACCTCGTCCCGGCCGGCCCCGACTCGGTCGCCGCCGCCCTCGCCCGCACCCTCGGCGAGGCGCCCGGCCTGCTCGCCGCCCCCGAGACCGTCCGCGAACGCCTCCGCGGCCACCGCTTCGCCACCGCGACCCGGGCCGGCCGGCTCGCCTGCCTGGACACCGCCGTCTCGCTCGGCGCCGGCACCGTCGACCCCGCCGAACTCGGCGCCCTCACCCCGCCGGTCGGCGCCGCACAGATCGCCGGCCGTACCACCCGCGACCTGGTCGCCACCGCGGCCGAGGCGCTCACCGCCGCCGAGGCCGGCCTGCTGCACACCGTCCCCGAGGGTGCCGACGCGCTGCTGCCCGGCCCGTTCTACGACGGCCGGGAGGCCGCCGGGCTGCTCGTCGGCGAGCTGATCGCCCGCCGCGAGGCCACCGGCCGCTGGTACCCCGACCGGGCCGCCGACGACCGGATCAACCTCGGCGCCCTGGACGGCACCGCCGCCGTCGGCCTGCTGTTGCTGCGCCTGCTCGACCCCGCCACCGCCCCGCTCGCCACCCTGCGCTGACCGCCCGAGACCCGAGGGACCGCCATGTCCGACACCACCGCGATCGGCTTCAAACGCCACTACACCCCGTACGTCGTCGACGGCGAGGCCGTCTACCTGGTCTCCGAGCGCGGCGTCTCCGTGGTCGACGGCGCCCTCGCCCAGTGCCTCGCCCCGCTGCTGGACGGCACCCGCACCCCCGAGCAGATCGGTGCCGCCCTGGACGGCACCGTCCCCGCCGACAAGGTCCTCGGCGCCGTCGGCACCCTCCGCGACCGCGGCTACCTCGCCCCGGCCGGTCCCGTCGACGACCCGGCCGGCGCCGCCTACCTGGAGATGGCCGGCCTGGACGGCGCCGCCGCCTCCGCCGCGCTGCGCACCTCCCGCGCCCGGGTCGAGGTGTACGGAGACCTGGACCCGCAGCCCTTCCTCGACGCGCTCGCCGCCGCCGGCGTCACCGTCGACGAGGACGCCGGGTTCACCGTCGCCCTCACCGAGGACTACCTGCACCCCGGCCTCGCCGACCGGGACCGCGCCGCCCGCGCGAGCGGCCGCCCCTGGCTGCTCGCCCGCCCGGTCGGCTCGATCGTCTGGGTCGGCCCGGTCTTCGTCCCCGCGACCCCGGACGCCGGGCAGGACGCCACCGGCTGCTGGGAGTGCCTCGCCCACCGGCTCTCCGCCAACCGCCAGTCGCTCAGCTACCTGCAGCACCGGCTCGGCCAGGACACCCCGATCTCCACCGCCGGCGCCCACCTCGCCCCCACCCTCGGCACCGGCGCCCAGCTCGCCGCCCTGGAGGCCGCCAAGTGGCTCGCCGGGGTGCGTCCCGCGGAGCCGGTGGTGCTCACCTTCGACACCGTCCTGCTGGAGGCCGAACGCCACAAGCTCGTCCGCCGCCCGCAGTGCCCGGCCTGCGGCGAGGCCGGCCTGATGGCCGAACGCCAGCTCGCCCCCGTCGAGTTCGCCCCCCGGCTGAAGGCCTTCACCGCCGACGGCGGCCACCGCTCCGCCTCCCCGGAGGACATGCTGGAGCGCTACCGGCCCCAACTCTCCCCGGTGACGGGCGTGGTGACCTCCCTCGTGCCCGCCGCCCGCACCCCCACCGGCCTGCGGGTGTACGTTTCCGGGCAGAATCTCTCCCGGCAGAGCGGCGACCTGCGCCAACTGCGCACCGGCCTGCGCTCGGTGAGCTGCGGCAAGGGCCGCACCGACGTCCAGGCCCGGGCCAGCGCCCTCGGCGAGGCGATGGAACGCTACTCCGGCGTCTTCCAGGGCGACGAGGCCCGCCGCACCGCCAGCTTCACCGAACTCGGCGACGCCGCGATCCACCCCGCCCGCACCCTGCTCTACAGCGACCGCCAGTACGAGGAGCGGGCCCGCTGGAACGCCCGCCGCTCGATGTTCAACACCGTCCCCGAGCGGTTCCGCGAGGACGACCGGATCGAATGGTCGCCCGCCTGGTCGCTCACCGAGCAGCGCACCCGCTGGCTGCCCACCATGTCGCTGTACTACGGCTACCGGCACCGCCACGGCTTCTTCGCCGCCGGCGACTCCAACGGCTGCGCGGCAGGGACCTCCTTCGAGGACGCCGCCCTGCAGGGCTTCCTGGAACTCGTCGAACGCGACGCCGTCGCCCTCTGGTGGTACAACCGGGTGCAGCGGCCCGCCGTCGACCTGGATGCCTTCGGCGACCCGTACACCGCCGAACTCCGCGACATCTACCGGGGGTTGCGGCGCGAGATCTGGGCGCTCGACCTCACCTCGGACTTCGGCATCCCGGTGGTCGGCGCGTTCTCCCGGCGCCTCGACAAGCCCGCCGAGGACATCCTGATCGCCTTCGGCGCCCACCTCGACCCGCACATCGCCCTCACCCGGGCGCTCACCGAGATGAACCAGTTCCTCGGCCCCGTCGCCGGCGACGCCGAGGGCCGGGTCGGCTACGCCGGCGCCGACCCCGAGCAGAAGGCCTGGTGGACCACGGCCACCGTCGCCGGCAACCCGCACCTGCTGCCCGACCCCGCAGCCCCGGCCGCCGGCCCAGGCCGCTGGGCGGAACTCGCCGGCACCGACCTCGCCGACGACCTCAGGCTCGCCCGACGCCTCGTCGAGGAACGAGGCATGGAGTTCCTGGTGCTCGACCAGACCCGCCCCGACGTCGGCCTGCCGGTCGCCAAGGTGATCGTCCCCGGCATGCGGCACTTCTGGGCCCGCTTCGCCCCCGGCCGCCTCTACGACGTGCCGCTCGCCCTCGGCTGGCTCGACCGGCCGACCCGGGAGGAGGACCTCAACCCCGTCCCGATCTTCATCTGACGACGTGCGGGCCGCCGTGCTGCTCGGCGGCCCGCCCCTCCCGGAGGAGGTACTCCGCATGACCGTGACCGAACAGCTCCCGCCCGACCTCGCGGCCGGCGGCGGCCCGCTGCGCACCCTGCTGCGGCTGCGCCCGGAGGTCGTCGTCACCGCCCAGGGCGACGACCTCGAACTCAGCCACCCCTGGGGCCGCCAGCGGGTCCACGCCCTCGGCGCCGACACCGTCGACCGGCTCGCCGAACTCACCCGCACCGAGATCGACCTCGACGAACTCCCCGCCGGCGGCAGGCTGCTGCACCTGCTGCGGCGCTTCCCGTACCTGGTCACCACCACCCTCGCCGACCCGCTCGGCGTGCCGCTGGCCACCGCCGTCCCGATCGCCCGCTCGGCCGGGCTGCCCGGCCTCGGCCGGTCCGCCGACACCGCCGTGCTCTCCCGCTTCGCCTACCTGCGACGGCTGCCCGAGGAGCACGCCGGGGCCTGCGTCCTCGAATCCCCGACGGCACCCTTCCGGCTCACCCTGCACCGGCCCGCCGCGGGCGCCTTCGTCGCGGCGGTCACCGCCTCCCGCTCGGTCGACGAAGCGGCCCTGCTGGCCGGGCTCGCCCCGGCCGCCGGACGCTCGCTCGCCGGACTGCTCGCCGGCGCGGGCTTCCTCGACGACACCGCCCAGGGCGAACCCCCGCTCTGGGACTTCCACGACCTGCTCTTCCACGCCCGCAGCCGCCCGGGCCGGCACGACTACCCGAGCGGCGGCGTCTTCGCCCACCCCGAGGTCGCCCAGCTGCCGGCGATCCCCGGCACCGGCCCGCGCGAGGAGGGCGCCGGCATCGACCTGCCCGTCCCCGACTGGGACGAAGTGCTCGCCCGCGACCCGGCCCTCTCCGAAGTCCTGGAGGGCCGCCGCTCCGTGCGCACGTACGCCGAGCGGCCCGTCACCCTCGACCAACTCGGCGAACTGCTCTACCGGGTGGCCCGGGTCCGGCGGGTGATCCCCGGCGACCCGGCCGACCCGCACGGCTACGACATCGTCGACCGGCCCTACCCGGCCGGCGGCGCCACCGGCGAACTGGAGGTCTACCTCTCGGTCGTCCGCTGCGAGGGGCTGGTGCCCGGGGTCTACCGGTACGACGCGGCCGCACACCGGCTCCGCCCGCGGCCCTTCTCCGGACCGGGGGACGAGACCGCCTTCCGCGAGCTGATGACGGCGGCCTGGCGGGCGACCGGCTGCAGCGTCGACCCGCAGGTCCTGCTCACCGTGACCTCGCGGTTCGGGCGGCTCTCCTGGAAGTACAGCCAGATCGCGTACGCGCTGACGCTCAAGCACGTCGGCGTGGTCTACCAGACGCTGTACCTGGTGGCGACGGCGATGGGGCTGGCCCCCTGCGGGCTCGGCTCGGGGGACACCGACGCGGCCGCCCGCGCCCTCGGCCTGGACTGGACGGCGGAGTCCTCCGTCGGCGAATTCCTCATCGGCAGCCGCCCGTCCGACGTCCCCCGCACCGCCCACGGCTTCGCCGACATGGTCGCCGAGGCAAGGGGATAGGGCCGAGCCGAGCAGGGGCGCGGGGAGCTGCGCAATTCGGAGAAGGTGCACCTGCCGAGTCGGGCCGGCCCATTTTCGGGTCGACGCGATGTCGAGAGGTGGACCACATCCGAACCGCGCAGTTCCCCGCGCCCCTAAGTGGTTGGCCCGCAGCCTGGGTTGCGCAGTTCTCCCCCCGGCCTTCGGCCGGGAGGCGCCCCCACGCGCCCCTCAATCGATCCCCTTCAGAGCCAGCCGCGTTCGCGGGCGATGCGGATGGCGTCGCAGCGGTTGCGGGCGCGGGTCTTGGCGATGGCGGCGGAGACGTAGTTGCGGACGGTGCCGGGGGAGAGGGAGAGGGCGGCGGCGACCTCGTGGATGGTGGAGCCGCCGGCGACGTGGCCGAGGACGGTGACCTCCCGGGGGGTGAGCGGGGAGGCGTCGCCGCGGACGGCGTCGACGACCAGTCGGGGGTCGTAGACCCGTCCGCCGCGGGCGAGTTCCCGGACGGCGGCGATCAGTGCGGCCGGCGGCACGTCCTTGAGGAGGACCCCGGCGACGCCGTCGGCCACCGCACGCTGCAGGTCGGCGGTGCGGGCCTGCGCGGTGAGCAGGAGCAGGGCGGTGCCGGGTGCCCGGTCGCGGATGAGGGCGGCGGTGGCGGGGCCGCCGGGGCCGGGCAGGTCGGGGTCGAGGACGGCGACGGCGGGCCTGGTGCGGGCGGCCTCGGCGGCGGCCTCCTCGGCGGTGGGGGATTCGGCGACCACGGCGAGGTCGCTCTCCCGGCCGAGCAGGGCGCCGAGCCCGCTGCGGAACAGGTGGTGTCCGTCGGCGAGGAGGACGCGGACGGCGGTGGTGGTGCCGTGGGCGGTGGGGGCCGCCGGGTGGAGCGGGCTTTCCAGGACGGTGGTCATCCGGCTACCTCGTGGGCGTCGTCGTCTCGGTCTGCGGGTGGGGCCGGCCTGCCGGGTCGCGGGGGCCGGCGCCGGTGCGGGGCGGTCGCGGGCGGTGCCGGGGTTCGGCTCAGCCCCAGCCCCAGGTGTCCTGGTGGCCGGTGGGCAGCGGGGGGAGCGGGGTGCCGGTGGAGGTGGGCGCAGGGGTGGTGTCGCCGTCGGCGCGGTACGCGGCGCCGGTGCCGCCGGTCTGTGCGGTGGTGGCCACACCGGTGAGCACGCCGAGACCCAGGGCGACAATCGTGATGAAACGGACCTTCTGCGTCATGGGGATGCCCGATCCTCTCGCGTTCGGCTGCACCCCGGGCTGCTTCCGGGGTGCGGTGGTGTCGGGGGCGGGGTGACGGGTGGTCCGTGCCGGGCCCCGGTGGGGGCTGCTGTCCCGGTCGCGGTCCGTCGTTCCGCCGACACCATGAGAGTGGCCGCTCCGGCCGGTCCGTGTCAGCAGCCGGAGCTGGCACCACAGTGCCGTGACACCCTGAGGCCAGCTCGCCGGGCCGCCGGGCGGCGGGTGCGGACGGCGGTCAGGGACGGCTGGGCAGGACGTGCAGGCCGAGCGCGATCCACGGGTCGGCCTCGCAGCAGCGCAGCTCCCAGCCGCTCAGTTCGCCGTCCTCGGCGAGGAGTTCGCCGCAGGCCTCGCGCAGGCCGTGTTCGGCCTCCAGCAGCGACCGGGCGTCGACGAAGACCACCGCGTCCAGGGAGTCCGCGGACTGCCGGATGCGCGCGTGGCTCAGCCGGGCGGGGCCCCGGAGCCCGCGCTCCAGCCCGGCCCGTACGGCGGCTTCCACCGGTGCGCGGAGCGGCCGGCCGCTCCGCGCCGCCAGGTGGACGCGGATCGCATACACGCCCTCCAGCCTGACGGATGCACAACACCTTTGGCGGCGGCGGCCGGTGTCAGATCTCCGCATGGCAGCAACATGCCACCGCCGGTCGGCGGCCGTGGCGACGGCGCTACCGTGGAGAACGCGCGACGGGGGTCCGCGTCCGTTCACAGTTCATCCATCGGACCGTCGGGATTGCCCGCAAGAGTGTTCTGTGTTCGAGCCGGTGGCGATATGCTCGCGCCCTGTCGGATCCGCCGGTCGACCCGCTCGGGGGAGGGTGTGATGGTGTTCGCACTTCTGGTGGCGGGCTGTTGAGCGGGGTGGCGCCGATCGGCCTCGATCCGTTCGGTGAAGCCGTCTACAGAACGATGCTCCTGCACCCGGAGCTCGACACCCGCGGCATCGCGGAGCGGCTGGAGTGCGCCGAGTCCGAGGTGCGGGCCGCGCTCGACCGGCTCGCCGACCTCGCGCTGACGAGACCCACCGGCGCCAACGACCGCTGGCGGGCCGTCAATCCGGAGCTGGGCCTGGCGACCTTACTCGCCCGGCAGGAGGCCGAGGCCGCCCGCCGCCAGCAGGAGATCGAACGGAGCAGGGCCGCGATGGCCGGCCTGATCGCCGAGTACGCCAGCGTCCACGCGCCGGCGAACCAGCCCGGCATCGAGCTCATCAGCAGTCTCGACGAGGTACGCGACCGCCTCGTCCAACTCGCCTCCGACGCCGCCGCCGAGGTGCTGTCGTTCGCGCCGGGCGGGCCGCAGCCGCCGCAGGTGATGGAGGCCAGCCGGGTCCTCGACCAGGAGACCCTGCAGCGCGGCGTCCGGATGCGCACCGTCTACCAGGACAGCGTGCGCAACGACCCGGCCACCGTGCAGTACGCGCGCTGGCTGCACGGACTCGGCGGCGCCGTCCGCACGGTGCCGACGCTGCCGCTGCGGATGATCCTGGTCGACAACGCCACCGCGATCGTCCCGATCGACCCGGAGGACGCCCGGAAGGGCGCGGTGCTGCTGCGCAGCCCGGGGGTGATCGCGGCGCTGCGGGCCCTGTTCGAGCAGGTCTGGGAGCAGGCCCGGCCGCTCGGCGGGAGCGTCCATCGGGACCCGCACGGTCTCACCGCGCAGGAGCGCGAGCTGCTGCGGCTGCTCGCCGAGGGGCTCACCGACGAACGGGCCGGCCAGCGGCTCGGCGTCTCGCTGCGCACGGTGCGCCGGATGATGGCCGACCTGATGGTGCGGATGGACGCCCGCAGCCGCTTCCAGGCGGGCATCCAGGTCGCCGCCCTCGGCTGGCTGGGCGAGGCCAGCCCGCACTGACCGGCCGTCAGGCGGGCACCGCCGTGGCGGTGACGGTCTCCCGCAGCCGCAGGTGCGCTGCCCGGTCGAAGCGGCCGGCCCGCGGGGCGAGCACGGTGGCCGTGGAGAGGGCGACCGCCTCGGCGAGCACGGCGGGCCAGCCCGCCCCGGTGAGCAGTCCGGCCGCGAGTGCGGCGACCACGGCGTCGCCGGCGCCGGTGGGGTTGCCGGTCACGGCCTCGGGCGGGGCGCACCGCCAGGCGCCCTCGGCGGTCAGCGCGTACAGCCCGTCGGGGCCGAGCGAGGCGACGACCGCGCCGGCCCCGCGGCGGCGGAGATCGGCCGCGGCGGCGGGGACGTCGGTGCGGCCGGTGGCGGCGAGCAGTTCGGCGGCGTTGGGCTTGACGGCGGTCGGCCCGGCCGGGAGCGCCGCGGTGAGCGCGGGCCCGTCGGCGTCCAGCACGGTCGGCACCCCGTGCTCGCGGGCGAGGGCGACGAGCTCGCGGTAGCCGTCGCCGGGGCTGCCCGGCGGCAGGCTGCCGGAGAGCACCAGGACCCGGGCGGCGGGGAGTTCGGCGGCGACCGCGGCGACCAGCCGGCGCCATTCGGCGGGGGTGATCCGCGGGCCGGGCTCGTTGAAGAGGGTGGCGTCGGCCGGGTCGGCGACGGCGACGGTGCGGCGGGTGTCCCCGGCGACCGGCACGGCGCGGTGGGGCAGCCCGGCGGCGCCGAGGTCGGCGGCGACGGCCGCGCCCGTGGGGCCGCCGAGCGGCAGCACGGAGAGCGCGCGGTGGCCGAGCGCGGTGAGCACCCTGGCGGTGTTCACGCCCTTGCCGCCGGCCTGGGCGGCGACCGCGGCGACCCGGTGGGTGGTGTGCGGGCGCAGCGCCGGCACGGTGTACGTGACGTCCAGGGCCGGGTTCGGTGTGACCACCAGCAGCACGGTCGATCCCCCACTCTGCTCGAACATGCTCGTAGTGAGCTGTTTGTGAGCAGATTCAAGCACACTACTTGAGCAGCCGGGAGAGTCTGCGGTCGGCGAGCGTCCGCCCGCCGGTCTGGCAGGTCGGGCAGTACTGCAGCGAGGAGTCGGCGAAGTTGACGGACCGCACGGTGTCCCCGCAGACCGGGCAGCGCCCGCCCTCGCGGCCGTGCACGGCGAGCCCGGCCTTCTTCTCCGCCTTCAGGCCGTCCGCGGGCACCGCCCTGGCGTGCTCCAGCGCCTCGTCGAGCACCTGGTGCAGGGCGGCGTGCAGGGCGGTCACCTGGTCGGGCTTGAACGTGGCCGCCGTCGCGTACGGCGAGAGCTTCGCCCGGTGCGCGATCTCGTCCGAGTAGGCGTTGCCGACCCCGGCGAGCACGGCCTGGTCGGTGAGGAAGGTCTTCAGCCGCTGCCTGGCGCCGGCGGCCAGCGCGGCCAGCTGCTCCTCGCCGACGGCGAGCGCGTCCGGGCCGAGCCGGGCGATGCCGGGCACCTGGGCCGGGTCGGCGACCACGTACGCGGCCAGCCGCTTGGCGGTGCCCTGCTCGGTGACGTCGAAGCCGGATCCGTCGTCGAGGACCAGCCGCAGCGCCAGCGGTCCGCGCCGGCCGGGCGGCTTCGCGGGGAAGGACGCCCGCCGGTGCACCCAGCCGGCCCGGGCCAGGTGCAGCACCAGGTGCGGGCCGCCGTCGGTGGCGAGGTCGAGGAACTTGCCGTGCCGCCCGACCCCGGCCACCGGCCGGTCCTGCAGCGCCTGCGGCGGCGGGTCGAAGGTCTTCAGCACCTGCACCGACAGGACCTCGACGCGGGCCAGCGAGCGGCCCGCGCAGGCCTCGGTCATCCGCTCGGCGAGCGCCTGCACTTCCGGTAGTTCGGGCACCTCCCCAGTCTGGCCGGGCCCGGCCGGGGCGGCCATCGGATCGCCCGCAGGGGTGGCGGGGCTCCTCGCGGCCACCGGGCGCCGGTATCGTACGGGCGTCATCGCATCACCCAGAAGGAGCACCTGCCGAGATGGACATCGACAAGGCCAAGGCGAATTTCAGCCGGTTCGACATCAACGGGGACGGGTTCATCTCGCCGGAGGAGTACTCCAAGGTCATGGCGGAGATGGGCGACCCGTACGTGACCGTGCCGATGGCCCAGGCGGTCATCGCCAAGGCCGACACCAGCAAGGACGGCCTGCTGAACTGGGACGAGTTCTGGGCGATCCAGAAGGGCTGACGCCCGGCCGCGGGCCCGGCCGCGCACGGGGTCACCCCCGGGCGGCCGGGCCCGTGGCGTCCCGGCGGCCGGTCAGTGCCGCAGCAGCCGCCCCAGGCCCTCCCGGGTGGCGGCGACCACCACCAGGTCGCCCGCGTCGAGCTCGTGCTCCGCGGGCGGGTTCCAGCGCAGCTCGGGGCGGGCCCGGTAGGCGAGGCCGAGGTCCCGGGCGCGCCGCTCGGGTTCGGCGACGTCCAGGGCGAGCACCTGCCAGTGCCCGGGGCAGTGCGCCGCGGCGACCGTCCGGCCGGCGAGCTCCGGATGGCCGCCGACGTCCACCGCGGCGAGCAGCAGCACCTGCCGCCCGACCGCGAACGCGCCCAGCACCTGCCGGCCCATCATCGCGGAGGCGAACGCCGGCGCCGACAGGAACGAGACGCTGTGGCTGCGGGTCTCCGCCGACGGGTAGGAGTCGCGCAGCGCCCGGTACACGTCGGCGGCGAAGTCGTCGTCGAACAGGCCCATCACCACCCGCACCTCGGGATTGCACTCGCGGGCCGACAGCGCCGCCTCCAGGTTGGTGGAGTCGTTGCTCGTGAGCGCGAGCATCGCGCGGGCCCGGCCGACCCGGGCGGCCTCCAGCACCCCCTCCTGGGTGGCGTCGCCGAGCACCACCGGCACCCCGTACGCGCGGGCCCGGGCCACCCCGCGGGCCGTCGGGTCGCTCTCCACGCAGACCACCGGCAGGTCCAGCTCGCGCAGCCGGTCCAGCACCCGGCTGCCGACCCGGCCGAGGCCGAGCAGCACCACGTGGTTGGAGATCCCGCGCGGCGGGCGGCGCAGCGCCGAGGCGGCCCGGAAGGTGCCGAGCGCCTCCAGGGCGAGGGCGGTGAGCAGCGGCATCAGCAGCAGACCGCTGAGCGCGGTGAGGATCTGCAGCACCTTGCGGGCCGGGGTGTCGGCGGTGGCCGGGTCGGCGATCGCGATCACGTCCAGCACCGCGAGGTAGGCGGTGTGCACCGGGTTCTCGCCGGTGAGGGCCGAGGTGAGGCCGGCGAACAGGGCGAGCAGGGCGGTCAGCGAGCCGAGCGCGAGCCGCAGCCGCCGGGAGAACAGCGCGGCGACCGGCAGTCCGGACAGGCCGGGCAGGCGACGGCGGGGCCGCCGTTCCTCGGGGTGCCCGAGCAGCTCCAGGACGAGCCGCCGGCCCTCCGGCGGCGGCGTGGCGCCGGGGCCGGGCAGCAGCACGGGGGAGCGGCCCCGGCCGCTCGGGAGGAGGGCGAGGGTGGCCAGCTCGGTGCCGGCGGCCGGGGTGTCCGGCGGCAGTTCGGCCGCCCGCAGCAGCCGGCCGTCGACGTGCACCACGGCCGGGTGGCCGGAGACGGCGGCGGAGACCAGGGCGGGGGCGGCGGTCGCCGAGGTGGACAGCACAGTGGTGG
This sequence comes from Streptomyces sp. NRRL B-24484, assembly GCF_000717715.1. Lineage (GTDB taxonomy): Bacteria > Actinomycetota > Actinomycetes > Streptomycetales > Streptomycetaceae > Kitasatospora. The sequence continues at coordinate 336,252 of NZ_JOAI01000005.1, read as the reverse complement.
AGGCCTCGGGGGCGGGCCCGCCGTTCGGTGTGCGGGCGGCGGCGGCCCGGTCGAGCAGCTGGCCGACCCGGCGGCCGAGCCGCCGGTTGTAGACCCGCAGCACCAGCCGGACCCCGGGGTTGAGCCGGCGGGCCCGCAGCGCGGCCTGCACGTTGGCCTGGTCGTCGGAGCCGGTCAGCGCCAGCGCCGCGGCCTCCCGGATGCCGGCCTCGGCGAGCACCGCGGTGCTCGGCTCGGCGGCCTCCACCACCCGGACGGGCAGCCGCCGTTCCTCGGCCAGCGCGGCGATCTGCGGGCTCTGGCCCTCCCGGAGGGAGCGCACCACGACGGTGACCCGTCGGCCGTAGAGCGTGGTGAGTTCGACGGCGAGCCGGAGGGCGAGGGTGTCCTGGCCGCAGACGATCATGTGCCCACCCTCGTCCGGCCGTTCGGCAGCGGCGGGCCGTTCGACCGCGGCGGGCCCTCCGGCCGGTCCGGGCGGTCCGGCCGGCTCGGTGCCGCCGTCCGCCGGGACGGTCTGCGAAGGCAGGGCGGGAACGGGCCCGGTGGTGGTGGACATGCCGCCATCCTGGCAGGACCGTGACCGTAACGCGATCTTCCTGCAGCCGCGTTGATGATTCGTCACGTTCGCACTGGTTGGTACCCTCGGACGTCTGCGACGGGGACGGGAGCGGGCATGGACGCAACAGTGGTGCCGGTGGTCGTACTGGTGGCGGCGGCGTTGCACGCGGTGTGGAACGCCCTGGCCCACGCCCTCCCCGACAAGGTGGTCGGCTTCGCCCTCATCAACGCGGCCTTCCTCGGCGGCGGCGTCCTGCTCGCCTGCCTCGCCCCGCTGCCCGACGCCCGCGCCTGGCCCTACCTGGCCGCCTCCGCGCTGCTCCAGGTGCTGTACCAGCTGCTGCTCCTGCAGGCCTACCGGCTGGGCGACTTCGGGCAGATGTACCCGCTCGCCCGCGGCACCGCGCCGTGGCTGGTGGCCGCCCTCTCGGTGCTGGTGCTCGGCCGTCCGCTCGGCGCCGCGCAGTGGGCCGGCGTCCTGGTGATCTCGGCCGGCCTGGCCGGGCTGGCGCTCGCCGACGGCGTACCGGGCCGCGCCCAACTGCCCGCCGTGGCAGCGGCCCTGGGCACCGGCGCGATGATCGCCGGCTACACCGTGGTCGACGGGACGGGCGTGCGCACCTCCACGACCGTGCTCGGCTACATCGCCTGGCTGTTCGTCCTGCAGGGTGCCGGGATGCTGCTGACCGCGGTGCTGCTGCGCGGCCCCTCGCTGTTCTGCGAGCCGGGCCCCGGCTGGGTGCAGGGCCTCGCCGGCGGGGTGCTCTCGCTCACCGCGTACGGACTCGTGGTGTGGGCCCAGGCGCACGGCGACCTGGCGACGATCGCGGCCCTGCGGGAGACCAGCATCGTGATCGCCGCGCTGATCGGCGCGCTGGTCTTCCGCGAGCGCCTCGGGGCCGCCCGGATGGCCGCCGGGGCGGTGGTGGTGGCAGGCATCGCCGTCCTCCAGCTCGCCCCGGCCTGACGAGGAGGCCGGCCCGTCCAGGGGTGACTACTCAGGGGCGCGGGGAACTGCGCAATTCGGATGCGGGTCGCTGGACGCACCAAGGCTTGCCCGAATCGTCCTGACGCCCATTCCCGGACTGCGCAGTTCCGCCCCCGGCCTCCGGCCGGGAGGTACCCCCGGCGCCCCCGGACGCTCGCCCGGTCAGGCAGGCTGTCCCGCTGCTGCCAGGGCTCCGGTGCGGACGCGGTCGAGCAGCGCCAGCAGCACCTCCTTGCTGGAGGCCCGGTCGCGGACGTCGCAGAGCACCACCGGCACCGACTCGTCGAGGTCGAGCGCGGACCGGACGTCCTCCGCACTCGCCTCGCGGCGGCCGTGGAAGCAGTTCACGCCGACCGCGAACGGCACCCCGCGCTGCTCGAAGTAGTCGACCGCCGCGAAGCTGGACTCCAGCCGCCGGGTGTCCGCCAGGACGATCGCGCCGAGCGCGCCGAGCGCCAGGTCGTCCCACATGAACCAGAAGCGGAACTGCCCCGGGGTGCCGAAGAGGTAGAGCACCAGGTCGTCCCGGAGGGTGATCCGGCCGAAGTCCATCGCGACCGTGGTCGTCGACTTGTCGCGGACGCCGTCCAGGCTGTCCACGCCGACGCTGGCCTGGGTGATCCGCTCCTCGGTCGACAGCGGCTCGATCTCGCTGACCGAGCCGACCATGGTGGTCTTGCCCACGCCGAAACCGCCGGCCACCAGGATCTTGACCGCCCCGGGGACCAGGCTCTGGGTCATCGTGCTTGCTCCTCAGCTGTTCTCAGAGATTGCGCACGCCGTCGATGACGGCCTGGACGAGGGCCAGGTCCGGCACCTCGGCCAGTGGGACCGGTGCCCGCGTGATGATCAGCGAGGCGTCGGCGAGGTCGCCGAGCAGCACCTTGACCACGCTCACCGGCAGGTCGAGCTGGGCCGCGATCTCGGCGACCGCCAGCGGCCGTTCCCGGCACATGCCGAGGATCGCCGCCGGTTCGGGCCCCATCCGCGTGGTGTCGACGCGGGGGTCGGCGGTGACCACCAGGGTGATCAGCGAGTAGTCGGTGCGGCCCGACTCCGTCCGCCCGCCGGTGATCGCGTAAGGGCGGACGAGATGCCCGGCCTCCCGGTCGAACCACGCCTCCTCGGGGGTCACGCAAGGTCACCCGCCCGGTCCCGGCCGGCATCGCTGCGCGGCGCGGCGGTGAGGTAGGCACCGACCTGCTTGACGAGCATGTTGATCTCGTAGGCCATCAGGCCCGCGTCGACCGCCTCGGAGGTGAGCACGGCCAGTCGGGCGCCCTGGCCGGCGGTGGTGACGAAGAGGAACAGGTGGTCCATCTCGATCACGGTCTGCCGGACGCGGCCGCCGTCGAAGCGCTGGCCGGCGCCGCGGGCGAGGCTCTGCAGGCCGGAGGCGACCGCGGAGAGGTGCTCGCCGTCCGCGCGGTCCAGGTTCTTGTCCATGCCGACGAGCAGGCCGTCCTCGGACAGCACCACGGCGTGCCTGGTCTCCGGTACGCGGGAGACCAACTCGTCCAGCAGCCAGTTGAGGTCGCGCTGGGTTTCGGTGTGCTGGGTCGTCATCAGGGCTGGTCCTCGCGAGCAGGGGCATGGGGTGCGGTGGGTGTCTCTGCGGGCGTCCCGGCGGGGGACGCCTGCGGCGGCGCACCGTCGCGGGCCGTCCGGGTGCCGCGCTGGATGGCGGCCATGGTGGCGCGCGAGCGCTGCGGCGACGGGTCCTCCTCGGCGGCGGGCCGGGCCGGACGTGCCGCGGCGGCTGCGGCACCGGTGCCGCCCCCGCCGGCCCGCTCGGCCGCGGCGGCCTCGCGGAGCTGGTCGGCGAGGCTGGCGTTCCGCACCCGCTTCGGCAGCACCTTCGGGGTGCGCAGCTCGCCCCCGGCGGAGAGCTCCTGCGGGTCCTGCAGCTCCTGGACGTCCGGAGCGGCGGGCGTTTCGGCCGCGGCCGGCCGGACGTAGGAGGTTCCGGCGGCGGGCAGGGCGGGCGGCTGGGACCGCCGGGTGGGCAGCTCGCGCGGCTCCGGGGCGGCCTCGTGGACGGCCCGCTCGGCGACCGGCGCCCCCTCGGGCGCCACGGGGTCGGCGGGCTCGGCCGGCAGGGCGGTCTGCCCGGGCACGGCCGGCCGGTCGGGTGCCGCCGGGGCGCGGAAGGGCACGGCGGAGACGACGGCCCCCGGCAGGCCGGGGATCGGCGCGCCGGCGGCGAGACCGCCCGCGGGGCGGGCGGCGGGCTGCTCGGCCACCCGGGCGCCGAACGGCAGACCGGGGAAGCCGGCGGGCGCCGGCGCGGCCTCCAGCAGGGCGGAGGGCACCAGGACGACGGCGCGGGTGCCGCCGTACGGCGAGGGGCGCAGGGCGACCTGGATGTCGTGCCGGCCGGCCAGCCGGGAGACCACGAACAGGCCCAGTCGCAGGTCGTCGCCGAGCGCGGCGACGTCCAGCTCCGGCGGGTCGGCGAGATAGGCGTTGAGCCGGTCGTACTCCTCCTCGGACATGCCGAGGCCGCGGTCCTCGACCTCGACGGCGAGGCCCTTGGGGACCTCCTGCGCCGAGACCAGCACCTGGGTGTAGGGCGGCGAGAAGGTGGTGCCGTTCTCGATGAGTTCGGCGACCAGGTGGATCACGTCGGCGACGGCCTGGCCGGCCAGTGCGGTGCGGGGCACGCCCTGGACGACCACCCGGGCGTAGTTCTCGGTCTCGGAGACCGCCGAGCGCAGCACGTTGACCATCGGCACGGCGTTGCGCCAGCGGCGGGCCGGCAGCGCGCCGCCGAGGACGACGAGGTTCTCGGCGTTGCGCCGCATCCGGGTGGCCAGGTGGTCGACCGCGAACAGCTCCTTGAGCAGCTCCGGCTCCTCGTGGCGGCGCTCCAGCTCGTCCAGCATGGTGATCTGGCGGTGGATCAGCACCTGGGTGCGGCGGGCGATGTTGAGGAAGACCTTCTTGGTGCCCTCGCGGCCCTGCGCCTGCTGGACGATGGCCGTGACCGCGGTCCGCCGGACGGCGTCGACGGCCTCGGCGACCTGCTGGATCTCGTCGCCGCCGGAGCGGCGCGCCGCGCGGCCGTCGGCCGGCGCCGGGACGTCCTCGCCGGCCTCGATCTGCCGGACGACGCCGGGCAGTTCGGTCTCGGCGAGGGAGCGGGTGATCTCCCGCAGGGAGTCCACGCGGGCGGTGAGCACCTGCGCGGTGCGGCGGCCCTGGACGAGGCTCCAGGCGAGCACCGCGGCGACCGCGGCGGTGCCGAGCCCGAACGCCAGGCCCTGGCCGCTGTGCAGCAGCAGCACGCCGGCGTAGCCCCAGGCGACGGCGAGGCCGGCGCAGGGCACCAGCACCAGGGGCAGGAGGGAGGTACGGAGCGAGCCGGTGCGTCCGGCGCGGTGGCCGGGGCGCTGGGCCGGTATGCCTGGCATCTGATTCCTCGTGCGGGGTGCAGAACGGCGTGAGCCCGTGCGAGTCGACGGGTGTCGGCGGGGACGAGCGGGAACGATACCCCCTGTTGACTGACCGTCATCAAGTGGTTCCGCGCAGCTGTGCCGCCGAGGGCAGCACGGTACCAGCCCCGACAGGCCTGTGAGCAACATCAACTGACGGAACGTGGACCGCGCGTCGGGGTGTCCGGGTCCGCCCGGCGCCGGGCGCGCCGGGCGGACGCCGGGCGCCGGTCAGACCGCGAGCGCCTGCGGGGCCCAGACCGTGCTGTGCACCTTGGCCAGCTCGGCGAGCTTCTCCGACCACTGCACGCCGTAGCTGCCCGAGGCCACCTGGCCGAGCCGCAGCCGCTGGACGTCGGAGGTGCCGGCCGGCGGGTAGATGTGCGTGGCGTCGCGCAGGTACCGCTCGATCCGGTAGTCCGCCTGCAGGCCGCGGGCGGCGTGGATCTCCATCGCGTTGCGCGCCGAGTCCAGCGCGTACTCGGTGTTGACCAGCTTGGAGTTCATGAGTTCCGCGTCGCACGGCCGGCCGAGGTCCAGCAGGTGCGCGGCGTGGTAGGCGGCCAGCCGCGCGGTCATCAGGCGGGACTGCATCTCGCCGATCTTCAGGCTGATGTTGGGGAGTTCGGCCAGCGGCTTGCCGTAGAGCGAGCGGTCCTCGGCGAAGGCGACGGTGTCCTCGACGATCGCCCGGTGGATGCCGAGGGCGACCGCGGCGAGGTTCGGCCGGCCGTACAGGATGCTGGAGGAGTAGGCGACGTCCAGGCCCGTCCCCTCCTCGCCGAGCCGGTTGGCGGCCGGGATCCGGCAGTCCTCGAAGACCAGTTCACCGAAGCTGAAGCCGTGCAGGCCGCTCTGGCTGCCCGAATCGCCGAGCCGGAAGCCGGGCGCGTCGCTCGGCACCAGGAAGGCGGAGAGGCCCTTGGAGCCCTTGCCGGTGCGGAACACCACGCCGTGCACGTCGCCGATGTGCGAGTTGCCGACGAACCACTTGCGGCCGTTCAGCACGTAGTCGCGGCCGCGCTTGCGGGCGGTGCCGGTCATGCCGAGCACGTGCCCGCCGGACTCCGGCTCGGTCACCGCGATGGTCGGCAGCGCCCGGCCGTCCGCGAACTGCGGCAGCCACTGCCGGCGCTGCTGCTCGGAGCCGAAGTGGATGACCTTGGCGACGCCGAGCTGGGAGGCCTGGGCGATGGCGCCCATCGCGCCGCTGACCCGGGAGAGTTCCTCGATGATGACGGTCTTGGCCAGGTGGCCCAGCCCCATGCCGCCGTACACCCGGGGGACGGTGACGCCGATCCACCCTCTGCGGGCGATCTCCCGTGCGAGCTCGTGCTCGACGGTGCGCTCCGCCTCCATGCGGGCGATCTGCGGGCGCACCTCCTTCTCGGCGAACTCCCTGACCTCGGCACGCAGCTGCTCGTGCCGCTCGTCGGTGAAGTAGTCCTGGCCCAGCATGGGCGTCCTCTCGTCGGTCGGGAGCGCCGCCGTCCCGCCTCCCGCACAGGGGCGACCGGGGGTGGGGACGGTCGGAACGGCCGCCGCGCCGTTGAGGGCCGCGCGCGGGTGGACGGGCGACCCGTCCTCGGCAAGCACTCATTGTCATATGCGTCACTGCACACCTCCAGAGCGTGATCATGGATTGGCGCGAAACGGGTGCGACCTTTTGTGTGCAGGATTTGATCGCGCCCCGGAGGGGAATGGATCTTTACTCTCGCTTTCCGACCGTCTGACGAGACGTCGCCGATCCGTCCTGTACTGAGTTCTGACACCATGTCCGCCATGACTGATGTGATGAGCGCTCAGAACGCCTATCCGGGCGGTGGGGGCGAGTCCGGACGGACCCGCCGGCTCCGCGACCTGGGACTCAACGACCCCAGCCCGGACGAGGCCTTCGACCGTTTCGCGCACCTCGCGGCCAGCATCACCCGCGCCCCGATCGCGATGGTCAACTTCATCAACGACGAGCGCCAGATGTTCCGCGGGCTCTACATCCCGCCAAATCCCGCGCAGAACCAGCCCGTCGAGGACGACACCTGGGCCGACCGGGGCATCGCCTTCGACCTCCCGGCCCGCGAGATGCCGCTCAGCCACGGGTTCTGCCCGCACGTGGTGGCGCAGCGCTCGCCGCTGGCGCTGGACGACATCCTCGCCTACCCCCGGTTCGCCGGTAACCCGGTGGTCGACGAGCTGGGCGTGCGCGCCTACCTCGGCGCCCCGCTGGTGGACGACACCAACACCGTCATCGGCACCGTCTGCGTGCTGGACCGCGAGCCGCGCCAGTGGGGCCGCGAGCGGCTCAAGGACATCCAGCACCTGGCCGAGGCGCTGCTCTCCGAGATCCGGCTGCGCGACAACCTGCTCGCCCAGCAGCAGGAGATGTTCGCGGCCTTCGACGGCTCACCCTTCCCGATCATGCTCACCGACGGCATGGACAACGCGATCCGCTACGCCAACGCCGAGCACGCGGGGATCTTCGGCGCCCCCGGCCCGTACTCCGACCTCGCCCAGGCCTACCCGCAGCTGGCCGCGGCGGGTCTGCCGCTCGCGGTCGGCGAGGCCCACCGCACCGGCCGGTCCACCGTGCTCAAGGACATCCGGGTGCAGTCCTACCTGCCGGGCGCCCGGCGCGCCGAGCAGGTGTACACCTTCACCTGCACCCCGCTGCGCAACGCCCGCACGGGCATGGTGAACGGCGTGCTGACGGTCGGCATGGACGTCACCGCGCAGTCCCGCACCGAGGAGGAGCTGGGCACCCTCGCCGCGCTGCTGGTGGACCGGCTGCAGCACTCCGGCCGCAACCCCGGCGAGATGCTCCCGCCCTACCCGCAGGGCCGCCCCGGCCTGTCGGGCTGACCGGGCCGCCTCCGGCCGGGGCGCGCACGGCGCCCCGGCCCGGCCGGCCGCGGCGGGCCGGGGCCCGTCCCGGTCGGGGCGTGCGGATCAGGCCGTTCCGTCGAGTGCCGCGGCCAGCCGCTCGGCCCCGGTCACCAGTCGGTCGACGCCCTCGGCGGCGCCGTAGCCCGCCCGCAGGTGCGGGGCCGGCGGCTCGGCGGTGAAGTACGAACGCCCCGGTGTGACGGCGACCCCGGCGCGCAGCGCGGCGGCGGCGAGCACCTGCGGATCGGTGCCGTCCGGCAGCCGCAGCCACAGGTGGTGGCCGCCGGACGGCAGTCGCGCCGGGAGCAGCTCCGGCCGCAGCCGTCCGAGCGCGCCGGCGAGCGCCGTCCGGCGCTCCTGCAGCCGCCCGGCCAGGGCCCGCAGGTGGTGCCCCCAGGCCGGTGCGCCGACCAGTTCCAGCGCCGCCTCCTGCAGCGGCCGCGGGACGAAGAAGCTGTCGACGGCCTGGACGGCGCGCAGCCGCTCCAGGGCCGGCCCGCGGGCGGTGAGCGCCGCGACCCGCAGGTTGGCGGAGGTCGGCTTGGTCAGCGAGCGGATGTGCACCACGACGCCGTCCGGATCGTCCGCGGCGAGCGGCGGCGGGGGCGGCGGGGCGTCGGCGTGCGCGAGCCGCCGGGCGAAGTCGTCCTCGACCACGAAGGCGCCGGCCGCCCGGGCGATCCGCAGCACCTCGGGCCGCCGGGCGGCGGCCAGCACCGCCCCGGTCGGGTTCTGGTACAGCGGCTGGCAGACGAACACCCGGGCCCCGCTGGCCGCGAAGGCATCGGCGAGCAGGTCCGGCCGCACGCCGTCGGCGTCCACCGGGACGGGCACCGGACGCAGGCCCGCCGCGCGCGCCACCGCCAGCAGCCCGGGGTAGGTCGGGGACTCCACCAGGACGGGCGCGCCGGGTGCGGCCAGCGAGCGCAGGGCGGCGGTGAGGGCGCTCTGCCCGCCCGCGGCCACCAGCACCTCGGCGGCGCTCACCGTCCCGCCGATGTCGCGGGCGAACCAGGCACGCAGCTCGGGCAGGCCCTCCAGCGGCGGCCTGCTCCAGGCGCCGGGCCGCCGGCCGGCCCGGGCCAGCGCGGCGGCCAGCGCCTGTTCCGGCAGCAGGGAGGAGTGCAGGTAGCCGCCGTTGAGGTCGATCACCTCGGCGGGCTGGACGGCGAGCGCGCCGAGCACCCCGGAGGCGTCGGCGGACCGGGCCGGCGGCACCCCGGCCTCGGCGCTGAGGGCGACCTCCTGCCAGGAGGTGTCGCCGACGGCCGGCGCCGGGCGCCGGGCCGCGGCCCGGAACACCCCGGCGCCCGGCCGCGGGACGACCAGCCCCTCGGCGGCCAGCAGGGCGATCGCCCGGGCCACCGTCACCGGGCTCACCTGGTGCCGCTCCATCAGGGCCCGGCTGGACGGCAGTCGACCGCCGACCGGGTAGCGGTCGAGTTCGGCCCGGAGAATCGCGGCTAGATCCGCCCCACTGCTACGCTCGTGCATGACAGCACACGATAGCGCTATTGCTCCTCGTTCAGTAGCGGTCGGCGGCACCGCACTCGCCGCCCTGGGCGTCCTCGCCTTCTCCTTCAGCTTCCCGGCGACCGCCTGGGCGCTCACCGGCTTCGGACCGTGGACGGCCGCCGGCCTGCGCGGGGTGCTCGCCGCGGCGGTGGCCGGTGCCGGACTCCTCGCCGCGCGCGTGCCGCTGCCCGCCCGGGCGCACTGGCCGGGCCTGGCCGCGGTCGCGGTCGGCTGCGTCCTCGGCTTCCCGCTGCTCACCACGCTGGCCCTGCAGACCTCCTCCATCGCGCACTCGGCGGTGGTGATCGGCCTGCTGCCGCTGGCGACGGCGGTGGTGGCGGCGCTGCGGTCGGGCGGGCGGCCGTCCCGGGCCTTCTGGTGGGCGGCGCTGGCCGGGGCGGCGGTGGTGCTCGGGTTCACCGTCCAGCAGAGCCGCGGTGCGCTGAGCCGGGCGGACCTGCTGCTGGCCGCGGCGCTGGTGGTGTGCGCGGCGGGCTACGCGGAGGGCGGCCGGCTGGCCCGTTCGATGCCCGGGTGGCAGGTGATCGCCTGGGCGGTGGTCGCGGCGCTGCCCGTTTCGGCGCTGACGGCGGGCCTGGCCCTGGCCGCGGAGCCGGTCCACGCGGGGCCGCGGGCGCTCACCGGCCTCGCCTACACGGCGGCGGTCTCGCAGTTCGGCGGCTTCGTGCTGTGGTACCGGGGGATGGCCGAGATCGGCGTGCCCAAGGCGAGTCAGCTGCAGCTCGCGCAGCCGCTGCTCACGCTCGGCTGGGCGGTGCTGGTGCTGGGGGAGCGGCTCTCCCCGGCGGCGCCTGTCGCGGCGCTGCTGGTGCTGGGATGCATCGCGGCCACCCAGCGGGCGCGGGGCTGACGCCCGCCCGCCGGGTGGCCGCAGGGGGTCACTTGACCTCGATGCCGGCTTCCCGGCAGGCGTCGGCGACCTGCGGGGTGCAGACGTCCTTGGGCTTGTAGAGGTTGCCGGCGATGACCGTGGAGGCCACCTTCTCCTTGGTGACGACGATCGGGCTGAGCAGCATCGACGGGATCTGCAGGCCGTTGCTCTCGGTCATTGCGCTGGCGACCGAGGTGATGTCCAGGCCCTTCACGAGGTAGACGGCCATGGTGGCGGCGGCGTCGGCCTCGGGCTTGTACGGCTTGTAGATGGTGTAGGTCTGCTCGCCGGTCAGGATGCGCTGGATCGCGTCGAGCGAGGCGTCCTGGCCGCCGACGGGCACGTTCATGCCCGCGCCCTTGAGTGCGCCGATGATCGACGAGGCCATGCCGTCGTTGGCGGAGTAGACGGCCTGGATGCCGTTCTTGCCGAAGTGGCCGATCGCCTCGTTGACCTTGGTGGCCGCGAGTTCGGGCTTCCACTCGCCCGACTGCTCGTAGACGATCTTCTTGACCTTCTCGTCCAGGACCTTGTGGGCGCCCTTCTTGAACTGGGCTGCGTTCGGGTCCGACTCGGCGCCGTTGATCATCACGACATTGGCGTTCGACGCCTTGTTGCCCAGCGCGTCGAGCAGGGCCTGGCCCTGCAGTTCGCCGGTGCGCTCGTTGTCGAAGGAGATGTAGGCGGAGACCTTGCCCGCGGCGAGGCGGTCGTAGGCGATGACCTTCACGCCCTTCTTGGCGGCCGCGTCCACCCAGGTCGCCGTGGCGCCCGAGTTCACCGGGTCGAGGAGGATGACCTTCACGCCCTTGGCCAGCAGCGCGTCGAACTGCTGCTTCTGGACGGTCTCGTCGCCGTCCGCGTTGGCGTAGTCGACGTCGCACTTGGTGCACAGTGCGGCGACCGAGGCCTCGATCAGCGGCTTGTCGAAGCTCTCGTACCGGGTCGACGACGACTTCTCCGGCAGTAGCAGACCGATGGTCTTCGTGCCGGAGGAGCTGCTCGCACTGCTGCCGGAGCCGCACGCGGCGAGTGACAGCGCCGCCGACACTGCAGCCGTGCCGGCGAGGATGCGACGCGTCATTGCGTTCATGGTGGGTGGTGCCTCCCTGACAGCGCCGCGGAGTGCGGCGAGCAGGAAGTCAATCCGCCGACGCCGTGGGCCGTCAACAAGTAAAACGTTCACTAAGATTTCTCGACCACATTGTTACCTTGTTGAATACATGATCTCCCTCCGGCCCCCCTCGGGCCGATGATGCCGACAACTTCTCAACTCACGTGCGCGGACCGGGCCCCGGACGGTGCGGGCCCGTCCGATCACCGCTCGGTGCGCACCACCAGGCACACACCGGCCACCACCACGCCGCCGCCGACCGCGATCGGCCAGGTCAGCGCCTCGGAGAGGACCAGCCAGCCGAGCAGCACCGCGACCACCGGGTTCACGTACGCGTAGGTGGCCACCAGCGGCAGCGGCGCGCGCTGCAGCAGCCAGGCGTACGCACTGAACGCGATCAGCGAACCGAACACCACCAGGTAGGCGAGGCCCGCCCAGGAGGCCCCCGACACCGCGGCCGGGTCGAACCGCTGCGGCTCGTGCCGGACGAGCGCCAGCACCAGCGCCCCGACGCCGCCCGCCAGCATCTCGTACACGCTGGCCGTCAGTGGATTGGCGGGCATCGGCAGCCGTCCCGCCAGCACCGAGCCGCAGGCCCACAGCAGCGAGGCCGCCAGGACGGAGGCCAGGCCCAGCAGCTGCACCTCGCCCGTGAGCCCCGGGGCGCTCAGCACCACCAGACCGAGCAGGCCGACCAGCACCCCGCCCACGGTGGCCGCCGTCGTCCGGTGACCCAGCACCCGGCGCAGCACCACGACCCACAGCGGCACGCTCGCCACCATCAGCGCGGCCAGCCCGGACGGCACCGACCGCTCCGCCAGCACCACCAGGCCGTTGCCGCCGACCAGCAGCAGCAGGCCGACCAGCACCGCCGAGCCCAGCTCGCGCGAGGACACCCGCAGCGCGGCCGGCCCCTGCCGGGCGGCGATCAGGACCGCCAGCACCAGCCCCGCCGCGACGAAGCGGATCGAACCCGACAGGAACGGCGGCATGGTCTCCACCACGACCCGGATCGCCAGGTAGGTCGAGCCCCACACCACGTAGACGATGCCGAGCGCGCCCCACACCGCGCCGGACAGGCCGCGCCGCGGCACGGCATCCTGCGGGGCCTTCGTGGGAGTGCTCGCAGGGACGGACCGGGACGGATCTGGACAGGACGGGTCGGCGGCTGGCTGCGGCGAAGCCGATGTCATGGGTGTCTCCCTGGTTCGGTACTGAACATCCGGTATGAGATCACAGTCCGGGCGGGCCGCGGGAGCCCCGTCCCACCCTGCGGCCGCCCCGCCCGGGCGCGGGCCCCCGGCGACCGGTGCGCCTTCCGGATGAAGTCGGCGGCCCGGACGGACGCCACCGCGCGCCGGACCTGCCGCGGAGTGGTAGGCATGGACGGTCCGAGCGCGGACGACCGAGGAGCGCACGAGGTGGAGTGGTTCGCGGCCCCCGACTACTGGCTCGCCCGCCAGGTCTTCCAGCGGCTGATCGCGCTGCTCTACACCGTCGGGTTCGTCGCCGCGGCCAACCAGTTCCGCGCCCTGATCGGCGAGCACGGCATGCTCCCCGTGCCGCGCTTCACCGCCGCCGTCCCCTTCCGCCGCTCGCCCAGCCTGTTCCACTGGCACTACAGCGACCGGGCCTTCGCCACCACCGCCCGCGCCGGAGCAGTCCTCGCCGCCGCACTGGTCGCCGGGGCGGGCGAGCTCGTGCCGCTGTGGGCCGCCATGCTCTGGTGGGCGCTGCTCTGGGCGCTCTACCTCTCCGTCGTCAACGTCGGCCAGACCTGGTACGCCTTCGGCTGGGAGTCGCTGCTGCTGGAGGCCGGGGTGCTCGCCGTCTTCCTCGGCAACGGCGACGTCGCCCCGCCGGTCACCGTGCTCTGGCTGCTGCGCTGGCTGCTCTTCCGCGTCGAGTTCGGCGCCGGACTGATCAAGTGGCGCGGCGACGCCTGCTGGCGCGACCTCACCTGCCTCTACTACCACCACGAGACCCAGCCGATGCCCGGCCCGCTCAGCTGGTTCTTCCACCACCTGCCGAAGCCGCTGCACCGGGTCGAGGTCGCGGCCAACCACACCGTCCAACTGCTGGTGCCGTTCGCCCTCTTCCTGCCCCAGCCGGGGGCGAGCGCCGCCGCCGCCCTGATGACCGTCACCCAGCTGTGGCTGGTCCTCTCCGGCAACTTCGCCTGGCTGAACTGGCTCACCATCGCCCTGGCGCTCTCCGCCGTCGACGCCGGCACCGCCGGCCGGGTGCTCCCGCTCCCCGACGCCCCGCACTACCCGGCCGCCCCGCTCTGGTACGAGGTCCTGGTGCTCGCGTTCACCGCCGGCGTGCTCGTCCTCAGCCGCCGGCCGGCCCGCAACCTGCTCTCACCCCACCAGGCGATGAACAGGTCCTACGACCGACTCCATCTGGTGAACAGCTACGGAGCCTTCGGCTCGGTCACCCGGATCCGCCACGAGATCGTCCTGGAGGGCACCGACGCGGAACTCCCCGGCCCCGGCACCCACTGGCATGCCTACGGATTCCGGGGCAAACCGGGCGAACTCCGACGTATGCCGCGGCAGATCGCCCCCTACCACCTCCGCCTCGACTGGCTCATGTGGTTCGCCGCCATCTCCCCCTCCTACGCGAGGCCCTGGTTCGCCCCGCTGGTCGCCCGGCTCCTCGTCAACGACCCGGACACCCTCCGGCTGCTCCGCCACAACCCCTTCCCCGACACCCCGCCCACCTTCGTCCGCGCCCGCCTCTACCGTTACCGGTACAGCAGTTGGCGCCGGCTCAGGTCCACCGGCGAGTGGTGGCAGCGCGAACCCCTGCGCGACTTCCTCCCGCCGGTCACGCTCAGCGACGTCCGGCACCTCGCACCCCGGACCGGTCCATGACACGGCACAGCTCCGCAACAACCCGCCGGGTGCTCGCGCCCGTCGAACGGGCACCCGTATTCTGGCCCTCGCGCCGTACCCGCCGAGCCGCATCTCGGCGCCCCCTCTCCGCAAACCCCCTCCCGTCACCCGCCACGAACCGGACTTCCACATGACAGTGCGCTACCTGAACGACGCCGACGCCTCGGTGCCGGCCCCGGCTGCCACTCCGGACGGCGAAGCCGGGCCGGACACCCGCGAGGAACTCGGCCGGTACGCCGACCAGGGCGGCTTCACCCTGACCCCCGACGCCAACCCGTGGCTGGCCGCAGCCACCACCGTCACCGAGGGCGAGGACGCGCGCGCCGCCTCCACCGTCCTCGCCGAACTGCGCAGCCTGGAGATCCGGGCTGTCGGCGGAGCCGTCAGCGGCCTCGCCGCCAAGGCCGAACTCGGTGTCCCGGACACCCTGCTCGGCCTGAGCACCCTGCTCGACGTCCTGCAGCGCGTGCAGTCCGCCACCTCCACGCTCACCGTCGAGGCCTTCTCCGCCGACCTCGACGCCCTCGCGGCCGCCACCGGCACCCGCCGCTGGCGCGCCGAGCAGAACGTGAAGCTGTCCATCGGCCGCCGATGGGCGCTGCGCTCGCAGGCCAAGTCGCTGACCGGCGGCAAGAAGCTCGGCCGCGCCGACCTGCACGCCGCCCTCGCCGCGGCCGCCGGTGCCCGCACCGACTGGTCGGCGCTCGCCACCGGCGGCGCCAACCCGGCCGTCCCGGTGGACGGCGTGCTGCTCGCCGAGACCGCCCAGGCCATCGACTCGCTCGGCACGGCGGTCCGCGCGCTCGGCCGCCTGCTGCCCGGCCAGGAGCCGGAGTCGCTGCCGCTCGGCGAACTCGCCGACCTGGTCGACCGCCTGGCCGCGGACGAGGGCACCCTCTTCCGGCTGCCCGCCCTCGCCTCCCTCCGCACGGCGCTCGCCGAGCAGGGTCTCGACGACCTCCTCACCGAGCTGACCGAGCGTCAGGCCGACCGTGAGGCCGCCCTCGCGGCGTACGACCGGCACACCGCCGGCTCCGCCGAGGACGGTGCGGACGCGGAGGAGGTCGCCCGCCAGGCGCTCGCCGCCGGTCCGCGCGGCGAGCAGACGGCGGAGGCCGCCGAGGCCGCCGAGGTCGTCGCGGAGGAGACCGCAGAGGTCGCTGCTGAGGCCGAGGCCGAGGCCGCTGCTGAGCCCGAGGCTGTGGTGGAGGTCGAGGTCGAGGAGGCTGCTGCCGAGGTCGAGGCCCCGGTTGCGGAGCCGGTGGCCGAGGTCGAGCCGGAGGCCGTGGTTGCGGAGCCGGTGGCCGAGGCCGAGCCCGAGCCCGTTGTCGAGGTCGCGGCCGTTGAGGTCGAGGTCCCGGCTGTCGAGGTCGAGGCCGAGGCCGTCGTCGAGGTCGAGGTCGAGGCCGTCGTCGAGGTTGAGGTTCCGGCTGAGGAGCCTGTCGCCGTCGTCGAGCCGGAGGGTCCCGGTTGCGGAGCCGGTGGCCGAGGCCGAGCCCGAGCCCGTTGTCGAGGTCGCGGCCGTTGAGGTCGAGGTCCCGGCTGTCGAGGTCGAGCCGGAGGCTGCCGTCGAGGAGCCCGTCGAGGCCGTCGTCGAGGTTGAGGTTCCGGCCGAGGAGCCTGCTGCCGAGGTCGAGCCCGAGGTCGTTGCCGAGGAGCAGGCTGTCGTCGAGGTGGAGCCCGAGGCCGTCGAGGAGCCCGTTGCCGTCGTCGAGGCCGAGCCGGTCGTCGAGGCGGCTGCGGGTGGTCGGCCGGCGAAGCCGGAGATCACTGCGGGCAAGGCGGTGACCGCCTACAGCCCCGCAGAGCTGGTGGCGCTGGTCGGGTGGCTGGACGGTGACGGCACCGAGCGTTCGGACGACGAGCTGCTCCGCGCCGCGATGAAGGAGCTCGGCTTCACCCGCCTCGGCCCCCGCATCAAGGAGGCGCTGGGCGCCGCCGTCTCCGAGGTCCGCGCCTGATCGGACCGACCGCTCCGGGTCCGTGCCCGCCGACTCCCCGACCGGGGGGCGGCGGGCACGGTCGTTCCCGGGCCGGGTGCCGGAGCGGTCAGTCGACGGTGATGGCGTCCAGCTTGGCCCGCAGGTACGCCGTGGAGTCGACCGGCGGGTGGGCCACCCGTCCGATCGGGGCGGGCAGCGGGCTGACGAGGGTGTGCGGGTCGCACTCGTAGAAGTAGACCAGGGACATCAGCTCCTCCTCCGGTGCCTCGGGGGAGGGCGGCAGGACGCGGTGGCGCCCGGACCGCCAGCGGTCGCCCGTCCAGCGGGCCATCAGGTCGCCGATGTTGACGGTGAGCGCGGCCGAGTCCCAGGGGGCGTCGGCCCAGCCCTGTTCCTCCGTCCAGATCTGGAGGCCGCCGCGGCCCTGCTGGCGGTCGAGCAGGGTCACCGTGCCGAAGTCGGTGTGCGGGCCGATCCGGTACTGGCCGGGCAGCGCTTCGCCGAGCGTGCCGGCCGAGGGGTACCAGTTGATGTTGCAGGTGTAGGTGGGCGCGCCGGTGTGCCGGGTGAAGAAGTCCCCGGGTTGTCCGAGGGCCGCCGCGAGGAGGCGCAGCGTCTCGTCGGCGACCGTCCGCATCCGCGCCATGTGGGCCTCCACGAGGCCCTGCAGGCGGGGCGCCTCGGCGGTCGGCCAGACGTTCGGCAGGAACCAGAAGCCGTCCAACTCCTCGTCCCCGGTGGCCCGGTCGGCGCCGACCGTCCAGGACTCCTTGAGGTCGGGCGGGGTCTCGGTGCCCTCCGCGTAGCCGTTCGCCTCGGTACCCGGTCCGAGCCAGCCGCGGCCGCCGACGGCGACGGCGTAGCGCTGCTTCACCTCCTCCGGCAGGGCGAAGAACCCGCGGGCCGCCGCACGGATCCCGGCCCGCTCCCGTTCGGTCGCGCCGTGTCCGGTGAGCAGCAGGAATCCCGCGCGGCCGAGCGCCTCGTCGACGCTGCGGGCGATCGCGGTGCGCTCGTCCGCGGTGCCGTCCGTCCACACCCGGAGGTCGACCGTGGGGATGCGCGCCTCCGCCATGCCGTCCGTTCCTTCCCGGCCTTTCCGTGCTTCCCGGTTCACTCGCCGATGTCCTCGAACCACAGCTCGGGCCGTGCGGCCACGAAGTCGGTCATCATCCGCACGCACCCGGGGTCGTCGAGCACCGTGACCTGCACACCGTGCTCGGCCAGCCAGTCGTGGCCGCCGCTGAACGTCCGGGCCTCGCCGACGACCACCCGGCCGATGCCGAACTGCCGCACCAGGCCGGAGCAGTACCAGCACGGCGACAGCGTGGTGACCATCGTGGTCCGGCGGTAGCCGCGCATCCGGCCGGCCGCCCGGAACGCCGCCGTCTCCGCGTGCATCGACGGATCGCCGTCCTGGACGCGGCGGTTGCGGCCGCGGCCGAGCAGTTCGCCGTGCTCGTCGAAGAGCGCGGCCCCGATCGGGATCCCGCCCTCGGCCAGTCCGGCGCGGGCCTCCTCGACCGCGACCGCGAGCATCCTCTGCACATCCACCGGCTGTACCTCCCGATCCGAAACACCGTGGCAACGAAGGGTGCGTACCCTCCCTGGCGCCCGGTCCGACGTACTGCCGTGTCCGACTCCCCGCCCGGCGGCATCCACCGCCGGCCCCACCCGCTGCGAGCTGCGCCCGTACACCCCACCCGTACCCCTGCCACCCGGGAGGCCGCCGTGCCCGCACTCACCGTCCGCGAGGTCCTCGCCCTCGACGTCCTCGGTCCGGCCGCGCCGCTGCTGCTGGCGGGCCGGGGCGGGCTGGACCGGCCCGTTCGCCGGGTGCACACCGGCCGGGTGCCGGAGGGCAGCAGCGCGCTGTCCGGTGGCGAACTGCTCCTCACCGACGGCCACGGGCTGGCCCGGGCCACCCCGGACGGGCAACGCGCCTGCGTCCGGGCGCTGGCCGGCGGCGGGGCGGCGGCCCTGTTCGCCGAGGTCGGACGGGCGCTGCCGCGGATGCCGGCCGCGGTCACGGCCGAGGCGGACCGGCTGGGGCTGCCGCTGGTGGCGCTGCGCCGGGTCGTGCCTTTCGCCCGGCTCGCCCGTGCGGTGCACTCCGCGCTGGGCGTGGCACCGCCGGCCGGCCGGACGGCCCGGGGCCCGGGGGCGCACCCCGGCTCCGACCCCGCCCGGGCCCTGATCGGCGCCCTGCTGGACGGCGCGGAGGGGGTGGAGGGTGTGGAGGGTGTGGACGGTGTCCGCGCCGGCTTCCGGGTGCCGGACGGCCACCGTCTGCTGGGGCTGGCCGCCCGTGGCGCGTGGCAGGTCCCGACGGCCCGGACCGCTGGCGGCCGGACGGGTGCTCGTCCGGCCCCGCCGCTGCTCGCAGGCCTGCCCGGCACCGCCCTGGCGGCCGAGGTCCGGGGTGGCCTGTTCGCGCTGGTCGCCGTGTCGTCCGCGCCGGACCCGGTGCACGCGGTGCGGGCCGTGCTGGAGGAGACGGCCCCGCCGGGTGCGGTGGTCGCCCTGGGGCCGGCCGTCCCCGCCGGGTCGGGCTGGGACCGGTACGGGGAGAGCCTGCGCGAGGCCGCGGTCACCCTCGGACTGGCCGTCACCGTGCCGCCCGCCGAGCCGGGCGTCCCCGGTCCGCCGCGGCCGACCGTGGCCACCGCCCGCGCCTTCGCCCTGGAGCGGGAGCTGACCCGGTCGGGCGGTCGGGAACGCTGGGCCCGGCTGGCCGGGGACGTGCTCGGACCGGTGCTGGCGTGGGAGTCGCGGCACGCTGGCGACCTGGTGCGGACCCTGGAGGTGCACCTGCGCCACGGCTGCTCGCCGACCCGTACCGCGGCCCTGCTGCACATCGGCCGGCAGTCGCTCTACCAGCGCCTGGAGCGGATCGAGCGGCTGCTCGGGATCACGGTCGCCGACCCCGAGCTGCAGGCGGAGCTGCTGCTCGCCACCTGCGCGCACCGCCTGCTGCAGGCGCCCCCGGCCCACCGGGGCGTGTCTTCGAAGTCGACGGATTCCACATGGGGCCAGGGGCGCGGGTAACTGCGCAATCGGATGCGGGCCACCGTGCGGACCAGGGGTGAGCCGGATCGGTGAGGAGCACCGCGCCCGGATTGCGTAGTTCTCCCCCCGGCCTTCGGGGGGGGGGTGCCCCCGCGCGCCCTTGGACCGACCACCCGGGCGCCCTGTGCGGACGGCTCCCGGCGGTCGTCCGACGGACGGTCCGTCAGCACCCGGGCTCCGGGCATCCGCGGCCGGGACGGCCCGTTACCCCCTTGTGCCGCGACCGGAACACCGCAGGTGATCATGGGGCGGGCCCGGCCCGTAGGCTGGGGCCATGCGAGATGTTGCGGCGGGGATCGGGTACCTCCTCAAGGGCCAGCGCTGGGTGGCCCGGCACGGGCGCTGGTGGGGCTTCGGGATGATCCCGGCGCTGATCACCCTGGTCGGGTACGCCGGTGCGATGACCGCGCTCGTCCTCTACGCGGGCGACCTCGCCGACTGGGCGACGCCGTTCGCCGACGGCTGGGGTTCGCCCTGGCAGGGCCTGCTGCGCGGTGCGCTCGCGGTCACCGCGGTCGCGGTCGGCGGTCTGCTGTCGGTGATCACCTTCACCGCGGTGACCCTGCTGGTCGGCCAGCCGTTCTACGAGTCGCTCTGCGAGAAGGTCGACGAGACGGAGGGCGGCGCACCGGCCCGCCCCGACGTGTCGCTCTGGCGCGAACTCCGGATCTCGGCGCGGGACAGCCTCTACGTCCTCGTCCGGGTCGCCGCGATCGGCCTGGTGCTCTTCCTCTGCGGCTTCCTGCCGGTGGTCGGCCAGACCGCCGTCCCCGCGGTCGGCTTCGCGGTGTCCGGCTACTTCCTGACGGCCGAACTCACCGCGGTGGCGCTGCAGCGCCGCGGCATCCCGCAGAAGGAGCGGCTGCGCCTGCTGCGCTCCCGCCTCGGCCTGGCGCTCGGTTTCGGCGTGCCGCTGGTGCTGCTCTTCCTGGTGCCGTTCGTGACGGTGCTGGCGATGCCCGGTGCGGTGGCCGGCGCCACCCTGCTCGGCCGCGAACTGGCCCCGGTGGAGCCGTCGGAGGAGTCCTCGGACGAGCCGGAGGACGAGCCGGAGAACGGGTCGGAGGACACTGCCGACGGCACCCCCGGCCCGGACCGCCGATCGGATCACGCCATCGACCTGGGCAAGTGAAACCACAGCGAGTGACGGCGATTTGACTTTCCGCCACCGGGTGGAAGATAAAAGCCGTCATGAGCGCACCGGCAGGCACCCAGGCCACCGCGACCCCGCCCGCCCCCGCGGGCGTCGACCTCGCCGACCCCGGCTTCTGGCGGCTGCCGGAGGCCGACCGGGCCGCGGCCTTCGCCGAACTCCGGCGCCTGGACGGCCCGGTGCGCTTCACCCACCGGGCCACCGGCCGCAGCTTCCTCGCGCTCGTCCGGCACGCCGACGTGGTCGCGGCCAGCCGCACCCCCGAGGTGTTCATCAGCGGCCCCGGCGTGACCACCCCCGAGCCGGCCCGCTGGGTGCGGACGGTGTTCGGCGACTCGATGGTCAACCTGGACGACCCGCGCCACGCCGACCTGCGCCGGATCGTCTCGCGCGCCTTCACCCCGCGGCTGATCTCCCGGGTCGAGGAGGACATCCGCCGGGTCGCGGTGCGGATCGTCGACGAGGTGCTCGACCGCCGCCCGGAGGACTTCGTCACCGCCGTCGCCGCGGAGCTGCCCTACCAGGTCATCTGCAACATGATGGGCATCCCCGAGCGGCAGCGGCGGCAGATCCTCGCGCAGGTCAACCACGCCTCCGAGCACACCGGGGTGGCCCGCGGGCGGCTGCGGGTGCCCGGGCGGGGCCTGCGGGCGCTGGCCCGGATGCAGTTGGTGATCGCCGCGCTGGGCCGCGAGCGCCGCCGCAGGCCGACCGAGGACCTGATCTCCGCCCTGGTCACCGCGGACGTCGACGGCCGTCACCTCAACTCCCGCGAGCTGGGGGCGTTCTTCTCGCTGCTGCTGGTCGCAGGGGTGGAGACCACCCGCAACGCGCTCGCCCACGGCCTGCACCTGCTGACCCGCCACCCGGCCCAGCGCGCGCTGCTGATGGAGGACTTCGACGCGCGGATCGGCGGGGCGGCGGAGGAGATCGTCCGGCACTCCACCCCGATCATCCAGTTCCGCCGCACCGTCGCGGTCGACCACGTCCTCAACGGCACCCGGCTCGCCGCGGGCGAGAAGGTGGTGCTGTTCTTCGCCTCCGCCAACCGCGACGAGGCCGTCTTCACCGACCCGGACGCCTTCGACATCATGCGCTCGCCCAATCCGCACCTCGGCTTCGGCGGTGGCGGGCCGCACTTCTGCCTCGGCGCCTACCTGGCCCGGCAGGAGATGAAGGTGCTCTTCCGCGAGCTGTTCACCCGGATGCCCGAGCTGCGCTCGGTCGGCGAGCCGGCGCTGATCCCGTCCAGCTTCGACCACCGGGTCCGCTCCCTGCGCTTCACCTTCTGAGCCTTCCGGGCCTTCCGGGTCTTCCGGCCCGTCCCACCTGCCCGTTCGCGGCGCGGCCGGCCACCCGCAGTCCGTACGGTTCGCACCCGCCCGCTTGTCCGCTCCGGCAGGCGCCGGGGCCCTGCACCGCCCCCTACCGTCCTGGCATCCCACCAGGACGGACGAGAGGCGCGCACCGTGCAGGTGTCCACCACCGAGTGGCTGATCCACGACTACCGCGAGGACGACCTGGCGGCGGTCGTCCATCTCATCGACACCACCGCGGGCCTCGGCCAGGAGTCGGTGTTCTCACTGGCCGAGTGCATCACCGCGCTCACCTCCCGGCAGCCCGCGGTGGTCGCCGTCAGCCGGGGCGTCCCGATCGGTGCCGCCCTCGCGCACCTCGCCGGGGACCGCGCCTGGGTGATGCGGATCGCCATCGCCCCGGCCTGGCGCGGCCGCGGACTCGCCAGCGCGCTGCTCCGCGAGCTCGAACGCCGGCTGGTGGAGCGCCGGGTCCGGCGGATCGCCTACGTGCTGCCCGAGGAGGAGCAGCTCGGCGAGGGACTGCAGAACGCCGGGTACAGCCGCCGGCCGGCCGTCGCCTACTTCGAGAAGACCGAGCCGCAGCACGGCCCGTCGGCCGGCCTGCTGGAGGAGCTGGGCGGCCGCGTGCTGCCCGGCGACCTGTGGCAGAAGGTGGCCGGCATGGAGGCCGAGAAGGCGCTGATCGAACGCCGGGTGGTGCTGCCGCTCGCCGAGCCCGAGCGGGCCGCCCGGCACGGTGTCCGGCCGCCGCGGGCCGTCGCGCTGTTCGGGCCGCCCGGCACCGGCAAGACCACCTTCGCCCGGGCGGTCGCCTCCCGGCTCGGCTGGCCGTTCGTCGAGCTGCTGCCGTCCCGGCTCGCCGACGAGGGCAACCTCGCCGCCGCGCTGCGCACGGCCTTCGCGCGGATCGCCGAACTGGAGCGGGTGCTGGTCTTCGTCGACGAGGTCGAGGAGATCGCCCCGGTGCGCGGCGAGGGCGCGCCCGGCGGCATGCACGGGGTCACCAACGAACTGCTCAAGCTGATCCCGGGCTTCCGCGAGGGGGAGGAGCGGCTGCTGGTGTGCGCCACCAACTCGATCCGCTCGCTCGACCCGGCCTTCCTGCGCCACGGCCGGTTCGACTACCTCATCCCGATCGGCACGCCGGACGCGGCGGCCCGCCGGGCGATCTGGTCCCGGTACACGGCCGGCCGGGCGGGGGTCGACCTCGCCGCGCTGGTCGACGCCAGCGGGCTGTTCACCCCCGCGGACATCGAGCACGCCGCCCGGATCGCGGCCCAGGCGGCGTTCGAACGGGACCTCGGCGAACCCGCCGAGGGGCAGCGTGCGACGGTCGGGGCGGGGACGGAGGACTACCTCGCCGCCATCGCCCAGTGCCGGCCGACGGTCACCCCGGCGATGACGGCGGAGTTCACCGCCGACATCGGCTCGCACGCCCGCGTCTGAAGCGGCGGCCGGCCCGCCGTACTCCACCCGGCCGCCGCCCGCGCACGGCGGCGGCCGGGCCGCCGGCTCAGCTGCCGGGGTGGGCGCCGACCGCGTCGCGGATCTGGTCGCCCAGCCCGCCGTTGGCCCGCGCGCAGTTGCCGCAGCAGAAGAACATCCCGGCCACCTCCACGCCGTGGCCGACGATCCGCACGCTGCAGTGCTCGCAGCGCGGCGCGAGCTTCTCCATCGCGCACTCGAAGCTGTCGAAGGTGTACGTGTCGCCGCTGACCGTCTTGATCTCGAAGGACAGCCAGTAGTCGTTCTTGCACACCACGCAGACCGCCATGGTCTCCACCTCGTTCCGTCGTCCGTGTTCCGGGCCTTTCCGAGTGTCCGGCCGGTCCGCGGGGGCGGCAATCGGTGGGCTGCCGAACGGCGGCCGCGGACCACCCGCACGGGTGGGCGGCGCCGCGGGCCCGGGCGGGGCTCAGCCGCGGGCGCCCGTGGCGGGCAGCACCGGCAGGCCGGCGTCCTCCTTCACCCGCTTCATCGTCATCAGCGAGTTGACCTGCGCGATCCCCGGCAGGCCGGACAGCACGTCGGTGATGAACCGCTCGTACGCGGCGACGTCCGCCACCGCGATCTTCAGCAGGTAGTCCGGGTCGCCGAACAGCCGGTGCGCCTCCACCACCTCGGGCAGCTCGGCCACCCGCTGCTCGAACTCGGCCACCGTCGCGCGGTCCTCGTGCCGCATCACCACCGTCACGAACGGCTGGAAACCGCGGCCGACGGCGGCGCCGTCCAGCATCGCCCGGTACCCGCGGATCACCCCGGACCGCTCCAGCTGCCGCACCCGCCGCAGGCAGGGCGAGGGCGTCAGGCCGACCCGGTCCGCCAGCTCGGCGTTGGTCAGCCGGCCGTCCTGCTGGAGTTCGTGGAGGATTCTGCGGTCAGTGCGGTCCATGGCGCAACATTCTGCCAAACCACCCCGTTGAACTGCGCAAACAGGTCATCGCCTGCTTCGTGATTCCCGCTACCTTCGGTCACCGACACCCGACCCGCCGGCCACGGAGAGCACCGCACCGCCATGGACGCACACGCCCTGATCCTCTTCCTGGGGGTGGACCTCCTGCTGGTCTGCACCCCCGGGCCCGACTGGCTGCTGATCGCCGCCCGCGGGCTCGGCCAGGGCCGCCGCGCCGCGCTGCTCGCCGTCGCCGGCGTCTGCGCCGGGTACACCGTCCACACGCTGCTCTCCGCCGCCGGCCTCGCCGCCGCCCTGCGCGCCGTCCCCGCCGTGCTGCCCACCCTCCGCTGGGCCGGCGCCGCGTACCTCGCCGTCCTCGCCGTCACCATGCTGCTCTCGCTGCGCCGCGACGGCGGCAGCCTCCCCGAGGCCCGTCCGCAGCCCGCCCGAGCCGTCCTGCGGCAGAGCGTGCTCACCGCCCTGCTCAACCCCAAGGGCCTGCTGCTCTACCTCTCGCTCGTCCCGCAGTTCGTCGACCCCGCGGCCGCCCTCCCGGTCGGCGGCCAGGTCCTCGCCCTCGGCGCGGTGAACGTCCTCTCCTGCGCCCTCGTCTACGCCGGTGTGGCCCTCGCCGCCGGCCGGGCCCGCGCCTCCCTCGGCTCCACCCCGACCGCGGCCCGCCGGATGACCGCCGTCTCCTCCGTCCTGCTGCTCCTGGTCGCCGGCGTCACCGCCACCGCCTGACGCCCGCCGAACAGCGGCTCGGAGAAACCGAACTGATCACACGTCAGACACCTCGCGGCCGCCCGGCCGAAGGGTTCTGCGCATACGCTTCACCGGTATGACAGGGGACGGACACCGCGGGCACTACATCGTGTGCGGGGGGAACGCACTGGCCCACCGGCTGGTGCTGGAGCTGACGGAGCACTACGAGGTCCCGGTGGTCGCCGTGCTGCCGGACCGCGACCGCGACCACGGGCCGCGGATCGGGCGGCTGCCGGGGGTCGCCGCGGTGCTGGAGCACGGCTCGGTCACCGAGCAGGCGCTGCGGGCCGCCGGGGTCGAAGGCGCGCTCGGCATCGCCCTGGTCGACGGCGACGACCAGCAGAACATCCACGCGGCGCTCACCGCGCAGGGCGCCAACCCGGGCATCCGGATCGTGCTGCGGATGTTCAACCAGCGGCTCGGCGAACACATCGAACGGCTGCTGCCCAACTGCGCGGCGCTCTCCGGCTCCGCCACCGCCGCCCCGGCCTTCGCCGACGGCGTCCTCGGCCGCCCCAACGCGGTGCCGGTCGGCGGACGCTACCTCTACGTCGCCTACGACGAGGACATCGGCGCGGGCCGGCTCTGCCTGGTCGCCGACCGCATCGACCGGCAGGACCTCTCCCGGCTCCGGCTGCTGCCCGACACCGCCGGCCGCGCCGCCGAGTTCATCGAACTGGCCCGGAGATACGGCGACAACGGCCCGCCCGGCACCGACCCCGCCGACCCGCCCGCGCCGGCCGCCGGCCCCGGCGGACTCGCCGCCCTGCAGGCCCTCGGCTCCGAACCGCCGCTGCGCATCCCCTGGACCTCCCGGCTGCGCTGGACGCTGCTGGACGCGCTGCGCTACGTCACCGGCGTACGGATGCGGCTGGTGCTCAGCACCGCGTTCGCCGCCGTCCTCCTCAGCACCGCCGTGCTCTACCTCGCCCACCGCGACGCCGGCTGGACGCTGTACCTCGCGCTGCTCGACCTCGCCGGCGCCGCCCAGCCGGACGACCCGGCTGCGGGCGCCCCGGGCGGGATCTGGACCAGGGCCGCCCAGGTGGTCATCACCTTCTGCGGGATCACCTTCATGCCGGTGGCGACCGCCGTCGTGGTGGAGGCACTGGCCAGCGGCCGCCGCGGCGTGCCCCGCGCCCCGAGCGCCGGGGTGCGCGGCCACGTCGTGGTGGTCGGCCTCGGCAGCGTCGGCATCCGGGTGGCCACTCTGGTCCAGGACACCGGCGTGCCGGTGGTCTGCGTCGAACGGGACCCGCAGGCCCGCGGCATCGCGGCCGTCCGGGCGCGGGGCATCCCGGTGCTGGTCGGTGACGCCCCGCTGGAGAGCCAACTGCGCCGGGCCCGGATCCACAGGGCCCGGGCGCTGGCCGCCGTCACCAGTGACGACGCGGCCAACCTGGAGGCCGCGCTGGAGGCGCGGGCCGTCCGTCCGGACATGCGGATCGTGGTCCGGCTGTTCGACGACGACTTCGCGCACCACGTCTACGCGACCCTCGGCAACGTCGCGTCCCGCTCGGTCTCGTACCTCTCCGCACCGGCCTTCGCCGCGGCGCTGATGGGCCGTGAGGTGCTGGGCACCCTCTCGGTCTACCGGCACGTGCTGCTGATCGCCGAGGTGGCCGTCGACGACGTCCCCGGCCTCGCCGGCCAGGACCTGCACGGCATCGAGCAGCCCGGCGGCGTCCGGGTGCTCGCCGTCCGGCTCGCCCGGCGCCCCGCCGACCTGCAGTGGAACTTCGCGGACCGGGCCCGCCGGCTGGCGGCGGGCGACCGGATCGTGGTCGCCGCCACCCGCAGCGGGCTCGCCCGGCTCGCCGCCCCGGTGCCGCCGGCCGGTGCGGCGCCGTCCGCCGCACCGCCGCCGCCCCGCAGTCCGGAGCCGCCGACCGTGAGCCGGTGAGAGGTCAGCCCGTGACGCCGGCCGCCTTCGCCGCCTCCAGCCAGGCGGGGTAGGCGGCCAGCAGCCGCCCGTACAGGACGTCGTCGGCGAGCGAGCGCGGGTGCCGGCCGATGGCGCAGAAGCCCGCGTTCGGCGTGGCCCGGCCGTCCAGGCCGGTCAGCGAGCGGAGGAAGGCGAAGTGCTTGGCGTCGTGCTCGCCGAAGCCCAGGAACTGCCAGAAGACCGGCAGCTGCGAGGAGGACCGGAGCAGCGCCAGCACGTCCTTCTTGTCGAAGGCGGCGCCGTCCGTCTGGAAGATCACGAAGGCCGGGTCGGTCGCCCCGCACTCCCGGTAGTGCTTCAGCACGGCCTTCATCGCCGGGGCGTACCGGGTGCCGCCGAACTTGGCGCCGACCGCCGTCCGCACCTGCTGCACCGCGCCGGAGTGCCGCCCGATCACGACCTCCTGCGCCTCGTACGCCCGGTCGTTGAAGAGCACCACCGGCACGGTGCCGTCGTCGTCGAGGTTGGCGGAGAGCGCCAGCGACTGCTCGGCGAGGCGCTGCACCGAGCCGTCCCGGTACAGGCCGCTCATCGAGGCGGAGTGGTCGAGCACCAGGTAGACGGCGGCGCGCCGGCCGTCCAGACCCTGCTTGCGCAGCGAGACCGCGGCCGTCTTGTAGAGCGACACCAGTGCGGGCGCGGTGGCCTGCAGCTTGTCGAGGCTGATCGCCGGTCCGGCGCCGGCGCGGGCCGGTCCGGCCGGCCGTGCCGCAGCCGGTGCGGGTGCGGCCGGAGGCGCCTCGGCCGGTGCGGCCCCGGCGTTCCGGCGGCGGCGGAAGAAACTCCACATGGTCGAACCCCCCTGCTGTCGCGAGATGTGATCGTCGCAGGCAGCGGCCCCGGTGCGCAATGGATCGCGCACCGGGGCCGGGCGGGGCCGACGGGCCGTCAGCGGCCCTGGAACTCGGGCTTCCGCTTCTCGGCGAAGGCGGCCATGCCCTCCTTCTGGTCGGCCGTGGCGAAGGCCGCGTGGAAGAGCCGGCGTTCGAAGCGGACGCCCTCGGCGAGGGTGGTCTCGAAGGCGCGGTTGACGCTCTCCTTCATCATCACCGCGGCCGGCGCCGACATCGCGGCGACGGTCTCGGCGACGGCCATCGCCTCGGTCAGCAGGTCGGCCGCGGGGACGATCCGGGAGACCAGGCCGGCCCGCTCGGCCTCCTCGGCGCCCATCATCCGGCCGGTCAGGCAGAGCTCCATCGCCTTGGCCTTGCCGACCGCGCGGGTGAGCCGCTGCGAGCCGCCGATCCGGCTTGCGGAGCTGGCCGAGCCGGTCCCACGGGCCGAGCCAGTCGTCCAGGTAGACGTCGGGGAAGCGGTTGCCCTGCATCTCCTTGATGTCGGCGCCGGCCGCGAAGGCCTTCTCCGAGCCGGTGACGACCAGACAGCCGATCTCCGGGTCGCGGTCGAAGGCGGTGGCGGCGGCCACGACCTCGTTCATCAGCTGCGTGTTCAGCGCGTTGAGCGCCTTCGGCCGGTTGAGCGTGATGATGCCGACCCGGCCCTTGCGGTCCACCAGGATCGTCTCGTACTCGGTCATCGTCCTTGATTCCCTTCGCTGCGCCGCCGCTCGGCGTGCGTCCTGACGGTGGATACGATCTCCGACCGACCGGTCGGTGCGCCAGTCTCGCCAGGCGAGACGGTCGTCACCTCAGGCCCGGTCCAGGCCGAGCGGCTCGCCGGACGGCACGAAGAAGCGCGCCACGTCCTCGGCGGAGACGTCGGCGAGCGCGGCCGGCTTCCACTGCGGGTTGCGGTCCTTGTCGACCACCTGGGCGCGGATCCCCTCGACCAGGTCGTGCGAGTCCAGTGCGGCGCAGGAGATCACGTACTCCTGCTCCAGCGTCTCGCCGAGGCTGCGGTGGCCGCGGGCCCGGCGCAGCGCGGCGAGGGTGACCTTGAGGGCGGTCGGCGACTTGGCGCGGATCTCCGCGGCGGCGGCCGCGGCGGCGGGCCCGCCGGCCGCGTCGAGCCGGTCGAGGATCTCCTCGACGGTGTCGGGGGCGTAGCAGTGGTCGATCCAGCCGCGGTGCTCGGCGAGGGCGGCGGCCGGCGGTTCGGCGGTGTGCGCGGCGAGTGCCGCGTCCGGGTCGGTGCGGGCGAGCGCGGCGGTGAACGACTCCAGCGCGGCCGTGGGCACGAAGTGGTCGGCGAAGCCGCACAGCAGCGCGTCGCCGGGGCCCATCGAGCCGGAGGTGAGCGCCAGGTGGGTGCCGAGCCCGCCGGGGGCGAGGGCGAGCAGCCGGCTGCCGCCGACGTCCGGCATCAGGCCGATCCGGGTCTCCGGCATGGCGACGTTCGACCGCTCGGTGACGACCCGGACGGAACCGTGCCCGGACAGGCCGACGCCGCCGCCCATGGTGATGCCGTCCATCACGGCGACGTACGGCTTGGGGTAGCGCGAGATCAGGTGGTTCAGCCGGTACTCGTCGGCGAAGAACACCCGGGCGCCGGCCCCGCCGGCCCGCGCGTCGTCGTGCAGCTCCCGGATGTCGGCGCCCGCGCAGAGCCCGCGCTCGCCGGCGCCGGTGAGCACCACCGTGCGGACGGCGTCGTCGTCGGCCCAGGCCAGCAGGGTGTCGCGGATCTCCAGGAGCATCCCGTGGGTCAGCGCGTTCAGCGCCCTCGGCCGGTCCAGGACGATCCGTCCCGCCCCGCCGTCCCGTCGGACCTGCACACTCATGCCCCTGCTCCCGTCTCGATGGCCGTGCCGGGGGAAACGATACGGGTGACCGGTCGGCGGGACCGGCGGTGAGGGGCGGGCATGGGAACCTTTCTGGACATCACCCTCGCGGTGGCGCTGGTGCTGCTGCTCGGACGGACGACCTTCCGGCGCGGCCCCAACGCGGGCAGCATGGCGCTCATCGTGGTCGTGGGCGGGATCGGGCTGTGGCGCGGGCTCGGGTCGGGGGCCGGCTGGCTGGTGCCGGTCGTCTTCGCGGTGCTGGCGCTGGCGCTGCTGCAGGTCGCGCTCGCGGTCGCGGTCCTCGGCCGGGTCAGAGTCGCCGCCCCCGCCGAGCTGCGGGGGGAGATCCTGGCGGCGGCGGAGCGGGCGGACGGCCCGAGACTCCTGGTGCTGGCGGTGGCGCCGTTCGGGACGGTGCTCGTCCAGGGGATCGCGGAGGAGCCGGTGAGCACCTCCGTCCGGCTGACCGAGGGCTGCCCGATCTGCTTCGTCGAGGGCGTCGCCCTGGCGGTGTCCGAGGACGGGACCGCGGTCGACGACTACCGCGGGCGGCTGGCCGAGGGGGCCAACCAGCTGCTGCGGCTCAGCCGGGGCGTGATCGACGACCGCTGGCGGGCCGAGCTCCGCCCGGTCAGCGGGCCGCGGAAGACCTTCCGCCCGGTCGCCTGCCCCGTCCACCCCGCGTGAACGGGGCGGGCGGGACAGGCGACCGGGCGGGAGCGCCGGGGCAGGTGGACCGGGCGCAGCAGGCGGCGGGTCAGGGCAGGATGCGGCCGGTGACCTCGCCGAAGCCGATCCGGCTGCCGTCGGGGCCGGGGGCGGTGGCGGTCATCACGACCTCGTCGCCGTCCTCCAGGAAGGTGCGGGTCGTGCCGTCGGGCAGCTTGACCGGGTTCTCGCCGTTCCAGGTGAGCTCGATCAGGGCGCCGCGGGTGTCCACCTCGGGGCCGCTGACCGTGCCGGAGGCGAACAGGTCGCCGGTGCGCAGCGAGGCGCCGTTGACCGTCATGTGGGCGAGCTGCTGGGCGGCCGTCCAGTACATGGTGGCGAACGGCGGCCGGGAGATCCGGTGGCCGTTCAGCGACACCTCGATGGCCAGGTCGAGGCCCCAGGGCTCGCCGTCGCGGTCGTCGAGGTAGCCGAGCGGCTCCACGTCGCGGGCGGGCGGTGCGACCCGGGCGTGCTCCAGGGCGTCCAGCGGCACGATCCAGGGCGAGACCGAGGTGGCGAAGGACTTGCCCAGGAAGGGGCCGAGCGGCACGTACTCCCAGGCCTGGATGTCGCGCGCGGACCAGTCGTTGAGCAGGCAGACGCCGAAGACGTGCTCGCGGAAGGCCGACATCGGGACGGCGGTGCCGAGCTCGCTCGGCGCGCCGACGACGAAGCCGACCTCGGCCTCGATGTCGAGCCGGCGGGACTTGCCGAAGCTCGGCGCCGCGTCGGCGGGCGCCTTGCGCTGCCCGTTCGGACGGACCACCGGCGTGCCGGAGACGACCACCGTGCCGGCCCGGCCGTGGTAACCGATCGGCAGGTGCTTCCAGTTCGGGGTGAGCGGCTCCGACCCGGGGCGGAAGATCCGGCCGAGGTTGGAGGCGTGGTGCTCGGAGGCGTAGAAGTCGACGTAGTCGGCGACCTCGAACGGCAGGTGCAGTTCCACCTCGGCGAGCGGCAGCAGGCACGGCGCCACCGCCGGGCGGTGCGCCTCGTCGCCGAGCCACTCGGTGACCGCGCCGCGGACCTCGCGCCAGGTGCGGTGGCCGGCCGCCATCAGCGGGTTCAGGGTGTCGGCGTCCAGCAGGACGGACGGCGCACCGACGGCCCGGGCGGCCGCACCGGCGTCCAGCACGTGGTCGCCGATCCGGACGCCGATCCGGCGGCGGCCGGGCTGGTCGTTCGCGCTGAAGACGCCGTACGGCAGGTTGTGGATGGCGTACGGCGAGTCCTGCGGGATGGCGAGCCAGGTCAACGGTCCTCCAGCGTGGGTGGGTGGAGCAGGCCGAGGTCGGCCAGGTCGGCGAGGGGTTCGGCGATGCTGCAGGTGCCGAAGGAGGTGAACGAACGTCGCGCGGCGGCGACCCGGTCGTCCGTCAGGGCGGCCACCGCGGCGGCGACCACGGCCGGCGAGCGCTCCTCCAGCGCCGCCACGGCGCCGTCCCGGTCGCCCGCGGCGGCGGCCAGCAGCACGTTGAGGAAGCCGTGGTGCTCGAAGCCGGTCACCGGGTCGGTGTGCCGGACGGCGTGGTGCAGCCCGGCGGTGCACTTGTACGGCACCGCCCGCTCGGCGCAGCCGACCAGGAAGGCCGCCAGCTCGCCGACCGGCGGGAAGGCCGCGGCGGTGAGCCCGCCGGTGCGGTACTTGGCGCGGTGGGGGGTGCCGGCCAGGGCGTCCAGCGAGTCCTCCGGCCGGCCGTCGCGCGGCAGTTCGACGGCCGCGGCGATGCCCTCGGGCAGTTCGGCGGCGAGCTGCGCCACGGTGGCGGCGACGTCGTCGGTGGCGATCTCGATGCCCACCACGTCGAGGCCGGCGGCCTCCTTGAGCGCCGCGGCCGGGCCCGCACTGCCCCCCGGCAGTACCAGCCCGACCGGCAGCGGGCCGGTGCCGGCGGTGCGGACGAGGTCCGCCAGCCGGCCGGGGCCGCAGAGGAACGGGCCGACCGCCGCCGCGTACCAGGCGGTGCGGTGGCCGCGGTGCGCCGGCACCGCCTCGGCGAGCGGCAGGTCGCCGGGCGGGAAGAGCGCGGCGTCGTCGAAGAGGCCTGCGTACAGCGGTGTCACCGGTTCGGCCCCCGTCCGCCCGACCACGTCCAGGCGTAGCCCGGGTCCTCGCTCGCGGTGCCGCCCTCGCCGAGCTCCAGCGGCTTGAAGGTGTCGACCATGACGGCGAGCTCGTCGAAGAACTCGACGCCGATCGAGCGCTCGTACGCGCCCGGCTGCGGGCCGTGGGTGTGGCCGCCGGGGTGCAGCGAGATCGAGCCCTGGCCGATGCCCGAGCCCTTGCGGGCCTCGTAGTTGCCGCCGCAGTAGAACATGACCTCGTCGCTGTCCACGTTGGAGTGGTAGTACGGCACCGGGATCGACAGCGGGTGGTAGTCCACCTTGCGCGGCACGAAGTTGCAGATGACGAAGTTGTTGCCCTCGAACACCTGGTGCACCGGCGGCGGCTGGTGGATCCGGCCGGTGATCGGCTCGTAGTCCTCGATGTTGAAGGCGTGCGGGTACAGGCAGCCGTCCCAGCCGACCACGTCGAACGGGTGGTGCGGCACGGTGTAGCGGGTGCCGACCACGCCGTTGGTGCCGCGGTGCTTGACCAGCACGTCGACGTCGGTGCCGTCGACCAGCAGCGGCCCGACCGGCCCGCGCAGGTCCCGCTCGCAGTACGGCGCGTGCTCCAGCAGCTGCCCGAACCGGGACAGGTAGCGCTTCGGCGGGGTGATGTGGCTGTTTGCCTCGATGCAGTACGCGCGCAGCGGGCCGTCGCCGGTGGGCACCCAGCGGTGCGTGGTGGCCCGCGGGACGATCACGTAGTCCCCGCGGTGGACGTCCAGCGAGCCGAACACCGTCTCCACGGTGGCCTCGCCGTCCTCCACGTACACGCACTCGTCGCCGAGCCCGTTGCGGTACAGCTCGCTGGGCGCCCCGGCGACCACGTACGAGATCCGCACGTCGGAGTTGCCGAGGACGAGGCGGCGCCCGGCCACCACGTCGGTGCCCTTCCACTCCTCGCCGAAGAGCTGGTGCAGCTTCAGGTGGCGGGGGATCAGCGGAAGGTTGGGCGTGGTGGCCTGGCTCGGCAGCTCCCACGGCCGGGCGTCCACGATCGCCGAGGGGATGCCCCGGTGGTAGAGCAGCGAGGAGTCCGAGCTGAAGCCCTCCTCGCCCATCAACTCCTCGTAGTACAGCCCGCCCTCGGGCGTGCGGTGCTGGGTGTGCCGCTTGGGCGGGATGTCGCCCAGCTGCCGGTAGTGCGCCATGTCCCGGTCTCCTCGTCAGGGGGTGGGTCAGAGGTTTCCGCGCTTCTCCTGCTCGCGCTCGATGGCCTCGAAGAGCGCCTTGAAGTTGCCCTTGCCGAAGCCCAGCGAACCGTGCCGCTCGATGAACTCGTAGAAGACGGTCGGGCGGTCGCCGATCGGCTTGGTGAAGATCTGCAGCAGGTAGCCGTCCTCGTCGCGGTCGACCAGGATGCCGCGGGACTTCAGCTCCTCGATCGGGACGCGGACCTTGCCGATCCGCTCGCGCAGCTCCGGGTCCTCGTAGTAGGAGTCCGGGGTGTTCAGGAACTCGACGCCGCGCGAACGCAGCACGTCGACGGTGGTGAGGATGTCGTTGGTGGCGAGCGCCATGTGCTGGCAGCCGGCGCCGGTGTAGAACTCCAGGTACTCGTCGATCTGCGACTTCTTCTTCGCGATCGCCGGCTCGTTCAGCGGGAACTTCACCCGGTGGTTGCCGCTCGCGACGACCTTGGACATCAGCGCGGAGTACTCGGTGGCGATGTCGTCGCCGACGAACTCGGCCATGTTCACGAAGCCCATGACCCGGTTGTAGAACGAGACCCACTCGTCCATCCGGCCGAGCTCGACGTTGCCGACCGCGTGGTCCAGCGCCTGGAACAGCCGCTTCGGCGCACCCTCGGGCCGCTGCACCTTGGTCTCGGCGACGACGTAGCCGGGCAGGTACGGGCCGGTGTAGCGGGAGCGGTCGATCAGGGTGTGGCGGGTCTCGCCGTAGGTGGCGATCGCGGCGCGGCGCACGGTGCCGTTCTCGTCGGAGACGTCGTTCGGCTCCTCCAGGACGGTGGCGCCCTGGGCGCGGGCGTGCGCGATGCACTTGTCGACGTCCGGCACCTCCAGCGCCAGGTCGACGACGCCGTCGCCGTGCCGGCGGTGGTGGTCCAGCAGCGGGCTGTCCGGGGAGACGCCGCCCTTGATCACGAAACGGCAGGAGCCGGAGCGCAGCACGAAGGCCTTGCGGTCGCGGCGGCCGGTCTCCGGGCCGGAGTAGGCGACCAGCTCCATGCCGAACACGGCCTGGTAGAACTGCGCCGTCTGGGTGGCGTTGCCGACGACGAACACCACCGCGTCCTGGGCGGTCACCGGGAAGGGGTCGCCCGCGGGGTCGTGCTCGACCAGGCCGACGAGCGTGCGGAGCTGCTCGGCGTCGAGGCCGGCCTCCAGCTCGGCGGGCGTGAGTTCCACGGCGTTGGCGGTCATCGGTGCTCC
Organism: Streptomyces sp. NRRL B-24484; assembly: GCF_000717715.1. Lineage (GTDB taxonomy): Bacteria > Actinomycetota > Actinomycetes > Streptomycetales > Streptomycetaceae > Kitasatospora. The sequence continues at coordinate 301,480 of NZ_JOAI01000005.1, read as the reverse complement.
TCCACGTTGAGGTTCTCCGCACCGCGAGGGGTCGGGCGGTAGCGGTTGCGCAGAGCTTGCCTCCGGTCCCGGGGTTGGGCAACAGCTGCGATTTCCACTGATCAATGTGTACAAGGTGAGCAGGTCGGGGCCTGGCGGGCTGTACGGATTGCCCAGTCATCGGGCCACCGGGGAGAGGTGCTGCGCGAACCAGTCCGCGGCCAGGGCGGCGACCGCCTCCAGCGCACCGGGCTCCTCGAAGAGGTGGCCGGCGTCCGGGACGACCGCCAGCGACACCGGTGCCCGCAGCTGCGCCTCCGCCCGCCGGTTCAGCTCCAGCACCGTGCGGTCGGCCCCGCCGACGATCAGCAGCACCGGCGCCGCCACCCCGGCCAGCACCGGCCCGGCCAGGTCCGGCCGCCCGCCGCGGGAGACCACCGCGGCCACCCGCAGATCCGGCTCGGCGGCCGCCCGCAGGGCCGCGGCCGCGCCGGTGCTCGCGCCGAAGTAGCCGACCGGCAGCCCGGCGCAGTCGGGCCGGGCGGTGACCAGCCGGGTCACCTCGGCCAGCCGCCGGCCGAGCAACCCGGTGTCGAAGACCTTCTCCCGGTCGATCTCCTCGGCGGGGGTGAGCAGGTCGAACAGCAGAGTGGCCAGCCCGGCCCGCTCCAGTTCGCCCGCCACGTACCGGTTGCGCGGGCTGAGCCGGCCGCTGCCACTGCCGTGCGCGAACAGCACCAGGCCGAAGGCGTCCTGCGGCCGGGTCAGCACCCCCGGCAGCTCCACGCCGGCCGCCTCCAGGGTGATCTCCGGGTCCTGCGGCTCCTGCTGCCGGGCCGCGGCCTCGTCGAGCAGCGCGACCACCTCGGCGTCCGAGGTCTGCGAGAAGTCCGTGTAGAACTCGCCGATCGCCCAGAACCGGGCCGGGGTGTGCGGGCAGACCAGGTCGTCGACGTCGTCGCCCAGCCGGGCCGCCCAGTCCTGCGGCGCCACGGGCACCGCCAGCACCACCTCGGCCGCGCCGCGGGCACGGACGATCCGGCAGGCCGCCAGTGCGGTCGAGCCGGTGGCCACCCCGTCGTCCACCACGATCACCGTCCGGCCGGCCAGCGGAACGGGCGCCCGGCCCCGGCGGTACCGCTCGGCGCGGCGCTCCAGCTCTGCCCGTTCCTCCCGCTCGACCTCGGCGAACTGCCCGGGCGTCACCCGGGCACCGCGCACCACCGCCTCGTTGACCACCCGGGCGCCGCCCTCGCCGATCGCGCCCATGCCCAGCTCCGGCTGGAAGGGCACGCCGAGCTTGCGGATCACGCAGATGTCGAGCGGCGCCCGGAGCGCCCGGGCCACCGGCGCGGCGACCGGGACGCCCCCGCGGGGCAGCGCCACCACGACCGGGTCGGCCCCGCGCCACCGCAGCAGTTCGACCGCCAGCCGGCGGCCCGCTTCCTCACGGTCGGGGTAGTACATGGCTGAGCCTCTCCACGTCCACCGTACGTCCGTACCCGGGTGCGCCCCAGGGGCGGCGGATCCCCGCCCGCCTACGGCAGGGCCGCCGCCAGGACGTCCACGTAACGGATGTCGGGCGGGGCGGCGAGGAGGCGGGGGGCGGCCTCCACGAGCGCGGCGGCGATCCGGCCCTGGAGGTGGTACTCGCGGCCCTGGGCGTCGTCGAAGGTGTCGAAGACGCCGAAGACGGTCTCGCTCTCGCGGAAGGCGAACCACGTCCTGGTGTCCACCTCCTCGACGGCCATCGGCAGTGCGGAGATCAGCAGCTCGGCGACCTCCTCGGCGTGTTCCGGCTTGGCCTCGATGCGGACGAGCAGTCCGACGGGGGGCATGGGGCCTCCAGGTGGGATCGGGTGGGGCGGCGGTGCTCAGGCGTGCCGGGCGAAGTCCTCCAGCGAGACGGTGTACTCCCCGCTGTCGGCCGAGTGCCGCACGCAGTAGGCGCGCGGGTACCAGCCGGGCACCTGCCAGGCCTGCGGCTGCTTGACCGGCCGGCACGCGTCGGCCGGGTCGGCGCCCTCGGCGGCCTGCAGCGCGGCGAGCGTGACCATCGGCTCCAGGAAGGTGATCCGGGCGTCGTAGGTGCCGTACACAAAGGTGCGGGTGAATCCTCCGCCGTGCCACTCCTCGCCGGTGAGGTCGGTGAGGTGGTTGCCCATGGCGACCTGGGCGAGGCCCTTGTCGGTGTAGTCGGCGGGCAGGTACTGGGGCGGCAGCGGCTCGGTCGCGGTCGCGTAGTCGGTGCAGTCGATGAGGATGCCGCACGGACCGGGGCGGATCGCCTGCCGTTCCGCGTCGGACTGCAGGTAGAAGTGCACGTCGAGGTGGGGGCGGTCGTAGACCTTCGGCGGGCCGTGGCCGGCCGGGTCCCAGTCGAGCAGGGCGAAGTTCAGCGGCATCCCGGGCAGGTCCCGCAGCGCCCGGGGCAGGGCGAGCGCGTACTCGTGGCCGCCGGCGCACTCGCGCATCGGGTCGACGGTGCCGTCGCCGTTGCGGTCGTAGCAGTGCCGGCCGTCGGCGGGTTCGGTGGGCAGGTCGGTCAGCGAGCCGCGGGTGAGGGCGACGCCGATCTCGACGGGCTCCTCGCCGCGCAGGCGGGCGTAGACGTGTGCGGCGCCGTCGCCGAACGGGACGGGGCGGCCGTAGACGGTGCGCAGGTGCTCGGCCGCGGCGGCCGGGGCGGCCGGCAGCAGGGCGGTGGCCAGCAGGGCGGCGGCCAGCAGGCGGCGGACAGGGCGGCGGACGGGGCGGGGGCGGAGGTTCGGCGGCACGACGGCGGGCCTTTCGCAGCGGGGGCACTCCTGGCCACTGTGCCGGGCGCGGACATGACCGGCGCCCGGTGCTGCTCCGTCCGGGGGCGAGTCGGTGAACGGGCGTCAGGCGAACGGCCTTTGCATGACGGCCTCTTGACGGTGGCTTTACCGAAGCCCGACCATCATGAGCGCGTCAACTTCACGGCCGCCCACCCCCACCCCACCGGGCGGCCGCACCGTCAGGTCCCGTTCTGCCCCACCGGAATCCGGAGTCCTACGTGTCCCTGCATGCCCTTCGGCGTGCGCAGCGGCGATCCCGCCTGCGCCGTCCCGCCGCCCTGGCCGCCGTCGCCGCCGCCACGCTCGCCGCGACGCTGCTCGCCCCCTCCGCGTCCGCCGGGCCCGCCCCCGCTTCCGCGGCGGCCCCCGACATCCAGGTCGCCAACGTCAAGGCGCACCTCGCCCAGCTGCAGTCCATAGCCACCGCCAACGGCGGCAACCGGGCGCACGGCCGGGCCGGGTACAAGGCCTCGGTCGACTACGTGAAGGCCAAGCTCGACGCGGCCGGCTACACCACCGCGCTGAAGACCTTCACGTACAACGGCGCCACCGGCTACAACCTGATCGCCGACTGGCCGGGCGGCGACGCCTCGCACACGGTGATGGCCGGCTCCCACCTGGACTCCGTCACCGGCGGACCCGGGATCAACGACAACGGCTCCGGCTCGGCCGGCATCCTGGAGGTCGCGCTCGCCGTGTCGCGGGCCGGCCTGCAGCCCACCAAGCACCTGCGGTTCGGCTGGTGGGGCGCCGAGGAGTACGGCATGGTCGGCTCCAAGAACTACGTCAACGGCCTGTCCGCCGGCGAGCGTTCGAGCATCGAGGCGTACCTCAACTTCGACATGATCGGCTCGCCGAACCCCGGCTACTTCGTCTACGACGACGACACCAGGCTGGACAACCTGTTCAAGACGTACTTCTCCGGGATCGGCGTGGCCACCGAGCCGGAGACCGAGGGCGACGGCCGCTCCGACCACGCGCCGTTCAAGAACGCGGGCATCCCGGTCGGCGGCCTGTTCAGCGGCGCCGACTACACCAAGACCAGCGCCCAGGCGAGCAAGTGGGGCGGCACCGCGGGCCAGGCCTTCGACCGCTGCTACCACGCGTCCTGCGACACCAGCGCCAACATCGACGACACCGCGCTGGACCGGATGAGCGACGCCGTCGCGTACGCGATCTGGACGCTCGGCACCGAGAGCGCGCCGCCGCCCGGCAAGGTCTTCGAGAACACCACCGCGGTGGCGATCCCGGACGCGGGGGCCGCGGTGACCTCCTCGATCACCGTCTCCGGGGTGACCGGCAACGCGCCCGCCGCGCTGCAGGTCGGCGTGGACATCAAGCACACCTGGCGCGGCGACCTGGTGATCGACCTGGTCGCACCGGACGGCAGCAGCTACCGGCTGAAGAACTCGAGCTCCAACGACTCGGCCGACAACGTGATCACCACCTACACCGTCAACGCCTCCGGCGAAGTGGCCAACGGCACCTGGAAGCTGAAGGTGCAGGACGTGGCCGCGCAGGACACCGGCACGATCGCCGGCTGGAAACTGACCTTCTGACGGGCAGTGCGGAGGGGGTGCCGGAGAGGCGGCACCCCCTCCCGGGACCGACCTACGGCTGCATCTCGTAGGCGCCGGACAGCTCCTCGACCTTCGCCCAGACCCGGGCGGCCCGCTCGGCGTCGGCCACCGGGCGGCGGACGTGCGCCAGCGCCCAGGCGGCCTGCTCCTCGGTGGTGGAGGACTTGCCGTGCAGCTCGGTGGCGTGCGCGGAGAAGTCCCGCACCAGGGCGTCGAAGATCTGGTCCAGGACGTCCCCACCTTCGTCGGACGCAGTCAGGCCGGTCAGCTCCGCCTGCTCCAGCACCAGCTGGCCGTAGACGACCAGCGCGAAGAGCTGGCCGATCTCCAGCAGGAAGTCCAGGTCCTGCTGCTGCCCGGCGCTCGGGGCGTGGGCCAGCAGCAGTGCGCAGAGGCCGTCCGCCTGCTCGCGGAAGCGCGCCACGTTCGGCACGGCGGCGTGCGCGTCGTAGGCGGTGCGCCAGTCGTGGAAGCGGATCGCACCCAGGCCGCGGGCCGGGCCCTGGCGGAACAGGAACGCATCGTCCGCGGCGTCCACCCGGTTCGGCACCGGCGCGAACTCGGCCGGGTTGAAAAGGTAGTTGCCCATGAACTTGAGGATCAGCGCCAGGTTGACGTGGACGGTGCCCTCCAGCTTCGGCAGGCCGCGGATGTCCTTGGCGGCCTTGTCGAAGTAGGTGTCCGCCTCGAAGCCCTTGGCCGCGATGACGTCCCACATCAGGTCGATGACCTTCTCGCCCTCGGTGGTGACCTTCATCTTGGTCATCGGGTTGAAGAGCAGGTAGCGGCGGTCCTCCGGCGAGGCGGTGCGGAAGTAGTCCACCGCGCGGGAGCTGAACAGCTTCATCGCGACCAGGCGGGCGTACGCGTCCGTCAGTTCGCGCTTCACGTGGGCGAACTCGGTGACCCGCTTGCCGTACAGCACCCGGTTGTGGGCGTGCGTCACGGCCTCGTACATCGCGTGCTCGCAGATGCCGATCGAGGCGGTGCACAGGTTGAACTTGCCGACGTTGACGGTGTTCAGCGCGGCGTCGAAGGCGGCCTTGCCGGTGTGCAGCACGTCCTCGGCGCGCACCGGGTACGCCTCCAGGCGGAACTCGCTGACGTACATCTGCGCGTTCACCACGTTCTTGACCAGGTGGTACGCCTCGTGCCGGCTGTCGGCGGCGAAGAAGACGTAGCCCTCCGGGCCCTCCACGTCGGAGCGGCGGCCGAAGACCGACACCAGGCCGGCCACGTTGCCGTTGCCGATGTAGTACTTGGAGCCGGTGGCGGTGAAGCCGCCCTCGCCGTCCGGGGTCAGCACCATGTCGGTCGAGTAGATGTCGGCGCCGTGGCTGCGCTCGGACAGGCCGAAGGCCATCACGTGGCCCTCGGAGAGCAGCTGCGCGGCGCGGGCGCGGACGGTCTCGTTCTCGCTCTGCCAGACCGGGCCGAGGCCGAGGATGGTGACCTGCCAGGTGTACCAGTAGCCGAGGCCGTAGAAGCCGAGGATCTCGTTCAGCTCGGCGATCCGGGCGGTGTCCCAGCGCTTCGCCGGGTCGGCCGAGGACGGCGTCAGGAACTCGGCGAACAGGCCCTCCTTGGCGGCGAACTCCAGGAAGTCCGCGTACCAGCTGCGGTCGATGTAGGTGTCGATCAGCGCCTTCTTGCCGCGCGACTCGAACCAGTCGACGGTCGCGCGCAGCAGCCGGCGGGTGGTGTCGTCGAACTGCGCGGGGTCGTAGGAGCGCGGGTTGAACAGCTGCATCATCAGGTCCCAGGGGTCGAGGGTGGCGGGGCTTGCAGGCGGTGCAGGGTGGTGAGCACGTCGTCCAGCCAGGCGAGGATCATCCGCTCGTACTCGATGCCGCCGCGCAGCACCACGTGCTGGAGGCGCTGCCGGGCGTCGAGGGCGTCCGGGTCGGGGAAGTCCCGCTGCTCGCCGGAGAGGTAGCGGGCGAGCAGGGCGGCGTGCTCCGCCCGGTGCCGTTCGACCTCGGGGACGAGCGCGGCCGGGTCGTCGAAGGCCGCGGCGCGGATCTTCACGGCGAGTTCGTGCCGGACGGTCTCCGGCTCGACCGGCTCGCGCAGCCAGCCGACCAGGACGCCACGGCCGTCCGCCGTCGCCGAGTACACCTTCTTGTCCGGCCGCCCGTCCTGGGCGACCTCCTCCGCGGCGACCCAGCCGTCCGTCTCCATGCGCCGCAGCACCCGGTAGATCTGCTGGTGCGTGGCCGTCCAGAAGCGCCCGATCGAGCGGTCGAAGCGGCGGGCCAGTTCGTAGCCCGACCCGGGCTGCTCCAGGAGGGAGACGAGGATCGCGTGCTCCAGTGCCATGCCCGCATCCTGCTATGCAACGAGTTGCATAGGCAATGCGGGCGCGCCGGGGTGAGACGCACCTCACGCGGTCCGCGCGGCGGAAGAATGGCCGGATGGACGAGGTGGAGCTGCTGCGGCGGCGGATGCGGGCGCAGTTCGGGCGGGCGGAGGCCCGGGCCGCCGCGGCGGCCGGGGTGTCGGGGGGCGTGCAGGCGCAGGACGCCGGGGCGGCCCGGCTGGCGCTGCGGGCGCGCGGGGTGGCGGACCCGGGGGAGCCGGGGCGGGCGCTCGCCGCGGGGGAGACGGTGGTGCTCGCGCTGATGCGCGGCACGCTGCACCTGGTGCCGGCCGAGGACGCCCGCTGGATGCTCGGCCTGTTCGCCGACCGCAACCTGGCCGCCGGTGCCCGGCGCCGCCGCGAACTCGGCCTGACCGAGGAGGTCTGCGCCCGCGCCGGGGAGCTGCTGCCCGCCTTGCTGGACGTGCCGCGGAGCCGGGCCGAACTCGTCCGGCTGCTGAACGGGGAGGGCCTCGGGATCGACCCGAAGGGCCAGGCCCCGGCCCACCTGATGGGCTGGGCCACGGCGCACGGACTGCTCTGCCGGGGTGCCGACGTGGCCCCGCGCGAGCCCGGCTACGTGCCGCTGCCCCGGGGGCGCTCCGGCCCGGCGGACCCGGCGGCCGAGCTGGCCGGCCGCTACCTGGCCGCCTTCGGCCCGGCGGAGGCCGCCGACTTCGCCGCCTGGTCCGGTCTGCCGGTGCGCGAGGCCCGCCGGGCCGTGGCCGCCGCCGGGCCGGAGGAGGTCGCCCCGGGCCTGTTCGCCGCGCCCGGTGGGGAGTCGCCGCCGGCCGGGCCGCCGGTGGTGCGGCTGCTCGGCGCCTTCGACAACTACCTGCTGGGCTACCGGGACAGGGACGCCGTGCTGGCGCCGGAGTTCGCCCGGCGGATCAACGCGGGCGGCGGGATCGTGAAGCCCGCGCTGGTGGCGGACGGCCGGGTGCTCGGCGGCTGGCGGCGGGAGAAGGACGCCCTGGTGGTCGAGTCCTTCCGGCCGCTGCCGACGGCGGTGCGGGCCGGGCTGGACGGGGAGGCCGCCGCGGTGGCGGCGTTCCTGCAGGTCGACGCCGGGCTCAGGGTCGAGCGGCCGGTCGAGTCGTGACAAAAGGGTGATAATCGGGCGTAAAGGTTAGATAAGGGACACAATGGGTACGGGGCAGTCGCCTGCCTCGTCACCGACCTTGGAGGTGGTTCCCGGTGTCGACCCAGCTTCCGGGTATGGAGCGCCATCCGGACATCCTTGCAATGCGTGAACACTACGAGCGCGTCACCTCGACGATGCTCGCGCAGGGCGTCGAAGCGCTCTGCATCGTCGCCGGCATCTTCCTGGCGATCTCCCCGTGGGTCGTCGGGTTCGCCCTCTTCCCTGCCGCGGGCGGCATCCAGGGCGTGACCCTGAGCAACCTGATCTGCGGTCTCACCTTCGCCTTCCTGCTGGGCGGCTACGCGACCGCGTTCGAACGCACCCACGCACGCGCCTACGCCGGACTGGCGCTCGGCGTCTGGACGATCGTCGCTCCCTGGGCGACCGTCGGCGACCAGGCGTTCTACCGGACGATCTGGACCAACTGCGTGACCGGCGCCGTGATGGCCTGCCTCGCGGGTGCGGCGATCGCCATGGCGATGACCGGCATGTCCTCGAAGATGGGTAGGAGCCGCGGATGACGGAGACCGACACGGACAACCCCCTGACGGGTGCGGACCCCGCGGTCCGCACCCGTCGTCCGTTCCGGCCGCGGACGGGCCGTCAGGGCCGGGTCATCCGCAGCACGTCCAGCGCCTCGTCGAGCTGCGCCTCCGTCAGCAGGCCGCGCTCGACGTAGCCGCGCTCCAGCACCACCTGGCGGATCGTCCTGCGCTCGGCCAACGCCTGCTTGGCCACCTTCGCCGCCTCCTCGTAGCCGATGAAGCGGTTCAACGGGGTGACCACGGAGGGCGAGGACTCCGCGTACTCCCGGGCCCGTTCGGCGTTCGCGGTCAGCCCGTCCACCGTGCGGTCCGCCAGCAGCCGGGCCGCCGCCGACAGCAGCCGCACCGACTCCAGCACGTTGCGGGCGATCACCGGCAGCATCACGTTCAGCTCGAAGTTGCCGCTCGCGCCGGCCACCGTCACGGTCGCGTCGTTGCCGATCACCTGGGCGGCCACCATCAGCACCACCTCGGGGATCACCGGGTTCACCTTGCCCGGCATGATCGACGAACCCGGCTGCAGGTCCGGCAGGTTGAGCTCGCCGAGGCCGGTGCGCGGTCCGGAGCCCATCCACCGCAGATCGTTGGCGATCTTCGTGAAGCCGACCGCCACCGTCCGCAGCTGGCCGCTCAGTTCGACCAGCCCGTCGCGGGCGCCCTGGGCCTCGAAGTGGTCACGGGCCTCGGTCAGCGGCAGCCCGGTGGCCCGGGCGACCTCCGCGATCACCGCGGCGGAGAACCCCGGCGGGGTGTTGATGCCGGTACCCACCGCCGTGCCGCCGAGCGGCAGTTCGGCGACCCGGGGGAGGGCGGCCCGGAGCCGCTCCACGCCGTACCGCACCTGCGCCGCGTACCCGCCGAACTCCTGGCCGAGGGTGACCGGCGTGGCGTCCATCAGGTGCGTCCGGCCGGACTTGACGACCTCGGCGAACTCGGCGGACTTGCGCTCCAGGGCGGCCGCCAGGTGCTCCAGCGCCGGCACCAGGTCGTCGGTGACGGCCCCCGTCGCCGCGATGTGGATCGACGAGGGGAACACGTCGTTGGACGACTGGCTGGCGTTCACGTGGTCGTTGGGGTGCACCGGCCGGCCGAGCCGCTCCGCGGCCAGGGTGGCGATCACCTCGTTGGTGTTCATGTTGGACGAGGTGCCGGAGCCGGTCTGGAAGACGTCCACCGGGAACTGGTCGTCCCAGCGGCCCTCCGCGACCTCCTCGGCGGCGGCCGCGATCGCCTCCGCCGTCTCCGCGTCCAGCACGCCCAGCTCCGCGTTGACCTTCGCCGCGGCGGCCTTGATCCGGGCCAGCGCCGCGATGTGCGAACGCTCCAGCCGCTGGCCGGAGACCGGGAAGTTCTGCACCGCGCGCTGCGTCTGCGCCTGCCACTTGGCGGCCGCCGGCACCCGGACCTCGCCCATCGAGTCGTGCTCGATGCGGAACTGCTCCTCGTCACCCATGGTGGGACACCTCCTGCACAGCACAACGCCCGACGGGCCTGGGTATTTCCTCGGGGGGAGGGGGGCACCCTCGGGGGCGCCGCCTCAGTCGAGGTGGGCCGTGGTCCGGGGCGGGGTGGTGGTGAGGCCGGGCTGGAGGAGGACGGGGTCGTCGGTGCGGGCGCGGGCCAGGGCGGCGGGGTCGAGGACGACGGTGAGCAGGTCGGGTGCGTCCTCGGCGGCCTCGGCCAGGAGGTGGCCGTCCGGGCCCCAGGCGGCGCTGAGACCGCAGCCGGTGTACGGGCCGGAGCGGCCGACGTGGTTGGCCAGCAGCACGTACAGGGTGTTGTCGAGGGCCCGGGCGGGGAAGACGGTGCGGCGCTGGTGGGCGCCGGGGCCGGTGCCGAAGAGGGCGCCCACCAGGTAGGCGTGGGCGCCGTCGAGCGCCGCGGCGCGGGCGTGCTCGGGGAAGCCGGAGTCCCAGCAGACGCCGACGCCGAGCCGCCAGCCGTCGAGTTCCAGGGTGCAGCCGCCGGTGCCGGGGGAGAAGCCGGCGGCGCGCTCGTTGGGGGTGGCGAACTGCTTGCGGTAGACGGCGGCCGTGCGCCCGGCCCCGTCCAGGGCGAGGGCGGCGATGTGCAGCGCGCCGGTGTCCCCGTCGCGGACGGGGGCGCCGACCACCACGGCGGTGCCGGTCTCGGCGCAGGCGGCCGCCAGCGGGGCGAGCCGGGAGTCGTCCGGGGCGACGGTGAGGGTGTCCGGGTCGGCGGCGATGCCGGCGGTCTCGTAGCCGGTCAGGAAGAGCTCGGAGAGCAGCAGCAGCCGGGCGCCCCGCGCGGCGGCCCGGCGGACCAGCGCGGCCGCGGTGGCGGTGTTCGCGGCGACGTCCAGCGGGACGAGCGGGGCCTGCGCCACGGCGACGCAGAGCGGGGTGGCGGGAAGCGTGTGTACAGGGATGCTCACGGGTCTCAATCCTTACATGCCGGACCGTGCCGCCTCAAGGCCCCGGCCTGCCCGGAGCGGTCCGCGTGGCGTGCCCCGCCGCCCCGGGCCCGGTGCCACCATGGCGCCATGACGGACCGATCGGATCCGGCCGCGCGGTACGCGGAGATCGCCGAGGAGCTCGCCCCGCGGGGCGCGACGCAGTCGAAGATGTTCGGAATGCCCTGTCTGAAGGACTCCGCGGGCAAGGCCTTCGCCGGCCTGCGCGAGGGCGAGTTGGTGTGCCGGCTGGGTCGGGACACGCCCGCCCTCGCCGAGGCGCTGCGGCTGCCGGGCGCCCACCTGTTCGACCCGATGGGCGGACGGCCGATGAAGGACTGGGCCTGCATCCCGGTCGGCGCGGCCGCCCACTGGGACAACTTCGCCGAGGCCGCGCTGATCGCGCCGCGCTGACCGTCCCGCGCCGGCCGCCGCCGCGTCCCGTGCCGTGTCCCGGTGCCGCCCGGCTCAGCCGTGGTAGCCGGCGACGACCTTCGTGAAGGCGTACGCGGACTGGGAGATCCCGCTGCAGGAGTCGCCCGCCGGGGTGCCGGACGGGCAGGGCCGGTCCCGGTTGACCGCCCAGAAGGTGAACCGGGCCAGGTGGTGCGCCTTGGCGTAGTTCACCATCGTGGTGAAGTCGCCGGTGGAGACGGTCTCGTCGGCCTCGTCGGTCCTCCCGTTCATCGAGGAGATGCCGATGTGCCGGTACGCGGTCGCGCTGTCGTAGCCGTAGGCGCTCGCCACCGCCTTCTGCAGGCCGTCCGCGGCCTTGGTGGAGACGCTGCCCATGGACCCGCCGTGGCTGCCGAAGTCGAACGGCATGATCGTCCAGCCGTCCAGGGCGAGCCCGGACGCGGCGCCCTTCTTGATCAGGTCCAGGCCGTTGGCGTCCGGTCCGGTGGGGGTGGTGCCGAAGGTCAGGTAGGTCCGGATGCCGGGGTTCTTGCTCTCGACCGTCTTCAGTGCGGAGACCACCCGCTGCCGGACGGTCGCGCTCGCCACCTCGGTGTCCTCGATGTCCACGTCGATCGCCTTCAGCTTGTAGGCGTCGATGACCTTCTGGTAGGCCGCGGCAAGGGCGCTCGCCGAGGTGCACTTCTCGCCGAGCTTGTTGCCGCTCCAGCCGCCGAAGGAGACCACCACGTCCCCGCCGGCCGCCCGGATCGCGTTGATCGCGCTCTGGTCGCTGCCGCCGGTGAGCGGCCGGGTGCCGTCCCACTTGGGGTTGCAGCCGCCGTCGCTGAGCATGAAGGCGAGGGTGAACTGCTTGACCCCGGTCGCCGCCATGACGTCGGTCGGCTTCTGCGGACTGCCCCAGCCGAGGTACTCGTACGGGGCGTTGAGGCCCACCGGGTCGGCGGCCGCGGTGGTGGCGGCCTGCCCGGCCGGCGCCAGGGCGAAGGTGCCGGCGGCGAGGGCGGCCGCGCCGGCGAGGGCGAGCAGGGGGCGGACGCGGCGGTGCCGCAGGGCGTGCGAGGGCATGGTCCTCCGTTCGTCGGGGGTGTCGCGGGAACGGTAAGGAAAGTTTCCTAACGTTGCCGCGGCACCCAGCAAAGCAGCCCCTCGTGTGCACATCAAGAGTCGGCGCCTTAAAGGAAGTTGAAGGCCGAAAATGCATCGCCGGGCCCGCCTGGCGGCCGATACGGTCGGGTGTATGCAGACCACCACCCTCTGGCGGCCGACCGGCCCGCAGGAGCTCGCGCTCGTCGAGGCCTCGGGCTGGCGCGCCTGGCCGCCCCGGCTGCCGGAGCAGCCGATCTTCTACCCGGTGCTGAACGAGGACTACGCCGTCCGGATCGCCCGGGACTGGAACGTGCCCGCCTCCGGCGCCGGGTACGTCACCCGGTTCGAGGTCGAGAGCGCCTACCTGGCGCGCTTCCCCGTCCGGCAGGCCGGCGGCGAGACCATCCTCGAACTCTGGGTCCCCGCCGAGGAGCTGGCGGAGTTCAACCGGCACATCGTCGGCACCATCGAGGTCGTCCGCAGCTTCGGCACGGCCGAACGGCCGGACGCCGCCCGAGCCTGAGCCGGGCGCGCCGGGTTACGGTACGAATCCCGGCACCCCGCGGCCGGCCGCGCCCGGCGGCCACGACCGATCCGATCCCGAGGAGCGCCATGGCAGGCCCGACCGTCGGCACCGGCGGCGAGCGGACCACCCCCGCCGCCGGTGCCGCAGCCGCAACGCCGCCCGGCCGGGCCACCGTCGCCGCCCTCGGCGGCCTGGTCGCGCTCGGCCCGTTCACCACCGACCTCTACCTGCCGGCGCTGCCCTCGCTCGCCGCGGACCTGCACGCCACCGCACCCGCCGTCCAACTGACCCTCACCGCGCAGCTGTTCGGCATGGCCGCGGGCCAGCTGGTGTTCGGCCCGCTGAGCGACCGGCACGGCCGCCGCCGCCCGCTGCTCGCCGGCATCGCGGCCTACTCGCTCGCCACCCTGGTCTGCGCCCTCGCCCCGGACCTCGGCGTGCTGGTCGCCGCCCGCTTCGTGCAGGGCGTCGCCGGTGCGGCCGGACTGGTGATCGCCCGCGCGGTGGCCCGGGACCGCTACGAGGGCGTGGCGATGATCCGCTTCATGGCCTCGCTGGCGATGATCTCCGGGCTCGCCCCGATCGTCGCCCCCGTGCTCGGCGCCCAGCTGCTGCACGTGACCGACTGGCGCGGTACCTTCGCCGTGCTCGCCGGGCTCGGCGCCGTCCTCACGGTGCTCGCCGCGGTCGCCCTGCACGAGTCGCTGCCGCCCGAACGCCGCCACCGCGGCGGCCTGACCACCACGCTGCAGGCCATCGGCGGGCTCGTCCGCGACCGGCGCTTCCTCGGCTACGTCCTCACCAGCACCTTCGCGTTCGGCGCGCTCTTCGCGTACGTCAGCGGGTCGTCCACCGTCCTGCAGGAGGTCTACCGGGTCTCGCCGCAGACCTACAGCCTGCTCTTCGCGGTCAACTCGGTGGCCCTGATGGCCTCCACCCAGCTCAACGGGCGGGTGCTGGTCACCCGGCTGCGCCCCGCCGCGCTGATGCTGTCCGGGCTGGTGGCCGCCGCGGCGGCCGGGCTCGCGATCACCCTCTTCACCGGGGTCTGGGACCTCGGGCCGGCGGCGGTCTGTCCGGCGATGTGCCTGCTGATGGCGGCCATGGGCGTGGTCGGCCCGAACTCGGCGGCCCAGGCGCTCACCACGGCCCCGCACGCGGCCGGTTCCGCCTCGGCACTGCTCGGCCTCGGCACCTTCCTGTGCGGCGCCGTGGTGGCGCCGCTGAGCAGCGCCGGAGGGCACCCGTCCGCGGTGCTGCTGGGTGCGGTGGTGCTCGGCAGTGCGCTGCTCGCCCTGGTGGCGTTCCTGACGCTGTGCCGGCCGTGGCGCCAGGAGGGCGAGGCGGCGGCATAGCCCTCGGTCAGCGGTGGCCGCGGGCCAGCAGGGCGGCGCGGGCGCGGGCGGCGAAGTCGGCCTGGGCGGCGGAGGCCACCGGGTCCTGGGCGGTGCCGCCCGGCTTCACCGTGCCGGCCACCGTGTAGTAGCCGTAGCGGCCGACGGTCGCGTGGGTGTTGGCGCAGCCGGTGCTGGTGCAGTACGAGGTGTGGCCGGCCGGCACCAGTCCCTGGACCTGGCCCTTGTGTCCGGCGGCCACGGCGTCCGCCCGGGCCCTGTCGTCCAGGACGGCGATGCCGACGGTCACCGCGCCGGAGCCGGCGGTGTAGGTGGCCCGGAGGATGCTGCGGCAGCCGTTGGCGGCGAGCACGTCGCCGAGGCCGCCGGTGGTGGCCTTCCAGCAGGGCTCGGTGGTGGCGGTGGCGAGCCGGGTCCAGGTGCGGCCGTCGACGGTGGCGGTGGCCGGGAGGAGCGCGGCCGGGTCGAGCGGCGCCGTGTCGGTGGCGGCCGAGGAGATGACCGTGAGCGGGTCCGCGGGCGCGGTGGAGGAGGTGCCGGGGGAGGGGCGGCCGCTGCCGGGCGAGCCGCTCGGGTGTACCGAGGGGCTGCCCGAGGGGGAGGGTGCGCCGGACGGCGGGGCCGGGGTGCTCGGTGCGGCGCCGGTCACCACGTCCACCGGCTCGGAGCCACCGGGGCCGCCGGTGGCGGGGGTGCCGCTGCCGGCCGCCGTCGGGGTGCTGCCCCTGCGGTCGGAGCCGGACATCCCGACCGCGGTGGCGGTGATCCCGCCGACGACCAGGGTGGCGGCGACCACGCCGCCGACGATCTGCAGCTGCTTGCGGCGTCTGACCTCCTGCTGGTGCCGGTCGGCCATCGCCGCCCAGTCCGGCTCGCCCGCGCCCGCCGGTCCGCCCCACCCCTGCGCCGTGCCCCGCCCGTCAGTCATGCGCGCGATCCTACGATCTGACGGTCCTGCCGGTGCAATCCGTCAGCTCGGGACGGCCGCCGCCGTCAGCAGGTGGCCGCTGACGCCGAGCAGCGAGGGCTCCGACTCGGTGGTGCGCAGCGCCGCGAGCACGGTCCCGCGCCGCTCAGGGTCGTCCAGCCACGCGTTGACGTCGCCCATCAGCCAGGCGGCGCCCTCCAGTCCGTACTGCCGCGCGTCCGGCAGCCCGGCGGCGGTGAACTCGTCGAGGACGTCGCCCGGGTGGTGGAACCACGCGGTGGTGAAGAGCAGGTTGTCGGGGGTGCCGCCGAGCAGGCCGGTGGCCGCGCAGGCGTCGGTGGCCGCGCGCGGGCCGGGCTCGAAGTAGCGGCCGACCCGCAGCTGGTCGTGCAGCCCGGCGTACCGGTTGATGGTGGCCGCGACCACGGTGCCGCCCGGGCGGCAGACCCGGCGGGCCTCGGCGAGCGCCCGCAGCCGGTCGGCCCGCTCGGTCAGGTGGTAGAGCGGCCCGAGCAGCAGCACCGCGTCGTACGAGCCGTCGGCCGCCGCCAGTGCGCGGGCGTCGCCCAGCGCGGCCCGGACGCCGGGCAGCGCGGACGCCTGCTCGACGTGCAGCGGCACCGGGTCGACCAGGTCGACCCGGTGCCCGTCGGCGGCCAGCCACGCGGCGTGCACGCCGGCGCCGCCGCCGACGTCCAGCACCCGCAGCGGGGCGGGGCCGAGCAGCCGGCGCAGCACGTCGCGGGTGCGCCAGAACTCCAGCCGGTTGTGCTCGCGCTGCAGGCGGCTCTGTTCGGCCCCGCGGTTGTAGTAGTCGAGGATCTCCGGGCGGACGGTCACGGTGTCGTCGGTCATGCGAGTCATCATGATCGTCCGCCCGGATCCGGTCACCGGGTTTTCGGGTGCCGGCGGTCAGCCCAGGCCGTTGGCCTTCAGCCAGTCGGCGGCGACCGCCGACGGGTCCTCCTTGTCGACGGCGACCCGCTTCATCAGGGCGGTGAGGCCGGCGGTGTCGAGCTTGGCGGAGACGGCGTTCAGCGCGGCCGTGGCGGTGGCGTCCACCCCGGCCTTGTTCACCAGCGGGACGACGTTCTGCACGCTGAAGAGGTTCTTCGGGTCGGCGAGCGCGACCAGGCCGAGCTGGACGATCCGCGGGTCGGTGGTGAAGACGTTGCCGACCTGGACGGTGCCGTCCTTGAGCGCGTTCGCCGTGGTGTCGGCGGTCGGCTTCCACTCCTTGAAGGTCAGCCCGTAGACGTCCTTGAGCTGCTGCTCGCGGCGGGACTTGAACTCCGGCGGCCCGCCGACCACCAGGTCGCCCGCCTTGCCGGCGAGGTCCGCGACCGAGGTGAGCTTCAGCCGGTCGGCGGTCTCCTTGCTGACCGTCAGGGAGTCCTTGTCCTCGGCGGCGGCCGGGTCCAGGACGCCGAGTTCGGCGGGCAGCTTGCGCCCCAGCTCGGCGTCGACGGCCTCGGTGCCGGCGGCGGTGGTCTTCGGGTCGAGGTAGGCCAGCAGGGCGCCGTTGTACTCGGGCAGCACGGTCAGGCTGCCGCTCTTCAGCTGCCCGTACAGCACCTCGCGGCTGCCGATGTTGAACTTCTCCTCGACCTTGACGCCCTTGGCCTTCAGCGCCCGGGAGTAGATCGAGGCGAGCAGCACGTTCTCCGGGAAGTTCGCGGAGCCGACGACGACGGTCTTCCCGTCGGCGGGCTTCGCGGATCCGCCGTCGGCGGCGAGCGGGTCGCCGGACGAGGAGGAGCAGGCCGCCGCGCCCAGCACGAGTGCGGCGGCGGTGAGCGTGCGGACGAGTCGGGCGGTCATCGGGCATCCTTCGTTCGGGGCGTACGGGTACGGAGGGCACTGCGGGCACTGCGGGTACGGGTACGGCGGGCACGGCGGGTGTGCCGGGCCTGCGGCGGCGAGGCACGGCGGATCAGCGGGGCGAAGAGCAGCTGCGCGGCCACGGCCAGCAGGACGACCAGCAGGGCGCCGCCGACGGTGGCCGGGTAGTCCTTGGTGGCCAGGCCGTCGACGACGTAGCGGCCGAGGCCGCCGAGTCCGACGTAGGCGGCGACCGTGGCGGTCGCGATCGTCTGCACGGTGGCGGTGCGCAGCCCGGCGAGCAGCACCGGCGCGGCGGCGGGCAGGCAGACCTGCCCGAGCACCTGGCGGTGGGTCAGCCCGATGCCGAGCGCGGCGTCCCGGACGGCCGGGTCGGTGCCGCGGACGCCCTCGGCGGCGGCGACCAGCAGCGGCGGCGCGGCCAGCGCCACCAGCGGGACGAGCACGGCGGTGTCGCCGACACCCGCCAGCAGCACGGCGAGGGTGACCAGGCCGAGCGTGGGCAGGGCCCGGGCGGCGCCGGTCAGCGCGGTCACCACGAAGGAGCCGCGGCCGGTGTAGCCGATCAGCAGCCCGAGCGGGACGGCGAGCACCGCGGCCCACAGCAGGGCCTCCCCGCAGAACACCAGGTGCTCGGCGATCCGGTGGCCGATCGCGTCGGGTCCGCTGCGCCGGGCGGGGGCGGTGAAGAAGGTGGTCAGCCAGCCGAGCCAGTTCACCGGGCACCTCCGGAGGCCCAGGGCGCGAGCAGGCGGCGGGCCAGCACCAGCAGCAGGTCGGTGGCGAGGGCGAGCAGGACGACGAGCGCGATCCCGGCGA
The DNA here is from genome assembly GCF_000717715.1 of Streptomyces sp. NRRL B-24484. Classification (GTDB taxonomy): domain Bacteria; phylum Actinomycetota; class Actinomycetes; order Streptomycetales; family Streptomycetaceae; genus Kitasatospora. Next base: position 283,665 of record NZ_JOAI01000005.1, on the reverse strand, counting down.
GGATCGGGGTCGGGAAGGTCCGCTGGAAGCCGTCGACGAAGAGGTAGCCGAGACCGCCCCGGCCGACCAGGGCGCCGACCGCGGCGAGCGAGATCGAGGAGACCGCGGCCACCCGCACCCCGGCGACCAGGTACGGCACGGAGGCGGGGAGTTCGACGGCGGCGAGGCGGTGCCAGGGCCCGTAGCCGAGGGCGGTGGCCGCCTGCCGGACGTCCTCCGGCACGGCCCGCAGGCCGTCGACGGTGGCGGGCAGCAGTACGGCGAGCGCGTAGCAGGTGAGCGGCACCATCACGGTGGCCCGGGTGGCCAGGCCGGTGTACGGGATGAGCACCACGAAGACGGCGATCGCGGGCAGCGCGTACACCACGTTGAAGACCGCGGCGAGCGGCTGGTAGAGCCGGGGCAGCCGGGCGCAGAGGAGGCCGAGCGGGACGGCGGCGAGCAGGGCGATCAGCACCGGGACGAGCGAGATCACCGCGTGGTCCAGCGCGAGGTCGCGCAGGTAGCCGAGGTGGTCGCCGATCCAGTGCCAGCGGACGAGCGGTTCACCGTCCACCGGCGGGCTCCTCGACCGTGGGCCCGTCGACCGCGCGCTGCCCGGCGACGGGCTCCGGGACGGCCGGGCCGAGCGCGGCGAGCACGGCGGCCCGGGTGGCCAGACCGGTCGCCCGGCCGTACCCGTCCACGGCGACGGCGGCGCCGGCGGGGGAGAGCACCGCGGCGTCCAGGGCGGCCCGCAGGCTGTCGGCGGCGGGGGCGAAGACGGGGGCGGGCCGGCGTTCGCCGTCGCCCTGCCAGGCCGTCGGGCGGCCCTCCGCGTCCACCGCCAGCCGCAGGCCGTGCAGTTCGGTGCCGACGGGCAGCAGCTCGACCGCGGCGGCCGGCCGCAGGCCGAGCCCGCGCAGACCCCGGTCGCGGCCGAGGAAGGCGGCCACGCCGTCGTCCGCGGGCGCGGTGAGCAGGGTGTGCGGGTCGGCGCACTGGGCGATCCGGCCGCGCTCGCGCAGCACCACCACCTGGTCGCCGAGCCGCACGGCCTCCTCGATGTCGTGCGTCACGAACAGCACGGTCTTGTTCAACTCGGACTGCAGCCGCAGCAGTTCCTCCTGCAGGCCGGCCCGGACGACCGGGTCGACCGCGCTGAACGGCTCGTCCATCAGCAGCACCGGCGGATCGGCGGCCAGCGCGCGGGCCACGCCGACCCGCTGCTGCTGGCCGCCGGAGAGCTGGAACGGGTAGCGGCGGGCCGTCTCCGGCGGCAGGCCGACCAGCTCCAGCAGTTCGGCGGCGCGCGCCCGGGCCGTGCGGCGGTCCTGGCCGAGCAGCCGCGGCACGGTCGCGATGTTGTCCAGCACCCGGCGGTGCGGGAAGAGCCCGGCCTGCTGGATGACGTAGCCGATGCCCCGGCGCAGCCGGGCGGCGGGCAGGGTGGTGACGTCCTCGCCGTTCAGCAGGACCCGGCCGGAGGTCGGTTCGACCATGCGGTTGACCATCCGCAACAGGGTGGTCTTGCCGCAGCCGGACGGGCCTACGAGCACGGTTATTCGGCCGGCCGGGACGTCGAGGTCCAGGCCCTCGACGGCCACGGTGCCGTCCGGGTGCCGCTTGCCGGCGCCCTCGAAAGTGATCACGTGTGGTTCCAGAGTGCTCTGACGTTCTGATGCGCCGTGAGGTCGTGGCGCACGATGCGGATGTGACAAACAAACACCTGATCGAATCCCCGGGGGCCCGTCAGGCCAAACCCCCGTCGGCCGAAAGGGTGGGCAGGCCCGCCGCCGCCCACGCGACGTAACCGCCGTCCAGGTCGGTCGCCCGGTGCAGCCCGAGCTCCCGCAGGCTCGCCGCGGCCAGGCTGGACGCGTAGCCCTCCGAGCAGACCACGATCCAGTGCACCCCGTGGTCCACCGCCTCCGGGATCCGGTGGCTGCCCGCCGGGTCGAGCCGCCACTCCAGCACGTTCCGCTCGATCACCAGCGCGCCCGGGATGCCGCCCTCGCGGGCCCGCTGCGCCACCGGCCGGATGTCCACCAGCAGCGCCCCCTCGGCCACCGCCGCGAAGGCCTCCGCCGGGCCGGGCCGGTGCACCCCGGCCCGGGCCCGCGCCACCAGCTCGTCCACCGTCGTCACCACTGCTCCGGTCCCTCCTCCGCGGTGCGGACCAGGCCGCCGGCCCGCAGTTCGTAGCGCGTCATCCCGCTCAGCGGCGGCGAGTACGCGTGGATCGTCACGGCCGGACCGGCCGAGGTGTTGCGCACGTCGTGCAGGTACCCGGCGCCGAACGCCCGCACCGCCCCCGGCGCCACCCGTTGCACCAGCAGCCCGTCCTCCGGGCCGCCCAGCGACAGCTCCTCCAGCTCGCCGAGGGCCACCGCGAACGCGCCGCGCGAACCGCCGTGGTCGTGGAAGCCGGTGGACTGCCCGGGCAGCCAGCTGATCAGCCACACCTCGTGGTCCTCGGCGCTCACCAGCCGCTCGTACCACCGGTCCCCGGTGGCGAGGCGCACCCGGTGGATCCAGCGGTCGGGCTGCCCGGCGAGGTCCCGGACGACCGCCCGCAGGGCGTTCGGGGACAGCGGACGGGCGGTGCCGCCGGAGTCGGGGACGGCGGTGTCCGGGGCGGCAGCGGGTACGGCGAAGTCCAGGCTCATGACGTGTCCTCGGATGACCGGAGGGGCGGCGGGCGCACACGGGCACGGCGGTGCGCCGACCGGGGGAGGGGGAGCTTCGGGAGCGGACGGTCCCGGACGGCACCCGACGGTTCAGGCGCCGGCCCCGGAGTACGGCACGGGGCGAGGAGGAACCGTCAGCGGGCACACATGTCGCTCGCCTGGCGTCGCAGATCGACGTGCAGGCGGCAGACCAGAGCGGTGCCGGGCTTCATGCGCCGATCGTTCACGACGGGAGAGGCCCGCGTCAAGCCGCGTCCACCCGGCGGAAGGCGCGCCCGGCCGCCCGGCCCACCGGAACGGCCGAGCGGCCCGCCCCGGATCGTCCGGGACGGGCCGCTCGGCGGGCGGTGCGTCAGTTGTTCTGCGTGGCGTCGCTGTCGGCCTGCGCGGCGGCGCTCTCCGCCGCGTCCAGCTTCTGCTGCATCTGCTGGGTCTGGCCGTCGTCCTGCTGCGACTGCGCGGCCTTGTCGCCGCCGCCCTGGTGCGGGCCGCAGCCCGTCAGCAGCAGTGCGGCGGCCGCGGCGAGGGCCGCCACCGCGGCACCGGCCCGGCGGCTCACTTGGAGCCCGCCGAGGACGAGCCCTGCTTGCCGCACCAGTCGGCGACGGCCTTCAGGTCCTTCTGGCGGAGCTCCAGCGTCGGCACCAGGGTCTTGCGGAAGTCCAGGCGGTCGTTCAGGTAGGTGTACACCTCGGTGTGCCCGGCGGACTTCGCCTCGGCCACCCGCTTCTCCAGGCGGGCCACCGAACCGACCACCGTGGCGTCGCCGTTCAGCCGCTTCAGGGCCTTGTCGAGGCGGGCCTGGGTGGCCGGCACGCGCTTGCAGATCGCCTTGGCGCCGTCGCCCTTCGGGGTCTCGGCGGCCTGGGCCGGGGCCGCACCGGCGAGCACGGAGCCGGCCAGGGCGAGTGCGCCGATCGCGGCGGCCTTGCGGTTCATGGGCATGTCGGTCTCTCCTCCGGATACCTGGTTGGTCGGACGCCGGGGAGCGTAGGACGGCTTCTTGTGGAAACCCTGTGACCGCCCGGAGCCCCGGCGCCGACGCGGCCCGCAGCGTTCAGCGGGTGATCCAGTCCCGGCGGGCCGGCAGCACCAGCGTCGGCTCCTCCGGACGCAGCAGCGGCAGCCGCACCTCGAACCGGCAGCCCGTGCCGTCCGGCCCCTCCGCGACCGCCACCGTCCCGCGGTGCAGCGCCGCCTGCTGCGCCACCAGGGTGAGCCCCAGGCCCGAACCGGGGCTGTCCTGCCGCCGGTGGAACCGGGCGAAGACCGCCGCCCGCTCCTGCGTCGGCACGCCGGGCCCGCGGTCGTCCACCGTCAGCACCGCCGAACCGCTGTGCCCGGCCCGCAGCCGGACGGCGATCCGGGCCGGGCCGCCGTCCGTCCGGCCGTGCACCGCGGCATTGCCGATCAGGTTGGCCAGCAGGATGCGCAGCCCCGCCTCCCAGCCGAACACCCGCACCCCGGGCGCCGCTTCGACCTCCAGCCGGGCCTGCGGGTGCCGCCGCCCGGCCTCCGCCGCGGCCGCCTCCACCAGCTCGCCCAGGTCGAGCGGGGCGAAGGCCGACAGCTCCACCAGGTCGCCGCCGGCCAGCGTCCGCAGCGCGTTCAGCAGATCCTCCAACCGGCCGTGGTCCTCGGCGAGTTCGCCGACGATCTCGGCCCGGTCGGCGGGCGGCAGGTCCGGATGGGCGGCCAGCACGTCCAGGTTGGTCCGCATCGCCGTCAGCGGGGTGCGCAGCTCGTGCGCGGCCGCGGAGGAGAACGACCGCGCCGTCTCCAGCGCCTGCGCCGTCCGGCCCGCCTGCTCGTCGTAGCGGGCGAGCAGCAGCGAGAGCGCGGCGGCGAGGTCGTCGACCTCGGTGACACCGCTGCGCCGGTGGTCGAGCGAGCCCGCGCCGGTGCGCGGGTCGAGCGCGGCGGCCCGGCCGCTCAGCGTCCGCAGCGAGGCGGTCGCCCGGCCCGCCAGGCCGAACGCCAGCAGGCCGGCCATCGGGGCGGCCAGTACCGCGACCAGCAGCACCCGCCGGCGGACGGCCTTCACCTGGGGGTCGACCGCCGTGGACGGCTGCACCAGCCAGAGCGTGCCCGGCGCCGTGCCGTCCACCGGCACCGCCAGCACCCGCCAGGCCCGCCCGCCGTCCCGCACCGTCGCCGGTCCGGAACCGGCCGCCGGCAGCGCCACCGACTCGACCGGCTGCGGGCCCACCGCCAGCCGGACGGCGCCGTCCGCGGCCGCCAGCCGCACCCCGGAGTCCAGGGCGCCGTCCAGCACCTTGCGCTGCTGGTTCTGCTCCGCCTTCGGCCGGTTGCCGGCGCTCGCGGCGAGCAGCGTGCGGGCGTTGGGCAGCACCGCGGCCGCCCGGGCCCGCAGCACCTCGTCCTGCTGGCGCAGCAGGTCGCGGTGGACGAGGCCGAGCAGCAGCAGCCCGGCGGCCAGCACCAGCAGCGGCACCAGCACCGTCACCGACAGCACGATCCGGGTGGAGAGCTTCACCGGACACCCCCCTCGGCGGGCACCCGCAGCACGAAGCCCACGCCGCGGACGGTGTGGATCAGCCGCGGCCGGCCGCCGTCCTCCAGCTTGCGGCGCAGGTAGCTGATGAAGGTGTCCACGGCGTCGCTGCGCACGTCGAAGTCGTAGCCCCAGACCCGGTCCAGCAGCTGGTCGCGGGTGAGCACCAGCCCGGTGTTCCGGACGAGTTGCGAGAGCAGCTCGAACTCGCGCCGGGTGAGGTGGAGTTCGGCGCCGTCCCAGTGCACCTGGCGGGTGGCCGGGTCGACGGTGAGCGGGCCGGCGCGCAGCAGGTCGGACGGGGGCGCGGGGCGCCGGCGGAGCAGGGCGTGCAGCCGCAGCACCAGCTCCTCCAGGGCGAACGGCTTCACCAGGTAGTCGTCGGCGCCGGCCTGCAGGCCGGCGACCCGGTCGGCGAGCTCGTCCAGCGCGGAGAGCATCAGCACGGGGGTGTCGTCGCCGCGGGCCCGCAGCGCCCGGCAGACCTCGGTGCCGCTGAGGCCGGGCATCGACACGTCCAGCACCAGCACGTCGGGGCAGTCCGCGGCGGCCCGGGCGAGTGCCGACTCGCCGTCCGCGGCCACGCCCACGGTGAAGCCGCTGAGGCGCAGCCCGCGCTCCAGCGAGCGGCGGATCGCGGCGTCGTCGTCCACCACCAGCACCCGGCCGGCCTGTGTGCCCGCGGTCATCGGCGCCTCCTCGTGTCGGGCCCGTCCGGCCCGGGGCCGCCGACTCTCCCACACCCGGACGCGGCCGGTCACGGTGGGGAGCGGGGGGCAGGTGGCGGCGGAAGCAGGTGGCCGCGGGGGCGAGGAACGGAAGCAGGTGGCGGCGGGGTGCGGCTCGTGCGGGTGTTCGGGAACCGGGCGGCCGGAACCCGGCGTCCTTCGGGACACCGCGGTTCGGCGTTGGACCCCGGAGGGCAAGGAGACAGGTATGGGTTTCATCAGCTGGATCGTCCTCGGCCTGATCGCCGGGGCCATCGCCAAGTTCCTGCTGCCCGGGCGCGACCCGGGCGGCCTCATCGTGACCACGCTCATCGGCATCGCCGGCTCGTTCGTCGGCGGCTGGATCTCCTCGACCGTGCTGCACCGGCCGGTGGCCAAGGAGTTCTTCGATCTGGCGACCTGGGTCTCCGCCATCGGCGGCGCCCTGGTACTGCTGATCGCCTACCGCCTGCTGTTCGGCAACTCCCGGGACTGACCGCGCGCCCCGGCGGGCCCTGCTGCGGGCCCGCCGGCGGCGGATTTTTTCCCTCCGCTACGGGAGCGCTCCCACCAGGGCGGATCGGACGCCGGTCGCCCGATCGTCGAACGCCATCGAAAACTCCTTCTGTGCAAGGGATTACGCCCGCGGTCGGGCGCGGCTAGCATCTGCCCCGGCCGTGCGGGAGCGCTCCCACATCCGGCGGCCGTCCCATCCTCTCCCACCCGAGAGCACGCGGAGGACCACTGTGAGCACCCCCGACGGCATCCGCCGTGCCGCCCCGGCACCCGGCCGCCCCACCCCGGACCGCCCCCGGCACGCCGCCCGCCGAGGCCGCGCCGCAGCCCTGGCGCTCGCCGCCGGCGCGGTGGCCGTCTCGGTGCTGGCCGGCGGCCAGACCGGGGCCGGCGCCGCCGTGCAGGGCAGCCTGCCCGCGGACACCCAGTTCTGGAAGGACCCGGCCTCCCAGGTCGTCAAGTGGGTCGCGGCCAACCCCAACGACTCCCGCACGCCGGTGATCTCCAAGCGGATCGCGAGCCAGCCGCAGGGCGTCTGGTTCGCCAACTACAAGCCGGACACCGTGACCTCGGACGTCCGCGCGATCACCGGCGCGGCCGCCGGCGCCGGCCAGGTGCCGGTGCTGGTGGTGTACGAGATCCCCAACCGGGACTGCGGGGGCGCCTCCGCCGGCGGCGCCCCCGACCTCGCCGCCTACGACGCCTGGGTCACCAAGTTCGCCGCGGGCCTGGGCAGCGGGCGCTCGGTCGTCGTCCTGGAGCCCGACTCGATCGCGCTCACCACCTGCCTCTCCGCCCAGCAGCAGGCAGACCGCTTCGCCTCGCTGTCCCGGGCCGGCGCGGCCATCCACGCGGCCGCCCCCAACGCCAAGGTCTACCTGGACGGCGGCCACTCCACCTGGAACAGCGCCTCCGAGCAGGCGAACCGGCTGCGCAGCGCGGGCATCCTGGCCAACGCGGACGGCTTCTTCACCAACGTCTCCAACTTCAACGCCACCTCGGGCGAGGTCGGATACGCCAAGTCCGTGCTCTCCGCCCTCGGCAACCCGGCCAACCTGCACGCCGTGATCGACACCAGCCGCAACGGCAACGGCCCGGCGGGCGGCGTCTGGTGCGACCCGTCCGGCCGGAAGATCGGCAACTACCCGACCGCGGCCACCGGCGACGCCGCGATCGACGCCTTCCTGTGGGTGAAGCCCCCGGGCGAGGCCGACGGCTGCGCGGCCGCCGCGGGCACCTTCGTCCCGGACATCGCGTACCAGCTGGCCCAGAACGCCACCGACCCGAGCACCCCGCCGACCGGTCAGCCGCCCACGTCCCAGCCGCCCACCTCGCAGCCCCCGACGTCCCAGCCGCCGACCAGTCAGCCCCCGACGTCCCAGCCGCCGACCGGCAGTGCGTCCTGCTCGGTCGCCTACAAGGCCAACTCCTGGACGGGCGGCTTCACCGCCGACGTGACGGTCCGGAACACCGGCACCGCCGCGATCAGCGGCTGGACGCTCAAGTGGACCTTCGGCGGCGACCAGAAGGTGACCAGCGCCTGGAACGCCACGGTGACGCAGTCCGGCACCGCGGTCACCGCCACCGACCTCGGCTACAACGGGGCACTGGCCGCCGGCGCCTCCACCGGCTTCGGCTTCCAGGCCACGTACGGATCCGCCAACCCGTCCCCGACCGCCTTCACCCTGAACGGCTCCGCCTGCACCCTCGCCTGACACCGCGGCACGCCGCACGGCACGGCCGCCGACCGCTTCCCCACAGCGGTCGGCGGCTTCCGCACGTTCGGCCGCACGTTCGGCCGCACGTTCGGCCGCGCGTCCGGCCGTGCGTCCGGCGCGCGTCCGGCCGTGCGCTCAGCGGCAGAGCTCGAGGACCATGTCCTCGAAGTCCGGGTGCCGGCGGGCGGCCTCCGCGGCCACCTCGGCGGCCGGACGGCGGGCGCCCGGTGCCCAGCGCTCCGCGACGGCGGCCAGCTCGGCGTTCGGGCGCGTCTCCAGCCCGGGGTGCTCGACGGCCTCGCGCGGGCCGGACCCGTCCGCGACCAGCCACAGGTACGCGGCCAGGTCGCAGGCGACCACCCCGGTCTCGCCCTCCGACCCGAGGAACACCACCGGCTGCTCGGCCAGCGGCCGCCCCGGGTGGGCCAGCCAGATCGCGGCGTAGCCCCCGGTGCCGTCCTGCCCGAACACCCGGAAGGCGTCCCCGTCCAGCTCGGGGTTGCCCGTCCAGGCGCGCAGCCAGTCCGTGGTCTCCTCGGCGCTCAGGAAGCCGTCGTAGGGCTCGAAGTCCACCCCCTCGCCCTCGTCGAAGTCGAAGCCGATGCCGGCCACCTCGGCGAGGGCGGCGGGAAGGATGCGGTCGTCGTCTGCCATGCCGGAAGGCTAGGCGCCGTCGCCGACGGGCCCGCCGTCAGGGGTGCGGGGTCGCCCAGGTGGGGAGGGGTTCGCGGGCGTCCAGCCAGGGGGTGGGGACGTCGGTGAGGCCGGCGCGGGCGTGCGGGCGGTGCGGCGGGCCGTCAGCGGCCGCGCAGGCCCTCCAGCAGGAGCGACCAGAGGGCCTCGAAGTCGTCCTGGGCGGCCGGGCGGGACCACTCGGCGGCGTGCGCCGGGTCGTGGAAGTGCGCGGTGGCGAGGAAGACCGAGCGGGCCACCGGGCCGGCCGGGGCGTCGCGGAACTCGCCGCGGCGGACGCCGTCCTCGACGATCTGCCGGATCTGGGCGACCAGCGTGTCGACGTGCTCCTCCACCGTTCCGCTGACCTCGCCGACCAGCACCATGTAGGTGGCGAACAGCTCCGGGTCCTCCAGGGCCTTCTGCCGCTTGGCCGCGAACAGCGTCGCCAGCCAGCGGTGCAGCCGCTCGGCCGCCGGGCCCGGCTCGGCGGCGATCGCCGCGAGTTCGTCGTGGGCCCGGTCCAGCCAGCGCTGGGTGACGGCCTCGCGCAGCGCCGCCTTGCTGGGGAAATGCCGGTAGACGCTGCCGTGGCTGACGCCGAGGGCGCGGGCGATGTCGACCACGGTCGCCTTCGCCGGACCGAACCGCCGCAGGACGTCCTCCGCCGTGCTCAGGATCTGCTCGGCGGTGAGTGCGTTGTCCGTGGCCACGGGGAGGTCGTCCTTCGGTGTCGGTACGGCGGGCGGCTGCTCAGCGCTCGCTGTCCAGCATCGCCATCTGTGCCGCAGCGTACCGGTCGCCCGCGGCCGACCCCTCCGGCACGGCGGCCTCGATCGCGGCCAGGTCGGCGGCGGTGAGGCGGACGTCCAGCGAGCCGAGCGCCTCGGCGAGCCGGTCGCGGCGGCGGGCGCCGACCAGCGGGACGACGTCCGTGCCGCGGGAGGCGACCCAGGCGATCGCGGCCTGGGCGACGGTGGCGCCCTTCGCCTCGGCGACCGAGCGCAGCGTCTCGACCAGGGCCAGGTTGCGGGTCAGGTTCTCGCCCTGGAAGCGCGGACTGTGGCCGCGGAAGTCGGCGGCGCCGATCTCCCGGTCGGCGTTCCAGTGGCCGCTGAGCAGGCCGCGGGAGAGCACCCCGTACGCGGTGATGCCGATGCCGAGCTCGCGGGCCACGGGCAGCACCTCGGCCTCCAGCGAACGGGAGAGCAGCGAGTACTCGATCTGCAGGTCGCTGATCGGGTGCACGGCCGCGGCCCGGCGCAGCGTCTCGGCGCCGACCTCGGAGAGGCCGATGTGCCGGACGTACCCGGCCTTCACCAGCTCGGCGATCGCGCCGACGGTCTCCTCGATCGGCACGTTCGGGTCGAGCCGGGCCGGGCGGTAGACGTCCACGTGGTCGGTGCGCAGCCGGCGCAGCGTGTAGGCGAGGGCGGACTTGGTGGCGGCCGGGCTCGCGTCGTAGCCGAGCCAGCCGTTGTCCGGGCCGCGCTGGGCACCGAACTTGACGCTGATCTGGACCGCGTCGCGGTCGCGGCCGCGGAGCGCATCGTGCAGCAGCAGCTCGTTGTGGCCCATGCCGTAGAAGTCGCCGGTGTCCAGCAGGGTGACACCCGCGTCCAGGGCGGCGTGGATCGTCGCGATCGACTCGGCCTCGTCGGCCGGGCCGTACAGGTCGGACATGCCCATCAGGCCGAGACCGAGGGAGGAGGTCTCCGGGCCGGTGGTGCCGAGGGTGGTGCGGGCAGGCGCCGTGGGGGTGGTGGGCATCGGGGCTCCCGGGGTCGAGGGCGGACGGCGGTGATGACTCGACTATGGCATGTCGGATGACAGATTTCAATATCTGTCATTCCAAGGAGCCTGGACGCCGAGGGGAGGGTGACCGATATCAAAGGCTGATCGGCCGTCACCCGTCGGACGTGGATCGGCCGCCCCCGGGCGGTTCGGACTGCCGGAGCGACACCGCAGGTCCATCGTGGGAATCGGGACGCGCGCACCCGTCGCCGGACGGGCCGCGCAGCACCGGGCCACCTCGCACGGAGGTGATCGGGTCTTCTAGGCTCACTTCCCGAGCCTCCCCGGTTACCGGTGCCCGGCCGCACCGCGCACCGGGGGCGCCGTCCACGGGCCCCGGACGCCGGGGCCGCCGGAGCGAGCGAGGAGGACGACGTGTCACCCAGTCCGAGGTTGCACCATCGACCGCTGCCCGACCGGACACCAGTCCCGGCCGCCGCCCGACCGCCACGACCACCACAACCCCGGTCGGCCGCCCCGACCGCCCCGGGTTGTGGAGGTGCGAGGTGAGCCCGCATACCGTCCTCCCGGCCGAGTCGGGAGCGGCACCGGCCGCAGCCGCAGCCGGACAACCCGCGGCCGACCGCGCCGCCGACGGCGAACCCGCGAATACCGCGGCGGCGCCCGCCCCGACCCGGACCGCCGACCCGGCGGCCCCCGCAGCCGCACCCGGACTGCCCGCCCTGCCGGGACTCCCGCAGGCGCTCACCACCAGGGCCCGCACCCTCGCCGGCGCCGTACGCCGCCGCTGCGCCGCCCTCGCCGCCATGGAGTCGCCCAGCGGTGACACCGCCCGACTCGACGCCCTCGCCGAAGAACTGTCGGCCGGCTTCCGCGCCACCGGTGCGCGGGCCCGCCGCGAGAAGGGCCCGGCCGGCGACCACCTCGTCCTGGAGTGGACCGGCCGCGAGGAGTCCCTGCCCCACCTGCTGGTGGTCGGCCACCACGACACCGTCTGGCCGGCCGGCACCCTCGCCGACTGGCCGGTGGTGGAGGAGGGCGGCCGCCTCAGCGGCCCCGGCGTGCTCGACATGAAGGCCGGACTCGCGCTGCTGGAGGGCGCCTTCGCCCTGCTCGCCGACCTCGGGCAGCGCCCGCACCGGACGGTCCGGCTGGTGGTGGTCTCCGACGAGGAGGTCGGCAGCCCGGACGGGCGGCGCCTGGTCGAACGCCAACTCCCGGGCGCCGCGGCCGTCCTGGGCCTGGAACCGCCGCATCCCGACGGCCGGCTCAAGACCGCCAGACGCGGCTCCACCCGCGTCCTGCTCAGCGTCACCGGGCGGGAGGCGCACGCCGGCAACAACGCCTCCGAGGGCGTCTCCGCGGTCGACGAACTGGTGGACCAGCTGGTCGCCGTCCGCGGGCTCGGCCGGATGCCCGGCACCGAACTCAACACCGGCCGGATCACCGGCGGCACCCGCGCCAACGTGATCGCCGGCCGCGCGGAGGCCGAGCTCGGCCTGCGCTTCGCCACCGCCGAGGCGCAGCGCCGCGCCCTCGACACCCTCGCCCACCTCACCGCCCTGCGGCCCGGCGCCAAGGTCCGCACCGAGGTGCTCTCCAGCCGGCCGGCCTGGCCCGAGCGGTCCGTCAACCCGCTGCTCCGGCACGTCCGTTCGCTGGCCGCCGCGCTCGGCGAGCAGGTGGACGGCGCCCCGGCCGGCGGCGCCGGCGACACCAACATCGCCGGCGCCCGAGGCCTGCCCACCCTGGACGGCCTCGGCGCCGTCGGCAGCGGCCCGCACGCCCGGCACGAACACGTGCTGGTCGACCAGTTCGCCCCGCGGATCGCCCTGCTGGCGGCGCTCCTGGCCGTACCGCTGCCCCGCCTGCGCGACCGCGCCTGACCCCCCGGCCCCGGTCCGGGCGGCGACCCCGCCCGGACCGCCCGCCCGGGCCCGCCGGGTCCTCCGTGCACGGACCCGCCCGCGCCGCTGCGCCCCGCACCCGTCCGGCCCCTCGCCCCCGGCGCCGCGGCGCCCCGTTCTCCCGCCCTCCGCGACCGCCGTGGACCGTGCCTTGTCAGGCCGGGGTCCGGCCGTACAGAATGGGACCGACCGAACGGTCAGTCGGGAGGTGGGTGGAGTGACGGCGACGGAGCTGAGCGAGGCGACCCTGGAGGGGCGCTTCGACGCTGTGGTGGGTGCCGAGCAGCGGATCGAACCGCGCGACTGGATGCCGGACGCCTACCGGGCGACCCTGGTCCGCCAGATCGCGCAGCACGCGCACTCGGAGATCATCGGCATGCAGCCGGAGGGCAACTGGCTCACCCGGGCCCCCTCCCTGCGCCGCAAGGCGATCCTGCTGGCCAAGGCGCAGGACGAGGCCGGCCACGGCCTGTACCTGTACGCGGCGGCGGAGACCCTCGGCGTCGACCGGGCCGAGCTCACCGAGAAGCTCATCAGCGGCCGGCAGAAGTACTCCTCGATCTTCAACTACCCGACGCTGACCTTCGCCGACGTCGGCGTGATCGGCTGGCTGGTGGACGGCGCCGCGATCTGCAACCAGGTGCCGCTGTGCCGCTGCAGCTACGGCCCGTACGCCCGGGCGATGGTCCGCATCTGCAAGGAGGAGTCCTTCCACCAGCGGCAGGGCTACGAACTGCTGATGACGCTGATGCGCGGCACCGACGCCCAGCGCCGGATGGTGCAGGACGCGGTCGACCGCTGGTGGTGGCCGTCGCTGATGATGTTCGGCCCGCCGGACGACGACTCCCCGAACAGCGCCCGGTCGATGGCCTGGCGGATCAAGCGGCACTCCAACGACGAGCTGCGCCAGCGCTTCGTCGACATGACCGTGCCGCAGGCCGAGCACCTCGGCGTCACCCTCCCCGACCCGGCCCTGCGCTGGAACGAGGAGCGCGACAGCTGGGACTTCGGCGAGCCCGACTGGTCGGAGCTCAAGAAGGTGATCACCGGGCAGGGCCCCTGCAACGCGCAGCGCGTCGAGCGCCGCCGGGCCGCCCACGAGGACGGTGCCTGGGTCCGCGAGGCGGCCCTGGCGTACGCGGAGAAGAAGCGGAGCGCACAGTGAACGCGAACCGGGCCGGCTGGCCGCTCTACGAGGTGTTCGTCCGCCCGCGGCGCGGCCTGAACCACGTCCACGTCGGCTCGCTGCACGCCGCCGACGACCGGATGGCGCTGCTCGCCGCCCGCGACCTCTACACCCGCCGCAACGAGGGCGTCAGCCTCTGGGTGGTGCCCTCCGCCGCGATCACCGCCTCCACCCCGGACGAGCAGGACCCGTTCTTCGCCCCCAGCGGGGACAAGGTCTACCGCCACCCGACCTTCTACGACATCCCCGAGGATGTCCCGCACATCTGAGCCCGCACCGTTCGACCAGGGGATGCCGACATGACCGACGACCACGTGTACCTGACGCTCAGCGAGGCCGGGCCCGAGCCCGAGGGCGAGGCCCGCTGGGCGTACGGCACCGGCTTCGCCGACCCGCTGCTCGGCGTCGACACCGCGCTGCCGGACGGCGTCGAGGGCGCCGACCTCGCCGCGTACTGCCAGATGCTCGGCGACGACGCCCTGGTGCTCTCCCAGCGGCTCATCGAGTGGTGCACCCGGGCGCCCGAGCTGGAGGAGGAGGTCGCCCTCGCCAACCTCGGCCTCGACCTGCTCGGCCAGGCCCGCCGGCTGCTCACCCGGGCCGGCCAGGCCGACGGCTCCGGCCGCACCGAGGACGACTTCGCCTACTGGCGCGAGGACCACGAGTTCCGCAACGTCCGGCTGGTCGAGGTGCCCAACGGCGACTTCGCGCACACCGTCGCCCGGATCCTGGCCTTCGCCACCGCCCGGCAGGCCCTGTTCCAGCGGCTCGTCCACCACGCCGACCCGGTGCTCGCCGCGGTCGCCGCCGCCGGCACCAAGGAGCTCGCCTACCACCGAGAGTGGGCCCAGGAGTGGCTGCTGCGCCTCGGCGACGGCACCCCGTACTCGCACGAGCGGATGCAGGCCGGCCTCGACGCCGTCTGGCCGCTGCTCGACGAACTCTTCACCCCGCACCCCGTCGAACTGCGGCTCGGCACTGACCCGGCCGACCTGCGCGAACCCGTGCTGGCGCTGCTCGCCGACGACATCGCCGAGGCCACCCTGACGGTGCCGGACGCCGCCCCGCTGGCGTACGTCGGCGGCCGGGCCGGCCGCGACGGCGTGCACACCGAGGACCTCGGCCCGCTGCTCGCCGAACTGCAGGTCGTCGCCCGCGCCCACCCGGGGGCGACATGGTGACCACCACCACCCGCGCCTGGGAGGCGGCCGCGGCCGTCACCGACCCCGAGCTGCCCATGCTCACCCTCGCCGACCTCGGCGTGCTCGCCGGCGTCGAGGAGAGCGGCGACGCCGTCACCGCCTGGCTCACCCCCACCTACTCGGGCTGCCCCGCCGTCGCCGAGATGGCCGCCGACGTGGACGCCCGGCTGCGGGAGGCCGGCTACACCGACGTCACCGTGCGGCTGCGGCTCGACCCGCCGTGGTCCACCGACCTGATCAGCGACGAGGGCCGCCGCAAGCTCGCCGAGGCGGGCATCGCCCCGCCGGCCCCCGGCGGGCCGCTCACCGGCGGTGTGCTGCAGCTCGGCCGGACCCGCCGGGCGGTGTCCTGTCCGCAGTGCGGCTCCGCCGACACCGAGGAGCTCTCCCGCTTCGGCTCCACCGCCTGCAAGGCGCTGTGGCGCTGCCGCAGCTGCCGCGAGCCGTTCGACCGGATCAAGGAGATCTAGATGGCCGTCCGCCGCCCGACCTTCCACGAGCTGCGCATCGCGGCCCTGGAACCGCTCTGCGAGGACGCCGTCGCGGTCACCTTCGAGGTGCCGGACGCCCTCGCCGAGGACTTCGCCTTCCGTCCCGGCCAGACGCTCACCCTGCGCCGGATCGTGGACGGCGCCGACGAGCGCCGCTCCTACTCGCTCTGCTCGCCGGTCGGCGGGCCGCTGCGGATCGCGGTGCGGGAGGTGCCGGGCGGGCTGTTCTCCCGCTGGCTGGTCCGGGACGCCCGGGTCGGCGAGCCCGTCGAGGTGATGCCCCCGACCGGCCTGTTCACCCCCGAACTCGACGAGCCCGCCGAGCACGTGCTGATCGCCGCCGGCTCCGGC
Organism: Streptomyces sp. NRRL B-24484; assembly: GCF_000717715.1. GTDB lineage: Bacteria > Actinomycetota > Actinomycetes > Streptomycetales > Streptomycetaceae > Kitasatospora. Next base: position 267,976 of record NZ_JOAI01000005.1, on the reverse strand, counting down.
ATCACCCCGATGCTCTCCATCGCCGGCTCCGTGCTCGACGCCCACCCCGGCTCCCGGGTCACCCTGCTCTACGGCAACCGCCGCAGCGACACCGTGATGTTCTCCGACGAACTCGCCGACCTGAAGGACCGCCACCTCGGCCGGTTCCAGCTCGTCCACGTGCTCTCCCGGGAGAGCCGCGACGCCGAACTGCTCAGCGGCCGGCTCGACCCGGACCGGATGAAGGCCCTGGTCGGCGCCCTCCTCGACACCCCCGCGGTCGACCACTGGTGGCTCTGCGGCCCCTACGGCATGGTCGTCGGCGCCAAGCACCTGCTCGCCGAGCTCGGCGTGCCCGCCGACCGCGTCCACCAGGAGCTCTTCCACGCCGAGGACGAGCCCGAGTACGAGCGCGGCGAGGAGCAGCCCGTCTCCGGCGACCTCAGCGAGGTCACGGTCGTCCTCGACGGCCGGTCCAGCGTGCTCGCGCTGCCCCGGGACCGCTCGGTGCTGGACGGCGCCCAGCGCTCCCGCCCCGACCTGCCGTTCGCCTGCAAGGGCGGCGTCTGCGGCACCTGCCGGGCGCTGGTCTGCGAGGGCGAGGTCGAGATGCGGCGCAACTTCGCCCTGGAGGAGAAGGAGGTCGCCGCCGGCTACGTCCTCACCTGCCAGGCCCGCCCCGTCACCGACAAGGTCACCATCGACTTCGACCGGTAGCGGGCAACCCCCACCGGGGGACGCGGGCAACTGCGCAATCGGGACGCGGGCAACCACTAGGGGCGCGGGGAACCTCGCAATGTGGGGGTGGCCGTCACGACGGTTCGGGCCGGGCCGAAACCCGTACGGTGGTCCGCCTCCGAATTGCGCAGTTCTCCCCCAGCCTTCGGCCGGGAGGTGCCCCCACGCGCCCCCTGGTCGGGTGTTCCGAGCAGGCGGACGATGTCGTTGGTTGCCGTGCGGCCGGCGCGGTTGGCGCCGACGGTGCTGGCCGAGGGGCCGTAGCCGACCAGGTGGATCCGCGGGTCGGCGGCGGCCCGGGTGCCCTCCATCCGGATGCCGCCGCCCGGCCCCCGCAGGCCCAGCGGGGCGAGGTGCGTCACCTCGGGCCGGAAGCCGGTCGCCCAGACGATCGCGTCCACCTGCTCCTCGGCACCGTCCCAGGCGGCCCCGTGCGCGGTCAGCCGGTCGAACATCGGCCGGCGCCGCAGTACGCCCAGCTCCTCGGCCCGCCGGTACGCCACGGACGGGCCGAGTCCGGTCACGCTCACCACGCTCCGCACCGGCAGCCCCTCCCGCACCCGCTGCTCCACCAGCGCCACCGCCGCCCGCCCGGCCTCGGGGGTGAACGGGCCGTCCCGGTAGACCGGCGGCCGCCGGGTCACCCACACCGTCTCGGCCACCGCGCCGACCTCCGACAGGACCTGGATCGCCGAGGCTCCGCCGCCGACCACCATCACGCGCTGCCCGGCGAACTCGTCGGGGCCGCGGTAGTCCGCGTAGTGCAGTTGCCGGCCCCCGAAGCGTCCCGGGTAGTGCGGCAGGAACGGCCTGGTCCAGGTGCCGGTGGCGTTGACCAGCGCCCGTGCCGTCCAGTCGCCGCGGTCCGTCTCCACCCGGAGCCGGCCGTCCGGCAGTGACCGCACGGCCCGTACCCGCACCGGCCGCACCACGGGCAGCGCGTGCTTCGCCTCGTAGGCGGCGAAGTACCCCGGGACCACGGTGTTGGCCGGGGCCTGCGGGTCGACCTCGGGCAGTTCGAAGTCCGGCAGGTCGTGGAAACCGTGCACGGTGGCCATCCGCAGCGAGGGGGAGCGGTGCGCCCAGGCGCCGCCCGGGGCCGGGTCCGCGTCCAGCACCACGAAGCCGCGGTACGGCTCGAACCCGCGCCGCCGCAGGTGGTAGGCGGCGGACAGGCCGGCCTGCCCGGCACCGATCACCACGACGTCCACCTCACGCGGCACGCCCCAGGTCGTTTCGCCTTCAACGGTCATGCTCGTGGAACATTGCAGGAGCCGCACATGTTCCGCGGGCCACGCCGACGGCCGGCGGTGCCGTGGACGCCGACCTCGGCGCCGACGTCGGCGGCCGCGGTGACGTCGAAGCGGAACATCGGCACCGCCTTGCACCGCGCGCGGCACGCCGAACGGCCCGGTCCCGCGCATCCGGCGGGACCCGGCCGTCGACGGCGGGTCAGGTGAGGGGGACGATCCGGGCGGCGGTGCCGTAGGCGCAGACCTCGGTGCCGACGTCGGCGGCCTCCGTGACGTCGAAGCGGAACATCAGGACCGCGTTGCCGCCGCGGGCCTTCGTCTGCTCGATCAGCCGGTCCATCGCCTGGTTGCGGCTCTCCACCAGGGTCTTCGTCAGGCCGCGCAGCTCACCGCCGACCAGTGACTTCAGCCCCGCGCCGATCTGCGAGCCGATGTGCCGGCTGCGCACCGTCAGGCCGAAGACCTCGCCGATGACGTGCTCGACCCGGTGCCCGGGCACGTCGTTGGTGGTCACCACCAGCACCTCGGCGTCCGGGCGCTGCCCGCCGCCGTACTCGTCGATGTTTCCCATGCTCCCCACCATCGGTGACGGGCCGTGGGAAGCCGACCCGGCTCGCCGGTGGGGCCCCGATCCTCGTCCGACAGGGTCCTCCGCCACGGGAGTCCCGCCGTGCTGAGGGCCGCGCTGCAGGGCATCGGCCTCGGGCTGCTCGTGATCGTCGTGGTGGTCGGCGCACCGCACTCACCCCGCGGCAGCACCACCGTCACCGTCGAGCCCTCCGCCGTGCACGTCGAACCGGACGCCTCGGAGGACCACGGCAGCGCCTGAGGGCCACTGCCGGGCCACCACCGGGGCGGCGCCCCGGCGCGCGCCGCCCACCACGCGGAAGAAGGTGGCGGACACCGGTGATTCCCGGGCCGCCCTGGCCGTACTGTAGGCGCATGGGCGAGCGAAGCGATCATCCGCAGGGGCCGGGCGCGGCGGAGGACTCCGGCGCGCAGGAGATCGAGGCGACGGTGGTGCTCGGGATCCGCATCACCGACTGGCCGACACTGCGCGCCGCCGCGCTGGCGGCCGTGGACGAGCTGGACTTCGACGGGGCCGACCCCGTCGGTCAGCGCAGCGAACTGCTCCGCGAGGTCGCCGACGACCCCAACGCGGCGCTCGGCGTGCTGCTCCACCCGGACCGGCTGGTCGCCGCCGTCCCCGGCATCGAGGCGCTGGGCGGCACCCTGGAGATCAGCGTCACCGACGACTTCGCCCCCGACTTCGCCGAGCTCTTCCCGCTCGACGGCGAGGACGGCGAGGGCGCCGACTGGACGCTCACCCCGCGCACCGCCTGCCTGCTCCACACCCAGCTGGTGGGCCTCGCCGACGCCGCCTACGACGACCTGGAGGAGCACGAGGACGAGCCCGTCACCGAGGGCGACGAGCCCGACTGGACGGTCTACGCCCGGCTGCCCCGCCGCACCTGGTCGATGCACCGCACCTGGCGCCGGGCCCTCGCCCGCACCTTCGACGACCTCGCCGAGGACCTCTCGCTCGGCGAATGGCCGCTGCCGCGCTGCCTCGCCGAGGAAGTGGCGCTGCGGACGGCCCTCGCCGACGCCCGCAGCCTGCTCGGCGCCCAGCCCGAGTCGGTCGCCGACATGATGGGCGACCTGCCCGCCGACCTCTACGACTACGACTGGGACGGCTGCGCCGACGAACTCTTCGGCGTCTACGGACCCGACGAGGGCGACCCGGACCTGGAGACCGCCGACCGGATCGACCAGCTGCTCGCCGCCACCCACCCCGAGGGCTGGTTCCTCGGCTACGAGGACGCGGAGGAGCGCGACCCCCAGCGCGGATACCGCCGCTGACGCTGCAGCGGCTGCTGGCATGCTGGTGGGGTGAGTTCTCCCTTCGTTGCCCCGAGCACCCCCGACGAGCCCGTCGACCGCGACAGCAAGGAGCAGTACGTGCTGCCCCTGGTCGTCCGCATCGAGCGGGCCGACCCGCCCGCCCGCACCGACGCGCTGGAGACCTCGGCCCGCGCCGTGCTGACCCTGCTCGCCGACCCCCGGGTCACCGACGGGGACGGCGAGTGGGCCGAGCGGGTCGAGGCCTGGGAGGACGCCAGGATCCGCAAGGTCGTCCGGCGGGCCCGCGGCGGCGAGTGGCGCAAGGCCGGCGAACTCCCCGGCATCACCGTCACCGGCGCCACCGCCGAGGTGCGGGTCTTCCCGCCCGTGCCGTTGGACGGCTGGCCCAAGGAGCTCGCCAAGCTGCAGGTCTCCGGCACCGACCTGGACGATCCCGAGGCCCCCGCCGCACCCGCGGAGGGGCTGCCCGTGCTCTGGCTGAACCCCGACCTGGAGATGAGCGCCGGCAAGACCATGGCGCAGACCGGCCACGCCGCCCAGCTCGCCTGGTGGCGGCTGGACGACACCCGTCGCAAGGAGTGGGCCGAGAGCGGCTTCGCCCTCGCCGTCCGCACCGCCGCCCCCGAGGCGTGGGCCGCCCTCACCGAGAGCGGCCTGCCGCTCGTCCGCGACGCCGGATTCACCGAGATCGCCCCCGGCAGCTGCACCGTCGTCGCCGACCACCCCGCCCTCCGGTAGCGGTGCTCGACTACGACGGCGAGGCCGCGACCTACGACGCGACCCGTGGCGGGGAGGAACGCGCCGGGGCCGCGGCCCTGCTGGTGGACGTCGCCTGCGGCACCGGCATCGTCACCGCCCGGCTCCGCCGCCCCGGCCGGACCGTCCTCGGCGTCGACCGTTCCGGCGGCATGGCCGCCGTCGCCGCCGGGCGGCTGCCCGGCCACGTGCTGCTCGGCGACGCCGGCCGCTCGCGCCCGGCCGGGCGGACGCCGTCGTCCTGGTCCGGCTGCTGTACCTGCTGCCGGACGCCGAACCGGTGCCCGCCGAGGCCGCCCGGGTGCTCCGGCCCGGCGGCGTGGTGATCACCACCGTGGACAATGACGCCGCCGCCTTCGGCACCGACAGCGACATCGCCCGGCTCACCGCACCCCTGCGGGAGGCCCACGGGGACGTCCGCCGACGGCCACCGCACGGTGCGGGAGGCCGGCGCGCGCCACGGCCTGCGGCCCGCCGCCGAGACCGGCTTCGACGGCACCGGCCGGGGCCGCAGCCCGGTGGAGTGGCGCCGCGCCGTCGAGGCCGGCCGCATCCCCTGGGCCGCCGCAGCCGGCCCCGACCGCACCACCGAACTCTGCCGGGACCTCGCCGCCCTCCCCGACCAGCACCGTCCGCGCCCGCAGCCCCGCTACCGCCTGCTGGCCCTCGAACGCGGCTGAGCTGCCGGGCCGGCCCCCGACGGGCGAACCCCTCAGGCCGGGCGGGGGCGGGCCGCCGGGCGGGCCTCGGCGACGGCGAGGCCGGTGACCGAGGCGAGCAGGACGGCCGTGCCGGCGGCGGTCGCCGCGGTCAGGTGCTCGCCCAGCAGCAGGACGGCGATCCCGGTCGCGCTCACCGGTTCGATCAGGGCGATCACCGAGGCGGTGGTGGCCCGGACGACCGCGGCGCCCGCGAAGTACAGCGCGTACGCGAGGGCGGTCGGCACCGAGGCCAGGTAGACCAGCAGCAGCACCGTCCGGCCGAGGCCCGCGGACTGCGGCAGCAACCCCTCGGCGAGGGCGAACGGCAGCAGGCAGACCGCGCAGACCGCGAACGACCACAGCGTCGTCGCCGACGGGCTCTGCGTCTCACCGGCCCGGCCGAGCCAACGGGTGTACAGGGTGATGCAGCCGTACCCGGAGGCCGACACCAGCGCCCAGAGCACCCCGGCGGGCCGGACCTCGCCGCTGCCGCCGTCCCCGAGGACGAGGACGGCCAGGCCGGCCAGTGCCCCGAGCACGGCCACGAGGCCTGCCCCGCCGAGGCGCTCGCCCATGGTCAGCCGGGCGCCGACGGCGACCAGCACCGGCGCCGACCCGAGGGTCACCACGGTGGCCACCGCCAGACCGGTCTGCTGGACGGCGACGAAGTACGCGGCCTGGAAGACCGTCAGCCCGAGGCCGTTGACGGCGATCCGGACGATCCGGCGGCGCAGCGGCAGGACCGCACCCGCCGGCCGCTGCCGGTCACCGCGCCGGCGCCCGGTGCAGGCCCGGACGGCCAGCAGCAGGACGACCCCGCCGACCGACCGCCAGAAGGTGAGGGCCAGCGGGCCGAGCCCGCTGCCCTGGTACAGCAGTGCGGCGGCGGCACCGGCGGTGCCCCAGGCCGTCGCGGAGAAGGTGATGTAGAGCAGGCCCCGGCCGACGGGCAGGGCGGAGGGGGTGGACATGGGTGTTCTCCCACAGAAGAGGTCGGTCGCACGGTCCCGTCCGCGGGCAGCGCCGGCCGCCCCGGGGCCTCACCCCGGAGTCACGGTCTTCCGTGGCCTCGCCGCCCGCTCAGGCGGCGGGAGGTGGCAGAACAGCCAGATGCACGGCCGCCACCCTACCCGCCCCACCCCCGACCCCCGCCGCGGGCCCGCGCGGTCAGGCGTCGTGCCGCCGTAGCGAGACCAGCCCGCCCCACGCGGCGGCCGCCGCCCAGAGCGCCATCACCAGCAGGCCCGTCCAGTGGCCGTAGGGGACGGCCGGGTCGGCGCGGTAGGTCGTCGCGTACAGGCCGGCCCGGTCCGGCAGGAAGTACGCGGCCTCGCGGACCCCGGGCACCGCGGTGAGGAAGGTCGTCCCGAGGAAGACCGCGGGCGTCAGCAGGCCCATGGCGGCCGTGAGGTTGCGCAGCATCGCGGTGGCGCCGAGGCAGATCACCAGCAGCAGCGGGTGGTACAGCACACCGGCGACGATGCTGCGCACCGCCCCGGGCTGCCCGAGGTCCAGGCCCACGGTGGCGGAGGTCGCCAGGTGCGCGCCGGCCACCGAGAGCAGCCCGACGACCAGCCCGACCCCGGTGCCCAGCAGCAGCTTCCCGGCGTAGAACCGGCCGCGCCGCGGCACCGCCGCGAGTGAGGCCCGCACCGTGCCGGAGGCGTACTCCTGGCCGATCAGCAGGATGCCGCTGCAGACCACCGCGACGTGGCCGAAGAGCAGGCCGTAGTAGATGCCGCCGGCCGGGTCGTCCGTCAGCGAGGTGTCGACGCGGCCGTACGCGGCCTGCACGGCGGCGGTGATGCCGGTGGTGAGCAGCACCGCGAGCAGAGGGGTGATCCACTGGGAGCGCAGTGTGGTGAACTTGGCCCACTCCGCGCGGAGGGCGAACGCCGCGCTCATGCCGCCACCGCCCGGTACTCCACCGCGTCCGCGGTCATCCGCATGAAAGCCTCCTCCAACGAGTCCTGCAACAGCGACAGTTCGTACAGGGCGACACCGTGCCGGGCGGCCAGTGCGCCGATCTCCTCCGGGGCGGTGCCGGTGACCTCCCAGGCGCCGCCCTCCACCGGTTCGGCCGCCGTGCCCGAGGTGCGCAGCAGGTCGGCCAGCTTCAGCGGGTCGACGGCGCGCACCCGGACCCTCGTCCGCCCGTGCTGCGCCAGGAAGGCCCCGGTGGACAGGTCGGCCAGCAGCCGGCCCCGGCCGACGACCAGCAGGTGGTCCGCGGTGAGCGCCATCTCGGCCATCAGGTGGGAGGAGACCAGCACCGCCCGGCCCTCGCCGGCGAGACCGCGCAGCAGGGTGCGGATCCACCGGATGCCCTCCGGGTCGAGGCCGTTCACCGGCTCGTCCAGCAGCAGCACCGGCGGGTCGCCGAGCAGGGCGGCGGCCACGCCGAGCCGCTGCCGCATGCCGAGCGAGAAGCCCTTGATCCGCCGGTCGGCGGCCTCGGCCAGCCCGACCTGCTGCAGCACCTCGTCGATCCGGCGCCGCGGCAGGCCGTTGCTCGCCGCGAGCCAGCGCAGATGGCCGCGGGCCGTCCGGCCGCCGTGCACCGCGTGGGCGTCCAGCAGGGCGCCCACCCGGCGCAGCGGTGCGTCGAGTTCGGCGTACGGGCGGCCGTGCACCAGCGCCTCGCCCGCGGTCGGCCGGTCCAGCCCCAGCACCATCCGCAGGGTGGTGGACTTCCCGGCGCCGTTCGGGCCGAGGAAGCCGGTCACCCGGCCCGGCTCCACCCGGAAGTCCAGTCCGTCCACGGCCGTCGTCGCGCCGTACCGCTTGGTCAGGTTCCTGACTTCGATCACCGTCGTACCTCCCCTGGTCGATGCCTCCAGCCAACCGGGCCGGCGGCGCCGGGGGATCCCGCCCGGGAGTGGACCGTCTCCCTCCCGGGAGGGAGGCGGTGCACCGCGCCGAGCTGGGAGGATCGCGTCGTGCCCCGTTTCCTCGCCCCGCTGTTCCGGGCCGCCACCTACGCGCGCTGGCTGCACCTGCTGACCGGGACGGTGTTCGTCGCCGTCGTCCTGCTGGTGTACCCGGGCACCGAGACCGGACGGCCGCTGTGGTGGGTGGTGGCGGTGAGCGCGGCGCTGGATGCGGCGCTGCTCGGCCTCGCCGCGCTGCTGCCGGCCACCCGGCGGGCCGAGGGGGTGCTCGCCGGGCTGCTGCTGGTGCCCGGCCGGGAGGAGACCATCGGGGTCGCGCCGTCCGCGGGCTGGCGCGACCGCGGCCGGACGGCGGTCTGGCTGGTCGCCCGGGTCGGTCTCGGCTTCGCGGCCGGGCTGGCCACCGTCCACGGGCTGACGACCGCCGTCGACCTGCTGACCGCCCCGCCCTGGGGGCCGCTGCTGGTGCCGCCGTTCGGCCTCGCCCTGCTCTGGCTGGTCGTCCTCGCCGGACGGCTCCAACTCGCCCTGGCCGTGCGGCTGCTGGGCCCGTCCGCGGCGGACCGGCTGGCCGCAGCGGAGCTGCGCGCCGAACGCCTGCTGGAACGCAACCGGCTCGCCCGGGAGTTGCACGACTCGATCGGCCACGCCCTCACCGTCACCGTGCTGCAGGCCGGCGCCGCACGGGAGGTCGCCGACCAGGCCTTCCGCGAGAAGGCCCTGGAGGCGATCGAGACCACCGGCCGGCAGGCCATGGAGGACCTGGAACGGATGCTCGTCCTGCTCCGCGAGACCCCGGACGGCGCCGCCGCCGAGCGGCCCGGACTCGACCGGGTGCCCGCCCTGTTCGAGGCCGCCCGGGCGGCCGGCAGCCCCGTCGAGGCGTCCATCGACCCGGCACTCGCCGCCCGGCTGCCCGGCGTGGTCTCCCGCGAGGCCTACCGGATCGTCCAGGAGGGCGTCACCAACGCCCTCAAGCACGCGCCCGGCACGCCGATCCGGGTCCGGGCCGCACTCGACGCCGGCCGGCTCGACCTGCGCTGCGCCACCGCCCTGCCGGTCGGCCCGCCGCGCGGCGGACGGGCCGCCGGCGGCCGGGGGCTGCGCGGGATCCGGGAACGGGCCGTCCTGCTCGGCGGGGAGGCCGAGGCCGGCCGCGCCGACGGTGACTGGGTGCTCTCCGTCCGCCTGCCGATACGGTTGGCCGGATGATCGACATCCTGCTGGTGGACGACGAGGAACTCGTCCGGACGGGCCTGCGCGCGGTGCTGCAGGCCCAGGGCGACCTGCGCGTGGTGGGGGAGGCGGCGGACGGCGCGGAGGCGCTCGGCCTGGTCCGCTCACTGCGGCCGCAGGTGGTGCTGATGGACGTCCGGATGCCCGAGGTGGACGGCCTCACCGCCACTCGCGCGATCCTCCGCGACACCGACGCCCCGCCGAGGATCCTCGTCCTCACCACCTTCGAGAACGACGACTACGTGTACGAGGCGCTGCGGGCCGGTGCCGCCGGCTTCCTGCTCAAGCGGGCCAGGCCGGCCGAGATCGTGCACGCCGTCCGGCTGGCCGAGGCCGGCGATTCGCTGCTCTTCCCCGCCGCCGTCCGCCGGCTGGCGGCCGGGCGAAGTGACGCCGGGGCGGCCGCGGCCCTGGCCGGCGCCGGGCTGACCGCCCGCGAGGCGGAGGTGCTGCGGCTGATGGCCCGCGGCCTGTCCAACGCGGAGATCGCCGAGGAGCTGGTGCTCGGTGTACAGACCGTCAAGACCCACGTCAGCGCCGTCCTCGGCAAGCTCGGCGCCCGCGACCGCACCCAGGCCGTCGTCACCGCCTACGAATCGGGCTTCGTCACCCCGGCGTGACGGCACGTCCGCGCGCGGCGCCGCTGCGGATGTGGAAAGGCCTGGTCAAGCGGGCGGCCCCGGCGGAAGGAGTGTCACCCCCCGGTCCCATACTGATCCCCGCTCGTGTTCCGTCGAAGAGGGATCCCCATGCTTTCCAAGCGTTCCGTCGCCGCGTCCGTCCTGTGCGCCCTGCTGGCCACCGGTGCCACGGCGTGCAACGGTGACAAGAACGGCCCGGCCGCCGCTCCCGCGCCGGCCAAGCCGTCCGCCAGCCCCGTGCCCACGCTGGCCGTGGACACCCTGACCGCGGACCAGATCTCCGACCGGGCGCACGCCGCGATGGCGGCCCTCGCCTCGGTGAAGGTCGACGGCGAGCTGACGATGGACGGCGGCAAGCTGGCCGTCCACCTGACCTCCGACAAGCAGGGGAACTGCAGCGGCACCGTCGCCTCCCCCGAGATCGGCCAGTTCGAGCTCCGGCACTCGGGCACCAAGACCTGGCTGAAGGCCGACGAGACGACCTGGAAGAAGGCCGTGGCGAAGGAGCCGGGTGCCACCGCCCAGGACGCCGCGATCGCCGCCGAACTCTTCAAGGGGCGCTTCATCACCGGCGGCGACAGCCGGGCGGAGCTGGCGGAGGCCGCCATGATGTGCAACCTGATCAAGGGCCTGTTCGCCGACGACAGCGACAAGGGCAAGGAGAAGATCGCCAAGGGCGGCGCCGGCACCACCAACGGCGTGAAGACCTTCGGCCTGACCGTCACCACCGAGGACGGCGAGACCGTCACCCTCCACATTGCCACCGAGGGCAAGCCCTACCTGGTCCGCATGGAGCAGCTCCAGGGCAAGGAGCCGGCCGCCTTCGACTTCAGCGAGTTCGACAAGCCCTTCACCGTGCAGGAGCCGCCGGCCGACCAGGTCGTGGACTTCTCCGTGTTCGAGAAGAAGGTGAAGAAGGCCTGACCTCAGGCCGGGTAGGCGTGGGTCTGGGCAGCCTTGACGGTGGCCCAGACCTCGCGGCCGGGGGCGAGGTCGAGTTCGGCGGCCGCGCCCGGGGTGAGGTCGGCGGCGAGCGGCAGCGGGCCGGCGAGGTCGACCCGGATCCGGTCGCCGTGCAGGTCGAGACCGGCCACCGTGAGCGGCCAGGCGTTGCGGGCGCTGGAGTCGGGGCGGCCGCGGTGCAGGGTCACCGCGTCCGGCGGGAAGGCCACGAAGGCCGGGCCGGTGAGCTGCTCGGTGGTGGCGAGCACGGTGCCGTCCGGCAGGGTGACGGTGCGTCCGTCGGCGGTGCCCCGGTAGAGGTTGAGGCCGACCAGGCGGGCGATGTAGTCGGTGCGCGGGTGCCGGGCGATGTCGGCGGGCGTGCCGGACTGCACCTCGCGGCCGTCCTCGATCACCACCAGCCGGTCGGCGAGCACCATGGCGTCCAGCGGGTCGTGCGTGACCAGCACCGCGACCGCCTCGAACTCGGCCAAGTGCCGCCGCAGTTGCGCCCGGACGTCGAGCCGCGTCCGGGCGTCCAGGGCGGCGAGCGGCTCGTCGAGCAGCAGCAGCCGCGGCCGGACGGCGAGCGCCCGGGCCAGCGCCACCCGCTGCGCCTGGCCGCCGGAGAGACTGCGCGGCCGACTGGCGGCGTGCTCGGCGAGGCCCATCCGCTCCAGCCAGGGCCGGGCGGCCTCCCGGGCGGCGGACTTGCGCAGGCCCTGGCAGCGCAGGCCGAAGGCGATGTTGTCGAGGGCGCCGAGGTGCGGGAAGAGCAGGTAGTCCTGGAAGACCACGCCGACCGGGCGCTCCTCGGCCGGGGTGTGCAGGCCGGCCGCCGGATCCTCCAGCACCGCACCGTCCAGGGCGAGCCGGCCGTCGGTGAGCGGCAGCAGGCCGGCGAGGGCACGCAGCGCGGTGGACTTGCCGGCGCCGTTCGGCCCGAGCAGGGCCAGCACCTCGCCGGGGGCGGCGGTGAGCGCGAGGTCGAGCGAGAACGCGGCACGGTCGACCCGCAGCCGGGCATCCAGGGCGGGCGGGGTCATCGGGTGCTCCGGGGACGGGTCACGGGGTCGACATCCAGCGTTCCCGCAGGCCCGCGAGGACGGCGATCGACACCGCGAGCAGGACGAGGCTGAGCGCGATGGCCGCCTCCGGCTCGGACTCCATCGCCAGGTAGACGGCGAGCGGCATGGTCTGGGTGCGGCCCGGGAAGTTGCCGGCGAAGGTGATCGTGGCGCCGAACTCGCCGAGCGCCCGCGCCCAGGCGAGCACCGCACCGGCGCCGATGCCGGGCGCGATCAGCGGCAGGGTCACCCGGCGGAAGGCGGTGAGCCGGGAGGCACCGAGGGTGGCCGCGGCCTCCTCGTAGCGCGGGTCGGCGGCGCGCAGCGCGCCCTCCACGCTGATCACCAGGAAGGGCATCGCGACGAAGGCCTCGGCGAGCACCACGCCGGGCGTGGTGAACGGCAGGGTGATCCCGAAGGCCGAGTCCAGCGAGCGGCCGACGATGCCGTTGCGGCCGAGGACGAGCAGCAGGGCGACGCCGCCGACCACCGGCGGCAGCACCAGCGGCAGCGTCACCAGGGCCCGCACCAGCCGCCGGCCGGGCAGTTCGGTGCGGGCGAGCAGCCAGGCCAGCGGCACTCCGAGCACCAGCGACACCCCCGTGGCCGCCGTTGCGCAGATCAGCGAGAGCCGGAGCGCCTGCCACACCTCTGGGCTGGAGAGCTGCTCGGGCAGGGCGCTCCACGGCGCGCGCACCAGCAGCCCGACCAGCGGCAGGACGAGGAAGGCCAGGCCCAGCAGGGCCGGTAGGAGCAGGGCGTACGGCACCCGCCCGCCGCCGCGCCGGGCGCGGCGGCGGGTCACGGCGCGCGTGGGCGTCACGGCGCCTGGAAGCCCGCGGCGGTCAGGGCCTGCGAGGCCTCGGCCGACCGGATGTACGCGACGAAGGCGGCGGCGGCCGGGGCGTTGGGCGCCTTGGCCAGTGCGGCGATCGGGTAGTCGTTCACGGCCTTCGCCGCCTCGGGGAACTCCACACCCTCGATCTTCGCAGCATCGGCCTGCACATCGGTCCTGTACACGAGCGAGGCGTCGACCTCGCCGAGCTCGACCTTGGTGAGGGCGCCCTTGACGTCCTGCTCCAGGGTGACGGGGGTGATGGTGACCCCGCCGGCCTGGAGGGCCTTCAGGGCGGCGGCGCCGCACGGCACCTCCTTGGCGCAGAGCGCGACCTTGACCCCGGAGAGGTCCTTGAGGGCGGCGATGTGCTTCGGGTTGCCCTTGGGGACGGCGATCTCCAGGGTGTTCCGCACGAACACCTGCGGCGTGCCCTCGGCGGCCTTGGCGTCGCTGACGGTCTTCATGGTGGCCGGGCTGGCGGCGGCGAAGACGTCCGCGGGGGCGCCGGAGACGATGCTCTGGGCGAGCGCCGAGCTGCCGCCGAAGTTGAAGGTCACCTTCACGCCGGGGTTGGCGGCCTCGAACTTCTTGCCGAGCGCGGTGAAGGTCTCCTTCAGCGAGGCGGCGGCGAAGACGGTCAGGTTGCCGGAGACCTTGGCGGCCGAGGACGGGGCCCCTGCGGAGGCGGTGGAGGACGCCGGCGCGGCGTTGCTGCTCGCGGTGCCGCTGCTGCCGCAGGCGGTGAGACCGGCGGCGAGGGCGATCGCGGCGAGGGCGGCGACGGCGGAACGGCGTCTTGCGGTGCTCATGGGGGTTCCCCTTCTGCCGCGCCGCTGGGAGGCGCGGAGGTGCGGTGACAACGGCGATCATACTGTCGTAGATGCGGGCCACACGTCCCCTGTTTCATCGCACAGGCCAGCATGTGGACGCCCCACCTCTCGCATGTGCGATGGCCCGGGTCGAAAATCCCTGGCCCCGCCGCCGGGCCGCCGCCAGAGTGTTCCCCGTCGTATCGAACGGGGAGGGACACCGATGTCCACACTGCGCGTCACCGCGGAACACCTGACCATCCTGGAGCACCCGAACGCCGACGCCCTGGAACTGGCGCAGATCGGCCTGTACCGGGCGGTGGTCGCCAAGGGCGCGTACCGCACCGGCGAGACCGCCGTGTACATCCCCGAGCAGGCCGTGCTGCCGGCCGCGCTGATCGAGGAGCTCGGACTGACCGGGCGCCTGGCCGGCTCCAACACCGACCGGGTCAAGGCCGTCCGGCTGCGCGGCGAGCTCTCGCAGGGCATCGTCTGCCGCCCCGCCGACCTGGCGGACGTCGACCTGGCCGCGGCCGCCGAGAGCGGCGAGGACTTCGCGGAGCGCCTCGGCATCACCAAGTGGCGCCCGCCGGTCCCCACCCAGATGAACGGCGACGTCGAGGCCGCCCCCGACCTGCTGCCCTGGGTGGACATCGAGAACCTCAAGCGCTTCCCGACCGTCTTCGAGCCCGGCGAGCCGGTCGTCGTCACCGAGAAGGTGCACGGCAGCTGCTGCCTGGTCACCTACCACGCCGAGTCCGGCGAGGTGCAGGTCTCCTCCAAGGGCATCGGCGCCCAGGGCCTGGCCCTCAAGGAGGACGACACCAACCTGTACTGGCGGGCGGTGCGGGCGCACGGCGTCCCCGAGGTGGCCGCGGCCCTCGCCGAGCGGATCGGCGCCAGCCGGGTCGGCGTCTTCGGCGAGGTCTTCGGCGCCGGCGTGCAGGACCTCTCCTACGGCGCCTCCGGCCGCACCGAACTCCCCGGCTACGCGGTGTTCGACGTGTCGGCCGTCGTCGACGGGCAACTGCGCTGGCTCGACGCCGCCGAAGTGCTCGACGGCGAGCTGCCGGTGGTGCCCGAGCTGTGGCGCGGCCCGTACGACCAGGCCGTGGTACTGGAGCTCGCCGACGGCCGGGAGACCGTCTCCGGCAAGGAGCTGCACATCCGCGAGGGCGTGGTCGTCCGGACGCGGACCGAGCGGTACAGCCCCGTCACCGGCGGCCGGGCGATCGCCAAGGCGGTCGGCGGCGCCTACCTCACCCGCAAGGGCGGCACCGAGTACGAGTGACCCGGGCCGGGCGTGTGTGCGGACCGTCACGTGACGTCCGCACGCACGCCCTACTCTCCTGACGACCACTCAGTCACTATGGAAACAGGAGAGATCCAACCCGAGGGGGACACTGTGCAGGCCACCACCCGGACACCCGGCCCGACGGGGCTGCCGCTGATCGGCTCGATGCTCGACCTGACCCGCGACCCGCTCGCCGCCTACCTCGCCGCGCACCGCGAGCACGGCGACGTGGTGCGCTTCACCGCCGGGCCGCCGGGGCTGCGCGTCGAGTTCTACATGGTGTTCTCGCCGGAGGGCGCCCAGCAGGTGCTCGCCACCCGCGCCGCGGACTTCCGCAAGGACAACACCATGTACGAGGAGGTCCGGCTCAGCCTCGGCAACGGCCTGCTCACCGCCCAGGACGCCGACTACCAGCGACAGCGCCGGCTCGTCCAGCCGCTCTTCACCAAGCGCCGGGTGGACGGCTACGCCGACGCGATCGCCCAGGAGTCCGCCGCCCTGGTCGAACGCTGGGCCACCGTCCCCGGCGGGGTCGTCGACGCCGCCGAGGAGATGTCCGGCTTCGCCCTGCGGGCCGTCGCCCGGATCCTGTTCGGCACCGACGTGGAGGAGGCCATCGGCGCCGTCCGCCGCAGCTTCCCGGTGCTCGGCGCCTACGTCCGCGACCGCGGCTTCGCCCCCGTCCGGGTCCCCCGGCAGTGGCCCACCCCCGGCAACCGCGAGGCCCGGGCCGCCGAACGCGAGCTGTACGCCGTCTGCGACGCGATCATCGCCCGGCGCGCCGGCCAGGACTCCGACGACCTGCTCGGGCTCCTCGCCGCCGCCCGCGGCGAGGACGGCGAGCAGCTCGACCCGTCCGAACTCCGCGACCAGGTCCTGATCTTCCTGCTGGCCGGCCACGAGACCACCGCCACCTCGCTGGCCTTCGCCCTGCACCTGCTCGGCAAGAACCCCGCGGAGCAGAAGCGCGCCCGCGAGGAGGCCCTCGCCGTGCTCGGCGACCGGCCGCCGCGGGCCGACGACCTCGCCGCCCTGTCGTACACCACGGCCGTGCTGAAGGAGGCCATGCGGCTGTTCCCGGCCGCCGCGGTGATCGGGCGGCGCGCGGTCGCCGACAGCGAGATCGGCGGCGTCCGGATCCCCGCCGGTGCGGACGTCCTCGTCTCTCCGTACGTGACGCACCGCCACCCGGGGCACTGGGAGGAGCCGGAGCGGTTCGACCCGGAGCGGTTCACCCCGGAGCGGGAGGCCGGTCGGCACCGCTACGCCTGGTTCCCCTTCGGCGGCGGACCGCGGGCCTGCATCGGCCAGCACTTCTCGATGCTGGAGTCGGTGCTGGCGCTGGCCGCCGTCCTGCGGGAGTTCGAGGTCGAGACGGTCGACACGGACGTCCCGCTCGGCCAGGCCATCACCCTGGAGGCCCGCGGCCCCGTCCGCATCCGCCTCACCCGGAGGTAGGGGGAGGCGCACATGGGCCGCGCCCCCGATGGGTTGTCCCGGCGTGAGGGGTGTGCCGATAGGGGCGCGGGGAACTGCGCAGTGCGGGAGTGGGCATCCGGACAGCTCGGGGTGAGCCTTGGTCCGTGCGGTGGCCCGCATCCGAATCGCGCAGTTCTCCCCCCCAGCCTTGGGCCGGGAGGCCCACCCACGCGCCCCTGGTTCAGCTGTCGCCTATTTGACGGTGCAGGGGGTGTTGTTGAGGGTGAAGGAGGCGGGCTTGGTGTTGGTGCCCGTCCAGGTGCCGTTGAAGCCGAACGAGGTGGTGCCGCCGTTGGCCGGGAGGCTGCCGTTGTAGCCGAGGTTGGCGACGGTGACGTCGGCGCCGGTCTGGGTGACGGCGCCGTTCCAGAGCGAGCTGACGGTCTGGCCGTTGGCGAAGGACCACTTCAGCGTCCAGCCGTTGACCGCGGTGCCGCCGGTGTTCTTGACGGTCACGTTGGCGCCGAAGCCGCCGCCCCACTGGCTGCTGACCGCGTAGGTCACCTCGCAGGAGGACCCCGGGTCGGGAGAGGTCGAGCCCGAGGGTGAGGCGGACGGCGACGGCGAGGCCGGGTTCGAGCCGGAAGCCGAGGCCGAGGCGGAGGGCGACGGGGAGACGGTGGTCACCACGGAGGTGTCGCCCACGATGATGCCGCGGCCGTTGGTGGAGACGTACACCCGGCCGTAGACCCGCGGGTCGCCGGTGATCGCGGCGCCCGTCCAGCCCCACTGGTGGTTGTCGTCGTTGATCCGCACCCAGGTGGCGCCGGCGTTGTCGGAGCGGAAGATGCCGCGGACGCCGCCGATCTGGGCGCTGGTGTAGAGCGCGGGGTAGGAGGTGCCGGTCGCGGCCTTGCCGAAGCCGATGCTGTCGGCCTTGTCCACGCCGGCGAGCCGGGTGAAGGACGCGCCGGAGTCGGTGGAGTGCCACAGGCCGTAGGCGGCGTCGTCGGCGCCGCCGGCGAACCAGACGTCGCCCTCGGTGGTGGTGAGCGCCTTGAAGCGGACGTTGCCCTTGGCCGGCAGGCCGGTGGCCGCGGTCCTGGCGAAGGTGGCGCCGCCGTCGGTGGAGAGGTAGAAGGCGCCGGCCGCGTAGCCGTAGAACTTCTTGGGGTTGACCCGGTCGGCCTGCACGCTCGCGCCGGCCGGCAGGCCGCCCGCGGTCGTCCAGGAGCTGCCGCCGAAGGCGCCGGCCACGGGGGAGGCGCCGCCGGGGGACCAGACGACCCGGGTGCCGTCGGAGGAGAGCGCGACGGTGCCGCCGGAGGTGATGCCGCTCGGCTCGCTGCTCGCCGCGTACCAGTTGGCGCCGTTGTCGTTGGAGAAGGCGATGTGCTTGTCGGTGGAGCCGCTGGAGGTGTTGCCGACCCGGACGACGGTGTTGCCGTTGGTCTGGGCGAAGTCCAGGGCGGTGGTGGTGCCGTGGTTGGGCGACTGGAACATCATCGCCGGGGTGGTGGTCAGCGAGGTGTGGCGGAAGCCGCCGATGTCGCCGAGCGCGCTGATCAGCGGGGCGCCGGTGGGCGGGCTGATCAGGTCCTGGACGGCGGTCTCCTCCAGGCCCTCGACCATCGGCTTGACGGTGATCTTCGAGCCGGCGTCCCAGGCGGTGAGGTTGTCGGTGCCGTAGAGGGTGGCGCCGGTGCCGTACATCATCCGGTCGGAGTTGAACGGGTCGATCTCCAGCGACTCGGTCATCCAGCCGAGCTTGGGCGTCTCCTCCGGCGGCGAGGGGTGGTTGCCCCAGCTCAGCCACGGGGAGGTGGTGGTGTCCAGGGTGTAGTGGTCGACCCGGTTCGGGTAGCCGTTGTACTCCCAGATCGGCTTGAAGGTCGCGCCGTAGTCGGTGGAGCGGTAGATCTGGGTGTCCGGCCACCAGGAGCTGTAGCCGGTCACCATCACCACGTTGGGGTGCTGGCGGTCGACCGACAGGCCGCTGTAGCCGAAGTAGGCGCCGGAGTCGGAGGACTTGACCGGGCTGATCTGCAGCCAGGTGCCGGCCTTGGTGTCGTACCGCCAGACGTCGCCCTTGGCGCCGTCGTACGGGCCGCCGGTGTCGCTGGTGGCGAGGTAGAGGTAGCCGTTCGTGCTG
This sequence comes from Streptomyces sp. NRRL B-24484, assembly GCF_000717715.1. GTDB lineage: Bacteria > Actinomycetota > Actinomycetes > Streptomycetales > Streptomycetaceae > Kitasatospora. The sequence goes on along the minus strand of NZ_JOAI01000005.1, from coordinate 249,394 downwards.
TCGAGCACGCCCTTGTGCGGCAGGAAGCCGGTCGGCTGGCCGGCCAGGCGGGTCCAGGTGGTGCCGCCGTCGGTGGAGCGGTAGACGTTGTTCTCCTTGTCGGCGACGCCGACGTAGACCGTCCTGGTGGCGGCGCCCGCGGCGGCGCTGGACTTGTCGAAGGTCACCCAGAGCACGCCCGGGTTGGAGCTGAGGTAGCCGCTGGTGTCGGTCGGGTCCTGCTGGTAGTTGCCGGCGTTGGGGAAGGCGGTGACCTTGGCCCAGGTGGCGCCGTAGTCGGTGGACTTCCAGAGGCCGTTGCCCTCGGGCGCGCCGAAGTAGACGATCCGGTCGTCGTTGGGGTCGACGGCGAGCCGCTCGCCCATGCCGCGGCCGGGCATGTTGCCGCCGATCTTGAACGGCATGGTGGTGCGGGCCCAGGTCCTGCCCTTGTCGGTGGAGCGCAGGATGGCGCCGTTGTTCGGGTCCCAGCTGTTGGTGTAGTTGCCGGCCGCGACGTACACCCGGTCGGTCTGCACGGGGTCGGTGGCGAGCGAGGCGACGCCGGTGAGGTTCCAGTCGTTCCAGCCGACGGAGTCGAGCAGCGGGATCCACTTCTTGGTGGCCGGGTCCTGGCGGTACGCGCCGCCGATGTCGGTGCGGGCGTAGACCAGGTCCTTCTCGGTCTGGTTGAAGACGATGCCGGGGACGAAGCCGCCGCCGTCGACCCTGGCGTTGCTCCAGGTGTAGGTGCCGGAGGTGGCCTCGGTGGCGGCCGTGGCGGTGCTGTGCAGGCCGGCCAGCCAGGACACCGCCAGGCCGCAGCTCACCGCCAGCGCCGTGACGGCCGTCCGGGGACGGGAGAGGACAGGGGGCATGGGGAACGGACTCCTTCGCGGGCCCGCGAGGGGTGGGGAGAGGGCCACCACGGTCGACGCGACCGTGGGGAGGGATGCCCCCGCGCAACGGGTGGGGCGCGTCGTGCGGGCCGTCGTGGCGTGACCCTAACCGCGGCCGTGTCCGGGCAGAAGGGCGGAGCACGAGCCCTGTCCGCAACCGGACATGACAGGCCATCAGCCGTTCCGGGCACACGGAGCCCGCCCATTCGAGCACACCCGCCGGGCCCGACGGGCAGCTTTTCACATCTTCCGGTGACCATTTGCGGACGCTGGGTAGCGTCCACCGCATCCGAGAAGCCCTTCGCACGTGCGAACGGCATATGACCGACCGTCCGGTCACGTCCTTCGGAGGCCCTGATGGGAACCATGAACCACGTCAGCTTCGGCTGGCCGACCCCGGCCCTGTCGTACCTGATGGCCTGCGTCGGTGCCGCGCTCGGTCTGCGGTGCACCCTGCGGGCGCTGTCCGCGACCGGGCCGTCCCGCCGCAACTGGCTGCTCACCGCCGCCGCCGCGATCGGCTCCGGGATCTGGACCATGCACTTCGTCGCTATGTTCGGCTTCACCGTCGAGGGCACCGAGCTGCGCTACGACGTCCCGCTGACCGTCCTCAGCCTGCTCGTCGCCGTCGTGGTCGTCGGCATCGGCGTCTTCACCGTCGGCTACGGCCGGCACCGCGGCCGCAGCATCCTGCTCGGCGGCCTCACCACCGGTGTCGGCGTCGCCGCCATGCACTACCTCGGCATGGCCGCGCTGCGGCTGCACGGCACGGTGGAGTACGCCCCGGCCACCGTGGTGCTGTCCGTCGCGATCGCCGTCGGCGCCGCCACCGCGGCGCTCTGGGCCGCCGTCGCCATCCGCACCCTGGTGGCCGCCGGCGGCGCCGCCCTGATCATGGGCGTCGCGGTCAGCTGCATGCACTACACCGGCATGGCCGCCGTCCACGTCCACCTGGACCCGGCCCGCACCGACCTCGGCGGCGCGACCCCGATGCAGTTCGTCTTCCCGCTCGCGGTCGGCCTCGGCTCCTTCCTCTTCCTCACCTCCGCGTTCGTCGCCCTGTCCCCCACCGCCCAGGAGCGGGCCGCCTACCGCGAGGCCGGCGAGCTCGCCATCGAGGACCTCGGCGCCGCCGACCTCGACCGCGCCGCCTAGGACCGCACACCACGGTCACGGGCGCCCCTGACGCCACCGCTCGAAAGGACCCCGCGCCCCATGCGAGTACGCCGCGGCACCCCGCGCAGCGCACCGGCGACCGGACCGAGCCCCGCCGGCCGCAGCCCCGGCCGCACCGGACCCGCCGGCCGGCACCGCGGCCCGCAGGCCCGCGAGGAGACCGCCGACGGCCCCGGCCCCGCCGCGGCCCCGGCCCGCTCGGCCGGGCTGCGGCTGCGCCCCCGCACCGTCCGCGCCAGGATCGTCGCCCTGCTCATGGTGCCGGTGGTCTCCGTGCTGGCCCTCTGGTCCTTCGCCACCGTCACCACCGCCCGCGGCGTCTGGGACACCCTGCACCTCAAGGCCGTCACCCGGACGGTGCTCGACCCGGTCGCCGCCACCGTCGCCGGCCTGCAGGCCGAACGCACCGCCGCCGGGCAGCTGCTGGCCGGCGGCCCGCCCGGCCGGGAGAACGCGCTGCGCGAGGCCGCCGCCGCGACCGACCGGGCCGCCGCCCCGCTGCACCTCGCCGACGGCTACAACCGGGCCGACGCCGAGGGCCTCGGCGACGAGACCGCCGGCCGGGTCGACGAACTCACCGCAGCCGTCGCCGCCCTGCCCGCGCTGCGCGCCAAGGTCCTCCAGCACCAGGCCGGCTGGCCCGAGACGTACGCCGCCTACAGCGCCGCGATCGACCGCGCCCTGGAGGTCACCGGTTCGGTCACCGCCCTGCAGGACCACCGGGTCGCCTCCGACGCCCGGGTGCTGCTGGAGTTCTCCCGGGCCCGCGAACTGCTCGCCCGCGAGGACTCCCTGCTGCGGGCCGGTCAGACCGCCGGCGGTCTCGGCGAGGCCCAGCGGGGCGAGTTCGGCGCCGCCGTCTACGCCCGGCGGCTCTTCGCGCAGACCGCCTCGCGCGACCTGCGCCCGGCCGACCGCTCCGCCCTGCAGGCCGTCACCGGCGGTGCGGACTACCGCGAACTCGTGCGCCTGGAGGACGCCGTCCGGGACGCCCCCGACGGGCGTGCCGCCCTGCAGACCGTGCCCGCCGACCGCTGGGCCGACCTGGCCGACGCCACCGCCCGCGGTCTGGCCGGGGTGGAGCGGGCGGCCGGCAGCGCCGCCGCCGAACGCTCCGACCCGTACGCGCTCGGGCTGTTCACCCCCGCCGGGCTCGCCGTGCTGCTCGGCCTCGCCGCCGTGCTCGCCTCGCTGCTGATCTCCGTCCAGATCGGCCGCGGCCTGGTCACCGAACTCGTCAGGCTGCGCAACTCCGCCCTCGAACTCGCCGGCCGCACCCTGCCCGCGACCATGCGCAGGCTGCGCGCCGGCGAGGAGATCGACATCGCCGCCGAGGCGCCGCTGCGGCCGCACGGCGGCGACGAGATCGGCCAGGTGCGCGGCGCTCTCGGCCGGGTGCAGCGGGCCGCCGTCACCGCCGCGGTGGAGCGCGCCGAGGTGCTGTCCGGGGTGTCCGGGGTCTTCGTCAACCTCGCCCGGCGCAGCCAGGTCCTGGTGCACCGCCAGCTCACCCTGCTGGACGCGATGGAGCGCCGTACCGAGGACCCGGCGGAGCTGGCCGACCTCTTCCGCCTGGACCACCTCACCACCCGGATGCGCCGCCACGCCGAGGGCCTGATCATCCTCTCCGGGGCCGCGCCCGGGCGGGCCTGGCGCAAGCCCGTCCCGCTGATGGACGTGGTGCGGGCCGCCGTCGCCGAGGTCGAGGAGTACGCCCGGGTCGAGGTGCACCGGCTGCCGTACGCGGCGGTCTCGGGGCAGGCCGTCGCCGACCTCACCCACCTGGTCGCCGAACTCGTCGAGAACGCCACCGGCTTCTCGCCGCCGCACACCAGGGTGCACGTCCGCGGTGAGCAGGTCGGCAACGGCTACGCGGTGGAGATCGAGGACCGCGGCCTCGGCATGGGCCCGGAGGCGCTCGCCGACGCCAACCGCCGGATCGAGGCGTCCGAGCAGGTCGACCTCTTCGACAGCGACCGGCTCGGCCTCTTCGTGGTCAGCCGCCTCGCCCGCAGGCACGGCGTCCGGGTGTCGCTGCGGCCCTCCGCGTACGGGGGCACCACGGCGGTGGTCCTGCTGCCGAACGCCCTGCTGGAGACCGGGACGGCGGCCGAGGCGAAGCCCGCCGAGGACGTACTGCCGGTCGCGCCGGCACCCGAGCGGCCCGAGCGGCCGGAGCAGCTCGATCCGCCGATCGTCCGCCCGCTGCCGACGGCCGCGCCCTTCGGCGCCCTCGGGGGCGATCCGGGGGTGCTGCGGCCGACGCCGTTCCGGGCCGACGGGACGAGGCCCGCACCAGGTGTGCCGTCGGTGCCGCCGGCCCGGTCGGCCGAGCCCCCGGCGCCCGCACCTGCGGCGCCCGCACCTGCGGCGCCCGCACCGGCGGTGCCCGCAGGGCGGCCCGCGGCAGCACCGGCCCGCCGTCCGGCGGCCGCTCCCGCCCGCGCGGTGCAGGCCGCCCCGGCCGGCGACCGGGAGGACCGGGGCGACGGCGAACTGCCGCGCCGGGTCCGGCAGGCCAGCCTCGTCCCGCAGCTGCGCGAGGCCCCGGCCCGGCCGCCGACGGCACCGCGCCGGGACGGCGGACAGCCGGTCGGCCGCAACCCCGAGGAGGCCCGCGCCGCGATGTCCGCCTTCCAGCGCGGCTGGGCCCGCGGCGCCACCGAGCCACCGATCCGACCGAACCCCACCGGAGGAGAGCACCGATGATCGGGACCACGCACCACGCGGGCGAGCTCAACTGGCTGCTCGACGAACTCGTCTCCCGGGTCGCCGAGGTGAGGTTCGCCGTGATGCTCTCCGCGGACGGCCTGGCGATGGGCACCTCCGCCGGACTCGGCCGGGAGGACGGCGAGCACCTGGCCGCGGTCGCCTCCGGCTTCCACAGCCTGGCGAAGGGCGCCGGGCGGCACTTCGACGCCGGAGAGGTCCGGCAGACGATGGTCGAGCTGGAGCACGGCTTCCTCTTCGTGGCCGCCGCCGGTCAGGGCACCTGCCTCGCCGTCTTCTCCACCGCCGACGCCGACCTCGGGCTGATCGCCTACGAGATGGCCCGCCTGGTGCGCCGGGTCGGCGAGCACCTGTACGCGGCGCCGCGCAGCACGGCGGGGGGCTGAGACCGATGCCGTACCCGCCGCGCCGCTACCTGCCGGGCAGCCCGTTCGGCTACCCGCCGCCGCCCGATTCGCCCGTCCACTGGTACGACGACGCGGCCGGCCCGATGGTCCGCCCGTACGCGGTGACCAAGGGCCGCACCCGGCCGGCCGGGGCCGAGTTCGACCTGATCGCGCTGGTGGTCAGCGACGTTCCCGAGGGCGTCGACCTGCCCGTCGGCCCCGAACAGGCCGTCATCCTCGACCTCTGCCGCGGCAACGCGCTCTCCGTCGCGGAGATAGCCGCCGACGTCGACCTGCCGCTCGGCGTGGTGCGGGTGCTGCTCGGCGACCTGCTGGACGCCGAGTACATCCGGGTCAGCCGGCCCGTCCCGCCCGCCCTGCTCCCCGACGAGCACATCCTCCAGGAGGTCATCAATGGACTCCGCGCTCTCTGACGGTTCCGTCCTCGCGCTGAAGATCCTCGTCGCCGGGGGCTTCGGCGTCGGCAAGACGACGCTGGTCGGCTCGGTCAGCGAGATCCGGCCGCTGCGCACCGAGGAGCAGCTGACCGCGGCCGGCCGCGGTGTGGACGACCTGGGCGGGGTGGAGCAGAAGACCACCACCACGGTGGCGATGGACTTCGGCCGGATCACCATCCGCGAGGGTCTGTCGGTGTACCTCTTCGGCACCCCGGGCCAGGACCGGTTCTGGTTCCTCTGGGACGAGCTGGCGCAGGGCGCGCTCGGCGCGGTGGTGCTCGCCGACACCCGGCGGCTGACCGACTGCTTCCCGGCGGTGGACTTCTTCGAGCACCGGGGCATCCCGTTCGTCGTCGCGGTGAACCGCTTCGCCGGCACCCGGGACTTCGGCCCGAAGGAGGTGGCCCGCGCGCTCGACCTCGACCCGGACACCCCGGTGGTGGCCTGCGACGCCCGGCGGCGGGCGTCCGGCAAGCAGGTGCTGGTCGATCTGGTGGAGCACGCGGGCCGGGTGCACGCCGCCCGGCTGCTCGCCGACACCCGCCGCTGAGCGCGACGCGGGCCGGGCCGGGCCGACGGCACCCGAGCGGGGCGGGGCGGCACCGCAGCCGCCCCGCCCCGCGGCCCGTGCCGCCGGCCGACGTGAGGAGTCGGCCGGCGGCCGGGGGCCGGCCGGTGGTCGGGTGTCAGCCGATGGTCAGTACGGCCTTGCCGGCCACCCGGCGCTCGCGGACGGCGGCGAGCGCCTCGTTGATCCGCTGCCAGTCCTCGCGGTAGGCGATCTCCACCGAGAGCGACCCCGAGCCGACCAGCCCGGCCAGCGTCGCGAGGTCCTCGTCCACCGGCGCGCCCGTGACGAACACGAAGTGCCGCAGGACGGCCTGCTCGTGCCCACCGAAGAAACGGAAGAAGGAGACCGGGGTGTCCTCACCGGAGGAGTTGCCGTAGCTGAACACCGTGCCGCCGGGGCCGACCAGCTCCAGTGCCGCGGTGAGCGAGGCACCGCCGGCGGCCTCGTACACCACCGCGAACGGGCCCCCGGCCTCGGCCGGGTCGGTGACCACCGCGGCGGCCCCCAGCTCGGTGAGGCCCTTGGTTCGCTCGGTGTTCCGGGCGACGGCGGTGACCTCCGCACCGGCCGCGGCGGCCAGCTGGACGAGGATCCGGCCCACACCGCCCGCCGCCCCGGTGACCAGCACCCGCCGGCCGAGCAGGGTGCCGGACTCGCGGACCAGGCGCAGCGCGGTGAGCGCGGCGACCGGCAGGGTGGCGGCCTCGGCGAAGCCGACGGTGTCCGGCAGGGCGGCGACGAAGCCGGCCGGTACGGCGATGCGCTCGGCCCAGGAGCCGTCGGCGAGCGACAGCGCCACCACGCGCTGGCCGGCGGTGAAGCCGTGCGCGGTCTCCGCCACCACGCCGGCGACGTCCCAACCGGGCCGCCAGCCCTCGTCGTTGGTGGGCAGGTTGAGGATCTCTCCGCGGTTCACGGAGAACGCCTTGACGTCGATGAGGACGTCGCCGGCGGCGGGAGCGGGGTCGGCGACCTCGCGGAAGGCCACGTCGCCGGTGGCAGGGGTGTTGACGATCGCGCGCATGCGGGTCCCTCGGATTCGTGGGTTCGTCGGTGCGGAGCGGTGGGCTGCGGCGGCGCGGGTGCCGGTCAGCCGTCGGTGCTGACCAGGTACGTGGCGGCGAGGTCCTTGCCGCCGTGGCCCTGCTCGACCGCGCGGGCGAAGCGGGCGGCGACGGCCGCCGCCATGTCCAGCCGCAGCCCGGCGGCGTCCGCCTCGGCGAGGATCAGCCGGGCGTCCTTCGCGGCGGTGGCCAGGCCGAAGGCGGGGGAGAAGTCCCCGGCGGCGACGGCCGCGGCCTTGCCCTGCAGGTAGGGGCTGTCGAGGCCGCCGCCCGCGACGGTCTCGGCGAACACCCGGGCGCTCAGGCCGAGGCCCTCGGCCAGCGCGATCGCCTCGGCGGCGCCGGTGGCGGTGGCCAGCACCCAGCTGTTGACGACCAGCTTCAGCCGGGAGGCGGCCGCGCCCGCCGGGTCGTCGGCCAGCCAGACGGTGCGGTCGGCGACCGCGGTCAGCACGTGGACGGATGCGGCGCGGGCGCGCTGCGAGCCGGCCGCGAAGACCACGAGCCGGCCGGCCTCGGCGGGCTGCCGGGTGCCCAGGACGGGGGCGTCGACCAGGTCGAGGCCGTGCTCGGCGGCGAAGGCGGCGAGCGGGCCGAAGCCGCTCGGCCCCACCGTGGAGGTCTGCAGCCAGACCTGGCCGGCCGTCAGCCCGTCGGCGGCGGCACGGACGACCTCCAGCACGGTCGGGCCGTCGGTCAGCATGGTGATCACGACGTCGGCGCCGCGCACCGCCTCGGCGGGGGAGTCGGCGACCGCCGCGCCCGCGGCGGCCAGCGGTTCGGCGGCGGAGCGGGTGCGGTTCCACACCCGGACGTCGAGACCGGCCCGGCACAGGCTGCGGGCCATGCCGGCCCCCATGATGCCGGTGCCGAGCACCGCCACGGTCGTGCGGCTCACAGTACGCCCTTGGGGGAGTCGCCCTCGTGCAGCTGGCCGAGCACCCGCAGCTCCAGCGGCTCGGCGAGCAGGTCGTCGAGCAGCCCGGCCAGTTCGGTCAGGTGCGGGGTGCCGAGGTGACGCTCCAGCGCCTCCCGGCCGGGCCAGCGCTCGATGGCGAGGAACACGTCGGGGTCGTCCAGGTCCTGGTGCATGGAGTAGTGGATGCTCTCCTCCTCCGCGTGCGTCGGGGCGATCACCGCCCGCAGGCGGCGCTCCAGTTCGTCCCGCCTGCCGGGCTTGGCGACGGCCCGGCCGACCACGGTCACAGTGCTCACGGTGCTCTCCTCCGGCTGTTCACAGCGCTGTTCACAGCGCTGTTCGCGGCGCGCATGACGATCCGTCATGCGCGTTTGCATCGAAACCGTAGCACCATTCGATATCTGATGGCAGTGGAGATTCTGTCGGCACCTTCGGCTTGACGATAGGTATTCGACATCTTATGGTCTTCCCGAGTCTTACAGTGGCTGCCCCGGGACGGGGGAGCCGTTCCACGAACCGACAGGGAGACCCCCGATGCGCTACCGCTACCTGGGCGACACCGGCCTGGCCGTGTCCGAACTCTGCTTCGGCGCCATGACTTTCGGCGGGGGTGCCTCCTTCCTCGGGGCGCCGGACCGCAACTGGTCCGAGTTCGGCACCGTCCAGGACCAGGACGTGCACCGCCTGATGGACCTCGCGCTGGACTCCGGCATCAACTTCTTCGACACCGCGGACGTCTACAAGAACGGCATGGGCGAGGAGTTCTTCGGCCAGACGCTGTCGAAGGTCCGCGACCGCGTGGTCATCGGCACCAAGGGCCGCTGGCGGGTGGACGGCGACGGCCCGAACGACTTCGGCTCGACCCGCCACCACCTCAACGCGGCCGTCGATGCGAGCCTGCGCCGGCTGCGCACCGACTACATCGACCTCTACCACCTGCACGGCTTCGACCCGCGGACCTCGCTCGACGAGACCCTGCGGGTGCTCGACGACCTCGTCCGCTCCGGCAAGGTCCGCTACATCGGCGTCTCCAACTTCGCCGCCTGGCAGCTGATGAAGGCGCTCTCCGTCTCCGAGCGCCGCAACCTGGAGCGTTTCGTCTGCTACCAGGGCTACTACAACCTCGGTGCCCGCGACCTGGAGTGGGAGATCATCCCGCTCGCCCAGGACCAGAAGGTCGGCATCACCGCCTGGAGCCCGCTGGCCGGCGGCTTCCTCACCGGCAAGTACCGCCGCGGCGAGGGCCGTCCGGTGGGCAGCCGGCTCGCCGAGGCCACCCCGGCCGAGTCCGCGCCGCTCACCGACCAGGAGCAGGCGTACGACATCGTCGACGAGATGGCCCGGATCGCCGAGGCGCGTGGTGCCACCGTCGCCCAGGTCGCCATCAACTGGGTGCTGTCCCGGCCGCAGATCACCTCCGCGGTGATCGGCGCGACCAAGATCCACCAGCTGGAGGACAACCTCAAGGCGATGGAGTGGGAGCTGTCCGCCGACGAGGTGGCCGCCCTGGACAAGGTGAGCGAGGCCCGCGTCCCCTACCCCTACTGGCACATCGCCACCGTCGGCGCCGACCGCAAGCTGCCCGGCGACGTCTACCCGGCCTGAGCCGGGACCGGTCCGACCCCGGACCGGACGATCCGTCCGCTGCCGCGTCCCCCGTCGCGGCGGCGGCGACCGCGGCGGGGCCCGCCCGGAGCGGACCCCGCCGCACAGACCCTGCACCCCCACGCCGTACCCCGTCCCCCCGTCCCCCGTTCTCCGCCCGGCCGCGCAGGTCGGGGGACGCGCGGAACAGTGAGTACCCGACCGGGCGGGTGCGCGGTCCGCTGCCCCGGGCCCCGGCCGGCGACGGCGCACGGGCCGGGGGCCCACCACCTCCGCGCCGGTCCGCCGGCCCCCGGGCAGGCCACCGCCCCGCCGCCGCGTGAATCCTCCGCGGCTCGTGACGCCGCCGGCCGCCCGGTTCCGCACACCCGGCGTGCCCGCTGCCGCCCGCTGCCCCGGCCGCGAACCGCTGCCGCCCTCGGGCCGCGCTCCGGCCGGCACCACCGACTCCGGCCGCCCGCCCGGGCGGCCGGTCCCACCCATCCGAACCCACCCGGAAGGACGTTCCACCATGAGATCCGTCAGAGCCCTGCTCCCGGCCGCCCTCGCCGCCGCCCTGCTGGTCGGCACCGCCCCCGGGGCACTGGCCGCCGGCCCCGGCGCCACCATGCCCAACCTCGGCGACAGCAGCGTCGCCTACACGGTGATCTCCGCCTACGAGCACATCCCGGCCGCCGCGCGCGACACCGTCATCGCCGCCGCGCAGCAGGAGGGCTACGCCTCCCGCCGGCACGAGCCCGGCACCGAGAGCGTCCACGTCGTGCCGGACCCCGACCACCCGGACCGGATCGTCGTCGCCGAGACCTTCGCCTCCGCCGCCGCCCACCGCGCGCACCGCCGCGGCCCCTACGCCCGGAACTTCGCCGCCCTGCTCGCGGCCCACGGCGTCACCGGCCCCGCCACCACCGTGGCCAACTACTCGCTCGCGACCGACGACGGCACCGGCCGCGTCGCGCCCAGCGGCGGCGACGACGGCCACGTCTTCACCGTGGTCGCCGAGTTCACCAACGTGCAGCAGGAGTACCGGGACGCGTTCCTCAAGGTCGCGAAGGCCGACGGCTACTTCTCGCTGACCGGTGAACCCGGCACGCTCGGCTTCCACTTCGTTCCGGACCCGGCCGACCCGACCCGCTTCGTCTTCCTGGAGACCTTCACCGACGAGGCGGCCTTCACGGCCCACCTGAACGGCTCTCCGGCCGCCGCCTACCTGGACGTGGTCGCCAAGGGCCACATCGTCGGCCCCCACTTCTTCGTCACGCTCGCCACCACCGGCTTCGACCGGCCCGGCGGCTGGTCCGTCCCCAACCGCAAGGCGTAGGGCGCGACTTCGAGGGCGTGCCACGGCCCGGTCCGGCTCCGGCCGGCGGCCCGCGCGTCCTTCGGCGAAGCCGCCCGCGGGGCGGGCGCCGGCAGGTCCGGCCACCTCGCCTGACTGTTCGTCAGCGGTGGTTCGTAGGCTGTGCCGTGTCCGGGGTGCGGCGGTCCGGGTCCCGTGAGGGCGGGACGCCGGGCCGCCGCACCCGCATGCGGGCCGGTGTCCCGCCGTCCCGCCTCCGGCCGCAACCCCCAGGGGGAGAGCCCATGTCCGTCCAGAACGCCCTGCTCACCGGGAAGGTCGCGCTGATCACCGGCGCGAGCAGCGGGATCGGTGCCGCGGCCGCGCGGGTCTTCGCCGCCGAGGGTGCCGCCGTCGTCCTCGCCGCCCGGCGCGAGCAGCAGCTCGCCGACCTCGTCGACGAGCTCACCGGCAAGGGGCTGGAGGCCTGCTACGCCGTCACCGACGTGACCTCGGACGCCGACGTGGCCCGTGCCGTGCAGACGGCCGTGTCGCGCTACGGACGCCTCGACGCCGCGTTCAACAACGCCGGGTACGGCGCCGAGCAGACCCCGCTGCACCTGATGGAGCAGGAGGTCTTCGACCGGATCATCGACGTCAACCTGCGCGGCGTCTGGTCCTGCATGCGGCACGAGATACCCGCCATGCTGGCCGCGGGCGGCGGGGCGATCGTCAACACCAGCAGTGTCGCCGGGCTGGTGGCCACGCCGGTGGCCGCGCCGTACGTGGTCTCCAAGCACGCCGTGGTCGGCCTGACCAGGGCGGCGGCCAACGAGTACGGCGCCCAGGGGATCCGGGTCAACGCGGTGGCGCCGGGCACCACCCGGTCGGAGATGATCGAGCAGTGGCTGGCGATCCGGCCCGACATCGAGGCCCGGCTGCACGAGGCGACCCCGCAGCCGCGCACGGCCGCACCGGAGGAGATCGCGGAGGCCGCGGCCTGGCTCTGCAGCGAGCGCTCCTCCTTCGTCACCGGCGCCGTCCTGCCGGTGGACGGCGGCTACACCGTGCGCTGACCCCGACGGCGGCACGGCCTCCGCAGGGCGGCCCGACACCCGCCCGCCGCACGCCCGCTCGCCGCACGGCCCGTCCGGATCTCCGGGCGGGCCGTTCTGCATACCGAACGGTCCGTATGTGTGTCGGAGCATCAGGTGCGACCGGCCCGGTTCCGCCGGTGCGCGGGCGTCCGATCGCCGGAACAAACCTACGGGATCGACTGTTTTATCGTCGGCTGTACTGGCCGGTGCACTACGATGCGCTGCGAACTGCTGCGAGGTCGGGAGGATGGCCATGGTGAGACAGGAGAGGGCGGAGCGGACGCGCCAGCGGATCGTCGAGGCCGCGGCCGAGGTCTTCGACCACAGCGGCTTCGCGGGCGCGAGCGTGTCGGAGATCCTGGCCCGGGCCGGCGTCACCAAGGGGGCGCTGTACTTCCACTTCCCGTCCAAGGAGGCGATCGCGGAGGAGATCCAGGGCGCCGAGGTCGGCACCCTGGAGAGCGCCGCCACCGCCACCGGCCCCTTCCTGCAGGCCATCGTCGACGTGTCGTACGCGATGGCCGCCGCCCTGCGGGAGAGCCCGACGGTGCGGGCAAGCATCCGGCTCGCGATCGAGAGCTCCTTCTCCGAGCCCTCGCCCGGCCCGTACGTCGCCTCGATCGACCTCGTCCGCACCCTGCTGCTGCGCGCCCAGGGGGAGGGCTCCGTCCGGCTGGACCTGGACGTCGACGCCGCCGCCCGGTTCGTCATCAGCTCCTTCACCGGCACCCAGATCGTTTCCCAGGTGTTCACCCGCCGCGAGGACCTGGAGGAGCGGCTCGCCGAGCTCTGGGCGTTCATCCTGCCCGGGCTGGCCGTGCCGGAGTGGGCCGGCCGCCTCCGGCTGACCGCGCCCGAGCCCGTCCCGGCCGGCTGACCGCCCGTACCGCGGCTGCGGTGCCGCCGGCGGGCGCCGGACGGTCCCGTGGCGCACGCGCCGTCAGACGCCGCCCCGTGACCCACCGTTCCTCCCGGTGCTCCGGGCGATAGCGCGCGCTTCCCCGGCCTTCCCGGTGTGCCCGGCGATTCCCCTGCGCCCCCACCCGTCCGCCGGGCCGTCCGGTGCGGCGAGTCTGTGTCGTCTTCGTGATTTCCGGAATGGGCTCGGCGTCGGGGGAAATACTTGTCGTGGCCTGGTCATTTGATACTTATATAACAGCGACTTCGGTCGGTTTCACTTCGGGGCGGCAACCGCTTCCGGGGCCCTGCGGCCCTGGTCGGGCCGGTCCGGCGGGCACCGACCCGCCGTTGTGGGAAGCAGAGGAGAGGTGGGTGCCGTGCCCAGTCAGGAGCGCGCCGAACGGACCCGGCGGAGCTTGATCGTCGCCGCCGCCACGGCATTGGACGAGTCGGCCGTGGAGGTGCTCGGCGGCGACGCGCTGCCCGGCCTGGACGCCATCAGCCGGGCCGCCGGGGTGTCCAAGGGGGCGCTGTACTACCACTTCCGCTCCAAGGGCGAGCTGATCGAGGCGGTCCGCGCCGAGGCCCGCGGCGAACTGCGCCGGCTGACCGCCGAGTGCGTGGCCGCGCACGGCCCGGGCGCAGGTCTGGACGCCGTGGTGGACGTCGCGGTGGCGGTGGCCGGGCTGCTGGACCGGGACCCGGTCTGCCGTTCCGGCGTCCGGCTCGACAGCGCCGAGGGCTTCGCGCTGGCGGCCGGCGGGGGCCCTCCGGAGTGGATGGCGCCGATCGGTGCCCTGCTGGCCTCGGCGGCGGACCGCGGCGAGCTCCGGGAGGGCGTGGTGCCGGGCGAGGCGGCGATGGCGCTGACCGCGATGGCCGCCGGCGTGCTGCTGATCTGCGAGCGCAACGCCGGCGTGAGCCGCACCGAGATGGTCGCCCGGCTCTGGGGGGCGGTGCTGCCCGGCCTCGCCGCGCCGCCCGCCGGCGGCTGTCCGTTCCTGGCCGCGGACTGCGAAGCCGTGCCCGCTGACCTCGGCAATTGACAAACCGGTCGGTCGGTTCTTGAATCGTTCCTACCGATGCGTGGAACGTGCGTGCGCGCCTCGGAAAACCGTCGATTCGTGAAAGGACGCGGCGCATGTCACTGCAGACGGGGGGATTTGCGGCCGGTGCGGCCGAACCGACCGCACCGCAGGTCCGGGCGCTCCTGGACCGGGCCGTCGGCTTTCCCGGCCTCGCGGAGAAATACCGGGGCGCGGCGGACCGCCGCGCCGCCGACCTCCGCATCCTCGACCCGCTCTCCGCCGAGGAACTCCGCGCGGCGGTCTGGTCCGGCGTCCGCGGCGGCCTCGCCAAGGACCGCGGCGCCGTGCTCTACCTCGGCGGCGGCACCACCGCCGAACCCTCCGCGACCCTGGTGCCGAGCTGCCTCTTCGCGGGCGACATCCTGCGCGCCTGGTCTCCGCTCGCCCCCGGCGACGTGCTGCTCAACCTCTCCCGCGGCACCCGGCTCTGGCCGGTCCACGACCTCTGCAACGCGCTCGCGGCACTCTCCGGCTGCTCCGCCATCCCCTACGGCACCCCCGACGCCGACGACCTCGGCCGCCTGGTCGACTTCTTCGAGCAGTGCGGTGCCACCGCGCTCGCCGCGGACACCCCCACCCTGCGCGCCCTGCTGGAGCACTGCCGGCTCACCGGGCGCCGCCCGGACTGGCTGCGCACCCTGCTCTGGGTGGGCGTCGGCCTGGACGGGGCCACCGCCCGGCTGCTCGCCGAGGTCCTTCCGGACGCCGCGGTCTGGGGCCTGTACGGCTCGGTCGAGACCTGGGCGATCGGCTGCAACGGACCGCGCTGCGCCCGCGACGTCTTCCACCCGCTGCCGCACCAGTACGTCGAGCTGGTCGACGGCGAGATCCTGGTCAGCACCCTGCACGAGCTGGCCGTCACCCCGCTGGTGCGCTACCGCACCGGCGACACGGGCGAGTTCGCCGACTGCCCGTGCGGCGCCCCGCAGCCAGGCATCCGCGTCCTCGGCCGCTCGGCGGACGTCCTGTCCTTCCGCGGCGCCCGCTTCGGCCGGGCCGAACTCGTCGCGCTGGCCGCCTCGGTGGAGGAGGTCGCGGCGGCCGGGGCCGAGGTGCTCGACGCCGGGCTGCCCACCGAGCGCCTGCAGCTCTCCGTCCGCACGGTCGAGGGCGCGCCCTCGGACCGGTACCTGTGCGACTGGGTGCGCGAGTGCGTCCTCGCCCGGCACCTGACCCTGCGCCAGGCCGTCGCGGGCGCCCCCGACGCGTTCGAGGTGGTCGCGGCGGCGGTGCCCACCGGCTGAGCCCCGCGGACTCCGCACCGGGGCCGGACCGCCGACGGCGGTCCGGCCCCCGGGCCGTTCGGTGCCCCGCCGGTGGGGCGGTCAGCGGCGGGCCACTCCCGCGGAGCGGGCCTCGGCGGCGACGGCGGCGGCCACGGCGGGAGCCACCCGCGGGTCGAAGGGGCTGGGGACGATCCGGTCCGCGGACAGGTCGTCGGCCGCCACCTCGGCGATGGCCGCGGCCGCGGCGAGCTTCATGCCCTCGGTGATCGTGCGGGCCCGGACGTCCAGGGCGCCGCGGAAGATCCCCGGGAAGGCGAGCACGTTGTTGATCTGGTTGGGGTGGTCGCTGCGGCCGGTGGCCACCACGGCGGCGTACCGGCGGGCGACGGACGGCTCGATCTCCGGCGTCGGGTTGGAGAGCGCGAAGACGATCGCGTCCGGGGCCATCGCGGCCACCGCCGACTCCGCGACCGTCGCCCCGGACAGCCCGATGAACACGTCCGCGCCCCGCAGCGCCCCCTCGATCGAACCCCGGTGGCCGGCCCGGTTGCTGTCGGCGGCCAGCGCGGCCTTCACCGGGTTGAGGTCCGTCCGGCCGGGGTGCAGCAGGCCCTTGCTGTCGCCGACCGCGATGTCCCCGATCCCGGCGGCCAGCAGGATCCGGCTGACGGCGACGCCGGAGGCGCCGGCACCCGCCACCACGGCCCGCATCTCCGACAGCGGCCGCCCGGTGACCCGCGCGGCGTTGCGCAGGGCGGCGAGGGCGACCACGGCGGTGCCGTGCTGGTCGTCGTGGAAGACCGGGATGTCCAGGTCGGCGCGGAGCCGCTCCTCGATCTCGAAGCAGCGCGGGGCGCTGATGTCCTCCAGGTTGATGCCGCCGAAGCTGGGGGCGAGGTGCCGGACGGTGGCGATCAGCGCCTCGGTGTCGGTGGTGCCGAGGCAGACCGGCACCGCGTCGACGCCGGCGAACTCCTTGAACAGCAGGGCCTTGCCCTCCATCACCGGCAGGGCCGCGGCCGGGCCGATGTCGCCGAGGCCGAGGACGGCGGTGCCGTCGCTGACCACCGCGACGGTGTTCGCCGCCCAGGTGAACTCGTGGGCCAGCTCCGGGTGTTCGGCGATGGCGGTGCAGACCCGGGCGACCCCGGGGGTGTAGGCGAGCGACAGGTCGTCGGTGCCGCGCAGCGGCACGGTCGACCGGGTCTCCAGCTTGCCGCCGCGGTGCAGGTCGAAGACCGGCTCCAGGAACGGCACGATCGGGTCCACGGGCGGGGCGAGGTCGGTCATCGGGGTCCTCCGGGAGGGTGGGGACGGGCTGTCCCGTCGCTGGTGGAGCGCTGACTGGGGCCGGTGGCCTGCGGAGGGGCCGCGGGCGGGGCCGGCCGGGACGGCGGCCGGGCGGGTGCGGCGGTCGGCGGGCGGGCCCGCCGGCGTCTCAGGGACGTGCGGCCGGGCCCAGCTGGGCGGTGAGTTCGGCGGTGAGGCGGTCGAGGTCGCGGGCGTGGCCGTGGGCGGCGATGTGCCCGTCGGGGCGGACGAGGTAGTAGCCGGGCCGGTGGCAGCCGGTGTGCCGGACGGCGACGGGCAGCGGGACGCGGGCGGTCCGGACCGCGGGGCGTCCGGCGGCGCGCCGGTCCAGTTCGGCGGCCCAGCCGGCCGGGCCGACGGCGGCGAGGGTCCAGCCGGCGGGTTCCCCGTCGGAGCCGGCCGGTGCGGTCGCGGCGGCCAGCGGGCGGGGCAGCACGGCGCCGGTCCGCAGTCCGCCGGGCAGCCGCCCGCGGAGGCGGCAGCCGGTGAACCCGGACGGCTCCTGGGTCTCCCGCAGGGGCGGGTAGGCGAGCCGGCGTCCGGCCATCACCGGTCCGTAGAGCCGGGAGAGCAGGCCGGTGCGGTCGCCGAGCCGGAAGGCGGCGTCCCGGACGAGGACCTCGGCCGGGCCGTCCACCAGCCATGCGCGGGTCTGGATGTCGGTGTCGCGGACGACCCGCCGGGCGACCGCGGAGCGCTCCGGCCCGTAGCCGTCGAGCAGGGCGGCGGGGGCTTCGCCGTGGATCACCGCCGCGAGCTTCCAGGCGAGGTTGTGGGCGTCCTGCAGGCCGGTGTTGAGGCCCTGACCGCCGGCCGGGCTGTGCACGTGGGCGGCGTCGCCGGCGAGGAAGACCCGGCCGAGCCGGAAGTCCCCGGCGTGCCGGGCGTGCACCCGGAAGACGCTCTGCCAGACCGGTTCGCCGATCCGGACGCCCTGCGGGCCGCGCTCGTCGACGATCTCCTGCATCATCGCGACGCCGACCTCCTGGCCCGGCGGCAGGCTGGAGAAGAAGCGGAAGATGCCGTCGGGCAGGGCGACGACGACCAGCGCGCCCTGCGGGGACTGGTAGTAGTGCGCCTGGTCGGCCGGGAGTTCGCCCTCGATCGGGGCGTCCACCAGGGCGAAGGCGGTCTCGTAGGTGCTGCCGAGGAAGCCGGTGCCGATCTGGGCGCGGACGGCGCTGCCGGCGCCGTCGGCGCCGATGACGAAGGGCACCCGGGTGCGCTCGATCCGGCCGTCCCGGTGCTCCAGCACGGCGGTGACCCCGTCGGTGGCCTCGATCCGGCCGGAGAAGTCGAGGCTGTCGAAGCAGAGCAGGCGGACGCCGCGTTCGACCTTGCCGCCGAGTTCGTGCAGCCGGGCCTCGACGACCTCCTCGGTGGCGCTCTGCGGCAGGCAGAGCGGGGCGAGGTCCTCGGTGAAGCCGAAGGTGCCCAGCGGCCGCCGGTCCGAGTAGTAGCGGAAGGCGTTGATCCGGACGGAGGCGGCGCGGATCGCGTCCAGCATGCCGAGGTCGTCGAGCACGTCCAGCGTGCGCGGCCAGAGCAGCAGGGCCTTGGGGAGGCGGGCGGCGGTCGGCGCGCGGTCGACGATCCGGACGCGGACGCCGCGACGCAGCAGCTCGCAGGCGGCGAGCATGCCGGTCGGTCCCCCGCCGACGACCAGGACGTCGACGTCCGATGCGGTGATCGCTTTGTCTGTCATGGAACTGACTCCTCGTCTGCCCGGAGGCTGAGTAGCAGATTGACGCTGTGCATAAGATATCTTATGGTCGTCTCGGTTTGTGAAGTACGTAGATGACTGATGGATGGGGGAAGTGATGAGCGTCCTGGCGGAGCAGGACCTGGCCGCGCCGCGCGCGGGCCGCACGGCCGGCGGCCCGGCGATCATGGTGGCGGTCGCGCTGGCCAGCGTGATGCTGCCGCTCACCGTCACCGGGCCGGCCGTGGCGCTCCCGGCGCTGGCGACCGACCTGGGGGCCGGCGTCGGCGCCGCGCAGTGGGTGCAGAACGCCTACGGCGTCACCTTCGCGGCCTGCCTGCTGGCCGCCGGCGGCCTCGCCGACCGGTTCGGCCGGCGGCGGGTGCTGCTGATCGGCATCCAGGTGTTCCTGGCGATGTCGCTGGTCTGCGCGCTGGTGCCGAACATCGTGCTGGTCGACCTCGCCCGGGCGCTGCAGGGCGTCGGCGCCGCCGGGGTGCTCACCAGCGGCGCGGCGGTCCTCGCCGCCTCCTTCGACGGGCCGGCCCGGGCCAGGGCGTTCGGCGTGCTCGGCGCCTCCTTCGGCTTCGGCCTGGCGCTCGGCCCGCTGGTCGCCGGCGTGCTGGTGGGCTCGGTCGGCTGGCGGGCGGTGTTCCTGCTGAACGTGGTGCTCGGGGCGGTCGTGCTCGCCCTGGTGCCACGGCTGCCCGAGTCCCGCGACCCGGCCGCCGGCCGCGTCGACCGGGGCGGACTGGTGACCTTCAGCGGCAGCCTGGGCCTGCTGGCGCTGTACTTCGTCGAAGGCCCGGAGCAGGGCTGGACGAGCGTCGCCGCGATCGGCTCACTGGTCGGTGCGGCCCTGTTCATGCTGCTCTTCGTGCTGGTCGAACAGCGCGTCGAGCGGCCGATGTTCGACCTGTCGCTGTTCCGCCGGCCGACCTTCGTGGTGGTGGTCTGCCAGCCGTTCACCATCACCTTCGGGTTCGTGGTGCTGCTGGTCTACCTTCCGCAGTACCTGCAGGGCGTCGGCGGCCGCAGCGCCACCGAGGCCGGCGCGCTGCTGCTGCCGCTCACCCTGCCGGTGCTGGCCCTGCCGCTGGTCGCCGGGAGGATCGCCGCCCGGCTGCCGCTGCGGGTGATGCTCGCCGCCAGCTCCGCGCTGATCGCCGCCGGCTCGCTCTGGCTGGTGGTGCTCGGCCCGGACGCCGGCTGGGCGCAACTGACCGGACCGCTCGCGGTGTTCGGCATCGGCGTGGGCAGCGCCTTCGGCGTGATGGACAACGCCGCGGTCAGCGTCGTCCCGGTCGAGCGCTCCGGCATGGCCTCCGGCATCTTCAACACCATGCGCATCACCGGCGAGTCGGTGGCCATCGCCGGGGCCGGCGCGCTGCTGGCCGGCCTCTCCGCCGCGGGCCTGCAGGGCCGGGTGCCGGGGCTGGACGCGGCCGGCGAACGCGCCCTGGCCGGCGGCGCCGTGCAGGGCCGGCTGGGCGAGCAGCTCGGCACCCTGCCGGCCGGCGTCCGCACTGCGGCCTCGGACGCGGCCGCCGACGCCCTCACGTCGGCGATGCACACCGGCTTCGTCGTCCTCGCCGTGCTCGCGCTGATCGGGGCGGTCACCACCTTCGCGGTGGTCCGCGACCGGGAGCTCACGAGCACCTCCTGACCGCGTCCGGCGCGGGCCGCCCCCGTGCCCGCGCCGGACGCACCCCGGGCTCCGCACCGCCCCCACACCCACGAACACCCCACCGCCCTTCGACAGAGGAGAACACCGCACCATGCGCACACGACAGTTGGGCAGCACCGGGATCACCGTCGGCGCGATCGGCCTCGGCTGCATGGGCATGAGCTTCGCCTACAGCCCGACCCGCCGCGACGACGCGGAGTCGATCCGGGTGATCCACCGGGCGATCGACCTCGGCGTCACCCTGATCGACACCGCGGACGTCTACGGCCCGCACACCAACGAGGAGTTGGTCGGCCGCGCGATCCGCGACCGGCGGGACGAGATCGTGCTGGCCAGCAAGGCCGGCCTGGTCGTCCGGGACGGCGAGATCCTGCCCGACGGCCGCCCCGAGCACCTGCGCGCCGCCGCCGAGGGCTCGCTGCGCCGCCTCGGCGTCGACCGGATCGACCTCTACCAGCTGCACCGGGTCGACCCGGCGGTGCCGGTCGAGGAGTCCTGGGGCGTGCTCGCGGAGCTCGTCCGCGAGGGCAAGGTCGGCGCGATCGGCCTCTCCGAGGCGACCGTCGGGCAGCTCGACGCCGCGCACGCCGTCCACCCGGTGGCCACCGTGCAGAGCGAGCTCTCGCTGTGGAGCCAGGACCAGCTCGACGAGGTGGTGCCGTGGGCGGCCCGCCACGGCGCCGGCTTCATCGCCTACTCGCCGCTCGGCCGCGCCTTCCTCACCGGCGCCATCACCTCGGCCGCCGCACTGGAGGGCGAGGACTGGCGGCAGGGCAACCCGCGCTTCCAGCCGGAGGCGATCGAGGCCAACCAGAAGCTGGCCGAGGGCGTCGCCGAGGTGGCCGCCCGCTACGGCGCGACGCCCTCGCAGGTCGCGCTGGCCTGGGTGCTGGCGCAGGGCGAGCACGTGGTGCCGATCCCCGGCACCAAGCGGCTCGCCTACCTGGAGGAGAACGCCCGCGGCGGCGACCTGGCCCTGGACGCCGAGGACCTGGCACTGCTGACCCGGCTCGGCGCCACCGCCGTCGGCACCCGGTACTGACGGCGGGCCGCGCCCCCGGCCGGTCCCCGCAGCCACCACGCGCACCACCGGCGAACCGCCACCGCAGCCACCACGCGCACCACCGGCGAACCGCCACCGCAGCCACCACGCGCACCACCGGCGAACCGCCACCGCAACCATCGCGGCGCCCCGCCGCCCGGACCGCGGCCACCCCCCCACCGGGCGGCGGCCGCGGCCCGGCGGGCCCGCCCGCCGCGGGCACCCGCACCGAGGGCGCCCGCCGCACCGGTGCCAGGCCGACCCCTGGACCGCATCCGAGGAGCAACGAGGAGGAACCGCATGACCACCGCACCGCTCGCCCCCGTCGAGGCACCGCGTCACCCGGCCGAGGCAGTCCCGCTGTCCTGGGCCACCACCCTGGACCGCGGGCTGGTCCACCGGGACGCCGTCGGCGAGGTCTTCGTCACCGACCTGCGCGGCGACGAGGACGGTCACTACACGGCCGCCGCCCAGCTGCCCCGCTCGCACGCCTACTACGGCGACCACCTGCTCCGGCCCGGCACCCACGACGCGGTGCTGCTGCTGGAGGCCGCGCGGCAGGCCACCCTGGCCGGGGCGCACCTGTTCCACGGCATCCCGACCGACCACAAGTTCATCCTGACCTTCCTGCGGATCCACCTGATCCGGCCGCAGCTGCTGACCATCGGCGACAGCCCGCTCGACCTGGTGCTCAAGGTGACGGTGACGGACCGCCGGGTCCGCGAGGGCCGGGTGACCGGCCTCGACCACCGTGTCGACCTCACCGTGGACGGCACCGTGATCGGCTGGGCCGGCGTCGGTCTGCGCTTCCGCGACCCGGCCGGCTACCGCGAGATGCGCCTGCGCAACCGCGACGGCGCCGAGCTGCCCAGCACCGCGGTGCTGCCGCCGCAGACCGGCGGCACGGACGGCCCCGGCCTGCCGGCCGCCCCGGACCTGGTCGGCCGCGCCGACCCGCGCAACGTGGTGCTGCTGGACCCGCGGCTCGCCGACGGCGGCGCCACCGCGCTGCTGCGGATACCGGCCGGCAACCCGAGCATGTTCGACCACCCGCAGGACCACCTGCCGGGCATGGTGCTCGCCGAGGCCGCCCGCCAGCTCGCCCTGTTCACCGCGCTGGACACCCGCGGGCTGTCCGCCGCCAAGACCTTCCCGGTCGACCTGGCGGTCACCTTCGCCCGGTTCGGCGAACTGGAGCCGCGGACGGTGCTGACGGCGACCCTCGGCGACGAGAAGCCGCTCGGCGCGGAGGCCGGCGAGCACACGTACTACACCCAGGGCGGCCCGCTCGACCTGGACGAGGCGGAGCCGGGCGCCGCGGTCACCCAGCTGCCGGTCGTGGTGGACGCCCGCCAGAACGGCGAGTCGATCGCCCGTTTCGTCCTCTCGCTGGCGCGCATCCGCGGCTAGCAGGCTGTACGCGTACCCGGCGGGCCCGGGCGCACCGGCCGGGTGCGGCCCGGTCCCGTGACCGACCGACAGCACAGCAGGGGGAGACCGATGTCCAGCACCGCCGCCGCCTTCTTCGACGTGGACGAGACCCTCGTCCGGGTCAAGAGCATGTTCCACTTCCTGGAGTTCTACCTGCGCCGCCGCGGTGAGCCGGAGGGCACCTTCGCCCGGCTCACCGCCGACCTCAGGGCCGCCGCCGCGGCCGGCACGCCCCGGCAGGTCGTCAACCGCGCCTACTACCGGCTGTACGCCGGGGAGAGCGCCGAGCGGCTGGCCGCGGCCGGCGAGGCCTGGTTCGAACGGGCCGTCGAGGACGACCTGTTCGTGCCGGAGACGGTCGACGCCGCGGAGCGGCACCGGGCCGCGGGCGACGCCCTCGTCCTGGTCTCAGGCTCCTTCTTCGCCTGCCTCGACCCGATCGCCGCCCAGCTGCGGGCGGACTGGACGGTCGGCACCCGGCCGGTGGTCCGCGGCGGCCGGCTCACCGGCGAGGTGGTCGTCCCGGTGATCGGCGCGGTCAAGGGCCGGGTCGCCTCGGCGGTCGCCGGCGTGCGCGGCCTGGACCTCGCCCGCTGCGCGGCGTACGGGGACCACTCCAGCGACATCCCGCTGCTCGCCGCGGTGGGCCGGCCGGTGGCGGTCGGCGACGACCCGGTGCTCACCGCGCACGCCGAACTCGCCGGCTGGCAGCGGCTGGTGCCGGCCGAGCCGGTGCGGGCGGCGGTCTGACCCAGGGGGTGCCGAGACACCCCCGCGCCCGCGCACCCCCGCCCGGCGGGCCCGGGGGAGCGGCGCGGACGGCACCCGGCCGGGGCCGTACCGCGCGGCGGTAGGCCCGCACCGACGACAGGAGGGGACCATGACACCGATCGGCATCGTGGGCACCGGCTCGTACGTGCCCGCGGAGGTCGTCAGCAACGAGGAGGTCGCGGCCGGGGCGGGCGTGACCGCCGAGTGGATCGAGGAGCGGACGGGCATCGGCCGGCGGCACCGCGCCGCCCCGCACGAGGCCACCTCCGACCTCGCCGCCGAGGCGGCCCGCAGAGCGCTCCGGCAGGCCGGGGTGACGGCCGACCGGCTGGCCTTCGTGGTGGTCGCGACGTCCACCCCGGACCATCCGCAGCCCGCCACCGCCAGCATCGTGCAGCACCTGATCGGCGCCCGCCGGGCCGCCGCCTTCGACGTCAACGCCGTGTGCAGCGGCTTCGTCTACGGGCTGGCCGTCGGCACCCAGATGCTCCGCGGCGGCACCGACCCGGCGGCCCCGTACGGACTGGTGATCGGCGCGGACATCTACTCCCGGATCCTCGACCGGGAGGACCGGAAGACCGCCGTGCTGTTCGGCGACGGCGCGGGCGCCGCGGTGCTCGGACCCGTCCCGGCCGGGCTCGGCGTGGTGCAGACCCTGCTGCAGGGCCGCGGCGACCAGCACCGGCTGATCGGGGTCGCGGCCGGCGGCAGCCGCCGGCCGGCCTCGGCGGAGACGGTCGCCGACGGCGGGCACTGGTTCCGGATGGACGGACGGGCGGTGCGCGGCTTCGTCCACGAGGCGCTGCCCGGCGCGGTCTCCACGCTGCTCCGGCGGGCCGGGGTGCCCGCCCGGGAGGTCCGGCACTTCGTGCCGCACCAGGCCAACGGGGTGATGCTGAACCAGGTGTGGCCCGAGCTCGGACTGCCCGGCGCCACCATGCACCTGACGGTCGACCGGCACGCCAACACCGGCGCCGCCTCGGTGGCCGTCACCCTCGACACCGTGCACCGCCGCGGCGGCCTGGAGCGCGGCGACCTGGTGCTGCTGGCCGGCTTCGGCGGCGGGATGAACATCGGTGCCGCCCTGCTGCGCTGGGCCGTGGACCAGCCGGTCGGCCCGCTCGGCGAGCCGGTGTACCGGGCCGAGGACGAGGCGGCCGACCGGCTCGCCTCCTGGGGGCTGCTCTCCGGGGCCGCCCTGCGCTGAGCGGGCCCGGCGGGCCGCGGGACCCGGACCGGACGGCCGGCCGGGCCCCGCGGCCTGTCCGCGCCCTCCGCGGTCCGGTTGCTCCGGGTCGCTCCGGTCGCTCCGGTCGCTCCGGTCGCTCCGGGGCGGGTGCACCACGTCCGGGTGCCGCCCGGGCGGCGTACGGAGGAGCGCCCGGTGACGGTTGTCTGACGCTCCGTCGGTGTTCAGTAAAGGGATGTCAAAACCGGTCGGGCCGAGCCGAAAACCCCTTCGAAAACAAACCGGTTGGTCTGTAGGATTGGGGACACCCGGTGAACGCCCGAAGGGGGATTTGTACGGTGTCCCAGATGCTGGATGTGCGTCCGGAGGACGTGCTGTTCGCCCGCACGGTCGACCGTGCGCTCGTGCACCGGGCCGCGGTGTCGGAGGTGCTCCTGACGGACTGCCGGCCGGTCGGCGACCTGGACTTCGTCCTCGGCGCCCAATGGCCCCGCGGCCACGGCTTCCACCTGCCGGTGGCGGACCGCTGGTACGACCCCGTCCTGCTGGCGGAGACGGTCCGCCAGGCGGGCCTGGTCGTCGCGCACACCGCCTTCGGCGTCCCGCTCGACCGGCACTTCCTCATGTGGGACGTCGCCTTCGAGGCGGACCCGGCCGCGCTCGCCTTCACCGGTGCGCCCGCCAACCTCTCGCTGATGGCCACCTGCGAGGACGTCCGCCGCCGCGGCACGGGCCTCGCCGGCATGCGGATCCGGATGCACGTGCTGCGCGACGGCCGCGCCCTCGGCGCCGCCACCGGCGCGCTCAGCTGCACCACCCCGGGCGCCTACCGCAGACTGCGCGGCGACCGGACGGCCGCCGCGCAGGAGCGGCCGCTGCCGCCGCTGCCCGTGCCGCCGCCACTGGTCGGCCGCGACCGCGCCGCCGACGTGGTGCTCGCGCCCACCGCGGAGCCGCAGGTCTGGCAGGTCCGCTCGGAGCGCAGCCACCCGGTGCTGTTCGACCACGAGGTCGACCACGTGCCCGGCATGGTGCTGGTCGAGGCGATGCGGCAGGCCGCCTGCCTCGCCACCGGCCGGCCCGCGCCGCTGGTCACCGGGCTCTCGGCGTCCTTCCGCCGGTACGTCGAGTTCGGCGAACCCTGCCTGGTGCGGGCCCGAACGGGCGCCGCCTCGGTGCACGGAACGGCGGTCGAGGTCGTCATGGAGCAGGGCGGCGAGACCGTGGCGCAGGGCAGCCTCCGGGTCCTGCCGACCGGCTGAGCCGCCGTCCGGTCCGGGCCCGCGCCACGGGACGGCGCGGGTGCCTCGGGGGCTCAGGCCCCGGTCGGCGCGTTCGACAGCGCCGCCGCGGCCCGGCCCAGCAGGGCCAGCAGCCGTTCGCGCTCCTCGCCGTCGAACTCGGCGTCGAGTGCCTGCTCCACCGCCATCGCCGCCTGGTCGGCCTTGGCCAGCAGGGTGCGGCCGCTCCTGGTCAGCCGGGCCTCCAGGATGTGCTGGTGGATCGGGTGCGGCTTGCGCTCGACGAGCCCGCGTCCCTCCAGGGTGCCCAGCACGGAGGACATCGTCTGCGGCGTGACCAGGCAGCGCCGGGCCAGGGCCGCCCCGGACAGCCCGGGCTCCTCCGACAGCACCAGCAGCACGGTGTACTGCGGGGTGCTGAGCTTGAACGGGCGCAGCGCCGCATGCTTGGCCGCGATCAGCTCCTGTTCGGCGCGCTTGATGTGGTGGCCGAGGCGCTGGTCGATAGGCATCGTCATGCCCCCTGTATATCAGGCATCTTAGGCCTATATGAAGCCTGCGTGTCGCGGAGGCGGTACCGTACCGCGCGGTCGGTCCGTTCCGGGGCCGCCGCGCGGTGCTGCGCCGTGCCCGTGCCCGGGCGGCCCGCGGCGGGCCCTGGGCCTCCCGGCCGCCCGGGCGGGACCGGTCCGACACACCGTCACCCGGCGGTCCCCGGGCGGGGTGCGGACGTACATTGGCGGAATGATCACGTACGTGGAGCGGCAGGCGGGGGAGCTGGCGGCGGCAGGCCGCTGGCCGGAACTGCTCGGACTGTTCCGGCGGCTGCGCGGGACCGCCTCCCGCACGGCCGGCCCGATCGGGCACCTCATCGCGTACGCGGCGCCGCCGGAGCACGCCGCCCGGCTCTTCGACCACGACGGCGGCCCGTACGCCGCCGGCGAGCACGACCACGACGCGGGACCCTTCTGGGAGGTCCTCGCCACCCGGCACTCCTGGCGGCGGCTGGCCCCGCTGCTGGAGCCGGCACCCGTCCGGCGGCTGGTCGCCCACACCCGGGCCCTGCTCGGCGAACAGGTCGCCGGGTGCGCCGAGGCCGACCCGGAGGGCGTGCCCCTCGCACTGGAGCCCTGGGAGCAGGCGGGCTGGGAGGAGGCCGTCCGGGTGCGCGACTACCTGCCGGCCGGTGGTGCCCGGCGCGCCCTGTTCGCCCTGCCCGACACCCGCGAGGACCTCGGCAGCCTCGACCTCCCCGCCGCCGGACGGCCCGTCGCCGGCGCCGCCGCGGCCCGGCCGTCGGCCTCGCTCGCGCCGTGGCTCACCACCGTCTGCGTGCAGGGCACCGCCCCCGACGCGGCCGCCCAGCTCGCCCCCGGCCGGCGGGTGCTGGCCGGCCACCTGCCGTTCGCCGCGGCCTACCCGGCGCTCGTCCAGGCAGCCTCGGGTGCGCCCCGGCTCGGCACCGCCCACGGCCGCCTCGCCGTCTGGCACCTGCTCGCCGCCATGGCCGGCACCGCCCGGCCGGTCGCGGCCGAGGTCAACGCCCTGGTCGCCCGGCTGCGCTGCCTCGCCTGGTCGGAGCCCCGCGACGAGCTCTGGTACCTGCACCTCGCCCTGGAGGACCCGGCCACCGGCCTGGCCTGGGCGGTCAGCGGCACCGCCGAGGCCTGACGCCGCCGGCCCGGCCGCCCCGGGAACGCACGACGGCGCCCCCGGAGGATCCGGGGGCGCCGTCGGGGCCGGGGGTCGGCTCAGGCCTTGCTGGTCTCCACCTCCGGCGCCTGCGGCTGCGCCGGGACGGTGCCGGTGTGCGGGTCGGCGAGGGCGGACTCGTCGAACGGCAGCCCGCCCGCCAGGACGAGGTCGAGCCGCTCGCGGTCGAGCTCGCCCGTCCAGTGGCCGATCAGCACGGTGGCCACCGCGTTGCCGGCGAAGTTGGTGAGCGCCCGGGCCTCCGACATGAAGCGGTCGATGCCGACGATCAGGCCGACGCCGTCGACCAGCTCCGGCCGGTGCGACTGCAGGCCGCCCGCCAGCGTCGCCAGGCCGGCGCCGGTGACCCCGGCCGCGCCCTTGCTGGCGATCACCATGAAGAGCAGCAGCGAGAGCTGCTGGCCCAGCGACATCGGCTTGTCCATCGCCTCCGAGATGAAGATGGAGGCCATGGTGAGGTAGATCGCGGTGCCGTCCAGGTTGAAGCTGTAGCCGGTCGGCACGGTGATGCCGACGACCGGACGGCTGACCCCGAGGTGCTCCATCTTGGCGATCAGCCGGGGCAGTGCGCTCTCCGAGGACGAGGTCGACAGGATCAGCAGGAACTCGCGGCCGAGGTAGCGCAGCAGCGAGAACACGTTGACCCCGGTGATCAGCCGCAGAAGCAGGCCGAGCACCACGGCGACGAACAGCGCGCAGGTCAGGTAGAAGCCGAACATGATCATCGCGAGGCTCTTCAGCGCGGCGGTGCCGGTGGCGCCGACCACCGCGGCGATCGCGCCGAAGGCGCCGATCGGGGCCACCCACATGATCATCGACATGATGCGGAAGACCAGCCGCTGCAGGTGCTCGACACCGCGCAGCACCGGCGCGCCGACCGGGCCCATCGCCTGCAGGGCGAAGCCGGCCAGCAGGGCCACCAGCAGGGTCTGCAGCACCTTGCCCTCGGTGAGGGCGGAGAAGAGCGTGGTCGGGATGATGCCGAGCAGGAAGTCGGCCGTCCCGGTGGCCTCGCCCGCGGCCGCCTGGGCGTGCCCGGACTTGGCGAGGGCGCTGGTGAGGTGCAGCCCGGCTCCGGGCTCGATCAGGTTGCCCACCAGCAGGCCGATGCCCAGCGCCACGGTCGACATCACCAGGAAGTAGCCGAGTGCCAGTCCGCCGACCCGGCCGACCTTGGCGGCCTTGGTGACCGACCCGATGCCGAGCACGATGGTGCAGAAGATCACCGGGCTGATCATCATCTTGATCAGATTGACGAAGCCCGTGCCGACCGGCTTCAGCTCCACCGCCACGTCCGGCGCGGCGAGGCCGAGGACGATGCCCGCGGCCACCGCCGCGATCACCGCCAGGTAGAGGTAGTGCGTACGGTCGGCTCTGCGGCGGACTGCTCCTGCGCTCGACATCCCACGGCTCCTTCGCCCTGCTGTCCCTGACGGCCCCGGGGGAGGGCCGGTGAAGACTATGGGCGCCGCCGTGACGCGGGTCACGTTTGCGTTCATAGAGTTCACGCCGGGCGGTGCCGCCGCCGGGGGCGGACCGTGCACACTGGCCGGTATGCGCATCCGCCCAGGCCGTCCGGCCCGCACGGCCCCGCCGGTCCGACCGGCCACGGGGGACCGTCCCGTGCGCCGGCCGCTGCGCAGCCTCGCCGGGCAGCTCTTCGCCGTGCAGGTGGTGATCGTGGCCGCGGTGGTCGCCGGCGGCGCCGTGCTCGCCTACCTGTTCACCGAGCACCGCACCCACGACGCCGCGGTCCGCCAGGTCACCGCCGCCGCCCGGGCCGTCGCCGACGCACCGGCCGTCGCCGAGGCCGCCACCGGCCCGGAGCCGACCGCCGTGCTGCAGCCCTACGCCGAGCGGGTCCGCCGGGACACCGGCGTGGACTTCGTCACCGTCATGGACACCCACGGCATCCGCTGGGCGCACCGCGACCCGGCGCAGATCGGCCGCCCCTTCCTCGGCCACATCGACGGGGCGCTCGCCGGCCGCACCACCAGCGAGACCTACACCGGCACCCTCGGCCCGTCCGTCCGGGTCGTCACCCCGATCCTCGACGGGCGGGGCCGGGTGGTCGGCCTGGTCAGCTCCGGCATCACCCTGGAGTCCATCAGCGCCCGGCTGCGCGGCCCGCTGCTCGCCCTGGTCGGCGTCGCGGCGGGCGCCCTCGCGCTCGGCGGCGCCGGCACCTACCTCGCCAACGCCAGGCTCCGCCGCCACACCCACGGCATGGGCGCCGCCGAACTCAGCCACCTGTACGACTACCACCAGGCCACCCTGCACTCCGTCCGCGAGGGCCTGGTGCTGCTCGACCGCGCGCACCGGGTGGTGCTCTGCAACGACGCCGCCCGCGAACTCCTCGGCCTGCAGGGCGAGGTGGAGGGCCTGCCGTTCGACGCGCTCGGCCTGCCCGAGTCGCTGGTGAGGGCCGTGCTCGCACCGGAACCGGCCCACGACGAGGTGCACCTGACCGCGGAGCGGGTCGTGGTGCTCAACACCTCGCCGATCGGCACCGGCCTCGGCAGCGTGCTCACCCTCCGCGACCACACCGAACTCCAGTCGCTCACCGGCGAACTGGACAGCGTCCGGGGCTTCGCCGACGCCCTCGGCGCGCAGGCCCACGAGGCCGCCAACCGGCTGCACGCCGTCGTCTCGCTGGTCGAACTCGGCCGCCACCAGGACGCGGTGGACTTCGCTACCGCCGAACTCGAACTCGCCCAGCGCCTCACCGACAAGGTGGTCGGCGCGGTCGGCGAACCCGTCCTCGCCGCACTGCTGCTGGGCAAGGCCTCGCAGGCCGCCGAACGCGGCGTCGACCTCGTCCTCACCGAGGACAGCCGGATCGACGACGGCGTGCTGCCGCCCGACCTCGCCGCGCGCGACCTGGTCACCGTGCTCGGCAACCTCATCGACAACGCCGTCGACGCGGCGATCGAGAACGCCGCCGAGCACCCCGGCCCGCCCGAGGTCACCGTCGTGGCCCGGGTCGACGACGGCCACCTGCTGATCCGGGTGGCCGACTCCGGCGCCGGCATCGCCGCCGCCGCCGTCGGCGAGGTCTTCCGGCGCGGCTGGACGACCAAGCAGCACGGCCGCGGCCTCGGCCTCGCGCTCGTCGCGCAGACCGCCCGCCGCAACGGCGGCACCGTCGAGGTGGGCAGAGACCGCGGCGCCGTGCTCACCGTCCGGCTGCCGCTGCAGCGGGAGGCCGCCCGATGACCGCGGAGATCTCCGTGCTGGTGGTCGAGGACGACCCGGTGGCCGCCGACGCGCACGGCCTCTACGTCGCCCGTACCCCCGGATTCCGGGTGGCCGCCACCGCGCACAGCTGCGCCGGGGCGCTGCGCGCCCTGGAACGGGCCCGGGCCGCCGGCACCCCCGTCGACCTGGCCCTGCTCGACCTCTACCTGCCGGACGGCCACGGGCTGCAGCTCTGCCGCACCCTGCGGGCGGCCGGCCACACCACGGACGTCATCGCCGTCACCTCCGCCCGGGACCTGGCGATGGTCCGCCAGGCGGTGTCGGCGGGCGTCGTCCAGTACCTGCTGAAGCCGTTCAGCAGCGCGGCGCTGCGCGAACGGCTCGACCGCTACGCCCGCTACCGGGCCAGCCTCGGCCGGCCCGGCGAGGCGGTCGGCCAGGACGAGGTCGACCAGGCCTTCGCCCTGCTCCGCACCCCCGAACGGTCCGCGCTGCCCAAGGGGTTGAGCGCCCCGACGCTGGAGAC
Organism: Streptomyces sp. NRRL B-24484; assembly: GCF_000717715.1. Lineage (GTDB taxonomy): Bacteria > Actinomycetota > Actinomycetes > Streptomycetales > Streptomycetaceae > Kitasatospora. Next base: position 218,209 of record NZ_JOAI01000005.1, on the reverse strand, counting down.
CGTGGCCGGGGTGTTGCGGGCCGCCGACGCCGGGCTCTCCGCCGCGGCGGCGGGCGCCGCCGCCGGGGTCTCCCGGATCACCGCCCGCCGCTACCTGGAGCACCTGGTCGACACCGGGCTCGCCGTCCGGGAGCCGCAGTACGGCCAGGTCGGCCGGCCCGAGCTCTGCTACCGCTGGCGCAGTTGATCAGACCCGCTCGGCGACGGCGAGGAAGCGCTCGTCGGTGTCGGTGTACGAGACCGTCCGCCAGCCGTTCGCGGCCAGCAGCGGACGGAGGTTGGGCTCGGCCCGCAGGTCGTCCGGGGTGAGCGCGCGGCCGTGCCGGGCGGCGAGGGCGGCCCGCCCGATCGGGTGGTAGAGCGCGAGACGGCCGCCCGGCGCGGTCACCCGGGCGAGTTCGCTCAATCCCTCGGCGGGCCCGTGCAGATGGGCGATCAGACCGGCGCCGAACACCAGGTCGGCCACCCCGTCGGGCAGCGGCAGCCGGGCGCAGTCGGCCTGCACCAGGGCCGCGACCGGGCGGTGGGCCGAGGCCACGGCCAGCATCTCCGGCGTCAGGTCCACCCCGAGCACCGTGCCCCGGGGCCCGACCGCGTCCCGCAGCAGCGGCAGCGCCCGCCCGGTGCCGCAGCCGGCGTCGATCACGAACGCGCCCTCGCCGGGGGCCAGTTCGGCGATCGCCGCGGCGTACCGCGGCCCGTCGTCGGGGAACTTCGCGTCCCACCCCGCGGCCCGGACCGCGAAGAACTCCCGGGTGCGTGCGCGCTCCGCACGCTCGTCCTCGCTCATGCGCCGCAGTCTAGGGGCCGGGCCGAGCGCCCGGGGGCGGCCGCGGCCGGTGCACCCGCTCGGGCCGTGACCTTTCGGCGGTCGGCTCGTTGGGGCAGGGCGGAGCCTTGGGCAGGTCGACTTCGGGGTGAAATGTCCGGTCCTGCGGCGGCGGACCGGCTCCAACCGGTAAAGTTAGGCTTACCTAACTTTGCGAGGAGAGCCTGCCCGTGAGCCCCACCGTCGACACCGCCGCCCCGGCCGGTGACGCCATCCTGCGCCGCCAGCGCATCCGCGAGTCCGCCGCCCGCACCTACGCCCGGTCCTTCCCGATCGTGCCGGTCCGGGCCAACGGCATGACCGTGGAGGGGGCCGACGGACGGCGCTACCTCGACTGCCTCAGCGGGGCCGGCACCCTCGTGCTCGGCCACAACCACCCCGTCGTGCTGGAGGCCATCCGCCGCACCCTCGACGGCGGCGCCCCGCTCCACCTGCTCGACATCGCCACCGCCGAGAAGGACGACTTCACCACCGCCCTCTTCGAGGCGCTGCCGCCCGCCTTCGCCGCCCGCGCCAAGGTGCACTTCTGCGGCCCGGCCGGCACCGACGCCGTCGAGGCCGCCCTCAAGCTCATGCAGACCGCCACCGGCCGCAGCGGCGCCCTCGCCTTCACCGGCGCCTACCACGGCATGACGGCCGGGGCGCTCGCCGTCACCGGCTCGGTCGCCGTCAAGGCCCCGCTGCCCGGCGGCGGCGAGGTCACCCGGCTGCCCTACCCGTACCCGTACCGCTGCCCCTTCGGCGTGGGCGGCGAGCGCGGCGCCGAGCTGTCCGCCGCCTACACCGAACGGCTGCTGGACGACCCGGCCGGCGGGGTCACCGCCCCCGCGGCGATGATCCTGGAGGCCGTCCAGGGCGAGGGCGGGGTCGTCCCGGCGCCGGACGACTGGCTGCGCACCATGCGCCGGATCACCGCCGACCGCGGCATCCCGCTGATCGTCGACGAGGTGCAGACCGGCGTCGGCCGCACCGGCGCCATGTGGGCGGTGGAGCACAGCGGCATCGAACCGGACGCGATCGTCCTCTCCAAGGCCATCGGCGGCAGCCTCCCGCTCGCCGCCGTCGTCTACCGCGAGGAGTACGACGGCTGGCGGCCCGGCGCGCACACCGGCACCTTCCGCGGCAACACCCTCGCCATGGCGGCCGGCGCCGCCACCCTGCGGTACGTCGCCGCGCAGGGTCTGGTCGAGCGCTCCCGGACGGTCGGCGCACGGATGGCCGCCCGGCTCGCGGGCCTGCAGGGCCGCCTCCCGGTGATCGGCGACGTCCGCGGCCGCGGCCTGATGCTCGGCGTCGAACTCGTCGACCCGGCCGGCACCCCCGACAGCTGCGGCGCCCTGCCCCCGGACCCGGCGCTCGCCGTCCGGGTCCGCGAGGCCTGCCTGCGGCGCGGCCTGATCGTCGAACTCGGCGGCCGCCACGGCGCGGTGCTCCGCCTGCTGCCACCGCTCACCATCACCGACGAGCAGGCCGAGGCCGTCCTCGACCGGCTCGCCGACGCCCTCGACGCCGCCTCCCGGGCGCAACCGTGAGACCCCCGGCCGGCTCGGACGCCCTCTCCGGCGGCAGGGCCGGCCCCGCCGCACTGCGGCCGCTGCTGGACGAGGTGCTGGCCGCGCTCGCCGCCGGGGCCGAGGACCGCGGCGGCCCCGTCCCGGCCGGCCGGCCCGAGGAGATCGCCGGGCTCGTCCGCGCCGCCCTCGCCGCGCCGCCCGGCCCGGACGCGCTGGCCCGGCTCACCCGGCTGCTCGCCGCGTACGCGGCCGACCCGGCCGACCCGGCCTGCGCCGCCCACCTGCACTGCCCGCCGCTGGCCGTCGCCGCCGCCGCGGACCTGGCGGTCAGCGCCCTCAACCCCTCCCAGGACTCCTGGGACCAGGCCCCCGCCGCCACCGCTCTCGAGACCGCCCTGCTCGCCGAACTCGCCGCCCTGGCGGGCCTTCCGGCGACGGCCGCGGGCGTGCTCACCTCCGGCGGCAGCGAGTCCAACCTGATGGGCCTGATGCTCGCCCGCGACCGTGCCCTCCCCGGTGCCGAGCTGCACGGCCTCCCCGCCGGCGCCCGGCCGCGGATCCTCGCCTCCGCCTCCGCGCACTTCTCCGTCCAGCGCGCCGCCGCCGTCCTCGGCCTCGGCGAGCGGGCCGTCCGGCCCGTCCCCGTCGACCGCACCCTGCGGATGGACGGACGCGCCCTGGCCGACGCCCTCGCCGACACCGTCCGCCGCGGCGAGACCCCGATCGCCGTGGTCGCCACCGCCGGCACCACGGACACCGGCGCCGTCGACCCGCTGCACCGCGCCGCCGACCTCGCCGCCCGGTACGGCGCCTGGCTGCACGTCGACGCCGCGTACGGCGGCGGCGCCCTGCTCTCCGGCCGCCTCGCCCCGCTGCTCGACGGCATCGGGCGCGCCGACTCCCTCTCCCTCGACTGGCACAAGCTCGGCTGGCAGCCCGCCGCCGCGGGCGTCTTCCTCGTCCGCAGTGCCGAGACGTACGCCCCGCTCGCCCGGCGCGCCGTCTACCTCAACCCCGCCGACGACGAGGAGGCGGGCTACCCCAGCCTGCTCGGCCTCTCGCTGCGCACCACCCGCCGCCCGGACACCTTCAAACTCGCCGTCACCCTCGCCGTGCTCGGCCGGGACGGGCTCGGCGCCCTGGTCGACGCCTGCCACCGGCTGGCCCGGTACACGGCCGAGGCCGTCGCCGCCGAACCCGAGCTGGAACTCCACTGCCCACCGGTGCTCACCACCGTGGTCTTCCGCTACCGGCCCCGGTCGGCCGCCCCCGCCCGGCTCGACCGGCTCAACGCCGAACTCCGCCGCGACCTGCTGCGCACCGGCCGGGCGGTCGTCGGCCGCACCGAACTCCCCGGCGACGGCGACGGCCGCGTCCGCCTGAAGCTCACCCTGCTGAACCCGCACACCGCACCCGCGGACCTGGACGCCGTCCTCGCCGCCGTGCTCGCGGCCGGGCGCCGGGCGGAGGAATCGCACAACTTCGGGTGACGGCCGGTCAGATCCTTTCGGAGAAAAGCACACTGGTCATTCCTGCGGTGATTTGTTAATCGGCACCGATTCGTTCCGTGGACATACCGTGCGACGCCTGTCCAGCACTTTTCAGCCGCGCCCGGTGGGAATTCTGCCAATCCCTTGGGCGGGCTTGCCGGACCGGTGAAGACCGGCGGTAGCTTCTCGTGGTCGCCGCCACACCGGGAGCACACGGCTCCCCGGGACCAGCGGCGCGAGGGGGCTCCGCCGTGCCGTCTTCGGCCTGCTCGCGGGCGATCCGAGCCCGTCCCGCCCCCGTCTCCCGGCCCCGTCCGAAGCGCCCCACCCCGGCGCCGGACCCGTGCGGCCGCCCTGCACGCGCACCTTCGGCCCGGTGAATCCGCGGCCGTCCGCACCCGTCCCCGTCCGGCGGAGGAATCGGCATGAGCGAAACACTGCTGAGCACCACGATCGACGAATTCCAGGCATTCCCGTACTCCGCGCGGTGCCACCGCGTCTTCGCCCGCGGCGACCACCTGCTGATCGGTGTCAGCCCCGGCAACAGCTATTTCAGCGCCCGCCGCATCACCCAACTCGTGCACTGGGGGAAGGAGTTCTTCGCCACGGTGGACATCGTCCACGCCGACCTGCACGTGGACGCCCAGTTCGGCGCCCAGGGCTATCCGCCGGAGGCCGCCGCCCGGCGCGCCGCCAAGGAGGTCAAGGCCACCCGGCGACGCGTCGAGCGCGGCGCCGCCGACGCCGGCCGCCCGGGCGTCCGCACCCACGCCCTCTCCGACTTCACCGGCGGTGAGACGTACCGCCGGCTGCACGCGGAGGTGCTGGCCGCCCTGGCGGACGACCGCCCGTTCCGCGAGGCCGCCGAGCGGATGGCCCTCGGCTTCCTCCGTGCCCGGCTCGACGGCGCCGCGCCGACCGCCGACCAACTCGCCGCCGGCCTGCGCTACATCGCGGCCGAGCTGCCCTTCTTCCTGGACACCCCGGCCCTGCTCGGCGTGCCCAGCTCCGTGGCCTGCTACCACGTCGAACTGCCGCTCACCCCGGTGCTGTTCGGCCGGCCGGACGGGCTGCGCGCGGCCCCCGGCCAGGCCTACGCGGTGGTCCGTCCCGCCGACGCCGCGGCCGACCGCCGCGCGGCCTGAACCCCGGCCACCGCACCACCACCCTCACCCCTGCCCTCGCGAGGAGCCCGATGACCGTCACCGAACAGCCCGAGTTCACCTTCCCGCTCTCCCGGCGGGGCGACCTCGTCCCCGAGGAGGTGGCCGCCCTCCGCGAGAAGCACCCGGTGGCCAAGGTCCGCACGATGACCGGCGATCCGGCCTGGCTGGTCAGCAGCTTCGACCTCGCCCGGCAGGTCCTGGAGGACGAGCGGTTCAGCCTCAAGGACACCGCCAACCCCGGCGTCCCGCGCCAGTACGCGCTGACCATCCCGCCCGAGGTGGTCAACAACATGGGCAACATCAACAGCGCCGGGCTGCGGCAGGCCGTGATGAAGACCCTCAACCCGCGCGCCGACAGGGAGTTGGCGCCCTGGCTGGCCGCCGAGGCGCACCGGCTGATCGACCGGCTGGTCGAGCAGGGCGCCCCCGGCGAACTGCGCGACGGCTTCACCGAGCCCTACTCGGCCGCCCTGCACTGCCGGCTGCTCGGCATCCCTACCGACGACCGGCGGCGGCTGATGGCCGGGATCGACGTCGCCTTCCTCACCAGCCCCACCCCGTTCGAGGGCTCGACCGCCAACTGGTACAAGGACCTCGGGTACATGGTCGACCGGCTCAACGCCGACCCGGAGCCCACCGAGGGCCTGCTCGGCCGCTTCGCCGAACTGCGCCGCTCTCCGGACGCCGCCGACCGGATCCCCGACGAGCTGCTCGCCACCGTGGCGCTCTCGCTGTTCGGCGCCGGCGCGGTCTCCACCTCCTCCTTCCTGCTGCACGCCGTGATCGTGCTGATGCAGCAGCCGGAACTGGCCGAGCGGATCCGCACCGAGCCGGGCGTGATCGACCGCGCGGTGGAGGAACTGCTGCGCTGGAACCTGTCCATCGGCGACGCGCTGCCCCGGCTGGCCACGGCCGACGTGCAGCTGGGCGAGGTGCTCGTCCGGGAGGGCGAGCTGGTGCTCGTGCTGGTCGAGGGGGCCAACCACGACCCGGCGGTCTTCCCGCACCCCGAGCGGATCGACTTCGACCGCCCGGAGAACCCGCACCTCGCCTTCGGCGCCGGCCGGCACTTCTGCCCCGCCTCGGCCCTCGGCCGCACCCACGCCGGGATCGCCCTGACCGCGCTGGTCGAACGGCTGCCGGAGCTGAGGCTCGCCCTGCCGGTGGAGCAGCTCGCCTGGCGTCCCGGCTTCATCAAGCGGCTGCCCGAGCGCCTGCCGGTGCTCTGGTAGCCGAGGCGACCCGGGGAGGTCAGTGCACGGCGGCGCCGAGCAGGATCTCCTGGGTGCGGTCCCACACCGCCGGGTCGCAGGCGACCAGCAGCCCGTCGAGACCGCCCGGCGGCTCCGGGCGGTACTCGCTGCCGTCGAGCCGCGCGGAGACGCCGCCGGCCTCCGTCACCAGCAGCGAACCGGGGGCGTGGTCCCAGGGCAGGGTGCGCCAGTAGAGGATGAACTCCTGCCGGCCGTCGGCGAGCTGCGGGTACTCCATGCCGGCCGACCGCCGGCCGGCGGACACCTCGCCGAACACCCGGGCATTGGTCTGCAGTTGGTGGTGCAGCACCGGGTCGAGGAAGCGGCTCTTCACCGAGCCGCGCCACTTCTGCGGCTCCGGGGCGGCCGGCTGCCGGACGAGCCGCTGCCCGTCCCGCCAGGCGCCGGACCCGAGTTCGGCGGAGTAACAGACGCCGTCGACGGGCTGGTAGATCCACGAGGCGACCGTACGGCCGGCCCGGACGAGCGAGGCCATCACCGCGAAGTCCGGGCGGCCCGCGACGAAGTTCGCCGTTCCGTCGACCGGGTCCACCAGCCAGCAGGCGGGCTCGGTGGAGAGCGCCAGGGCCAGTGACGGATCGGCGGCCACCGCCTCCTCGCCGACCACCGGCACCGGAAGCAGCTCGCGCAGCCGCCGGGCGATGATCACCTCGGCCTCCCGGTCGGCGACGGTGACGATCTCACCGGGTGCCTTCTCCAGCACCTCGCCCGCCGCGAGGGCCCGGAACCGGGGCTCGACCGCCTCCGCCGACGCCTCGGCGAGGATCTCCGCCACCTTCTCCATCAGCACCCGAACGCTCCCTTCGCCGGATACCACTCTCCCATGCCCGGCCGTCCCCGACCTGCGGCGGCCCCGGGACCACCGGGCGCACCCGGGGCCGCTACCCGTCCAGGAAGTGGAAGCCCGGGTGGGGGTGCATGAGGAACGCGTGGTGGGAGATGTTCCAGGCGTAGGCGCCGGCCATCGCGAACACCACCCGGTCGCCGGCCCGCAGGCCCGCCGCGGGCACCCGGCCGGCCAGCACGTCCTTCGGCGTGCAGAGCTGGCCGGAGAGGGTGACCAGCGGGCCGGTCGCGGCCGGCCGCTCCCACGGGTGCGGCCAGTGTTCGGACGGCAGCACGGCGAAGGGCTGGGCGTGGCCGCGGGTGGCCGGCGTCCGCAGGTGGTGGGTGCCGCCGCGGACGACCGCGAAGTCCTCGCCGTGGCTGTGCTTGAGGTCCAGCACCTCGGTCGCGTACCAGCCGCAGTGGGCGGTGAGCGAACGGCCGGGTTCGATCCGCAGCCGCAGCCCCGGGTGCCGGTCGAGCAGCTTCTCCAGGCCGGTGCCGTAGGCCGTCCAGTCGAAGCGGTGGCCGGGGTCGGCGTAGTCCACGGCCATGCCGCCGCCGACGTTGGCCTCGGCCAGGCCGAGGCCGACGGTGTAGTCCACGATCCTTTCGGCGAGGGCGAGTTGGCCGGCGGCGTCGAGACCGCTGGCGAGGTGGGCGTGGACGCCGTGCAGCCGCAGCCGACCGAAGCCGGGGGAGTCCAGCAGCCGCAGGCACTCCTCGACGCCGGCCCCGTCCATGCCGAACGGGCTGGGCCGGCCGCCCATGGCGAGGGCGACGCCGTCGAGGCCGCCCTCGGCCACCGGCAGGTTGGCCCGCAGCAGGACGTCCACGGCCTCGCCGGAGGCGGCGAGCAGGCGCAGTTCGTGGACGCTCTCCACGTGCCAGCGGTGCACCCCCGCGGCGAGCACGGCGGCGATCTCGGCCGGGGTCTTCCCGGGGCCGCCGAACGCGGTCGGTGCGCCCGGCACCGCGGCCCCGACGTGGGCGGCCTCACCGCCGGAGGAGACCTCGTAGCCGTCCACGTACGGCCGCAGGGCGGTCAGCAGGGCCGGCTCCGGGTTGGCCTTCGCGGCGTAGTACAGCTCGACCCGCGCGGGCAGCGCGGACCGGACGGCGGCCGCGTGGCTGCGCAGCGCCGGCAGGTCGTACAGGTAGGCCGGCAGCTCCTCCGGGGCGAGCGCCTCGACGCGGCGGGCGACCAGGGTGCCCGGGGCGGCGCTCACCGCGCGGCCCCGCTGCGGGCGGCCTCGGCGAGCACCTCGGGGGCGAGCGGAGAGGGCAGCCGCACGTATCCCGCCTGCCGGTCGGGGAGGCGTTCCCAGCGGGTCAGCAGGTTGGCCTTGGCGGGCAGCGGGGCGCCGTCCAGCAGCGCGGTGAGCCGGGACGGGCGGCCGTGGGCGTCGGCGCGCTCGTCCAGCACCGCGCGCAGTTCGGCCCAGAGGCCGGACTCCAGCCGGCCGGAGCGGGCGGGCGGCGCCTGGTCGGCGAGGGCGGCGAGCAGCTCGGAGAGGTGGTTGACCAGCAGACAGTAGACCACCCGGTCCCAGCCGCGGTCGGCGTCGTAGGTCATCGGTCCGGCGACCTCGGGCGGCAGGCCGGCGAGCGCCGCGGCGTGGTGGCCGGGCAGCAGCTTGGTGCCCTCCAGGTCGCGGAAGAGCACCTGCCCGGGACGCCCGTCCGCGTCCACGCAGACCAGCACGTTCTGCAGGTGCGGTTCCAGCACCACGCCGTGGTCGAAGTAGGCGGCGAGCACCGGCGGGACGACCAGCCGCAGGTAGCGGGCCCACCAGTCGCGGGCCGCGGCCGGGCCGGCGCCGTCCAGCAGCGCGGCGATCTGCGCCGAGCTGGTCGGGTACTCGTCGGCGACGGCGGCGGCCAGCAGGGGGGTGAGGCCGGGGCGGACGGCACCGGCCAGGCCCTCGCGGACGATCAGGCCGAAGCCCTCGTACAGGGCGGTGTCGGGGCGGCCGTCCGGGCCGGGCAGGGCGAGCGTGCGGAAGGCGGGTTCGCGCAGCACGGCGGCGTCCGGGAAGCGCCGGGCGAGGTCGGCGAACGGCCCGGCCAGCAGCCGGGTGAGCGCCACGGCACCGGCCAGCTCGTACGCGGCGTTCTTTCGCAGGCAGTTGGTGATCCGCACGTTGAGGCTGAACTTGAGGAAGGCGCCGGCGCCGTACAGCGTGCGGACGGAGGCGGTGGCGGTGAACGGCGCGCCGCCCGGGCCCAGGTCGAGCACGTCGCCGCGGGCGAGCGCGGCGGTGAGCGCCGGGTGCTCGCGGAGCAGCGAGTACTGCCACGGGTGGGCGGGCAGCAGCCGGTAGCCGTCCGGGACGGCGCCGCGCAGCCCGTCCAGCAGGGCGGCCGCGGCGGGGTCGGCGGCGTCCTCGGCGAGCAGGTCGGCGCGGACGGCGAGGTGGCGCAGCCGGAAGGCGGCCCGGGCCTCGGGGGCGTAGGCCGTCCAGGCGGCCGGGTCGGCGGTGCGGCCGGCGGAGCGGGCCTTGGGCGCGGGGTGGAAGCGGTGCCCGAACAGCAAGGCTTGCTCGGACTCCAGGTAGCGGTCCGGTCCGGGCTCCGGGCGGTCGGCCAGTGCGGCGGTCACCCCGGCGTGGCTGGAGGCGAGTTGGGCGAGGAACTCGTCGTTGGCGGTGCCGCCGCGGTGGCCGAGTTCCGCCTCGACCTGCTCGGCGAGCTCCCGCCAGCCCAGCTCCCGCCAGGCGCCCTCTCGCAGGCTGCTCGCCCGCGGGGCGTCGGCGGTGCGGGCGAGGACGGGACCGGTGAAGCGGTGAGCCCCGGACAACGAGGTGCGGCGCAGCGCGACCCGCAGCAGGGCGCCGCGGCGGGGCAGCCGGACGACCAGGTGGCCGTCCAGGACGGCGGTCTGGTGCTCGGGCGCGGAGACCTCGCGCAGCAGGCAGTTGAGCAGGGTGTGCGCGACGGCGTGGTCGGCGCTGGGCAGCCCGGTGGGGGCGCAGGTGTGGCGGGCGTCGAGCCGTGGGGTCATCCGGGTGCTCCCTCGCGGGTGTGGGCGGCGGGCGCCTGCGGGAGTGCTCACCTGGGCGCCTCCAGCAGGTAGTTGGGCCCGGTGGTGTAGTGCTTGTTGATGTCGGCCGCGCCCGAGCGCTCCTTGCTGAGCAGGGTCCCGGCGGTGACCATCGCCTTCACCGGCAGTTCCCGGGCGTCGAGCAGGGCGGTGCGCAGCGGGGCGCCGGCCGGGCCGAGCCGGTCCACGGCCTCGGTGAGCCGGGTGCGCAGCAGGCCGAGGCTCCGTGCGAGCGGGGCGCGGCCGAGGGCGGCGAGCCCGAAGGCGAGGGCACCGGTGCACAGGTGGCCGGTGATGGTGGTGAACAGGTCGGTGACCGGCCGGTCGTCCGTGCCGGCGATCCGGGGGTCGTCGAACGCGTCGGCGTACGGCGCCAGTTCGCCCAGCCGGGCGGTGTTGATGCGCGGGCCGTCGTCGTCCTTGAGCAGCAGCCGCATCCGGGTGCGCCCGTCGGGCCGGTCCAGTACCAGCGAGGTGTTCTGCTGGTGCGCCTCCAGCGCGATGCCGTACGAGAACAGGGTGGTGTGCCAGTCGAGCAGCAGCTGCAGCAGCTCGTCGTAGAGGCGCAGCACGTCGCCGCCGTGGAAGCGGTCGGCGAGGTGGTCGAGGACGGTGCGCCCGCCGGGGGCGGGGGCGAGCAGGGCGGCCAGCGGAACGGTCACCGCCGCTTCCAGCCCGGCGGGTTGGCGGCGCAGCAGCACGGCGAGGAGCTCGTGGCCGGCGTGGGCGAAGCACTGCTCGTCGGCGTGCAGCACGGTGCCGGCGAACCGGGGTTCGCGGGCGGTGACGGCCGCCAGCAGCCGCTGTCCGGCGGCGCCGTCGACCAGGCTGCCGGGCTTGATGGTGCGCCGGTTGCGCAGGCCCAGGGTGGCGGTGGCGACGGGTAGTTTGAGGTGGACGGAGGGGTCCTCGACGGCCGCGACGGTGCGCATGGACAGCGTCGGACGGACGGTCAGGTACGGCCGTTCGGCCAGCCGCGCGCCGGGCACCAGGGCGGCCAGCTCGGGGGTCGCCGTGAGCGGGTGGACGGGCAGGGCGAGACCCGGGCCGGGTTCGCCGAGGTCGGCCGGGGCGGGCCACCAGCCCGGCAGCGGCCCGGCTCCGTGCCGGGTGACGGCCGCCTCGGGCAGGATCAGCCAGCGAAGCTCGAAGGTGGGGTGGAACTCGGGTGCGTGGCACCGCAGTTGGTTGTCGTCGAGGCCGGACCGGCCGCGCCCGGCGGGGTGCACCGGGTGGTCGAGGTAGGCCGCGAGGGTGTCGAAGCCGAGGGACGCGGCCGGGCCGGTCCAGTCGGCCGGGTCCGGGCCGAGGCGCTCGGCGAGGCCGTCGAGGACGGCCGCCCGGGCCCGCTCGTGCAGCCGCATGGTGGCGAGCGCCTGCCGGCACTCCTCGGCGAAGGCGGTGTGGCCGTCCCGGTCGCGCGGATCGGCGAGGCCGGCGACCGCGGCGAGGATCTCGTCGAGGCCGGTCAGCGGGCGGCCGTCGACCTCCAGCAGCGGGCGGCGGGCCGTCCAGCGGCTCTGGAAGCCGTCCTCGGTGACCGGCAGGGCGAGCCGGCCGCCGCGCAGCCAGGCGCCGTCCGGCCGCTGTTCGAGCGCGGCGGCCGAACGCAGCCCGAGCACGTCCTCGCGGTGCAGGGCGCCCAGCACGCGGCGGGTCAGCAGCTCCTCCGGGCCGTCGGTCCGGACGGCCGCGGTCACGGGGTGATCTCCCAGCGGTTGGCGGCGAGGAAGCGGTCGACGGCGCCGTCCACGGCCGTGCGGTCGGCGCCGACCGCCCAGACCACGCCGAGGTAGTCCCGGTTGGTGCGGTGGTGCTCGTGGTGCTCGCCGACCGGGCGGAACGGCCGGTAGACCAGGCGGACGCCGTCCTCCTCGTGCTCCTGCGCGGGCGGCGCGGCGGTGAGGGTGCCGGCCCGGTCGGCGAGCACCGGCCGGTTGTGGCCGTGCGTGCCGGTGCGGGCGCCGAGGTCGTCCGGCAGCGCCTCGCCGAGGTGGACACGGAGCACGAGCTCGAAGTAGGGGATGTCCAGCAGCTCGGCCAGCATCAGGTCGCACTGGTCGCCGATGGCCCGGTAGTTGACCTCGACGATGCGGGCCCGGCCGTCCGGCTGGACGACGAACTCGGTGTGGCAGGCGCCGAATCCGACCCCGAGGGCGTCCAGCTGCGCCAGCACCTGGTCGACCACCGGCGCGGGGTGCTCGGCGACGAACTCGAGTGCCTCCTCGACGAAGTGCGGCGGCGGCGAGAGTCGGGTGCGGAACCCGCCGAGCACCCGGCGGCGGGCGGTGTCGCCGAGCGTCTCCAGGGTGTGCAGCTCGCCCTCCAGGAACTCCTCGACCACCAGGGCGTCCTGCGGCCGGCGGCGGCGCACCGCGGCGCAGTGGGCGGCCAGTTCGGCGGCGTCGGCGACCAGCGCGACGTCCTCGCTGGCGACCCCCTCGCGCGGCTTCACCACGCACGGGTAGGGCGGGTCCAGCTCGGACACCGGCTGCCCGGGGGCGAGTTCGAGGGCACGGACGGCGTCCAGGCCGGCCGCGGAGAGGTGGCGGCGGAACTGGGCCTTGTTCTTCGCCCGCAGGGTGGCCCGCCAGTCCTTGGCCGGCAGCCCGAAGTAGTCGGCGGCGAGGGCGGTCTGGGTCTGCAGGTGGTCGCTGTTGCTGAAGACCGCGTCCGGCGCGTGGTGGCGGGAGACCGCGCCGACGACCTCGCGGAAGTCCCGGACCTCGCAGCCCAGCACCTCGGGCGGCGCGGCCAGCCCGCGGTAGGCCTCGCGGTGGGCGTCCGGCCGGTCGGTGAGCACGGTGACCGAGAGGCCGAGCCGTTCGGCCGCGGGCAGGAAGCCCTCGGTGACCGAGTCGGTCGGGTTCAGGGCGAGCAGGTACAGCCGCATGGGCGTCGTCCTCGGATGGTGGCAGGGGCCCGCGGGGCGCGGGTGCGGGCACGTGTCGGCGTCGGGCGGCGGGGCGGCCGCCGCCGGGCGGTCGGGCGGCCGGTCCGGTGCGGTCGATCGTGCCCGGGGGCGACGCCCGGAAACCGCGGCCGGGCCGGGGCCGGTGGCGGCGGCGCGGGCTTCGGCCACGGGGCGCTCAGCGGTGGACACGGAACCGAACCTTAGGTTAGGCGTACCTAATTGCGTCAAATCGGCCGATCTGTCGGGGTGTCGGCGTGTCGACGGCCCGTCAAGTCCATGTAAGGTGAGGCATACCTTAGTTGATCACGGGAGTCCTCCGATGCTCCAGCTGACGGCCGTGCACGCTTCCGCTGCCGGACCACCCACGTCGATTCGGCGTCTTGTCGACATCTGCCCGGCGCTGCCGGTCACCCTGCTCGACGGACCGCCGGCCGACGGCGGGCGCTGGTGCCCCGGAGACGCCCTGGCCGCCCGCGCCGAGGCCCTGATCGCCGCCGAGGCCGCCCGGATCGAGGCCGCGCACGGCACCGCCCCGCGGCCCCACGTCGCCGCCTCCCGGCTGCTCCACCACTACCTGTGGTCGCTCTGCCTGCTCACCGCCGGGCCCTGGTACCTCGACGGGCGGGCCGCCCGGATCGCCCCCTCCGCCCTCTGGATCGAGGAGTCCACGGGCGACCTCGCCCTGCTCGCCGACCTCCCCGAGGGCGGGCCGCGCGGGCCGGACGGACTGCGGGCGGCGGTCGCCGCCCACGCGGGGCCGGTGCTCGGGGCCTTCCAGCCGTACGTCCGGCGCGGGCCGCACGCGCTCTGGGGCATGGTCACCGACGACCTGGTCTCGGCCCTCTGGTACCTCGGGCGGGTCCTCGGCGAGGAGGAGCGGGCGGTCACCGCCGCCTCCGTCCTGCTGCCGGGCGGCACGCCGCCCTTCAGCGGCGCCGCCGCCTTCCGCCGCCTCCCCGGCACGGAGGGCCGCCGCCACTGGACCCGGACCCGCCAGGGCTGCTGCCTCTACTACGCCGTCCGCCCCGACGAGGCCTGCACCACCTGCCCCCGCACCCCCGACGACGAACGCGTCCGCCGCCTGGAACAGTGAGGAACGGGGTGGGTGCACCCCACGCGCCCCTGATTGGGCTCTCCCGCCCCTGCGGGGTTCACGCTCTGCGGGAGACGGCCACGCCGGTGAGGCAGAGGGCACCGACGGCGAGGGCGAGCGGGGCGGGGAGTTCGCCGAGGAGGAGCCAGGCCATCAGCACGACCAGGGCGGGGACGGCGTACGTGGTGGCACCCATCCGGCCCGCGGTGGTGCGGGAGAGGGCGTAGGCCCAGGTGGTGAAGGCGAGGGCGGTCGGGAAGAGTCCGAGGTAGACGAGGCCGAGGACGGCCGAGGCGGGTGCGTGGCCGAGGTCGTGCACCAGGCCGGGGGCGAACGGCAGGCAGGCGACCGCGCCGATCATGCAGCCGAAGGTGGTGGTCTGCAGGGGAGTGGCGTGCCGCAGCGCGGGCTTCTGGAGGACGACCCCCGCCGCGTACGCCGCCGCCGACAGCAGGCAGAGCACGATGCCGAGCAGCGAGCCGTGCCCGCCGCCGCCGGACATCGACAGCCCGGTCACCACGGCGCCCGTGAAGGAGACCGCGATCCCGGCGACCAGTCCGCGCGGGAAGCCCTCCTTCAGCAGCCAGCCGCCGAGCAGGGCGATGAGCAGCGGACCGATGTTGACCACCATCGCGGCCGTCCCCGCGTCGACCTGCTGCTCGCCCCAGTTGAGCGCCACCATGTAGAACCCGAACCAGAGCACCCCGGAGGCGGCGATGCCGGGCCAGGCGGCCCGCGGCGGCAGCCCCTCGCCGCGGGCGACCAGCAGGACGACCAGGGCGACGGCGCCGACGGCGAGCCGGCCGAGGGCGAGCGCTCCGGGGCCGAAGGAGGCCCCGGCGTCCCGGATGACCACGAAGGCGGAGGCCCACAGCACGACGGTGGTGGCGGCCGAGCCGAAGGCGCGGCCGTCGAACGGCGCGGCGGTGTCGGTGAGTGTCTGCTCCATGCCGCGCACGGTACCGGCCGGACGGTTCGGTGCCGACCGAAATATCACGGGCCGTAACAGCGCCGGCCGCCGGTCAGCAGCCCTCGGAGAGCAGTTTGTCGTACGCGGCCCGGACGGTGCGGTCCATGGCGAGCATGAACTGGGCGTCGGCGGTGGCCCGGGCGAGCGGGCGGACGCGGCGGATCCGCTCGGTCAGCCCGGCGGCCTCCTCGGGAGTGAGGTCGGCGACGTGGGTGAGGCCGCCGAGCAGGTGGTCGCGGGCGAGTTCGGTGAAGGCCTCGGCGACGGCGTCCAGGTGCTCCTGGGTCCGGCGGCTGACGTCGAGGACGGCGGCCAGCGGGACCCCTTCGGCGACCAGGGCGAGGGTGGCGTCCATCAGCCGGCGGCTGATGTGGGTGATGCCGTCCTCCTCGACGGTGATGTAGCCCTGGGCGATGGACTCGGCGGTGTTCTCGGGGGTGAGCTGGTCGCCGAAGGCGGCGAGGAGTTCTTCCCAGCCGAGCCGGACGGGGGTCTCGTCGGACCAGGGGGCGGCGATCTCGTCGCGCAGGCCGATCAGATCGGCGACGTCGCGGCCGCTCTCGCCGGCGCCGATGAGTTCGGTGATGCCGCCGAGGGTGTGGCCGCGCTCCAGCAGTTCGCCGATCATCTTCAGCCGGGCGAGGTGCTGTTCGCCGTACCAGGCGATCCGGCCCTCCTTGCGGGGCGGCTGCAGGAGTTTGCGCTCGCGGTAGAACCGCAGGGTCCGGGTGGTGATGCCGGCGGCCGCGGCGAGCTCCTCGACGCGGTACTCGCGGGGCTGCCCGCTGGTGCTGGTGATCTCCGCCACGCCGCTCAGCATAGGGCGGGCGCGCCGTGAGGCGTCGTGCCCGGCTTCTTCCGCACCGGGGCGGCAGCGGCTACTCTGCCAATCGTGCCAGTGATTACTGGCATGGTTAGGCTCGACAGTCCCCGCCGTTCCACCAGCTCCGCCCGGACCCACCCGCACCCCGCACCTCATACCCCCCACCCTCGCCACCTGCCCTGGAGCCGCCGCATGGCATCGCGCAGCAAGCAGCCCGCCGCACCCGCCGCGGGCGCGTCCGACCATCCGCACGTGCGGGTCGCCGTGATCGGCTCCGGCTTCGGCGGCCTCGGCGCCGGCGTCCGGCTCCGCCAGGCGGGCATCACGGACTTCGTCATCCTGGAGCGGGCCGCCGCCGTCGGCGGCACCTGGCGCGACAACAGCTACCCGGGCTGCGCCTGCGACGTCCCCTCGCACCTCTACTCCTTCTCCTTCGCGCCGAACCCGGAGTGGCCGCGCAGCTTCTCGGGCCAGCCCGACATCCGGGCCTACCTGGAGAAGGTCACCGACACCTTCGGGCTCCGCCCGCACCTGCGGTTCGGCGCGGAGGTCACCGAGGCGCGCTGGGAGGAGGGCCCGGCCCGCTGGCGGCTCACCACGTCCGCCGGCACCTGGACGGCCGACGCCGTGGTCTCCGCCGCCGGGCCGCTCGCCGACCCGCAGATCCCGGACGTCCCCGGCCTCGCCGACTTCCCCGGCAAGGTGTTCCACTCCTCCCGCTGGGACCACGACTACGACCTGACGGGCAAGCGGGTCGCGATGGTCGGCACCGGCGCCTCCGCCGCCCAGATCGTCCCGGCGATCCAGCCGCAGGTCGGCCGGCTCACCGTCTTCCAGCGCACCCCGGCCTGGGTGATGCCGCGTCGCGACCGCGAGATCACCGGCCTGGAGAAGTGGCTGCACGGCGCCCTCCCGCCGACCGGCGCGCTGCGCCGCGGCGCGCTCTTCGCGCTGCGCGAACTCCAGGTGGACGCCTTCGTCCGCCGCCCCGGCCTGCTGAAGCTCGTCCAGAAGATCGCCGAGAAGCACATCGCCCGCGGTGTCGCCGACCCGGCGCTGCGGGCCCGGCTGACCCCGGACTACCGGATCGGCTGCAAGCGCATCCTGCTGAGCAACACGTACTACCCGGCGCTGGCGGCGGCCAACACCGAGCTGGTCTCCTCCCGGCTCGCGGAGGTCCGCGGCTCGACCCTGGTGGCCGGGGACGGCAGCGAGCACGAGGTGGACGCGATCGTCTTCGGCACCGGCTTCCACGTCACCGACATGCCGATCGCCCAGCGGGTCTTCGGCATCGGCGGGCGCAGCCTGGCCGAGGAGTGGAAGGGCGGCATGGAGGCGCTGCGCGGCTCCACCGTGCGCGGCTTCCCCAACCTGTTCTTCGTGATCGGCCCGAACACCGGGCTCGGCAACAGCTCGATGATCCTCATGATCGAGTCGCAGCTGAACTACCTGGTCGACGCGCTCACCACCCTGGACTCGGTCGGCGCGACCGCGATGCAGCCCACCGCCGTCGCGCAGAAGCACTGGAACCTCGAACTGCAGCACCGGATGGACCGCACGGTCTGGACGACCGGAGGCTGCGTCAGCTGGTACCTCGACGACAGCGGGAAGAACACCGTGCTGTGGCCCGCGTCGACCTCGGCCTTCCGCCGCGCCACCCGCCGGGTCGACCTCGCCGAGTACGAGCTGATCAAGCGCACCGCGGCCGTCACCGCCGCCGCGCCCGCCGAGGAGGTGCCGGCGTGATCGACGCGGACTGCGTGCTGCCCGACCCGGCCGGGATCCGGCGGGTCCGCTCCGCCGACGGCACCGGGCTCAACGTCGAGCTGTACGGCCCGGACGGCGCCCCCGTGGTCGTCCTCGCCCACGGCTGGACCTGCTCCACCCCGTTCTGGGCGCCGGTGGTCAACCGGCTGGCCGCCGACCACCGGGTGGTCGCCTACGACCAGCGCGGCCACGGCCGCAGCGACGTCCCGTCCGGACCCGCCGGGTACGGCACGGCCCGGCTGGCCGACGACCTGGAGGCCGTGCTGACCGACGTGCTGCCGGACGGCGGCCGTGCGGTGCTGGCCGGCCACAGCATGGGCGGCATGACGATCATGGCCGCGGCCGACCGCGGCCGGGTCGCCGCCCGGACGGCCGGCGCCGTGCTGATCAGCACCGGCCCGGCCGACCTGGTCGCCGAACTGCTGGTCGTCCCGGCCGCCGTCCGCGGCACCGGGCTGCGCCGGGCGCTGCACCGGGCGGTGCTGGAGTCGAAGCTGCCGCTCGGCCCGGTCAACGGCATCAGCCGCGCCCTGCTCAAGTACGCCACGATGGGCCCCGGCACGCCGGCCGCCCGGGTGGACGCCTGTGCCCGGATCGTGCACGCCTGCCCGACGGCCGTCCGGCACGGCTGGGCCAAGGTGCTGGGCGAGCTGGACGTCACCGCGGGTCTCGCGGGGCTGGCCGCGCCGACCGCCGTGGTGGTCGGCAGCAGGGACCGGCTCACCCCGCCGGTGCACGCCCGCCGGATGGCCGCCGCGCTGCCCGACCCGCAGGGCCTGCTGGAGCTGCCGGGCGTCGGACACATGTCCCCGATGGAGCGGCCCGCCGAGGTCGCCGCCGAGATCCGCCGGATCGTCACCCTCACCGCCGACAACCGCGCCGGCACCCGCGCCGACAAGCAGAGGAGCGCCACCGCATGAACCCGCCCCTGTCCTCCCAGGTCGTGGTGGTGACCGGCGCCGCCCGCGGCATCGGTGCCCTGATGGCCCGCCGGCTCTCCGCGCAGGGCGCCAAGGTGGCGCTGGTCGGCCTGGAGCCGGCCGAGCTGAAGGCGGTCGCCGCCGAGTGCGGCCCGCACGCCTCCGCCTGGGAGGCCGACGTCACCGACCTGGAGGCGCTGAGCGCCGTCGCCCGGCAGATCCAGGACCGCTACGGCCGGATCGACAGCGTGGTCGCCAACGCCGGCATCGCCATCGGCGGCCCGCTGCTGGACAGCGACCACCGCGCCTTCACCCGGGTGATCGAGGTCAACCTGCTCGGCAGCGTGGCCACCGCCCGGGCGTTCCTGCCCGCGCTGGCCGAGAGCCGCGGCTACCTGCTGCAGATCGCCTCGCTGGCCGCGCTGACCCCGGCGCCGCTGATGTCCGCGTACTGCGCCAGCAAGGCGGGCGTCGAGGCCTTCGCCCACGCACTGCGCGCCGAGGTGGCGCACCAGGGCGTCAGGGTCGGCGTCGGCTACCTCAGCTGGACCGACACCGACATGGTGCGCGGCGCCGACCAGGACACCGTGCTGAAGCAGATGCGGGCCCGGCTGCCCTGGCCCGCCAACAAGACGTACCCGCTCGGACCTGCCGTGGACCGGCTGATCGCCGGCATCGCCCGCCGCTCGGTGCACGTCTACGCGCAGGCCTGGCTGCGCGGCATGCAGCCGGTCCGCTGGCTGCTGCCCTCGGTGGTGGCGCTCGGCGGCCGCCGTGACATGGCCCGGCTGGAGCCGGAGTTGAGGGCCACCGCGGACCGGCGGCTGCGGCCGGTCGGCGCGGGCGGCGAGGCCGACACCGCCGTCCGGACCACCGCTGCACTTTCGGGTGAACCGACGGCGGGTCGACTGGACGGCGCGGCGGACTGACCGTCAGTCTCGGGCCGGGGTGGCGGAATCCGGCGCCCCGGCCCTGACGGCTTTCGGCCAACCGGGTGCTTCCGGATTGGCGAAAAAGCTCCCCATGAACAGCCCAACGGCCGGTAAACCTCCGGCATTTGAGTGATTTGTCCGCACCAATTCGCGGCCGGAACGCATCTGACACGTGCACGGCGGGAATGCGTAGCCTCTGCTCGGCGGCCCCCAATGCCGCCATTCCCCCACACCCTCCTCGGGAGAGCAGATGCGCCGTTCTGCCCGTGTCATCCGTCCTGCCCTCGCGGCCTTCCGCGGCAACCGGCTGCTCGCCGCGACCGCCCTCGCCGGCGTCCTGTCGGTCGGTCAGCTGGCCCTGCCGGCCTCCTCCCCCGTGCTCGCCGCACCGGGCGCCTCGGCCTGCACCGGGGGAGAGGACGCGGCCGCCCGCCGTGCCGCCGGCTCCACCGCGCACGAGCCGAACGCCGTCACCGACCTGCAGGCCCAGGCGATGGAGGCCGAACTGAAGGCCCGGGTCGCCAACCTGGCCAAGACCTCCGAAGGCTCCCAGCTGCTCGCGGACTCGGCCCTGGCGGCGACGAGCATCCCGGTCTACGTGCACGTCATCCACTCCGGCACCACCGGCAAGCTGTCGGCCGCGACGGTCGCCAACCAGATCGCCGTGCTCAACGCCGCGTACGGCGGCCAGGGCACCGGCAACACCGCGTCGCCGTTCACGTTCACCCTGGCCGGCACCGACTACACGGACAAGGCCGTCTGGTACAGCGGCATCACCCCCGGCTCCAGCGCCGAGAAGCAGATGAAGTCCACCCTGCGCAAGGGCGGTGCCAACGCGCTCAACCTCTACACCGCGAGCCTCGGCCAGAGCCTGCTCGGCTGGGCGACCTTCCCGAGCTCCTACGCCGGCAACCCGACCGACGACGGCGTGGTGATCCTGGACGCGTCCGTGCCCGGCGGCTCGGCCACCAACTACAACGAGGGCGACACCGCCACCCACGAGGTCGGCCACTGGCTCGGGCTCTACCACACCTTCCAGGGCGGCTGCAACGGAAACGGCGACTACGTGGCCGACACCCCGGCCGAGAAGAGCGCCGCGTACGCCTGCCCGACCGGCCGCGACACCTGCACGAGCAAGGCCGGCGTCGACCCGATCCACAACTTCATGGACTACACGTACGACTCCTGCATGTACCAGTTCACCCCGGGCCAGGTGACCCGGATGACCAACTCCTGGGCCGCCTACCGGGCCTGACCCGGCGCAGCCCGACCGCGCCGCCCGCCCCGGGCCGTCCCGGGGCGGGCGGCGCCCGTGCGCCCCGGCGGTTCGACCCAGTACGGTCGGCGCATGACCACTGCTCTCATCACCGGCGCCACCGCCGGGATCGGTGCCGCCTTCGCCCGACGCCTCGCCAGGGACGGTCGCGACCTCGTCCTGGTCGCCCGCGACACCGCGCGGCTGGAGGAGACCGCCGCGGAACTCGGCAAGCGCTTCGGCGTCCGGGTCGAGACGCTCACCGCCGACCTCGCCACCGACGCGGGCATCGCCGCGGTCGAGGAGCGGCTTCGGGACGGCGAGCGCCCGGTCGACATCCTGGTCAACAACGCCGGCTTCGGGAACAGGGGCACCTTCCTCCAGGTCCCCCTCGACGCCGAGCTGACCATGCTGAAGGTCCACATCGAGGCCGTCCTGCGGATCACGAGCGCTGCCGTGCCCGGGATGCGCGAGCGCGGCCGCGGCGCGGTGGTCAACGTCGCCTCGGTGGCCGCCTTCTTCCCCCGCGGCACCTACGGGGCCAGCAAGGCCTGGGTGGTCAGCTTCACCCAGGGCGCCGCCCGCGACCTCGCCGGCAGCGGGGTGCGGATGCAGGCGCTCTGCCCCGGCTTCACGCGGACGGAGTTCCACGCGCGGGCCGGTATGGGCACCTCGAACATCCCCTCCTGGGGCTGGCTGGACGCCGACCGGGTGGTCGACGACTCGCTGCGCGACCTGGTGCTGGGCAAGACCGTTTCGGTGCCCGGCAAGCGCTACAAGCTGGCGGTGGCGCTGGCCCGGCTGGTGCCGAGCGGCCGGGCAGGGGCGATCTCCTCGAAGGCCGGCCGCAGCTACGGCCCGAACTGAGCGCCGGACCCCGGGGGCAGACTGAGGGAGGCGCGGCCGGACCACCAGGAATAGGGCCAGGCTCATTATTAGTTAGGCTAATGATGATGCAGTCCCTGCCGGCGGTCCCGCCCGCCCCCGTACCCGGAGGTCGCCCTTGAAACTCGACCGGATCGACTGGACCCCGCCCGACCCGGACCGGGCCGAGTCGGCGCCGCCCGCCCAGCTCCGCCGCATCCTCGCGCTGTTCCGGCCCTACCGCGGACGGCTCGCCGTGGTCGGCCTGCTGGTCGCGGCCTCCGCGGTGGTCTCGGTCGTCACCCCGTTCCTGCTGCGGGCCACCCTGGACACCGCGATCCCGCAGGGCCGCACCGGGCTGCTCACCCTGCTGTGCCTCGGCATGATCGCCACCGCGGTCGTCAACAGCATCTTCAACGTGCTGCAGACCCTGATATCCACCGTGGTCGGCCAGCGCGTCATGCACGACCTGCGCACCGCCGTCTACGCCCACCTGCAGCGGATGTCCCTGGCCTTCTTCACCCGGACCCGCACCGGCGAGGTGCAGTCCCGGATCGCCAACGACATCGGCGGCATGCAGTCCACGGTCACCATGACGGCCACCTCGCTGGTCTCCAACCTCACCGGCGTCCTCGCCACGGTCGTCGCCATGGTCGCCCTGGACTGGCGGCTCACCGTCGTCTCGCTGCTCCTCCTCCCGGTCTTCGTCTGGATCAGCCGCCGGGTCGGCAACGAGCGGAAGAAGATCACCACCGAGCGGCAGCGCAAGCTCGCGGCGATGAGCTCCGCCGTGCAGGAGTCGCTCTCGGTCAGCGGCATCCTGCTCGGGCGCACCATGGGCCGCGCCGACTCGCTCTCCCGGGACTTCACCCGGCAGTCCGACGAGCTCGCCGACCTGGAGGTCCGGGTCAACATGGCCGGCCGCTGGCGGATGTCCACCATCCAGGTCGTGATGGCCGCGATGCCCGCCCTGATCTACTGGGCGGCCGGGCTGACCTCGGCCGGCGGCGCCCCGATCGTCTCGGTCGGCACCCTCGTCGCCTTCGTCTCGCTCCAGCAGGGCCTCTTCCGGCCCACCGTCAGCCTGCTCTCCACCGGCGTGCAGGTGCAGGTCTCGCTGGCGCTCTTCCAGCGGATCTTCGAGTACCTCGACCTGCCGGTGGAGATCGCCGAACCGGCCCGGCCGGTCCACCTGGACCACGTCCGTGGCGACGTCACCTTCGAGGGCGTCGAGTTCCGCTACCAGGGCGACCAGGAGCGCCCCACCCTCGCCGGCGTCGACCTCAAGGTCCCGGCCGGCAGCTCGCTCGCCGTGGTCGGCGAGACCGGATCCGGCAAGACCACCCTCAGCTACCTCGTCCCGCGGCTGTACGACGTCACCGGCGGCCGGGTCTGCATCGACGGCACCGACGTCCGCGAACTCTCCTTCGACACCCTGGCCCGGGCGGTCGGCGTGGTCTCCCAGGAGACGTACCTCTTCCACGCCTCGGTCGCCGACAACCTGCGCTTCGCCAAGCCCGACGCGACCGACGAGGAACTCGTCGCGGCCGCCGAGGCCGCGCAGATCCACCCCATGATCTCCGCCCTGCCGGACGGCTACGACACCCTGGTCGGCGAGCGCGGCTACCGCTTCTCCGGCGGCGAGAAGCAGCGCCTGGCGATCGCCCGCACCATCCTGCGCAACCCGCCCGTGCTGATCCTGGACGAGGCCACCAGCGCCCTCGACAACCGGACGGAGGCCGCCGTCCAGCAGGCCATCGACGCGCTCGCGGTGGGCCGCACCACCATCACCATCGCCCACCGGCTCTCCACCGTCCGGCACGCCGACCAGATCGCCGTGCTCGACGCCGGCGAGGTGCTGGAACTCGGCAACCACGACGAACTGCTCGACCACGGCGGCCGCTACGCCGCCCTCCTCCGCCGCGAGGCGGCCGCCTAGGACCTGTCCTCGCGGGGGGCGTGCCCCGAGGGGCGCGGGGAACTGCGCAATTCGGATGCGGGCCACTGCACGGACCGGCGGTGAGCCGGATTCGTCAGCAGCGCCATTTCCGGACTGTGCAGTTCTCCCCCGGCTTTCGGCGGGGAGGTGCTTTACGCGCCCCCGGCGGAGGACTCGCGGGCCGCCGCGGCGGCCGCCAGTGCGGCTGTCAGGTAGCGGCGGACGGTCGCGAGCTCGGACGCGTCGAAGTCGTCCGCCGCGCCCACCAGGGCGCCGATCAGCGGGCCGAAGAACGACCGGCCGAGCCCGACCGCCTTCTCGTCCACGGTGAGCAGCACCCGGCGTCGGTCCCGGTCGTCCCGGGTGCGGGCCACCAGGCCGAGTCGCTCCAGCCGGTCGACCAGGCCGGTGGTGCCGGCCGAGTTGAGCCGCAGCGCCGCGCCGAGGCGGCCCGGGGTGACGGTCTCGCCGGCCCGGGCCGCGTCCAGCAGGTGGATCAGCGCCCGCAGGTCCGTCGGGTGCAGGCCGTTGCGGCCCGCGAACTCCGCGCCGAGCAGGTCGAACTCCACCGTCACCGCGCGCAGCAGGTGCACCAGTTCCATCGCCGGGCCCTCGGGCCGTGCCTCCGCCATTGCGCCCACCGTCCTTCCTCCACCGCCCCTTCCGGGTTATTCTCTCGTTCAGCGAGAGAATTGGTCAACGAGACACCGTCACCGAGGCGACCGGGGGTCAACCGTGTCCACCACCGAGTCCCGTCCGCTCCAGGACTTCGACGCCGCCTACGACGCCCTGCTGGCCCGCTGGCCGGCCGGCACCGCCGAACTCGACGTCCCCACCCCGCACGGCACCACCCGGGTGCACGCCCACGGCCCGGCCGGTGCGCCGCCGCTCGTCCTGCTGCCCGGCGGCGGCGCCACCGGCGCGGTCTGGGCCGGCACCGCCGCCGCTCTCGGCGCGCAGCACCGGGTGCTCGCGGCCGACCTGCCCGGCGACGCCGGACGCAGCGCCCGCGGCGGACGGCCGCTGCGCACCGGCGAGGACCTCGCCGCGTGGCTGGACGCGCTGCTGGACGGCCTCGGCGCCGAGCGCGCCGACCTGTGCGGGCACTCCTACGGCGCCCTGCTCGCGTTCGACTACGCGGTGCGCAGGCCGCAGCGGGTGGACCGGCTCGCCCTGGTCGACCCCACCCAGTGCTTCGCCGGCTTCCGGCCGGGCTACGTGCTGCGCGCGCTGCCGCTGCTGCTCCGCCCCACCCGGGCGAGCGCCCTCGCCCTCCTCGCCCGGGAGACCGCGGGCACCGCAGACCCGGACTGCGCCGAGGTGTACGCCCGCGGCGCCGGGCTGCCCGGCCTGGCCCGGCCGCTGCGGCTGCCCCGGCCGGACGCCGCCGCGCTGCACGGCCCCGTGCTGGTGCTGGTGGCCGACCGCAGCGGGGCGCACGACGCGCGGAAGGTCGCCGCGGCGGCGCGCGGGGCGCTGCCGGGCGGCGAGGTGGCGGTGCTGGAGGGGGCGACCCACCACGGACTGCCCGCGGTGGGCGCGGACGGGCTGAACGCCCGCCTGGCGGCCTTCCTCGGCCGCGACCGGGATCAGGCGGCCTTCGGCGCCTCGTTGTAGGCCTCGGCCAGCTCCTGGCCGGACAGCTCGTGGATCGCCGCCATCACCTCGTCGGTGACCTGGCGGCGGGCCCGGGCCGAACGGGCCTGGCCGTGCAGCTCGGGGAAGTGCAGCGGCTTGCCGAACCGGACCGTCACCCGGCGGATCCGCGGGATCCGCCGGCCGACCGGCAGGATCTCCTGCGGGCCCTCCAGGGCGACCGGGACGACCGGGACGCCGGCGGTCAGCGCCAGCCAGGCCACGCCCGTCTTGCCCTTGTAGAGCCGGCCGTCCAGCGAGCGGGTCCCCTCCGGGTAGATGCCGAAGGCCTTGCCGTCGTTCAGGATCTCCAGCGCCTGCTCCAGCGAGGCGGCGGCGGCGCGGATCTCGCCGCGCTCGACCGGCACCGCGTTGATCACCGAGGTGAAGAACGCGCGGGAGACCGCGCCCTTGAGCCCGGTGCCGGTGAAGTACTCGGCCTTGGCCAGGAAATACACCTGGCGCGGGGCCGTCAGCGGGATCACCACGCTGTCGATGAAGGACAGGTGGTTGCTGGCCAGGATCACCCCACCCTTGCGAGGCACGTGCTCCAGGCCCTCGACGACCGGCCGGTAGACGGTCTTCGCCAGCGGCTTGAGCACGAGCTTCGTGATGAGGTTGAGCATGGGCCCTCCCTGGCCGGCCGACGGTGTCCCGACCGGTCGGCGCGGGATCAGTCCGCACATTACGACATGCACCCCGGCGCCCGTCCACTCCCTCCCGGGGCGGGTCGACCGAGATCCTCGTCACGCTGTGCAGCTGTGCGGTCGCACAGCCGGACACGGTAGGCTGACGGACCGTCACCCGGTGCGCCGGGGCGGTGTCAGGCGGTGAGCACCCGGCGGTCCGCAGCGGTGCCCGGCGCCGTGGTCGGGAAGACCTCCCGGACGACGCGTTCGGCGGCGTGCCCGTCGTCCCACGGGCAGAACCGCTCGCGGAAGCGCGCCCGCAGCCGCGGCTCGGGGTCGCCGGCCAGCAGGGCGTCGGCCACCTGCCCGGTGGTGGTGGCGACCGGACCGGGCGGCTCGGCGAGCAGGTCGAAGTAGACGCCGCGGACGGACCGGTACTCGTCCCAGTCCGGGGCGAAGAGGGCGATCGGCCGGTCCAGTACGGCGTAGTCGAACATCATCGAGGAGTAGTCGGTGACCAGCGCGTCCGAGGCGAGGTACAGCTCCTCGACCACCGGGTGGCCGGAGACGTCCACGATCCGGGCCGCGTCCGGTCCGGTGGAGAGGTCGCCCGGGCCGCCGGTGTGGAAGTAGTGGGTGCGTACCAGCAGGGTGTGGCCGGGGCCGAGCCGGCGGGCCAGTTCGGGCAGGTCGAGCAGCGGCAGGTAGCCGCCGCGGGCCTCCCGGTGGGTCGGCGCGTACAGCACCGTGCGCTGCCCGGCCGGGACGCCGAGCACCTCGCGGGCGGCGGCGCACTCGCCGGCGGTCGCCAGCGCCAGCCGGTCGTTGCGCGGGTAGCCGGTCTCCAGTATCCGGTACCGCCCGGGGTAGGCCCGGGCGAAGTGCTCGCTTGTGTGCGGATTGGGGGAGACCAGGTAGTCCCAGCGGTCGACGGCCTCCTGGAGGCGGTGGAAGTCCATGCCGTCCGCGGCGATCGGATGGTCCCTCAGGTCCATCCCCATGCTCTTGAGCGGGGTGCCGTGCTGGGTCTGCAGGTGCACCGAGCCCGGCCGCTTGCCCGGGACGTGCGGGAAGTTGACGTTGTTGACGAAGTACTTGGCGGTCGCCATCGCGCGCAGGTGGGCCGGGGTGTTCAGCACGACGTGGGGCACCCCCGGCGGCAGCGCGGCAGCCTGCGCGTCGGTCTCCACCACCCACACCCCGCGGATCTGCGGGGCCAGTTCGCGGGCCCGCTCGTAGATGGCGGCCGGGTTGCAGGCGTAGCCGCGGTGCCAGTAGGCGGCGTAGACGGCGAGGTGCTCGTCCAGCGGCAGCCGGCGGAAGGCGTTGTAGGCGGCGAACCGGGCGCCGCCGCGCACCGCCCGTCGGACGGCCGGTCCCAGGGCCCGGGTGCCGCGGCGGGCGGCGGCCGGCAGGGCCCGGGTGCGGCGGAGCTCGTCGTAGGAGCGGCGGGCTCCGCGGGCGGCGAGCCGGTGCGGCAGGCCGCGCGGCCCGCGCGGGAAGACGTGGCCGGGCGGGCGGTGCCGCGCGATGTGCGCGCTGATCCGGCGGAAGAACTCCGGTCGCATCGCCGACGGCACCAGGCCGGGCGTGTCGTACACCGTGAGGGACTGCCGGACGGTGCGCTCGAAGACGGTCGCGCGCAGCGGGCTCGGCCGCCGGTCCAGGAAGGCGAAGATCTCCTCGTACTGGGCGAAGGCGTCGGCGTGCTTCGCGGACGGGGTGCTGGTGATCGCGCCCGGGCGGCCGCGGCGGTAGGCGTAGCAGGGGAGGTCCAGGAACCGCAGCCGGCCGGCGGCGAGCAGCGCGGGGTAGGTGACGGAGATGTCCTCGTAGTAGCCGCGGCCGAAGGAGACGCCGAGGCCCAGCAGGTAGTCGCGGCGGAGCACCTTGTTCCACACCGCCATCACGGCGCGCAGCAGGTCGGGGTGGTCGGCCGCGGTGCAGCCGGCGGCAAGCTCCGGCCCGGTCAGGTGGTGGTGCCAGGGGTTGGGCTCGGTGCCGCCGTCGCCGTAGACGTGCACGAAGTCGGTGAGCAGCACGTCGGCGGGGGGCTGCCCGGCGGCGGCCCGCTCCTCCTCGGCGCGCAGCTCGGCGAGGACGGCGTCGAGGGCGCCGTCGAGCAGCCGGTCGTCGCTGTCGACGAACCAGACCCAGCGGCCGCCGGCCTCGGCGAGGCCCGCCTCGCGGGCGCCGCCCAGGCCCCGGTTCTCGGTGAGGTGGAGGACGTGCAGCCGGGGGTCGACGGCCGCGTACCGGTCGAGGAGCGCCCCGCAGCCGTCGGGGGAGCGGTCGTCCACCGCGATGATCTCCACCTCGCCCGGTGCGGCGGTCTCCGCGCGCAGGGAGTCCAGGCACTCGGGGAGGAAGCGCTCCACTCCGTGGACCGGCAGGACGATGCTGAGGAGGAGGCTCACGCTCGTGTCACTCCGCGCAGGACAGTGGGTCGGCGGCTGCTCGCCCGGTGAAACCACTGTAGCCAGCACAGGTGGACGATCGGTTGACGGAAAGTGATCGTCGGGGTGTCGGGGCGTGTCCCGGAATGATTGCTTCGGACCGTGAACGGGTGGCGGGCGCCGAGGGGCGCGGGCGTCGCGGCCCGCCGTCCGGGGACTGGGCAGCGGCCCCGGACGGCGGCCGGAAAACGCGACCGCCGGTGCCGCGCCGTGCGAGCGGCGGCACCGGCAGTCCGGTTTGGCGGTCCGGCCGACCCTCAACGACCGACCGCCGGTCCGTCACCGCACCTGAGTCGGGCCGCCGCAGCGTCGAGACGGCCGGACAGTGACTCAGCAGGTGTCGGAAGTTTTCTTCATCTGTCGAACTCATTCGACAGGAGTCTCGAGGGGTGGCTCGGGAACTCCGTGTCTGAGGAAATATTGCTTGTAGGTTTCCGCCGCGTCAATCCCTCAGACGCGTTCAAGTTGTGAATGCAGTGACGGCAGGCCTCCGGGGTGCCGCCCGAGGGGCCCGGCCGATGCCGCACCAGCCGGTTCGGGCTGCCCGCACCACCCGGTTCGGGCCGGCCGCACTCTCACCCGCACCGGTGACCCGTCCGGCCGGGTCGTCACCCGCGCGGGCTGCCCGCGGGCCGCACCCCCGGAGCTCTCCCCGCCCCCTGCGCGCCGGGCCCGTGCCGCCGTACGCGGCTCCGGCACTCGGCGTGCTGCCGACCGCAGGTTTGAAGCGCGCCCGATATGCCCGACCTGCGGTGCTGTGTCGGAGATGATCGATGCCCAGTCGTGACCGAGGCCACGGCCGTCTGGTGAAGTGTCAGATCCGTTCGCACGATACGGTGGCAGAACACCAGGACGCTTGCGCGCGGAGAGCCACTCACGGATAGTCTTCGCCTCACGGCCCTGGCGCCTCGTAGGGGTGGGAAACGATGGAACAGATGCAAGTGCGACCGCGGCCGCGAGTGCCGGCGATCCAGTGCGGTGTCGGCACGACCGGCCGCCGGATCGAACGCCACCTGGCCGTGCTCGGCGCGCCCGCGCTCTCGACGGTCGACACGGCCGAGGCCCTCGGCCTGATAAGGGAGCTCACGCCGCGCGGTACCGGTGCGACCGGCACGCAGGCCGCGCCCCGGCGCACCGCCCGGGTGTCGCTGCTCACTCCGCTGCGCCGCCTGCGCCGCAGCCTGTTCGGCAGCCGGCACTAGCAGCGCGGCGGCGGCCCGGCAGCGGGCGCCGCGCACCGGCCGGGCGCTGCCCGGCCGACGACCCGACGGACAGTCACCGTCCGCCGGGTCTTTGTCGTGCCTCCGTCCCACTCCCCGGGACATCCGCCGGTCCGCGGCGGCCATGCGTCAGGATGGCCCCATGGCGGACACCTTCCACACGCTGACCTTCGAGACCACCACCGGTACCGGCGAGGTCGCCCTCGACATCACCGAGCGCTGCGCGGCCTTCCTCACCACCGCGGCCGCCGGCCGCGACGGGCTGCTCAACGTCTTCGTCCCGCACGCCACCGCGGGCATCGCCGTCATCGAGACCGGTGCCGGCAGCGACGACGACCTGCTCGCCGTGCTCCGCGACCTGCTGCCCGCCGACGGCCGCTGGCGGCACCGGCACGGCACGCCGGGCCACGGCCGCGACCACGTGCTGCCCGGGCTGGTCGCCCCGCACGCCACCCTGCCGGTGATCGGCGGCAAGCTCGCGCTCGGCATCTGGCAGTCCGTCGTCCTCGTCGACACCAACGTCGACAACCCGCGGCGGACGGTCCGGCTCAGCTTCCTCGGCTGACGGGCATGCCCGACCGCAGCCCGGCGTTGACGACGGTGCCGGCACCGCACCCCCGCCCGGGGCGGCCCCGGGCACCGCACCACCACCGAGGAAGGCGACCATGACCGAGCCCGACACCTCCACCGCAGCCCCGACGGACGCCGTCTGCGAGCTCGCCCCCGCCGCCGATCAGGCCGTGCAGGGACTCACCCCCGCGGCCGGCCCGGGCCCGCGCGCGGACTGCGTGCTGTGCGGCGAGCCGACCGAGTACCCGGCCGACCACACCGGCTCGACGCTCTGCGCCGTCTGCACCTGGCAGCAGGCCCAGCGGATCGCCTGCACGGGCTGACCGTCCGTCACGCCGACGGTTCCGCTCCGCCCGGCGCCGGCTGACCGTCCGTCACACCGAGGGTGCCTGCCCGGCTCCGACCGGCTGCCGGCCGGAGGGACCCGGGGGAGTGGCCCGGCCGTCAGGCGTCCTCGCGGTCGGCGACGGCCAGGGTCGAACCGTGCCGCTGCTTGCGCACCAGCAGCTGGGAGGGGATCCGGCTGCGCAGGTCGGCGACGTGGCTGACGATGCCGACGGCGCGGTCCCGCTCGCGCAGGCCGTCGAGGACGTCCATGACCTCCTCCAGGGTCTGCTCGTCGAGGCTGCCGAAGCCCTCGTCGATGAAGAGCGTGTCCAGCGGCATGCCGCCCGCCTCGTCCGTCACCACGTCGGCCAGGCCGAGGGCCAGGGCCAGCGAGGCGAAGAAGCTCTCGCCGCCGGAGAGCGTCGCGGTGTCCCGGTCCCGGCCCGTCCAGGCGTCGACCACCCGCAGCGACAGACCGGAGCGCTTGGTGCCGGCCACCGGGCCGTCGCTGTGCACCAGCGTGTAACGGCCGCCCGACATCCGTACCAGCCGGGCGCTCGCCGCCTCGGCGACCTGCTCCAGCCGGGCCGCCAGCACGTACGACTCCAGGCGCATCCGCAACGCGTTCTCCGCCGGGGCGCCGGCCACCAGGGCGGCGAGCCGGCTGATCCGGCCGAACTCGGCGAGCTCGGGCGCGAGCGCCGCGGCCAGCCCCGCCAGGTCGGCACCGATCCGGGCCAGCGCGGCGCACCGCCGCTCCGCGGCGCCGGCCTCGGCGGCGGCCCGCTGCAGCCGGTCGCCGGTCCGTTCCTGCCCGGCGGCCGCCGCCGCGGGGTCGGCGGGCGGCAGCGCCGCGGCGGCCACCAGCTCCGGGAGGACCAGCTCGGCCTCGGCCGCGGCCGCCGCCCGGTCGTGCGCCGCCAGCCGTGCCTCCAACGCCGTCCGGTCCGCCGCGGGCAGCAGCGCGGCGCGCGCCCCGTCGGGGGAGGCGAACCCGGCCTCGGCGGTGGCCCGCAGCAGCTCCTGCTCGGCCTCGGCCAGCCGGGCGGCCGTCTCCGCGGCGGCGTGCACCGCGTCCAGGGCCGCGGCCACCGCCCGGGCGTCCTCGTCCAGCTGCCGGGCCCGGGCGGCCACCGAGGGGGCGTCGCCCCGGGCCTCGGCGACCTGCCCGGCGAGCCGGATCCGCTCCGCGGCGAGGTCCTGCAGCCTGGCGCCGGCCGCGGCGGCGTCGGCACCACCGGAGCGCAACTGCTCCTCGCGGCGGCGCTGCTCGGAGGTGAGCTGCTCGATCCGCCGGACGGCGGCGCCGAGCGCGTCGGCCTGCCGGACGGCGGCCGACCGCTCCGCCTCGACCGCCGCCGACCGGGCGTCGAGTTCCCCACGGGCCGTCTCCCCGGCGACGGCCCGGGCCGCGGACTCGTCGGCCCGCAGCCCGGCGACCCTGCGCCGGACGTCCTCCAGCCGCTGCTCGGCGTCGGCCTGCGCGGCGGCGGCGCGCCGCTGGTCCCCGGCCGTCACCTGCCCCTCGCCGGGCCGGGCCGGGGCCGGGTGCTCGGCCGCGCCGCACACCCGGCAGGGACTGCCCGCGCGCAGTGCGCCAGCGAGTTCCGCCGCCATGCCGGCGAGTCGGCGCTCCTGCAGGTCGAGGGCGGTCGCCCGGGCGGTGAGCGCCAGGTCGTGGGCGTCCCGCTCCTGCTGCTCGGCGCCGGCGAGCGCGGCCCGCAGCTCGTCCCGCCGCCCGGCGGCGTCCCGCCGGGCGGCCAGCTCGGTGCGCCGCTCGTCCAGTCGGCGCACCGTCTCGGCGGCGGCCTCGGCGGCGTTCTGTTCGGCCTGCAGCGCCTTCAGCCGGGCGTCGACCCCGGCCAGCCAGTCCCGGGCGTCCTCGACGAGCTGCTCGGCGGCGTCCCGACGGTGCGCCAGGTCGGACTCCTCGCGGCCGGCCTCCTCCAGGCGCCGCTCGGCGGCCCGGGCGGCGGTGAGCTCGCCGACCGCGGTGCGCAGCCGGCGCTCCGCCGCGGCCAGCGCGGCCGCGTCCGCCTCGGCGACCGGCACCGCGTCGGCCGGACCGGCCTGGTGCGGCAGCAGCACCCCCGGTCCGCCGTCGGGGACGCCGGCGTCCGGGCCCCCGCCCGTCCGGACGGGGACGGCCGCGCCGCGCCGCCGCAGGGCGGCCCGGCACCGCTGCTCGGCCTCGGCCGCGGTGGCGTCCGCCCGTTCGGCGGCGGCCCGCAGCCGCAGCGCGGACTCCACCCCGAGTGCGGCCCGGGCCGCGGCGAGCCGGCGGCGTTCGGGGCCGAGCGCCCCGCCCTCCTCGGCGAGCCGCCGGACGGTGCGCACCGCCGCGGCGTGCCGAAGCTGCTGCCCGGCGAGGGTGTCCGCGGCGCGCCGCCGCTCGTCCGCATCGGCCCGGGCGGCGCGGGCCGCGGCGAGTGCGGCCTCGGCCACGGCGTGCTGTTCGGCGGCCTGGCTGCGCAGGATCGCCGCCCAGCCGAGCACCCCGTCGACCAGGCCGGCGGCGCTCGCGGCGGTGCCGTCCTCGGCGGGCACCCAGCCGTCGGCCGGCTCGCCGTCGGCACCGGCCGCCTCGGCGGCGCGGGCGGCCAGGTCGCGCAGCCGCTGCCGGCCGTCGCGGACTGCGGCCTCCTGGCGGAGCCGGCGGTCGGCGAGCCAGCGCTCGACCTGGCCGAACCGCTGGGTGTCGAAGAGCCGGCCGAGCAGTTCCGCGCGCTGTTTGGTGTCGGCCCGCAGGAAGCGTGCGAAGTCGCCCTGCGGCAGCAGGACGACCTGGCAGAACTGCTCGCGGCTCATGCCGACCAGGCGGCGGATCTCCTCGCCCGCCTCCTGGTGGGAGCGGCTGACGGCCCGCCAGCCGGCGGTGCCGTCGCCGGTGTCGGCGGCCCACTCGCGCAGCAGGGTCTGCGCCTTCTCGGTGGTGGTGCCGGTACCGCGCAGCTTGGGGCGCTGCTGCTCGGGGCTGCGGGTGATCTCCAGCCGGCGGCTGCCGAGCGTGAGGTCGAGCCGGACCTCGGTGAGCAGGCCGGGGGCGGCATGGTCGCTGCGCAGCGGATTGCCCCGGCGGGCGCCGGGCACCTCGCCGTAGAGGGCGTAGCAGACCGCGTCGAGCACGCTGGACTTGCCGGCGCCGGTGGCGCCGCGCAACAGGAAGAGCCCGGTCGAGGCGAGGCGGTCGAAGTCCACCTCCTCGGTGCCGGCGAACGGGCCGAAGGCGGTGAGGGTGAGCCGGTGCAGCCTCATCGGGCGGCCTCCCGGGCGAGCTCGGCCTCGCGGCGGACGGTCTCGAAGCCCTCGGCCAGCCACTCCCGCTCGTGCGCGCCGAGCGTGCTGCCGGGTCGGACGTGCCGGACGAAGCCCTCGGCGATCTCCAGGTCGGAGCGCCCGGTGACCCGGGCGGCGTACGAGGGGTGCGGGTCGCCCTCGGCCGGCTCGGGCTCGAAGAGCAGCTGCAGGGTGTGCGGGAAGCGGCGGCGCAGCGACTCCATCGGCTCGGCGGGCCGTGCGGCGTCCGTGAGGGTGGCCTGCAACCAGCACTCCTCGGCCCAGGCGTGCTCCTCGGCGGCGAGCAGGTCGGCGAGGCGGCCACGCAGCCGGGCGAGCCGGCGCGGCCGCGGGCAGTCGATCCGGCGCTCCTCGGCGATCGAGCCGTCGGCGTCCAGGTCGATCAGCCACATGGTCTTGCGGTGGTCCGCCTCGGAGAACGAGTAGGCCAGCGGGGAGCCGCTGTAGCGCAGGTGCGGGGCGAGCCGCTGGCTGCCGTGCAGGTGGCCGAGGGCGACGTAGTGGACGCCGTCGAAGACCGCGGCGGGCACGCCCGCCACCCCGCCGACGGTGATGTCGCGTTCGCTGTCGCTGGGCGCGCCGCCGGTCACGAAGGCGTGGGCGAGGACGACGGCGCGGGTGCCGGCCGGGCGCTCGGCGAGGTCGGCGCGGACGGCGTCCATCGCGGCGCCGAGCACCTGCTCGTGGCCGCCGCGGTCCAGCCCGAAGCGCTCGCGGACCAGGGCAGGCTCCAGGTACGGCAGGCCGTAGACGGCGACCGGGCCGTGCGCGTCGGCGAGCAGCACGGGCTCGGCGCAGCCGTCCGGGTCGGTGCGCAGGTGGATGCCGGCCCGGTCGATCAGCCGGGCGGCGACGCCGAGCCGCCGGGCGGAGTCGTGGTTCCCGCTGATGAAGACCGTCGGCACGCCGAGCGCGGCGAGCCGGACGAGCACGTCGTCGAAGAGCGCGACCGCCTCCAGGCCGGGCAGCGCCCGGTCGTACACGTCGCCCGCGACCAGCACCGCGTCGACCCGCTCCGCCGCGGCCACGGCGACCAGGTGGTCGAGGAAGGCGCGCTGGGCGTCGTGCAGGCTCTCCCGGTGGAAGGAGCGGCCGAGGTGCCAGTCGGAGGTATGCAGCAGTCGCATGGTCATCGACCATAACGGGCGATGCCGACAACCAGGCCCTGTCGGGCGGCGGCCGCCGGGGCCGATGCCGGTCCGTGACTCCGGGCGGACGGTCGGTGACGGGCGGTAGGGTCGCGGCGCCGGCCCGGCGGCGGCGCGGGGTGTGCCCCGGGCGGCGGCCAGGACTGTTCATCGACCGGATGTTCGGGGAAGATCAACAGTCGGAGCGGGCGGCGGCCCGCCGCATCCGCTCCCCGGCCGCCGACCGGGCGCGCCGGCGGCCCGGGACCGGAGGGGACACGCGTGAACCGCATCGAGTACAGCGCGGAGATCGCCGACCTGCTCGGGAAGGTCCGGCGCCGGCCGATCGCCGGCTGGCCGTGGCGGCCCGGCGAGGACGTCCCGGCCGGTCTGCCGGTCAAGCAGTCCTGGGGCTGGCTGTTCGCCCCGGACGGGCGGGTGCTCACCCTGGTCAACCCGAGGGACGGCATCGTCAGCCTGCCCGGCGGCTCGCTGGAGCCGGAGGACGGGGGAGACCCGGCCGCGGCGCTCGCCCGGGAGGCCGGCGAGGAGGCGCAGGCGGTGATCGGCCGCCCCTGGTACCTCGGCTACCTGTACGACCGGGTGGGCTCGGCGAACGGCGGGCACGAGTGCGCCCGGGTCCGGATGGCGGCGGCGCTGCGCCGGGTGGGCACCTCGCAGCCGGACCCGGCCTCGGGCCGGCACTACCGGCGGCTGCTGGTCGCGCCGGGACTGGCGGTCGAACTGCTCGGCTGGGGGCCGCAGGGCGTCCGCCAGGCGCGGGCGGCGGTGGCCGCCGCGGTGGTGCACCTCGGCGTGCCCGCCGCCGCGAACGAGACGATCGAGGAGCTCCCGCCGGCCGGCTGCGCCCTCTTCGGGTGACCCCCGGGATCCTTTGACGATCCGTCAATCCCGCTTTCAGAAAAGCTGTCCATCGGAATTCCGGATGGCACCGCGGTGACGTGACGGTGCCACATCCGACGCTCCGTCAACAACTTTGGCATGGGCACTATCCGGCGAGGCTACTGCCTGGTATCACAACAGTGTGATCCGGGTCACCCCCACTTCCGGATTGCATTCACCCCCCCACCCGGAGGTTCCCCCATGCCTCGCACCAGAGTCCTGCCCGTCGCGGCCACGGCGCTCGCGCTCTCCCTCGCCACCCTGTTCACCGCCACCGACGCCTCGGCCGCCGGAGCACGCTACGTCGCCCTGGGCGACTCGTACTCCGCGGGCGTCGGGGCGGGCAGCTACACCGGTGACAGCGGCAGTTGCAAGCGAAGCACCAATGCCTACCCGTACCTCTGGAAGAACGCGAACGCCCCCACCTCGTTCAGCTTCGTCGCCTGCTCCGGCGCGAAGACCGGCGACGTGCTGAACAACCAGGTCTCCGCCCTCAGTTCGAGCACCACCCTGGTCAGTATCACCATCGGCGGCAACGACGCCGGCTTCGCCAGCACCATGCAGACCTGCGTGCTCAACTCCGAGAGCAGCTGCCTGAGCGCGGTGGCGACCGCGAAGTCCTACGCCACCACCACGCTGCCCGGCCAGCTCGACGCGGTGTACTCGGCGATCCGCAGCAAGGCCCCCAACGCGCACGTCGTGGTGCTCGGCTACCCGCACCTCTACAAGATCGGCGGCAACTGCATCTTCGGCATCGGCGACACCAAGCGCACCGCGATCAACGGCGCCGCCGACACCCTGGACTCGGTCATCGCCAAGCGCGCGGCCGACGCCGGCTTCACCTTCAAGGACGTCCGGAGCATCTTCACCGAGCACGAGATCTGCGGCTCGTCCACCCAGTGGCTCAACAGCACCACGCTGCCCGTCGACGAGAGCTACCACCCGAACAAGGCCGGGCAGTCCGGCGGCTACCTGCCGTCGTTCAGCGCCGCGGCCTGACCCCCACCGGCCCGCCGTGCCCGCGGCACCGCGGCGCGCGGCGGGCCGTCAGGGCGCGTACAGCTCCTCGATGTCCTCCGCGTAGTAGGCCTGGATCGCGCTGCGCCGCATCTTCAGCGAGGGCGTCAGCAGGCCGTCCTCGGCGCTGAACTCCTTGGGCAGCAGCCGGAAGGCGCGGATCGACTCGGCCCGCGAGACGGCGGTGTTGGCCGCCGCGACCGCCCGCTGGATCTCCCCGTGCAGCTCGGTGTCGGCGAGCGCGCCCCACACGTCCAGCTGCGCGCGGCCGCGCAGCTTCAGCCAGTGCGCCAGGGCCTGCGGGTCCAGGGTGATCAGCGCCGCCACGTACGGGCGGTCGTCGCCGACCACCAGGCACTGGGCCACCAGCGGGTGCGAGCGCACCCGCTCCTCCAGGGCGCCCGGCGCGAGGTTCTTGCCGCTGCTGGTGACGATCAGTTCCTTCTTGCGGCCGGTGATGGTGAGGTAGCCGTCCTCGTCCAGCCGGCCGATGTCGCCGGTGGCCAGCCAGCCCCGGACGAGCGCCGCCTCGGTGCACCGCGGGTGGTTGAGGTAGCCGGAGAACACCGTGCCGCCGGTCACCCACACCTCGCCGTCGTCGGCGATCGCCACCGCCGCCCCGGGCACCGGTCGGCCCACCGTGCCGAACTTCGGCCGCCCCGGCGGGTTCGCCGTCACCGCGGCGGTGGTCTCGGTCAGCCCGTACCCCTCGTACACCGTCATGCCGGCCCCGGCGAAGAACAGGCCGAGCTCGCGGCCCAGCGTCGAGCCGCCGGACATGATGTTGCGCACCCGCCCGCCGAGCACCCCCCGCAGCCGCTGGTACACCAGCCGGTCGTACGCGGCGTGGCGCACCCGCAGCGCCGGGCTCGGCCCCGGGCCGTGGCCGAGCGCCTTCCGCTCGCGGGCGGCGGCCCAGGAGATCGCCGTCTCCGCGGCCAGGTCGAACAGCTCGGCCTTGCCGGCCTCCTCCGCCCGCTCCCGGGCGCGCTGGTAGATCTTCTCGAAGACGTACGGCACGGCGTGCAGGAAGGTCGGGCGGAAGGACTCCAGCGCCGGCAGCAGGCTGTCCGTGGTCAGCTGCCCGTGGTGGCCGATCCGGATGCCGCCGCGGACGGCGGCGACCTGCACCATCCGGCCGTAGACGTGCGCCAGCGGCAGGAAGAGCAGGGTGGCCGGCGGCACGCCGCCGGTGTCCCGGAAGATCTCGCCCCAGCCCTCCAGCAGGGCGTCCGCCTCGGTGGTGAAGTTGCCGTGGGTGAGCAGGCAGCCCTTCGGGCGGCCGGTGGTCCCCGAGGTGTAGATGACGGTGGCGATGCTCTCCGCGGTGACCCCGAGCCGCTGGCGGTGCACCAGTGCGTCCGGGACGCCCCGGCCGTCCTCGATCAGCGTGCCGACGCAGTCCCGGTCCAGCTGCCAGATGCCGGTGAGCTCCGGCAGTGCGTCGCAGACCGCGCCGACCGTCATCGCGTGGTCCTCGTGCTCCACCACGCAGGCCACCGCCTGCGTCTCGGCGAGGATCCAGCGGACCTGCTCGGGCGCCGAGGTCGGGTACACCGGGACGGGGATCGCCCCGATCGCCCAGAGCGCGTAGTCGAAGAGCGTCCACTCGTAGCAGGTGCCGGACATGACGGCGACCCGGTCCCCGTAGCGCACGCCCCGGGTGAGCAGCCCCTTGGCGAGGGCGAGCACCTGGTCGCGGAAGCGGAGCGCCGTCACCGGCTGCCAGACCCCGTCGACGAGCCGGGAGAGCTGGATCAGCCCCGGACTCTGCTCGGCGGTGTCGAACACCGAGTCGGCGAGCCCGCCGGCGGCCGGCTCGGACAGGGCGGGGCTGCTGACCTCGCGCACACCGCCCCCGATCCCCGTCTTCCCCCGCGCGGTCGGCCTTCCCGGCCGGCGGACGGATCGGCAGCGAAGCTACCGGATCTCCGGCCGCGCTGCCCAGAGGCCCGGGGACGCACCGGCGCGATCGGCACCGAGTGCACCCCCCGGTGACAGCGGAGAGCGGTCGCCGAAGGAGCAATCCCGGATCAATCGGACAGGCGCCGGCAGGGATGGCTGTGACCCTTCGAACGGGTGGTCAGCGCGGTGTAGAGTCACGCAGATCCGACGGCCCGGCCCCCTGCCGGGACACCCATGCCCGATCGGGGAGGCGCGAGCGCCCGCCCGACCCGCACCCCTGTCCGCGCTTGGCTCCATCCCGACCGAGGACCCCATGCGTCTGCGCAGCAGCTCGATCCGCGCGAAGATCATCGCGCTGCTCATGGTGCCCATCGTGGCGCTCACCGGGCTGTGGGTCTACGCGACCCTGGTCACCACCGGGGACGTCCGCAGCCAGTTCGACGTGAGCTCATCTTTCCATGAACTGGTCAAGCCGGTCGACCAGTACACCCTGGATCTCCAGGAAGAGCGCCGCGCCGCCGTCCTCCGCCTCGCCGACCCCGGCTCGCAGGCCAACAAGGACGCCTACGAGCACGCCCAGGCCGCCACCGACCACAGCCTGCGCGAACTGCGCTACCTCAACGACACCGAGGCGCTCGGCAGGCTCGACGCCCAGCAGCGGACGAAGTACCAGGACGTCCTCACCGCCGCCGACCAGCTCTCCGCGATACGCGGCCAGGCCCTGCGCGACGTCGTCAGCTGGGACCACGAGCTGCTCGCCTACAGCGACCTGGTGGAGACCGTCTTCCCGTTCCGCTCCTCCTTCGCCGGCCGGCAGAGCGGCCAGCTGCCCCGGCAGACCATGCTGCTCACCGAACTCGTCCGCGCCCGCGAGTACCTCTCCTGCGAGGTCGCCGCGATGCAGGCGCTCCGGGTCACCGACAAGCCCGGCGACGAGATGATCCAGGTCGCGCTGGACAACATGCACTCCCAGCAGGCGCTGTTCAGCGTCTACGCCGGCGAGCTCGACCTCACCGACCAGCGCGACTACGCCGACCTGCGCGGCTCCGACAACTGGATGGCGCTCGCCGCCGCCGAGGCCAACTTCGACTCCTCGGTGCAGCGCGCCGCCGCCGTCCACGCCAACCCCAAGGACCCGTGGCGCGAGTCCGCGACCCCGGTGCTCACCTCCTACGCCGACCTCAACACCCGGCTCGCCGACCGGATCGGGGAGCGCGCCGAGTCCTACGCGATCAACCAGATCGTCCGCGGCGCCGTCGCCGGCCTGATCGGTCTGCTCGCGGTCGTCCTCTCCGTCCTCATCTCCTACCGGATCGGCCGCGGCCACGTCCGCGAGCTCGTGGCGCTGCGCAACGCCGCCCAGGAGCTCTCCGGCACCCGGCTGCCGCAGATGATGGGACGGCTGCGCCGCGGCGAGAGCGTGGACGTCGCGGCCGAGACGCCCGACCTCGAGTTCGGCCCCGCCGAGATCGGCCAGGTCGGCCGGGCCTTCCACGACGTGCAGGTGGTCGCCGTGGAGGCCCTCGTCGAGCAGGCCGAACTGCGTCGCGGCGTCGCCGCCGTCTTCGTCAACCTCGCCCGCCGCAGCCAGGTGCTGCTGCACCGCCAGCTCACCCTGCTGGACGCGATGGAACGCCGCACCGAGGACCCGACCGAGCTGGAGGACCTCTTCCGGCTCGACCACCTCACCACCCGCATGCGGCGGCACTCCGAGGGCCTGATCATCCTCTCCGGCGGCTCGCCCGGCCGCGCCTGGCGCAAGCCCGTCCGGATGGTCGACGTGGTGCGGGCCGCGGTCGGCGAGGTCGAGGACTACGCCCGGGTGATCGTCCGGCCGTTCCCCGGCACCGGCCTGCTCGGCAGCGCGGTCGCCGACGTCACCCACCTCGTCGCCGAACTCATCGAGAACGCCACGGTCTTCTCCCCGCCGCACGCCCAGGTCACCGTCCAGGGCGAGGTCGTCGCGCACGGCTTCTGCCTGGAGATCGACGACCGCGGCCTCGGCCTGAGCGAGCACGCGCTGGAGGAGATCAACCAGCGGCTCGCGGTGGAGCAGGAGTTCGACCTCGCCGACACCGACCGGCTCGGCCTCTTCGTGGTCAGCCGCCTCGCCCGCCGGCACGGCATCCGGGTGCACCTGCGGCCCTCGCCGTACGGCGGCTCCACCGCCGTCGTCCTCGTCCCGCGCGAGCTGCTGGCCGACGCCAACGAGGTGATGGCCGACCAGTTCTCCGGCCGCCCGGCGGCCGAGCCGGCCCGTCCGGCCGCTGCCGTCCCCTCCGGGGCCGGGGCCGGGGCCGGAGCAGGGACAGGCGCAGGCGCCGGGTCCGCGGCAGGCGCCGGCGGCACCGGCCGCGCCGCCCGGGCGCGCAGCGCCCCGCGGATCACCGGCGGCCCGAAGCCCTCCAGCGCCGAGCCGGCCGCCACCCCCGGCGGCCTGCCGCGCCGCCGCGCCGGCGGCCCCGCACTCGTGCCGGACCAGGAGGCCGGCACCGGCCGCCACCGCCGCACGGACGGCACCGACGGGACTCCGGAGACCGCTGCACCGGCCGGGGCCCCCGCCATCGGGCCCGCCCCGGTGGCCGTCCCGGCGCCCGGGGAGCCCGCCGCGCCGGTCGCCGGCGGACTGCTGCCCAAGCGCGTCCGGCAGGCCAGCCTCGCCCCCCAGCTGCGGCACGAGGGCGGGCAGCAGGCCGCCGAGCCCGTCCGCGAGCGCTCGCCGGAGGAGGCCCGGGCCGCCTTCGCCTCCTTCCAGCGCGGCTACGCCCGCGGCCGCGGCGACCGCCTGCAGCCCGCCTCGCTGACCGTGGTGCCGGACCTGCCCGACGCCCCAGAACCACCGCAATCCGGTCGACCGCGGGTCGGGGTCCCCGTACCGCCCCGGGTGGCGCTACCCTCTGCACCCGTCCCACCTGCTCTGCCGGCCGCGCGCCCGCGGCCCCAGCTGTACCCCGTACGTCAAGGAAACCCCGTACCACCCGCACCACCCGCCCCAGCGGAAGGAACCGAGAAATGACCGCAACGACACAGCCGTCCGGAGACCTGAACTGGCTCCTGGACGACCTGGTGGGCCGCGTCGCGACCCTGAGGCATGCGGTGATCCTGTCCAGCGACGGTCTGGCGACCGGCGTCTCCAGCGGCCTCGCCCGCGAGGACGCCGAGCACCTCGCGGCCGTCGCCTCCGGTTTCCACAGCCTGGCCAAGGGCGCCGGCCGGCACTTCCGGGTCGGCGGGGTCCGGCAGACGATGGTGGAGCTCGACGAGGCCTTCCTCTTCATCACCGCGGCCGGCGACGGCAGCTGCCTGGCCGTGCTCAGCGACGCCGAGTCCGACGTCGGCCAGATCGCCTACGAGATGGCTCTGCTGGTCAAGCGGGTCGGCGAGCACCTGGCCTCAGAGCCGCGCACCGAGTCCGCCCCGCAAGGGAGATGAGCGACGGGATGGCCGCCGAGGACGACGCACCGCAGGACGGGCCGTACGAGGACCCGTACGACGACCCCTACGACACCGAGCCTGAGATCGACCTCTTCACGCCGCGCAGCGCCACGGACGACCGCTGGTTCGACGACGACGCGGGGCCGGTGGTGCGGCTGTTCTCGATGACCAGGGGGCGGGCGGCCAGGCCGGTCGACGACGGCCTGTTCGACCTCATCTCCCTGGTGCGCGCCACCGACGTCGGGGGCCGGGCCGACCACGAGCCCGCCCTCGACGCCACCCACCACGCCCTGCTGGCGCTCTGCCGCGACGAACCGCTGAGCGTCGCCGAGCTCGGCTCCTACTGCGACCTGCCGGTCAGCGTCGTCCGGGTGCTGCTCGGCGACCTCAACGACGCCGGGCTGATCACCGTGACCCGGCCCGTGCCGCTCGCCCAGCGACCCGACGAGCAACTCCTGCGAGACGTGATCAATGGCCTCCGTGCACTCTGACGCCCCTGCGGACACCCGCACCCCCCTCTGGTCCTCCACGGCCCTGAAGATCCTCGTCGCGGGCGGCTTCGGCGCCGGCAAGACCACCCTGGTCGGGGCGGTCAGCGAGATCCGCCCGCTGCGCACCGAGGAGCTGCTCAGCGAGCGCGGCCGCCCGGTCGACGACACCGCCGGGGTCGAGACCAAGCGCAGCACCACCGTCGCGATGGACTTCGGCCGGATCGACCTGCGGCCCGGCCTCGCGCTCTACCTCTTCGGCACCCCCGGCCAGGACCGGTTCTGGTTCGTCTGGGACGAACTGGCGCAGGGCGCGCTCGGCGCGGTGGTGCTCGCCGACACCCGGCGGCTCGCCGACTCCTTCCCGTCGGTGGACTTCTTCGAACAGCGCCGCATCCCCTTCGTGGTCGCCGTCAACTGCTTCGAGGGCACCGAGGTCTACGCGCCGGACGACGTCCGCGCCGCCCTCGACCTCGACCCGGGCATCCCGGTGCTGCTGTGCGACGCGCGCAGCCGCGAGGACGGCAAGGAACTGCTGATCCGACTGGTCGAGCACGCCGCCGCGCAGGCCGGCCTCGACCCGACCGGCGCCGCCCGCGGCTGACGGAACGTTCGGCCGGACGTCCCGTCAGCAGGGTGTTCCGGCCGCCCGTCCGAATGGCGGGACGCGGGAGTCCCGCATGACGGACAGTGAGGTCGTCGGGGTTGCCTGCGGCCGTCCGTGCGTGGAAGGCTCGTACCCGTTGCACGCTGCGCAGCCCGCGCCGTGCCCCGGGGGAGGAGGCAGTCCAGATGACCGCAGACGCGTTGCGCGACACGGTCCCGCCCGCCCCCGCCGTACCGGCGCTCACCGTACGCCGCCACATCGACCAGGCGCTGGTCTGCAGCGCCTGCTGTCACTGACGGACCCCCACCGGCCCGGGCCCGCCCGGCGCCGACCCCGTCCCCGAGATCCCCGCCCGGGCCGCGTCCTCGACGGCTGCCCGGTGCCTTCCGCCCTGCGCCCACCCGGAGACCCGATCGTGGACCCGTTCCGCCCCGAACTCGAACCGTTCTGGCCGTCCCGCCAGCCGCACCTCTTCGACCAGACCTGTCGGACCGCCTAGCGCGCGTCCCGCCCTTGCGGTGGCCTGACCGACCGTCAACGCCACTTCCGCGCAAGGCCCGACGCGCAGACGACGACCACCCGAATCCGTCCCGCGCGAAGAGAGCCCACCATGTCCTCGACCTCCACGGCCACCCGTACCGTCACCGCCGCCACCCCGCACCTGCGGGCC
Organism: Streptomyces sp. NRRL B-24484; assembly: GCF_000717715.1. Lineage (GTDB taxonomy): Bacteria > Actinomycetota > Actinomycetes > Streptomycetales > Streptomycetaceae > Kitasatospora. The sequence continues at coordinate 174,305 of NZ_JOAI01000005.1, read as the reverse complement.
GTCCGTTCCGTGGCCGCCGTCCCCGGCGGCGCCGAGCGCTGGTACCCGAGCACCACCGGCGCCCCGCACACCACCACCGCGACCCCGCACCCCATCGCGACCCCGCACCCCGCCCAGCCGGCGCCCGAGCGCCGGCCCGCCGCGCTGCTGCCCGCCGGCCTGCCGGAGGGCGCCACCGTGGTCGCGCTGCCGCCGTCCGCCCTGCCGCAGGGGCTGCTCGCCCAGTACGGCGCCGAGCTCGGCGCCTCCGCCGGGCACCCGCTCGTCGGCTACCTGCTGCTCGTCCCCGCCGACCAGGCGCCCGCGGCCGCCGCCGTGCCCGCCGGACCGGCCCCCGCCGAGGAACCGCGGCCCGCGGCCGCCCGGCCGTCCGGACACGGCATCGACGTCGACACCGACCGGCGCACCGCCCACGTCGACGGCGTCCAGCTCGACCTCACCTACCTGGAGTTCGAGCTGCTCGCCCACCTCACCGCGCACCCGCACCGGGTGCACACCCGCGACCACCTGGTCACCGCCGTCTGGGGCTACGGCCACGTGGGCGACGGCCGCACCGTCGACGTCCACGTCGCCCGGCTGCGGCGCAAGCTCGGCGCGGCGCACCGCGACAGCATCGTCACCGTCCGCCGGGTCGGCTACAAGTACGCGCCCGCCGTCTGAGCGGACGAACGCGACGGCCGGGGCCGGACGCGCAGCGCGTCCGACCCCGGCCGGTGGCACGACCGACGGCGCAGGCCGGTCGGGCCCTTGGACTCAGCGGCTGAGCCGGTCGATCTCGGCGAGCTCCTCGGCGGTCAGCGGACCGGCCTTCAGCGCGTCGAGGTTCTGGTCGAGCTGGGCCACGCTCGACGCACCGATGATCACCGAGACCACCCGCTCGTCCCGCAGCACCCACGACAGCGCCAGCTGCGCGAGGGTCTGGCCGCGCTGCTCGGCCACCTTGTTCAGCGCCCGCAGCTGCTCCAGCTTCGGCCCGGTCAGCGCCTCCTCGCGCAGGAAGTGGCCGACCGACATCCGCGAACCGGCCGGCACCTCGCCCGACAGGTAGCGGTCGGTCAGCAGGCCCTGCGCCAGCGGCGAGAACGCGATCATGCTGGTCTGCGTCTCGCCGATCGCGTCCAGCAGCCCGTCCTCGGGCGTGCGGTTCAGGATCGAGTAGCTGATCTGGTTCATCAGCACCGGCGTGCCCATGCCGCGCAGGATCTCCACCGCCTCACGGTGCTGCTCGGCCGGGTAGTTGGAGATCGCCGCGTACAGCGCCTTGCCCGAACGCACCGCCAGGTCCAGCGCCCCCATCGTCTCCTCCAGCGGAGTCGTCGGGTCGTAGCGGTGCGAGTAGAAGACGTCGACGTAGTCCAGGCCCATCCGGCCCAGCGACTGGTCGAGGCTGGCCAGCAGGTACTTGCGCGAGCCGCCGTCGCCGTACGGACCCGGCCACATGTCGTAGCCCGCCTTGGACGCGATGAACAGCTCGTCCCGGTACGGCTTGAAGTCCTGCGCGAACAGGTAGCCGAAGTTGCGCTCGGCACTGCCGTACGGCGGGCCGTAGTTGTTCGCCAGGTCGAAGTGGGTCACACCGCGGTCGAAGGCGCGGCGCAGCACCGCGCGCTGCACCTCCAGCGGCTGCGAGTCACCGAAGTTGTGCCACAGGCCGAGCGACACGGCGGGCAGCCGCACACCGCTGCGCCCGGCCCGCCGGTAGGTCATGGACGCGTAGCGGTCGTCCGAGGGGAGATAGGTCATACCGGCATCCTGCCAGGTGGCGGCCGGGTCGCAGGGACCAACGACCCTGCCGGAACCGGACACCCCGGGCGTAGCCTGGCCGCGGCGGCCGGACGGGCCGCCGGGCCGCACGGAGAGGAGCCCGCCGGTGCCGCGCCCCGACATCACCGACCGCGCCGACCTGGAACCGCTGCTGCGGCGCTTCTACACCGCGGCCTTCGCCGACCCGCTGATCGGCCCGCACTTCACCGAGGTCGCCCGGCTCGACCTGGAGACCCACCTCCCGCACATCACCGACTTCTGGGCGAGCGCCCTGCTGCGGAGCGGCGAGTACCGGCGCAACGCCTTCGCCCCGCACCTGGGACTGCACCGGCAGCGCCCGCTCACGGCGGCCCACTTCGGCCGCTGGGTCCAGCTCTGGCAGGCCTCCGTCGACGGCCTCCACGCCGGCCCCACCGCCGACCGCGCCAAGGCCCAGGGCGAACGCATCGCCCTCGCCATGCTCCGCCGCACCGCCGGCGGCGACACCGAAGGCACCGGGGGCGGCTTCGTCCCCCTCTCCGCGGTCCTGCTCCGCAGCTGACGCCTTCCCTCCGGGGCAGCACCCCACGCGCCCCTGAGGGATGCCCTTGGAGTCCACTTGGAGCCATCGCATAGGCTCGCTGCACGATGGTGCGGATATCGGTGCTGGGTACCTTGACGGCGCAGGTGGCGGGGGCGGCGGTCGGCCTCGGCGGCCCGCGGCAGCGAGGTGTGCTCGCCCGGCTGCTGGTGGCCCGCGGTGCCGTCGTCCCGGTGGACCGGCTGATCGACGACCTGTGGCAGGGCCGCCCTCCGGCCAAGGCCGCAGCTTCCCTGCAGGCCTACGTCTCCAATCTCCGGCGCCTGCTCGAACCCGAGCGCGGACCCCGCGAACCCGCCCGGCTGCTGGTCAGCCGCGCCCCCGGCTACGCCCTCGCCCTGCCCGCGTCCGGCGTCGACGCCTGGGACTTCGAGCAGCGCCTGCGGCACGCCCGCGACCTCCGCCCGTTCGCCGGGCAGGCCGCGGAGCAGGCGTCCGGGCGTCCCGCCTCCCGCCTGATCGACGAGGCGCTGGCGCTCTGGCGCGGTACCGCCTTCGCCGAGTTCGCCGACGAGCCCTGGGCGGCGGCCGAGATCACCCGCCTCGACGAACTGCGCCTGGCCGCACGGGAGTCCGCCGTGGTGGCGGCCCTGGACGAGGGCCGGGCCGGTGAGGTGGTGGCCGCCGCACTGGCGCTGACCGAGGAGCACCCGCTGCGCGAGGAGGGCTGGCGGCTGCTGGCCCGGGCGCTGTGGGGGGCCGGCCGGCAGGCCGAGGCGCTGGAGGCGCTGCGCCGCGCCCGTACCGTGCTCACCGCTGAACTCGGCCTGGACCCGGGGCCTGCGCTGGCCGAGCTGGAGTCGGCGATCCTCCGGCAGCGCACCGACCTGCTCGCCGTGCCGATCCCGGCCGCCGACCTGCCGCCGGCCCGTCCGTCCGGTCCGGGGTGCACCGCCGGGCAGGGCTGCGGCGGCGGCCCGCCCGAGCCGCCGTTCGTCGGCCGGGAGGCCGAGCAGCGCACGCTGCGTGAGGCGGCGACGGCCGCGACCGCCCCCGGCGGCCGGTCGGTGGTGCTGGTGTCCGGCGAGGCCGGGGCCGGCAAGTCCACCCTGCTCGCCCGGCTGAGCGGTGAACTGCGGCGCAGCGGCTGGCTGGTGGCCACCGGGCGGTGTCCGGAGACCGAGGGCGCCCCGCCCGCCTGGGCGTGGACGGAGGCGCTGCGCGAGCTGGCCCGGCAGCACCCGCCGGGCCCGGCCACCGCGGCGGAACTCGCCCCGCTGCTCGGCGAGGACGACCCCACCCGCCGGCGGGACGCCCTGACCGGCCGCTTCCGGCTGCACCGGGCGGTCGTCCGCTGGCTGGAGGCCGCGACCGAGCAGGCACCCGTCGCGGTGATCCTCGACGACCTGCACGCCGCGGACCAGGAGACCCGTGCGCTGGCCGCCGAACTGGCCGCCGCGCAGGGGCCCGAACGGCTGCTGCTGGTGTGCGCGCACCGCCCCGGCGAGGGCCGGCTCACCGATCTGCTCGGCACCTTCGCCCGCTGCTCGCCGTACCGGATCGCGCTCGGCGGGCTGGACGAGGCCGAGGCAGGCACCCTGATCGGCGCGGTCTGCGACACCCCCGTCGACGCGGACACCGTCCGCGCACTCGCCGAACGCACCGGCGGCAACCCGTTCTACCTGGTGGAGAGCGCCCACCTGCTGGCCGGGGAGGGCGCGCTGGTGGCCGTCCAGGAGGTGCCGCAGGGCGTCCGGGACGTGCTGCGACGGCGGTTCGACCGGCTGCCGCCGGCCACCGTCGAGGCGCTGCGGCTGGCCTCGGTCGCCGGCCGGGAGACCGAGGTCGAGCTGCTGGTGCACGCCTCCGGGGCCGAGGAGGAGGGCCTGCTGGACGCGCTGGAGGCGGCCGTCGCGGGCGGGCTGCTCACCGAACCCCGGCCCGGGGCCGTCAGGTTCGCGCACGCGCTGGTCCGCGACACCCTGTACGGCGACCTCAGCGGGCTGCGCCGGGCCCGGCTGCACGGCCGCTTCGCCGAGGCGCTGTGCGCGCTGCGGCCGGACCGGCTCGCCGCGCTGGCCCACCACTGGACGGCCGCGGCCTCCTCCGCCACCGCGCAGCGCGCCGTCGACGCCTGTGTGCGCGCCGCCGAGGCCGCCGAACGCCGCTACGCCCACCAGACCTGCGCCGACCTGCTGCAGCAGGCGCTCGACAACCTCGACCGGGTGCCGGAGGACGGCGACGACCGGCCGGCCCGCCGGATCGCCCTGCTCGGCGCGCTGCTGCGGGCCCAGGTCCGGGCCGGGGCGATCGCCGCGGCCTCCGCCACCCGCAGCCGGGCCGTCGCCCTCGCCGAGGAGACCGGCCGGGAGGACCTGGAGATCGAGGCCTGGACGGCCTGGACCGAACCCACCCCCTGGGTCGCCCACCCCTACGGCAGCTACGACGAGCGGGCCGTGGAGACCCTGCAGCGGCTGCTGCGCCGCACCGACCTGCCGCCCGCGACCCGCTGCCGGCTGCTGGACGCCCTCACCCACGAGTGCAACTGCGCGGGCGAGCCGATCGGCACCGCCGCCGCCGACGAGGCGCTCGCCATCGCCCGGGCCGAGGGCGACCCCCGGCTGCTGGCGCTCGCCCTGGCCGCGTCCGCCCGGATCTGCGACTTCGAACTCGGCGCCCCCCAGCGGGCCGAGATCGCCGACGAGCTCGCCGCGCTGGCCCGCCGGCACGACCTGCCGGCCTACCGCTGGCAGGCCGAGCAGCTGTACGCCACGGCCGCCGCGGTCGCCGGCGACCTGCCCGCGCTGCGCCGCCACATCGCGGCCGCCGCGGCGATCGCCGAACGGTACGGGCTGCTCGAACTGGTCGACGTCGGCCTCTGCCACCGCGGCATGCTCGAACTCGCCGCCGGGCGGACCGCGGAGGCCGCCGGGCTGTACCGGCGGGCCGTCGCCGGGCTGACCGCCCGGGCCTCGGTGCACGCCGAGGGCTTCGGGGCGCTCGCCGACCTCACCATCGCCGTCCGGGAGGGCCGGATCGGCAGCGAACTGCCCCGGCTGCGCGCCGTCTCCGCGCTGTACGGAGGCCTGGTCGCCGACGTGGAGGCGCTCGCCCTCGCCGCGCTCGGCCGCACCGAGGAGGCCCGGGCCGCCCGAGCCGTGCGGCTGTCCGTCCAGCCCGACTACTACCGCTCGTTCTTCCTCGCGCTGCGCGCCGCCGCGGTGGTCGCCCTGGACGAGCGGGCCGAGGCCGCCGAGCTGATCGCCGAACTGCGGCCGCTGCGCGGCCTGGTGGCGGGCGCGGCGTCGACCTCCGTCGCGCTGCGGCCGGTCGCGCAGTCGCTCGGCGAGCTGGCCCGGATGCTCGGCCGCACCGAGGAGGCCGCCGGGTACTTCGCGCAGGCCGCGGAGGTGGCCCGCCGCTGGGAGTCCCCGCGCTGGGAGGCGGAGGCGCTGGCCGCGCTGCACGGCCTGCCGGCCGTCCCCGACGAGGAGGCCGTCGCCCGGCACCAAGTGGGCTCCAAGCGGCACCCCGCAGGCTGAACGGGTATCGACCACCGGACTGCCGAAAGGCCCCGACGATGTCTACCCTGCTCGGCCGCCTCGGCGGCGCATCCGCCGCCCGGCCCTGGCGCACCGTCCTCGGATGGGTGCTGCTGCTGGGCCTCGCCCTCGGCCTGGCCGCCGCCTTCGGCGGCACCCCGCACGACGACTACCGCGTCCCCGGCACCCGCTCCACCGCCGGCGCCGACCTGCTGAAGGAGCGCTTCCCGGAGATGTCCGGGGCGAACGCCCGGGTCGTCGTCCACGACCGCCGGGGCGGGCCGGTGCCCGCCGACCGGCTGGCGGCGCTGCGCGACAGCCTCGCCGCGCTGCCCAAGGTGTCCTCGGTGGCGCAGCCGGTGCTGTCCGCCCGCGGCGACACCGCCCTGATCACCGTCGACTACTCCGTCCCGGTCACCGACTTCAAGGGCCCGGCCGGCCTGGACGCGCTGCGCGGGGCCGCGGAGCCCACCGAGCGGTCCGGGCTGCAGGTCGAGTTCGGCGGACAGCTGCCGGAGAACTTCACCGCGCCGAACGGCGCCGCCGAGATGATCGGCATGGGCGCCGCCCTGGTGATCCTGGTGATCGCGCTCGGTACGGTGGTCTCGGCCGGCCTGCCGCTGGTCGTCGCCCTGGCCGGCCTCGGCCTCGGCACCGGGCTCACCACGCTGCTCTCCGCGGTCACCGACATCAGCCCGACCGCGCCGACGGTGGCCTCGATGGTCGGCCTCGGCGTCGGCATCGACTACGCCCTGCTGCTGGTCAGCCGCCACGTCGAGGGCCTGCGCAAGGGCCTGACGAAGCAGCAGGCCGCCGCCGAGGCGGCGGCCACCGCCGGAGCGTCCGTGGTGGTGGCCGGATCGACCGTGCTGGTCGCGCTGTTCGGCCTGAAGCTGGCCGGCCTGCCCACCTACTCCTCGTTCGGCTACGCCACCTTCGCCGTGGTCGGCGCCGTGATGCTGGCCGCCCTGACCCTCGTGCCGGCGCTCTGCTCGCTCGCCGGGGACCGGCTGCTGCGCAGGGCCGAGCGCCGCGAACCGCAGCGCCGCACCCAGGCCGGCCCCACCCGCACCGAGCGCTGGGCGCGGCTGATCGGCCGCCGGCCGGTCGCCGCGGCGCTCGGCTCGCTGGTGGTGCTGCTCGCCCTGGCCGCCCCGATGCTGCACATGCGCACCTGGCCGCAGGACGCCGGCAGCCAGGCGTCGTCCAGCACCACGCGCAAGGCGTACGACCTCACCGCCGACGCGTTCGGGCCCGGCGCCAACGGGCCGCTGATCGTCGCCGTCGACCTGAAGAAGGTGCCGCAGCAGAAGCTGCCGGCGCTGCTGGCCGACCTGAAGGGCCGACCGGGCGTCGCCGCCGTGCGGCCGCCGCTGGTCAACCGGGCGCAGGACGCCGCCGTCGTCACCGTCACCCCCGCCACCGGCCCGCAGGACGAGCGCACCGCCGACCTGCTGAAGTCGCTGCGCACCGACGTGCTGCCCGAGGGCGCGGAGGTGACCGGTACGGTCGCCGCCTTCTCCGACATCTCCGACCGGCTCTCCGACCGGCTGTGGGTGGTGGTGCCGGTGGTGGTCGCGCTCTCGCTGATCCTGCTCACCGTGCTGTTCCGGGCGCCGGTCATCGCGGTCAAGGCCGCGGCGATGAACCTGCTCTCGGTGGCCGCCGCCTACGGCGTGATGACGGCGGTCTTCCAGTCCGACACCGGTGCCCGGGCGCTCGGCCTGCCGCACGAGGTGCCCGTCTCCAGCTGGGTGCCGATCCTGATGTTCACCGTGCTGTTCGGCCTCTCCATGGACTACGAGGTCTTCCTGCTGGACCGCGTCCGGGAGGACTGGCTCGCCACCGGCGACGCCAAGGGCTCGGTGGTCCGGGGCCTGTCCGCGACCGGGCGGGTCATCAGCAGCGCGGCCGCGATCATGGTCGCCGTCTTCACCGGCTTCGCGATCGACCCGGACATCACCGTGAAGATGATGGGCGTCGGCATGGCCGTCGCGGTGCTCATCGACGCCACGGTCGTCCGGCTGGTGCTCGTCCCGGCGACGATGACCCTGCTCGGCCGGCTCAACTGGTGGCTGCCCGCCCCGCTCGCCCGCCGCTGGCCCGCGCCGGTGGCCGCTGCGGCCGGCACCGCCGCCGCCGAGCCGGAGCGCGTCCCCGCCTGACCGGGGACGCCTTGCGACCGGGCGCCGCTCCCACGTGGGGAGGAGCGGCGCCCGGTCGCGTCCGGGCTCGTCGCTTGAGTCTGTACCTACTGGTATGTACAGTCTCCTCATGAGCACCCAGGACCGCCTGATCGAGAGCACCCGGGAGCTCCTCCGGGAGCGGGGCTACGTCGGCACCAGCCCCCGCGCCATCCAGCAGCACGCCGGCGCGGGCCAGGGCAGCATGTACCACCACTTCGCGGGCAAGCCCGACCTCGCCGCGGCCGCCCTCGCCCGCAGCGCCGAGGAGCTGCGGGCCCTCGCCGAGGAGCGTCTCGCCGCCCCCGGCACCGCGTACGAGCGGATCGCCGGCTACCTGCTGCGCGAACGCGAGGTCCTGCGCGGCTGCCCGATCGGCCGGATGGCACAGGACCCGGAGGTCGTCGCCGACCTGCGGCTGCACGCCCCCGTCGAGGAGACCTTCGCCTGGCTGACCGGCCGGATCGCCGAGGTGGTCGCCGAGGGCGTCGCCGCCGGCGAACTCGCCCCCGGCGCCGACCCGGCCGACACCGCCGCCGCGATCGTCGCCGTCGTCCAGGGCGGCTACGTCCTCGCCCGCGCCGCCGGCGACCCCGAGGCCTTCCACCGGGCCGTCCGCGGCGCACTCGCACTGCTGCGCGCCGCCTAGCACCCGCACCGCCCGGCACCCGCGCCCAACCGCACATGCCGCACCGCACGCACCGCACCGAGGGAGAGCACCCGTGCAGGCCATGCAGTACGAGATCACCCTGCCCGCCGACTACGACATGGGCATCGTCCACCACCGGGTCGCCACCCGCGGGCAGCTGACGGACGCCTTCCCGGGCCTCGGCCTCAAGGCCTACCTGGTCCGCGAGATCGGCACCCTCGGCTCCCCGGTCAACGCCTACGCGCCCTTCTACCTGTGGCGCACCGCCGCCGGCATGGCCGACTTCCTCACCGGTCCCGGCTTCCGCGGCCTCAGCGCCGACTTCGGCCGCCCCGAGGTCCGGCACTGGATCGGCGCCGGACTCCACACCGGTCCCGCCGCCGACACCCCGCCCGCCACCGCCACCCGCACCACCCGGGCACTGCCGCCCGGCACCGACCCCGGCGAGGAGACCGCCCGGGTCCTCGCCGCGCTCGGCGACGCCCCCGGTCTGCACACCGCCGCCGTCGCCCTCGACCCGGCCCGCTGGGAACTCGTCCACTTCGCCCTCTGGGCCGACACCCCGCCCGGAAACCCCGCGGAGGGGCACTGCACCGCCTACCGTGTGCTGCACCTGTCGCGACCCGAACTCCACCTGCTGGGCAAGGACTGAGAGATGACCGCGGACCGCTCCCCGGCCGTGCACACCGTGCTCGGCCCCGTCCAGCCCGAACGGCTCGGCACCACCAACAGCCACGACCACCTCTTCCTGCGCAGCGCCCTGCTGCCCGGGCAGGAACTCGACGACCCGGCCGCCGCCGAGGACGAACTGCGTGCCTTCGCCGCCCTCGGCGGCGGCGCCGTCGTCCAGTGGACGCCGTACGGGCTCGGCCGCCGCATCGACGACCTGGTCGACCTCTCCGAGGCCACCGGCCTGCACCTGGTCGCCGCCACCGGCCTGCACCGGGCCGCCCACTACGACGACCCCGACGCGCTGCGCCGGCTCGACCCGGCCGCCCTGTTCACCGCCGAACTCCGCGACCGGGCCGGACTGATCAAGGTCGCCGGCGGCTACCACGGCCTCGACGCCCACGCCCGGTGGACGATGACCGCCGCCGCCGAGGCCCACCACGCCACCGGCGCCCCGATCGCCGTCCACCACGAACTCGGCACCGGCGCCCAGGACGTCCTGGAACTGCTCTGCGACCGGCTCGGCGTCCCGCCGCACCGGGTTCTCCTCGGCCACCTCAACCGCTTCCCCGACCTCGGCCTGCACCGCGAACTCGCCGCCTCCGGCGCCTACCTCGCCTTCGACGGCCCCTCCCGCGCCAACCACGCCACCGACCACCGCCTGCTGGACTGCCTGCACGCCCTCGCCGACGCCGGCCACGCCCACCGGCTGCTGCTCGGCGGCGACACCACCACCGCCGCCGCCCGCGGCAACCCCGGCATGCCCTACCTGCTGCACCGGCTGCGCCCCCGGCTCGGCCCCGAGCTGGCCGCCCTCGTGCTCACCGAGAACCCGGCGGCGGCCTTCGCCTGGTAGCGGGCCGTGCCGCCGCCCCGGCGGAGGAGCATCCTGGAACCACAGGGCCGACCGTCCCGGGGACCCGCCCCGCGCGGGCCGTCCGGGGCGTCGGCGCCACCCCGGGAGCCGACCATGAACAGCAGATCCCCCGCAGGCGTGGTCGTCGGCGTCGACGGCTCGGCGCACGCCGCGGCCGCCGCCGACTGGGCCGCCCGCGAGGCCGCCCGCCGCGACTGCCCCCTCCACCTGGTGCACGCGGTCAACACCGGCACGGTGACGCTCTCGCCGCGCACCGGCCCGGCGGTCACCGACCTCATCCTGCACGACGCCGAGACCGTCCTGGAGGAGTCGCTCGGCAAGGTCCGGGCCTCGCACCCCGCGCTGCGCCTGACCGGCGACGTCGTCCCCCGGGACGCCGCGGAGGCCGTGCTCACCGCCGCCGAGCACGCCGAGCTCGCTGTGGTCGGCACCCGCGGACACGGCGGATTCGCCTCCCTGCTGCTCGGCTCGGTGAGCCTGCGGGTCGCCGCCCACTCCGCGTGCCCGGTCGTCGTCGTCCGCGGCACCGAGTACGTCGGCAACCACGTGCTGGTCGCCGTCCGTGACGAGCGGGACGCCGCCACCCTGCGGTTCGCGCTGCGCACCGGCGAACTCACCGGGCTGCCGGTCCGCGCCCTGCACACCTGGTCCCCGGTGGTCGCCGACGTCGGCCACATGGCGCCCATGGTCGACGAGCTGGGGGAGGAGGCCCGGCTGCACCAGCAGCTGCTGCACCGCGTCTGCGACCCCGTCCGCGAGGACTTCCCGGACGTCGCCTTCGAGGCCCGCCAGGTCGGCGGCGCCACCGCCGGCACCCTGGTCGAGGCGTCCCGGCAGGCCGCCGTGCTCGTGGTCTCGCGCCGGCAGCCCGCCGCGCACTTCGGGCTGCGCCTCGGCACGGCCGTGCACGCGGTGCTGCACCACGCCTACTGCCCGGTCGCGGTCGTGCCGCTGCGCTGACGGACCGCCGGACGCAGCCGCCCACCCGTCAGCACCGCGCCCGCGCACGCCCCGAGCGGGTGAGCTGCGTCACCCGCAGGCCCCGGCCACCGCCGCCCGGCCCTCCCGGTGGACCGGAGGGGCCGCCGGGACGTGCATACTTGTCGGTCGGCGGCAGCGGGCCCGGGACGGCCCGCCGGAACCGGTCGATCCCCGGTGGAACCGGAAGCACCCCGTTCGGCGTGCGTTCACCTGGGGCCCACCCGCGGACGCGGGGCGGCCGAGCCGTGGCGCACGCGGGAATCTCGGGGAGTGGCGGAAGCATGGGTCTGACCAGCAGTACGGTCCTGGTGATCGCGATCGTCCTCGCGGTCCTGCTGCTGGCGGCGACGGTGCTGTGGTGGCCCCGGCTCGCCCGCACCTCCTGGCAGGCGGTGCTCGGCCGGATCGCCGCCCTGCTGACCACCCAGTTCGCGGTGCTCTGCGCGATCGGCCTGGCCGCCAACAACTACTTCGCCTTCTACAGCAGCTGGGACGACCTGCTCGGCACCGGCGACACCGGCCCGGTCAGCGTCCAGGCCTCGGTCGAGGGCCGGCCGGCCTCGGCGGCGCCGGTGGTCAAGGCACAGCTGCTCGGCAAGGAGCCGGTGGAGGGCGGCAGCGGCGGCCCCGAGCAGAGCGGCGAGATCCAGTCCGTGCGGATCACCGGCTCGCACTCCGGGCTGAGCACCGACGCCTACGTCTACCTGCCACCGCAGTACTTCCAGTCGGCCGAGGCCCACAAGCGCTTTCCGGCGGCCGTGGTGATGACCGGCTTCCCCGGCGACGCCAAGAACCTCATCACCCGGCTGAACTACCCGTCGGCCGCCCTCCAGTTGATGCGGAGCGGCAAGATGCAGCCGACCGTGCTGGTGCTGATGCGGCCCTCGCCGGCGATGCCCGCCGACACCGAGTGCGAGGACATCCCCGGCGGCGCGCAGTCCGAGACGTACTTCACCAAGGACGTCCCCCGGGTGATCGCCGAGAGCTTCCGGGTGGCCAGTGCCCCGGCGGCCTGGGGCGTGGTCGGCAACTCCACCGGCGGGTACTGCGCTCTGAAAATGGCCATGCGGCACCCGGAGGTCTTCCCCACCGCGGTTGCCCTGTCGGGCTACTACAAGGCCGCCGAGGACGCGACCACCGGCGACCTCTTCAAGGGCAGCCAGGGGCGGCGCGACGAGGCCGACCTGATGTGGAGGCTCAACAACCTGCCGCAGCCCAAGATCTCGGTGCTGCTGGCCGGGCCGCAGGCCGGCGACGGCAGCTACAAGCCGAGCACCGAGGCGTTCCAGAAGGCGGTGAAGGCGCCGATGACCGCCAACACGGCCTGGGTCCCGCAGGGCGGCCACAACTTCCGCACCTGGTCGCAGCTGCTGCCGCCCTCGCTCGAGTGGCTCTCCCAGCACCTGACCGCCGGGGCCTGACCGGCCCCGGCCCCGCCCGGACGGGGCCGGCGGCGCAGCGCCGGCCCGCGGCGCTCAGCTGAGCTGCTCCAGCGTGCCGGTGTGCAGCTCGCCGACCCGGCCGCCCTCGCCCTCGTACGTCCAGAAGACCCGGACGGTGAGCGCGGCGAGGTCCATCACGTGGCTGACGGTGATGCCGCTCTGCTCCGTCCAGCTCACGAACCAGAGCTGCTCGCCGACCCGGGCCACGTGCAGCGACACGTCCTCGAACTGCCCGGCAGACTCGCCCAGGCCCTCCCAGCGCAGCCGCTTGCCGTCGGCGGAGTACGAGTTGCGGAAGGCCGCGCCGTTGTCGACCTGGAACAGATAGGTGTGGCCGGCGAAACCCGGCAGAGGCGCGGTCATCTCGGGCGTTTCCTCGGAATCTCGGCGGGTGGCTGCGGCCCCGGCGGCCGCACCCGTTCAACCTAGCGGACGCCGTCGGCGTTCCCCACCATGTCCGGCGGACTGCGATCGAGGACACGCCCCGGGCCCGCCCGGACACGCCGACGGCTCCACCGATGGGAGCACACGACCGGCGATCCCTCCCCCTGCGGCCGCGGCCCTTCCGGGCTGTCGGCAACGGGGTCGATCTCCGTGCCGGATCGACGAGTTGGACGCTCCGGCTGATGATCCGTGGTCGAATCTCCGTCGCGAGCGTCGGCCTTCGTCATTGTCCGGTCCGCCGCGGGATCTGCCGTGACCGATCAAATCGCCTCGGTGGAGCAATACTTGACGCACACTCGGTCGCGGACGGCCGGACCGGGGTGTTCGGCGTGTCGCAACCGGCTCCGTGGTCTGGACCTATCGGTCACGGAGCGTGTCGGACCGGGGCGATTCCGGATGGTCGGGGATTGCACCCGAATGGCCGTCAAAATCCTTCAACTCGCCTCATTCACATGCGAGTCGGCGGCCGCCGTGAAGTCTTCTGCAATCCTTCACGCATCGACAGATGGTGACCAATCAGCAGTTGTCCGTCTCCGAACCGTGTGCTTACTCTTCTCGCGATGTTCCGCCCCTTGCGGACCTCGCGGCCGGTACGCCGATTCCCGTCCGGCCTGCCGCGAGTACTTCGACCCAGAAATACGGACGGGAACGGGGAAACCGAATCGGCGTGTCGACGCGCCCTGCATCGAATGTGCGTCGACCCGGGGTCCTGCCGTGCCACGCGGCTGTCCGGCCCTGCCCGAAAGCCGAACTCGGCCCGCCCGTCGGCGCCTTCGAGGACACCATCATGCGTTTTGCCATCAGACCTGCGCGCCTCGGTGCGGCGGCGGCCGCGGCGATGCTGCTCGCGCTGCCGCTCGCCGGCCGCGCCGAGGCCGTCCGGCTCGTCACCCAGGACAGGCTCGCCCCCACCGAGATGACCGAGGGCACCGCCGCCAGCGCGCGGCTCACCGTGCACTCCCTGGTCTGCATCACCGCGAGGACGGTCGGCGTCGCCGTGCGTGACGAGGCCGGTCGCAACCTGGACTTCCCCGGTGCGGCGACCAACGTCCGGATCTGCCCGGGCGGCGTCACCGTCACCACCGGGGCCCGCACCCTGCCGGCCGGCTCGTACACCGCCTTCGGCTACTGGCAGGACTTCGCCAACGCCTGGCACGACCTCGCCCCGCAGTCCCTGACCGTCGCGCCGTCCTCCACCGGCCCGACGCCGCCCGGCCCCACGCCCACCCCGGAGGACCCCGGCATCCCGGTGCCCGGCGGCTCGTTGGTCTGGTCCGAGGAGTTCGACGGCTCGATAGCCTGGGGCTCGAAGTGGATCGGCGACCGCAGCAGCGCGTACCGCTACGGCGACCACAACCCGGACGACAACAAGCTCGACCTGCTGGACCCGGGCGCGGTCGAGACCGCCGGCGGGGTCGCCCGCTTCACCGCCACCCCCTCCGACCAGCGGCTGGAGAGCGGCCGGCAGGCCTGGACGACGGGCCTGCTCACCACCGAGGGCTCCGACGAGGGCTTCCGGGTGCGCGCCGGCGACTACGTCGAGACGAAGGTCCAACTCCCCGAGGGCGCAGGGGCCTGGCCCGCGCTGTGGACCTGGCGCAACGGCGGCAGTGAGGTGGACAGCTTCGAGTACCACCCGGACAATCCGCACCTGCTGGAGCTCACCAACCACGTCCGCCGCGGGGCCAAGTACTACTCCGACCCGGACGCCGTCGCGCCGGGGAAGTGGGTGACCATCGGCACCCGGTACGGCGCCAACTCGGTCGACTGGTACGTCAACGGCGAGCGCGTCTGGTCGGACGGCCGCGGCGTCGGCCAGCGCTGGTCGGCCTACCTGATCCTCAACCTCTCCGTGGTCGCCGGGAAGTACCACCCCGGCCCCGACGGCGCCGAGCCGATCACCGCCGCCGCCGACTACGTCCGGGTCTACCGCTGAGGCGACCGCCCGGGCTCGCGCGACCGCACAGAGTAATCGTGCGGACGCGCCAAGTGTGCGGCCGAGAGCCCCCGTTCGGCGGCTGCGCGGACGGGCCGCTCTCGGCGTACGTTGGAGATCCGGAGGTGAGTGCCATGACCGAACAGGTTCTGAGCGAGGTCGGCGCGGTCGTCGCGCCGGAGCGCGAGGCCGAGTTGGTGGCCCTGTACCGCGAACTGGTGTCGGGACCGCTGCCCGAGGGCCTGGTCCGCACCGAACTGCTCCGCGGACCTGCCGGTCACTGGCGGGTGCAGAGCCTGTGGCGGGACATGGCGGCCCTGGAGGCCGTCCGCAACGCGCCGGAGCGGCCGGCCGCGCCGCGGATCTTCCGGGCGGTGGGCACCGAGCCGGAGCTCACCGTGCACGAGGTGGTGATCGCCCAGGACGGGGAGCTCAGTCTGCAGTGAAATCCCCCTCCGGCCACGGGTGCTGGCGTACCGTCAGGGCGCCAGCACCCGGCCGAGCCGGTCGGCGATCTGCCGCATCACCGGCACCAGCGCGGCCTCGCCGTCCTGGGCCTCCAGCGCCCTGATCCGGGCCTCCGGGCCGGACACCGAGAGTGCGGTGGGCGCGGGCGCGCCGGGCACGGCGACCGCGATGCAGCGGACGCCGATCTCCTGCTCCTGGTCGTCGACCACGTACCCCGCCTCCCGGGCCGCCGCCAGGTGCTGCAGCAGCTCGGCCGGGTCGGTGTGGGTGTACGGGGTGTGCGCCTGCAGCGGCCGGCCGCCGAGGATCGCGCGGGCCTCCTCCTCCGGGAGCTGGGCCAGCAGGGCCTTGCCGACGCCGGTGCAGTGCGGCTGCACCCGGCGGCCGACCTCGGTGAACATCCGCATCGAGCGCCGGGACTGCACCTGGCCCACGTACACCACCTCGCCGCCCTCCAGGACGGCGAGGTTCGCCGTCTCCCCGGTGGCCTCCATGAGCTCCGCGAGGTAGGGGCGGGCCCAACTGCCCAGCAGCCGGCCGGCCGTCTCACCGAGCCGGATCAGCCGCGGGCCGAGCGTGTACCGGCGGGCGGTGTCCTGCCGGACATATCCCTGCTGCACGAGGGTACGGATGAGTCGGTGGATCGTCGGCATCGGCAGGCCGGAGCTGGCGGACAGCTCGCTGAGCGCGGCCGTGCCGCCCGCGTCGGCCAGTGCCTCCAGCAGGAGGAAGGCGCGTTCGACGGACTGCACGCCGCCGGTGCGGTCGGTGCCTGTCCGGTCTGCGGCGGGGGTGCTGGCCACCGGTGTTCCCTTCGCTCTCGGGGGAGGAGTAGAGTCCCGCCGATCACATCAACAAACCGTTGAAATTCTGTATCGCGGAAACTAGGCTCCACTGTACAGAACGGAACCCGCCCGCAGGGGGGTCCGGATCTCGGGAGTTCCCATCGGAACTCCCAGTGCTGGCTCAACCGTCCAAGGAGTGTCCTGCCCATGGCTGCAGATCAGGGACCCGTCGGCGCGTCGTCCGCCGCCCCGGTCGTCACGGTCGCCGGTCCGCGCGTCGCCCGCGCCGAGGAGGTGCTCACGCCGGAGGCCGTCTCCTTCGTCGTCGGGCTCCACCGCGCCTTCGAAGGCCGCCGCCAGGAGCTCCTCGCCCGACGGAAGACCCGCCGCGCCGAGATCGCCGCGGCCGGCACCCTCGACTTCCTGCCCGGGACGGCCGACGTCCGCGCCGGGGACTGGCAGGTCGCCGAGGCGCCGCGCGCGCTCCTGGACCGCCGGGTCGAGATCACCGGCCCGACCGACCGCAAGATGGTGATCAACGCCCTCAACTCCGGTGCGAAGGTCTGGCTGGCCGACTTCGAGGACGCCACCTCGCCCACCTGGGAGAACGTGGTCTCCGGCCAGGTCAACCTGATCGACGCCTTCGAGGGCCGGATCGACTTCACCTCCCCGGCCGGCAAGGCGTACACCCTGAAGCCCGCCGCCGAACTCGCCACCGTCGTCGTCCGCCCGCGCGGCTGGCACCTCGACGAGACCCACCTGCTGGTGGACGGCGAGCCGGTCTCCGGCGGCCTCTTCGACTTCGGCCTGTACTTCTTCCACAACGCGGCCCGCCTGATCGCCCGCGGCGCCGAGGACCCGAACTCCGGGCCCTACTTCTACCTGCCGAAGACCGAGAGCCACCTCGAGGCCCGGCTGTGGAACGACGTCTTCACCCGTGCCCAGGCCGAACTCGGCATCCCGCACGGCACGATCCGCGCCACCGTCCTGATCGAGACCATCACCGCGGCCTTCGAGATGGAGGAGATCCTCTTCGAGCTGCGCGACCACGCCGCCGGGCTCAACGCCGGCCGCTGGGACTACCTCTTCTCGATCGTGAAGAACTTCCGCGACGCCGGCGAGCACTACATCCTGCCGGACCGCAACACCGTCACCATGGCCTCGCCGTTCATGGCCGCCTACACCCGCCTGCTGGTGCAGACCTGCCACCGCCGCGGCGCCCACGCGATCGGCGGCATGGCCGCGTTCATCCCCTCCCGCAAGGACCCCGAGGTCAACGCGGCCGCCCTGGAGAAGGTCAAGGCCGACAAGGACCGCGAGGCCGCCGGCGGCTTCGACGGCTCCTGGGTCGCCCACCCGGACCTCGTCCCGGTCGCCCGGGCCAGCTTCGACGCCGTGTTCGGCGACCGCCCGAACCAGAAGTCCTCGCCCGGCTCGCCCGAGCCCGTCACCGCCGAGCAGCTGCTCGACATCGCGGGCGCCGGCGGCAGCTGCACCCGCGCGGGCCTGCACAACGCCGTCCAGGTCGGCGTCCGCTACATCGAGGCCTGGCTGCGCGGCCTCGGCGCGGTCGGCATCTTCAACATGATGGAGGACGCCGCCACCGCCGAGATCTCCCGCTCGCAGATCTGGCAGTGGATCAACAACGGCGTCGTCCTCGCCGACACCGGCGAGAAGGCCACCGCCGAGCTCGTCCGCCGTCTGGTGGCCGAGGAGCTCGCCGACCTGCGCGCCGGGCTCGGCGACGCCGCCTACGCCGACGGGCGCTGGACGGAGGCCGCTCGGCTGTTCGAACAGGTCGCCCTGGCCGAGGAGTTCGTCGACTTCCTCACCCTGCCCGCGCTGCCCCTGCTCGACTGACCCCCAAACTATCCGCCCACCGGACGGTCCGGCGCCCGCCAGGTCGTCGAACTCGCCCGCCGCATTTCACCGTTCCGTACGGCTCCCGCCGCCCCGGCCGCGGGAGCCGTACGGAACGCCCGTTTTCGGAGGCACTTCCCCCATGGCGCTCATCTTCTTCAACGGCCAGGCGATGACCGGCGGCCCGTTCCACCCGCTGGTCGCCGAGTACCTGGTCGGGCCGGTCCGCACCGCGCCCGGCCACCGCTTCTTCTCCGTCCGCGACGTCTGCCCCGGCCTGCTGCCCGACCCGGACGGCAGCGCGGTGATCGAGGGGGAGCTCTACGACCTCCCGCTGGAGCACCTCCGGGACGCCGTGCTGCCCGGCGAGCCGCCGGAGTTGGAGCTCGGCGTGATCGCCCTGGAGGACGGCACGCCGTGCCTGTCCATGGTGCTGCGCCGGGGTGAACTCGAGCGCGGGGTGCACCGGGAGATCACCGCGCACGGCGGCTGGCGGGCCTACCTGGACACCCTCGGCCGCACCGCCTGACCGGCGGCCCCGCCGGAACGACCGAAGGCCCCGCAGGAGGTTCCTGCGGGGCCTTCGACCGTTCCCGGCGTCGTCGTGCGCGGGCACGCCGCAGCCCCCGGACCCTCGCCGTGGGGCCGGGGGCTGTGCTCCGTACGGCCACCGGCCCGCTGTGGGCCGGCCGGGGGCCACGGAGTCCGGGTGGCGTACCGTCCCTGGTACGGCCCGGAGTGCAGGGGGTCAGGCGCGGGAGGCGAGGTCCTTCGCGGCGCGGGCGCAGGCCAGTGCGATCCGGTCCTCGTCGACCGTGGTCAGCACGCCCTTCTCGACGACGGCGTTGCCGTTGACGAACAGCACCGCGAGCGGCGGCAGGGCGCCCATGGTGAGCGCGGCCACCGGGTCGGCGATCGAGGAGTGCATGACGCCGTCGACCTTCCACAGGGCCAGGTCGGCGAGCTTGCCGGGCTCGATCGAGCCGATCTCGTTCTGCCGGCCGAGCACCCGGGCGCCGCCCATGGTGCCCAGGCGCAGGGCCTGACGTGCGGTGAGCGCGTCCGGGCGGCCGTGCAGGCGGTTGATCAGCAGCGCGTTGCGCAGCTCGGTGCCGAGTTCGCCGGACTCGTTGGAGGCGGTGCCGTCGACGCCGAGGCCCACCGGGACGCCGGCCTTCAGCATGTCCGGCACACGGGCGATGCCGGCGGCGAGGCGGGCGTTGGAGGACGGGCAGTGCGCGACACCGGTGCCGGTCTCGGCGAACTTGGCGATGTCGGAGTCGTTCATGTGGACGCAGTGCGCCATCCACACGTCCTCGCCGAGCCAGCCGGTGGACTCGAAGTAGTCGGTCGGGCCCATGCCGAACAGCTCCTTGCAGAACTGCTCCTCCTCGGCCGTCTCCGAGCCGTGGGTGTGCAGCCGGACGCCCTTGCGGCGGGCCAGCACGGCGGACTCCCTGAGGAGTTCGGTCGAGACCGAGAAGGGCGAGCAGGGCGCGAGGGCCACGTGCAGCATCGAACCGAAGGAGGCGTCGTGCCACCGGTCGACGGCCGCCTCGGAGGCGATCAGGATGTCCTCGGTCCGCTCCACCGCGTGGTCCGGTGGCAGGCCGCCGTCCTTCTTGCTGCGGTCCATCGAGCCGCGCAGCGCGGTGAAGCGCAGGCCGAGCTCCTGCACGCCCTCGATCGAGGCGCCGAGCACGTCGCCGCCGCCCTGCGGGAAGACGTAGTGGTGGTCGGAGGCGGTGGTGCAGCCGGACTTGAGCAGCGCGGCGGCCGAGCCCTGGGTGGCGGCGTGCACCAGCTTCTCGTCGATCCGGGCCCAGGTCGGGTAGAGCGCGACCAGCCAGTCGAAGAGGATGTCGTCCTGGGCGAGGCCGCGGGTGATCCACTGGTAGAAGTGGTGGTGGGTGTTGACCAGGCCCGGGGTGACCAGGTGGCCCTCGCCGTTGATCCGGCGCACCACGTTGTCCAGCCACTGCGGGGCGGGACCTTCGCCGACCGACTCGATGCGGTTGCCGAGGATCACCACGTGGCCGCGGGCGTGCTCGGTGTCGTTCGCGTCCACCGTCGCGACGGCGACGTTCTCGATGACGATGCGCTGGTCGGCGGGTGGGGGCTGGACTGCCATGGCGTGAACTCCTAGGGGGCGAGGGCTGGGGGTGTGCCGCGGGGCGGCGGGCGGAGCGGGCCGGGCCGGACGGGTGCGGGCGCCGCCGCGGGGAAGCACAGGGGCCCCGCGGCGGCACCGTCCGGCCCGTGCGGGCGGGGGCGGGCCGGTCAGGCGACGGGTATGACCGGGACGACGCCCTCGCGGTGGACGGTGCCCTCGATCAGGCCGTACATCCGGTCGGCGGCGTAGTACACCTCGTTCTCGTTCTTGAGGCCGAAGGGCTCCAGGTCGACGAGGAAGTGGTGCTTGTTGGGGAGCTCCAGGCGTACCTCGTCCACCTCGGCGCGGTTGTTCAGCACCCGGGTGCCCATCGCGTGCAGGGTCTGCTGCAGCGAGTAGGAGTACGTCTCGGCGAAGGCCTCCAGCATGTGGCGCTTCACGTGGTTGTACGAGCGGTTCCAGTTCGGCTGGGGCTCGCCGTCGCGGCCGGTGTAGCCGTACTTCCAACGGGCCGTCACCTGGGTGGCCAGGATGCGGTCGTAGGCCTCCTGGAGGGTGGTGTACTTGTCCTTGATGTAGCCCCAGAACTCGGAGTTGGTCGTGTTCATCACGACCAGCTCCTTGAGGCCGGAGATCACCTGGACGGACTCGCCGTCGAACACGATCTCGGAGGTGCGCACCTCCTGGCCGCTGCGGACGAAGGAGTGGCCGACCTCCTCGGAGCCGATGAAGCGGGCGGAGCTGTCCGGGGTCCGGATGCGGTCCCAGGTGTACTCCTCGATGCGGATGCGGGCGCTGTGCACCACGCCGCGCTCGGTGTCCTCGACGAAGTGGCGGGCCAGCGTGATGCCGAAGGCCTCCGCCGACTCGATGCCGTACTCCTTGGCGAAGGCGTAGACGGTGTTCTTCGTCGTGTCGGTGGGCAGGCAGTTGGCGTTGGAGCCGGTGAGGTGGACGTCCTCGAACTCGCCCTGCAGGGAGACCGAGACGTTCAGGTCCTTGATCTCGTGCCGGGTGGAGTCGCGGTAGACCCGCACGATGCGGTTCTCCGCCTTGCCGTACTGGTTCTGACCGAGCACATGGGCCATGGCATGGCTCCTAAGCTTCCAGGTCGGTCCACTAGCTTCCGCGGTAGACCGAGTAGCCGAACGGGTTGAGCAGCAGCGGCACGTGGTAGTGGTGCTGCGCGGGCGCGACCGTGAAGACGATCGATACCTCGGGGAAGAACGGCGCCGCCTCGGACCGGGCCGCGTAGTACGCGGTGGTGTCGAAGAGCAGCCGGACGACCGAGCCCGCCTCCGCGGCCGGCAGGTCCGCGACCCGGCCGTCGGAGTCCGTGGCGGAGGTGCCGAGCACCTTCCAGCCACCCTCGGTGTGCAGTGCCAGCTCGACCGGGACGCCCTCGGCCGGACGGCCGAGACTGGTGTCGAGCACGTGCGTGGAGATGCCAGTCATGGGTGGAAGTACCTTACTGATGGCAGGAATTGACTGACCGTCGGAGTCTAGGACCCGTCGAGCAGCCGGTTGATGCGGATGTCGTTGATCTTGCGCAGCTCGCCGCGGACGATCTCGCGCTCGGTGGCGGCGTCGTTGGGGTGGCGCTCGCGCAGCGAGGCGAGCATGGTCGCGGCCGTGCGGCCGGTCGCGCAGATCAGGAACACGTGGCCGAACTTCGCCTCGTAGGCGGCGTTGGCCTCGCGCAGGTCGTCGAGGAGCGCGCCGTCGGCTCCCCGGATGCCGGCCTGCTCGCGCTCGGAGGTGGCGTCGCCGGCCTTCGGCGTGCCGATCCGGGCGTGGCCGGCCATCGCGTCGGCGAGGTCCCCGGTGTCGAGGGCGGCCATCGCGTCGGCATTGGCGCCGAGCAGGGCCGCGCGGTCCCGCCACGGCCGGGCGGCCGCGACCGCCTCGGCCCAGCGGGGGCTGGAGCAGATCTCCAGCAGCGTCTCCCGCAGGTCGGCGGCGGGTGCCGCCGCCAGGGTCTCGAGCACCCCGGTGTCCGCGGCGGGAGCGGTGGAATCGTTGGTCACGGGTGGACCTCCTGAAGAGTGGTGCCACTCGCACAAGCTAGATCCACCACTGCAGGCCGTCAACACTTTGTTGAACGGTTGGTGGTTACGTTTCGCGGCGGGCCGTGTTGCCGGGGGATCTCGTGTGGGATCCGCCAATGGGCCGGGCGCCCTGCCGCGCGGAAGACTCGGGGCGGGCGGTTTCAGCCCTTCCGGGAGCCTTCCTGGCGGTTCAGGTAGTTGTAGACCGTGAAGCGGCTGACGCCGAGCGCCGAGGCGACCGTCTCCACCCCGTGGCGGACGGTGAACGCCCCGCGCTCCTCCAGGAGGGCGACCACGCGCTGCTTCTCGGCCCGGTCGAGCTCGGTGAGCGGGCGCCCGTCGAACTGGCGGACCATCTCCGCGAGCAGCCGGTCCAGCGCACTGCTGAGGTGCGGGAGCCGCACGGCCACCGCGGCCAGGCCCTCCCACTCCAGGACGACGTCGTCCGGGCGCGCCTCGGCCGGCTCGACCGCGGTGGCACCCACCGCGTCCAGCAGTGGCTTTATCGCCGCGGTGAGCGGGTGTTCCAGGGCGTTGCTCACGGCGTACCCACTCCTTCCGGGGACTGCTCGTCGCCGAGCACGCTGATCTGGACGGAGATCCGGGTGGCCCCGGCCTCCAGGGTCTCGCGCAGCAGGCGCGTCACCGCGGCCAGGGTCCGTTCGGCGTCGCCCTCGGCGCTGGTGCCGAAGGGCCCGACCGATACGTCGAGGCCGGCCTCGTCCACGACCCGCCGGGCGGCCCTGGCGTGGTCCGGGAAGCTGTCCAGCTCGAACGGTTCCGTCGTGAACTCCACCATCAATCGCACGCGCTCACTCTAGACGGCCCGCGCAAGGGTCGGCCGGGGCGTACGGGTGCGCGGGGCGGCTGGGTGATCGGACAGGCCGGAGGCGGTGCGACCGGCGGTGTTCGGCCACTTCAACAAATTGTTGCGGCAGCCTTGACGGCCCGGAAGCTCCTCGGCGAAGCTTCCATCAGACAGAATCCCCCTTCCGGATCGTGGAAGTCGGGACCGGAAGAGAGGGAAGGTGAGCACGTGACTGCCGCCGCCGCGCACAGCTACACGGTCAACCTGTCGATCCTGTTCAACGAGCTCCCGCTGCTGGAGCGCCCCGCCGCCGCAGCCGCCGCCGGCTTCACCGCCGCCGAGCTCTGGTGGCCCTTCGGCGAGGAGCACGACCCGTCGCAGGCCGAGCTGGACGCGCTCCGCAAGGCCTTCACCGACGCCGGCGTGCGGCTCACCGGCCTCAACTTCCTCGACGACCTGGTCAAGGGCGCTCGCGGCACCGCCTCGGTGCCGGCCGAGAGCGAGCGCTTCCGGGCCAACGTCCCGGTCGCCACCGCCCTCGCCGGCTCGCTCGGCACCAAGGCGCTCAACGCCCTCTACGGCAACCGGGTGGCGGGCGTCGACCCGGCCGAGCAGGACGCCCTGGCACTGGAGAACCTCGCGCTCGCCGCCCGGGCCGCGCACTCCGTCGGCGCGGTGCTGCTGATCGAGACCCTCAACGGGGTCGAGTCCCCGGACTACGCACTGCTCAGCGCCGAGGCTGCGGTCGAGGTCGTGGACAAGGTCAACGCGGCCACCGGCCTCGGCAACGCCAAGTTCCTCTGCGACCTCTACCACCTGGCCAGGAACGGCGAGGACCCGGCGGCGGTGATCGAGGAGTACGCCGACCGGATCGGCCACGTGCAGATCGCCGACGTCCCGGCCCGCAACGAGCCCGGCACCGGCGGACTCGACTTCGAGGACCTCTTCGCCCGGCTCACCGCCGTCGGCTACCAGGGCCGGATCGGCCTGGAGTACAAGCCCTCCACCGGCGTCAGCGCCGACGGCTTCGTCTGGCTCCCGCGCGAACTGCGCGCCGGCTGAGCCCCCTCCCACCACCTCCCCAACGCAAGGAGCACGACGCGATGAGCCGCAAGATCGCCTTCATCGGCCTCGGCATCATGGGCAGCCCGATGGCCGCCAACCTGGTCCGGGCCGGCCACCACGTCACCGGCTACAACCTCACCCAGCCGCAGATCGACGCCCTGGTCGCCGCAGGCGGCCACGGCGCCACCAGCATCGCCGACGCGGTGAAGGACGCCGAGGTCGTCATCACCATGGTCCCCGCCGACCCGCAGGTCGAGCAGGTCGTCCTCGGCGAGGGCGGTGTGCTGGAGAACGCGCAGCCGGGCACCCTGGTGATCGACATGTCCTCGATCACCCCGCAGACCTCGATCAAGGTCGAGGCCGCGGCCAGGGAGCGGGGCGTGCGCGCCCTGGACGCCCCGGTCTCCGGCGGCGAGGCGGGCGCGGTCGAGGCCGTCCTGTCGATCATGGTGGGCGGTGCGGCGGAGGACTTCGCCGAGGCGAAGCCGCTGCTCGACGCCCTCGGCACCACGGTGATCCACGTCGGCCCGGCCGGCGCCGGCCAGACCGTGAAGGCAGCCAACCAGCTGATCGTGGCCGTCAACATCCAGGCCCTCGCCGAGGCCGTGGTCTTCCTGGAGAACGCCGGCGTCGACCTGCAGGCGGCGCTGGAGGTGCTCGGCGGCGGTCTGGCCGGCTCCACCGTGCTCAACCGCAAGCGGGCGAACATGCTGAACCGCGAGTTCGCCCCCGGCTTCCGGATCGACCTGCACCACAAGGACATGGGCATCGTCACCGACGCCGCCCGCGCCGTCGGCGCCGCCCTGCCGGTCGGTGCGGTGGTGGCCCAGCTGGTCGCCTCCGCCCGCGCCAACGGCGACGGCTCGCTCGACCACTCCGCCCTGCTGCGCGGCGTCGAGCGGCTCTCCGGCCGGACGGTCTGACCCGGTCCGTCCCCCCGACTCCTCCTGGCGGCGTGTACCTGTCCGGTCGTGCCCGCGCCGCCAGGAGGCAGCAACCCGACCGGCAGCGGGCCCGCGGCCCTGCCCGCCCCTGCCGGTCGTCCCAGACCGGCGGCGCGCCACCCTCCCGGTAGGCACTTCGGTCGTGCCCGTGCGCGCCGCCCAGGCCCCCTCTCCTGCCGAGGGGAGCCTCTCGAACGTCGGAAGCGGGACGAGAGGAACGGCGGAGAGGGGGCCCACCGCGCCCCCGGGTGGGCGGCACCTGCGCAACCCCCGCCCACCTGGGTAGTGCCAGTACGTAGACGTTCCCGAAGAAAGGCCACCCCCATGCCCGCCACCCCCGCTCAGGGTCATGTGGTCGTCGCGCCCGACAAGTTCAAGGGCTCCCTGGAGGGCGCCGAGGTCGCCGCACGGATCGCCGCCGGCGTCCGCCGCGCCGCCCCCGGTACCGAGGTCCGCGAACTCCCGGTCGCCGACGGCGGCGAGGGCACCCTGGCGGCCGCCCTCGCGGCCGGCTTCGACCGGGTCGCGGTCAAGGTGGCGGGCCCGACCGGCCTGCCGGTGGACGCGGCGATCGCCGTCCGCGGCGACACCGCCGTGGTCGAGCTGGCGCAGGCCTCCGGCCTCGCCCGGCTCCCCGGCGGCCGGACCGCCCCGCTGGCGGCCGGCTCCTACGGGGTCGGCCAGCTGGTCGCCCGGGCCGTCTCGCTCGGCGCCGCGCGGATCGTGCTCGGCCTCGGCGGCAGCGCCTGCACCGACGGCGGCGCGGGCATGGTCCAGGCGCTCGGCGTGGGCCTGTACGACGCGGACGGCGGCGAGCTGTCGCCGGGCGGTGCGGCCCTGCGCCGGCTCGCCCGGATCGACCTCGGACCGCTGGCCGACGTGCTCTCCGGGGTGGACGTGGTGGTCGCCTGCGACGTCGACAACCCGCTGCTCGGCCCGCGCGGCGCGACCGCCGTGTACGGCCCGCAGAAGGGCGCGGACGGCGACGACCTGGTCGTCCTGGAGGAAGGTCTGACCGTCTGGGCGGACGCCGTCCGGACGGTCACCGGCCGGGACGTCCGCGACGCCCCCGGCGCCGGGGCGGCAGGAGGGGTCGGCTTCGCCGCCCTCGCCCTGCTCGGCGCCACCATGCGGCCCGGGATCGAGCTCCTCCTCGATCTCCTGGGCTTCGACGAGGCAGTGCGTGGGGCGCGCCTCGTCGTCACCGGTGAGGGATGCCTGGACGCGCAGACGCTCCACGGCAAGGCCCCCGCCGGCGTCGCCGCGGCGGCCACTCGGGCGGGGGTTCGGGTGGCCGCCGTGGCCGGACGGCTGGAACTGTCGGAACCGGAGTGGCGGGCGGCGGGCTTCGCCGCGGCCGTGGCGCTCACCGACCTGGCCGAGCAGCCGGGCGAGAGCATGACCAGGGCCGGCGAACTCGCCGAGACCGCGGGGGAGCGGCTGGCCGCCGAACTGCTCGGCCGGTAGTCCGCAGCCCCTTGTGGGTTCCTACATTGACGTTTTGTTGAAGGCGGGCCTAGGCTCCGAGCACTCGCAGCCGTCCGGCACCCGACGGCGGCCCAACTCCCCTGCGCGCCTTCGGCACTCCCCACTCGTACCCTCGTTTCGGAGGTCCCGATGCACTTCAGCGACACGCCGTCCACCCCGGCCGTGATCCGCTCCCGCCGGGTCGTCCTGCCGGACGGCGAGCGCCCGGCCGACGTCCTCGTCCAGGACGGGCGGATCGCCCAGGTCGCCGCGCACGGCTCGCTGCTCGCGGGGGACCGCCACCTCACCGACCTCGGCGACACCGCCCTGCTGCCCGGCCTGGTCGACACCCACGTACACGTCAACGAGCCCGGCCGCACCGAGTGGGAGGGCTTCGCCACGGCCACCCGGGCGGCCGCCGCCGGCGGTGTCACCACGATCGTCGACATGCCGCTGAACTCCGTCCCGCCGACCACCACGCCCGCCGGGCTGGAGGCCAAGCGCAAGACCGCCGAGGGTCAGGCCTGGGTCGACCTCGGCTTCTGGGGCGGCGCGGTGCCCGGCAACACCGGCGACCTGGCGGCGCTGCACGAGGCCGGCGTCTTCGGCTTCAAGAGCTTCCTCGCCCCGTCCGGCGTGGACGAGTTCCCGCACCTGGCCACCCGGGAGGACCTGGAGTCCGCGCTCGCCGAGCAGGCCCGGCTCGGCGCGCTCGCGATCATCCACGCCGAGGACCCGGCCGTCCTCGACGCCGCCCCGCAGCAGCCCGGCGTGCACTACCGCGACTTCCTGGCCTCCCGGCCCGACGACGCCGAGGCCGCCGCCGTCGCCCGGCTGCTCGACACCGCCCGCCGCACCGGCACCCGGGTGCACATCCTGCACGTCTCCTCGGCCGCCGTGCTGCCGCTGCTGCGGCAGGCCCGGGAGGACGGCGTGCAGGTGACCGCCGAGACCTGCCCGCACTACCTCACCCTCACCGCGGAGGAGGTGCCGGACGGCGACACCGCCTTCAAGTGCTGTCCGCCGATCCGCTCCGAGTCCAACCGGGACGCCCTCTGGGCGGCCCTCGCGGCCGGCGAGTTCGCCGCCGTCGTCTCCGACCACTCGCCGTCCACCCCGGACCTGAAGCTGCTCCGGCGCTACGGCGGCAGCGGCGACTTCGCCGCGGCCTGGGGCGGCATCGCCTCCCTGCAGGTCGGTCTGCCCGCCGTCTGGACGGAGGCCCGCCGCCGCGGCCACACCCTCGCGGACGTCGTCCGCTGGATGGCCTCCGGCCCGGCCGCCCTGGTCGGCCTCACCGGCACCAAGGGCGCCATCGCCCCCGGGTACGACGCCGACCTCGTCGCCTTCGACCCGGACGCCGACTTCGCGGTGCACGCCGAGCAGCTGCACCACCGCAACCCCGTCACCCCGTACGCCGGCCGCACCCTCACCGGCGCGGTGCGCACCACCTGGCTCCGCGGCCGGGCGGTCGACACCGCCGGCGAGCCGTTCGGCCGGCAGATCACCCGTCCTTGAGGAGAGTCGAGTTGAGCACCGAGAAGACCGCGGCTGCGCCCTTCACCGAGCTGGTCGACCTGGCCTCCCGCCGGCTAGGCGCGGGCGTCGTCGCCACCAACGAGGACACCTTCGCCGATGCGGAGAACATGCTGGTCGCCGAGCCCGCCGAGTTCCGGCCGCACACCTTCGGCCACAAGGGCCAGATCATGGACGGCTGGGAGTCCCGCCGCCGCCGCGGCGCCTCGGCCGACCAGCCGCACCCGACCGACGAGGACCACGACTGGGCGATCGTCCGGCTCGGCGCGGCGGGCGTGATCCGCGGCGTGGTCGTCGACACCGCCCACTTCACCGGCAACTACCCGGAGACCGCATCCGTCCAGGCCGCGTCCGTACCCGGCCACCCCTCGCCCGCCGAGGTCGAGGCCGCCGAGTGGACGGATCTGGTGCCGCGCACCCCCCTGAAGGGCGACACCGCGCACGAGTTCGCGGTCGACCACGGCACCCGCTGGACGCACGTCCGCCTCAACATCTGGCCGGACGGCGGCGTCGCCCGGCTGCGGGTGCACGGCGAGGTGCTGCCCGACCCGCGCGAACTCGACGGCCTCACCTTCGACCTCGCCGCCCAGGAGACCGGCGGCGTCGCCGAGGCCGCCTCGGACCGCTACTTCTCCTCCCCGCACAACCTGAACGCTCCCGGCCGCGCCACCGTCATGGGCGAGGGCTGGGAGACCCGGCGTCGGCGCGACAAGGCCAACGACTGGGTCCGGATCGCCCTGGCCGGGGGCGGCGAGGTCCTGGCCGCCGAGGTGGACACCACCCACTTCGTCGCCAACGCCCCCGGCTGGGCCGACCTGGTGGGCTACGACGCCTCCGCCGGCGGCGACCCCGCCACCGACACGGCCGGCTGGTTCCCGCTGCTGCCCCGCACCCGGCTGCAGCCCGACACCCGGCACCGCTTCCGGCTCGACGCCGGACGCCCCGCCACCCACGTGAAGATCAACGTCTACCCCGACGGCGGCCTCGCCCGGCTCCGGCTCACCGGCCGCCTCACCGAGGCCGGCCGCGCCGTCCTCGCCCTGCGCTGGTTCGACGCGCTGCCCGCCGCCGAGGCCGAGTCCGCCCTCGCTGCGGCCGGCCTGACCACCGACGAGGCCGCCGTGCTGACCGCCGCCCGGCCGCTCCGGGACGCCGCCGCCGCCGGTGCCGCCGCGGCCGCCCTCGCCCCGGCCGACGGCCCGGACGGCGAGCACACCTCCCGCCGCCGCGCCGCCCTCTGGCGCCTCCTCGGCGTCTGACCCCAGCCCCCTGCACCGCACCGCTGCTACTGAAGGACCCTCATGCCGAAGACCTTGACCACCGAGTCCGGCGCGCCCGTCGCCGACAACCAGAACTCCGCCTCGGCCGGCGAGTACGGCCCGCTGCTGATCCAGGACCAGCAGCTGCTGGAGAAGCTCGCCCGGTTCAACCGCGAGCGCATCCCGGAGCGCGTGGTGCACGCCCGAGGCTCGGGCGCCTACGGCTACTTCGAGGTCACCGACGAGGTCTCGCAGTACACCCGGGCGGACTTCCTGTCGGCCGTCGGCAGGCGGACCGACGTCTTCCTGCGGTTCTCCACGGTGGCCGGCAACCTGGGCGCCAGTGACGCGGTCCGCGACCCCCGCGGCTTCGCGCTGAAGTTCTACACCGCCGACGGCAACTACGACCTGGTCGGCAACAACACCCCGGTGTTCTTCATCAAGGACCCGATCAAGTTCCCCGACTTCATCCACTCGCAGAAGCGCGACCCCTACACCGGCATCACCGAGGCCGAGAACGTCTGGGACTTCTGGGCGCACGCCCCCGAGGCCACCCACCAGATCACCTGGCTGTTCGGCGACCGCGGCATCCCCGCCTCCTACCGCCACATGAACGGCTACGGCTCGCACACCTACCAGTGGGTCAACGAGCAGGGCGACGCCTACTGGGTGAAGTACCACTTCAAGACCAACCAGGGCATCCGCTCGCTGGACGGCTCGCAGGCCGCCGAGGTGGTCGGCGGCGACGCGGACAGCCACCAGCGCGACCTCCACCAGGCCATCGAGCGCGGCGTCTTCCCGTCCTGGACGCTGTACGTCCAGCTGATGCCGGTCGCCGAGGCCGCCACCTACCGCTTCAACCCCTTCGACCTCACCAAGGTGTGGCCGCACGCCGACTACCCGCTGGTCAAGGTCGGCCGGCTGGTGCTCAACAAGAACCCGGAGAACGTGTTCGCCGAGGTCGAGCAGGCCGCCTTCTCGCCGAACAACTTCGTGCCCGGCATCGGCCCCTCCCCGGACAAGATGCTCCAGGGCCGTCTGTTCGCCTACGCCGACGCCCAGCGCTACCGCCTCGGCGTCAACCACACCCAGCTGCCGGTGAACGCCCCGCGCGCCACCGAGGCGAACAACTACGGCCGCGACGGCCTCGGCGCCCTCAACACGGCCGGCCGCGCCAAGAACTACGAGCCGAACTCCTTCGACGGCCCGGCGCAGACCGGCGATGCGCTCGCCGCCCCCGTCCGGCTGGAGGGCCACACCGGCACCTACACCACCCCGGCCCACACCAAGGACGACGACTTCTTCCAGGCCGGCGAGCTCTACCGGCTGATGTCCGAGGGCGAGAAGGGCCGCCTGATCGCCAACCTGGCCGGCTTCCTCGCCCAGGTGAGCCGCGAGGACGTCGTGGAGAAGAACCTCGCCCACTTCCACGCGGCCGACGAGGAGTACGGCAGCCGCCTGGAGGCCGCGGTGAAGAAGCTCCGCGCCGGCGACGACGCCTGACCGGCACCCCGACCGGGCCCCTCCCCCTGGGCAGTGGGGGAGGGGCCCTTCGCCGCACCACAAGGACCCCCGGAATCTGACGGACACTCACGAACCGTGCCGCATCCGGTCGTACGGGCGGTCAAGGCGGCCCCTCCGCGGCTAGGCTGGAGGGGCGCGGCCGCGCCGCGCACTCGCGCGAGCGGAAGGGGACGCCCATGCCGGCACCGAGCCGGGGCCGCCGGACCGGCCCCGCCCACGGCCGCCCGAACCCGAACCCGTTCGGGCCGCTGCACCGCGCACTGCGCCTGCTGGAGGCCGTCGACCGGCACCCGCACGGCGTCGACACCGCCCGGCTGGCCCGCGAACTCGGCATCCAGACCGCGGCCGTGCGCGAACTGGCCGAGACCCTGGAGTGCGAGGGGTACCTGCTCTTCGACGACGGCGTCTGGCTGCTCGGCGGCGCGCTCACCGTGCTCGGCCAGCAGAACCGCGAGCAGCTCGTCCGGGCCCGGCTGCACCGCCGCCTCGCCGACCTGCGCGAGGAGCTCGGCGCCGCCGTCTACTTCAGCCGCTACCACGACGGCGAACTGAGCGTGGAGGCCGTCTCCGCCACCGACCACGCCCCCGCCGTCCAGGAGTGGGTGGACTTCAGGGCGACGGCGCACGCCAGCGCCATGGGCAAGTGCCTGCTCGGCCAGCTCGACCACAACGGCCGCCGCGACCACCTCGCCCGCCACCCCGTCGCCAGGCTCACCTCCCGCACCATCGCCGACACCGAGCAGCTGCTGCACCGCCTGGACCGGCAGCCCGCCACCGTCCCCGTGCTCGACCTCCAGGAGTACGCGCTGGGCACGGTCTGCGCGGCCGTCCCCGTCACGGCCGGCGCCACCGTCGGCTGCCTGGCCACCTCCCTGCCCGCCACCGAGACCCACCGGCTGCGCGCCGCCGCCGAACTCCTCTCGCTGCGCGCCGCCCCGCTGATGCTCGCGATGGCGGTGTGACCGGGGCGCACGGCGCCTCCCCGCCGCGGGCGGCATGCCGGTGCGGCCCGGTGTCGTCGGAGGGGGAGCCATGGCCGGCAAGGTCCGGCCCTTCGGCCTGCTCTGCGTCGCCGCCGGCTTCGCGGCCGCCGCCCCGTCGGCCGCGCTGCTCGCCTGCTCCACCGGGGTCGACCGGCAGGTGCGCCTGACCGGTCCGGCGCCGTACCTGCTGCTCGGGGGTCTGCCCCCGGCGTTCCTCGGCGGCCTGCCGGCCAGGACCGACGTGTTCGTCGGCTGCCTCGCGGCGCTGTTCTTCCTGGTGGTGCCCGGCATCGGCGCCGAACCGGCCGGGCGGGCAACGGAACGCACCCGGACCGGTACCGCACCCCGCAGGCGGTCGACGTCACCGTGACCGAGTGCCAGGTGTACCGGGAGCCCACCGGGCCGTTCGACGACCTCTACGGCTGCCTGCGCACCTGGACCTTCGACGGCCGGCAGCTGACCGAGCGGCGCCTCGCCGGCGACCACCCCGGCCACCGGATCCGGCTCCGGACGGATCCGGACGACGGCTCGCTGGACGACCACGCCCTGTTCACCATCGTCGCCGCGGCCGCCTTCGGCCTCTTCACCGGCGCCCTCGTACTGCTGACGGCCCGGCTGGCGGTCGAGTCCTTCCTGACGGCGCTCCGCGTGGCGCTCCGCCCGCCGGGGCCGGTACCGGACTGAGCCGCACCTCCTCCGTCCCGGCCGGGCGAGGGCCGTCCTGGGCGCGAAACTTATTAGACTCAATGTCGATAAGGCCCTTGCCGGGCCTGCTACCCGCGAGTACGTTGCCAGGGTCGAAGCCGCCACCGCAGGCCAGGAGGCTCCCCCATGCCCGGTACCACCCCGCCCCCGCGCGTCCACGACAGCCTCGTCCTGGAACCCCGCGACGTGCAGTTCGACTGGTCCAGCCTGCCGCTGCACTGGATCCCCGACGAGCCGTTCGCCACCCACACCATCAACGTGCTCCACCTGCTGCTCCCGGAGGGCGAGCGCTGGTTCGTCCGGGTCTTCTCGGACGCGCTCCCGATGATCACCGACGAGCAGCTCCGCGAGGAGGTCCTCGGCTTCATCGGCCAGGAGGCCATCCACGCCGAAGCCCACCAGGAGGTCCTCGACCACCTGCTCGGCCAGGGCCTCGACCCCCGCCCCTACATCCGCCAGATCGGCTGGCTCTTCCACCGCGTCCTCGGCGACAAGCCCGGACTGACGGGCCGCCGGCGCCGCGAGAACATCATCGAACGGGTCGCCTTCGTCGCCGCGATCGAGCACTTCACCGCCTTCCTCGGCAACTGGGCCCTCAACTCGCCCGGCCTCGACCGGGCCCAGGCCGACCCCACCATGCTCGACCTGCTGCGCTGGCACGGCGCCGAGGAGGTCGAGCACCGCAGCGTCGCCTACGACCTGCTGGTCCACCTCGACCCGGGCTACCTGCGGCGGATGCGGGGGATGCTCGTCTCCGGGCCGCTGCTGGTGCACCTGTGGGTCCGGGGCGTGCGGTTCCTGCTCGCCGCCGACCCCGAACTCCGCGGCCGGATCCGGCCGACCTGGCGGGAGGCGCAGGTGCAGGCGCGGCGCGGCCTGCTGCCCGACCCCGGGGCGATGGCCCGCTCCGCCGCCCGCTACTTCAAGCCCGGCTACCACCCCACCCACGAGGGCTCCTCCAGCCAGGCCCTCGGCTACCTCGCCACCTCCCCGGCCGCCCGCGCAGCCGCCACCCGCTGAGGCGGTACCCCCACGCGCCCCCAAGGGGACACCCCGTTCCGAACGCTGTTGGTGCACCCCCCACACGCCCCTGGGGGACGTCTCCTCCCGTCCGATCTCGACCTGCCACGGAGCCGTCACCGATGGACCTCGTCACTCCGCCGCCCGACCTGTACGGCCGTCCCCGGGACGACCGGTTCATGCGGTGGCTCACCGCGTTCGGCGACCACTACAGCCCGGCGCTCGGCAGCCCCGGGCTGCGCCGCAGCCCCCGCAGGCCGTCCCCCGCCCCCGTCCCGCCGCTGCGCCTGGTGGTCACCGGCCAGCGCACGGTCGCCGAGGACGTCGTCGCCGTCCACCTCGCCGAGCCCTCCGGCGGCCCGCTGCCCGCCTGGCAGCCCGGCGCCCGTCTGCTCCTCACCCTGCCCTCGGGCCGGCGGCGGCACTACTCCCTCTGCGGTGACCCCGCCGACCGGCACCGCTACCGGATCGCGGTGCGCCGGGTCGCGGACGGCGGCGGCGGGTCCGTCGAACTGCACGACGAGGTCGAGGTCGGCAGCCGACTGACCGCCGCCCGCCCGCGCAACGGCTTCGCCTTCTGCGCGGAGCCCGCCGTGCTGCTGCTGGCCGGCGGCATCGGCATCACCCCGCTGCTGCCGATGGCCCGTCAGGCGCGGGCGCTCGGCCTCGACTGGCGGCTGGTGCACACCGGCCGGACGGCCGCCGCGCTGCCCTTCACCGAGGAGTTGCGGGCCCTCGACCCGGCCCGGGTGGAGATCCGCACCGACGACCGCGACGGCGTCCCGGACGCCGCCGAACTGCTCGCCCGGGCCCCGCGCGGCGCGGCCGTCTACTGCTGCGGCCCGGCACCGATGCTCGCCGCCGTCCAGCGGCTGTTCGACGCCTCGCCCGCCCGGGCCCTGCACTTCGAGCGGTTCGGTGCCGCCCCGGTCACCGGCGGGCACCCGTTCACCGTCCGGCTCGGCGCCGGCGGTCCCGAACTCGCCGTCCCCGCCGACCGTTCCGCCCTGGACGTGGCCCGCGAGCTCCGTCCCGACCTGCCGTACTCCTGCAAGCAGGGCTTCTGCGGCACCTGCCGGGTGCGGGTGCTGGACGGCACCCCCGAGCACCGCGACCGCCGGCTGACCCCGGCCGAGCGCGCCGACGGCGCCCTGCTGCCCTGCGTCTCCCGCGCGGCCGAGGGCGAGACCCTCGTCCTGGACCTCTGAGGAGCCCGCCCATGACCTTCCCCTACGACGACCGCGACCTCGCGAGGTTCCGCGAGACCCAGCAACTCGCCTACCACTGTGCGGAACAGGTCGCCGCGTGGATCGAACCCGGCGTCACCGAGCGGCAGGCCACCGTGCAGCTGCGCCGCTGCCTGGAGCGGGCCGGGGTGCAGGACCACTTCCACGTGCCGTTCGCCTGGTTCGGCGACCGCACGGCCTTCCGGCACTTCCGCACCCCGCTGCAGTTCTTCGCCGGCAGCCGCCGGCTGGAGGAGGGCATGCCGTACGTGCTGGACTGCGCGCCGGTGGTGGACGGCTACACCGCGGACATCGGCTACGGCGGCAAGGTCGGCGAGAACCCGGTCTGGGACCGCCTCGCCGCCGACCTGAAGGTCTACCGGGAGCTGATCCTCGCCGAGGTCAGGGCCCGCAAGCCGCTGAACGAGGTGTACGCGGCGGTGGACGCCCAGCTCGCCGTGCACGGCTACGACAACCGGCACCGGGTCTACCCCGGCCGGGTGATCGGCCACCGGGTCACCCGGACGACCGCCCGCGGCCCGGCCGGCGTCACCCTCCTCGGCTTCGGCGTGCGTACACTCCAGACGCTCGGCCGGGAGCTGATCGGCGAGCGGCTGCACGGCCGCTCCCCGCTGTGGGCGGACGGCCGCTCGTCCCGGCACGCCCCCACCCCGGGCCTGTGGGCGGTCGAGCCGCACATCGGCTTCCGGGACGTGGGCATCAAGTTCGAGGAACTGCTCGTCGTCACGGACGACGACGCGTTCTGGCTCGACGACGACCTGCCGCACGTGCGGCGCTGGACGCTCCAGGAGGAGGCCGCATGACCATCCGCCGCCGCACCGTCCACTCCGGCGGGCTGCCGCTGGCCGTGTACGAGCAGGGCGACCCGGCCCGGCCGACCGTCCTGCTGGTGCACGGCTACCCGGACACCCACGCGGTCTGGGACGACGTCGCCGCCGACCTCGCCACCGACCACCACGTGGTCCGCTACGACGTCCGCGGCGCCGGCGGCTCCGGTGTGCCCGCCGCCCGGGACGGCTACCGGCTGGAGCACCTCGGCGCCGACCTGTTCGCCGTCGCCGACGCCGTCAGCCCGGACGAACCGGTGCACGTGGTCGCCCACGACTGGGGATCGATCCAGTCCTGGGAGGCCGTCACCGAGCCCGGCGCGCACCGGCGGATCGCCTCCTACACCACCGTCTCCGGGCCGTCGCTGGACCACATCGGCCACTGGATCAGGCACCGGATGCGCCGCCCCACCCCGCGGCACCTGCGCCAGCTGCTCGTCCAGGGCGTGCACTCCTGGTACATCACGGCCTTCCAACTGCCCTACCTGGCACCGGCCGTCTGGCGGCTGTTCCTGGCCCGCGCCTGGCCGACCGTGCTGCACCGGATGGAGGCCGTCACCCCGCGGGCCGGCCACCCGCAGCCCACCCTCGGCCGGGACGCCGTCCGCGGGATCGAGCTGTACCGGGCCAACTTCCGGCCGGTGCTGCGCAGTCCGCGGGAGCGGCCGACCGAGGTGCCCGTCCAGCTGATCACCCTGGAGCGGGACCGGTACGTCTCGACCTTCCTCTCCGAGGGCCTGGAGCGCTGGGTGCCGCACCTGACCCGCCGCACCCTGGACGCCGGCCACTGGTCGGCGCTGCTGGAGAAGGGCGGCGCGGTGGCCCGGCTCGTCCGCGAGCACGTCACCCGGGTCGCCGCCGGGCACGTCCAGGGCCCGCCGGTGAGCGGCCGGCTCACGGTGGTCACCGGCGGCGGCAGCGGCATCGGCCGGGCCACCGCGCTGGCCTTCGCCGAGCAGGGCGACCGGGTGGTGGTCTGCGACCTCGACCTCGCCGCCGCCGGGCGCACCGCCGACCTCTGCGGCCTGGTCGGCCCGCGCGCGCACGCCTACCGGGTGGACGTCTCCGACGGCGAGGCCGTGGACGCCTTCGCCCGGCAGGTCGCCGCCGAGCACGGCGTGCCCGACGTGGTGGTCAACAACGCCGGGATCGGCCATGCCGGGACCTTCCTGCAGACCACCGCGAAGGAGTGGCAGCGCGTCCTGGACGTCAACCTCTGGGGCGTCATCCACGGGTGCCGCGCCTTCGGCGAGCTGATGGTGGCCCGCGGCGGGGGCGGACACATCGTCAACCTGGCCTCCGCGGCGGCCTACCTGCCGGCGAAGTCGCTCGCCGCGTACGCCACCAGCAAGGCCGGGGTGCTGATGCTCTCCGACTGCCTGCGGGCCGAACTCGCCCCGCACCGGATCGGCGTCTCCGCGATCTGCCCCGGCATCGTGGCGACCAACATCACCAGCACCACCACCTTCTCCGGCACCGACGCGGACGAGCAGGCCGCCAAGCGGGCCAAGGCCACCAAGGCCTACGCCCGCCGGGGATTCCCGCCCGAGAAGGTCGCCGCCGAGATCCTCCGCGCCGTCCGCACCGGCAAGCCGGTCGTCCCGGTCACCTTCGAGGCCAGGGCCGCCCGCCTCCTCGGCCGCCTCAGCCCCGCCCTGCTGCGCCGCCTCGCCCGCCTCGACATCGGCTGACGGCCCGAGGGTCGTGATATCGAATAGCATGGGATTCGATATCACGACCCTCGGGAGGTTGGCATGACGCGCACGGTGATAGACGTGGACGACGAGCTGCTGGCCGAGGCCGCGGAGATCTTCGGCACCACCACGAAGGTGGCCACCGTGAATGCCGCGCTCGCCGATGCGATCAAGCGACGGAAGCGGGAATCCTTTCTGAACTGGCTGGCCGAAGGCGGTCTGCCGGACCTGACCGGTCCGGTGGAGAGTGATTCGGAGCACCGGGCGGCATGACGGAACGCTTCCTGATCGACACCTCGGCGCTGGCCCGATTCCCCGAACAGGCCGTCCGCAGGGCAGTGGAACCCCTCCACAACGCCGGCTTGTTGGCCGTCTGTGCGGCCGTGGAACTGGAGGTCCTGCGCAGCGCCAGGTCGAAGGCCGAGGCCGAGCGGATCCGTGACGAGATGCGCGGCTTCGACCGGCTGCCGACGACCGACGAGGTCTGGGACCGGGCGCTGGACGTCCAGGTACTGCTCGTCGGCGCGGGCAACTGGCAAGCAGTGTCGACGGCCGACCTGGTGATCGCCGCGACGGCGGAGCGCCACGGCGTCACCGTCCTGCACTACGACGGCGACTACGACATGATCGCCCAGGTCACCGGCCAGCCGACGCGGTGGGTCGTGCCCGCTGGTGAGGCCGACTGACCTCCGGGGCGGGCCGGGTCAGGACCGGGCGGTGAGGCGGGCGAGGCCGGCCTGGAGTTCCTGGGCGGTGAGGCAGGGGACCACCTCGACGTCGGCGCCCATCTCCGTCCAGAGCGGTTCGACGAGGGGGATCAGGGCGGCCTCGTCGGCGACGTCCACCACCATGGTGAAGCCGCGGCGGCCGTGCAGCGGGTAGAAGTAGGCTGCCTCTGGCTTGAGGATCCCGAGCATCTGCTCCATCGTCTCGGGCATCTTCCCCGCGGCGACCACGGCGTTGGAGCGTTCGGTGTCGATCGAGGCCTGAACGAGCATGCGCATGGCGGTGGTCCCTTCGGTGCGGAGGACGACCGGCCGCTCGGACCTCGCCGGGGTGGGGTCGGTCCTCAGGTCTCCAGCGTCGCGCTGCTGACGGGGCCCCGCACCCCGACCGCCCCGTGCTCGGACCGCGTGCTCGGACTGCGTGCTCAGGCCGCGTGCGGCCGCGGCCGGTGCTTCGGCTCCGGCTCCGGCTCGGGTACGACCGCACCGAGGTCGTGGTGGATGGGGCCGTCGCCGGCGGACAGCGGCAGGCAGGAGCCGCCGCGGCGGTGGGCGACGATCTCGGCGGCGACGGAGACGGCGGTCTCCTCGGGGGTGCGGGCGCCGAGGTCGAGGCCGATGGGTGAGCGGAGGCGGGCGATCTCGGCCTCGGTGAGGCCGGTTTCGCGCAGGCGGGTGTTGCGGTCGTGGTGGGTGCGGCGGGATCCCATGGCGCCGATGTAGCCGACGGGCAGGCGCAGGGCGCGCTCAAGGAGGGGGATGTCGAACTTGGCGTCGTGGGTGAGGACGCACAGGACGGTGCGGCCGTCGATGCGGTGGTGCTGGGTGTCGAGGTAACGGTGGGGCCAGTCGACGGCGATCTCGTCGGCGTCGGGGAAGCGGCGGGTGGTGGCGAAGACGGGGCGGGCGTCGCAGACGGTGACGTGGTAGCCGAGGAACTTGCCGATGCGGACGACGGCGGCGGCGAAGTCGATGGCGCCGAAGACGATCATGCGGGGGGCGGGGACGTACGTTTCGACGAAGACGGTGACGGTGCCCTGGTCGGTGGGGTCGCAGGGGCGGCCGTCGAGGGCGAGGACGACGGTGCCGGTGCGGCCGGCGTCGAGCAGGGCGCGGGCCTCGGCGACGATCGAGCGCTCCAGCGACCGCGTGGTCGGCCCGGGGGTGGCGGAGGCCGTGGGGGAGAGGCTGCCGTGGTGGGCGTCGGCCGTGACGGCGACGGCGGTGCCGAGCAGGGCCTGCGGGCCGGCGACGATGCGGGCGAGGGCGACGGGGGTGCCGGAGGCGATGTACGCGATGCCCGTGTCGATCGCCGGGTCGGTGCCGGGCACGACCGGCTGGACGAAGACGTCGAGGATGCCGCCGCAGGTCAGACCGACCGCGAAGGCGTCCTCGTCGCTGTAGCCGAAGCGCTCCAGCACGGGTTCGCCGGTGCGGATCGCCTCCTGGCAGAGGTCGTAGACGGCGCTCTCGACGCAGCCGCCGGAGACCGAGCCGATCGCCTCGCCGGTCTCGTCGACGGCGAGCGCCGCGCCCGGGTCGCGCGGGGCGCTGCCGGAGACGGCGACGACGGTGGCCACGGCGAAGGAACGCCCGGACGCGTGCCAGGCGGTGAGCTGCGCGGCGATGTCCTGCATGGGTGGGTGCTCCTCAGCACGAGGGTAACGGGGGAACGGGGTCGGCCGCCGTGCGGGAGCGGGGCGCCCGCACGGCGGCCGGGCGGTCAGTGCACGCCTAGCCACGCCTTGACGGGTGTGAGCGCGAAGTAGACGACGAAGACCGCGGTGAGGATCCACATCAGCGGGCCGGGCTCGCGCCACTTGCCGGTGCCGGCCTTGATCACGGTGTAGGAGATGACGCCCGCCGCGACACCGGCGGTGATGCTGTAGGTGAACGGCATCAGGACGCAGGTGAGGAAGGCCGGGATGGCGACCTCGCGGTCGGACCAGTCGATGTGCCGGGCCTGGCTCATCATCATCGAGCCGATGACGACCAGGGCCGCCGCGGCGACCTCGACCGGGACGATGCCGGCGATCGGCGAGAAGAACAGCATCGCGGCGAAGAACAGACCGGTCACGGTGGAGGCGAGGCCCGTCCGGGCGCCGTCGCCGACGCCGGTGGCGGACTCCACGAAGACGGTCTGGCCGGAGGCGCCGACCACACCGCCGACCGCGCCGCCGGCACCGTCGATGAACAGGGCCTTCGACAGGCCGGGCATCCGGCCCTTCTTGTCCGCCAGCCCGGCCTCGGTGCCGACGCCGATGATGGTGGCCATCGCGTCGAAGAAGCCGGCCAGCACCAGGGTGAAGACGGCGACCGAGGCACTGATCGCGCCCATGCCCTTGCCGGTGAAGGCACCGAACAGGTCGACGTGGCCGAACAGGCTGAAGTCCGGGGCGGCGACCGGGCTGCCCGGCCACACCGGGGCGGAGTTGGCCCAGGTCTTCGCCGGCAGGTCGGCGACCGCGTTGACGATCACGGCGAGGGCGGTGCCGCCGGCGATGCCGATCAGGATGGCGCCGCGGACGTTGCGGGCCAGCAGCACGAAGATCGTCAGCAGGGTGAGCGAGAAGATCAGCACGGGCCAGCCGGCCAGCTCGCCGAAGGGGCCGAGCGAGAGCGGGGTGGGACCGCCGGTGTGCACGAAGCCGGCCTTGTAGAGGCCGATGATGGCGACGAACAGGCCGATGCCGATGGTGATGGCGTGCTTGAGCGGCAGCGGAATGCCGTTCATGATCTTCTCGCGGAGTCCGGAGACCACCAGCAGGACGATCAGCAGGCCGTAGATCACGCACAGGCCGAAGGCCTGCGGCCAGGTGGTGTGCGGCACGACGAGTGCGGAGATGGCGCCGGAGACGCTGAGTCCGGCGGCGAGGGCCAGCGGGACGTTGCCGACCACGCCCATCAGGATCGTGGTCACCGCGGCGGCGAGCGCGGTCGCGGTCGTCAGCGCGGAATGGTCGAGCTTGACGCCGTTGACGTCCGCCCCGCTCAGGATGATCGGGTTGAGCAGGACGATGTAGGCCATCGCCATGAAGGTGGTGACGCCGCCCCGGAGCTCGGTCGCGAGGGTCGAGCCCCGGGCCGAGATCTTGAAGTACGCGTCCAGCGGGCTCTTCGGGGTGACGACCGGCGGCGTGAGGGCGTCGCCGGTGGCAGGTCTGTCTTCAGTGGTACCGGGCTCTGTGGGGATCCGGGTCATGTCCACTCCCAAGGTTCAAAGGGGATTGGGGTGGGCGAGCCGACCTGAATGCCAGGCTGTGGGAGGTAGGCACAGGGGGACTGTTCGACTCACGGCGGTACGCGGGGGTCCGCGTACCGGAGGGGGTGGTGCGTGCCGCTGCCGGGCCCCGGCGTGGGTGGAGCAGCGGGTGGAGCACATCCGGTGTGTGGAGTTGTGGTGCGCCCCCGGGGCGGCGGGGAAGACGTGTCGCCGCCCCGGGGAGGTCCTGCGCGGTGTGGCTAGAGCGTCCCGGTGAGGTGCTCCGGCCGGACCGGCACCCGGTTGAGGGCGAGGCCGGTGGCGTTGCGGATCGCCGCGACGATCGACGGGGTGGCCGACACGGTGGGGGCCTCGCCGACGCCGCGCAGCCCGTACGGGGCGTTCGGGTCGGGGAGTTCCAGCATGTCCACCGGGATCGGCGGGGTGTCCAGGATGGTGGGGATCAGGTAGTCGGTGAAGGAGGCGTTGCGCACCTTGCCGTCCTTGACGACGATCTCCTCCATCACGGCGAGGCCGAGCGCCTGGGTGCAGCCGCCCTGGATCTGGCCGATCACCGAGAGCGGGTTCAGCGCCTTGCCGACGTCCTGGGCCGCGGTCAGCTCGACCACCTTGACCAGGCCGAGCTCCACGTCCACGTCGACCACCGCGCGGTTGGCACAGAAGGTGTACTGGACGTGGCCGAAGCCCTGGCCGGTCTCCTTGTCGAACGGCACGGTCGGCCGGTGGTGGTGCTCGCGGGTCAGGTCGATCGCCTCGTCGCCGAGCAGGTCGACCATGGGGACGAGCACGCCGCCGGCCTCGGAGACGACCTTGCCGCCGACCAGGGTGATGTCCTTGTGCTCCCAGCCGTAGCGGCGCCGGCCCTTCTCGATCAGCGCCTGCTTGACCGCCTCGGCGGCCAGCTTCACCGCGCCGCCGGTCATGTACGTCTGCCGGGAGGCGGAGGTGGAGCCGGCCGAGCCGACCTCGGTGTTGGCCGGGTGGATGGTGACCTGCTCGACGCCGAGCTCGGTGCGGGCGATCTGGGCGTGCACGGTGACGCCGCCCTGGCCGACCTCGGCCATCGCGGTGTGCACCATGGCGACCGGCTCGCCGCCGATCACCTCCAGGCGGACCCGGGCGGTGGAGTAGTCGTCGAAGCCCTCGGAGAAGCCGACGTTCTTGATGCCGACCGAGTAGCCGATGCCGCGGACGATGCCCTCGCCGTGCGAGGTGTTGGACAGTGCACCGGGCAGGGTGCGCACGTCCAGGTCCTCCAGGTCCAGCGGCGGCGGCAGCGGCATGTCCTTGACCCGCTGC
The DNA here is from genome assembly GCF_000717715.1 of Streptomyces sp. NRRL B-24484. Lineage (GTDB taxonomy): Bacteria > Actinomycetota > Actinomycetes > Streptomycetales > Streptomycetaceae > Kitasatospora. The sequence continues at coordinate 131,698 of NZ_JOAI01000005.1, read as the reverse complement.
AGCAGTTCGGCCACCGGGGCCGGTGCGTCGATCTCCTGGCCGGTCGGCATGAAGTCGCCCTGGGTGACGGCGTTGATCTGGCGCAGCTCCACCGGGTCCATGCCCAGTTCGACGGCCAGCTTGTCCATCTGCGACTCGTAGCCGAAGCAGGCCTGCACCGCGCCGAAGCCGCGCATCGCGCCGCAGCTCGGGTTGTTGGAGTAGAGGGCGATCGCCTCCATCCGCACGTTCGGGATCACGTACGGGCCGTGGCCCAGCGAGGCGGCGTTGCCGACCACCGCGGGGGAGGCGGAGGCGTACGCGCCGCCGTCCAGCACGATCCGGCAGTCGGCGAAGACCAGCTTGCCGTCCCGGGTGGCGCCGTGCTCGTAGGTCATCTTCGCCGGGTGGCGGTGCACGTGGCCGAAGAAGGACTCGTCGCGGGAGTACACGATCTTGACGGGCTTGCCGGTGTGCAGCGCCAGCAGGCAGGCGTGGATCTGCATCGACAGGTCCTCGCGTCCGCCGAAGGCGCCGCCGACGCCGGCCAGCGTGAGCCGGACCTTCTCCTCCGGCAGGGCCAGCACCGGCGCCATCTGCTGGCGGTCCACGTGCAGCCACTGGGTGGCGATGTAGAGGTCGACGCCGCCGTCCTCGGCGGGCACCGCGAGGCCGGACTCCGGGCCGAGGAAGGCCTGGTCCTGCATGCCGACCTCGTAGGTGCCCTTGACGATCACGTCCGCCGTGGCGCGGATCTCGTCGGTCACACCGCCGCCGGAGACCAGCTTCTGGCTGTGGCAGATGTTGCCGGAGCCGTGCGACTTGTACTCGTGCGGCTCGTGCACGTAGCCGTACGTCTCCGGGTCGAGGCACTGCTCCTCGGTGGTGATCGGGGTGAGCACCTCGTACTCGACCTTGATCTTCTTCACCGCGCGGCGGGCCGTCTCCGGGTGGTCCGCGGCGACCAGGGCGATCGCCTCGCCGTGGTAGCGGACCTTGTCGATCGCGAGCGCCGGCTGGTCCTGGATCTCCAGGCCGTAGTACTTGGAGCCGGGGATGTCGTCGTGGGTCAGCACCGCGTGCACGCCGGGCACCTTGAGCGCCTCGGAGACGTCCACCGACAGGATGTTGGCCCGCGGGTGCGGCGAGCGCAGCGCCATGCCCCAGAGCATGTCCTCGTGCCACATGTCCGAGGAGTAGGCGAACTCGCCCTTGACCTTCAGGGTGCCGTCCGGGCGCAGCGGGGAGCCGCCGATGCCGTCCTTGCTCGCCTGGTGGATGTTCTGCAGGTTCTTCTGGCCCTGGATGGTGCGGGTGCCGCTCATTCGGAGACCGCCTTCGCGCAGGTGCGGGCGGAGGCGAGCCGCACCGCGTCCATGATCTTCTCGTAGCCGGTGCAGCGGCACAGGTTGCCCGACAGCGCCTCGCGGATGTCGGTGTCGCTCGGCTGCGGGTCCTTGGCGAGCAGCGCGTCGGTCTGCACCAGCAGGCCGGGGGTGCAGAAGCCGCACTGCACGGCGCCCGCGTCCACGAAGGCCTGCTGGACGACGCCCAGGTCGCCGCTCTCCTCGGTGAGGCCCTCGACGGTGCGGACCTCGCGGTCCTGCACCTGGCCGGCCGCGACCAGACAGGAGCAGACCGGCACCCCGTCCAGGTAGACGGTGCAGGAACCGCACTCGCCCTGCTCGCAGGCGTTCTTCGAACCCGGCAGGCCGACCCGCTCGCGCAGCACGTACAGGAGGCTCTCGCCCTCCCAGACGTCGTCGGCCTCGACGGGCTTGCCGTTGGCGGTGAACGTGACCCTCATGCCGCGCTCCTGATCTGCTTGCTGTAGTCGTTCCAGGTCCAGGTCAGCGTGCGGCGGGCCATCACGGCCAGCGCGTGCTTCCGGTAGTCCGCGGTGCCGCGGACGTCGTCGATCGGGGACGCGGCGGCGCGGACCAGCTCGCCGAACCGCTGGATGACCTCGGTGCCGAGCAGGTCGCCCGACTCCCACAGGCCGCGCTCGGCGAGCACGTCCCGCAGGTACTCCTCGGCCTCCACCGCGCGGCGCGGAGTGGGGGCGGCCGAGCCGATGCCGGTGCCGACCGTGCGGCTCTTCGGGTGCAGCGCGAAGCCGAACGCGCAGACCGCGATCACCATCGCGTTGCGGGTGCCGATCTTGGAGAACTGCTGCGGGCCGTCCGCCGCCGGGATGTGCACGGCGCGGATCAGCTCGTCCGCCTCCAGGCAGTTGCGCTTGACGCCGGTGTAGAAGTCGTCGATCGGGATCAGCCGGGTGCCGCGCACCGAGGCCGCCTCCACGAGGACGTCCCGGCCGGCGGCCAGCAGCGCCGGGTGCGAGTCGCCGGCGGGCGAGGCGGCACCCAGGTTGCCGCCCACGGAGCCCCGGTTGCGGATCTGCGGCGAGCCGACGGTGTGCGCCGCCAGCGCCAGGCCCGGCAGCGGTCCGGACAGCTCGTCGATGATCCGGCTGTACGGAACCGCGGCGCCCAGCCTCACGGTGTCGCCGTCGATCGACCAGGTGGCGAGGTCGCCGATGCGGTTCAGGTCGAGAATCGCGGATGGCCGGTGCACGTCGAAGTTCATCTCGACCATGACGTCCGTGCCCCCGGAGATGGGCAGCGCGGTCGGGTACTCAGCCTTCGCCGCGAGCGCCTCGTCCCACGTAGCGGGCCGAAGGAACTCCATGCGGGTGTCTCCTCAAGTCGTCGCCAACCGGACAGTGGGCACAGTGCCCCGAACTCGGTGTTCGGACCTTGCTACCGCTTCGTTGCCTCGGCGTTGAGCTCCGGTCACCGGGGTGTTCCGGTGGCGTGTGGCCAGTGAACCGCTGTGACGGGGCCCACTGGCAGTCACCGATGGCATGAAGCCCGCGCGCCGGTCCCGCCCGGCATCCTGTACGTTCCTCTAAGGCTGACAAGTGCCCAGTCCAGCGGTTTCCCTACCGCCACCTACGACCGTAATCCGGCCGTGACGGCGAGGCGACGGGCCCGTGACCGGCCGGGCGCGCGGGACGTTCCGCCGAGGGCCGCCGACCTGGTGCACACTGTGAGGCCCCACACCCACCCGACCCCCACCCTCCAGCACGAAGGAGTCTGCGGATGCGTGTCCGCGACCTGCTCGCCCCCGGCGCCCCGCGGCTGCGGCTGCTCGCCGCCGAGGAAGAGCTCGACCGGCAGGTCAGCGGTGTGATGACCACCGACCTCCAGGACCCGGGCCGCTACCTGCACGGCGGCGAACTCGTGCTCACCGGCATGCTCTGGCGCACCGGCCCGGACGACTCCGAGCGCTTCGTCCGCACCATCGCGGCCGGCGGCGCGGTCGCCCTGGCCGCCGGCGAGGCCGAGGTCGGCCCCGTCCCCGAGGACCTGGTCGAGGCCTGCCGCCGGCACCGGATGCCGCTGCTCGTGGTGCCCGACGACGTCGCCTTCGGCGCGGTCGCCGAGTACATCGGCCGCCAGGTCTCCGCCGACCGGGCCGCCGACCTCGCCGCCCTGGTCGACCGGCACCGGCTGCTGGTCTCCGCGGCCGGCGGCGGCGGCCTGGACGCCGTGCTCGACCTGCTCGGCGGCGACCTCGACCTCGACTGCTGGGTGATCACCCCCACCGGCCGGGTGGTCGCCGGCCCGGCCGACCGGCTCTCCGCCGAGGACCGCGACCAGCTCGTCCGCGCCCACCTCGCCGCCCAGCGCCAGCGCCGCCGCCCGCCGCACCGCGCCCGCCTCGCGGTCGGCTCCTACTCGCTGCTGCCCGCCGCCGCCGACCCGGGTGCCGAGGCCCCGCTCGCCGACTGGCTGCTCGTGGTCGCCGGCGACGTCACCGAGTGGACGGCCAAGCGTCAGCAGCTCGCCGAGAACCTCGCCCGGCTGGTGGCCGCCGAGCGCACCCGCCGCGACGAGGGCCGCCGGCTGCGCCGCCGGATCGCCGACGAGGTGCTCACCCTGCTCCGTCGGGACGCCGACCCGCTGGAGATCTCCCGCGCCCTGCAGGCCTCCGCCACGATGGCCGCCAAGTACGAGGGCGGCCGCCCCGAGACGGCCGAGTCCTGGCTGATCCTCTCGGCCGAGGGCACCGGCCTGCCCGACGGCACCGTCCGCGCCGTCCTGGAGGAGGCGCTCACCGACGCCACCGACCGGGCCCTGGTCGCCGGCGCCGGCAGTGGCGCGGTGGTGGTGATGCCCGCCCCCGGCACCGCCGTCCCCGCGGACGCGCTGCGCGAACTGCTGGCCCCGCTGGAGGCCGGACTCGGCTCCGAGGGACGGATCACCGTGGGCGTCTCCGCCCCCGCCAGCGAGGCCGACGGCCTGCGCGGCGCCCTGGAGGAGGCCCGGCACGCCCGCCGGATCGCCGCCGCCCGGGTCGGCCGGGTCTGCGTGGCCGGGCCGGAGGAGCTCGCCTCGCACGTGCTGCTGCTCGCCGCCGTCCCCGACGAGGTCCGCCGGGCCTTCCGCAGCCGCCTGCTCGACAAGGTCATCGCCTACGACCTGGAGCACCAAGCCGACCTGGTGCGCACCCTGGAGGCCTTCCTGCGCTCCGACGGCTCCTGGACGCGCTGCGCGGCCCAGCTGCACGTGCACGTCAACACGCTCCGCTACCGGATCGGCCGGATCGAGGAGCTGACCGGCCGTGACCTGTCCCGGCTGGAGGACCGGGTGGACTTCTACCTGGCGCTGGAACTCGCCTGACGGACCGTCGCCGACAACTGCCGGCCGCCGCCCGGAACGCCGACGGGCCGTCCGCTCCCGCAGGGGGAGGGGACGGCCCGTCGGCGTCGGTGCGTCAGTGCTGGGCCGGGATGATCCCGGTCAGCCAGGTGAAGGCCTTCGGCAGCAGCGGCTTCCACACGTCGACCGCGTGCGGGCCGGTGGTCTCCACCACGGTCACGTTGGTCGGCGCCTTCGCCGCCTGCTGGAGGGCCAGGCCGCCCTCGTAGCCGTCGCCCCTGTTGCCGCTGACGTACAGCGAGGTCTTCGGCGGCTGGGCCGCCTTGCGCAGGATGTTCAGCGGGTTCGAGGCCTCGCGCAGCTGCGGGTTCTTGGCCGTCAGCGAGTCCGCCTCGGCGGCCGGGTCGTTGTAGCCGGAGAGGCTGATGCCGGCGCGGTAGCGGTCCGGGTGCTCCAGCGCCAGCTTGGCGGCGCAGTGGCCGCCGGCCGAGTAGCCGGCCACCGCCCAGCGGTCGGCCGAGGTGTCGGCGCGGAAGTTGTCGAGCACCATCTTCGGCACGTCCCGGGAGAGCCAGGTGTCGGCGTTCACCTTGCCGGGCACGTCGGCGCAGCCGGTGTCGGTGCTGCGGCCGAGCAGCAGCGTGCGCGGCGAGACCAGGATGAAGGGCGCGACCTTGCCCTCCTTCATCAGCGGCTTCAGCTGCTCGGACACCTTGAGGGTGCCGTACCAGGTGCTGGAGGAGCCGGGGAAGCCCGGGATCAGCTCCACCACCGGGAAGGTCCTGTCCTTGTAGGCCGGCTCGTTGTACTGCGGCGGCAGCCAGACCAGCACCTCGCCGTCCACGCCGGACAGTTGGCCCTTCAGGTCGGTGCGCTGGACGTCCTTCGGCACCATCGGGTCGTCCACGCCCTTGAACTGCTGCAGCACCTTGGGCTCCGACTTGGCGTCGTGCCCGGGACCCTCGGCCTGCACCTGCGGAACCGAACGGACGTGGTTGCCGGTGCCCAGCAGGTCGTCCCAGTTGCCGTAGATCAGGTTGGCGTTGTTGACCATGACGAACACCATGGTGACGGCCGTCACCTGGCAGAACAGGATCATCACCAGTCTGGACAGCACCTGGACCGGCTTCGGCCCGCGCACCCTGCCCCACAGCAGCAGCACCGCCGCGACGGAGAGCGGCACGAGCACGATCGTGACGATCAGGAAGGGTGTTCCGGTCAGTTGCATTAAGGCTCTCGTATCCGGGTCGCTGGCAGCCCGGGCCCCCGCTCGCCCGTGCACGTTCCGATGTGATCAGACAGATGGAAACCGCAGTTCGGTTCCAACCCAAACTGGGCAGAACCTGAGAGGAACATCACGTTTCCATGTGAATCCCCCGCGCGGCCCAGCCCAGTTTGCCAGCCCCCTGACCGAATCCCTCGAACGGGGCAGCACCTGCGGTCATTCGGATGAGGATTCGCTGGCAGTCGTCCTCGCGCACGGAGCGGGCCCCGCGGGCGCCGCCGGACGCGGGAGGATGGCGGGGAGAGCCCCGGCGCCCCCGCCGTCCGACCCGAAGGAGCCACCGCCCCCGTGACCAGCCCGCACAGCACCCAGCGGCCGGCCGTCCTGCCCACCCTGTTCGGCCTCGGGCCGCGCAGCGCCGACCGCCGCCGGCGCGCCCTGCCGGCCGGGGTGCTGCGGCTGCCCACCATCGGCGTGGACATCGGCGGCACCAAGGTGGTGGCCGGCGTGGTCGACGGCGAGGGCCGGGTGCTGGACCGCGTCCGCACCGAGACCCCGCACAAGAGCAAGAGCCCCACCGTGGTGGAGGACGTCATCGTCGACCTGGTGCTGCAGCTCGCCGACAAGCACGACGTGCACGCCGTCGGCGTCGGCGCCGCCGGCTGGGTGGACGCCGACCGCTCCAGGGTGCTCTTCGCCCCCCACCTCAACTGGCGCGACGAGCCGTTGCAGGAGGCGCTCAGCGAGCGGCTGCGCTTCCCGGTGCTGGTGGAGAACGACGCCAACGCGGCCGCCTGGGCCGAGTGGCGGTTCGGCGCCGGCCGCGGCGAGGACCACATGGTGATGATCACCCTGGGCACCGGCATCGGCGGTGCGGTCGTCCGGGACGGCTTCGTCGACCGCGGGAAGTACGGCCTGGCGGGCGAGTTCGGCCACATGCAGGTGGTGCCCGGCGGGCACCGCTGCCCGTGCGGCAACCGCGGCTGCTGGGAGCAGTACTCCTCCGGCAACGCGCTGGTCCGCGAGGCGCGCGGGCTGGTCGCCGAGGAGTCGCCGGTCGTCCAGCCGCTGCTCGCCCGGGCCGGCGGCACCGCGGAGGGCATCACCGGGCCGCTGGTCACCGAGGCCGCCCGGGAGGGCGACGCCGTCGCGGTGGAACTCCTCTACGAGGTCGGCCACTGGCTGGGCGTCGGCATCGCCAACCTCGCCGCCGCCCTCGACCCCGGACGGTTTGTCGTCGGCGGCGGCGTCTCCGAGGCCGGCGACCTGCTGCTCGGGCCGGCCCAGGACGCCTTCAGGCGCACCCTGACCGGCCGCGGGTTCCGGCCGGAGGCCGGCATCGTGCACGCGGCCCTCGGCAACGAGGCCGGCCTGGTCGGCGCCGCGGACCTGGCCCGCCAGGTGGCCCGCCGCTTCCGCACCGTCAAGCGGCGGAAGCGATTCTCCTGACACCGGAAGGGCACCTCAGGGGCGCGGGGAACCGCGCAGTCCGGGATCGGGCATCGTGACGAATTCGGGCTAGGCCGTGGTCCGTACGGCGAGCCCCCATCCGCATTGCGCAGTTCTCCCCCGGCCTTCGGCCGGGAGGTGCCCCACGCGCCCCTGTGGATTCGCCCCCTACTTCAAGGGCACCGAGACCCAGGACGGGTCGTCGGCCGGGGAGCCGAAGGTGAGGGTGGCGAGGGCCGGGTTGTGGGTGATGTAGAGGGGGTCGACGCCGTCCACGACCAGGGCGAGGCGGTGGCCGGCCGGGACGTCGTAGGCGGTGGACTGCATCCGGACGTCGGCGGTGAACCGCTCGCCGGGGGTGCGGCCGAGGAAGGTGTACGGCGCGTGGGCGACCAGGCGGCCGGTGCCGAGGGCGTCCACGTCGTACAGGTAGGCGACCAGGCTGCCCTGCCCGGCCGAGGGCGTCACCCCGAGGTGCAGCCGCACCGACCCGCGGACCCGCTGCGCGGTGCCGTACGCCTCGGACTGCCAGACGGCGGCGACCGGCCGGGGGAGCAGCGGCACCGAGACGGTGGGCGGCACCTTGAGGAACTGCTCGGCCAGGTTGGACAGGAAGATCACCCCGCCGTCCGCGCCGGAGTCGAGGGCGGTGGAGGTCGGGGTGGTCCAGCCGGTGCGGGCGGCGCCGGTGGAGAGCGTTCCGGTGCCGAGCCAGTCGCGGCCGCCGAGGTTCAGCGTCCGGGTCGAGCCGGTGACGGACCGCCAGTCGGGGTAGTCCTCGTAGCCGTCCTGGAGCTGGGGCCTGATGTGCACCGGCGGCTGCCGGTCGATGCCGTTGTCGACGCCCTTGAGGTGGTGGTCGAGCCAGGCCCGGGTGTCCGTCCAGACGTCGTTGGGCAGGCCGGCCAGGCCGGTGGCCTCCGCGGTGGCGTGGTCGCCTGGCCGCAGTTCGAGCCGCTTGGGGCCGGTGAGCCGCTCGTAGAAGTCGGTGAGCTGGTTCGGCGGGAAGATCGAGTCGCCCCAGGCGTTGGCGAGCATCACCGCGGTGCCGTTGCCGTTGAGCCGGTCGACGTAGGTGGCCGCGGACCGCTGCGCGGCCCAGGCGCGGATGGCCGGCTCGTTCTCCCAGTCGCTGCCGAAGTACCGGGTGAGGGTGGTCCGCAGTTCGTCGCCCGGACGGCCGGTCAGGTACCCGGCGACGGCGAGCAGCCCGGCGGACTGCAGGTGCTGGGTCTCGTCGCTGAACAGCGAGTCGGCGAGGTCGGCCCAGCCGCTGAGGGCGGCGACGGTGCGGATCCGGGGGTCGAAGGCGGCGCCGAGCAGGCTGATCCCGGCGCCGTAGGAGATGCCGGCCAGGCCGATCCGCTGCGGATCCGCGGTGGTGTGGGCGAGTGCCCAGTCGACGACCCGGGAGACGTCGGCGACGTCGGGCGGCCCGGCCACCTCGATCTCGCCGCCGGAGCCCCAGAAGCCGCGCGGCGTGTAGGAGACGACGACGTACCCCTGGGCGGCGAACGCGCGCGCCTGGGCGAGGTACTCCAGGTCGTTGAGGCTCCAACTGGACGGCAGGACGAGCAGCGGGTGGTGGTCGGCGCCGTCGCCGGGCTCGTAGACGTTGCCCTTGAGGACGGTGCCGCCCTCGCCGGGGATGTCGGTGAAGCGGAGCACCGGCGAGGCGCTCGCGGCGGCGAGGGCGGGGGAGGCGAGCGGCGCGAGGCCGATCGGGGCGGCGGTCAGCAGGGCGGTGGCCAGCGCGAGGGCGGCGGCTCTCCGGCGTGCGCGCGCAGGCAGTGCAGGCAGTGCAGGCATGGGGGCACTCCAAGGGACCGGTCTGCGGGGTGGGGGTGGGGGTGCAGGACCGAGCTGGTTCACCGGACGGTAGCTTGTTGGACTCGATGTCAGTAACGGGTCGGACGGTATCGGAGCGATAACGAAACTACTGACGGGTAGTGGCCTGAGGCGCTGTTGTCCTGTCCACTGCACCTGTGGCAGAACGGATAGCTGACGCTGCCTCAGGAGGCCCGCATGAGAGCTCTGGCCCGAATCGCCCCGTCGATCGCCCTCGCCGGCTGTCTGGTCCTCGGCGCCGTCGCACCCGCCGGGGCGGCTCCCGCACAGGCCCCGCCGAAGACGCCGGAGGCCGTCGGTCGGGGCGGGGCCGTCGCCAGTGTCGACGCCGACGCCACCGCCGCCGGCATCGAGGTGCTCCGCCGCGGCGGCAACGCGGTGGACGCCGCGGTCGCCACCGCCGCCGCCCTCGGCGTGACCGAGCCCTACTCGGCCGGCATCGGCGGAGGCGGCTACTTCGTCGCCTACGACGCCCGCACCGGCCGGGTCTCCACCCTCGACGGCCGGGAGACCGCCTCCCGCACCGCCGACACCTCGCTCTTCCTGGACACCGACGGCAAACCGCTGCCCTTCGCCGACGCCGTCACCAGCGGCCTGTCGGTCGGCGTGCCCGGCACCGCGGCCACCTGGGAGAAGGCCCTCAAGCTGTGGGGCACCCGCCCGCTCGCCGAGGTGCTGCGCCCGGCCGAGCGGATCGCCGACCGCGGATTCACCGTCGACCAGACCTTCCGCGACCAGACCGCCGCCAACGAGGCCCGGTTCCGGGACTTCCCGGCCACCCGGGCGCTCTTCCTGCCCGGCGGCGCGCTGCCGGTGGTCGGCTCGACGCTCCGCAACCCCGACCTCGCCGCCACCTACCGGCAGCTCGGCCGGGACGGCACCGCGGCGCTCTACCGCGGCCCGATCGGCGCCGACGTGGTCGACACGCTGCAGCACCCGCCGGTCGACCCGGCCTCCGGCCGCACCGCCCGCCCCGGCAGGGTCGACCGCACCGACCTCGCCGCCTACCGGGTGCTGGAGCAGAAGCCGACCAGGGTGGCCTACCGCGGCACCGAGGTGTACTCCATCGCCCCGTCCTCCAGCGGCGGCACCACCGTCGGCGAGGCGCTCGGCATCCTGTCCCGCTCGGACCTGGCCCACCTCGACGCCACCCAGTACTACCACCGCTTCCTGGAGGCCTCCCGGATCGCCTTCGCCGACCGCAACCGCTGGGTCGGCGACCCGGCGGCGCAGTCCGTCCCCACCGACCGGCTGCTCTCGCCGGCCTTCACCGCCGCCCGGGCCTGCCTGCTCGACCCGACCCGGGCGCTGGCCAGCCCGCTCGCCCCCGGCGACCCGTACCACCCGGCCGCCTGCGGCTCCGCCGGACCCGCCGTCACCGAGGCGTACGAGGGCCCCAGCACCACCCACCTGACCGTCGCCGACCGGTGGGGCAACGTGGTCTCCTACACCCTCACCATCGAGCAGACCGGCGGCAGCGGGATCACCGTGCCCGGCCGCGGCTTCCTGCTCAACAACGAGCTGACCGACTTCTCCTTCTCCCCGGTCACCCCGGGCGTGCCCGACCCCAACCTGCCGGGCCCCGGCAAGCGGCCGCGCTCCTCGATCTCGCCGACGATCGTGCTGCGCGACGGCCGGCCGCTGTTCGCCGCCGGCTCGCCCGGCGGGGCCACCATCATCACCACCGTGCTGCAGGTGCTGCTCGGCCGGATCGACCGCGGGCTGACCCTGGAGCAGGCGATCGCCGCACCGCGGGCCAGCCAGCGCAACGCCGCCACCACCGCCGCCGAGGCCGGCTTCCTGGCGCTGCCCGAGCGGGCCGGGCTGGAGGCGCTCGGCCAGGTGCTCGCGCCCTCCCCGGAGATCGGCGCCGCCACCGGCGTGGAACGGCTGCCGGACGGCCGCTGGCGGGCGGCCGCCGAGCCGGTGCGCCGCGGCGGCGGCTCGGCGGCGGTGGTGCGGCCCGCCCGCTGACCGCCCGGGGTTGTCGGCGCCGGGCGGTATGTTCGGGGTGGGTGCCTGCCGGGTGCCCACCCCGTTCGCGCGCACCCGCCCGAACGGCGCCGTGCACCATGCCCGAACCATGCCCGCACCAGCCCGTACCACCGGGGAGGCCGCCCGCCGTGACCGTCCGCATCGCCACCTGGAACATCAACTCCGTCACCGCACGGCTGCCCAAGCTCCTGGAGTGGCTGGAGAGCGCCGCCCCCGACGTGCTCTGCCTGCAGGAGCTGAAGTGCGCCGCGGACGCCTTCCCGTACGAGGAGGTCCGGGCGCTCGGCTACGAGACCGCCGCGCACGGCAACGGCCGCTGGAACGGCGTCGCGGTGCTGTCCAAGCTGGGCCTGGAGGACGTCGTCCGCGGCCTGCCCGAGCAGCCCGGCTACCAGGCCGACGACGCGCTGCTGCCGGACGTCGAACCGCGCGCGATCGGCGCCACCTGCGGCCCCGTGCGGGTCTGGTCGGTGTACGTGCCGAACGGCCGCGAGGTCGACCACGCGCACTACCGCTACAAGCTGGCCTGGCTGGAGACGCTGCGGCAGTCCGTCCTGGAGGACGCGGCGGGCGACCGCCCGTTCGCCGTGCTCGGCGACTTCAACATCGCCCCGAGCGACGAGGACGTCTTCGACCCGGCCGCCTTCGCCGGCCTCACCCACGTCACCGAGCCCGAGCGGGCCGCCCTCGCCGCCCTCCACGAGGCCGGCCTGCAGGACGTCGTGCCCCGCCCGCTCAAGTACGACCGCCCCTACACCTACTGGGACTACCGCCAGCTGGCCTTCCCGAAGAACCGCGGCATGCGGATCGACCTGACGCTGGCCAACAAGGCCTTCGCCGACGCCGTCACCGACACCTACGTCGACCGCGAGGCCCGCAAGGGCAAGGGCACCTCGGACCACGCCCCGGTCGTGGTCGACCTGGAGGTCTGAGGCGGCGGTCCGCACCGGCAGTGACGGTGCGGACCCGAACGGTCGCGTGCGGTGGCCGGGCGGGGCGGTGCTGCCTAGCGTCGGGCATGACTGGGTGCAGCCGACCGACCACGGGGCGACCCCGCCCCCGGCCGCACTCGAGAACCTGGAGGTCCGGCATGCGCATCCCGCGTACCGCCGCCGCCGTCCTCGGCACGACCGCCCTGCTCGCCCTCGCCGCGCCGGCCGCGCACGCCGTGCCCGCCGCCCCCGCGAAGGGGCCCGAACCGGCCAAGGTCACCCCGGCCCAGGCCGCCCCCGGCGAGAAGGTCACCGTCAACGTGGTCTGCCCCGGCAGCACGACGAAGACCATCACCGCCACGTCGAAGGCGTTCACCGGCGGCACCGTCACGCTGACCTCGGGCCCGAACGGCACCTACACCGGCAGTATCGCGCTGCTCTCGGCGACCGAGCTCACCCTCACCGAGCAGGTCACCGAGAAGCCCGCGTCCTGGGGCATCGACGGCAAGTGCCCCAACGGCGACGCGTTCACCGGCACCGTCGGCGTGCTGGCCCCGCTGACCCCGGCCGGTTCCGGCCACGGCGGCGCGCCCGAGCCGCACGGCAGCGTGGCCACCGGCGTCGGCGGCTCGGTCACCGGCACCGGCACCCGGGAGCTGGCCACGGGCGGTGCGCTGGTCGCGGCCGGCCTCGGCGGCTTCTGGCTGCTGCGGCGCCGCGCCCCGCAGTCCTGATGCCCGCCACGGCTCGTCCGTCCGGCGCCCCGCCCGCTCAGGCCGGGGCGCCGAGTCGTGCCGGGGCGGCCCCGTCCACGGCCTGCGGTTCCGTCCGGGCCGCCTCGGCCCGCAGCGCGCCGCGCGCCAGCAGGTACTGCGCGGCGATGTAGGTCGCCATCACCAGCACGTTGTGGCCGGGCAGCAGTTTCCAGTCGGCCAGCCGGACGGCGATCAGGCTGTCCGACAGCAGGAACAGGCCGCCGCCGATGCCGGTCGCGAGCCCCAGCCCGGCCGAGGAGACGGCGGTGGACGCCAGCAGCAGGCTGTACGCCGCCACCGGGATCTGCAGCGCGCCGAGGTCCGGCCAGAGCTGGGAGATCATCGCCGCCCAGGCCGCCGCGTAGCCCGTGGCCACCAGCAGGGTCCGCCGGCGGTCCGTGAAGGCGCCCTGCCGGGCGAACATCGTCACGTACGCGACGTGCGCCGCCGCGAAGGAGCCCATGCCGGCCAGGAAGGCGGTGCTCCCGCCCAGCTGCAGCAGCACGTCGCCCGCGGCGCTCGCCAGCAGGGCCGGCGCCAGCAGCTTCGGCGCGCGCTCGGCGGAGGCCAGGCTGTGCGCGGCCAGCAGCGGCATCAGGGCCGGCTTGGTGACGTTCTGCAGCACCGTCGCGCCGGTGGCGATCGCCCCCAGGTGGGCCGCCGAGGTGGCGGCGAAGGCGGTGACGAGACCGCGCGCGGTGCGCAGTCGTGCGGAGACGGTCATGCGGGGGTGCCCTCCGGGCTCTCGGTGCGGGCGGGCCGCCGGCCCGGCCCCTGGGTGAGGCGGCGGAGGCGGTGGCCCCGGCCGTCGGCGGCGACCGCGTTACGGGCGATCGCCGCGTACGCGTGCGTCGCCGCCCGCGGCGGGGTCACCTCGTACGGCGCCGCGCAGGCCGCGACGACCGGGGTCCGCCACCCCGCGTCGAACAGCAGGCTGCCGCGGCCCGTCGACCGGCCCGCCGCGGTGTCCTTCGCGGCGCGGCCCCGTCCGTGCCCGTCCGGGCGGAGCCGGCACGGAACCGCCTCCAGGGCGGTGAGCAGCACGAAGGCGGGTATGGAGCACCGCACGACGTCGGGCAGGTTCGGCATGCGAGGACCCTAGGGGACGCCGGGCGCAGGCGGAAGGGGAGGGTTACCCGCGCGTAGCAGTGGTTGCGGGGCCGACCCGCGGAGGCGTCCCGTCCGGCCCCGGGCACCGTCTAGGCTGGGCACCGACATGGACCAGCACGAGTACGCGACCGGCGCCCGCGGGGCGGCCGGCGGCGTGGCGGACGGGCGCATGGGCGGGGCGGGGCAGCTCACGGCCCACGCGCGCACCGGCGCGTACCCGCAGGCCGAGCTGCTGGCCCGCCGGTTCGCCGACGCCGACGAGGCCGACGCGCACCGGCTGTTCACCGCCGTCTTCGGGCTCTACCCGGCCCGGCACCTCGGCGGCCGCCCGGCCGACCCGCACGGTCAGGCCGCCGGCGCCAGCTGGTGGCACGGGCCGACCGTGCACCGGACGCCCGCCGCCGCCCGCCCCCGCGGCCTGCGCCGGGCCCGCCCCGACACCCCGCCCGGACGCGTCCCGGCGCCCGCCGCGCCCGGCCGCCACCGGCGCCCCGACCGCAGCCGGGCCACCGGGCAGAGCGCCACCGCGGGCGAGCGCCGCACCGCCGCCCGGCTGCTGCTCGCCCACCCGCTGGTCACCCCGGACGGCCCGCACGGCGCCGGATTCCCGCTGATACACCGTCACGCCGACTGGCTGACCGAACGGTTCGGCGAACTCCTCGGCTACCCGCTCACCGTCGGCCCCGCCCACGCCCGCCTGCACAAGGCCCCGCTGGCCGACCGCACCCTGCCCGGCTTCGGCCCCGACGGGTACGCCGCCCTCGTCCTCGCCCTCGGCGCGATCGCCGACCGACGGGTGCCCGACCTCGAACGGCCCGAGGTGCCCGCACTGCTGACGGACTGGCAGGTGGCCACCGCCGAGCCGGACGGCGGCCTCGCCCTCGACCGCGACCTCGCCCGCGCCCTGCTCGCCGCCCCCGCGCCGTCGTCCGCCGTCTCCTCCGACACCCCGGCCCGGGCCGTCCGCCGCCTGCTCGCCGAGAACCCGGTCGTGCTCACCGACGAACTGGCCGCACCGGAACGCGCCTGGCTGCTCGGCCGGCTGCCCGCGGAGGCCGAGCTGTTCGCCGACTTCCTCGGGCTGGAGGCGGAGATCCGAACCGAGGGCATAGCGCTGCTCGACCCCGCCGACGAACTCTCCGACCTCGCCGACGGGCCGCTCGCCCGCACCGCGCTGCTGGTCGCCGAGCGCCTGGTGGAGGAGCTCCGCCCGCTGCCGGAGGAGGCCGCCCCGCCGGCCGTCCTCGTCCCCGACGCGCTGATAGACGGCACCCTCGGTGACATCACGGACGACTACGGGCTGCCCGAGCAGCCCGAGTGCGACTACCTCGCCGACCGGACGGCCCTGCGCCGCGACGTGCTCGGCCTGCTGCACGACATGCAGCTGATCGCCCCGGCCGGCCGCAACTGGGTGCTCCGCGCCCCCGCCGCCCGCTACGCCCCGCAGGCCGAACTCCACCCCGCCCCCGGCGGCGGCCGGCACTCCCGCAGCGACTGAGCGCCGCCCCCGGGGCGGCCGGGCGGGCGGCTCACTCCACGGCGCGGACGTGTTCGGCGACCTCGCGGAACTCCTGGACGGTGGCGTCGTACTCCACCCGCTGGCCGTCGGCCAGCACGTGCTCGGGTGCATCGACGATGGAGTCGTAGTAGACGGTCAGTTCCGGCCCGCCGTCGTCGGGCTTGATGTAGCCGTAGCCGTGGCCGTGGTAGTACGTCCTGACAGTGCCGGTGGCCATGGGACCACCCCCTCGCTCAGGGGTCTGTGCCGATGACCGCAGTATCGGCCGCCGCGCCGCCCCGCACCACTCGATCGGCTCAGCGGGCCGCCTGCACCGCCTCGCTGCCCCGGTGGTGCCGGACGGTCTCCGCCGTCGCGGCCACGCCGAGGCTGCCGAGCGCGACCGAGGCGGCGACGGCCGCACAGGCCAGCCACCGCCGGTGGCGGCGGGGGAGCGGGAAGCGGGTGTCCCGCGGTGAGGTCGGGGCGGATGGTGCGATCATGCCCCGGAGCGTGGCAGACCGGCGTGAAAGGCCGGCCACGAGCGGGTGAAGTCCCGGCGGAAGATCTGCGTCGAGTCCTTCACCGCAGGTCAGGGGCGTTCCGCGCGGGCGCGGCGGGCGGCTGCCGGCACCCGGTCGGCGTACTACCGTGGTGCCGTGACCCCCGGAACGTCCGACGGAGGGGGCCGCGGGATCGTCAAGCCGCTGCCCCCGGAGTGGTTCCTGCCGCACGACGGCAACGCCGAGATGCGCTGGGACGCGCCCACCGGCCCCGGCCCGCACACCCCGAACGAGCGGTTCTTCGTCCGCAACCACACCCGCACCCCGCGGATCGACCCGGACACCTGGCGGCTCCGGGTGCACGGCAGCGGTCTGCGCGGCCCCGGCGCGGCCTTCTCGCTGGCCGACCTGCACGCCCTGCCCGCGACGACGCTGGACGCGGTGCTCGAGTGCGCGGGCAACGGCCGCCGGTTCTGGGCCGAGCAGCAGGGCACCCCGGCCCCGGGCACCGCCTGGGGGCTGGGCGGCGTCGGGATGGCGGCCTGGCACGGCGTCCCGCTCGGCCTGCTGCTGGAACGGGCGGGCCTCGGCCCGGCGGCGGTGGACGTGCTGGCGGTGGGCCTCGACCCCGAGTACCGGGCGGGCGGTCGGAACCTCGGCCGGGTGCGCCGCCCGCTGCCGGTCGCCAAGGCGCTGGAGGACGTGCTCGTCGCCTACGGGATGAACGGGGAACCGCTGCCGCCCGACCACGGGGCGCCGGCCCGGCTGGTGGTGCCCGGCTGGGTGGGCGTGGCCTCGATCAAGTGGCTCGGGTCCCTGGAGGTCTCGGACCGGCCGCTGGAGTCGCCGTGGAGCACCGAGTTCTACCGGCTCTTCGGCCCGGGGCAGCCGGCGGGCGGCGGCCCGCCGCTCACCCGGCAGAGCGTCAAGAGCGTCTTCGAGCTGGCGCCGAGCCGCTACGGCTGGCGGCGCTGGGCGCTGGACTGGCGGCCCGGGGCACCGGGCGGCCACGGGCTGCGCGCCCGGGCCACCGACCAACTCGGCCGTACCCAGGGCGCCGATGCGCCGTTCAACCGCGAGGGCTACCTCTTCGACGCGGTCGTGGTGCACCCGGTGACGGTGGTCTGAGGCCGCACGGGTCAGGCGAGCGCGATCCGGTCCAGCCGGGGAGCACCGGCGGTGCCGACGGCGGTGACCCGGACGGTGTTCCGGCCCGGCCGCAGGGTGACCGGCAGCGAGACCGTCGCCCAGCTGTCCCAGCCGCCGGTGGGCCGGAAGGCGCGCGCCGCGACCAGCCGGCCGCCGTTGACCGCGACGTCCATCGGCCGGTCGGCGGGGCCGCCGTTGGCGTACCGCAGCGTGAGCGTGGCCGCGGCCGGTGCGCCGGACTCGACCGTCCACTCGGCGCCGGCCCCGGCACCGTCGTCGAAGACGGCCCACGAGGTGCCGGCCGGGCCGCTCTCCAACCGCCCCCGCCGCAGCACGGCCTCCTCGGCCCGGTAGGTCCCGGACGCCCCGGAGACCAGCTGGTACCCCCGCATCGACCGGATCAGCAGGTGGCAGTCCGGCAGCGGGCCGGAGGTGTCGCCGAGCGGACGGCAGATGCCCCACTCGGGCCGGACCCGGTCGGCGGGGGAGGTGTCCACGCCCTCCTCCGCGGCGTCGACCAGGGTCGTCCCGCCGCTGCGCAGGATCCAGCGGACCGTGCCCGTCGAGCCGTCGCCGATCCGGATCCGGAAGTCCACGTCGACCCAGCGGTCGTGCAGCGCGGCCAGGTCCGTCCGGCCGACCACGACGCCGGACCGCGGCAGCGCGAGCTCCACCGTCTCCCGATCGCCGACGCGGCGCAGCGACTGCACCACGATCGGTGCGGTGCCGTCGCCGGGCGGCCCGATCTGCATCAGGTGGGTGGAGCCGGTGGTCGCCCGGAGCGAGGACGGGACGTACACCGCGTAGGTGGTGCGCCAGGTCTCCCCGGCCCGCCACTCCAGCTGCGGGCCGCCGGCGGGGCTGCGCATACCGGTGACCCCGTGGCACTGCCGGTCGGTGGTGGGGCCGCGGTCGACGGCGTGCATCGTCCAGCGGTAGGCGTCGCCGTCGGCGGTGACGTGAGGCCGGGCGGTGGGGTGCGAGCCGGCGCGGTCGTCCTCGACGGTCCCGAAGGCGCGCAGTCCGTCGAAGGCGGGGGAGGGCGACCAGCGCAGCTGCCAGCCGGATACGGCGGGGGCGGCGACCGGGGTGTCGCCGGGGGCGACCAGCTGGAGCCCGGTGGAGGCGGCGCCGCCGAGCGCGCCGCCGAGCAGCAGCCGGCGCGAGAGCGTGTTCATGACAGATGTCCTCGTGGTCGGGGGCGGGACGAGGGTGCCCGGGGCCGCCGGGGCCCGGAGGCGGAGTCCGTCCAGCGTCGAGGCGTGTCCGGGCGCGGTCAAGGAACGTCAGGAACGCTTACGCCCGATTTAAGAGTCGGCGTCAGGCCGCCGGATCGACCGCCTCGTACGGCGTCAGCACCAGCCGCACCACGTCCTCCAGCCGCCGGCGCGCGTCGTCCAGGGTGGTGCGGCCGGTCACCCAGGCCGTCAGCTCGCCCTGCCAGGCGTGGCCGACGATGTGCCGCACGACGTCCCCGGTGCTCGGCGGCACCTCGGCCATCACCGCGCGCAGCGCCGCACCGTCCGCCTTGGCCATCGCCTGCAGCGCCTCGCTGGCGAACGGATCGGTGGAGGCCGCGACCGACACCCGCAGCCGGGCCAGTTCGGGCTGCCGCTGGTAGGCGCGCATGCCGTGCCGGACGAAGCGCACCATCCGGTCGCTGGCCGTGAGCCCGGCCCGGCGGCCGCGCACCTCGCCCACCAGGTCGGTCAGCAGCGAGCGGTGCCACTCCGCGATCGCGGCCGCGAGCAGGTGGTCCTTGGACGAGAAGTAGCGGTAGGTCGTCCCGAGGGCCACCCCGGAGCGCTCGGACACCTGGCGCATCTGCAGCCGCTCGACGCCGATCTCGGTCACCAGCGCGAGGGCGGCCGCGATCAGGTTCCCGCGCCGTTCTAGCTGACGGGGCGACATCGCCTCCACCGGACGGGGTGACAGGTCAACCTTGGTCACCTTCACCATGATAGGGCCCGGGGTCCCGCACGGGTATGACGCGATCGGTCACGGACGGGTCGCGCGTGCCTCCCGCAGCAGCGTCTCCTGCACCGCCGAGGCCACCAGCAGGCCGTCCCGGTTGTAGAACTCGCCCAGCGCCAGCCCGCGCCCGTCCGAGGCGGAGGGGCTGCGCTGCGCGAACAGCAGCCACTCGTCGGCCCGGAACGGCCGGTGGAACCACATCGCGTGGTCCAGCGAGGCCAGCAGGGTGCGCCGCGGCTCCTTCCGCCCGAACCGGTGCGGTTCCAGGTGCAGCGCGGTGGTCGAGGCCAGCGTCAGGTCGGACAGGTAGGTGAGCGCACAGACCTGCAGCAGCGGGTCGTCGTCGGGCAGCGGGGTGCCCGTCCGCAGCCAGACGAACTGCTGCGGGACGCCCGCGAGCTCGGCCGGCATCCCGGGCGCGTCGGCCGGCAGGAATCGCATCTCCAGGGCGCGGAAGCCGGTCGCCTTGGCGAAGTCCTCCGGGTTCGCCCGCTCCCAGGCCACGAACGGGTCCGGCAGCTCCTCCGGCCCGGGCACCGGCGGCATCGTGCGCTGCCGCTCCACCGACGACTCCGGGCGCTTGAACGACGCCGACATGGTGAAGATCGCCTCGCCGCGCTGAACCGCCGTCACCCGGCGGGTCGCGTACGAGGAACCGTCCCGGACCCGGTCCACCTGGTAGACGATCGGCCGGGTCGGGTCGCCGGGCCGCAGGAAGTACCCGTGCAGCGAGTGCACCGACCGCTCCGCGCCGATCGTCCGCCCGGCCGCGGTCAGCGCCTGCGCGGCGACCTGCCCGCCGAAGGCGCGCATCGGCGCACCCGCGTGGCAGCGCCCGCGGAACAGGTTCTCGTCCAGTTCCTCGATCCGCAGCAGTTCGACGAACGGGGCCACCTGCTCGTCGGTCGGCACCCCCTGGTCCATGGCGTCGTTCACGGCTCCATACTGGCAGATCGCCCCCGCGGCACGGTGTGACCTGGGTTACCCGTGGTGCGTCGCACAGGTAGAACCCGTTCCAGAAGCGACGCCCTGTCAGTCCCCGCACCTAGCGTCCCCGCCATGACGCAAGCCGTGCAGACGTACGCCTACCTGCGCCCCTCCGCGGTGCACGAGAACACCGCCGGGCGCGCCCTCGCCCTGGAGACCTCCGGCGGCGCCGGCCCGCTCGGGGCCACCGCCAACCCGCAGTTCTTCAGCGGCTTCCTGACCTCGCCCGCGGCCGCCGCGGCCGCCCTCCTCGCGGTGGCCGACGTCGCCGCCGCCCGCTACTGCCAGCCGCAGCTGCGCGCCTCCCTCGACCCGGTGGTCACCGCGGGCGGCGACCGGCTGCGCTTCGAGTCCTTCTCCGGCTGCTGCGGCGTGCACGCCCGCCTCGACGTCCTCCCCGACGGCCTGGACGGCGCCGACCCCGGCCACGGCACCACCAACGTCGACGTCAACAACCCGCTCCGCGAGGGCCTGAGCCGGATCGGCGCCGGCGAACCGCTGCACCTCGCCGTCGGCCCCGACGCGCTGGAGGTCACCACCCTCGACGGCCCGATGGTCGAGAAGAAGGTCCCGCTGCCCGAGCGCTGGGTGCGCGGCTTCGCCGAGACCCAGGTGCTCACCGCCGGCTTCGACCTGCGCGCCGAACTGCCCGCCGCCGAAGCCGTCCGCTTCCTGCGCGCCCTGCCCCGCACCGGCGGCCGCGGCTCCACCACCGGCTGGGTCGTGCCGGCCGGCCGCACCCTGCGCCCGACCGGCCGCCCGGTGCCCGGCGCCGTCTGCCTGCCCGGCCCCGAGCGGCTCGTCGCCCTGCAGCGGGTCCTGCGGCACGCCCTCGCCCTGCGGGTGTACGGCCCGGCCGCCGCGGCGGTCCCCGGGGCGCCCACCGCCTCCGCCTGGGAGGTGGTGCTGCCCGGCATGCGGCTCACCCTCACGCTCTCGCCCGACGCCTCGCGCGGCTTCTCCGGCGAGGGCGGGGTGCTCACCGCCCTCGCCGCCGAGGGCTCCGCCGAGGATGCCGAGCTGATCGCCACCCTGCTCGCCTGGGAGCCCAGGATCGACCCGGCCGAACTCGCCGCCCAGTCCGGACTCACCGTCGAGCGGGTCCGCGCCGCCCTCACCCGGCTCGGCACCGCCGGCCAGATCGGCTACGACCCGGCCGACGCCGCCCACTTCCACCGCGTGCTGCCCTACGACGCCGGGCGTGCCGAGGCGCACAACCCGCGGCTGCGGGCCGCCCGGGCCCTGGCCGCGGCCGGCGCCGTCCGGCTCGGCGACGGCCTCGCCGAGGTCACCGTCGACGACCACGTGCAGCGGGTGCGCACCGGCGCCGACGGCCGGCTCGGCTGCACCTGCCTCTGGTGGGCGAAGTACCGCGGCGGGCGTGGGCCGTGCAAGCACGTGCTCGCCGTCGGCCTCGTCCGCGCCGGGCAGCCGGAGGCCGCGCGATGAGCCTCTCCGACCTCGCCCGCACGGGCGACACCGCCGGCGTCGCCGCCGCCCTCGCCGGCCTCGACCCCGCGCAGCGCCGCGCCGAGGTGGCCGAGCTCCGCGCACTCCGCAAGGAGCTGCGGGACAGCTGGTCCGGCTCCCGGGACCGCTGGACGGCCCTGCTGGTGGCCGGCGCCGGCTGCCTCACCTCGCCCACCGCCGCCGCCGAGTGGATCGGCAGCCGGGTCTTCGAGGACCGCGCCGGCTGGCGCAACCCGCTGCTCGTCGAGGTGATCGAACGTCAGCCCGTCGAGTGGCGGCTGGTCGTCACCGCCCGGCTCGCCGAGCGCAGGGCACCCGGCTGGGGCTGGTCCGAGCACTTCCCGCTGCTGGAGTACCTGGTGCGCTCCACCGGCAGCCCGGTGCCCGCGACGGACTCCTTCACCACCCAGTGGGTGCGCGAGCGGTCCCGGCCCGAGCCGCGCCACCGCGCGTTCGGCACCCTGCCGCCCGGGCCGAACCTGCACGCCCGGCTCACCGTCGACCCGTTCACCCCGGTGCTCGCCCGGCGCGTCTTCGAGGTGCCCGACCTCGCCGGCGAACTGGAGGGCCCCTGGGTCGCCCGGGACGACTCCGAACGCTGGCCCGCCGTCCTCGCCCGACTGGCCGCCGACGGCGTCCTCGACCGCACCGACCTGATCGACCGCTGCCTCGCCCGGCTGCTGCGCGGCGGCGGCCGCCCCAACGAGCACCGGATCTTCCTGACGATCCTGCGGGCGCTGGCGCCCACCGCCGACGAGTACGCCGAGCGGGCCCGCACCCTGCTGGCACTCCTCGCCGGCCCGTCCACCACCGCCGCGCTGGCCCAGGAGGTGCTCGCCTCCCTGGACGCCGCCGGCCGGCTCGACCCCGAGGTGCTCGACGAGGCGAGTCCCACCGTGCTGTTCCGGCCGGAGAAGAAGCTCGTCCGCGCCCAGCTCGGCTGGCTCGACCGGGCCGCCCGCACCGCCCCGCACCGGGCCGGACCCGCGGTGCTCGCCGCGTCCGACGCCTTCGGCCACCCCGACCGCACCCTGCAGGAGCAGGCGCTCAAGGTGGCCGCCCGGCACCTGGCCGCCGCGGGGCCCGCCGTCCTCCCCGGGCTGCGGGCCGCCGCCGCACAGCTCGACCCGGCCCACCACCGGTGCGCCGCCGAGCTGTTCGGCGCCGAGGTGCCGGCCGAGGAGTACCGGGAACTGCTGCCGCCCCCGCCGCAGCCCCGACCGGTGCCCGCCCCGATCGCCACCCCGGCCGAACTCGCCGAGGAGCTCGGCGCGGTGCTCGCCGGGGACACCGGCCTCGTCCCGTGGGAGCGCGTCCTGGACGGGCTCGTCCGGCACGCGCACACCGACCGCGCCGCCCTCGCCGAGGCCCTGGAGCCGGTGCTCCGGGCCCACCCCCACGCGCGGGACCTCGGGCTGATCGCCGAGGCCGCCGCCGGCCGGATGACCGTCGACCGGGCCCGCCAGGTCGCCGACCGCTCCTACCGGCACGGCAGCTTCCGCACCGCCTGGTCCACGCCCTTCGACCAGCAGACCGCCGCGCGGCTGGAGGAGGCCGTGCTGCGGCTGGCCACCCGCCCGCTGCCCCACCTGCTGGCCACCCCGACCGACACCACCGGGTCGATCGACCCCGTCGTCCTGGTCGAACGGCTCGCCGGGTACGCCGCACTCGGCACCGACCCCGGGCCGGTCGACCTAGGGCAGGCCCTGCTGCGGGTGGCGCCCACCACCGACCCCGCCGTGATCGCGGCCGCCGCGGCCCTCGGCACCCCGGCCGGCGACCGGCTCGCCGGCTGGCTGCGCGAGGGCGGCCTCCCGCGCCGCCCCACCGTGGTGCGGGCGCCCTCCGGCGGGCGCGGACCGGACGGCCGACGGCTCTCCACCACCCGCCGCCTGATCGACCAGGAGGCCGCCGGCGCCGGTCTGCCGGAGGACGCCGAACGGCTGCTCGACGCCCCCGACCGGCACCTCCGACGGCGCGACGTCTGGTGGACCCCGCCCGCCCGCGAGCCGTGGGCGGCGATCCTGCCGCACCACCGGGAGGAGACCGCCGCCCGCCTCATGGAGCGCTTCGCCTCCGCGGCCGACCTCGACGTGCGGGGCGGCGCCGACCTGCTCCCGGCCCTCGCCGAGGCCGGCGGCCCGGCCGGCCCCGCGATCCACCTCGCCCTCGCCTACGCCCTCGGCACCCGGCACCCGGAGGACCGCACCGCCGCCGTCGACGCCCTGCTGGTGCTGGCCGCCCGCGGGGACCTGGACGGCGCCCTGCTCGGCCGGGAGAGCGCCGAACTCGTCGCCCTCGGCGCGGTGAAGCCCAACCGCCTCACCGAATCGCTGCGCGCCGCCGCCGACACCGGCGCCCACAGCACTGTCTGGTCCGTCCTCGCAGCAGCCCTGCCGCCGATGCTGGCGGGCGAGCCGCCGCGCGGCGCCGGCGACCTGCTGGCGGTGGCCGCCGACTGCGCCCGCCGCTGCACCGCCCGCGGTCCGATCCCCGAGGTCACCGCCCTGGCCGGCCGCGGCGGCTCCTCCCGCGCCGTCCGCGAGGCGGCCGCCCTGCGGGAGGTGCTGGCGGGCTGATCCGGTGGTCGCCCCGGTTGTTGAACGATCGTTCTTGACTGACCGTTCTTCAATTCGCTACGGTTCCGGGCATGGGACGACCACGCGCCTTCGACGAGGACGAGGCCGTCGAGGCCGCTGCCCGGCTGTTCGCCGCGCACGGCTTCGAGGGCACGTCGGTTGACGACCTGGTGGGCGCGCTCGGCGTGCACCGCGGCAGCCTGTACAAGGTGTTCGGCAGCAAGCGCGGCCTCTACCTGGCCGCGCTCCGCCGCCACCTCGACCGGGACGTGCTGCCGCTCACCCGGGCGGTCGCCGAGGCCGCGGACCTGCCCGCCGCCCTGGCGCAGGCCGCCGCCGCGTACGACAGCGGGCCGGCGGCCGGGCTGCTGCTGCTCTCCGCCGCCGAGCGGGCCCCGCTCGACCCGGACACGGCCGCCCTGGTCGAGGAGGGGCTCGCCGCCCTGGAGACCGCCTTCGCCGGGGTGCTCGGCGACGGCGCCGCACCGCCGCTGGCCGAGGCGCTGGCCGCCACCGTCCTCGGCGTACGGCTGCGCGGCCGCGCAGCCGACGGCCGTCCGGGCGCGGCCGCCGTCCTCGCGCTGGCCGACCGCCTCACCCGCTGAACACCCGCACCCACCGCACCCGCACGCCTCACCCCACCCGAGGAGCCATCAGATGGCACAGCTGTCCGTCGTGGACGACACCCTGATCGTCGAGGTCGAAGGGCTCGACAAGCTCTGGGCGCTGAGGAGCCGCCTGGAGATACCGCTGGCCAACGTCCGCGGCGCCACCGCCGACCCCGGTATCGTCCACGAGTCCAAGGGCCTCAGGATGGGCGGCACCCACCTGCCCGGCGTGATCACCGCGGGCACCTTCCGCTCCCAGGGCGAGTGGGTGTTCTGGGACGTGCACAACCCGGCCGGGGCCGTCGTCGTGGAACTCGCCGACGAACGCTACAGCCGACTGGTCGTCGAGGTCGCCGACCCGCGCGCCGCGGTCGCCCTGGTCGAGGCCGCGATGCGCGCCCACGCCGCCGCCCGCCCCGGTCCGGCCTGAGGCCCCGTGCCCGGCCCCGGGGAACGGCCCGGTCCGGCCTGAGGGCAGCACGCCCGGCAGAGGGCCTCAGACGGTGATCCCGTCGTCGTCCGCGGTCGCCGCGGGACGACGGGTCGTCGCGGGCGCCGGTGCGGCGGGGGCCGTGGGCACGGTCGGGCCGCCGTCCCCGGGGACGCGGGCGACCGCCCGCCACCACAGGGTCGGCGCCGGCGGGTCCGCCGGCTCGAACGGCGCACCCGGCCGCGGCACGGCGAACCGCACGCCCAGCGCCTGCGCCTCCGCCACCGTCCGCTCGGCCGGCTCCTCCCAGGGGTGCGGCGCCAGGTTGAAGGTGCACCAGTGGATCGGCAGCATCAGCCCGCCGCCCAGGTCGAGGTGGGCCCGGACGCCCTCCTCGGGCGTCATGTGCACCTCGGGCCAGAAGTCGCTGTACGCGCCGATCTGCACCATCGTCGCGTCGAAGGGGCCGAGTCGGCCGCCGACCTCGGCGAAACCGGGGAAGTAGCCGGTGTCCCCGCTGTGGAACACCCGGTGCTCCGGGCCGGCCACCACCCAGGACGCCCACAGCGCGTACGGATGGGTGCGCGGCCCGCGGCTGCAGTAGTGCCGGGCGGGCGTGGCGGTCAGGGTCAGCCCGGCGACCTCCGCCGACTCCCACCAGTCGAGTTCCACGATCCGCTCCTGGGGCACGCCCCAGTGCTCCAGGTGCGCGCCCACACCGAGCGGGACGGCGAACACCGCGCCGCTCGCCTCCAGCGCCTTGATCGTCGGCATGTCGAGGTGGTCGTAGTGGTCGTGCGAGACCACCACCACGTCCACCGGGCCGAGTTCGGCGAGGCCGATCGGCATCGGGTGCAGCCGCTTGGGGCCCGTCCAGGAGAACGGCGAGCAGCGCTCGCCCCAGACCGGGTCGAAGAGCACCCGGCGGCCGTCCAGTTCGGCGAGCACCGTGGCGTGGCAGAGCCAGGTCAGCCGCAGCCCGGAGGCGGACGGCGAGGCCAGCTCGATCGGGCGCAGCCGGTGCAGAGGGACGGGGGCGGCCGGCAGCCGGCGGGCCCGGTCCCCGGTGAGCTGCGCCCGGCTGACCGAGAGCGGCGAATGACCGTCGGCGAGCCGCCTGGTCGGAACGGGGTTCTGGAAGGCGCCGTCGCGGAACTGCGGCGAGCGCCGGACGCGCTCCAGCCGTTCGCCCGTGGGATCGGCGCCGAAGGCGTCCGTGCGGATCCGGTGCCAGGTGCGGCGCGGCAGTCGTCCGATGCCTCCACCGTCGGTGAGCGGGGTGCCGAACTGTGCGGCGAGGGCGGCTGCGCGGGAGATCCAGGGGACGGAGCTGGGCACGGCACCTCCACGTCGGGACATCCGTACGGCGGTGGCCGTCCGGCGTCCGCGGTCGCGAAAGCCGGCAGGCCGGACGCGCACGGGTGGGGCTGCTGGGGCTCCTTCGCCGTACGACGACCGTCGAAACCGGACACTACCCCTCCTGGCCCGTACGGGCCCGGCCGAAACATGATCGGGCGTGCCGTTCGGCGGAGCCGCCGCGTCGGCCCCGGACACGCCCGGACGGGCCCGCCGGGCGGCGGGCCCGTCCGGGCGCGGAGGATCAGGCCGCGTAGAAGCGGGTGATCGTCTCGGCGACACAGTGCGGTTTGGGGCTGCCCTCGCTGCGGATGGTGAACCGGACCAGCGCCTGCACCCCGCCCGCGACCTCGTCGGCGGAGAGCAGCTCGGCGGTGGCCCGCACCGCCGTGCCGACCGGCACCGGCGACGGGAAGCGGACCTTCTCCGAGCCGTAGTTGAGCGCCATCGCGATGCCCTCGACGCCGTAGCACTCCTTCGCGAGCACCGGGATCAGCGACAGCGTGAGGTAGCCGTGCGCGATCGTCCCGCCGAACGGGCTCTCCTTGGCGCGCGCCGGGTCGACGTGGATCCACTGGTGGTCGCCGGTGGCCTCGGCGAACAGGTTCACCTGCTCCTGGCCGATGGTGTGCCACTCACTCGTGCCGAGCTCGGTGCCGACCGCGGCTTTCAGGTCGGCCAGCGAGGCGAAGGTCGTCAAGGTGCGCTCCAGGTGGGGTCGGGGCTCCGGTCCCCACGGGTGCGTCCGGCGGGGACAGTCGGAGAGTATGCCTACCGACCGGTCACTTGTCAGCGGGGGCCGGGCGCGGCGCGGTGGCGCCGACGGCGTGCAGCCGCCGCCCGCCGACCAGCTCGGGGGTCAGCGCCACGTACACCGGCCGCGGGCCGCCGACCCAGGGGCGCAGCCCCGCGTCGTACAGGCCGTCCTGCGTGAGGTGGTCGCGGACCACCTCGGCGTGCCCGTGCACCAGCACGCTCCAGCCGGAACGCGTCTCCGGGTCCAGCACGTCGGCCTGGAAGGCGGCCACCGTGCCGTCCAGGGCCCGCGCGGTGGAGCTGTCGGCCCGCAGCGCCAGCACCAGCCGGCCGTCGTGCGCCACCTCGAACGCCACCGGCAGCACCGCGGGCAGCGCGTGCTCGGTGTACACCACGCGCCCGACGGGCACGGTGCCGAGCAGGCGGCGGCACTCGGCCTCGCTCAGCTCCTCCACAGGGTCCTCGTACTCCATGGCACGATGCTCGGCCCGCGGCCGCGGAGCCGGTAGGGCCGATGGTCCCTGCCCGAAGGGTCCTCCGGCGGTAGCTTGTCGCCAGGCAGGTAGGCGGAAGGGGGCTGGTGCGGGGTGGGCGGCGGCATCGAACTGGTGGTGATCGGCGCGGACGGGGGGCCGGACCGCAGCTGGTCCGGCTCGGAACGGGCCGCGGACGGCGCCCGGGCCCTCGCCGCGGCACTGCCCGGCCGGACCTTCGACGCCGGCGCCCGCGGCTGCCGGGTCGACCTGCTGCCCCCGGACGCCGACGCCAACACCATGCTCACCGCGGTGCGGGCGGCCGCCGCGAGACCGGCGCGGTGGCTGGTGGTCTGCCTGCTCGGCCAGCTCACCGCGGACCCCAGGGGCAGGCGGATCGCGCTGGTCACCGCCGGCTCCACCCCCGACAACGCCTACCGGCGGGGCCTCGCCTGGGACTGGGTGGTCAGTGCCATGGTGCACGGCGGCCAGGAGGAGACCCTGCTGCTCGTCGACGCCGTCGCCGACCGCGACACCTGGGCCGCCCTCGCCCGGGAGGACGCCGCGGGGGAGCTTCTCAGCCACTCCCGCGTCCCGCTCTGGGGGCGGATCGGCCGTCACCAGGCCGGGAGGCGCGGCCGGGACGCCGTACGGCCGGGAGGTGACGGGTCGTTCAGCCGGATCCTGGTGGACACCCTCGGCCGCGGCGTCCCCGGGGCGCCCGCCGCCCTCGGCCCGCAGGACCTGGCACCCGCCCTCGCGTACGAACTCGCGCTGCGGGACGGCGGCGCCGCCGAGGCGGGGCAGGCCGTCGAACTCGTTCCGGCCGACGGGGGAAGGCTTCTGATGCGCAATCGGGCCGCGGTGCGGGGCGCATTGGCCGGATTGTCTCTTTCCGACGAACTGTTGGCCGTGCTCTGGCGAGAAAACACCCCAACCGATCCGCCCAACGCGTAAGGTCGGAACGCCCGAGGTGTTGCTGTGCCGGGGCGGGTGGCGAAGAATCGATGTCCCCGCGGCGGCTCCGAGGGACGGCAGATGATTTTTGCGACCACGGCCGCGGACGAGGTCTGGCGCTACGAGGTGGGGCGATGCGGCAGCGCGGAAATGTGTTGCGCCCTGGGGCGGTCGGGATCGGTGGGGTGGCACTGCTGTTGGCGCTCGGTGCCTGTTCCTCCGCCGGTGCAGGGGGTTCTGCGGACCGTCTGGGTACTCCTGTGACGGCTGTTCCCGGTGGGACGGCAGTAACTCCTTCGAGTGGTTCGGGTACGGGCGGCACCGCCCCGACCGAAGGCTCCGACGGAGCCGTCGCCCGCCTGGTCCTGAGCACCTATCAGGCCTGGTGGGACGCCAAGGTCGATGCTTTCGCCCGGCCGGATTCGGACGGTTCGCAACTACAGGCGTACTCGACCGGTCAGGCATTGAGCGACGAGCTCGCCAGCCTCCACCAACTGCACGAGTCCAAGCTCGTGATGATCGGAGCACCCCGCACTTCTCCGGTGGTCCGGAAACTGGATGCCGCGGCCAATCCGCCGACGGCGGAGATCGAGGACTGCCTGGACGTCACGGGGTGGCACCAGGCCGACCCGGCGACCAAGGCAATCCGTGATCCCCAACAGCGCCTCGGGCGCTACGTTTCCACCACGCGACTGCGA
The DNA here is from genome assembly GCF_000717715.1 of Streptomyces sp. NRRL B-24484. Taxonomy (GTDB): domain Bacteria; phylum Actinomycetota; class Actinomycetes; order Streptomycetales; family Streptomycetaceae; genus Kitasatospora. The sequence continues at coordinate 102,300 of NZ_JOAI01000005.1, read as the reverse complement.
AAGAACGGCGCGAGCTGGACCATTGTGGAAGTCACCCGTGAGGTGGGGCGGACATGCTGAAATCCTTGCGGCGCATGCTCGTTGCCGCACTCTTTCTGACACTGACGGCCGCCACGCCGGCGGTCGCCGACCAGGGGCCGACCGGTGACGCGGGGCTGTGCCGGAACAGGTACATCTGCGTGGTCGTCACCGAGCCCGGGAGCACCGCGGAGCCCGGGGGCGGGGGCGGCGGGTCGTCGGGCGGGTCCGCCGGCGGGGTGCAGATGTGCAGCTGGAACGGGCTGCAGTGGCCCTGCTGGGACGACGACCTCGGCTGGTTCTCCACCGCCGACGGCTGCTACTACCACCGCTCCGAGCCGCAGCCGCCCGCGAGCGACCCGGCCTGGGACGGCCACGCCCCGTCCGACGGGGCGGTGTACGAGGTCAACTGCCGCGGCGTCGGAGGCCAGTTGTCGCCCAAGCCGCCGATGTTCTTCGCCCAGCCGCCCGGCGGCGCGCCGCCGCCGGACCGCCCGTACGACCTGGGCATGAAGGCGCTCGGCATGATCCACTTCGACTCGCCGGCGCTGCACGCGGCCCCGGCCGCCACCGCCGTCGTCGGTGTGCCGGTCTGGCTCTGGTACACCCCGGGCCCGACCACGGCCGGACCGCAGAGCGCCACCGCCAAGGGCCGGACGATGAGCGTCACCGCCACCGCCCGGCTGACGAAGGTGCACTGGGACGCCGGCGACGGCTCGGCCGGCGCCGACTGCACCGGCCCCGGCACCGCCTACACCGCGGGCGCCGGCACCGAACCGCCCTGCGGCCACACCTACCGGAAGGCGTCCGGCGGCCAGCAGGACCAGACGTTCTACCTGACCGCCACGCTGACCTGGCGGGTCGAGGCGGTGCGTTCCGACACCGGCGCGCGGGTGTTCGCGGTCGACTACCGGGTCACCACGGACCAGCCGCTGCCGCTGAAGGTCGCCGAGGTGCAGGCGCTCAACTGACCGCCGGCCACGCCCCCGACCCCACGACGAACCACCAGTTCCGGAAAGGCCGAAGCCCGGTGGAAACCCGCAACGTCCCGACGCCGAGCGCAGGCACCGCCGCCTTCGCCCCCGAGCCGCACCGCCCGGCCCCGCACGTGCCGCCGCGCACCCTGCGGGCCCGGCGGCGCCGGCCCGCCGTGCTGGCGATGGCGGTCGCACTGATCGCCGCGGGCGGCCTCGGCGGCGCCGCCCTGTACACCAGCTCGGGTCAGCGGATCGCGGTGCTGGCCCTGGCCCGCGACGTCCCGATGGGACAGATCGTCACCGCCGACGACCTGGTGGTCGCGCACATCGCCGGGGACCCGGTGCTGCGCCCGCTGGACGCCCGCGACCGGACCCGCACGATCGGCATGCGCGCCACCACCGACCTGCGGCGCGGCGCCCTGCTGCTCAAGGCGGACGTGACCACGGCCCCGGTGCTCCAGCCCGACCAGCAGACCGTGGGCCTCGCCGCCAAGCGCACCCAGCTGCCCGCCACGCGGCTGCAGCCGGGGCTGCAGGTGCTGGTGGTGTCCACCCCGGACGCCAAGGGCGACCAGGCGGGGGCCGGGCGGGCACCGGAGACGATCGCCGCGGTGGTGGTCACCGTCGGCCGGGTCGACACCGACGGCAGCCAGGTGGTGGACGTGGCCGTCCCCTCGGCAGACGGACCGCGGCTGGCGTTCTGGGTCTCCTCCGGCCGCTTCCAGGTGATCCTCGCGCCGCGGGCCGGCGCCGCCGCGTCCGCCCCGGCGCCCGAGCCGTCAGCGAGCGGCACCGCGGCCGGGAACGGGAGCACCGGGTCGGTCCCGCCCCCCGCCGGTACCCCGAGCGGCAGGGCCACCGGAAGTCCGAAGAGCGGTACGGGAGGTGGCACCTGATGGCGGTCGTCGCCGTGGTCGGCGGCCCGGGTGCCCCCGGGGCCACCACCACCGCCCTCGCCCTGCTGCTCAGCTGGCCGCTGCCGCCGGGCCGCAAGGTCCTGCTCGCCGAGTGCGACCCGGACGGCGGCGCCGTCCTGGCAGGCGCACTGGAGGGCCGCATCGAGGCGGTCTACGGGCTGCGCAACCTCGCGGTGGCGGACCGCCGCGGCCTGCTCGCCCAGACCGTCTGGGAGCAGCTCGTCGACCTCTCCCCGGAGGGCACCGCCGACCGGCTGCTGCTGCCGGGCCTCACCGACCCCGCCCAGGCCCCCGGCCTCGCCTACACCTGGGAGCCGCTCGCCGAGACCTTCCAGGCGCTGGACGCCCAGGGCTACGACGTGATCGTCGACCTCGGCCGCTCCGGCGCGGCCGGACCGGGTGCGGTGCTGGCCCGGCGGGCCGACGTGGTGGTGGCGACCGTCCGCACCACGCTGCGCGGCCTGTCCGCCGCCCGGCCCCGGATCGCCGCGCTCCGCGACGACCTGGAGGGCGCCGGCTCCGGCGCCGACGCGCTCGGGCTGCTGCCGGTCGCCGAGGGCCCGTACCCGCTGGCCGAGGCCGCCCGCGAGCTCGGCGTCCTCGCGCTGGGGCTGCTGCCCTTCGCCCCCCGCACCGCCAAGGTGCTCTCCGACGGCGGGGACACCGCCGACCGGCGGTTCGTCCGCTCCGAACTGATGCGGACGGTGCGCAGCGCGGCCGACCGGATCCAGGAGGTCGCGGCCCACCGGCGGCAGCGGCTCGCCCCGCAGGCGCAGCCGTACCCGCAGCCGTACCCGCAGCCCCAGGCCCAGCCGTACCCGCAGCCGCAGCCCCAGGCACAGCCGTACCCGCAGCCGTACCCGCAGGCCCAGTCCGCCGCGGGCGCCGTCCCCGCGCCGGGCCCGGTGCTCGGTCCGGTGGCGCCGCGGCAGCCGTGGGCGCCGGCGCCCGATCCGCAGCCGGTCGGTTTCCCGCAGCACATCGCACCGCCGGCCGTCCCGCAGCCGCCGGCCCCGGCGCCCTTCCCGCCGACGGACCGGCAGCAGCCGCAGACCGGGTACGGGGAGGTGCTCCGTGCGCGGTAGTCCGCTCCAGCAGGGGCCGTCCTCGCTGCCCTGGCAGCTGCCGACCCCCGGCGCCGCGCCGGGCCCGGGCTTCGTCCCCGGTCCCGTCCGGCCGTCCGGGCCCGCGGCGCCGGTCGCGGCGGTTCCCGCGCTGCAGCCGGTCGGCGTCCGTCCGGCCGTCGACCCGCAGGTCGCCCGGGAGCTCAAGCGCCAGGTCGCGGCCGAACTCCACCAGCAGCTCGCCAAACTGGAGGGCGCCGGCGAGGTCGACCGGGCCACCCGGCGCCAGCGCGGCCGGGCGCTGATCGAGGAGGTCGTCGCCCGCTGGTCCGACGCGTACGCGCAGACCCACGGGATCCCGCCGACCCGCGACCAGGACCGCGCGCTCGCCGAGGCCGTCTACGACCTGCTGTTCCGGGCCGGCCGGCTGCAGCCGTACCTCGACGACCCGGACATCGAGAACATCCTGGTCAACGGCTGCGACGACGTCTGGGTGTCGCGGGCGAACGAACCGCTGCGGCAGGTGCCGCCGATCGCCGACAGCGACGCCGAACTCGTCGAGCTGCTGCAGGACCTGGCCCGCCAGCACGGCGGCGGCGAGCGCAGCCTCTCCACCGCCAGCCCCACGCTCGCGCTGCGGCTGGAGGGCGGCATGCGCCTGCAGGCGCTGACCGAGGTCACCCCCCGCCCGTACGTGGCGATCCGCCGGCACCGGGTCGCCTCGGCGACCCTCGGCGACCTGGTCGGACTCGGCACCCTGGACGCGACGCTGGCGGCCTTCCTGGCGGCGGCGATCCGGGCCAAGAAGAACGTCATGGTCACCGGCACCCAGGGCGTCGGCAAGACCAGCCTGCTGCGCGCGATGGCCGCCGAGATCCCGCCGGACGAGCGGGTCGGCACCCTGGAGACCGAGTTCGAGCTGTGGCTGCACACCCTCGGCCACCTGCGCCAGGTGGTGCCGATGGAGGCCCGGGAGGGCAACGGCGAGCGGGTCGACGGCCGGGTCGCCGGCGAGCTGACGATCGGTGAGCTCATCCCCGCCGCGCTGCGGATGACGCTCTCCCGGATCATCGTCGGCGAGGTCCGCTCCGCCGAGGTGGTGCCCATGCTGCGGGTGATGACCAACGGCGAGGGCGGCTCGATGTGCACCCTGCACGCCCGGGCCCCGCACATGGTGGTCGACCGCATCGCCGAACTCTGCCTGGAGTACGGCGCCCACATGACCGACAGCCTGGCCTACCGGCTCACCGCCAACGCCGTCGACTTCGTCGTGCACGTCACCATGGTCGACGAGACCGCCGTCGGCGGCCGCCGGCACCGCTTCGTCTCGCACGTCCTGGAGGTCACCGGCCTCGGCGAGAGCGGCCGCCCGGCGATGAACCAGGTCTTCGGCCCGCGCACCGAACAGGGCGAGCCGCGGGCCGTCCCGCACACCCCGCCGCAGTGCCTGGACGACCTGCGCCGGGCCGGCTTCGACGCCGGACTGCTGCAGTCCCCGTACGGCAGTTGGGGCGCCCCGCTGGCGCTGCGGATCGGCGGTGCCCGCTGATGCTGCTCTTCGTGCTCTGCGGCCTCGCCGTCGCCGGCGGACTGGTCGCCCTGGTGGCCGGCCTGGTCGGCACCCGGGAGGAGAAGCCCGAGGCCCGGCCGGGCAGCGGCCGGCTGCACACCTTCTGGTACGGCGCCCCCGGGACGGCGAGTCCGGGCCGCGCCCGGACGCGGCGGGTCCAGGCCGTGCTCGCGGTGGCCGGCGGCGCCGGCGCCTGGCTGTTCACCGGGATCCCGCTGACCGTCCTGCTGCTGCCGCTCGCCGTCTTCGGCCTGCCCTGGCTGTACGACGCCACCCGCTCCGACACCCGGCGGATCGAACGGCTGGAGGCGCTCGCCGAGTGGACGCAGCGCCTCGCCGACGTGCTGCTGCTCGGCGTCGGCCTCAACCAGGCCATCGTCACCAGCCGCCGCACCGCACCGCCCGCCCTGGAGACCGAGATCGGCGACCTCGCCGCCCGGCTGCAGTCCCGCTGGCGGCCGGAGGACGCACTGCGCGCCTTCGGCGACGAACTCGCCGACGCCACCGCCGACAAGGTGCTCGCCGCCCTGCTGCTGCGGTCCGGGGACAGCGGACCCGGCCTGGCCCGGGCGCTCGCCGACATCGCCGAGTCGGTCCGCGAGGAGGTCCGCCAACGCCGCGCCATCGAGGCCGACCGGGCCAAGCACCGCACCACCGTCCGCTGGCTGGTCGGCATCATCCTCGTGGTGATCGCGGCCGGCGCCCTCAACCCGCGCTACACCGCGCCGTACGCGAGCGTCACCGGCCAGGTGGTGCTCGCCGTGGTCGCCGCCGCGTTCGTCGGGGTGATCGCCTGGATGCGCTCGCTCGCCGCCCACACCCCGCTGCCCCGCCTGATCGAGCCGGACCGGCGCAGCAAGGCCGGCCGGCTGCCCGGCGACCCGGTCGAGGCCGAGCCGGCGCCGGAGGCCGCCACCGCGGCCAAGGAGGCCCGATGATCTCGCCCTGGGCCGTGCTCGCGGGTGGCGCCGCGGCCGGCGGCCTCGCCCTGCTGCTCGCCGAACTCCGGCCCGCGCCGCCGGACCTCGGCCAGGCGCTCGGCCGGCTGCACCGCACCCCGGACCCGCGCCCCGCCGAGGAGACCCGCCCCGCCTGGTACGACCGGATCGGCGCGGACTCGCTGCGGCTGCCCGGCGCCCGGATCCCGCACCAGCAGCTCGCCCTGATCGGCCGCAGCCCGGCCCGGTTCATGGCGCACAAACTGCTGTTCGCGCTGGTCGGCCTCGTCCTGCCCGGCTACCTGGTGGCGATGGCCGCGGTCGCCGGGATCGGCCTGCCGGTCGCCGTCCCGCTGGTCGCGGGTCCGGTGCTGGCCGCCGTGCTCTGGCTCGTCCCGGACGGCATCGCCGCCGGCGAGGCCAAGGAGGCCCGCACCGAGTACCTGCACGGCGTCGCCGCCTACCTCGAACTCGTCGCCCTGGAACGGGCCGCCGACTGCGGACCGGCGGAGGCCCTGCGGCGGGCCGCCGCGGTCGGCCGCGGCACCGTCTTCCGGCGGATCCGGGACGCCCTGGAACGCGCCGCCACCGACCGCCTGCCGCCCTGGGACGGCCTGGACGCCCTTGCCGCCGAACTCGGTCTGACCCCCCTCCAGGACCTCGCCGACATCATGCGGATCTCCGGCACCGACGGCGCCGCCGTGTACGACACCCTGCGTGCCCGCGCCAAGAGCCTCCGCGGCGAACTGCTCGCCGAGGAACTGGCGCAGGCCAACACCGACAGCGAGCGGATGGTCGCGCCGGGCTCGGCGCTCACCCTGCTCATGACGGTGCTGATCGTCTTTCCCGCGCTGTACCAGATGCTCGACGTCAGCTGAGCAGCCGACGACCACCCGACCGCCCGTCCTGGAGACCACACCATGACCGAGACCGCGGCCAGGCTCAAGCCCCTGGCCACCGCCCTCCTGCTGCCCGTCCTGCTGCCCCTGCACCTCGGCATGCCCTACCTGCACGTGCGCCTCGGCAGACTGCGCGCCGCCCGCGCCTCCGGCGACCGCGGCGCGATCAGCATCGAACTCGCCCTCACGATCATCGTCCTGGTCGCCATCGCCGGTGCGGTGCTGGCCGCCGTCAAGCTGCTCGCCGGCAAGGCCGAGCAGAAGATCCCCACCGACGTGCCGGACGCGGTGAAGTGATCCACCGCCCGTGCGTCCCCGCCGCCCCGCGCACCGCCGCACTGCGCGACCGCGGGGCGGTCGTCCTCGGCCTGGCCATCGTCTTCCCGGTCGTGCTGACCGCCGTCATGCTCGTGGTGCAGGCCTCGCTCTGGTGGTACGCCGACCAGGTCGCCCTCACCGCGCTGCGCGAGGGCGTGGACGCCGGCAGGGTGCGCGGTGCCACCGCCGAGGACGGGGACGCGCGGGTGCGGGAGTTCCTCGCCCGCTTCGGCCGGCTCGCCGAACTCGAGAGCGTCGACCACGCCGGTTCCGACGCCGAGACCCAGCAGATGACGGTGACGGTCCGTCCGCAGTCCGTCGTGCCGTTCTTCGACCGGCTGACCATCACCGAGACGCTCAGCGCACCCCGCGAGCGGTTCGTCCCGCAGGGCGGGCGGCCGTGACCGCCCGCAGGCGGCCGACGGCCGGCCGCGACACCGGCGCCGTCCCCGTCGAGGCGGCGCTGCTGCTGCCCGTGGTGCTCGCCTTCGTACTGATCGTGGTCGCCGCCGGCCGGGTGCAGAGCACCGGCGCCGTCGTCGACGCCGCGGCCCGGGCCGGCGCCCGCGCCGCCTCGCTCGCCCGCACCGAGGACGGCGCCCGGCAGGCCGCCGCCGACGCCGTGCAGGACGTCCTCGGCAGGCGCAAGGTCCGCTGCTCGCAGGACCCGGTCACCCCGGTGTCCTACGGCACCCTGCAGACCCCCGGCGGCGAACTCGGCACCGTCACCGTGCGGGTGCGCTGCTCGGTGCCGCTGCGCGACCTGCTGGGTGTGGACGCGCTCCAGGGGGACAAGACCATGACGGGGGAGTTCACCTCGGTCGTCGACCGCTACCGCGGCGACTGAGCAGGGTCGGCCGCCACGGCGGCGACCGAGCAGGAGAGGGGGGGCCGGTGGCACACCGGAGAACACCGCCGCGGCGCCGCCGCGGCCCGGACGACGGCGCACTGTCGGTGTACGTGGCGATCTGCGCGGCCGCGCTGGTCGTCCTGGTCGGCATCGTGCTCGACCTCGGCGGGCGGCTGCGAGCCATCGAACGCGCCGACGCCCGCGCCCAGGAGGCCGCCCGCGTCGCGAGCCAGCAGCTCGACGTCGACGCCGTGCTGCAGGGCCGCGGCTACCGCATCGTCAGCCAGGAGGCCGCCGAACGGGCCGCCGACGACTACCTGCAGGCCTACAACCTCACCGGGACGACCCGGCTGGTGGACGACCACACCGTCGAGGTGCGGACCACCGGCACCTACACCAGCGCCCTGATCGGCGCGGTGCTCCCCGACTTCACCCACCTCGAGGTGCACGGGTACGGCAAGGCCACCCTCGTGCACGGCATCACGGAAGCGGAGAACGGCTGATGGCCGCGCGACGAGCCGACGACCCCGCCCGCACCGCCGCCCCCGGCACCCCGGCAGCCGCCGGCGTCCGGCGCCCGGTGCCCCTCCGTCCGGGCCGCCGCCGCACCGCCGGCTCGGTGGCCGCCGCCCTCGGCGCGCTGCTCGCGCTGGTCGCCCTGCTGGCAGGACTGCCCGCGCTGCTCGGCTACGGCACCCTGGCGGTCGCCTCGATGGGCGAACCCGCCACCGGCGGCGGCGCGGTGGAGGTCCTCACCAGCCCCGACGACGGACGGCTCTTCCTGTGGGCGCTGGTCGGCGTCGGCTGGATCGCCTGGCTCTGCTTCGCGCTGGCCGTCCTGGTCGAGATCCCCGCCCAGCTGCGCGGCCGGGTCGCCCGACGGATCCCCGCCTTCGGCTGGAGCCAGCGGATCGCGGCCGGCCTGGTCGGATCCGTCCTCGCCCTGCTGCCGGTGGCCGGATCGGCCTTCGCCGCCGTCCCCGAACGCGGCCCGCAGGCCGTCGCGGCCGCACTGCCCGCCGCACCCCGGTACGCGGCGCTGCCCGCGGCGGCACCGGCGGCCGCCCCGGCCGCACCCGCCCAGGACCACCCCGTCTACACCGTCCGCGACACCCGGCCCGCCGACAGCCTCTGGTCCATCGCCGAGCGCCAACTCGGCTCGGGGGAGCGGTGGCAGGAGATCGCCCGGCTCAACGACGGCCGGGTGATGGACGACTCCGGACGGCGCTTCGACGCCGACCGGCCGATCCACCCCGGCTGGAAGCTGCTGATGCCCGGCGACGCCGGGCCCGACGCCGCCGGCGGCACCCCCGCCCCGCAGCAGGCCCCCGCGCCCGCCCCGCAGCACTCCTCGGTCACCGTCGCCCCCGGCGACAGCCTCTCCGCCATCGCACAGCGCGAACTCGGCGACGGGGACAGGTGGCCCGAACTCTTCGAGGTCAACCGCGGCGTCCGCGCCCCCGACGGGGAACGCCTCACCGACCCGGACGTGCTGGCGCCCGGCACGGTGCTGGCCGTCCCCGGCGCCCGGCAACCCGCCCCGCAGCAGCCGCAGCCCGAGCAGCAGACCCCGCAGCCGCCCGCGCAGTCCACCCCCGCTCCCGCGACCCCCGCTCCCGCGACCCCCGCTCCCGCGACACCCGCACCGAGCACGCCCGCACCGAGCACGCCCGCCCCCGCGTCGTCGGCGCCGAGCACACCCGCACCGCACAGCCCCGCGCCGAGCGCACCCGCCGAGCACACCCCGGCGCCGTCGGCCGTCCCCGCCGACATCGGCCACGAGACGCACGCCGCCTCCGGCGACTACACCACGGCGCTCGCCGCCTCCACGGTCGGCGTGCTGCTGGCGGCGATCATGATCGGTACGGTCGCCCGCCGCCGCGGCGACCAGCAGCGCACCCGCCGGCCCCGGCACCGGATCACCATGCCGGAGCCGTCCGCCGCCGCCTTCGAGGCCGAGCTGAAGGCCCGGCAGAACGTGCCCGCCCTGGAACTGCTGGACCGGGCGCTGCGCACGCTCGCCCGCAACACCGTCCGCACCGGCAAGCGGCTGCCCTCCCTGGTCGCCGCCCGGATCACCCCCGGCCGCACCGTCGAACTCCACCTGTCCGGCCCGGCCGTGCCGATCGCCCCCTTCCGCGCCGCGCACGCCGCCAACGTGTGGTGGTGCCCGGAGGACTCCAACGAACTGCTGTCGCCCGGCCAGGCCGCCAAGGCCTCGGCGCCGTACCCGGCGCTGGTCACCCTGGGCACCTCGCCGGACGGCTCGGTCGTCCTCGCCGACCTGGAGACCGTCCGGCTGGTGCACCTCGCCGGCCACCCGGACGACGCCCGCGACGTGCTGCGCACCCTCGCCCTGGAACTCGCCCACAGCCCGCTCGCCGACCGCCTCCACCTGCACCTCGTCGGCTTCGCCGAGGACCTGCCGATCGCCGGCCGCGCCGCCGAGCGCGTCCACCGCTACGACTCGCTGGAGCAGGCACTCGGCGCACTCGGCCCGCGCACCGCCCGGGCCCGGGCCACCCTGGTCGCCGCCGAGGCCACCAGCCCGCGGGACGCCCGCAGCCGCGGCCGGTCCGACGAGGCCTGGGTCCCCGAGATCGTCCTCTCCGCGCAGCCGCCCGCCGGCCAGGTGCCCGCCGAACTCGGCCGGCTGCTCGACGCCAAGCCGCGCAGCTGCCTCGCCGTCATCACCCGCGCCCCGGAACGCGGCAGCGGACCGGTCGCCCGCTGGACCCTGCCCACCACCGGCGCCGCCACCCTGCCCGGCCTGCACCTCCAGGTCGAACTGCAGCGCCTCGACGACACCCAGTACGGGCACCTCGCCGAACTCGTCCGCGCCTCCGGCGACACCACCCAGCACCCGGCGCCCGAGTGGACCCTGGACGGCCCCGGCGACGACCTCGAACCGGCCGAACTGCCCGTGCCCGTGCCGGTGCTGGCCGCCGTCGGCAGCCCGGCGGACGGGCGCCCGGCCGGCAACGCCGACGACGCCGCGCCGCGGCTGGTCGCCCGGGTGATCGGCACCGGCGCCAGCCCGTTCGCCGGCACCGCCCCGACCGTCACCCCGCCGCAGCAGGGGCCGTCCGCGGTCCGGGCGATCACGCCCGTCAACCCGGCCGCACCGCCGCTCACCCCCGTCCCGGCCGCCGCCGACCGGCCGCCCGTGCCGCAGTCGGCCGCGGACCGGCCCGCCGTGGAGGGACCGCCCGCGGACCGGCCGACAACCGACCGGCCCGCCGGGGGCGGGGACGACACGCCGCAGCCGCCCCGGCACACCGCCAACGGCATCGGCCGGCACGCCGCCTCCGGACCGGGCCGCCCGCCGCAGCCCGCCGTCCCCCAGCAGCCCGACCGCTCCGCGGACCAGGCACCCGCCCCCGAACCGACACCGACCCACGACCCGGCACCCGACGTCGCCTCCCCGGCCGTCGGCACGCCCCGCGCGGCCGCGGCCCGCACCGACAGCGCCGAACTGCTCGCCATCCTCCGCTCGCCGGAGGCCCACACCGGCCGCTCCGCACCGAGGCTGCGGGTCCTCGGACCGGTCGACGTCACCGGCGCCACCGGCACCACCGAACCCGCCGCCGTCCCCCGACTCACCGAGCTCGCCGCCCTGATCACCCTGCGCCCGGGCGTCGACCACGCAACCCTGGACCGCGAACTGCACCCCGGCGCCGCCCACCTCGCCGAACTCGCCCCCTCCCTCGCCGCCAGCCCGCTGCCGGGCAAACTCACCCGCCTCGCCGCCTGGCTGGGCACCTCCGCGGACGGCCGCGCCCACCTGCGGACCGACCAGCCGGACGGCTACGCCTTCGCCCCGACCGTCAGCTGCGACTGGGACGAGTTCCGCGGGCTCTACCGCCGGGGCATGCGCTCCACCAGCTCCACGGCGGACGCGGCGCTCGCCCACGCCCTCGCCCTCGTCCGCGGCGCGCCGTTCGCCGAGGCCCCGGCCGACGCGTACGGCTGGGCCGAACCGGAACGGCAGGACATGCTCGCCGCGATCGTCGACACCGCGCACGAACTCGCCGTCCGGCGCCTCCAGTACGGCGACCACCGGACGGCCGAGGCCGCCATCTTCCGCGCCCTCGCCGTCGCGCCGGACGTCGAACTCCTGCACCGCGACCTGTTCTACGCGTACGCCTCCGCGGGCGCCCGCGACCAACTCGTCCGCGCCGTCAACCGCCTCGACGCCCTCAGCCGCCGCACCGGCCGCGACCTGGACCCGGACACCGTGGCCCTCCTCCGCGACCTCCTCGCCGCCTGACAGTCACCCCCTCAGGGGCACGGGGAACTGCGCAATTCGGGATCGGCGTCACCCGCAATTCGGGTGGATGCAGATCAGGGGCGCGGGGAACTGTGCAATCCGAGAGCGGGCACCTGTGGGATCCGGGCACAGCCCTGATCCACGAGGTGAGCCGCATCCGGGCTGCGCAGTTCCCCGCGCCCCTGTTTTCGCATGCCCAGGTGCGCTCGGGAATTCGGTCGCGGGGGAGGCGGCAGCCGGTTAGCGTCCGGGGATGACGAGTGAGCCGACGACCACGGACCTGCCCCTGCGGCCCCGCCTGCGGGCGGCCCTCACGGTGGCGATGAAGGCGCGCGACAAGGTCGCCGTCGACGCCCTGCGGCCCACCCTCGCGGCGCTCGACAACGCCGAGGCGGTGGAGCGCCCCGAGGACGCCGGCCGGAACCTCGCCGTCGAGCTGATCCCGATCGGTGCGGGTGCCGCCGAGGTGCCCCGCCGGGAGCTGAAGGAGGAGCAGATCGTGGCGATCGTCCGGGCGGAGGCCGCCGAGCGGGCGGAGGCCGCGGAGACGTACGACCGGGCCGGCCGCCCCGACCGCGCCGAGCGGCTCCGCGCGGAGGCCGCCGTCCTCCTCACCCACCTCGGCTGATCCCCGCCCAGGACCCAGTTACGACTATCAGTGTCAGTGCCGGACGGCAGGATGCGCAGGGAGCAGCCGAGCCCGTCCGGAGGAACAGCCGTGAGCACCGAGAGCGCCGTGAGCAGCGTGGGGTCCGACCGGCCGGTGGAGTTCGTCCCGGCGTGGTGCGGCACCGATCTGGGGGTGCACCGGCCGTGCCGCGGCACCTACGAGTGGTACCCGTACGAGAGCCTGCCGCCGGCCCCGGCCGACCGGTTCGACGGGGGGTTCGGCTGGCTGGGCGGGGTGGGTCCGGCGGATCCGGAGCGGGTGGCACTGCTGGACGGGGTCGTGGCGGCGCTGGCCGGCACCGGCTGTGAGCTGCCCGCCGACTTCGTTGCCCTGCAGACCTCGGCCCGCTGTCACGACGTGCTGGACGAGGTGTCGGTGACGGCCTGCTGGACGGACGTGTCGCAGCCGCTGCCGAGCCCGTTCGAGCCGGGTGCCCGGCTGGTGCGCTTCCTGCGGGACCAGCAGGACTGCGTGTTCTGGTACCTCTACCTGCGGCCCGCGGGGAAGGCCTTCGTGGTGGGTTCGCCGCTGGACTTCGCCCGCCTGCCGGAGTGGGAGGAGGCGGAGGGGCCGGCGGACCTGAGCGCGGCGGTCGCCCGGTGCGCCGCGAGCTTCGAGGAGTTCGCCCACCGCTTCTGGGTGGAGAACCGGCTCTGGCAGGCCCTGCAGCACGAGGAGGTGCCCGCCGCGCCCGAGTTCGCCGCCTACCTGGCGCACTACACCGACCGGCGCACCGGACCGGTGGCCGTGGTGTGACCGGGCCGCGCGTCGGTCCGGCGTCCGCCCTTGACCTGAAGTCCGGTTGAACGTGCAGGCTGGGGCCAGGTGTCGGAGCGAACCGGGGAGCGGTCGTGCGTGCGGTGTGGTTGACGGAGTTCGGCGGGCCCGAGGTGCTGGTGGCGGGGGAGGCGCCCGATCCGGTGCCGGGTCCGGGGCAGGTGGTGGTGGACGTCGCGTACGCCAACACCACCTTCGTCGAGACGCAGTTCCGGGCCGGCGGCCGCGGGCCGTTCGCGGCGGTGCCGCCGCTGGTGCCCGGCAACGGCGTCGGCGGCACGGTGGCCGCGGTCGGCGAGGGCGTCGACCCCGTGCTGCTCGGCCGCCGGGTGGTGACCTCGACCGGCGGCTCCGGCGGCTACGCCGAGCGGGCGCTCGCGAACGCCGCCGACCTGGTCGCGGTGCCGGAGGGGCTGCCCCTGGACGAGGCCGTCGCGCTGCTGGCCGACGGCCGCACCGCACTGCTCCAGCTGCGGGCCGGCCGGGTCGGTGAGGGGGACCGGGTGCTGGTCCTCGCGGCCGCCGGCGGGGTGGGCAGCCTGCTGGTGCAGCTGGCCGCGGCCGCGGGGGCGACCGTGGCCGGTGCGGCGGGCGGCCAGCGCAAGGCGGCGGTCGCGGCGGGCCTCGGCGCGGAACTCGCCGTGGACTACCGGGAGGCCGGCTGGCCGGAGCTGGTGCGGTCCGGCACCGGCGGCGTGGACGTCGTCCTCGACGGGGTCGGCGGCGCTCCCGCCCGGGCCGCCTTCGAGCTGCTTGTTCCCGGCGGACGGATGGTCAGCTACGGCCTGGCCGGCGGAAGCTGGGCGGCGATCCCGCCGGAGACGGCCGCCGCCCGGGGGGTGGAACTCGTCGCCCCGGGCCGGCCGGACCCGGCGGTGCTGCGCACCGTCACCGCCGAGGCGCTCGCCGAGGGCGCGGCCGGCCGGTTGCGGCCGCTGATCGGGCAGCGCTTCCCGTTGGAGTGCGCCGCCGAGGCGCATGCCGCGATCGGGTCCCGGGCGACCATCGGCAAGACCCTGCTGGTCGTCCGGGAGGAGCCGAGCTGACGAGCCGTCATCGATCGACGCCCCCAATCCGCTCCGCCGGAAATGTGCTTCGGCGGAGCGGTCGGCCGAACCTACGATCGGGGCATGACAGTTCCTGCGTACCCGCCCAAGCCGAAGCCCGGTGACCGGGTGGCGATCCTCTCGCCGTCCTCCGGGCTGCCGGCCGTCCTGCCGCTGCCCTTCGACCTCGGTCTGCGCCGTCTGGCCGAGGAGTTCGGCCTGAAGCCGGTGGAGTACCCGACCACCCGGCGGATGGGCTGCTCGCCGCAGGAGCGGGCCGCCGACATCCACGCGGCCTTCGCCGACCCGGAGATCAAGGCCGTGATCGCCAGCATCGGCGGCGACGACCAGATCACCGTGCTGCCGCACCTGGACGACGGGCTGATCCGCGCCAATCCGAAGCCGTTCTTCGGGTTCAGCGACAACACCAACCTGCTGACCCACCTGTGGAACCTCGGCATCGTCGGCTACCACGGCGCGAGCGTGATGACCGAGTTCGGCCGCCCGGGCGCCCTGCATCCCGTCACCGGGGCCTCGGCCCGTGCCGCGCTCTTCACCTCCGGCCCGTACGAACTGGCCGAGCCCACGGAGTTCAACGACATCGACCGGCCCTGGCAGGAGCCGGCGACCTTCGAGTCCGAGGCGCCGATGCAGCCCTCCGAGGGCTGGACCTGGCACCGGCCCGAGCGGGTGGTCGAGGGGATCAGCTGGGGCGGCAATCTGGAGATCCTCGGCTGGCTGCTGATGGCCGACCGGGGGATCCGCAGCCCGGAGGCGTACGAGGGGTGCGTGCTCTTCCTGGAGACCTCCGAGGAACTCCCGTCCGGCGAGGAGGTGTTCCGGATCCTGCGCAACATGGGCGAGCGCGGTCTGCTCGCCCGCTTCCCGGCGCTGCTGATGGGCCGGGCGAAGGCGTGGTCCTTCGACCGGCCGAACGACGCCGGGCAGCGTGCCGCGCACCGGGCCGAACAGCGCGAGGCGGTCCTGCGCGCCCTGGCCGCCTACGCACCGGACACCATGGCCGTGTTCGACGTCGACCTCGGTCACACCGACCCGCAGGTGGTGATCCCCTACGGCGGCACCGTCCGGGTGGACGGCCCCGCCCGCCGGATCACCGTGACCTACTGACGGACCGACGGCCCCGCCACCCGCCCGGGTGGTGATCCCGACCCGGCCTGGAACCGGCCGGGGATCACCCCGTATGGTGGCGAAATCGTGCGCGGTGGAGGGCATCGCGCTGGCAAGGGCGAGGCCGCGGCGGGCGGCGGGGCGGGGCGGTGACCGGGCGTGGCGGACGTGACAGCGGCCTCCGGCGGTGGCGAGCGGAGACCGTTCGACACGGACACGCCCGCGCGGCCGTCCGCGTACCGGCCCGGCGAGGAGCAGGCGGAGCCGCCCGCGCCCATGCCGCACACCGGCTGGACGGCGACCATGCCGGCCATCACCCTGCCGCCCGTACCGTCGCAGCAGCCCCAGCAGCCCCAGCAGCCCCAGCAGCCCCAGCAGCCCCAGCAGCCCCAGCAGCCCCAGCAGCCCCAGCAGCCGCCCGGCCCGGCACCCGCGCCGCCGCCCGTGCCCGCGGCCCCGTCCGGCCCGGCCGTCCCGCCCGGCCAGGCGCCCGCCGGCCTGCCGGCGGCCCCGCAGCTGCGCGGATTCGGCGCCGGCCTGCGCGGCCGGATCCTGGTCGTCGAGGGGGTTACGGCAGCACCGGCCGCCGGCCCTGGGGCCGCGGCAGTGCGCAGGCACCGGTGCTCTCCGCGATGCTGGCGGCGGTCTCCCCGCACGTCCTGCTCGCCTCGGACGCGGTCGACGCCGTCCACCTGCCCGGTGCCGGCGACCCGCAGACCGTCCTCGCCCACCTGCGTGCCGCCGCCCGGCACCCGGGCCCGCTGCTCGTCCACATCGGCGGCCACCTGGTCACCGACCGCCGCGGCGAACAGCTCTTCCTGACGCTGCGTGACGCCCGCTCGCACGACACCCTGCCCTGGCACGCCGTCGCCGCGGAGCTGCAGCACCGCCCGCAGGAGTGGGACACCCTCGTCGTCGGCGACCTGAGCGCCGACCAGACCGCCTGGCCGCTGGTGCAGAGCACGATCTCGCCGCTCACCGACGGCGTGCCGCTGTGGGCCGTGGTCAACCCGGACCCGGACCAGGTCGGCACGTTCACCCGTGCCCTGATCGAGGTGCTGCACGTCGGCGTCCCGGGCGCCGGGCCGGTACTCGCCCCCGAGGAGCTGCGCCGGCAGGTGCACTCGGTGCTCCGGCCGGAGGCCGCCGTCCTCCAGTCGCACGCCCAGGACCGACCGGTCTTCCGCAACACCTCCCGGCAGATCGGCGACACCTCCACCGAGGCCCGGCTCAACGAGTCGCCCCGCCCGTCGGCCGTCCAGCCGAAGCGGCCGGGGGCCCGCCCCGGGCGGCCCCGCCCGGCGGCACCGGCGGCCGCCGCGCCGCGGATCACGCTGGCGAAGACGCAGCAGGAGACGGTACCGCGCGGCCCGGTCTCGCTGCTGAAGCCGGGGGTGCCGCCCACGCCGCCGCGTCCGGCCCGCCCGGTGTCGCTGCTCAAGCGGCTGCCCGGCGACCCGCCCGCGCTCGCGCCGGAGACGGCCGCGCCGGCCGAGGCGCTCGCGGTGCCCGAGGTGTCCGGCACCGCCCCCGGCACACCGCCGGCGCGGGTCGTGCTGGGCAAGCGGACGGACCGGGTCGAACTCGGCAAGCAGGCCGGCGCCGAGGCGGCCCCGGCCGCAGAAGCAGTCGCCGACGCCGTTGAACAGGCCGCGGAGCCGGCCCGGGAGCCGGTGGCGGACTACCGGGACGCGGTGGGCCGGATCGTCCGGGCCGCCGACGCGGGTGAGCACGACACCGCCGCCGAACTCGCCCTCGCCCTGGAGGAGGAGGCGGTGGCCGCGCACGGCACGGCCGCGCCGGAGGTGCTCCAGGTCCGTCAGGTCCGTGCGCACGTCTCCCGGCTGGCGGGCCGTACGGTGCTGGCGGCCGACCTGTACCGCGAGGTGGCGCTGGCGCTGCTGGGCACCGCCGGCGCGGAGGACCCGGAGACCCAGCGGGCGGCGACCAACGCCGAGGCCTGCTGGCGCGCGGTGGCCGACCCGGCCGAGGCGATCAGGATCGCCCCGGAGATCATCGAACTGCGGGCCCACCTGCCGGGCCCGGACGGCCGCAAGCTGCGGGCGGCGGAGCGCTACCTCGCCAAGCTGGCCGCGGCGGCCGCCGAGGGCTGACGCACGGCCGGACCCCGCGGACGCCGCGGGGCCGCCCCGCCGGCAGCGGCGGGACGGCCCGGTCGGGCAGGTCGTTCAGGTCGTGCAGGTGTCGGCGGGTCGTGCGGGACGGGTCAGTGCCCGGCGAGCGCGTGCACGAAGCGGGTGCCGTCCACCGTGCCGAGGCCGGAGGCCAGGTCGTAGCCGGGGGCCGCCTGGTAGCCCGTCACCTTGTCCCAGGAGTTGTCGCCCGCGGTGACGTCGTTGATGCCGCTCCACTTGGCGGGCAGCATCGCCAGGCCGTACATCCGCCAGTTCAGCTGGCCGAGGCGGTGCCCGGCGAGCTGGTCGGCGAGCGCGACGACGCCCGAGAAGATCGGGGTGGCCTCGCTGGTGCCGCCGGTGAGGTGCCAGCCGACCCGGGTCGGGTCGTACGACTCGTACGTCCAGGCCGCGCCGTCGACGGCGGCGCTCATCGAGATGTCCGGGGTGCCGCGGTGGTTGCCCGTCACCTTCGCGACGCCGGCCTGGTACCAGGGGCGCTCGAAGACGCCGGAGACGCCGCCGCCGGCCGCGCCGTAGTCGTCGTGCCAGACCTTGTCGGGTGCGGTGCGGACGCCCTTGTCGTCCAGGGTGAGCTGGGTGCCGCCGACGGAGGTGACCAGCGGGTCCGCGGACGGCCAGGAGTTGACCTTGTACGGGTACAGGTCGGAGCCGTTCTCCATGGCGTCGGTCGCGCCGTTGTCGCCGGAGGCGGCGAGCACGGTGACGTTCCGGGCGGCGGCGTCCTTGAAGGCGTACCGCAGCTTCTCGATCGACGAGAAGTCGTGCTTGTCGAAGCCGGGGAAGGTGTTCTCGGTGGCGCCGAAGCTCTGCGAGATCACGTCGGCGCGGCCGGAGCGGATCATCGCCTTCTCGGCGTCCATCATCTCCGGCAGGCCGGTGACGCCCTCGGTCTCGGCGACGCCGGTCTCGACCAGCACGATGTGTGCGTCGGGGGCGATCGCGTGGGCGTACTCGACGTCGAGGGTGGTCTCGCCGGCCCAGCCGGTGTGGTCCCCGTTGGTGGGGTCGAAGGGCGGCACGTCGCCCCACTTGACCACCTCGACGTTGGTGTCGGGCAGCCCCCACTGCTTGTCGAACACCTCCAGGTCGTGCTGGATCGTCGGGGAGCCGAAGGAGTCGACGATGACGATCGTCCGGCCCTTGCCGGTGACGCCCTGCCGGTACAGCGGGTCGAGGTTGTAGGCGGTGCGGTACTGCAACGGCGAGTAGCAGTGGATGCCGATCTGTGCGACGCACTCGGCGGTGGATATCGGGGCGGTGCGGCCGGCCGCGCTGATGTGGCCGGTCGACGCGGGCCGGACGTGGACGGACGGCCCGCTGAGGGCGGACCCGGCGGCCGGCCGGGCGACGGCGGTGCCGCCGGCCAGGGCGGTGGCCCCGACGGCGAGCAGCGCGAGCGCCCGGACGGTGGAGCGGGAACCCGCGGTGACGGGATGCGTGCCCATGGGACTCCTCGGTGGAGGGGTGCCGACCGGTCGGTCGGCACCCCACATCCCACCGGGCCCGGGCCCGTTGATCCATAGTCACCCCGGGGCCGTCGCCCCCACCGCACTGGGCCACCGGATCGGGTAAAGGCCGTCCCCGATTTGGGTAATTCCGTCCGCGGCCGGGACCGCGGGGGCGGCCGTTCCGAGGCGGGCGACGGCTCCCGTCAGCGGGCGCCGCCGTTGATGTAGAGGGTCTGTCCGCTCACGTACGAGGCGTCCTCGCTGGCCAGGAAGGCGACCACCGAGGCGACCTCCTCCGGCTGGCCGACCCGCCGCAGCGGGGTCCGCTCGGCCGCCATCGCCTGGTGGTCCTCGGCGGAGGCGCCGACCCGCTCGGCGGTGGAGGCGGTCATCGCGGTGGCGATGTAGCCGGGGGCGACCGCGTTCACGTTGATGTTGAACGGGCCGAGCTCGATCGCCAGGGTGGCGGTGAGGCCCTGGATGCCGGCCTTGGCGGCGGCGTAGTTGGCCTGGCCGCGGTTGCCGAGCGCCGAGCGCGAGCTCAGCGAGACGATCTTGCCGTACTTCTGCTTCACCATGTACTTCTGCGCCACGTGGCTGCAGTTGTAGGCGCTGGTGAGGTTGACGGTGAGGACGGCGTCCCAGTCGTTCTTCGCCATCTTGAAGAACAGGTTGTCCCGGGTGATGCCGGCGTTGTTGATCAGGACGTGCAGCGCCCCGAGGTCCTCGACGACCTGCGCGAAGACGGCCTCCACCGCGTCGTAGTCGGCCACGTCGCAGCCGTACGCGCGGGCGGTGCCGCCCTTGGCGTTGATGGCGTCGACGGTGGCCTGCGCCCGCTCGGCGGTGAGGTCGACGACGGCCACGGCCGCGCCCTCCTCGGCGAGCCG
Source organism: Streptomyces sp. NRRL B-24484 (assembly GCF_000717715.1). Classification (GTDB taxonomy): domain Bacteria; phylum Actinomycetota; class Actinomycetes; order Streptomycetales; family Streptomycetaceae; genus Kitasatospora. Next base: position 82,361 of record NZ_JOAI01000005.1, on the reverse strand, counting down.
GGCGGCGGTGGCCGCGCCGATGCCCTGGGCGGCGCCGGTCACCACGGCGACCTTGCCTGCGAATCGCGTCATCTGATCTGCCCTCAGTTCTTCTCGACGAGTACGGCGGTGCCCTGTCCGACACCGACGCACATGGTGGCCAGGCCGCGCCGGGCGCCGGTCCGGCGCATCCGGTGCAGCAGGGTGGTGAGGATGCGGGCGCCGGAGCCGCCCAGCGGGTGGCCGAGCGCGATGGCTCCGCCGCTCGGGTTGACCAGGTCGTGGTCGAAGCCGAGCTCGTCGACGCAGGCGAGCGCCTGGGCCGCGAAGGCCTCGTTGAACTCGGCCTCCTCGACGTCGCCGACCTGCCAGCCGGCCCGGGCCAGCACCTTGCGGGTGGCGGGGACGGGGCCGATGCCCATGACGTCCGGGTGCACACCGGCCGAGGCGCCGGCCACGTAGCGGCCGAGCGGCTCCAGGCCGAGCCGGCCGAGCGCCTCCTCGGAGACCAGCAGCAGGGCGGCGGCGCCGTCGTTCATCGGCGAGGCGTTGCCGGCGGTGACGGTGCCGCCGGCCCGGAAGACCGGCTTGAGGCGGGCCAGCTTCTCCAGGGTGGTGTCCTCGCGGATCGACTCGTCCTCGGAGACGGTGACCCCGTCCGGCCGGACGACCGGCAGCAGTTCGGCGTCGAAGTGGCCGTCCTTGCGGGCGGCGGCGGCCCGCTGGTGGCTGCGCAGCGCGAAGGCGTCCTGCTGCTCGCGGGTGACGCCGAACCGCGCGGCGACCTCCTCCGCGGTCTCGCCCATGGAGAGGACGCCGTGCAGCTCCTTCATACGCGGATTGGTGAGCCGCCAGCCGAGCCGGGTGTCGAAGGTCTCCATCCGGTGCGGCATCGCCTCGTCGGGGCGGGGCAGCACGAAGGGGGCGCGGGTCATCGACTCGCAGCCGCCGGCGACGACGACCTCGGCCTCGCCGGAGCCGATCGTCCGGGCGGCGCTGGTGACGGCCTCCATGCCGGACGCGCACAGCCGGTTGACGGTGGCGCCGGGGATGCTGTCGGGCAGTCCGGCGAGCAGCACGGCCATCCGGGCGGCGTTGCGGTTGTCCTCGCCGGCCTGGTTGGCGGCGCCCCAGTAGACGTCGTCGATGAGGGCCGGGTCGAGCTGCGGCACGTCGGCCAGCAGGCCGGCGAGGACGGCGGCCGACAGGTCGTCGGGCCGGACGGTGGACAGCGCACCGCGCAGCCGCCCGATCGGGGTGCGGCGGGCGGCGGCGAAGTAGACGGGACGCACTTCGTCGGGCTCCTGTTCTCGTGGGTTCTAGAACGCGTTGATGCCGGTCAGGGATCGCCCGATCAGCAGCTTGTGGATCTGGCTGGTGCCCTCGTAGAGGGTCATGACCCGCGCGTCGCGCAGGTACTTGCCGACGGGGTACTCGTCGATGAAGCCGTAGCCGCCGAACACCTGCAGGGCGTTGTTGGCGGCGCGCACCGCCGCCTCGCTGGCGTACAGCTTGGCGGTGGAGGACTCGGTGGCGAAGGGCAGGCCGCGCTCGATCAGGTCGGCGACCCTCCAGGTGAGCAGCCGGGACGCCTCGACGTCGACGGCGATGTCGGCGAGCAGCTCCTGCACCAGCTGGTGGGAGGCGATCGGCTTGCCGAACTGCTCGCGCTCGCCGGCGTACTTCACGGCGGCCTCCAGGCAGGCCCGGGCGATGCCGACGCAGCCGGCCGCGACCGACATCCGGCCCTTGGCGAGCGCGGACATCGCGACCCGGAAGCCCTGCCCCTCGGCGCCGAGCCGGGCGCTGTCCGGCACCCGGACGCCGTCGAGCACGAGCTCGGCGGTGGCCTGGCCGCGCAGCCCGAGCTTGCCGTGGATCGTGCGCCGCTCGAAGCCGGGCAGGCCGGTCTCCACCAGGAAGGCGGTGATGCCCCGGTGGCCCGGCTCGCCGGTGCGGGCGAAGACCAGGGCGACCTCGGCCCAGGTGCCGTTGGTGATGAACGTCTTGCCGCCGGTGATCAGCCAGTCGCCGCCGTCGCGGACGGCCCGGGTGGTCAGGTTCGCGGCGTCGGAGCCGGTGCCGGGCTCGGTGAGGGCGAAGCAGCCGAGCGCCTCGCCGGCGGTGAGCCGGGGCAGCCAGGCCCGCTTCTGCTCCTCGGTGCCGTACCCGGCGATCGACTTGCCGACCAGGCCGAGCGAGACGGAGACGATGCCGCGCACCGCGGAGTCGCCGCGGCCGAGCTCCTCCAGCACCAGGCAGTACGCCAGGTGGTCGCCGCCGCTGCCGCCGTACTCCTCGGGGATCGTCAGGCCGAGGAAGCCGATCTTGCCGAGCTCGCCGACGATGCCGCGGTCCACGGACTCGGCGCGGTCCCAGGCGGCCGCGTGCGGCACGATCTCGCGGTCGGTGAAGGCCGCGGCGAGGTCGCGGACGGCGGCCTGCTCCTCGGACAGCTCAAGATCCATGGCGGCGGACGCTCCATAAACTAGCAGTGCAAGTTTTAATGGGAGCGTAGCCCCACCGCGCCGCCCGCGGAAGGGCCGCCTGCAAGAATGTGCGACACCCCACCCGATCGGAGGCCGCGACCGCATGGCCCGCCCGCGCACCCCGCTGCTCAGCCGCGAGCGGATCGTCGCCGCCGCGCTCTCCCTGGTCGACGCCGACGGCCTGGACGCGCTCTCCACCCGCCGCCTCGCCACCGAGCTCTCGGTCAGCGGGCCCTCCCTCTACAACCACTTCGCCACCAAGGACGACCTCCTCGACGCCGTCGTCGACAGCGTGATGGGCGAGGTCGACCTGTCGATGTTCGACGCACCGGAGGACTGGAGCACCGCCCTGCGCGACTGGGCCCGCAGCTACCGCGCCGCCCTCGCAGCCCACCCCAACGTCGTCCCCGTGCTCGCCCAGGGCCCCGGCCGGCGCCCCAACGCGCTGCGCCTCGCCGACGCCGTCTTCGGCTGCCTCGTGGACGCCGGCTGGCCGCGCGGCCAGGCCACCCGGATCGGCGCCCTGATGCGCTACTTCATCACCGGCTCCGCCCTCGGCTCCTTCGCCGGCGGCTTCCCCGAGGACGCCGCCGTCTACGCCGCCGACTACCCCCACCTCGGCGAGGCCCACCTGCTCGCCGAACACCGCCGCGCGATCGACGAGGGCGCCTTCGAGACCGGCCTCGCAGCCCTCCTCGACGGCCTCGCCCTCCGCCACCCCGCCACCGGCCGGGAAGGGTAGCGAGACCTCGGCGGCGCGCCCCGCACGCCCCAACGGGTCACACCCGCGTCCCATGCGTTTGCCCGCTCCGACGGGCGGTCATCACTGGCTGCTGTCCCCTCGGTCCGTCCACCCGGAGCCCACCGTGCAGCCACCGCCCCGCCCGGCCCGCACCCGCCGCCGGCCCCTGCGCCCCGCCGCCGTCCTGGCCGCGGCCCTCGCCCTGACCGGCCTGCTGCCCGGCACCGCGCTGGCCGGCGGCCACGGAGGCGGCCAGGACGGCCCGTCGCCCGACCGCGCACTGCGCGAGCTGGTCACCGCCCCCGGCGGCCCGCCCGGTGCCATCGCCGTCCTGCGGTACGGCGACCGCACCGAGGTCCACCGGGCCGGCACCGCCGAGATCGGCACCGGCCGCCGGCCCCGCACCACCGACCACATGCGGATCGCCAGCGCCGCCAAGGCCTTCAGCGGCGCCGTCACCCTGCGGCTGGTCGACCGCGGTGTCCTCGGTCTGGACGACACCATCGGCGAACGGCTGCCCGACCTGCCCGTCGCCTGGCACGCGGTGACGCTGCGCCAGCTGCTCCAGCACACCAGTGGCCTGCCCGACTACAGCGAGTCGGCCGCCTTCCGGGCCGTCATCACCGCCGACCCGCACCACGTCTTCGACCCGCACCACCTGCTGGACTACGTCTTCGACCAGCCGCTGGGCTTCGCCCCCGGCACGCAGTACCGGTACTCCAACTCGGACAACACCGCGGCCGCCCTGATGGCCGAGGCCGCGACCGGCCGCCCGTACGAGCGGCTCCTCGCCCGCCTGGTGACCCGCCCGCTCGGCCTGACCGAGACCACCCTGCCGCGCGGCTACGAACTGCCCGAGCCGTACCTGCACGGCTACGACGTCGTCCCGCCCGACCCGCCGGAGGACGTCTCCACCCTGTTCGGCGCCTCCGGCGCCTGGGCCTCGGGCGGCATCGTCTCCACCCCGGCCGACCTGTCCGCCTTCATCCGGGCCTACGGCGGCGACGGCTTCCTGACGCCCCCGACCCGGCAGCAGCAGACGGACTGGGTGCCCGGCGCGTCCGAACCCGCCGGGCCCGGCACCAACGCGGCCGGGCTCGCCCTCTTCCGCTACACCACCCGCTGCGGCGTCGTGTACGGCCACACCGGCAACACCGCCGGCTACACCCAGTTCGCGGCGGCCACCCCGGACGGCCGCCGCGCGGTGACGGTCTCCGTCACCGAGCAGATCAGTCAGCGCACCCGGCCCGCCCTGCTCGCGCAACTGCGGGCCGTCGAGGAGGACTTCGTCTGCCGGCTGCTCAACGGCCCGGGACACTGAGGGCGTCGGCCGCCGCCAGTGCGGCCCGCACCTCGGAGGCCGGATCGCCCTCGTGGTAGATCCGCTCGCTGTGCTCGATCCCGTCCAGGAACTCCTGGTAGCGGACGGCGTAGCCCAGGTGCACCAGCGGTGCCGCGAGCTCCAGTGCGTGCAGCGGGTCCGAGCCCGGGGCGGCGGCCGACCAGGCCGCCGCCCACAGGCCCCGGACGTCCGCCCAGCGCTGCTCGCCGAGGAAGTCCCGCGGCCGCAGCCCGTCGAAGGCCGGATGCCCGAAGAAGGCGTCCGAGAAGTCGACCAGCACCGTGGCGCGGCCGTCCGAGCGGTAGTTGCCCGGGTGGAAGTCGCCGTGCACCAGGGTGAGCGGCAGCCTGCAGGCGTCCAGCGCGTCGATCACCGCGGGCAGGGCGTCCAGCAGTGCGCGGGCCCGTTCCCGCTCCTGCGCCGACAGGTCGTCCAGCCGGGGCAGCAGCTCCGCGGCCTGCTCCAGCACCCGCCGCGGCGAGCGGTCGCGCAGCCCGTGCGCCGCGGGGTCGGCGGCCAGCTCCGCGGCCAGCCCGGCCTGCACGGCGACCGTCCGCCCGACCGCGTCCAGCATGGCGTCCTCGGGCAGGCCCCAGCAGTCCTCGCCCGGCACGTGCTCCAGCAGCAGCCGGCCGGGCGCCGCGGCGATCACCCCCGGTACCAGCCCCGGGTCCACCGAGGCGACCAGGGCGATCGGCCGGTGCTCGTCCGTGCCGAACGGCGGCGTGGTCTTCAGCCAGACCGGCCCGCCCGCGGTGGGGATCCGGACCAGACCCGACAGGTTCCAGCTCTTCACCTGCTCGGCCGGGCCGATCGCCGGGCGGCCGCAGGCGCGGAGCGCCTCCTCGGCCCAGTCCAGCGCGGCCCGCAGGCCCCCGGGGGTGGCCCAGGCCGCCCGCTGCGGGTCCTCCGCCAGCCGGACGGACCCCTCGTCGAGCACGGCCTCCGGCCGGCGCAGCGCCTCCGCGTGGTACACCACGTGCCCGCCCCGCCCGGCCTCCCCGCCGGTCACGGACACCAGGCGCAGCACCAGCACCGGCACCCCGAGCCGCTGCTCCAGCCCCCGCGCGACCGGCCCGACCTCCTGCCAGCGCGGATGGTCCACCGGGAACGGCCCGACCTCCCCCAGCCGTTCGCCGCCGAAGGTCACCACTGCCGTCACGCTGCGCTGCACGCTCTGATCCACCCGCGCATTGTGACCACCCGTCAGCCTCCCGGCCAGCGATTTTCGGCGCCGCTCAGGGCGCCCCCTCGTCCCTGGCCAGGAAGGCCGGCCGCAGGTCCGGGTCGACCGGGTCGTAGTACCGGTGGTACACGGGCGTCAGCCCGCCCGAGACCGGCGGCACGATCCAGCTCCAGTCCGCCGGTACGGGCCGCCCGTGCCGCTGCTCGCGGGCCACGTGCGCCAGGAACCGGGCCGACTCCGTGTGGTGGTCCGCCATGGTGACCCCCGCCCGCTCGTACGAGTGCAGGACGGCCACGTTCAGTTCGACGAGCGCCCGGTCCCGCCAGAGCGTCCGCTCCGACCCGGTGTCGAGGCCGAGCCGCCGGGCCACCTCGCCGAGCATGTCGTACCGGTCGGCGTCGGCCAGGTTCCGGGCGCCGATCTCCGTCCCCATGTACCAGCCGTTGAACGGGGCCGCCGGGTACCGGACGCCGCCGATCTCCAGGGTCATGTCGCTGATCGCCGGTACGGCGTACCAGCGCAGGCCGAGTCCGGCGAACCACGCGTGCTCGGGGTGCCGCAGCGGAACCTCCAGTACCGCGTCGTCCGGCAGCTCGTACCAGCGCGGCTCCTCGTCCGGCCGTTGCCGGATCATCAGCGGCAGTACGTCGAACCGGTCCTCGCCGCACTTCCAGCCGAGGTCCCGGGCCCGTCCGGCGAGCGCGGCACCGGCCGGGTCGCCGGTCCAGCCGCCCGCCCCGTCGGGGTGGCCGGCATAGCGGACCAGCTGCTGGTTGAGGATGCGCGGTGCGGGCCGCCCCGGGCGGTCCGGGGCGAAGACGGAGATCACCGGCCGGATCCGGCCGCCGTTGGTGGCCGTCCGCAAGTGCTCGAAGCACTCCTCGGCCATCGCGTCCGGGGTGTCGACGTGCCGCAGGTCGCGGACGACGAGGCTGCGCCAGTAGAGACGGCCGATGCACCGGGCGGCGTTGCGCCAGGCCACCCGGGCGCCGAAGGCGAGCTCCTCGGCGGTGTGCCGGTAGCTGCCGGTCCGTTCGATCTCGGCGAGCACCTGGCGGACCCGCGGGGCGGGGTCGCCGGTGCCCGGCTGCTCGCGGTGGAACTGGCGGACGAAGGCGACGGCCCCGCCCACCAGCGCGTCCACCGGTGGCGGTGGCGCGGCGGGGACGGGTGCCGCCGGGGCCTGCGGCACGTGCTGGTGGGCGTACGGGCAGGCCGCGGCGGGTCTGCGGGTGGTGCTCAGCCGACGGAAGATCAAGGACGCTCCCTCCCTGGCGTCATGGGTACCGGATGTGCCGGACCGTGCGCGGAGAGTGCGCGATTGTGCCGCGGCCCGCCACGGCGAGCGCTAAGGTGCCCCAGCCCCGTCGCAGGTGCTGCCGGCCGGACACGGCGAAGGGCGCCCGCACCCGCGGACGCCCCTCGGTGGCCGGTGGGCCGGCCGGATCAGCCCATGTCCTCCAGGCGGATCCCCTTGGTCTCCTTCATGAAGCGCGCCACGAAGACGACCGAGCCGAGCGCGAACGCCGCGTACAGGGCGTAGGTCGCCGAGAGGTTCCAGCGGGACATCGCCGGGAACGACACGGTGATCGCCCAGTTGGCCAGCCACTGCGCGGAGGCCGCGACGGAGAGCGCGGCGGCCCGGATCCGGTTGGGGAACATCTCGCCGAGCATGACCCAGACGACGACGCCCCAGGAGAGCGCGAAGAACAGTACGAACAGGTTGGCCGAGACGAGCGCCACCGTGCCCTGCAGGTCGGGCAGGGTCACGTCGTCGCCGGTGCCGGTGGCGGAGGAGAAGGCCCAGGCGGCGGCGCCGAGGGTGACCGCCATGCCGGCCGAGCCGATCAGGGCGAGCGGCTTGCGCCCGATCCGGTCGACCAGCAGGACGGCGATCGCGGTACCGGCGATGTTGATCACCGAGCCGATGAAGCTGATCATCAGCGAGTTGCTCTGGTCGATGCCGACGGACTGCCAGAGGATCGACGAGTAGTAGAAGATCACGTTGATGCCGACGAGCTGCTGGAAGACCGAGAGGCCGATGCCGACCCAGACGATCGGCAGCAGGCCGGCCCGGCCGCCGAGCAGGTCGCGGAAGCGCGGCCGGTGGTCGGAGGCGATCAGGCCGCGGATCTCGGCGATCCGGGCGTCGGTGTCCGTCCCCTCGCCCTCGACGTCGCGGAGCACCGAGCGGGCCTCGTCCAGCCGTCCGGCGGAGATCAGGAAACGCGGGGACTCCGGGATCATCGCCGACATCACGAAGTAGAGCACCGCCGGCAGCACGCAGATGCCGAGCATCCACTGCCAGGCCTCCAGACCGAGCAGGCTGCCGCGGGTGTCGCCGTCCGCGGCCTCGGCGAGCACCCAGTTGACCAGCTGGGAGACGGCGATGCCGAGCACGATGGCGGCCTGCTGGAAGGAGGCGAGCCGGCCGCGGTACCGGGTCGGGGCGACCTCGGCGATGTAGGTCGGGGCGATCACCGAGGCGATGCCGATCGCGGCGCCGCCGAGGACGCGCCAGGCGGCGAGGTCCCAGGCGGAGAAGGGCAGCATCGAGCCGACGGCGCTGAGCGCGAACAGCACGGCGGCGGCCTTCATCACCCGGATCCGGCCGTAGCGGTCGGCGAACCGGCCGGCCAGGGCGGCGCCCACCGCGGAGCCGAGCAGCGCGGAGGAGACGATCAGCCCGGTGACGCCGTCCCCGATCCCGAACCGGGCCTGGATGCCGGAGACGGCGCCGTTGATCACCGAGCTGTCGTAGCCGAACAGGAAGCCGCCGAGCGCGGCCGCCGCCGTGATGAAGACCACGAAGCCGAGTCGGTCCGGCGACTGCGCGCGGGCCGCTACGGGCTGTTGGGTGACGCTCACGATCTCTGACTCCTGTGTACTCGACATTGAGAGAGGCGTCAGGATCGTACCCCCGGTCCGTTCAGCACATGTACGCACTATCCGGTCAATGGGGCAAACCACTCCGGTCGGGCGTTCAAGAGCTGAATCGTATGAGGATTCGGATGGATCAGACGGGCTCCGCCAGCGACAGCCCGAACCGGCCCTCGGTGTCCGTCCACCAGTGGGTCAGCCGCAGGCCCGCCGCCGCCAGCTCCCGGGCCACCCGCTCCCGGCGGAACTTCGCGGACACCTCCGTCCGCAGCTCCTCGCCCGCGTCGAAGTGCACCGGCAGGTCCAGCGCAGGGATCTTCACCGTCTGGTCGCGGACGGAGCGCAGCCGCATCTCGATCCACTCCTGCTCGGTGTCCCAGAACGCCACGTGCTCGAAGGCGTCCGGGTCGAAGTCGGCGTCCAGCTCCCGGTCGAGCACGTTCAGCACGTTCTTGTTGAACTCCGCCGTCACCCCGGCCGCGTCGTCGTACGCCGCGACCAGCACCGCCGGGTCCTTCACCAGGTCGGTGCCGAGCAGCAGCGCGTCGCCCGGCTCCATGGCCCGCCGCAGGGTCCGCAGGAAGCCGGCCCGCTCGGCGGGCACGAAGTTGCCGAGCGTGCCGCCGAGGAAGGCCACCAGTCTCGGCCCGCCACCGGGCGGCAGGCCCAGCCCCTGGGTGAAGTCGGAGAGCACCGCGTGCACGTCGGTGCCCGGGTAGTCGGCGATCAGCGCCTTGCCCGCGGCCTCCAGCGCGCTCTCGCTGACGTCCACCGGCACGTACCCGCGCAGGGTGCCGATCCCGTTCAGCGCGTCCAGCAGCAGACGGGTCTTCTCGGACGAGCCGGACCCGAGCTCCACCAGGGTGCGGGCCCGGGTGAGCGCGGCGATCTCCTCGGCCCGGTCGGTGAGGATCTCCCGCTCGGCCCGGGTCGGGTAGTACTCGGGCAGCCGGGTGATCTCCTCGAACAGCTCGCTGCCCCGCGCGTCGTAGAACCACTTCGGCGGCAGCCACTTGGGACTCGCCGTCAGGCCCCGCTGCACGTCGTGCCGTAGCGCGTGGCTGAAGTGGTCGGCGGGCAGCAGGCGGGTCAGGTCGTAGGTGCTCACGGCGAGTCGTCCTCTCGCGTCGGGCGGCCGGGCTCCGGTACGGGCCGGCCGCTCTCCTCCTCGGTGCGCCCCGGTCGGGCGGACCCCGGTGCAGCGGGCGCCTGTTCGGCGCGGTCGATCGGGTGCAGCGCCACGCCCGCCGGTCCGGCGAGCAGCAGCGTGCGGTCGGGGACCTCGATCCAGCCGGGCCCGTCGTCGTAGGGCTCCGAGGCGACCACCACACCCGGGCCCGAGCGGTGGAAGAGCGTGTCGCCCCAGGCCGTCGCGGCGATCGAGGTCCCGTCGGTGACGAGCAGGTTGAGCCTGGCGTCGCCGTACTTGGCGGCCTCGCGCACGGTGTCGGCCACGGCCTCGCCGAGCTCGGCGCCGGTGCGCAGCCGGGCCAGCAGCAGCGCCCAGAGCAGGGCCGAGTCGCTGCGCGCCTCCAGCGCCATCAGGTCGGCCGGCGGCAGGGTGGCGGCGAGCGGGCCGTACCGCTCCGGCCAGCCCGGCAGGGCGCCGTTGTGGCTGAACAGCAGCCGCCCGGCGGCGAACGGCGCGGCGGCGGCCTCGCCGGGCGCGCAGCCGGCGGTGGCCGAGCGGACGGCGGCCAGCAGCGCCCGGGTGCGCACCACCCGGGCGAGGTCGGCGAGGTTCTCGTCCGCCCAGATCGGCCCGGCCCGGCGGTACCGGGCCGGCCGCTCGTCGCCCGCCGCGTACCAGCCGACCCCGAAGCCGTCGGCGTTCACCGTGCCGTACCGCTGCCGCCGGGGCGCCCAGGACTGCCGGACGAGCCCGAACGGCGGGTCGAACAGCAGCGCGCCGAGCGGCAGTTCACCGCCCAGGTAGGCGAGGTGGCGGCACATCAGGCGCCCTCCGTGCCGCTGGCGGCGTCGGCGGAGCGGGCGGTGCGGAACCCGGCGAAGATCTGCCGCCGGACGGGGTAGTCCCAGTTGCGGAAGGTCCCGCGGCAGGCGACCGGCGCCACCGCGAAGGAACCGCCGCGCAGCACCTTGTACTCCGGGCCGAAGAACACCTCGGAGTACTCCTTGTACGGCCACGGGGCGAAGCCGGGGTAGGGCAGGAAGTCGCTCGCCGTCCACTCCCAGACGTCGCCGATCAGCTGCCGGGCGCCGCAGGGGGCGGTGCCCTCCGGGTAGCTGCCGGCCGGGGCGGGCTGCAGATGGCGCTGGCCGAGGTTGGCGTGCTCGGCGGCGGGCGGCTCGTCCCCCCAGGGGTAGCGCCGGGAGCGGCCGGTGGCCGGGTCGAAGCGGGCGGCCTTCTCCCACTCGGCCTCGGTGGGCAGCCGCCGCCCGGCCCAGCGGGCGTACGCGTCGGCCTCGTACCAGCTCACGTGCAGCACCGGCTCGTCCGGCGGCACGGGTTCGACGGTGCCGAACCGGCGGCGCAGCCACTGGCCGCCGTCCCGGCTCCAGAAGAGCGGGGCGACCAGGCCGGCCTGCGTCCGGTGCTCCCAGCCGGCCGGTGTCCACCAGCGCGGTTCCCGGTAGCCGCCGTCCTCGACGAAGGCCAGGTAGGCGGCGTTGGTGACGGGCACGGTGTCGAGCCAGTACGCGGGCAGCTCCACCCGGTGCGCGGGCCGCTCGTTGTCCAGCGCCCAGGGTTCGGTGTCGGTGCCCATGGTGAACGGGCCCGCGGGGACGAGGACTTCGGCGGGCAGCCGGCCGTCCGTCGCGGCCGGCGGGTGAGGGGCGGCCAGCACGGCGGCGCCCCGGCGCAGCTGATGGGTGATCAGCATCGTCTCGTCGTGCTGCTGTTCGTGCTGGGCGATCATGCCGAAGGCGAAGCCCGCGTCCAGCAGCGGAGCGCCCTCCAGCGGGCTGGCCTCCAGCAGGTCGAGGACCCTGCCGCGGACCTCGTGCGCGTAGCGCCGGGCCTCGTCGGGCGGCAGCAGCGGCAGGCTGGGCCGCTCGGCCCGCGGGTGCTCGAAGGCGTCGTAGAGCGGGTCGATCTCGGGGCGCATCGGGTCGTGGCCGCCGACGTTGCGCAGCAGCCACAGCTCCTCCTGGTTGCCGATGTGCGCGAGGTCCCAGACCAGCGGCGACATCAGGGGGGAGTGCTGGGCGGTGAGGTCGCGGTCGTCGACGCAGCCGGTGAGCCCGGCGGTGCGGTCGCGGGCGGCCAACAGCTCGGTGGCGATCGCCTCGCGGAGCGTCGCCGGGTCGGTGCGGTCGGCGTTCAGCACGGTGCGTCCTCCTCGACGGCGGGACGGCGGCCCGCGCGCACGGCGTCCAGCTGGTCGTCGGCCGGGCAGCGGCCCCGGGCGGGGTAGCGGTCGGCGTACTCCGCCAGGGCGCGGCGCAGTCCGGCGGTCTCGGGCCGGCGGGCGAGCGCCCGCTCGGCGGCGGCGAAGCAGGCGAGCGCGGCCTGCCGCAGTTCGGGGTCGGCGGTGGCGAGAGCGGCGGCCCGCCGCCAGAGGCTGCAGCGCGGCGGCGGCAGCGCCCGGTCGTGGCCGAGCGGTTCCAGCGCGGCGAGCGCGGCGTCGGTCGCCTCCGGGTCGTCGAGCAGCGCCGTCACCAGGGCGAGCGGGACGAGCCAGCCGTCCCCGGGCTGCGCGTCGATCATGCGCAGTTCCAGGTGGCCGCGCGGCCGGACGGGCGGGAAGAGCGTGGTGCGGTGGTACTCGAGGTCGGCGAGGGTGGCGGGCCGCTCACCGGCGCCGCGCAGCCACTGCCGGAAGGTCAGGCCGGGCGGCGCCGTCCAGGGCCGGCCGTCGGGCCGGCGGACGCACAGCACCTCGGCGTCCAGCACGTACCGCGCCCAGGCCTCCCGCGGGTCGCCGCCGGGCGGCGGGGCGAGGGTGCGGGTCGGGTCCATCCGGGACCACACCACCTGCCGACTGGACCGGAACCCGGTCGGCCGGCCGTCCAGCAGCGGGGAGTTGGCGAAGGCGGCGACCAGCACCGGGCCGAGCCGGTGGACGAGCCGCCAGCGGCGGGCGACGGCGGCCTCGGTGCCGGCGTCCACGCAGACCTGGACGGAGGCGGTGCCGGTCATCATGATCCGGCCCCAGGGCCCGGCGCGGTCGAAGAAGGTCTGCATCGCGCGGTAGCGGGGGTGTTCGGCCTGCATCCGGCGGGTCCGGCCGAGCGGATCGGTGCCGCTGCCGGTCAGCCGCAGGCCCTGGTCGGCCAGTGCCGTGCGCAGGGCGGCCTGGTCGCGCAGCAGGTCGGCGGCGCAGGCGGCGGGGGAGTCGGCGGGCCGGGAGCTGAGCTCGACCTGGCCGCCGGGTTCGCGGGTGAAGCGGGAGCCCGCCGGGAAGCGCGGGCCGTCGTGGTCCTCCGGCAGGGCCGCGAGGGCCGCAGCGGTGCGGCCGGGGTCGACCGGCCGCTCGGGACATCGGCTGTCGTGGACGAACCACTCGGCCTCGACGCCGACCAGAGCGGGCGGCCCGATCTTGAAGCAGATTCCGGCCAGATGGGTCTCGGCGGACGCCTCGGTCAGCGGCGTCACGCTGGGTGGCTGTTCGATTCGATCGGTGCTGCGCTGCGGACGGACGGGTATCACCGGACTCACCATCCCTCGGTACGCGGTTGCGGCCCGGTATTTCCTGCTCAGTCTGCTACGCGGCAAACATCATCGCCGCTCAACGCAGGTCAGGGGCGGGTCAGACGGTGCAGTGCCCGTTCCAGCAGCGGCAGCGGCAGGGCGTAGTTGAGGCGCAGCAGCCCCGGCCGGGGCGCTCCGAAGTCGGCCCCGTCCGCCAGTTCGACGTCACGCTCCGTCATTGCGACCTCACTCGCCCGTTCGGGTGGCAGGCCGAGGACGGCGCCGTCCAGCCACAGCAGGTACGAGGCCTGCGGGCGGGCGAGCACGGCCGGGCCGAGCGCCGCCAGGGCGAGGTCCCGGGCGGCGGCCAGGTGCCGCAGCAGGCCGTCCAGCCACTCGGCGCCGCCGGTCAGGGCGGCGCGCTGGACGATCTGCTCCAGCAGCCCGCCCTCCCAGACGCCGAGGGCGGCGGCCCGGTCGCGGACCCGGGCGCGCAGGCCGGCGTCCGGCACCAGCAGCCAACAGCTGGGGATGCCGGAGGTGTTGAAGGTCTTGCCGACCGATCCCACGGTCACCGTGTGCCGGGCCGCGGCAGGATCGGCGACGGCCACCGCGACGGGGTGGCGCAGGCCGTGGTCGGGGTGGACGAGGTCGCCGTGCACCTCGTCCGAGACCAGCAGGCCGCCCTCGGCGGCGGCGAGTCCGGCCAGCGCGCGGATCCCGGCGGCCGTGCGCAGCCGTCCGGTGGGGTTGTGCGGGCTGCTGACCAGCAGCACCCCGGGCCGCCGGGCGGCGAAGCCGTCGGCCGGCAGACCGTCCGGGCCGTCGGCGGGGCCGGGCGGGACGGCGGCGAACGGCAGGCCGGCTGCGGCGCAGAGCCCGGCGAAGCCGCCCCACTCCGGCGCCGCCGCGACGGCGGTGCGGCCGCGGACCAGCGGGGCGGCGGCGTCGAGCAGCAGCCGCATCGCGGTCCGCGGTCCGCAGGGCAGGCAGAGCACCCAGTCCGGGTCGACCTCCGCGCCGTGCCGGCGGCGGTACCAGTCCGAGACCAGCCGCGGCCCGTCCGGATCGGCCACCGTGTAGCCGAACGCCGGATGGCGGGCCCGCTCGGCCAGGGCGGCGCCGATCGCGGCGGGCCCCGGGAGGTCCATGTCGGCGAGGCCGAGGGCGATCCGGCCACGGCCTGCGCGGGCCCACTTGCTGCTGCCCGTCCCGCTGCGGTCGAAGGACTCCGTCACCGCCGCTCCCTCCGTCCGCTCGGCGGGCAACGCCCGCCCCTCCACGCTACGGGCACCGCGCACGCCCGTGCAGCATGCCCAAAAGGGGAGCGCTCCCACGGGAGTTCAGGTTTCGCATCGTCAACTCCGTCCGATGCCTTGACGGGGCATGGCCTTCGTGGCTTGATATCCCATGAGCTCAGGGCCTACCCCTGAAGCGCGGGTTGAGAAGGCCCGCTGCTCCGACGACTCGTCGACCGAGCTCCGACTGTTCCATCGACGTATCGTCGATCCCCTGTAAGTGGGAGCGCTCCCACCCGCGACTCCCTCAGATGCACGTCAGGGTCCCTCCCCCACCCGAAAGGACTCCGTAAGTGCCTTCCCCCATCATGCGGCGTCTGCGTACGTCGGCAGCGGCCGCGGCGCTGGGCGTCGCAGCCGTGCTGCCGCTCGCGACGGCCGTCCAGCCCGCAGCCGCGGCCGAGGCCAAGCTCGACAACCCGTATGCCGGCGCCAAGGTCTACGTGAACCCGGACTGGTCCGCCAAGGCCGCCGCCGAGCCCGGCGGTTCCGCGGTCGCCAACCAGCCGACCTTCGTCTGGATGGACCGGATCGCCGCGATCAGCGGCTCCTCCTCCGCCAAGGGCCTGCGCGCCCACCTGGACACCGCCCTCGCCCAGGGCGCCAACCTGGTCCAGATCGTCATCTACGACCTGCCCGGCCGTGACTGCGCCGCCCTCGCCTCCAACGGCGAACTCGGCGCCACCGAGATCGGCCGCTACAAGACCGAGTACATCGACCCGATCGCCGCGATCATGTCGGACTCCAAGTACGCGGGCCTGCGGATCGTCAACGTCATCGAGCCCGACTCGCTGCCGAACCTGGTCACCAACGCCGGCGGCACCGCCGGTTCCACCGACGCCTGCGCCACCATGAAGGCGAACGGCAACTACGAGGCCGGCGTCGGCTACGCGCTGCACACCCTGGCCGCCATCCCGAACGTCTACAACTACATCGACGCCGCGCACCACGGCTGGCTCGGCTGGGACTCCAACATGGGCCCCGCCGCCACCGAGTTCAAGAAGGCCGCCACCACCGGCGGCGCCACCGTCAACGACGTGGCCGGCTTCATCGTCAACACCGCCAACTACAGCGCGCTGACCGAGCCGTACTTCAAGGTCACCGACTCGGTGAACGGCACCACCGTGCGCCAGTCCAAGTGGGTCGACTGGAACTACTACGTCGACGAGCTGTCCTTCGCCCAGGCGCTGCGCACCAAGCTGGTCGGCGAGGGCTTCAACAGCAGCATCGGCATGCTGATCGACACCTCCCGCAACGGCTGGGGCGGCACCGCCCGTCCGGCCGGCGCGGGCCCGCTGACCTCCGTCGACGACTACGTCAACGGCAGCCGGGTCGACCGCCGCATCCACGCCGGCAACTGGTGCAACCAGAGCGGTGCCGGCCTCGGCGAGCGCCCGACCACCGCGCCCGCCACGGGCATCGACGCCTACGTGTGGGCCAAGCCCCCGGGTGAGTCCGACGGCGCGAGCCAGGTGATCCCGAACGACGAGGGCAAGGGCTTCGACCGGATGTGCGACCCGACCTACACGGGCAACGGTCGCAACGGCAACAGCATGACGGGCGCGCTGGCGAACTCGCCGCTCGCCGGTGCCTGGTTCTCCGCGCAGTTCCAGCAGCTGCTGGCCAACGCCTACCCGGGTCTGACCTCGTCGGCGAAGACCTCCAGCAGCGTCTCGCTGTCCTGGACGGCCTCCACCGACAACGTCGGCGTCACCGGGTACGACGTGTACCGCGGCACCACGCTGGTCGGCTCGTCCGCGACCACCTCGTTCACCGACACCGGTCTCGGTCTGACCGCCTCGACGGCGTACAGCTACACGGTCAAGGCGAAGGACGCGGCGGGCAACGTCTCGGCGGCCTCCTCGGCGCTCTCCGTCACCACCTCGGCCGGCGGCACCACCGACACCCAGGCGCCGGTCTGACCGCCTCGACGGCGTACAGCTACACGGTCAAGGCGAAGGACGCGGCGGGCAACGTCTCGGCGGCCTCCTCGGCGCTCTCCGTCACCACCTCCGGGACGAGCAACGGCTCCGGCTGCACCGCCGCGTACAAGGTGAGCAGCGACTGGGGCGCCGGCTTCAACGCCGACGTCACCGTCACCAACAACGGCACCACGGCGATCAACGGCTGGAAGGTCACCTGGACCTACGGCGGCCAGCAGAAGATCTCCAACCTCTGGAACGGCAGCTACACCCAGACCGGCCAGGCGGTGACCGTCACCAACGCGGCCTACAACGGCGCGGTCGGCGCCGGCGGCTCCGCGAGCTTCGGCTTCGGTGCGACCAACTCGGGCGGCAGCAACGCCGTCCCGACGCTGACCTGCACCGCGCTGTGACCCGCGCCGCGACCTGATCGCGGACCCCGGGCGGCCGATCCCACGGCGGTGGGATCGGCCGCCCTCCCGCATGCGGGGGCCGCCCTCAGGGGCAACGGCGACCCCCACGCACCCCTGAAGGCCCTCGCCTACCGCGAGGCCAGCTCGAAGGCGGAGTTGACCAGGGCGACGTGGCTGAACGCCTGTGGCATGTTGCCGAGTTGGCGTCCCGAGTGCGGGTCCCACTCCTCGGCCAGCAGGCCGACGTCGTTGCCGAGCGAGACCAGTCGCACGAACAGCTCGCGGGCCTCGCCGGTGCGGCCGATCGCGCCGAGGGCGTCCGCGAGCCAGAACGAGCAGGCGAGGAAGGCGCCTTCGTCGCCGGGCAGGCCGTCCGCGCGGGAGCCCGCCGAGTAGCGCCGGATCAGCCCGCCGTGGTCCAGCCCGGTGCGGACGGCGTCCACCGTGCGCACCACCCGCGGGTCGTCCGGCGGCAGGAAGCCGCTCTTCACGACGAAGAGCGTGGCGGCGTCCAGGTCCTCCCCGCCGTAGTCCTGGACGAACACGCCGCGGCGGCGGTCGACCCCGTTCGCGCAGACGTCCGCGTGCACGGCGTCGCGCATCTCCCGCCAGCGGTCCACCGGGGCGGGCAGGCCGGTGAGTTCGGCCATCTTCAGGGCGCGGTCGGCGGCGACCCAGGCCATCACCTTGGAGTGGACGAAGTGCCGGCGGGCGCCGCGCACCTCCCACAGGCCCTCGTCGGGCTCCGTCCAGTGCTTCTCCAGGTAGGCCATGAGCGTCCGCAGCAGGCTCCAGACCTGGCGCTCCATTGGGATCCCGGCCTGCAGCGCGAGGTGCATGGTGTCCACCACCTCGCCGTAGACGTCGAGTTGGAGCTGGCGGACGGCGACGTTGCCGAACCGCACCGGCGTCGATCCGTCGTAGCCGGGCAGCCAGTCGGCCTCGATCTCGGGCAGTCCGCGTTCGCCCGCCACGCCGTAGACGGCCTGCAGGTCGCCGGGGTCGCCGGCGATCGCGCGCAGCAGCCACTTGCGCCAGGCGGCCGCCTCCTCGCGGAAGCCGCCGCGCAGCAGGGCGGAGAGGGTGAGGCTGGAGTCGCGCAGCCAGCAGAAGCGGTAGTCCCAGTTGCGCTCGCCGCCGAGCACCTCCGGCAGCGAGGCGGTCGGGGCGGCGACGATCCCGCCGGTCGGCTCGTAGGCGAGGGCCTTGAGGGTGATCAGCGAGCGGAGCACGGCGCGGTGCCACTCGCCGCGGTAGTGGCAGTCGGACGCCCACCGCTCCCAGCCGTCCAGGGTGCCGGCGAGCGCCTGCGCGGGGTCGGCCCGCGGCGGGGCGTGCAGGTGGGAGGGCTGCCAGGTGAGCACGAAGGGCACCTGTTCGCCCGCGGAGACGGTGAAGTCGGAGGCGGTGGTGCCGTCCTCGCCGTAGGTGTGCACCCCGGTGGGCACCCGCAGCCAGGCGGAGTCCGGCCCGGCGACGGCGACCCGGTGGTGCTCGGTGCGGCGGACCCAGGGGTGGACCCGGCCGTAGTTGAACCGCAGCCGCAGTTCGCCGCGCATGGGCACGGTGCCGCTGACGCCCTCGACGATCCGCACCAGCTGCGGGACGCGGTCGCGCTGCGGCATGAAGTCGACCACCCGCACGGTGCCCCCGGGGGTGACCCAGAGCGACTCCAGGACGAGGCTGTCGCCGAGGTAGCGCCGCCGGGTGCACTCGCCGCCGGCGGCCGGAGCGAGCCGCCACGCGCCGTGCCGGCGGTCGCCGAGGAGTCCGGCGAAGCAGCTGGGGGAGTCGAAGCGCGGCAGGCACAGCCAGTCGACCGAACCGTCCCTGCCCACCAGGGCTGCGGTCTGGAGGTCACCGATGAGGGCGTAGTCCTCGATGCGTCCGGCCATCGCGACCATTCTCCGCCGAAGGCGTCAGGAACCGCGCGGCATAAGGAATCCGGGGCGCGGACGGGTGGAGCCGGGAACTCCCGTTCCGCTTGCGATGAAGATCAGATCATAGGAAAATCATGTCGAGTTGTTGGCTTTTTCCTGAACCGGAGGGGGTGCCGTCATGCGGCAACCGAACTGGGTGCCCGCCGGAACAGACCTCGAGAAGCCCAATGCGGCCCGCATGTACGACTACTACCTCGGCGGCTCGCACAACTTCGAGGCGGACCGGCGGACGGCCCGCAAGGCCGTCGAACTCTGGCCGGAGCTGCCGCAGATCATGCGGGCCAACCGGGCCTTCCTGCGGCGGGCCGTCCAGTACCTCGCCGAGTCGGGCATCACCCGGTTCCTGGACATCGGCTCCGGGATCCCGACCTTCGGGCCCGTCCACGAGGCCGCCCGGCGGGTCGCCCCCGACGCCCGCGTGGTCTACGTCGACAACGACCCGGTCGCCGTGGCGCACAGCCGCCTGCTGCTGCAGGACGACCCGCTGAGCAGCGTCGTCCAGGCCGACCTGCGGGACGTCGACGACCTGCTCGCCCGTCCCGAGGTGCGCGGCCTGCTCACGGAGGGCGAGCCGGTCGCCCTGCTGCTGGTCGCCGTGCTGCACTTCGTGCCGGAGTCCGACGACCCCCACAAGCTGGTCGCGGCGCTGCGCGACGCGCTGCCGCCCGGCAGCGCGCTGGTGCTCTCGCACGCCTCCCTGGAGGGCCGCCCCGACCAGGCCGGCGCCCACCAGGACCTGTACCGGCGGACGCCGACCCCGCTCACCATGCGCGGCCGGGAGGCCATCGGGGCCTTCTTCGACGGCTTCGGGCTGGTCGAGCCCGGGGTGGTCTACCTCCCCGAGTGGCGCCCGGACGATCCGGAGGCGGTCGGCCCGCATCCGGAGCGGATGACGGGCGTGGCCGGCGTCGGACGACTCCCGTGAGCGGCGGGCTGCCGGTGGGGGCCGGCAGCGCCGAGGGCATGCGCGGGGAGTGGGCCCGCCTGCTCGGCGCCAACCACGGCGGAGCGGTCCACCCGCGGGTCGTCGACAGCCTGGTCGAGCGCACCGCCGACCTGCTGGACCGCGCCCGCCGCGCCAGGCCGTTCGACCCCGTGCCGGCCCGGCAGGCGGGCGCGCTGCTGGTCGACGCGCACTTCACCGACCCGGAGGTGCTGGCCCGGGCGGTCGAGATCCTGCACCGGCAGCCGACCGCCGACGGCGTCGGCCCGATGCTCTCCGGCGCCTTCGCGGCCGGCTGGGCCGCGGCCCTGCGCGAGCGGACGCTGCGCGAGCAGGAGGCGATCCGGCTGGCCGCGGACACCGCCCGGCACGGCGTGGAGCGCGCCCTGCGCGAGTCCGAGGCCCGCTTCCGCGCGCTCTTCGAGAGCGCGGCGATCGGCATCGGCATCGGCGACGTCGAGGGCAACATCCTGGCCGTGAACAAGGCCATCGGGGACATCTTCGGCGTGGGCCCGGAGGACATGTCCGGCCGCCGGGTCGGCGACCTCGTCCACCCCGAGGACACCCCGGGCGTCTGGGAGGCCTACGGCGACCTCATCAGCGGCAAGCGCGAGTACTTCCAGGTCGACAAGCCGTACTACCGGCGCGACGGCGAGGTGGTCTGGACCCACCTGACCGTCTCGCTGATCCGCGACGCGGACGGCGTGCCCAAGTACCAGGTCGCCATGCTGGAGGACATCACCGACCGCTACCGCCTGCAGGAGCGGCTGCGCCACCAGGCGACCCACGACTCGCTCACCGGCCTGCCCAACCGGGCCGCCTTCTTCGAGCGGCTGGAGCGGCTCTTCGAGGAACCGGAGCCGGGCGCCCGGTTCGGCCTGTGCTACGTCGACCTCGACGGCTTCAAGGTGGTCAACGACAGCCTCGGCCACGACATGGGCGACCAGCTGCTCACCGCGGTCGCCAGCCGGCTGGACGCCGCGCTCACCCCGCTCGGCCACATGGTCGCCCGGCTCGGCGGCGACGAGTTCGTGGTGCTGCTGGAGAACTGCCGGGGCGAGCAGGAGGCGGTGGCCGCCGCCAAGACGGTGCTCGCCGCGCTGGCCAAGCCGGTGATCGTCGGCGACCACAAGCTCGCCGTCGGCGCGAGCGTCGGCGTCCTGGAGCGCCGGGTCGCCACCACCACGCCGGGCGCCGCCGTCCGGGCCGCGGACCTGACGCTCTATCGGGCCAAGGAGGCCGGCCGCGGCCGCTGGACGCTGTTCGACCCGAAGGAGAACGCCCGCGCGGTCAGCCGGTACGCGGTGTCCGTGCGGATGCCGTCCGCGCTGGACCGCGGAGAGTTCTTCATCGACTACCAGCCGCTGGTCAACCTCGCGGACGGGTCGCTCGCCGCGGTGGAGGCGCTGGTGCGCTGGCGCCACCCGCAGCTCGGCGTGCTCGGGCCCGAGGAGTTCGTCGGCACCGCCGAGGAGACCGGTCTGATCATGCCGCTCGGCCGGTGGGTGCTGGAGCAGGCCTGCGGCCAGGCGGCCGACTGGGTGCGCCGGTTCGGCGACCGGGCGCCGCAGTTGAACGTCAACCTGGCGGTCCGTCAGGCCCGCAACGCCGGCCTGGTCGCCGACCTCGACCGTATCCTGCGCACGAGCGGCCTGCAGCCCGGCAAGCTGCAACTGGAGATCACCGAGTCCACCGTGGTCGGCCCCGAGGACGAGGCGCTCAAGTCGCTGCACGGCCTGGTCGACCTCGGCGTCTCGCTGGCCGTCGACGACTTCGGCACCGGCTGGTCGAACCTCGCCTACCTGCGCGACCTGCCGGTCTCCGGCCTGAAGATCGCCGGCTCCTTCGTCGGAGACCTGCACGACCCGGCCAAGGACACCCACCTCGGCTGGCGGATCGTCAGCGGACTCGTCTCGCTCGCGCACACCCTCGGGCTGACCGTCACCGCGGAGGGCGTGGAGAACCGCGCCGACGCCGAGCGGCTGCGGCTGATGGGCTGCGACTGGGCGCAGGGCTGGCACTTCGGGCGCCCCGTCCGCCCCGGCGAGATCGCCCGCCGGATCGCCGAGGCCAACCTGCCGGAGGCCGTCGACCTCGCCGAGTGAGGGGTCGCCCACCGTCCGGTGAAAAATCCGGCAATTCGGATAAACCCCCTCAAAATCCTTGACTCGGTGTGACTGCCGTGAGGATGATGGCTCCAACCGGTACCGCTACGGCGGGATGCCAGGTACCGGCCGTCACCGTCGGCGCTCCGTGCGCCCGAGACGACCGACGCATTCCGAGGGCCAGGCCCGGGGGGCTCACCGAGGCCGCGGGGGACGCAGCCCGAGCGTCGTTGATCCGTCTCCACCCCGTTTCCGCGGGCACCTTCGTGCCCTGCCGCCTCCCGAGAGGCCGCCTCGCGATGAGCACCACCGCGCCTTCCGACCCCCAACAGCCGTCCCCGACGCCCAACGGCCGACCCATGCGGCGCTCCGGCGACCGCCGGGAGCAGCCGAAGCCGATGCGCAGGGCCGGGGACGTCCCCGCCCGGCACACCGTCAGCCTGGTCGTCCCGGCCCACAACGAGGCCCGCAACATCCCCTGGGTGTTCGAGCAGATCCCCCGCTGTGTCGACGAGGTCATCCTGGTGGACGGCTCGTCCAGCGACGCCACCCTCGCCATGGCCCGGCACTGCCTGCCGACCGTGCGCAGCGTCCAGCAGACCGGCCCCGGCAAGGGCAACGCCCTGCGCACCGGCTTCGCCGCCGCCACCGGCGACTACATCGTCATGATGGACGCCGACGGCTCGATGTGGCCCGGCGAGATCCCGCACTACCTGCACTTCCTCGACAACGGGTACGACTTCGTGAAGGGCTCCCGCTGCATCGCCGGCGGCGGCTCCCTCGACCTCACCCGCATCCGTTCACTCGGCAACCGCGCACTGCTCACAGTGGTCAACCGGCTCTACCACACGATGCTGACCGACCTCTGCTACGGCTACTGCGCGTTCCGCCGCAGCTTCCTGGACGAACTCCGGCTGCGCTCCTCCGGCTTCGAGATCGAGGCCGAGATGATCGCGCACGCCCTCCGCTCGGGTCTGCGCATCGCAGAGGTCCCGAGCCTCGAACTTCCCCGCCGCAGCGGTCGCTCGCACCTCCACGCCGTCGCCGACGGCCGACGGGTGCTGCGGACGCTGATCGCCGAGCGTCCCGGAGCCAGGTCCGCGGCGCCCGTTGCTGTGGGGGAGCGGTGATGGATGGCTACGACCGGCGCACCCCGGCAGCCTGCCCGCGCCCAGTCGCCCGCGAATCGCTCTACACCCCCGTCCGGGTGGTCGAGCTGGACCTGGACGAGCCCGGGAGGCTGCACGCGCCCGGCGGTCTCGGCCCCGTCGACCCGGACGGCCGCGTGTTGGCGTTGGTGCGGCTGCACGGACACCCGCTCGGGTTGGTCCACGCCACCGGCACGGCAGGCGATCCCGCCACGCTGCGCCGGGCGCTGGTCGAAGCCGCCCACCGGGAACTGCGCGTTCCCGCCCTGTCCACCGCGACACCCGCGGCGCGTCCCCGCCGGACCGGGCCGCCGCGGGTGCCCGCGGACTCGCCGACCGTCACCGTGGTGGTCTGCACCCGCAACCGGCCGGAGTCGCTCCGCACCTGCCTCGACTCCCTGCTGCGCACCGACTACCCGTACGTCGAGGTGGTCGTGGTCGACAACGCGCCGGTCGGCACCGCCACCCGCGACCTGATCGACACGTGCTTCGCCGACCAGGTCCGCTACGTCTGCGAGCCGCTCCCGGGCCTCGCCCGGGCCCGGAACGCCGGACTCGCCGCAGCCCGCGGCGACGTCTGCGCCTTCGCCGACGACGACCTCGTGATCGACCGGGGCTGGGTCGCCGCGCTCGCCGAACCCTTCCGGGCCGACGACCGGATCGGCTGCGTCACCGGCCTGGTGCTGCCCGCCGAACTCGACACCGCCGCCCAGGCCGTCCTGGAGCGCTACGGCGGATACTCCCGCGGCTTCGCCGCCCGCAGCTGGTCGCTGCGCGAGAAGGACGCCGACCCGCTGCTGCGCTACTCCGTCGGCCGCTTCGGCTCCGGCGCCAACATGGCCTTCCGCACCGACCTGCTGCGCGCCGTCGGCGGCTTCGACCCGGCCACCGGCGCCGGCACCCCCGCCCGCGGCGGCGAGGAGCTCTACGCCTTCTTCTCCGTCTACAACGGCGGCCACGACATCGCCTACCAGCCGGACGCCATCGTGTGGCACCGCCACCCGCGCACCGACGAGGCGCTGTCCCGGCAGATCTTCAACTTCGGCGTCGGCTTCGGGGCCTACCTGACCGCCGCGGTCGCCCACCGGCCCGACGTCCTCGCCGACCTGATCCGCCGCCTGCCGCAGGGCCTGTGGCGCTGGCAGGCCGTCCACCGCCGGCGCGCCACCGAGGGCTGCGGGCCCGAGCCGGTGCCGGGCCTCGGCCGGCGGGAGTTCCAGGGCCTGCTCTACGGCCCCTTCACCTACCTTTACACCGTCTGGCACCAGCGCGGCGCCCGAACCGGAGAGTGATCACCATGACCGCCGCCACCGCGCTGCCCGACCCGCCGGCCGCGATCGTCGACCTCGACCTCGCGCACCCGATGGAGCTGCGGCTCCCCGGCGGTGCCGCAGCCCCACCGCCGATCGGCGGCCCCGTCCTTGCCCTGGTCAGACGCCACGGCCGACCGCTCGGCCTGGTGACCGCGACCGCGTCCCCCGGCGACAGCCCCGGTCTGCGGGCTGCCCTGCTCGCCGCCGGCACCGCCCTCGGCGCCACCCCCGACGCGCCACCGCCCGCGGCGGCCCCGCTGCCCACGCTCACCGTGATCATCTGCACCCGCGACCGCACCGAACTGCTGCCGCGCTGCCTGGACGCGCTGCTGCGGGCCGCACCCGCCGGCGCCGAGCTGCTGCTGGTCGACAACGCGCCCACCGACCTGACCACCCACGACCTGGTCCGCGACCGCTACGGCGACCGGATCCGCTACCTGCGCGAACCGGTGCCCGGCCTGGCGCGGGCCCGCAACACCGGCCTCGCCGCCGCCACCGGAGAGGTGTGCGCCTTCACCGACGACGACGCCCTGCCCGACCCCGGCTGGCTGCACGCCCTGCTGGCGACCTTCCGCAGCGACCGCAGGATCGGCTGCGTCACCGGCCTCGTCCTGCCCGCCGAGCTGGACACCCCCTCCCAGGCGGCCTTCGAACGCCACTGCGGGTTCTCCCGCGGCTTCGCCCCGCGCACCTGGTCGCTCGCCGACCAGGGCGGCGACCCGCCCGTCCCGTACACGGTCAGCCGCTTCGGCACGGGCGCCAACATGGCCTTCCGGACGGACGCACTGCGGGCCATCGGCGGCTTCGACCGGGCCACCGGCGCCGGCACGCCGACCCGCGGCGGCGAGGACCTGCTCGCCTTCCTGCGGGTACTCACCACCGGCCGCCTGGTCGCCTACGCGCCCGACGCGCTGGTGTGGCACCGCCACCGCCGCACCCCGGCCGCGCTGCGCTCCCAGGTGTACGGCTTCGGCGTCGGCTACGGCGCCTACCTGGCCGCCGCCGTCGTCCAGCGCCCCGCGCTGCTCGCCGACCTCCTCCGCGGCCTGCCGAAGGCGCTGCCGATGGCCCCCGGACGCCGCCGCACCGGCGCCCCGTCCCCGCGCGAACTCGTCCGGCTGCACCGCCGCGGGCTGCTGGTCGGGCCGCTCAGCTACCTCTACAGCCGCGGGCGCCAGCGGACCCTGCCCGCCGGGATCCGGCCGTGATCACCGAATTCGTCTCCCGCCGCACCACGGCCGCCCGCCCGTGCTCGTGCCCGCTGCCGCTGCCCTGCGAGTGCTCGTACGCCGCGCTGCTGCGCGCCCGCGTCCGGGCCGTCACCCGCCGGACGGCCGGCGAGCCGCTGCTGCGCAACGGGCACATCCTGGCCGCCAGCGCGGTGCTCTCGGCCGCGCTGGGCTCACTGTTCTGGATCTTCGCGACCCGCTGGTACAGCGCGGAGACCGTCGGAACCAGCTACGCGGCGCTGTCGGTGGCCGCCCTGATGTCCGGCGTCGGCCGGTTCAACCTCGGCGACGTCCTCGTCCGCTTCGTCCCCCGGGCCGGCCGGCACACCCGGCGGCTGGTGCTGCGGTGCTACGCCATCAGCGGCGGGCTCAGCGCCCTCGCCGCCTGCGGCTTCCTGCTGCTGATCCCGGTCGTCGCCCCAAGCCTGGACTTCCTGCGCTCGCCGCTGCTCGCCGCCGCCTTCGTCGTCGCCACCGCCGGCTACTCGATCTTCGACCTGCAGGACGGCGCGCTCACCGGCCTGCGCCGCACCGGCTGGGTGCTCGGCGAGAACATGCTCTTCGCCGCCGCCAAGGCCGCCGCCCTCGCGGTCTGCGCGGCCCTCGCCGTCGGCACCGGCATCCTCACCTCCTGGGCCGTCGCCCTGCTGCTGTCGATCGTCGTCACCAACTCCGTGCTGTTCCGCCGGGCCATCCCCGCCCACCAGCGCGCCGACCGCACCGGCGCACCCGTGCCGCGCCGGGTGATGCGCTACGCCACCGCCGACTACCTCGGCAAGCTCGCCAGCATCACCACCTACGCCGTGCTGCCGCTGATCGTGCTCGCCCAGCTCGGCGCGGCCCAGAACGCCTACTACTCGCTGGCCTGGATCATCGCCGACACCTTCGACATCGCGGTCTTCAGCATGGGCGCCTCCCTCGTCGTCGAGGGCGCCCACCGGCCCGACCGGCTGCCCGAGCTCGCCCGGCGGATGCTCCGCCACGCCGGACTGCTGGTCGCCGCCGCGACCGCCGTCGTGGTCGCCGCCGCGCCCTGGATCCTCGGCCTCTTCGGCCCCGACTACGCCGCGCACGGCACCCCGGTGCTCCGGCTGATGGCGGTCGCCTCGCTGCCGACCGTCCTGATCACCGTCGCCATCGACGTCGCGCGGGTCCGCCGCAACCTGCGGCGGCTGATCGGCCTCCAGGTCGCCCACTGCGTCCTGGTCATCGGCCTCACCGCCGTGCTGCTCCCGGTGTACGGACTCACCGGGGTCGGCCTCGCCTGGCTGCTCGCCTGCTGCGCCGTCGCCGTGCCGTTGCTGCTGACAATGCCACGCTGGATGAAGGCGCCCGAAAGGAGGACGGCATGAGCACCGCCCCGCCCGAAGCGCGGACCACCCTGTCCGTCGTCATCTGCGCCTACACCCTGGACCGCTGGGACGACCTGTGCGCCGCCGTGGACTCCGTCCGCGGCCAGCGCCGGCCGCCCGAGGAACTCGTCCTGGTCGTCGACCACTGCCCCGAGCTCGCCCGTCGGGCCGGACGGCACTGGCCGGACGTCCGGGTCCTCCCCAACGAGCAGCGCCGCGGCCTTTCCGGCGCACGGAACACCGGGGTCCGCGCGGTCCACGGCGACGTGGTCGCCTTCCTCGACGACGACGCGGTGGCCGCACCCGACTGGGCCGACCGCCTGCTCGCCGGCTACCGCGACCCCGCGGTGCTCGGCGTCGGCGGGTACGTCCGGCCGCGCTGGGAGACCGGCCGGCCCGCCTGGTTCCCCGGCGAGTTCGACTGGGTGGTCGGCTGCTCCTACCGCGGCCTGCCGGACCGGCCCGCGGCGATCCGCAACTTCACCGGCGCCAACATGTCCTTCCGGCGCGCCGAGGCCGTCTCCGCCGGAGGCTTCCGGCTCGACCTCGGCCGGGTCGGCACCCGCCCGGTCGGCTGCGAGGAGACCGAGTTCTGCCTCCGGCTGGCCGCCCGCCACCCGCAGGCGCAGCTGCGCTACGACCCGGCCGCCGTCGTCCACCACCACGTCCCGCCGGGCCGGGCCACCTGGGCGTACTTCCGGGCCCGCTGCTACGCCGAGGGCCGCTCCAAGGCCGTCGTCGCCCGGCACAGCGGACCGCGCCCCGCGCTGGCCTCCGAGCGCCGCTACCTGCGGCACACCCTGCCGACGGCCGTGATGCGCCACCTGCGCCGGGCCGACCTGCGCTCCGCGGGCGCGCTCTGCGCCGGGGCCGGGATCACCGTGCTCGGCTACACCGTGGGCCGTGCAGCCCTCCTGCTGTCCCGGCCGTCCGTGCCGACCCTCCGGCCGGCGAGGAGCCCGCGATGAGAGCCGTCCCCGTCTTCCTGTACCACTCCGTCGCGGAGGACCCGCCGGACTGGATCGCGCCCTACACGGTCTCCCCGAAGACGTTCCGGGAACAGCTCGACCGGATCGCCGACGCCGGCCTGACGGTCGTCCCGCTGCGCCGGCTGGTCGCCGCGCTGCACGGCGGGCCCGCCCTGCCGGCCAACGCCGCGGTGCTCACCTTCGACGACGGCTTCGCCGACTTCTACTGGACGGTCGCCCCGATCCTCACCGAGCGCGGCCTGCCCGCCACCCTCTACGTGACGGTCGGCGCCATCCACCCGCCCGGCGGCGAGCCCACCGGCAGCCTGCTGCCCGAATCGCGCATGCTCAACTGGCGGCAGGTCGGCACCCTCGACGCGGTCGGCGTGGAGATCGGCGGCCACTCCCAGACGCACGCCCAGCTCGACACCGTCTACGGCCAGCGCCGCACCGACGAGATCGTCGGAAGCAAGAAGCGGCTGGAGGACGCCATCGGCCACCCCGCGACCGCCTTCGCCTACCCGCACGGCTACTCCAGCCCCGCCGTCCGCCGCCAGGTCCGCGCCGCGGGCTGGACCTCGGCGACCGCGGTCGAGAACAAGTTCAGCTCCGCCACCGACGACCCGATGCGGATCTGCCGGCTGATGGTCCGCAGCGACACCCCGGACAGCGTCTTCGACGACTGGACGGCCGGCCGCGGCAGCCGGGTCGGCCCGATCCGGGAGAGCCTCTACACCCGCGGCTGGCGGTCCTACCGCCGGTTCACCCGGTTCGTCGGCGCACCCGTCGGGGGTCCGCCCAAGGACTGACCCCGCACCCGAGCCCCGCACCCGTGAAACGCCAACCGCCCGGAGAGGGCCCCCCAATGGTCGACCAGCAGATCGCCGACGCGAGCCGCCCGCCGGTGCGGCGACGCCCGCCCGCGGCGCTGCTCGCCCGGGCGTTCGGCGGACGCGGCCCGGCCGCCCGGCTCACCGTCTGCGCGCTGCCGCTGGCCGTCGCGCTGTGGGTGCTGGCGCTGCGCGGCACCCGCCTCGACCGGATGGGCGACCTCGGGCTGCTCCAGGCCCTGCCGATGACCTACTGGGCCGGCTTCGCCGTCCTGCTCGCCGGCTTCGTCGCCGTGCTGTACCAGCCGCGCATCCCGCAGGGCTGGTGCGCCGCGTACGTCGTCGCGCTGATCACGATGATCCACGCCACCCCGAGCGTGCTCTACCCCACGCTGCGCTACGCCTGGGCGTGGAAGCACATCGCGGTGGTCGACGCCATGCTCCGGCACAACGGCACCGTGCCGGACGCCGGCGGCCTGGAGCTCTACAACGAGTGGCCCGGGTTCTTCCAGCTGAACGTGCTCTTCCTGCGGGCCACCGGCCTGCA
The DNA here is from genome assembly GCF_000717715.1 of Streptomyces sp. NRRL B-24484. Lineage (GTDB taxonomy): Bacteria > Actinomycetota > Actinomycetes > Streptomycetales > Streptomycetaceae > Kitasatospora. Next base: position 53,138 of record NZ_JOAI01000005.1, on the reverse strand, counting down.
CTCCGCGCTCGGCTACGCCTCCTGGTACCCGCTGCTGGCCAACCTGCTGCTGCTCGGCCCGCTGCTGCTGCTCTACCGCGCGCTCACCGACAGCCGCCGACTCGTTTGGGGCGGGGTCTGGCTCTTCTACTCAGTCTCCTGGGTCGGCCAGGACTACTTCTCGCCGCAGGCCTTCGCCTTCCTGCTGTTCGTGCTGCTGCTCGCCCTGGTGCTCGGCCGGCTCGCCGCCCTCCGGCGGGCCGCCGCGGCCGCCGCCGAGGGGCCGCCGACGGCCACCGCGCTCACCGCCGGGACCCCCTGGCTGGGCTGGTACGCCATGACGGTGGTCGTCCTCGCGGGCATCGTGATCTCGCACCCGCTGACCCCCGTCATGACGATCAGCGTCCTCGCCATGCTCGCCCTGCCGCGCCGCAACCGGCGGACGGTCCTGCCGGTGCTGGGCGCCGCCGTCGCGATGACCTTCGCCTGGGACTACACGATCGCCCACGCCTACCTCGCGCAGAACGCCAACGGCCTGATCGCCGGCCTCAGCGCCACCAACAGCAACGTCCGCCCACCGGGCCAGCTGAGGCTGGGCACCATCGCACCCGACCAGGCGATGGTCGCCCATCTCTCCCTCGGCATGTGCGCGGTGCTCGGCCTGCTAGCCGTCGCCGCGCTCGTCTCCCAGCGCTGGGTCCGCCGCACCGGCCTGATCGCCGTGCTGTTCGGTCCGCTGCCGCTGCTGCTCGGCAACAGCTACGGCGGCGAGATGATCCTGCGCGCCTACCTGTTCGTCCTGCCGGCGACGGCCTTCCTGGCCGGCACGGTCGTACTGCGCAGCGGCCGGAGGCCCGTCCTGCACCGCGCCCTCGCCGCCGTCGCGGCGGGCGCGCTCGCCCTCGGCATGTTCGGCAACTACTACAGCAAGGAGGCGATGAACTACTTCAGCCCGCAGGAGGTCGCGGCCCTGAAGCAGGTCACCGCGGACGCCCCGTCGGGAACCCGCATCGTCTCCGTCACCGGCGACCTCCCCGGCGGAGAGTTCAACTACGACGACCGCACCCGGGTGATCCTCAGCCAGCTGTCCGCGGAGGAGCAGCGCATCATGCTCGCCGACCCGCTGCCGCTGCTGCGCCGCGAGCTGACCGTCCCCGTGGTGCCCGGCCCGTCGTACCTGGTGCTCACCCGCGCCCAGGCCGAGGCCCTCCGGCTGACCGGGGCGCTGCCCGAGGACACCGTCCGGCGGCTGGCCGAACTCGCCGCCGGATCGCCGGAGTTCCGGGCCGTCTACACCAGCCCCGACGCGGTGGTCTACCAGTACACCGCGCCGTCCGCCGGCGTCGTCGGCGAGGTCGCGCCGCCGTGGGGCACCGGGGGCGGCAGCAACCAGCAGAACCCCACCGGGAGGCAGCCGTGAACACCTTCGCCGGGCCGGCGGTGCGGTGCGTGCTCGCCGGCCTCGCCTGGGCCGGGGCCGCGGCCACCGTGCTGCCCGCGGGCCGGGTCCGCACCGTCCTCGCCGCGATCGCCCTGCTGGCCGTCCCGGGCACCGCCCTGGTGCTGCGCTGCCGCTGGCCCGCGCGCTCCCGGTACGCGCCGACGGCCGCCCTGGTGCCCGCCGTCGCCTGCAGCGCCGTGCTCTCCGCCCTGGCCGCCGCCCCGCTGCTGCTCACCCACACCTTCACGGCCCGCCGGGTGCTGGTGGAGCTAGCCGTCCTCACCACCCTGCTGGTGCTGCCCTACCCGCGGCGCATGCCGCCGCCCGACCCGGCCACCCGCTCCGCCCGGGAGGGGCCGCCGCCCCCGTCGTCGGGCCGGCACAACCGTTCGTCCCTGCGGGCCGGAGCGCTGGTCGCCGCCTGTGTGCTGGCCGGCGCCACCGCCTGCGCCGACCCGACGGCCCTGAGCTCCCCGGCGTCGCGCGCGAAGGCGGAGGGGCCGGCCACCCCGGGGGCGACCGACCCGCCCACCGCGCCCGGGCCCTGGCACCAGGTGTTCCACGACGACTTCACCGGCTCCCACCTGAACACCGCGGACTGGGCGACCTGTTACGACTGGAACGACGGCGGCTGCACCAACGCCGGGAACCACGAGCTCCAGTGGTACCTGCCGGGCCAGGTCTCCGTCGGCAACGGCGACCTCACCCTCACCGCCGAGCGCCGGACGACCCACGGCGCCGACGGCAAGACCTACCCGTGGACCTCCGGCATGGTCAGCACCGGCCGCGACCACTGGAACGGCGCGCCGCGGCACACCTTCACCTACGGCTGGTTCGCGGCGGCCGTCAAGGTGCCCGCCGCGGCCGAGGGGATGTTCCCGGCGTTCTGGCTGATCCCCGCCGACACCCGCGGCACCCCGCCCGAGATCGACATCGCCGAGTTCATCAACAGCGCCTCGCTCGTCGACGCCAACCTGCACTGGCGGGCCGCCGACGGCAGCGACACCCACATCGGCAACCGCTACGGTCCGGCCGACTTCTCGGGCGGCTACCACGTCTTCGCGGTCGACTGGCAGCCCGACTCGGTCACCTGGTACGTCGACGGCGTCCAGCGGTTCAAGGTCACCGAACCGGCCGCGATCCCGCACGTGGCGATGGAACTCGTGATCAACCTGGCGGTCGGCTTCCAGACCGCGCCGCCGCCCGGCACCGACTCCGCCCGACTGGACGTCGGCTGGGTCGCGGTCTGGCAGCGCTGACCCGCCCGAGGAGGTGGACCCCGATGCAGGCAGAGGGCCCTGGACTGGACCGCGGCGTACCCGTGCTGCTGGTCAAGGTCGGCCGCTACCCGGACGCCTACGGGGCCGCCGGCGCCGCCCGGTCGCTGGGCCGGGCCGGGGTGCCGGTGTACGCGATGGTGGAGGACGCGCTGACCCCCACGGCGCTCTCCCGTTACGTGCGGCGGGCCTTCGTCCGGCCCACCGGTGCGGCGGAGCCCGCCGGGGCGCTGGTCGCCGCCCTGCTGGCCGCCGGCCGGGCGATCGGCCGCCCCGCCGTCGCCGTGCCCACCGACGACGAGGCCGCCGTGCTGCTGGCCGAGCACCGCGCCGAACTGGCCGGGCACTTCCTGCTGCCGCCCGTCCCGGCGGACCTGCCGCGCAGGCTCGCCGACAAGGGCGCCCTGCACGACCTCTGCCGGGCGCACGGCGTGGCCACCCCCCGGGTCGCGACCCCGGCCGACCGCTCCGAACTCCTCGCCACGGCCCGGGACTGGGGCTTCCCGGTGGTCCTCAAGAACCTCGCCCCGTTCACCCGGCAGGTGCACCCCGCCGTCGGCCACACCACGATCGTGCCCGACGAGCCCGCCCTGCTGGCCGCCTGCCCCGCGGACGGCCCGCTCTCGGTGCTGCTCCAGGAGTACGTCCCGCAGTCCTGCGCCGAGGACTGGATCACCCACCTCTGCTGCGGTCCCGGCGGCAAGCCGCTCGTCGTCTTCACCGGCATCAAGGACCGCTCGTGGCCCCCGGAGAGCGGCGTCACCACCCGCGGCCACACCCGGTCGAACCCCGAACTCGCGTCGATCACCGCCGACTTCTGCGGGGCCATCGGCTACTGCGGCACCGCCGACCTGGACTGGCGCCTGGACCGGCGGGACGGCCGCTACAAGCTGCTGGACTTCAACCCCCGCAACGGCGCCCAGTTCCGCCTCTTCGAGACGGTGGACGGGGTCGACGTCGTCCGCGCGCTGCACCTCTCGCTGACCGGCCGCCCCGTCCCGGCCGGGCCGCTGCGGCCGCGGCGCTTCCGGGCGGGCCGGCTCGACACCCTCTCGGCCCTGGCCGGCGCCTGGCAGGACCGCTGCCGCCCCTGGGGCCTGTGGCCGGAGCCGAACACCGAGCACGCCTGGTTCGCCGCCGACGACCCCGTCCCGGCGGTCGCCGCACTGCTGCGCTTCGGCCTGCCCGCGCCCTACCGCTTCCTGCGGTCCGCGCTCGCCGGGTGAGCACATCGGGTCGGGGTCCGGCGACGTGCGCCGGACCCCGACCCGTGGTCGCCGCGCCTACCGGCTTCCGCGTGCGGCGACGTGCCGGCCGATCCGGTGGGCGGCGAAGTGCGTCCCGCAGACGAACCGCATCACCGGCCCGAACGAGTCCGCCGCCGCCAGCCCGGTGAAGTACAGGCCCGGCACGGACGACTCCAGACCCGGGCCCAGCCGCGGCGCACCGGCGGCCGTGGTGCGGATCGCCCGGCGCAGCCCCTCGTCGAGGACGGCGAGCCGCGCCACGTTCGCCCGGTAGCCGGTGGCGGCCAGCACGTGGTCGGCCTCCAGCAGTTCGGTCGGCCCCTCCAGGCTCAGCCGGACGGTGTCGTCCACCGCCTCGGCCGCCGCCAGCGGATGACCGGTCAGCACCGGGAACAGGCCGTCCACCCGCTCCTGCAGCCACCAGGCGCCGGCCGGGCCGAGCACCCGGCGGACCCGGACGGCCCGGGCCTCGTCCGGCAGGAACCGGAACGCCCACGGGACGTCCGTGTAGGCACGCATGCCCCAGCCGGGGCCGAGCCCGCTGGACGGCCGGGTCACCCGGGCGGTGAGTGGACGGCTGGCCGGCAGGTCGGCGTCCGGCGGCTCGCCGAAGACCACCCGCGGGCCGCGCACCACGACGGTGGGGGAGGCCCCGGCCTCGTGCAGCAGGGCGGCGCTCTCCAGGGCCGACTGCCCCGCGCCGACCACGGCCACCCGCTGCCCGGCGAACTTCCCCAGGTCGGTGTGTTCACTGGGGTGCGAGCACAGGCCCGTCCCGGCCAGGGCGGCGAGCTCGGGCGGCAGGTACGCGAAGGGCTTCAGGCCCGTCGACACGACCACCGAACGGGCCGTCACCGCCTCGCCGTCCTCCAGCACCACCCGGAAGCCGCCGGGCGCGCCCTCGACCCGGGCGACCTGCGTCCGCTCCAGCTCGGGCACCCGCTCGCGCTGGAACCACTCACCGTACTCGACGAACTCGTCCAGCGGGATCGGGTACATGTCGCCGACCGTGCCCCTGCCGTGGCGGTGGCGGTAGTCGTTGAACCCGTAACGGCCGGACGGATCGGAGATGCAGGACGCCCGCGGTGTCGACTTCAGGAACATCCCCGCGGGCATGCCCTCGCGCCAGCCGGCCATCGGCTCGCCGAACACCCGGAAGGGCACCCCGGCGCCCCGCAGGTGCGCCGCTGTCGCGAGCCCGTACGGGCCGGCACCGATCACGACGGCCTCAGGACCGACCGTTCCCAGTCCCTGCATGAGTGGCACCTCCGGTGTGGAACGGCCCCCGTCCCAGCATGCGGCGGCGTCACCCGGTCGGCACCCCGGCGGGTCAGAACCGCTGTGCCCGCGCCACCTTGGCGCTGGCCGCGGCGACCTTCTGGTCGCCGTGCGCCAGCACGGTGCGGCGCTCGCCCGGGGCGACGTTCGAGGTGCCGACCACCACGGTCTCCACGGTGGCGCCCGAGGAGTCCAGGAAGTCCACCTGGACGGCGTAGTTCGCCTGCTGGGAGGTCGAGTTGGTGATGGTTACGGTGGCCGCCGGGAAGCCGTCCGTCGCGGTAGTGGGCACCCCGGTCAGCACCACGTCGCCGATCGCGTTGCCGGTGCCCGACACCCCGCTCAGCGCGGCGCTGGCGCTCTGCCGGGCCATCGAGACCTGCGCGGACACCGAGGACTCGAAGGCGGCGGCCCGGGACTCCACCGAGGCCGCCGCGGCCGAGGCCGACGCGGCCCGCGCGAGGGCGGCCTCCTTGATCAGCGCGGCGGCGCTGGACGCGGCGGCCGACGCGTCCTCGCCGGTCAGCTCCGAGGCCTCGGCCGCAGCCGAGGCGGCGTGCCGGGAGGCCTCCGCCGCGGCCGACACGACCGCCGGGCTGATCCCGCCCACCGTCTTCTCCGAGCTGCTGCACGCCGCTGCCAGGGCCGTCAGCGCGGCTGCCGCCGCGAGGATCGCGCCGGCCCGGGCGGTCGGCCCGGTGAGGGGGCGAAGGCGGGGGTGCGGGGACATGGCGGCTCCTGGATCGCTCGGCCGAGGGTGCACAACTCCTCCAGCCTCCGCCGCGGTGAGGCCCGCCGCGCGCAGGGCTGCGCCGCCCGGGTGCGTCCTCGCAGGCGTGCGGGTACCCGTAAAGGGGCGCGTGGGGTACCTCCCACGCGCCCCTGAATCAACCACCCGGTTGCCCGCGGCAGGTGCTAGTAGCGCAGCACCGCGGCGATCCGGTCGTGGTCGGTGAGCCGGTCGTCGGGCAGGAAGACCACCTCGGCGCCCCTGTCCAGGGCGGTCTCGACGAGTTCGTCGACGATGTCCTCGCGGACGCCCTCCTCCCAGCCGCCGGGCCGGCCGTCCTCCGCCGGTGTGAGGTGACCGTCGGAGAGCCGCATCGTCCGCTGGAAGTGCTCCTCGACGGCGACCATCTCGACCCGCCCCTCGCAGACCGCCTCCCAGACCTCGTCCAGGCCGGCGGCGAAGGCCTTGCGGCTGCGCGCCGCGTCCAGCGCGGTGCTCACCCGGTCGGACTCGTGCGCGGCGAACTGGGCCATCGCGGGGGCGAGTTCCTGCAGCAGGACGCGGTCGGGTCCGTCCGTCAGGCCGCCCTTGAGCACGGTGGCGACGGCCGCTCCCGCGGCGGTGCCGACCTCCTGCAGGGCGGAGACCGCCTGCGGCAGGCCGATCAGGAAGAGCGGGCGGCGGTCCGCGCCCAGCACGGTGCCGAGCGCGGCGTCCACCGACCGCAGGAAGCGCCGGGTCTCCTCGTCGCTGAAGGTGCTGGGCTGGCCGCCGGTGCGCTCCTCGCGCTGGACGTCCCAGTCCACGCCCTCCGCCTCCATCGGGAAGCCGTTCGCCTCGTGCTCGTGCAGGGCGAGTCCGCTGCCGCCCCACAGGGTGGCCCGGTCGGCGGCGACGGCCATCACCCAGTACGGGCGCTCCTGGGCCTTCGCGGCGACCAGGTTGCGGGTCAGGAAGGTGTCGCTCAGCACGACCCGTTCGGGCACCTCGCGCGGCAGGCTCCACACCTGGTGCTCGTCGGTGGTCGCGTACAGCACCAGCCCGTCCAGCGAGTGCCGCAGGTCCACCTCGGCGATCGCGCGTTCCAGCTGTTTGTGCAGGTCGATGCGGTCCTGCCGGGAGGCGTCCGGGTCGGAGTCGATCCGCCGTTCGGCCTCGGCGAGGAGGTTCCTCAGCCGCACCGCGTCCTGCGCGTTGTCCGGCTCGCGGCGGTGCGTCGGCATGGTCAGCGAGACGGCCGGATACGGCCTGGGACTGCGCAGTTCGCGCAGGGTGTCGGCGGTGAGGGAGTCGGTTTCCACGGGCGCTCTCCCGGGGTCGGTCCGCACCGGGGACGAGCCCGGCGGGGCCGCGGGGGAGGGGTGGAACGACGGATGGCGCGGCCCACGGACCGACGCTTCCACGCCCGCCCCCGGGCCGCGCGCGTCCTGAGCCGATCGGGTGAACCCCGGTCAGGCGCCCAGGGACAGGAAGTCGATGCCGTGGCCGAGGGTGCGCGCCGTGCCGTCCGCCTTGGTGCGCAGGTACCGGACGTTGCTCTCGGAGAGGTGGACGCCGGTCGGCACCCGCTCGGCCACCGTGATGCCGAGCCGGGACAGCTGGCCGGCCTTGTCGGGGTTGTTGCTGAGCAGCCGGATGCCGGTGGCGCCGAGCGTGGTGAGCATCTGGGCTGCGGCGGTGTAGTCGCGGCCGTCCTCGGGCAGCCCGAGCGCGGTGTTGGCCTGGTAGGTGTCCAGCCCGGAGTCCTGCAGCGCGTAGGCGTCGAGCTTGTTGTAGAGGCCGATGCCCCGGCCCTCCTGGCGCAGGTACAGCAGGTAGCCGCCGGCCTCGGCGATCCGCTCCGCCGACTCGCGCAGCTGCGGGCCGCAGTCGCAGCGGGCGGAGCCGAAGACGTCGCCGGTGAGGCACTCGGAGTGCAGCCGAACCAGCGGGGTGTCGCCGACCTCGCCGAGGGCCAGCGCGAGGTGCTCGGCGCCGTCCTCCAGCCCGTGGAAGGTGAAGACCTCCGCCTCGACCCGGAAGCCGTCCGGGAAGGCCAGCGGGATGCGCACCCGGGAGCGCACGGTGGCGGGGCCGGGCAGCGGCGTCCGGGCGGTGTCGGTCTGCGGCATGGCCGGGCCTCCGAGGTCAGGTGGTTCAAATTCGAACCGGCTGGTCCGGGTCTGACCGTACCTCGTGGTTCCAATTTGAACAACTGTGGGACGCTCTCTGCACAACGGCTCCCGTTCGGCCCACCATTCCCGGCCGTCCCGGCCGTGCGCCCAGCAAGCTGGGCGGAAGGAAGTCGCCGACCCCGAGGGAGCAGCATGTCCAAGGCGTTCGGATACCGGGCGTTCGGAGGCCCGGAGCACCAGGAGTTCCTGGACCGCCCCGTGCCCGTCCCCGGGCCGGACCGGCTGCAGATCGCCGTCCGCGCGGCCGGGGTCAACCCGATCGACTGGAAGGTCCGCAACGGCTGGCTCGGCACCGACCGCCCGCTGCCCGCCGTGCTGGGCGTGGAGGCGGCCGGCGTGGTCGAGGCCGTCGGACCCGGCGTCGAGGGCTTCGCCGTCGGCGACGAGGTCTTCGGCGTCGCGGTGGCCGGCGGCTACGCCGAGCACACCCTGCTGGACGCCGCCGTCAGCGCCCGCAAGCCCGCAGAGGTCTCCTTCGCCGCGGCCGCCGCGCTGCCCGTCGCCGCCGCTGCCGCCTGGGACGCCGTCGAACAGCTGGCCCTGGAACCGGGGCGGACCCTGCTCGTCCTCGGCATCGCCGGCGGGGTCGGCGGTGCGGCGGCCCAGATCGCCCGGGCCCGCGGCGTCAAGGTGGTCGGCACCGCTTCCGACCGCAACCGCGACTGGGTCGCCTCCTTCGGCGCCACCCAGGTCCGCTACGGCGAGGGGGTCGCCGACCGGATCAGGGCCGCCGCCCCGGACGGCGTCGACGGACTGCTCGACCTGATCGGCGGCGAGGACCTGCGGGAGGCCGCCGCCGTGCTCACCGACCGCACCCGGCTGGTGTCCACCGCCGATCCCGGAACCGCCGCCGCGCTCGGCGGCAGCGCCGTCCGCCGCGCCCCCGGCCGGGAGGCGCTCGCCGCGCTGGCCGGACTCGTCGCGGCCGGCGCCCTCGACCCGCGGATCACCGCGGCCTACCCCCTCGACCGGGCTCCCGAGGCACTCGCCGAGGTCGAGTCCGGACACGCCCGCGGCAAACTCGTCCTGGTGGTGGAGTGACATGAGAATCGACAGACCCGCACTCGGAGCCCCCTGCTGGGTGGAGATCTCCACCGCCGACCCGGAGGGCTCCAAGGCCTTCTACCGGGAGGCGTTCGGCTGGCGCACCGAGGTCGACCCGAACCCGGAGGCCGGCGGCTACACGCTGATGATGCTCGGCACCGACCCGGTCGCCGGCCTCAGCCCCGTCCAGCGCCCCGGACAGCCCACCAGCTGGACGATCTCCTTCGCCGTGGCGGACGCGGACGCCGCCGCCACCGCCGTCCACGGCGCCGGCGGCCAGGTGCTGATGGAGCCGGCCGACGTCCTCGACCTGGGCCGCTTCGCCGTCGCCGCCGACCCCTCCGGCGCGGTGTTCTCGCTCTGGCAGGCCCGCGGCTTCAACGGCACCCCGCTGATGGACGAGCCGGGCGCGCTCGGCTGGGTCGAACTCGCCACCCGGGACACCGCCGGGTCCAAGGAGTTCTACCCGAGAGTGTTCGGCTGGAGCGTCACCGTCGGCGAGATGTACACCCAGTGGGGCCTGCCCGGCCGGGAGTTCGGCGGCATGGCCGACATGGCCGACCAGTTCCCCGCCGACGTGGCCCCCTACTGGATGCCGTACTTCGCGGTCGCCGACGTGGACACCACCACCGAACGCGCCGCCGTCCTCGGGGCCACCGTCGCACTGCCGCCCACGGACGTGCCCGACGGGCCCCGGCTGGCCGTCCTGCACGACCCGCAGGGCGCGCTCTTCGGCATCCACGTCGCCGGCGGCGGCTCCGGGCAGTGACACCGCGGCCGGCGGGCCGACCGGCCGGGCCCGATCAGGCCCGGCCGCGGGCCGCCGGCCGACCGGCCTCCTGCTGCGTCCCGTCGGCCGACTCCCCGGCCGCCCCGCCCGCCGGGCCGCGGCCGCGGCGCACCAGCACCACGGCCCCCGACAGCGCCGTCACCGCCACCGCCCCGAGCGGCACCCAGTCACCGAGCCGGTCGTACCAGGTCAGCGCCGACGGCTCCGCCAGCGGCACCTGAACGACCAGCGCCCCCGAACCGCCCGTACCCATGCGGGCCAGCCGCCGGCCCTGACGGTCGTACGCCACCGACTCGCCCGTCAGCGCGGCCTGCACCACCGGACGGCCGGTCTCCGCCGCCCGGATCGCCCCCAGCGAGGCGTGCTGCGCCGGCGCCCAGGTCCGCTGGAAGGTCGAGGTGGCCGACTGGTAGACGATCAGCGGCGCGCCGTCCCGGGCCGCGGCCCGGGACATGTCGGGGAAGGCCGACTCGAAGCAGATCAGTGCGCCGACCGGCAGCGGCGCACCCGTCCGGTCGGTCGCCGGCAGCAGGCGGAACGCCGCACCCGGCGCCCGGTTCTCGCCCGCGGCCCTGCTCACCCCCGCGATCCAGCCCAGCGCCGAGCGGAACGGGATGTACTCGCCGAACGGCACCAGCCGGATCTTGCGGTAGCGGGCGGCCACGCCGTCCGGGGTCACCAGTACCGCGTCCTTGGAGATCCGGCCGTCCGCCTTGCGCGCGTCCTCGCCGACCAGCAGCTGGGCGCCGGCCGCGGTCGACAGCGACCGCAGGCCCGCCAGCACGGCGGTGTCCCGGTCCAGGTCGGCGGTGGTGCTGGACTCGCCCCACACCACCAGGTCCACCGGCCGGCCCACCAGGCCGCGGGTGATCCGGGTGCTCGCCGCCAGCCGCGCGGCGTCGTCGGGGGTCTGGCCGGGCTGCACCAGCGCCACCGTCGCGGAACCGCCCGGCGGGGGCGGCGGCAGCAGCGAGAACAGCACCGGCCCGACCGCCAGGCAGCCCGCGACGGTGGCCGCCGGCAGCACCCTCAGCGGGCCCGCGACCAGCACCACCACCGCGGTGTTGCAGGCCACCACCACCGCACTGACCAGCCACACCCCGCCCACCGAGGCCAGGGCCAGCACCGCCGGATGCTCCCACTGGCTGGCCCCGAGCAGCGCCCACGGGCCGCCCAGCGCGTGCCACGACCGGGCGAACTCGCAGGCCACCCAGACCGACGGCAGCACCACCAGCGCGGCCGCCGCCCGCCGCGGCCCGACCCGGCCGTGCAGCAGCCGGTGCACCGCGAAGCCGAACGCCGCCTGCAGCACGCCGAACACCACCGCCAGCGGCAGCAGCGCCGGCCCGATCGACGGCACCAGCCAGTACATGGCGACCAGGATGAACCCGGCGCCGAACCACCAGCCCCGCACCGCGGCCTCGCGCCCGCCCGGGGCCGCCCGCATCAGCAGCATCCCGGGCACCAGCGCCACCCAGGCCAGCCACGCCTGGCCGGCGCCGGGGAACGCCAGCACCGGGAACCCGCCGGCCGCGAGGGAGTACCAACGGGCGGGCTGCGACAACGCCGTGCGCAACGTCATGCGGAGATCGTATGCACCACGGGCCCCGCACGACCCCGAACGCGCAGGGGCGACCGGACGCGCAGCATCGCGTCCGCAGGTCCGGTCACCCCTGCCGGGCGCCTCAGCTCTCGGCCTCCAGGTCGCCCTCGGTCTCCAGGTAGGCGGCGCGGAGCTCGTCGAGCAGCCGCTGGTCGGGCTCCGCCCACATGCCGCGGTCGGCGGCCTCCAGCAGGCGCTCGCTGATGCCGTGCAGCGCCCACGGGTTGGCCTCGGAGAGGAACTCCCGGTTGACCGGGTCGAGGACGTACTCCTCGGTCAGCTTCTCGTACATCCAGTCCGCGACCACGCCGGTGGTGGCGTCGTAGCCGAAGAGGTAGTCGACCGTGGCGGCCATCTCGAAGGCGCCCTTGTAGCCGTGCCGCCGCATGGCCTCCATCCAGCGCGGGTTGACCACCCGGGCGCGGAAGACGCGGGCCGCCTCCTCGGTGAGCGTCCGGGTGCGGACGGTCTCCGGGCGGGTCGAGTCGCCGATGTACGCCGCCGGGTTCTTGCCGGTCAGCGCCCGGACGGTGGCGACCATGCCACCGTGGTACTGGAAGTAGTCGTCCGAGTCGGCGATGTCGTGCTCGCGGGTGTCGGTGTTCTTGGCGGCGACGGTGATCCGCCGGTAGGCGCTCTCCATCTCCTCCCGCGCCGGGCGGCCGTTGAGGTCGCGGCCGTAGGCGTAGCCGCCCCACACCGTGTAGACCTCGGCGAGGTCGGCGTCGGTGCGCCAGTCCCGGCTGTCGATCAGCTGCAGCAGGCCGGCGCCGTAGGTACCCGGGCGGGAGCCGAAGACCCGGACGGTCGCCCGCCGCTCGTCGCCGTGCTCGGCGAGGTCGGCCTGCACGTGGGCGCGGACGAAGTTGTCGGCGTCCGCCTCCTCCTGCCGGGCCGCGAGCCGCACCGCGTCGTCGAGCAGGGCGACCACGTGCGGGAAGGCGTCCCGGAAGAAGCCGGAGATCCGCAGCGTGACGTCGATCCGGGGGCGGCCGAGCTCCTCCAGCCCGATCGCCTCCAGGCCGGTGACCCGGCGCGAGGCGTCGTCCCAGACCGGGCGGACGCCGAGCAGGGCGAAGGCCTCGGCGATGTCGTCGCCGGCGGTGCGCATCGCACTGGTGCCCCACAGCGAGAGGCCGACCGAGGGCGGGCAGGCGCCGTCGTTGTCGGCGCGGTACCGCTCGACCAGCGAGGCGGCGAGCGCCTGGCCGGTCTCCCAGGCGAGCCGGCTCGGGATCGCCTTGGGGTCGACGGAGTAGAAGTTGCGGCCGGTCGGCAGCACGTTGACCAGGCCGCGCAGCGGCGAGCCGGACGGGCCGGCCGGGACGAAGCCGCCGTTCAGCGCGTGCAGCACGGCGTCCAGCTCGTCGGTGGTCGCGGTCAGCCGCGGCACCACCTGGGTCGCGGCGAAGTCGAGCACCTCGCGGACGGCGTCCGGGTGCCCGGCGGCGACCTTCTCGACCGCCTCGGGCGCCCAGTCCTCGGCCTCCATCGCCTCGACCAGGGCACGGGCCTGCGCCTCGGCCGCGTCGGTGGCGCCGAGGGTGAGCGCGGCCTCGTCCAGACCGAGCGCCTCGCGCAGGCCGGGCAGCGCGCTGACACCGCCCCAGATCTGCCGGGCGCGCAGGATGGCGAGCACGATGTTGACCCGGTCGGTGCCGGCCGGGGCCTGGCCGAGGACGTGCAGGCCGTCGCGGATCTGGGCGTCCTTGACCTCGCACAGCCAGCCGTCGACGTGCAGCAGGAAGTCGTCGAAGCCGTCGTCCTCGGGCCGCTCGTCGAGGCCCAGGTCGTGGTCGAGCCGGGCGGCCTGGATCAGCGTCCAGATCTGGGCGCGGATCGCGGGCAGCTTCGCCGGGTCCATCGCGGCGATCGTGGAGTACTCGTCGAGCAGCTGCTCCAGGCGCGCGATGTCGCCGTACGAGTCGGCGCGGGCCATCGGCGGGACGAGGTGGTCGACCAGGGTGGCGTGGGCGCGGCGCTTGGCCTGGGTGCCCTCGCCGGGGTCGTTGACCAGGAAGGGGTAGACCAGCGGCAGGTCGCCGAGGACGGCGTCCGGGCCGCACTCGGCCGACAGCGCGGCGGTCTTGCCGGGCAGCCACTCCAGGTTGCCGTGCTTGCCGAGGTGGATCACGGCGTGCGCGCCGAAGCCGCCGTCCTCCTGCGCGGCGGCGATCCAGCGGTACGCGGCCAGGTAGTGGTGGCTGGGCGGCAGGTCCGGGTCGTGGTAGATCGCGACCGGGTTCTCGCCGAAGCCGCGCGGCGGCTGGATGAGGACGAGCAGGTTCCCGGAGCGGATCCCGGCGAGCACGATGTCGCCGTCCGGGTTCTGCGAGCGGTCGACGTACAGCTCGCCGGGGGCCGGGCCCCAGTGCTCCTCGACCTGCTCGCGCAGGCCCTGCGGCAGCGTCGCGTACCAGCGGCGGTAGTCGGCGGCCGGGATGCGGACGGGGTTGCGGGCGAGCTGGTCCTCGGTCAGCCAGTCCTGGTCGTAGCCGCCGGCCGCGATCAGCGCGTGGATCAGCTCGTCGCCCTCGTGCGAGGCGCTGTCGGTGTCCAGGCCCGGCAGGTCGGTGCCGAGGTCCATACCCTCCTCGCGCAGGCGGTGCAGCAGGCGCACCGCGCTGGCCGGGGTGTCCAGGCCGACCGCGTTGCCGACCCGGGCGTGCTTGGTCGGGTACGCCGAGAGCACCAGGGCGAGGCGGCGCTCGGCCGCCGGGGTGTGGCGCAGCCGGGCGTGCCGGACGGCGATGCCGGCGACCCGGGCGGAGCGCTCGGGGTCGGCGCGGTAGACGGTGAGACCGTCCTCGTCCAGCTCCTTGAAGGAGAACGGGACGGTGATCAGACGGCCGTCGAACTCGGGGACGGCGACCTGCGTGGCGGTGTCCAGCGGGGAGAGGCCGTCGTCGCTGGCCTCCCACTGCTCGCGCGACCAGGTCAGGCACAGCGCCTGCAGGATCGGCCGGTCGAGGGCGGCGAGGGCGCCCGCGTCCCAGGCGTCCTCGTCGCCGCCGGCCTGCGCGTCGGCGGGCCGGGTGCCGCCCGCGGCCAGCACGGTGGTGACGATGGCGTCGGCCCGGCCGAGCTCGGCGAGCAGCTCCGGCTCGGCGCCGCGCAGCGAGGAGCAGTACAGCGGCAGCGCGCGGGCGCCCTGGTCCTCGATCGCGCGGCACAGCGTCTCGACGAAGGCGGTGTTCCCGCTCATGTGGTGGGCGCGGTAGTAGAGCACGGCGACCAGCGGGCCCTCGGCGGTGCGGGCCTGACGCTCCAGCGGGCCCCAGGCCGGGGCCGACGCGGGCGGGGCGAAGCCGTGGCCGGTGAGCAGCACGGTGTCGGAGAGGAAGGCGCCGAGCTCGGCCAGGTTGGCCGGGCCGCCGTGCGCGAGGTACGCGTGGGCCTCGGCGGCGATGCCGGCCGGGACGGTGGAGAGCTCCATCAGCTGGGCGTCCGGGGCCTGCTCGCCCGTCAGCACGACGACCGGGCGGGGGCCGGCGAGCAGCGCGTCCAGGCCGTCCTCCCAGGCGCGGCGGCCGCCGAGCAGCCGGACGACGACCAGGTCGGTGCCCTCGACGAGGGCGGGCAGGTCCTCGGCGGTCAGCCGGGCGGGGTTGCCGAGCCGGTAGCTGACGGGGCCCTGCGAGGCGCGGGCGCTCAGCAGGTCGGTGTCGGAGGTCGACAGCAGCAGGATCATGCGGAGGGCCTCCCGGCCTGGTCGGTGTTCCACGGCGTGCGGTGGCGCACCGGGGTGGTGGACGGCAGCCCGGTGCGCGGATCGGTGTGCAGGGCGGGGCGCTGTACAGGCTGCAGTGCGGGGTGCAGTGCGCGGCGTACGGCGGTGCGGGGTGCGGAGCGGGAGGTGCGGCGGAGCGCCGCCGGGGTCACCGGGACGGCGGGCGGCGGCTCGGCGCGTCCGGGCGGGACGGCGGAGCCGGGCAGGCGGCAGCGCACAGGTCGGGCCTTCCTCGGGGTCCGCGCCCCGGGCTGGTGGAGGACGGCGGGAGTTCCTGGCTCCACGGCGGCTGAGCCGTGGTTACAGTGGCGGGACCGCACCGGATTTGCACCGGTTTCCTCCGCTTGCCGTCGCTGGCGTCGGACGGTCCGCACGGACCGTCCGGCAGCATCGTACGGGGTGGCGGACGGCCGCGGGACTGCACGCGGACTGTGATCCAGACGACGGGGCGCCCCGTCGGACAATCTGTATGCTCGCCGCCATGCCTCCCACTCCCGACCCCGCCGGGGCGGGCTCCGCCGTGCCCGACCGGGGCCGGTCGGACGCCTGTCCGGGGGCCCTTCGTCTGCACACGGCCGACGACGGCGCCCTCGCCCGCATCCGCGTCCCCGGCGGACTGCTGACGGACGGTCAGGTCACGGCGCTGGCCGCGGCCGCGGAGGCGCTCGGCGACGGCGCACTGGAGACCACCTCCCGCGGCAACGTCCAGCTGCGCGGCCTGGCTTCGTCCTGCAGCGCGGAACTCGCCGACCGGCTGCGCGCGGTCGGACTGCTGCCCTCCGACACCCACGAGCGGGTGCGCAACATCGTCGCCTCGCCGACCGCCGGCCTGGACGCCGACGGGCACGCCGACACCGCGGCCCGGGTGCGCGAACTGGACGCGAAGCTCTGCGCGGCGCCCTGGGCGGCCGCGCTCTCCGGCAAGTTCCTGTTCGCCCTGGACGACGGCCGCGGCGACGTCGCCGCCCTGAACGCCGATGTGACATTGATCGCAGCGCCCGGCGGCACCGCCCTGCTGCGGCTCGGCCGCGAGGCGACCGTCCGCGCGGTGCCGGCCGCACGGGCCGTGGACGCCGCCTTGGACGCCGCCCGGGCCTTCCTCGACGCGCTGCGGGCCACCGGCACCCGGGCCTGGCACCTGCGCGAGGTCCCCGAACTCCTGCCGCCCGGCGACCTGCCGCTGCCGCAGCTGCCCGGCGGACACCCGCCGCTCGGCGTGCTGCCCGGCGGCCTCTCGGTCGGGACGCGCTTCGGACGGGCCACCGCCGCACAGTGGCGGCTGCTCGCCGGAGCGTCCGCCGGCGAGGTCCGGCTGACGCCCTGGCGCGGCGCCGTCCTGCCCGGCGCCCGCCCCGAGGCCCTCGCCGGGCTCGCCGCGGCCGGCTTCCTGACCGGACCGGGCACCGCCTGGGACCGCGCCACCGCCTGCACCGGGCTGCCCGGCTGCGGCAAGTCGCTCGCCGACGTGCGCGGCGACGCCGCCCGCGCCCTGGAGGGGGCGGACGGCGGTGGCCTGCCGGTGCACTGGTCGGGCTGCGAGCGGCGCTGCGGTCACCCAGCCGGGCGATGGGTGGACGTGCTCGCCACCGGGCAGGGCTACCGGGTGGCACCGGTCGGGACACCGGCCCGCCCCATCGATGTGACGCCAGTGGATGTGACGACGGAAGAGATGGCCGAGGCGGTCGCCGAGGCCCGGAGGACCACGTGATCGAGTACGAGAAGGACGGCGCCGCCATCTACCGGCAGTCCTTTGCCACCATCCGGGCCGAGGCCGACCTCGCCGCCCTGCCCGCCGACGTCTCCCGGGTCGCGGTGCGGATGATCCACGCCTGCGGCATGACCGACCTGGTCGAGGACCTGCTGTACTCGCCCGGCGTGGTCGCCTCGGCCCGCGCGGCGCTGCACGCCGGCGCCCCGATCCTCTGCGACGTCAACATGGTCGCCAGCGGTGTCACCCGCAAGCGGCTGCCCGCCGACAACGAGGTGATCTGCACCCTCACCGACCCCTCGGTGCCGGAGCTCGCGCAGAAGATGGGCAACACCCGCAGCGCCGCCGCCATGGAGCTGTGGCTGCCCCGGCTGGAGGGCGCGGTGGTGGCCGTCGGCAACGCGCCGACCTCGCTCTTCCGGCTGCTGGAGATGATCGAGGCCGGCGCACCCCGCCCGGCCGCGGTGATCGGCGTGCCGGTCGGATTCATCGGCGCCGCCGAGTCCAAGCAGGCCCTGGCCGAGCACCCGTCCGGCCTGGAGCACCTGGTGGTCCGCGGCCGCCGCGGCGGCAGTGCGATCGCCGCGGCCGCCGTCAACGCGATTGCGAGTGAAGAAGAGTGACCGAGCAGCAGACCGGCCGACTGTACGGCGTCGGCCTCGGCCCCGGCGACCCCTCGCTGGTCACCGTCCGTGCCGCCGAACTCATCGGCAAGGCCGACGTGGTGGCCTACCACAGCGCCCGGCACGGCCGTTCGATCGCCCGCTCGATCGCCGACCGCTACCTGACCGGAGGCCAGATCGAGGAGAAGCTGGTCTACCCGATCACCGTGGAGACCACCGACCACCCCGGCGGCTACCGCGGCGCGCTGGACGACTTCTACGAGGAGGCGTCCGCCAGGCTCGCCGCCCACCTGGACGCCGGGCGGAACGTCGTCGTCCTCGCCGAGGGCGACCCGCTGTTCTACGGCTCCTACCAGCACATGCACAAGCGCCTCGCGCACCGCTACCCGACCGAGGTGGTGCCCGGCGTGACCTCGGTCAGCGCCGCCGCGGCCCGGCTCGGCAGTGCACTGGTGGAGGCCGAGGAGACCCTGACGATCATCCCCGGCACCCTGCCGGAGGAGGAGCTCGCAGCCCGGATCGCCTCCGCCGACTCCGCCGTGATCATGAAGCTCGGCCGGACCTTCCCGGCCGTCCGCCGCGCGCTGGAGCGGGCCGGCCGGCTCGACGACGCGCAGTACGTCGAGCGGGCGTTCATGGACGGCGAGCGCACCCTGCCGCTCGCCGAGGTCGAGGCCGACACCGTGCCGTACTTCTCGGTCGCCGTGCTGCCCAGCAAGGTCGCCCCGCTCGACCTGCCCGAGCCGGCCGGGCCCGGCGAGGTCGTGGTCGTCGGCACCGGCCCGGCCGGACCGCTCTGGCTCACCCCGGAGGCCCGCGGCGCCCTCGCCGCCGCCACGGACCTGGTCGGCTACACCACCTACCTGGACCGGGTGCCCGTCCGGCCCGGCCAGGTCCGGCACGGCTCGGACAACAAGGTCGAGTCCGTGCGCGCCGAGTTCGCCCTCGACCTGGCCCGCCGCGGCCGCCGCGTCGCGGTCGTCTCCTCCGGCGACCCGGGCGTCTTCGCGATGGCCACCGCCGTCCTGGAGGCGGCCGGCGAGGACCCGTACCGCGAGGTGCCCGTCCGGGTGCTGCCCGGCATGACCGCGGCCCACGCCGCCGCCTCCCGGGCCGGCGCCCCGCTCGGCCACGACTACGCGGTGGTCTCGCTCTCCGACCGCCTCAAGCCGTGGGAGGTCATCGCCCGCCGCCTGCGCGCGGCCGCCGAGGCCGACCTGGTGCTGGCGCTCTACAACCCCGGCTCGAAGTCCCGCACCACCCAGGTCGGGCTGGCCCGCGACCTGATGCTGGAGCACCGCGCCGCCGACACCCCGGTGGTGATGGCCCGCGACGTGGGCGGCCCCACCGAGCGCGTCCGCACCGTCCGGCTGGCCGACCTCGACCCGGCCGAGGTGGACATGCGCACCCTGCTGCTCATCGGCTCCTCCCAGACCCGCGTGGTCCGCCGCGGCGACGACACCGAGATCGTCTGGACCCCGCGCCGCTACCCGGAGGACTGACCGGAGGCGACCGGGGGCGCGGGGAGGCACCTCCCCGCCGCCCCGGTGGCACCGGACGTCCGGCCGCACCCGTCCGGTGCCCGGCCACGCGCGTCCCTCGTCCGGGGCTCGTAGCCCCGGGCCACGGCGGAGGCCGTATCCGACGGCGGTCCGGACGACGGCCACGAGAAGGGCGACCTCTCCGGGCGGGACCCTCTCCGGCGTCGTGGTCGCGGCAGCGCGCCGGTGCTTCATACCGCCGAGGCCAGCCCGGCGGACGGACGGTGGCACGCGGTTTTCCGCGCGGGCGGCCGTCGGGCCGTCAGCCCGCCTTCGGCAGCGGGAAGGAGGCCCGCATGACGGCGTCGAAGGCCGCGTCCGGCAGCAGCCGCTTGGCGATCATCGTGCCGCGGGCCATCGCCCCGATCGCGTACCGGGCCCGCGGCCGGCGCACCGTCGCCGCCCGGACGATCACCTTGGTGGCGGCCTCGGCCGTGACCGCGCCGCTGCGCCGGGTGAAGGCCTTGTTGGCGTACATGTCGGCGAGTGCGGTGGTGAACGAGCCGTACGGGCCGGAGGCGTCGGGCATGGTGGCGACGGCGGTGCCGCCGAAACCGGTGATGGTCGGGCCCGGCTGGACGACTACCACGTCGACGCCGAAGGGCGCGACCTCCAGCCGCAGAGAGTCGCTGATCGCCTCCACCGCGTGCTTGGTGGCGTGGTAGAAGGCGCCGCCGGGCGGCGAGAACCGGCCGCCCATCGAGGAGATGTTGACGATCCGTCCGCGCCCTGCCCGCCGCATGCCGGGCAGCACCAGCTGGGCCATCCGGACGAGGCCGAAGACGTTGGTGTCGAACTGGGTGCGGACCTCGTCCGGGGAGGCCAGTTCGACCGGCTGGTGCAGCCCGTAGGCGGCGTTGTTGATCAGGACGTCGACGTGGCCGTGCAGCTCCTCGACGCGGGCCACCGCGGCCGTCATCGACCGTTCGTCGGTGACGTCCAGGGCGAGTGTGGTGATGCCGAGGCCGGCCAGGTCGGCGAGGGTCTCGGGGCGGCGGGCGGTGGCGACCACGCGGTGGCCGAGCCGGTGCAGGGCGAGGGCGGCCTCGCGGCCCATGCCGGTGGAGCACCCGGTGATCAGGACGGTCTGCGGGGCGGTCATCGGGGGACCTGCCTTTCCGGGGGAGTGGCGTGCGGGGAGAGGAGCGGGGCTGCGGTCAGGGGGCGGGGCGGTGCAGCAGGGCCCAGACGCACTCCTCGGCGGCGGCGAGGTCCGCGGGGGCCATCGCGCCGAGGCCGTCCGTGCGGTGCAGCTTGACCAGACCGGTGAAGGCGCCGACGGCGAGCGCCACCAGCTGGGCGGCGTCCCCGTCGCGGATCTCGCCCGCCCGCTGGCCGCGCTCGATGAAGTCGGCGGCGATCCGGTCGATCTCGGCGGCCAGCGCCAGGCTGTCCGGTGCCAGGAAGGTGTCGTGCTGCTGGTGCTCCAGGAAGACGAACGCCTCCGGGCGGGCCCCGGCGTACCGGGTGAAGCCGCGCCAGAAGCGGCCGAACTCCTCGCGGACGGTGCCGGCCGGGCCGCCCTCGGCCATCGCCGCGGCCAGCTCGTCGAGCAGGGCCCGCTTGGCGTGCTGGAAGGCCGCGTTGCCGAGTGCCTCCTTGCTCGGGAAGTACCGGTAGATGCTGCCCACGCCCACTCCGGCGCGCTGGGCGACGGCGGGCATCTGGGTGCCCTCGTAGGTGCGCTCGGCGAAGAGGGCGACAGCGGCGTCGATGAGCCGCTCGGCGAGGTCGGGCTTGCGCGGGGTCACGGAATGAATATTCATTCCGCGGGGGTGCCGCTGTCAAGGCCGCCCTAGACTGGGGGCATGGCGCGGCTCAACGACGAGGTCGGCGCACTGCTCCAGGAGTACTCCGACCTGCTGCTGCTCACCGGCGGCGACGCCTACCGGGCACGGTCCTACGAGAAGGCCGCCCGGTCCGTCGGCGGCCACCCGGAGGACCTCGCCCGGCTCGACGCCAAGGGCCTGCAGGCCATCCCCGGTGTCGGGAAGTCCACCGCCGAGAAGATCACCGAGTACCTGGGCACCGGCCGGGTCGCCGCCGTCGACGCGCTCCGCGCGAAGGTGCCGCCGGGCGTCCGCGAGATCATGGCGATCCCGACCGTCGGGCCCAAGAAGGCCGCGCTCGTCCACCGCGAACTCGGCGTCTCCACCGTCGACGAACTCCTCGACGCCGCCCGGGCGGGCCGCCTCGACGACCTCCCCGGCCTCGGCGCCCGCACCGCGGAGAACATCGTCCACGGCATCGAGGTCCTCCGGCAGGGCGGCGGCCGGGTGCTGATCTCCACCGCCCTCGCCCTCGCCGAGGAGATCGCCGCCGCCGTCCGCGAGGCCCCCGGCTGCGAACGCTGCACCTGGGCCGGGTCGCTGCGCCGGATGCGCGAGACCATCGGCGACGTCGACGTGCTCGCCGCCGCGGACGACTCCGCCCCGCTGACGGCCGCCCTCACCGGCCACCCGCTCACCGCCGAGGTGCTCGGCAGCGGCAGCACCAAGACCTCCGTCCGCACCACCGGGGGCCTCCAGGTCGACCTGCGGGTCGTCCCGGCCGAGGACTGGGGTGCCGCCCTCGTCTACTTCACCGGCTCCAAGGCCCACAACATCAAGCTGCGCGCCCGCGCCGTCAAGGCCGGGCTCAAGCTCTCCGAGTACGGCCTGTTCGAGGCGGACGGCGGCCGCAGGCTCGCCTCCCGCACCGAGGAGGACGTCTACGAGGCGCTCGGCCTGCCGTGGATCCCGCCCACCCTGCGCGAGGACCGCGGCGAGATCGAGGACGCCCTGAACGGCGAACTCGGCGACCCCGTCACCGAACAGGACGTCCGCGGCGACCTGCACACCCACACCGACCTCACCGACGGCCTCGCCCCGCTGGAGGAGATGCTCGCCGCCGCGTACCGCCGCCGCTGGTCCTACGTCGCCGTCACCGACCACGCGCCGAACCTGGCCATGCAGCGGATGACCGACGCGAAGATGCTCGCCCAGCGCGAGCAACTGCAGTCGTTGCAGGGCTCGTTCGGGCGGATGCGGCTGCTGCACGGCACCGAGCTGAACATCGACCCGGACGGCGGCGTGGACTGGCCGCCCGAGTTCCTCGCCGGCTTCGACCTGTGCGTCGCCTCGATCCACTCCGCCTTCGGGCTGGACCGGGCCGCGCAGACCCGCCGGCTCGTCCGGGCCTGCGAGAACCCGCACGTCCACGTGATCGGGCACCCCACCACCCGGCTGCTCGGCCGCCGCGCGCCGATCGACGCCGACTTCGACGAGGTCTTCGCCGCGGCGGCCCGCACCGGCACCGTCCTGGAGGTCAACGCCTCACCCGAGCGGCTCGACCTCGGCGACGAACTGATCGTCGCGGCCCGGCGCCACGGCGTCCGCTTCGCCGTGAACACCGACGCGCACGCCACCGTCCACCTCGACAACCTCCGCTTCGGCGTCGCCACCGCCCAGCGCGGCCGGCTGACCGCCGAGGAGGTCGTCAACACCTGGCCGCTGCAGAAGCTCCGCCGCCACCTCAGGAAGGCCTCGGGTTGAGACGGTGCTTCAGGAGGACGAACCCGCCGCCAGGGCGGTGAGCCAGTCCACGGCGCCCTGCACGCCGTCGGTGACGGGGACGCCGGAGGGCGTCTCGGGCCGGCGGACGATCACCACGGGCAGGCCGAGCTCGCGGGCCGCGGTCAGCTTGGGCGCGGTGGCCGCGCCGCCGCTGTCCTTGGTGACCAGGACGTCGATGTCGTACTCGCGCAGCACCCCGCGCTCCCCGTCCAGGGTGAACGGGCCGCGGTCGAGGAGCACCTCCAGCCGGGGCGGCAGCGGCCGGTCCGGCGGGTCCACCGACCGGGCCAGGAAGAAGGTGTCCGTCAGGTGCGCGAAGGCGGCCATGCCCTGCCGTCCGGTGGTGAGGAACACCCGGCGGCCGAGGCCCGGCAGGGCGTCCGCCGCCTCGGCCAGCGAGTCCACCCGGTGCCAGTCGTCGCCGTCGACCGGGACCCAACCGGGACGCCGCAGGACGAGCAGGGGAACATGGACCTCGGCGGCCGCGACGGCCGCGCTCCGGCTGATCTTCTCGGCGAAGGGATGGGTGGCGTCGATGACCGCGTCCGCCTGCTCGGCCCGCAGCCAGTCGGCCAGCCCGACCGCGCCGCCGAAACCGCCGATCCGCACCTCGCCCGCCGGCAGCCGCGGCTCCGCGACCCGGCCGGCCAGCGAGCTGGTCACCCGCAGCCCGGGGTCCTCGGCGAGGACGGCGGCGAGACGGCGGGCCTCGGTGGTGCCGCCGAGGATCAGGACGTGCATCGGAACTCCAGGAGGCGGACGTGGCTGAGGCGGGCGGCCGGGCGGCGCAGCTGAAGAGTAGCGGGCTGCGGCACGGCTGGACGACGGGCGCGTGCGCCACGGCGGCGACCACCGCCGCGTACACCGCCCTGCTCACCGGGGAGTTCCCCGACCCGGTGGAGATCGTCCTGCCGAAGGGCCAGCGGCCCGCGTTCGCCCTGGCGGCGGAGGAGCTGACGGCCGGACGGGCGATGGCCGGGGTGGTGAAGGACGCCGGTGACGACCCGGACGTCACCCACGGCGCGCTGATCCGCTCCACCGTCACCGCGGGCGCCCCGGGCAGCGGCGTGGTCTTCCGGGCCGGTCCCGGCGTCGGGACCGTCACCAAGGCCGGTCTGCCGCTGCCGGTCGGCGAACCGGCGATCAACCCGGTGCCGCGGCAGATGATCCGGGACACCGTCGCCGAGGTCGCCGCCCGGCACGGCGGCAGCGGGGACGTGGTGGTGGAGATCTCCGTCGACCACGGCGAGGAGATCGCCCGCTCCACCTGGAACCCCCGGCTCGGCATCCTCGGCGGCCTGTCGATCCTCGGCACCACCGGCATCGTGGTGCCCTACTCCTGCTCGGCCTGGATCGACTCGATCCGCCGCGGGGTGGACGTCGCCCGGGCGGCCGGCCGCACCCACGTCGCCGGGTGCACCGGCTCGACCTCGGAGAAGGTCGCCGTCGCGGTGCACGACCTGCCGGAGGACGCGCTGCTGGACATGGGCGACTTCGCGGGCGCGGTGCTCAAGTACCTCAAGCGCCACCCGGTGCCCCGGCTGACCGTGGCCGGCGGCTTCGCGAAGCTGTCCAAGCTGGCCGCCGGCCACCTCGACCTGCACTCGGCCCGCTCGCAGGTCGACAAGGGCTACCTGGCGGAGCTGGCCCGCCGCGGCGGCGCCTCCCCGGAGCTGGCCGCGGCGGTCGCCGCCGCCAACACCGGCCTGGAGGCGGTGCAGTTGTGCGCGGCGGCCGGGGTGCCGCTGGGCGACCTGGTGGCCGAGGCGGCCCGGGCGACCGCGCTCGGCGTGCTCGCCCCGGCCCCGGTCGCGGTGGACGTGATCTGCATCGACCGGGCCGGCACGATCGTCGGCCGGGCCGAGCCGCTGGGTCCGGCCGCCCGCCGGTGACGGGCGCCGCTCAGCCGATGACGGCCTGCGCGTCGATCTCCACCAGCATCGGCTCCTGCGGCAGTTCGACCATCACGGTCGTCCGGCACGGCTTCACCCCGCCCGGGGCGATGTTCTCCTCGACGAAGGCCGCGTAGGCCGCGTTCATCTCCGCGAAGTCCGAACGCTTCGTCAGGTAGACGCGGAACATCACCACGTCCTCGACGGTGCCGCCGCCCGCCTCGACGATCGCCTTGACGTTCTCCAGCGTCCGCCGGGTCTGCGCCCGCACGTCGCCGGGGTACAGGTACTCCCCGGTCGCCGGGTCCTGCGGGCCCTGGCCGGAGACCTGCAGGATCGGGCCCTTGCGCACCCCCTGGGAGAACATCCAGGCGGGGGCGGGGGCGCCGTCCGTGCGGACCTCGGTCTTCTCGGTCATGCGGTGTGCTTCCTCTCGCGGGATCGGACTCATCGATGATCAGGAGGGATCGGGAGGGATCAGGCGGGGGCGCCCGCGTCGGCGGAGATCGCCCGGGCCGTGGCCAGCAGCTGCGGCAGCAGCTCCAGCACCTGCTCGTAGGGCAGCACCACGTCCGGCACCGAGACCGACGCGGCGGCGACGACCCGCCCGGAGACGTCCCGGACGGGCGCGGCCACGCAGTTGATGAACGGCTCGTGCTCGGCGTGGTCCTGCGCCCAGCCCCGGGCCGCGACCTGCTCCAGCTCGGCGAGCAGCTGCTTCGGCCCGGTGATCGTGTTCGCCGTGTGCGGGGTGTACTCGACCGCGGCGGCCACCCTGCGGCGCTCGGCCGGCGGCAGGTCGGCCAGCAGCACCTTCGCCACCGCGGTGCAGTGCAGCGAGGCCCGCAGCCCGATCCGGGAGTACATCCGCACCGGCTGCCGGGAGTCGTACTTGTCGATGTAGACCACCTCGCCGCCCTCGTACGCGGCCAGGTGCACCGTCTGGCCGGTCGCCGCGTTCAGCTCGGCGAGGTGCGGTGCCGCGGTGCGGCGGATGCCGCGCTGCTCCAGCGCCAGGCTCGACAGCGCGAACAGGCCGGCCCCGAGGTGGTAGCGGTGGGCGGCGTCGCGGTGCACGAACCGGCCCTCCTCCAGGCTCTGCAGCAGCCGCAGCACGGTGGTCTTGTGCACCCCGAGCACCGCCGCCAGCTGGTCGAGGGAGCGTTCGCCCTCGCCGAGCTCGGCGAGCAGGCGCAGGGCGCGGGTGACGGTCTGGCTCATGGGGTGGGTGCTCCGAGGTGCGCGGCCGGCCGGGTGAGTACCGGGGACACGATGCCATCAGCGGCCACCCGGGTCGCCGCCCAGTCCCCGTCCGGGGCGTCGAGCAGCGCCGCGACCACGCCGGGCGCGGGCAGCCTGCCGCGGTCGCCGGGGGCGGTCAGGGCGCAGGCCGCGGCGAGGTGGCCGAGCCGCAGCCGGCGGCGGCCGTCCAGCCCGCGGTGCAGGCCGGCCAGGTAGCCGGCGGCGAAGGCGTCGCCCGCTCCGGTCGGCTCGACCACCTCGACGGCGAGCGCCGGCTCGGTGACGGCGGCGCCCGAGCGGTCCAGGGCGGTGACCCGGTGGCCGGCGTCCTTGACGACGACGGTCGCGGGGGCGGGGAAGGCGGCCCGCAGCGCGGCCGGGTCCCCGGTGCCGAGGGCCTCGGCCGCCTCGTCCGCGCCCAGCAGCAGGACGTCGGCGGCGCCCAGCAGTTCGGGCAGCACCCCCGGGTCGCGGCCCCGCCAGAGCGCCGGACGCCAGTTCAGGTCGAGGGAGACCAGCCGGTCGGGCCGCCGGTCGGCGAGCAGCGCACGGACGAGCGCCAGGCAGTCGTCGGAGAGCGCCGCGGTGATGCCGGTCAGGTGCAGCAGCCGGGCGCCGGCCAGCAGCCGGGCGGCGGCCGGGTCGGCCAGCAGCGCGGGGGAGAGGGCGGAGGCGGCGGAGCCCGTCCGGTAGTAGTGCAGCCGGCTGCGGCCCGGGCCGAGGTCGTGCGCCAGCGCCGAACCGCCGGTCTCCTTGACGTAGAGGCCGGTGCGGCGGTGCGGGTCCACCGCCACGGCCGAGACGTCCACCCCGCAGGCGGCCAGATCGGCGGTGACCATGCGCCCGAACCCGTCGTCGCCGACCCGGCCGATCCAGGCCGTCGGCACACCCAGCGCGGCCAGCGCGCACGCCGTGTTCGACTCCGCACCGCCCACCGCCGGCCGGAAGCCGCCGGCGGCCTCCAGCGGACCGGCGGCGTCCGGCAGCAGCACCGCCATCGACTCGCCCAGGCACACGGCCCACGGGCCGGCCGGCCGCTCCGCCATCCGCCGCACTCCCTCCGCCCGCGCGCCCCTCGGACGCGCCCGTCTCGTTGACCGCGCTTCGGCGTGAATGTTAGAACCGTCGTGGCACTATCCGCAACGCATGTTGCGAATAACGCAACATTGCAGGTGAGGAGTGGTCTGGTGGCCGATCTGGTGATCCGCGGCGCCGTCGTCGTCGACGGCACCGGCGCCCCGCGCCGCCGCGCGGACGTCACCGTCACGGACGGCCTGATCGACACCGTCGGCGGCCCCGGCGAGCACCTCGGCGCCCGCCGCACGATCGACGCGGACGGCCTCGTCCTCGCCCCCGGCTTCATCGACATGCACACCCACTCCGACCTGCGCCTGCTCGTCGAACCGGCCCACCCCTCCCGGATCACCCAGGGCGTCACCTGCGAGGTCCTCGGCCAGGACGGCCTCTCCTACGCACCCGTCGACGACACCACCCTGCCCGCGCTGCGCCGCCAACTCGCCGGCTGGAACGGCGACCCCGACGGCTTCGAATGGACCTGGCGCACCGTCGGCGAGTACCTCGACCGGCTCGACACCGGCACCGCCGTCAACACCTGCTACCTGGTGCCGCACGGCAGCGTGCGGATGCTCGCCATGGGCTGGGACGACCGCCCGCCGACCGAGGCCGAACTCGACCGGATGCGCACCCTGGTGGCCCAGGGCCTCGCCGAGGGCGCGGTCGGCCTGTCCAGCGGGCTCAGCTACCCGCCCGGCATGTACGCCGGCACGGCCGAACTCGCCGCCCTCTGCGCGGTGGTGGCCGCCGCCGGCGGATTCCACGCCCCGCACCAGCGCTCCTACGGCGCCGGCGCGCTGGAGGGCTACGCCGAGATGATCGCGATCTCCCGCGCCTCCGGCTGCCCGCTGCACCTCACCCACGCGACCATGAACTTCGAGGTCAACCGCGGCCGGGCCGGCGAACTCCTCGCCCTGGTCGACGCCGCCCTCGCCGAGGGCCTCGACGTCACCCTCGACAGCTACCCCTACCTCCCCGGCTCCACCACCCTCGCCGCGCTGCTGCCCGGCTGGGCCGCCGCCGGCGGACCGGACGCCACCCTCGCCCGGCTCGGCGACCCGGCCGCCCGCGAACGCATCCGCACCGCCCTGGAGGAGACCGGCAGCGACGGCTGCCACGGCGTCACCGCCGACTGGCACACCGTGCAGGTCTCCGGCGTCGGCGACCCGGCCCTCGCCGCCCTGGTCGGCCGCACCGTCGCCGAGGTCGCCGCCGCGGACGGCACCACCGGCACCGAGGCCTTCCTCGACCTGCTGCGCCGCGACCGCCTGGCCACCACGATCCTCCAGCACGTCGGCGACGAGGCCAACGTCC
Organism: Streptomyces sp. NRRL B-24484; assembly: GCF_000717715.1. Classification (GTDB taxonomy): domain Bacteria; phylum Actinomycetota; class Actinomycetes; order Streptomycetales; family Streptomycetaceae; genus Kitasatospora. Next base: position 24,897 of record NZ_JOAI01000005.1, on the reverse strand, counting down.
GTGCCGTGATGCGGCATCCCGCGCACACCGTCGGCAGCGACGGCCTGCTCGTCGGGGACCGCCCGCACCCGCGGGCCTGGGGCACCTTCGCCCGCTACCTGGGCCACTACGGACGGGACGAGGGCGTGCTCACCCTGGAGGAGGCGATCGCCCGGATGACGGGCCGCCCGGCCCGCCGCCTCCGGCTCCACCGCCGCGGCGTCGTCCGGCCCGGCCACCACGCCGACCTGGTGCTGCTCGACCCGGCGACCGTCCGCGACACCGCCACCTTCGACCATCCGCGCCGACCCGCCGCCGGCATCGCCCACGTCTGGGTCAACGGCACCGCCGTCCTCGCCGACGGCCGTCCCACCGGCGCGCTGCCCGGCCGCACCCTGCGCCGCACCGCCGACGGCACCCGCGCCCGGTGAGCCGCCACGCACGGCACACCCGCCCGACCGCATCGAGGAGCCCGGATTCCGTGACCGCACCCATCGCCACCACCCCCGCCGCCGCCACGGCCACCACCCCCGCCGCGGCGTCCGCCGCCCTGCGGGCCGCGCTCGCCGCCGAGCGGGTGATCGCCGTGGTCCGTGCACCGCGGATTCCGGACGCCGCCGAGCTGTGCGCGGCACTGGCCGCCGGCGGCATCGATCGGGTCGAACTCACCTTCACCACACCCGAGGTGACCGCCCACCTGCGGCGCGCGGCCGAGGCCGGGCACCGGATCGGGGCCGGCACGGTGCTGACCGCCGAGCAGGCCGAACGGGCGGTGGACGCCGGTGCCGGCTTCCTGGTCACCCCCGGCTGCCGGCCCGAGGTCGCGGCCGCGGCGGCACGGGCCGCCGTCCCGGTCGTCCTCGGCGCGCTCACCCCGACCGAGGTGGCGCAGGCCGTCGACCTGGGCGCGGCCGCGGTCAAGATATTCCCGGCCCGCACCTTCGGCCCCGGCTACTTCGCCGACCTGCGCGGCCCCTACCCGGGCGTCCCGCTGGTCGCCTCCGGCGGCGTCGACACGGGCAACGCCGCCGCCTTCCTCGACCACGGTGCCCTCGCCGTCTGCGCGGGCTCCGGGGTCGTCCCCCCGGCCGTCGTCGCCGCCGCCGACTGGCCGGAGATCACCCGACGGGCCCGCGCGTTCACGGCGGCGCTGGCGGCACCCGCCGGGTGAGGGCGCCGGAGGTCAGGCGCCGCAGGGCTCGTGCGGCCGCTCGCGCTCGGCGGAGTAGAGGTGGCTGTCGCGGAACTGCTCGGCGCCGAGGGTCCGGCCGACCAGGATGACGGCCGTCCGCAGCACACCGGCGGCCTTCACCTGCTCGGCGATGTCGCCGAGGGTGCCGCGCAGCACGAGCTCGTCGGGGCGGCTGGCCATGGCGACGACGGCGGCCGGGCAGTCGGCGCCGTAGTGCGGCAGCAGCTCCTCGACGACGCTGTCGACGTAGCGGGCGGCGAGGTGCAGCACCAGCAGGGCGCCGCTGCGGCCGAGGGTGGCGAGGTCCTCGCCCTCGGGCATCGGGGTGGCCTGCCGGGAGACCCGGGTGAGGATGACGGTCTGACCGACCGTCGGCACGGTGAGTTCGCGCTTGAGCGCGGCGGCCGCGGCGGCGAAGGCCGGCACACCGGGCACCACCTCGTACGGGATGCCGAGCGCGTCGAGGCGCCGCATCTGCTCGGCGACGGCGCTGAACACCGAGGGGTCGCCGGAGTGCAACCGGGCCACGTCCTGCCCCTCCTCGTGGGCGCGGGCGATCTCGGCGACGATCCGGTCGAGGTCCAGGTTGGCGGTGTCCACCAGCCGTGCGTCCGGCGGGCACTCGGCGAGCAGCTCGCGCGGCACCAGGCTGCCCGCGTACAGGCAGACCCCGCAGGCGGCCAGCGTGCGCTGCCCGCGGACGGTGATCAGGTCGGCGGCACCGGGGCCGGCCCCGATGAAGTAGACGGTCACTGCTCCTCCTCCACGCCGGCCGGGCCGGCCTCGGACGTCTTGACGGCCGACCACTGGGTGACCGGCATGGCCTGCCGCCAGCCGGTGAACCCGCCGACCGGTACGGCGTGCGCGACCGCCAGCTTCACCAGCTCCCCGCCGTGCCGGCGGTACCACTCGGTGAGCAGCGCCTCGGACTCCAGCGTGACGGTGTTGGCGACCAGCCGGCCGCCCGCGGGCAGCGCGTCCCAGCAGGCCTGCAGCAGCCCGGGCGCGGTCAGCCCGCCGCCGATGAACACGGCGTCCGGCACCGGCAGTCCGGCCAGCGCGTCGGGCGCCCGGCCGGTGACCACCTCCAGCCGCGGCACGCCGAGCGCGTCGGCGTTGCGCCGGATCCGGTCGGCCCGGACGGCGTCCCGCTCCACGCTGACGGCCCGGCAGCTGCGGTGCGCCCGCAGCCATTCCACGGCGATCGAGCCGGAGCCGCCGCCGATGTCCCAGAGCAGTTCGCCGGCCGCGGGCGCGAGGGCGGCGAGCGTCGCGGCCCGGACGTGGCGCTTGGTCAGCTGGCCGTCGTGCTCGTACGCGTCGTCCGGCAGGCCGGGGACGAGCTGCGCCCGCGGGCCGGCGCACTCCACGGCGACGATGTTCAGCGGGTCGCCGGCCGGGTGCGGCCAGTCGGCGGCGGTGCCGTCGAGGACGCGCTCGCGGCCGCCGCCGAGCTGTTCGAGCACCCGCAGCCGGCTGGCGCCGAAACCGCGGCCGGTGAGCAGCGCGGCGACCTCGGCGGGGGTGCCGGCGCCGGCGCTGAGCACCAGCAGCCGCCGCCCGTCGGACAGCGCCGCGTTGAGGTTCGCCAGCGGCCGGCCGACCGTGCTGACCACCTCGGTGTCCTCCTGCGGCCAGCCGAGGCGCGCACAGGCGTAGGCGACGGAGGAGGGGTGCGGCAGCACGTGCAGCCGCCCGGCACCGACCGTCTCGGCGAGGGCGCGGCCGATCCCGTGGAACATCGGGTCGCCGCTGGCGAGGACGCACAGCCGCCGGTCGCCGTGCTCGGCGAGCAGCCCCGGTACGGCGGGGCGCAGCGGGCTCGGCCACGGCACCCGTACGGCGGTGACCTCCGGCGGCAGCAGCTCCAGCTGGCGCGGGCCGCCGAGCACGGTCGCCGCCCAGAGCAGTGCCTCCCGGGCGGCGGGCGCGAGGCCCTCCCAGCCGTCCGCACCGACCCCGACGACGGTGATCACGGACGCGGGCACGGCGGTGGCCAAGGGGACTCCTTGCAGCTCGGACGGGGCAGCGGCAGCCTACCGGCCGCTCCGCGCCCCGTCGCCGGCCGAAGGCCGAACCCCGCCCCCGACCACCTGCGACGTTCGCCACACCGCGGCCCGCGCCGGCCGTCCCACCACCCCTCAGGGCCGGTACGGCAGCTGCGGGACGTCGTAGCAGTTGGTGTCCATGTCGGGCACCTGGGTGACCCAGCCGCCGTGCCCGTCCTGGGCGGAGTCCTCCCAGCGGGCCGCGTTGAGGCAGGCCCTGAGCAGCCCGGTCGGCCGCGGGGTCGGGACGAAGTCGGCCGGCAGCAGCAGGCCGTGCGCGTCGTACGGGGTGCTGCGGTTCATGAAGTCCTCGACGCAGCCGCGGGTGAGGTCGGCGCCGCAGGAGTCCATCGCGTCGGTGAGCCACTGCGCCCCGGCCCAGCCCTCCAACTCCCAGGCGGAGAGCAGCCCCTCGCGCTCGGGGTAGAACTTGGCCATGGCGTTGCGGAAGGCCCGCACGGCCGGTTGGCGGGTGTCCTCGTAGTTCTGGCTGGACGAGGTGGCCCACAGCACCGACCGGCAGCCGGGGGAGTCCTTGTAGTCGGTGCCGACGGTGGCCGTCCAGTTCTGTACGTTGGTCACCTTGGCCTTGAGGTGCACCCCGGCGGCGTCCAGGGCCTGGCAGAGCCCGGCGTTGCCACGGGTGTCCATGGCGTCGAAGAGCAGCTCGGTGCCGGCGGCCTTCATCGCCGCGGCGACCGCCTGGAAGCCGGGCAGCGCCAGGTCGACGGTCTGGTCGAGCACCTGGTAACCCTCCGCCTTCAGCGCCTCGGTCAACTGCCGGGCGTAGCGGGCCGAGTCGGCCTGGTCGTAGGCGACGACGGCGGCCGTGCGGGCGCCCAGCTTCTCCTTGAAGAAGCGGTAGACCTCGGTGCTCTGGTAGAGGACGCCGTCCCAGCCGACCGAGCGGCCGTCCCGCGGGGCGCTGCTGCCGTAGATGCCGTACAGGTGCGGCCACTGGTCGTAGGCGGTGCCGATGGGCTGCCCGCCGACGTCCGGCACGCCCCTGGCGCTGACGTACGGCGCGCCCGCGTAGACCAGGACGCTGCCGGAGACCAGGGCGAAGACCTTCTCCTTGTCGATCATCCGGTGCACGCAGTCCTGGTTGCCGATGCCGCTGCCGCCGTCGTCGCATGTCACGACCTGCACCGTCCGGCCGTGCACCCCGCCGGCGTCGTTCAGGGCCTTGAAGAAGGCGAGGGCGCCGAAGCGCGGCCCGGCGAAGGTCTCCGAGCCGACGGGGCTGGTGAGCGAGGTGATGATGCCGATCTTGACGCTGCGGGCGTCGGCGCCGGTGTCGGTGGTCCGGTCGACGGTGCCGCCCGCCGGAGGTGTGCCGAAGGCGCTCTCCGGCAGGCGGCTGCCGCAGCCGGCGACGGTCAGCAGCAGTGCGGCCGAGGCCGCGAGCAGGCCGGTGCGGGCGGCCGCGGCGTGCCGGGCCGCCCGTCGGAGCCCGGTCAGCTGCATCCCGGGATCGCGCTGCCGCCGGCCTGGGCGACCAGCCCGCACAGGGTGCTGGTGGACACCTTCCAGGTGCCGTTGTCCAGCACGGCCTGTCCGGTCGCGGCCGGTTCGACGGTCTGGCCCTGCAGCGTCAGCGTGTACGTCACGGTCGCGGCCGAGTCGGAGGTGAACTGGACGTCGGTCACGGTGGCCTTGACCTGGCCGACCCGCGGGTCGTTGGCGAAGCCCTGCAGGGCGGGCTGGAGCGCCTCGCCGTTCTGCAGCAGCGCGGCCCGGTCGGCGATCGGCGTGGCCGGGTCGAAGAACTTCTCCCAGTTGGTCTTGATCTGCGTCTTGGCGGCCTCCGCGTCGGCCGGTGCCGAACCGCCGCCCGTCGGCGAGGGACTCGCCGCGGTCGTGGCGGGTGCCGACGGGGAGGGCGAGGAGGAACCGGAGGAACTGCTGCTGCTGCAGGCCGCCGCGAACAGCAGGGCCAGGACGGCCAGGACCGCCGCCGCGAGCCGGGCGGCCGCGCCGACCGGACGGGCTGAGCGGGTACGGCCGTCCGGACGGGCTGAGCGGGTACGGCCGTCCGGGTGGGCGGCGGGGCCGGGACCGGCCTCGTGGATCGACTCGCCAGGGTTGTTGCGCATGGGTTGCTCACCGCGTTCTTCCCGACCGCCGGGCCGCCCTCCCGCCGGTGGCCCCGGTCGCTCGTGTCGTGGCTGCTCTGGGTCGGTGTCTCGGTCCGTGCTGCGGCACCGGATGCCGCAAGTGACACTATGAAGGCCGATCGGCGGACGAACCGCAAGAGGAGCTGACAGAACAGTAGAGTACCGAGAAATCTGGACAGTACGGAGAAATCTGGATGAACCGGATTCCCCGGCCGAGCGCCGCCGGGCTGCTGCGGGCACTGCGCGAATGGCCCGGCTGGTTCACGCTCGCGGCCGGCGCGGTGCTCTGCGTGCTCGGCTGGTACGGCGTCTCCGGGGAGGAGCTCGCGGCCCGTCAGCTGCCCTACATCGCCTCGGCGACCGCGCCCGGTGCCGCCCTGATCGTCGCGGGCGCGGTCCTCGTCGCCGCCCGCCGCGGGCCCGGCGAGCCCGCGGACCGGAGGCTCGACCAGCTCTACGCCCTGCTGGTCACCGAGGCCCCGGCCGCCGCTGCCGACGAGGGCGACGCCGGCCCGCCGGTCGGCCTCCCCGACGGCACCCTCTACCACCGCCGGGACTGCCCGCTGGTCGCCGGCAAGACCGGCGCCGAACCGCTGGACGTCCGGGCCGTCCGGGAGCGCGGCCTCAGCCCCTGCCCGGTCTGCGACCCGGAACCGCCCGAGCCCCCCGGCCCCGCCGCGGAACCCGGGCCCGCCGCGGAACCCGGGCCCGCCGCCGATCCCGGGCCCCCGACCGGGTGAGCGACAGCCTCGGCCTCACCACCGACCTCGCCCTCGCCGGGCTCTCGGTCGGCAGCGCAGCCGCGCTCAGCGGCGTCGGCCTGGTCGTCACCCACCGCGCCACCGGCGTGCTCAACCTCGCCCAGGGCGCCCAGGCCGTCGCCACCGCCTACCTGCTGCGCGAACTCGTCGTCGTCCGCGGCTGGCCGCTCTTCCCCGCGGCCGCCTTCTGCCTGCTGGTCGCCGCCCCCGCCTTCGGCGTGCTGCTCGACGCCGCCGTCTTCCGCCCGCTGCAGCGCCGCGGCGCCGGAGCCGGCGAGACGATGGTCGCCGGCATCGGCGTGTTCGTGCTGCTGATCGGCACCGTCATCCTGATCTGGGGCACCGCCCCCTTCGCCGACGCCCCCGCACTCGTCCGACCCGAGCACCTCGCCGACCTCGGCGGCCACGTCCTGCGCCTGGACACCGCCGTCCAGCTGGCCGTCCTGTTCGCCGTGGCCGGCGGCGTCGGACTCGTCACCCGCCACACCGCCTTCGGCACCCGGCTGCGCGCCGTCGTCGACAACCGCGGCCTCGCCGGCCTCGCCGGGATCGACGCCGACCGGATCTCCGCCACCGGCTGGGCCTTCGGCTCCTTCACCGCCGGCCTGGTCGGCATCCTGCTCGCCCCCTCCCTGCTGCTCGACCCGTACGGCCTGCCGCTGCTCGTCATGGAGACCATGGCCGTCGCCGTCGCCGCCCGGCTGCGCAGCCTGCCCGTGGCGGTCGTCACCGGCCTCACTCTGGGCGTCGCCCAGAGCGAACTCACCCGGCTGCGCCCCGCCGGGCAACTCCTGCCGCTCGCCCAGGCCGTGCAGGCCAACCTGTTCACCGTCGCGCTGCTGGTCGCCGCGCTGCTGCCCTGGCGCGGCGCGGTGGACGACACCGGGCTCGCCCCCGCGGGCGCCCCCCGGACCGAACGCGGCTCGGCCGCCGTGAAGGCCGTCTGCACCGTGCTCCTGCTGCTGCCGCTCGGCTTCCGCAGCGACGACCTGCGGCACGCCCTCGCCGTACCCGCACTCGCCCTGGTGCTGCTCTCCGTCGTGGTCGTCACCGGCTACGGCGGACAGGTCTCGCTCGGCCAGGCCGGGTACGCGGGCCTCGGCGGGCTCGGGACGGCCCTGCTGATGTCCGGCCGGGTCCCCGGACTGCCGCCGATGCCCGCCGTTCCCGCCCTGCTGCTGGCGGTCGCCGTCACCGTGCCGCTCGGCCTGCTGACCGGCTGGCCCGCGATCCGCCGCCGCGGCCTCGCCCTCGCGCTGGTCACCTTCGCCGTCGGCACCGCGCTCAGCCGGCTCGTCTTCAACCAGCCGTACGCCACCACCGGACTCGTCGTCGACCGACCGGAGTTCCTCGCCGGTGACGGCGCCTTCTACACCGCCGAACTGGTGCTCCTCGGCGCCGGCCTGCTGCTCGTCCGCAACCTGCACCGCGGCCGGCTCGGCCGGGCCCTCACCGCGATGCGCGACCACCAGGCCGGGGCCTCGGCCGCCGGGGTGGACGTGCCCCGGCTGAAGCTCCTGGTCTTCATGGCCGGCGCCGGACTCGCCGCCCTCGGCGGCGGCCTGATGACCCTCGCCGGACGGGCCTTCTCCGCCGCCGCCTTCGACCCGATCCAGGGCCTGCTCTGGTTCGCGACCGTGGTGGTGGCCGGGGCCGACAGTGCCGTCGGCGCGGTGCTCGCGACCGCCCTCCTGGTCGGCCTGGACACCGGCACCGTCCCCGGCATCTCCGCCGTCGTGGTCGGCGGCCTCGCCACCGCCCTCGGACGGATGCCCGGCGGCCTGGCCGGCGTCGCCCGCCGCCTCACCGCCCGCCCCTCACGAGTACGGCGACCCCGCAGGGGTGCGGGGACCTGCGCGAGGCGGCAGGGTGCCACCCGCACTCCGACCCCTCCAGCCAGTCGCACCCCCAGGGTCGCGGGCAACCGCGCGAGGCGGCAGGCGGCGACCCGCACCCTCCTGCCCGCAGCCACGTGCACCGCCGGACCGGACGATGAGCGCCGCCCCCGCAACCCGTGCCCCCGAGGCCCCCGGCCTCACCGCCCGCGGTCTCGTCCGCCGCTTCGGCGGCATCGCCGCCGTCGACCGCGTCGACCTGGAGGTGCCGCCCGGCCGGATCACCGCCCTGGTGGGCCCGAACGGCGCCGGCAAGAGCACCCTCTTCGACTGCCTGAGCGGCGTCGCCCGCCCGGACGCCGGCCGCGTCCTGCTGGCCGGCCGCGACGTCACCCGGCTGCCGGACCACGCGAGGGCCCGCCTCGGCCTCGCCCGGACCTTCCAGCAGATCGCCGTCTTCCCCGGCCTGACGGTCGGCGAGAACGCCCGCCTCGGTGCCGAGCAGGGCCGCGGCGGCACCGTCCGCGGCCTGCTGGGCCTCCCCGCCCCCGGCGCCCCGGCCGCCCGCGAGGCCACCGACCGTGCGCTGCGCCTGTTCGGCCTGGACGCCGTCCGGGACTGGCCCGCCGACCGGCTGCCGACCGGTGCGCTGCGCCTGCTGGAGCTGGCCCGCGCGCTGGCCGCGTCCCCGCGGGTGCTGCTGCTGGACGAGCCGGCGGCCGGTCTCGACCTGGCGCAGACCGCCCGCCTCGGCTCGGTGCTGCGGGCGCTCGCCGCCGAGGGGGTGGCGCTGCTGCTGGTGGAGCACGACGTCGAACTGGTCGCCAGCCTCGCCGACTCGGTCTGCGTGATGGCCGCGGGACGGGTCCTGTTGAGCGGCCCGACCGCCGAGGTCCTGGCGGACCCGAGGGTGGCCGGGGCGTGGGGCGAGGCGACGGGGGCGGAGCCGTGACCGTCGAGGCGGAGCTGCGCGGGGTCCGCGTCCGGTACGGGCTGCTGGAGGCCCTGCACGGGGTGGACCTGCCCTGCCCGGCGGGCCGGGTGACGGTGCTGCTGGGCCGCAACGGCGCCGGTCGGACGACGGCCCTGCACGCCCTGGCCGGCGTGGTCCGGCCGGCCGCCGGGCGGGTGCTCTGGGCGGGCCGGGACGTCACCGCGCTCTCGGTGTTCCGCCGGGCCCGCCGGGGCCTCGCCCTGGTCCCGGCCGAGCAGGCGGTCTTCCCGTCCCTCACCGTCGCGGAGAACCTGCGGCAGCACGCGGGCGAGGACCCGGCGGCCGTCGAGGAGTGGTTCCCCGAGCTGCGCCCGCTGCTACCGCGGCGGGCGGGCACGCTCTCGGGCGGGCAGCAGCAGATGGTGGCGCTCGGCCGGGCGATGCTGGCCCGTCCGCGGCTGCTGCTCCTGGACGAGCCGGACCGCGGCCTGGCCCCCGCGGTGGTGGCCCGGCTGCACCGGCTGCTGCTGGAGTCCGCAGCCGGCGGCGGCACCGTGGTGCTGGCCGCCCGGTCGCTGCCGCCGACCCTGGCGGGGGCGGGCGTGGTGCACGTGCTGCGGCGGGGACGGGTGGTGTTCAGCGGCGAGCCGGGCGAGCTCCTGTCCGGTCCGATCGGCGGATAAGCTGATCCGGAGACAGGACGTGTCTCGACGACGGGGGTTGACGATGGGAATCCTGGACGGCATAGGCCGGCTGCTGGCGGACGCGGAGCTCGCCGACCTGGCGGGCGAACTGGAGGCGCTCGCCAACGAGGTGAACGAGATCGCCCAGGAACTGGAGCGCGCCCGCCACTCGGTGCACTGGACGGGTGCCGCCGCGGACGCCTTCCAGGCGCACGCCGAGAAGCGCATCAAGGACCTGCACGGCGTGGTGGGCGACCTCGAGGGTGCGGCCTCCGCCTCCAAGGCCGTCGCCACCCTCGGCGGCCTGCTCTGACGCGGGTCTGAGCCCTGGGCCCGCCCTCAGCCCTCCGGACGGGCGTCCGCCCGCCGGTCGCCCAGCCGCCGGTTCCGCGCCGCGCGTGCCGCGAGCCGCTGCTCGACGGGCAGGGCGAGCAGCGATCCGAGGGCCAGCGCGACGGCCCGGCCGACCCGGGCACCGAAGGGCACGGGCTCGTCGGCCGCGTCCGGGAACTCCGCGACGACCTCGTCGACCAGGCCGACCGCGGCCAGGTCGTAGGCGCCGATCCCCTGTGTCCGGGCCAGGTCCGCGGCGTGCTCGCCGTCCCGGTGCACGATCGCGGAGGCGCCCTCGGGCGGCAGCGGGGCGAGCCAGGCGTGTTCGGCGGCGATCACCCGGTCCGCGGGCAGCAGGGCGAGCGCCCCGCCGCCGGAGCCCTGACCGAGCAGCACCGCGAGCACCGGCGTGCGCAGCGCGGTGAGGGTGCTGAGGCAGTGCGCGATCTCGACAGCGATGCCGTCGAGTTCGGCCTGCACGGAGAGTTCCGCGCCCGCGGTGTCGACGACCGTCACCAGCGGCAGTCCGAGCTGCTGGGCGGTGCGCGCGGTGCGCCGGACGGCCCGCAGGTCGGCGGCGGTGAACGGGCGGTCCCCGCCGCGCTGCTGTCCGACCACGACGGCCGGGCTGCCGCCGAACACGGCGAGCGCCCGCACCAGCGCGCCGCCCTCGCCGCCGGGCGCGCCCAGCAGGACGTACTCGTCGGCGGCGGCGTCGAGCAGTTCGCGGGCGCCGGGCCGGTCGGTGCGGCGGGTGCGGCGGACGGACTCCCAGGCGTCCGCGGTGTCGCCGGCGGGCGGGCCGCTCGGCGGCTGGGGCTGCGGGACGGGTGCGGCGCCGAGCACGGACAGCACCCGCAGCAGGTGGCCGCGGAGTTCCTCCGGCGGCAGCACGGCGTCGACCAGGCCGCGGGCGGCCAGCGTCTCGGAGCGCTGCACGCCGGGCGGCAGCCGGACACCGCGCAGCTCCTCGTAGACCCGAGGGCCGAGGAAGCCCAGCCGGGCGCCGGGCTCGGCCGCGACGACGTGGCCGAGGGTGCCCCAGGAGGCGAACACCCCGCCCATGGTGGGGTTGCGCAGGTAGGTGAGGTACGGCAGGCCGGCGGCCTGGTGGGCCTGGACGGCCGCGGTGACCCGGACCATGCAGAGGAACGCGGCCGAGCCCTCCTGCATCCGGGTGCCGCCGGAGACCGGCAGGGCGAGCACCGGGAGGCGCTCTGCGGTGGCCCGCTCCACCGCGCGGGTGATCCGCTCGGCGGTGGCCACGCCGATCGAGCCGCCGAGGAAGCCGAACTCGGAGGCGATCAGCGCCACCGGGACACCGTCGACCAGGGCCCGGCCGGTGGTGACGGCCTCGTCCAGGCTGGTGCGGGCGGCCGCCTTCGCCAGGGACGCGGTGTACCCGTCGTCGGCGCCCGGGTGGGCCACCGGCTCGTCCCAGCAGTGGAAGCCGCCCGGGTCGGCCAGCAGACCGATCAGCTCGCCCGCGCTCGGACCCCGTTCCTCGACCACGTCGCGCACCCCCGTGTCCCGCGGGCGCCGCCGGCGCCCGTCCGGGCCCAGGGTACGGGCAGACACGGCGGCCGGCGGTGGCGACCCGGTGGGCCGTCACCGCCGGCCGCGGAGGGTGCCGCGGCGGCCGATCAGAAGTTGATCATGTGCCCGGCGAGGCCGTGCACGGCCTCCTTGACCGCCTCGCCCAGCGTCGGGTGGGCGTGCACGTTGCGGGCGACCTCGTGGACCGTCAGGTCCCACTGCTGGGCCAGCGTCAGCTCCGGCAGCAGCTCGGTGACCTCGGGGCCGATCAGGTGGGCGCCGAGCAGCTCGCCGTGCTTGTCATCGCTGATCAGCTTGACGAAGCCGGCCGCGTCGCCGAGGCCGTGCGCCTTGCCGTTCGCCGTGAAGGGGAACTTCACCACCTTGACGTCGTAGCCCTGCTCGCGGGCCTGCGCCTCCGTCCAGCCGAAACTGGCGATCTGCGGCTGGCAGTACGTGGCGCGCGGGATCATCACGAAGTCGAGCTCCATGGTCTCCGCGCCCGCGATGGTCTCCGCCGCGATGACGCCCATCGACTCGGCCGCGTGCGCCAGCATCAGCTTGGCGGTGACGTCGCCGATCGCGTAGATGTGCGGCACGTTGGTGCGGCTGCGGCCGTCCACGGCGATCGCGCCGCGCTCGGTGAGCTTCACACCCGTGACCTCCAGGCCGTAGCCCTGGGTGCGCGGCGCGAAGCCGATCGCCTGGAGCACCTTGTCGGCCTCCAGCACCTTCTGCGCGCCGTTCTGGGTGACGGTCACCCGCACCTTGGCGTTCGGGTCGGAGTCGTCGATCGCGTCGACCCGGGTCGACGTCAGCACCTCGACGCCGAGCCGCTTGTACCGCTTCGCCAGCTCCGCCGAGACGTCCGCGTCCTCCAGCGGCACCATCCGGTCCAGGAACTCGACGATCGTCACCTTCACGCCGTAGTTGTGCAGCACGTACGCGAACTCGACGCCGATCGCGCCGGCGCCCGCGATGATGATGCTCTCCGGCAGGGTGTCGGTGAGGATCTGCTCCTCGTAGGTCACCACCCGGTCGCTCAGCGAGGTGCCCGGCAGCAGCCGCGTGGTGGCGCCCGCCGCGATGATGCAGTGGTCGAACGTCACCGTCTCGACGCCGCCCGCGGTCAGCGAGACCTGCAGGGTGTGGTCGTCGACGAAGGTGCCCCAGCCGTCGAACTCGGTGATGCCGTTCTTCTTCGTCAGGTAGTGGATGCCGGCCACCCGGCCCTCCGCGACCTTGCGGCTGCGCAGGAACGCCTCGCGGTAGTCGAAACTGACGCTGCCCTCGACCTTGATGCCGAAGGTCTTGGCCTCCTTGGTGAAGATGTGGGCCAGCTCGGCGTTGCGCAGCAGCGCCTTCGAGGGGATGCAGCCGACGTTCAGGCAGACGCCGCCCCAGTACTTGGTCTCGATGACCGCCGTGCGAAGCCCGAGCTGCGCGGACCGGACCGCGGCGGTGTAGCCGCCCGGGCCGGCACCCAGGACCACGACGTCGAAGTGTGAGCTCATGAGCCACACGATAGACCTCGCCGGCGGCGCACGGGCGGGACGGTGCCGACCGCCCGATCCGTCACCCGGCGCCCTCCGGTGGCATGCTGGGAGAGGCCGTGCGCCCCGCCGGACGGGGGCACCGGAGCGGCCGAGGGAGCAGCCGAGGGCCCGCAAGGGGGTACCCGATGAGCCCGTCCGCAAGGCTTGCCGCACTGCCGTGCGGCCGGCGCGCCAAGTGGGTGGTGCTGGCGTTCTGGCTGGTGCTGCTGATCGTCGCCGTACCGCTGGCCGGCAAGCTCACCGACGCCGAGGACAACGAGGCCAGCAGCTGGCTGCCCGGCAACGCCGAGTCCACCCAGGTGCTGAACGAGCAGCGCGCCTTCTTCCCCGTCGACATCGCCCAGGCCGTGGTCGTCTACCAGAACGACGGCGGCATCACTCCGGCCAACAAGGCCGAGGCGGTCCGGGACGCCGCGGCCTTCGCCGACGCACCGCACGTCCGCGGGCCGGTGGTCGGACCGCAGGTCTCCGCCGACGGCAAGGCCATGCAGACCGTGGTGCCCGTCGACATCGGCACCGGAGGCTGGAAGGACCTGCAGCCCGCCGTCGACAGCCTGCGCGCCACCGCCGCCGCGAACAGCGACGGCATGACCACGCACGTCACCGGCCCGGCCGGCGTCGGCGCCGACCAGGCCGAGGCCTTCGCCGGCATCGACAGCACCCTGCTGTTCGCCACCATCACCGTGGTGATCGTGCTGCTGCTGCTCACCTACCGCAGCCCGGTGCTCTGGCTGCTGCCGCTGCTGTCCGCCGGCGCCGCCCTGGTCGTCGCCGAGGGCGTCATCTACGTCCTGGCCGCGCACGCCGGCCTCACCGTCAACGCGCAGAGCGCCGGCATCCTGATCGTCCTCGTGCTCGGCGCGGGCACCGACTACGCCCTGCTGCTCACCGCCCGTTACCGGGAGGAGCTGCGTCGCCACGAGGACCGCCACGAGGCGATGGCGTTCGCCCTGCACCGGGCCGGCCCGGCCATCCTGGCCAGCTCGGTCACCGTGGTCGCCTCCATGCTCTGCCTGCTGGTCGCCGAGATGAACTCCACCAGCGGCCTCGGCCCGGTCTGCGCGATCGGCGTGCTCGTCGCGCTCTGCGCCATGCTCACCCTGCTGCCCGCCGCCCTGGTGATCGTCGGCCGCTGGGTGTTCTGGCCGGTCCGCCCCGCGTACGGCACGCCCGAGCCCACCAAGACCGGCCGCTGGGCGCACATCGGCGCCTGGATCGGCCGCCGCCCCCGCAAGGTGTGGACGGGCACCGCCCTGGCGCTCGCCGTCTGCAGCCTCGGCCTGGTCGCGCTGAACGCCACCGGGCTCTCCACCGCCGGCACCTTCACCGGCGAACCGGACTCCGTGGTCGGCCAGCAGGTCCTCGCCGAGCACTTCCCCGGCGGCACCGGAGCGCCGCTCACCATTGTGAGCACCGCCGCCTCGGGCGAACGCGTCCGGGCCGTCACCACCTCCACCGAGGGCATCGCCGGAGCCACCCCGGTGCTCGCCAAGAACGGCCAGGCGCTCTTCCAGGCCACCCTCACCGACCCTCCGGACAGCCAGGCCGCCAAGGACACCGTCGACCGGGTCCGGGCCAACGTCCACGCCCTGCCGGAGGCCGACGCCCAGGTCGGCGGCAACACCGCGGTCGTCCTCGACGCCGGGCGCGCGGCCGGGAACGACAACCGGGTGATCATCCCACTGGTGCTGGTGGTGGTCCTGGCCGTGCTGGCGCTGCTGCTGCGGGCCGTGATCGCCCCGCTGGTGCTGATCGGCACCGTGGTGCTCTCCTACACCGCCGCGCTCGGCATCAGCGCCTTCGTCTTCACCCACGGCTTCCACTTCGAGGGCGAGGACAACGCCTTCCCGCTGTTCGTCTTCGTCTTCCTGGTGGCGCTCGGCATCGACTACAACATCTTCCTGATGACCCGGGTCCGCGAGGAGTCGCTGCACCGCGGCACCAGAGCCGGCGCGGTCGCCGGCCTGGCCGCCACCGGCGGCGTCATCACCTCGGCCGGCCTGATCCTCGCCGCCACCTTCGGCGTCCTCGGCACCCTGCCGATCGTGGGCTTCGCCGAGATCGGCTTCGCGGTCGCCCTCGGCGTCCTGCTGGACACCCTCGTCGTCCGCTCCGTCCTCGTCACCGCCCTCACCATGGACCTCGACCGCCACATGTGGTGGCCCAGCCCCCTCAGCCGCAGACCCACCCCCACGGAAACGGGCCAACCCATAGGCGCACAGGGAACGACGAACCCCTAGCGCCGCAGGAAACGGCGAACCCACAGGGGCGCGGGAGGTGCCCTCCCGCGCCCCTGTGTGCTGTCCTGTGACGGTGGTGCCCGGGCGCCTGCTACTGCTCCAGGGCGAGCACCTCGCGGAGGGCCGAGGCCAGGACGGCCTCCGGGTCACCCACGGGGCCGGTCGAGCGCCAGGCCACGAAGCCGTCCGGGCGGACGAGCACCGCACCGTCGGCCCCGACCCCGTACGTGCCGGCCCAGTCGGTGCCCTCCTCGGGCTCCAACTCCAGGTCGGTGCCGACGCGGTAGCCCGTCAGCGGGACGCCGACCCGCTTCGCGGCCAGTTCGCCCGCCTCGTGCCAGGCGTCCCCCGCCGGTCCGGCGAGCAGTACCGGCACCGTCTCGAACAGGTCCAGCGTGGAGACCCGCACCCCGGCCCGCCGCACCCACACGTGCGGCGCCCGGCCGCCCGGAGAACCGTCCGCCGAGAGCTTCTCCGGCACCGCCGGGCCGTCCGCGTCGGCACCGACCACCGCACCCAGCGGGTACCGGTACCCCAGCACCACCGACAGCACGTTGTTCTGCCGTCCGGTGCCCGGCGACACGTCGTAGCCCGGGTGCTTGTGCTCCGCGGAGCGGGCCGTCGCCCGGGCGGCGGTCGACTCCGCGACCGGCCGGCGCTCCCGCCCGTACGACTCCAGCAGCCGCGGTCCGGCCCAGCCGCCCAGCACCGCCGCGAGCTTCCACGCCAGGTTGTGCGCGTCCTGGATGCCGGTGTTGGACCCGAACGCACCCGTCGGCGACATCTCGTGCGCCGAGTCGCCCGCCAGGAAGACCCGGCCCACCGAGTACCGCTCCGCCACCCGCTGCGCCGCGTGCCACGGCGCCCGGCCGGTGACCTCCACGTCGAGGTCCGGCACCCCGGCCGCCGCGCGGATCGCCGCGGCGCACCGGGCGTCGGTGAACTCCTCCAGCGCCTCGCCGTTCTCCGGGTGCCACGGCGCGTGGAAGACCCAGTGCTCCCGGTTGTCGACCGGCAGCAGCGCGCCCGCGCCCCGAGGGTCCGTCAGGTAGCAGGCGATGAACCGGCGATCGCCCACCACCTCCGCGAGCCCCTTCGAGCGGAAGGTGATGCTGACGTTGTGGAAGAGGTCGCCGGGCCCGGTCTGGCCGATGCCGAGCGCCTCCCGGATCGGGCTGCGCGGGCCGTCCGCCGCCACCAGGTACTGCGCCCGGACGGTCTCCTCCGCGCCCGTCGCCCGGTCGCGGATCAGCGCCGTCACCCCGTCGGCGTCCTGCTCGAAGGAGACCAGCTGCGTCCCGAACCGGATGTCACCGGTCAGCCGCCGCGCGTACTCCAGCAGCACCGGCTCCAGGTCGTTCTGGCTGCACAGGCACCACCCGGTCGGGCTGAACCGCTTCAGTGCGCCGCCCGGGTCGATCTCCTTGAACAGCCACTCCTGGTCGTCGCCGGAGAGGGTGTCGGCCTGCAGGATGCCGTGGTTCTCCGCCAGCACCGAGGCCGCCTCCTTGACGGCGGACTCCACGCCCGCCACCCGGAACAGCTCCATCGTCCGCACGTTGTTGCCGCGTCCGCGCGGGTGGTGGGAGGTGGCCGCGTGCTTCTCCACCAGGAGGTGCGGCACCCCCAGCCTTCCCAGGAACAGCGAGGTGGACAGCCCCACCAGGGAGCCGCCCACGATCAGGACGGGCAGCCGGCCGTCGGCGGTTGGGTTCATCTGTAGCTCCAGTCGTTCGAAGGGCCCGACCTCCAATGTCCCTGTCATTCCTCCGTGCGCGCGCGGCCGGTTGCGCCCATGGCCGCGCCTTTTCGCTCGGATGGGTTCCTGCCCTCGCACGATCGGTGACGGACCGCCACGATCGAGCTCAGTCCTCGTGACCGGACCATGTCCGGACCCGCCGTCACCGACGGCGGGCCGGGCGAGCGCCCGCACCGGCCGGATCCCCGCCCCGCGGGCCGCGGCCGACCCCCACACCCGCCGCCACCGGCCGCCGCTCGACCGCGGCCGCGCGACGACACCTCCCTTCGAGCAGACGAGTGATGATGACGACTCTCACCGAACCCGTGACCGACGCCCACCCTGCCGCCCTCGCCGTCCCCCGCCTGCGCGTCGTCCTCATGTGCGACGTGATGGACGGCGCCCAGGAGAAGTTCCTGACGGCCTACGAGCAGCTGCGCCACCAGGTCGCCGCCGTGCCCGGCCACGTCAGCGACCAGCTCTGCCAGTCCATCGAGGACCCCTCCCAGTGGCTGATCACCAGCGAGTGGGAGAGCGCCCAGCCCTTCCTCTCCTGGGTCGACAGCGAGGCGCACCGCGACATGGTCAAGCCGCTGCACGGCTGCGTCCGCGACACCCGCTCGCTGCGGTTCAGCATCATGCGGGAGACCGCCGGCGACCACACCTACGACTTCGCGGCGCCCGTCTCGGACGGCATCGTCCGACACGCCCTCACCTTCACGGTGAAGCCCGGCACGGAGAAGAAGGTCGCCGGGATCCTCGCCGGCTACACCTCGCCCAAGGCGCAGGTGGACGAGCGCACCCGGCTGCTGCGCACCTCGCTCTTCATGCAGGGCAACCGGGTCGTCCGCGCGGTCGAGGTGGCCGGCGACCTCGGTGCGGCGCTGCGGCACGTCGCCCAGCAGCCCGAGGTGCGGGCCGTCGAGGAGGCCATCAACCCCTACCTGGAGGAGGCCCGCGACCTCGGCAACCCGGAGTCCGCCCGCGCCTTCTTCATGCGCGCCGCGCTGCCCGCCGTGCACCGCGTCGCCGCCCCCGACGCGCCGACCGCGCCCGTCCGCAGGTACGCGCTGCGCTACCCGGTGAAGACCGGATGCGGCAGCTCGGTGGTCGGCCTGTTGGCCCGTCAGGACCGCCAGGTGGTCGAGGAGGGCTCGCCGCTCGTCGCGAGCACCCTCTTCCACCGCGACGACGTGGTCGTCCGCGTCATCGACTTCGCCGGCCCCGCCGACGCCGACCCCGCCACCGCCCTCGGCATCGCCGGCCCGCGCGCCGCCGGTGTGCTCGCCCGTCTGCTGGACCTCGACGAGCACCACGACCTGCGGACGTCCTCGGGCATCGGCCGCTTCCTCGCCGACTGCACCATGCAGCCCGTCACCGACCGCTCCTCCCAGGACGCCTGAACCGCGTCACGTACCGGGGCGGCCAGCCCGCCCCCCGGCCCCATCCCTGCAAAGCCCTCTGGAGGCAGCAACCATGACCACCAAGTTCCCACGCATCGTGCACGTCGACGACGCGCCGCCGAACACCCGACGCGGCGGCGACCTGCGCGCCATGCTCACCCCGACGACGGTGGGAGCCACCAGCGGCTTCATGGGAATGGCGATCGTGCAGGCCGGCGACCGGATCGCCGAGCACTACCACCCGTACTCCGAGGAGTTCGTGCTGGTGGTCAAGGGCGAGCTGGAGGTCGACCTCGACGGCGAGCCGTTCCGGCTCAGCCCCGACCACGGCCTGCTGATCCCGATGAACGTGCGCCACCGGTTCCGCAACGTCGGCTCCACCGAGGCCCGCCTGGTCTTCCACCTCGGCCCGCTCGCACCGCGGCCCGAGCTCGGCCACGTCGACACCGAGGAGACCCCGGCGCCGCCGGAACCGGCCGAGGCCGTCTCATGACCCGGCGGGTGGTGGTCACCGGCCTCGGTGTCGTCGCGCCCGGCGGAGTCGGGGTCCCCGCCTTCTGGGACCTCCTCACCGCCGGCCGCACCGCGACCCGCGGGATCACCTTCTTCGACCCGGCCGGATTCCGCTCCCGGATCGCCGGCGAGTGCGACTTCGACCCGTACGCGGCCGGCCTCGACTCCGAGGAGGTGGCCCGCTCGGACCGGTACATCCAGTTCGCGCTGGCCGCCGCCGCGGAGGCCGTCCGCGACGCCGGGCTCGACCTCGGCGCCGAGGACCCCTGGCGGATCGGCGTCTCCCTCGGCACCGCCGTCGGCGGCACCACCCGGCTGGAGCACGACTACGTCGGCGTCAGCGCGAACGGCGCCCGGTGGGACGTCGACCACCGCGGCGCCGGGCCGCACCTGCAGCGGGCCTTCACGCCCGCCACGCTCGCCTCCGCGGTCGCCGAGCGCACCGGCGCGCACGGCCCGGTGCAGACCGTCTCCACCGGCTGCACCTCCGGGCTGGACGCCGTCGGCTACGCCCTGCAGGCCGTCGAGGACGGACGGGTCGACGTCTGCATCGCCGGCGCCTCCGACTCGCCGATCTCCCCGATCACCGTCGCCTGCTTCGACGCGATCAAGGCGACCTCGGCGCGCAACGACGACCCGGAGCACGCCTCCCGGCCGTTCGACGCCAGCCGGGACGGCTTCGTCCTCGGCGAGGGCGGCGCGGTGCTGCTGCTGGAGGAGTACGAGCACGCCAAGCGGCGCGGCGCCAGGATCATCTGCGAACTCGGCGGATTCGCCACCTTCGGCAACGCCTACCACATGACCGGTCTCACCCAGGAGGGCCGGGAGATGTCGGAGGCCATCGACCGGGCCCTCGACCACGCCCGGGTGAACGCCTCCGACGTCGACTACGTCAACGCGCACGGCTCCGGTACCAAGCAGAACGACCGGCACGAGACCGCGGCCGTCAAGCGCTCGCTCGGCGCCCACGCGTACGAGACGCCGATGAGTTCCATCAAGTCGATGGTCGGGCACTCGCTCGGCGCCATCGGCGCGATCGAACTGGTCGCCTGCGCCCTGGCGTTGAAGCACGGCGTCGTCCCGCCCACCGCCAACTACGAGACCCCGGACCCGGAGTGCGACCTGGACTACGTCCCGAAGACGGCCCGGGAGCTGCCGCTGCGGCACGTGCTCTCGGTCGGCAGCGGCTTCGGCGGCTTCCAGTCCGCGGTCGTGCTCAGCAGAGAGGGGGCACGGACATGACGTCCGACCCGCCCGACCGGCGGACGGTGGTGACCGGCATCGGGGTGATCGCACCCAACGGTGTCGGCGCCGACGACTTCTGGAAGGCCACCCGCGAGGGCGCCAGCGTGATCGGCCCGATCACCCGCGAGGGCTGCGGGCAGATGCCGCTGCGCGTCGCCGGACAGGTCGGCGGCTTCGACGCCGAGGCCGCGGTCGAGGGCCGCTACCTCGTCCAGACCGACCGGTTCACGCACTACGCGATGGCCGCCGCCGACCTCGCCCTGGAGGACGCGCGGCTGCGGCCCGACGAGAACTCGCCCTTCGCCACCGGCGTCGTCACCGCGGCCGGCTCCGGCGGCGGCGAGTTCGGCCAGCGGGAGCTGCAGAACCTGTGGGGCCAGGGCCCCCGGTTCGTCGGCCCGTACCAGTCGATCGCCTGGTTCTACGCCGCCAGCACCGGCCAGATCTCCATCCGCGGCGGCTTCAAGGGGCCCTGCGCCGTGGTGGCCAGCGACGAGGCCGGCGGCCTCGACGCGCTGGCGCACGCGGCGCGCACCATAGCCAGGGGTGCGGACGCGGTCGTGGTCGGCGGTGCGGAGGCACCGCTGGCGCCGTACTCGATGGTCTGCCAGCTCGGCTACCCCGAGCTCAGCCTCGGCGACGACCCCGCCACCGCCTACCTGCCGTTCAGCCCGGAGGCGAGCGGGTTCGTCCCGGCCGAGGGCGGCGCCATGTTCGTCCTGGAGGACGAACGGGCCGCCCGCCGCCGCGGCGCCCGCATCCGGGCCGAACTCGCCGGGCACGCCGCCACCTTCACCGGGGCGTCGCGCTGGGCCGAGTCCCGCGAGGGCCTCGCGCACGCGATCCGTGCCGCCCTGGAACAGGCCCGCTGCGCCCCCGACGAGGTCGACGTGGTCTTCGCCGACGCCCTCGGCGTCCCGGAGGCCGACCGCGCCGAGGCACTGGCCCTCGCCGACGCCCTCGGCGAGCACGCCGCACGGGTGCCCGTCACGGCACCCAAGGCCGGCACCGGACGCGCCTACTGCGGCGCCCCGCTGCTGGACGCCGCGGCGGCCGTGCTCGCCATGGAGCAGGGCTTCGTCCCGCCCACGCCGAACGTCACCGGCACGGCGTACGACCTCGACCTGGTCTGCGGCTACGGCCGCACCGCCCAGTTGCGCACCGCCCTGGTGCTCAGCCGCGGACTGATGGGCTCCAACGCCGCCCTGGTGCTGCGTGCCGGCCGCCCGTCCTGACCGGCTGCCGGATGCCCCCGACCCACAGGAGAACCCGATGACCCACGTCCTCACGTACGACGAGCTGGCCGCCCTGATCAAGGGCCGGGCCGGCATCGGCGTCGACCCGCTCGACCTGGAGCGCCCCGGCGCCACCTTCGAGGAGTTCGGCGTCGACTCGCTGGCGCTGCTCGGCATCGTCGGCGAGCTGGAGAACACCTACGCCACCCCGATCACCCCCGGCGCGGAGATGTCCAAGACCCCCCAGGACTTCCTCGACGCCGTCAACGCCTCTGCCACGACGGGAGCCTGACCCCATGCCCGGCCACACGGACAACGAGATCCTCATCAACGCCCCCCTCGACCTCGTCTGGGACGTCACCAACGACCTGGAGGGCTGGCCCCACCTGTTCAGCGAGTACGCCTCCGTCGAGGTGATCGACCGCGAGGGCCCGAAGACGACCTTCCGGCTGACCATGCACCCCGACGAGAACGGCACCGTCTGGAGCTGGGTCTCCGAGCGGGAGACCGACCGGCAGGGGCTGACCGTCCGGGCCCGCCGCGTCGAGCCCGGCCCGTTCGAGTTCATGAACATCCGGTGGGAGTACACCGAGCACCCCGGCGGCACCCTGATGCGCTGGATCCAGGACTTCGCGATGAAGCCCACCGCGCCGGTCGACGACCACGGCATGACCAACCACATCAACCGCAACTCGCGGATCCAGATGGAACTCATCAAGGAGAAGGTCGAGCTGCGGGCGGGCGTGCGGTGAGCGGGACGTACCGCTCCCTCATCGTCGCCCGGATGCGGCCCGGCTCCGGCGACGACATCGCGGGCATCTTCGCCGACTCCGACCGCGGTGAACTGCCGCACCTGATCGGGGTCACCGGCCGCAGCCTGTTCCAGTTCGAGGACCTCTACCTGCACCTCATCGAGGCGGACCGGCCGCCCGGGCCCTCGGTCGCCCGGCACGTGAAGCACCCCGAGTTCCAGCTCGTCAGCGACCGGCTCACCGCGCACGTCCAGGCGTACGACCCGGCGACCTGGCGGGAGCCGAAGGACGCGATGGCACGCGAGTTCTACCGGTGGGAGCGGCCCTCGGGCTGATCCACCGCGAACGCCGGGGCGCCGGCCGACCACCATCGGGCCGGCGCCCCGGCGTTGCCGCGTCCCCCGCCCGGTGCCCGCCGCCGGGTGCCCGGTACGGGGTGCAAGGACCGGCGGGGCGGGCGCACGCCGAGGCCCGCCGGCGGGGTGCAGGCGGGCCTCGGGGGAGGGGCGGAGCGCGTCAGCCCTCGACGACGCTCTCGAAGGCGTGCAGGTACGGGTTGACCGGGCGGACCTCGTCGACCCGCAGGCCGGCCTCGGACATCAGGCCCAGCATGCTCTCCCGCGTGTGCTTGGCGCCGCCGACGTTGAGCAGCAGCAGCAGGTCCATCGCGGTGGTGAAGCGCATCGAGGGGCTGTCGTCGACCAGGTTCTCGACCACCACCACCCGGGCGCCGGGACGGGCCGCACCCACCACGTTGGCCAGCGTGCGGCGGGTGGACTCGTCGTCCCACTCCAGGATGTTCTTGATCAGGTAGAGGTCGGCCTGCACCGGGATCGCCACCCGGCAGTCGCCGGGCACCAGACGGGCCCGGTCGGCCAGCGCACCGCCCGGCCGCAGCCGCGGATCGGCGTCCGCGACCACCTGCGGCAGGTCGAGCAGAGTGCCGTGCAGGTGCGGGTGCTTCTCCAGCAGCCCGGCCAGCGCGAGGCCCTGGCCGCCGCCGATGTCCACCACCGTGGAGACGTCCTCCAGGTTGTCCAGGAATGCCACCAGGTCCGCCGCGGACTGCCGGCTGGAGCTGCTCATCGCCTTGTCGAAGACCTTCGCGGACTCGCCCGCGTCGTCGTGCAGGTACTGGAAGAACTCCTTGCCGAACATCTCGGGGAAGATGTTGCGGCCGGTGCGGACGGCCTCGTCCAGCCGGGGCCAGGCCTGCCACGTCCAGGGCTCGGTGCACCACAGCGAGATGTAGCGCAGGCTGTTGGGGGCGTCCTCGCGCAGCATCCGGGACATGTCGGTGTGCGCGAAGCAGTCGTCGTCCGTCTCCGTGAAGATCCCGTAGCTGGCGAGCGCCCGCATCAGCCGGCGCAGCGGCTTGGGCTCCACCTTCAGCTCGGCGGCCAGGTCGCGGACGGCCGTCGGGCTCTCGCCGAGCGCGTCGGCGACACCGAGCTGCGCCGCCGCGCGGATCGCCGCGGCGCACGCGGCGCCGAAGACGAGTTCGCGCAGGCGCATCACCGCGGGCGGGGACGGGGACTGGGTGCTGGCGGACATGGAACCGCCTTTCGTACGGGGGCCGGGCGGCCCGGGGAGGGAGGGTCTGCGGTCGGTGCGGCGAGGGCTCGGACGAGCGCTCAGCAGCGGCCGGCCGGCTCGGAGACGCCGCAGGTGTTGCGGGTGAAGGTGTTGCCGGTGCCCGTGTCGCGGTCGGCCAGGTCCGCGGGGCCGTTGTCGGCCAGCACGTTCCCGGTGACGGTGATCCGGTTGTTGGGCGTGCCGGTCACGCTCGGGAAGAGCACCACGCCGCCGGACATCGGCGAGTCGCCGCGGTTGCCCTCGATCTGGTTGCCGGACACCACGGAGTCCTCGGCACCGGTGAAGAGGATGCCGGTGCCCTGGATGAAGGCCAGCCGCGGGTTCGGCGGGCAGTACTTGTTGTTCTCGTGGACGTAGTTGCGGTTGACGCTGATCGCGCCCGGCTTGGGCGAGCCCTCGTCGCCGACCACGAAGACGCCGCCGCAGTTGCCGCTGATGTCGTTGGCGTCCACCGCCAGCGTCCGGGCGCGCCGGACGACCACGCCGATCCGGTTGCCGGACAGCCGGTTGCCGCGGATCACGGTGCCCTGGGTGTCGATGGCACCGCCCTCGTGGGCCACCGAGTTGGCCAGGAAGATGCCCGCCTGGACGTTGTCGGCGGCCTCGTTGCCGGTCAGCGTGGCCCGGATCGACTTCTCCTGGCTGATGCCCTGGTTGCCGTTGTGGAAGGCGCCGACGTCCATGATCCGCAGGTGGTCGGTGTTGGAGGCGTCGATGCCGTTCATCCGGTAGCCGGAGACGGTGAGCGAGCCGATCCGGACGTTGTTCACCTTCTGGTCGTCCGTGCCGTCCACGCAGATGCCGTGGCCCGCCGTGGCGCAGGCGTTCCCGGTCTGCGTCGGGTCCGGGACGAGGACGGTCGACGGACCGACCCCGCGCAGGGTGATGTCCGAACGGGTGATCAGCACGCTCTCGTGGTACGTGCCGGGCATCAGCTGGACGGTGCTGCCTGGGGCGGCCGCGTCGACCGCCTTCTGGATGGACTCGCCGGGGAAGACGGTGCGCATCGAGGACACGGCCTGGGCGGGCGGGACCGCCCCCAGGCTCGCGACCAGGGCGGCGAGGCCGCCGGCGAGATAGTGGGTCCGTCGCATGGGCATGGAACTGGGGCCTGCTTTCCGGGGTACAAGGGTCGGGCGGGTGCCGGGATCGGCGCGCCCGGTGCGGGGATGTGGGGGCGGGGATGCGGGGGTCTGTGCGG